>NZ_BMPY01000023.1 GCF_014647835.1 Microbispora rosea subsp. aerata
ATGAGGTCTCCCACCACGTTATGTGGGTAAGGCCCCCTGGAGATGACGGGGTTGATAGGCCGGAGGTGGAAGCGCAGTAATGTGTGGAGCTGACCGGTACTAATAGGCCGAGGACTTGACCATGAGATGCTCGCGTTCACTATGTGATGTCAGAGACAGCAACCAGCTGGTTGTTTGTTTCAAAGTGTTTCGGCGGTTATAGCGGCAGGGAAACACCCGGTTACATTCCGAACCCGGAAGTTAAGCCTGTCAGCGCCGATGGTACTGCATCGGGGACGGTGTGGGAGAGTAGGACGCCGCCGGACAATCTTTCGAGAAGGGGCCATCCCGTGACGGGGTGGCCCTTTCCGCGTTTCCGGACACCTCTTATTTTTGCGGGGGGTGTGGTGCCGGGTTCTGGGGTGTGGCGCCTCTGGGGGTGCCGGCATGGTGGTGGTTGTGGTGGTGGGGTGTGGCCCCGGCCGGGTTCGGCCGGGGTTTTCGCATGTCTGGGGCCTTGCTTTTGTGGGTGGTGGTTCCCGCCCTGCGGTGCTGGTGTGTGGGGGAGCACGAGGCGGCGGTGTCGATGCGGATTAATCGGGCCGGCCCGCAACCGGCGGCGCGTAGCCCGGCGATCGGTCACCAAGGCGGGGCACTCCAGGGTTGCGGCTTCCTACGGGAGGTTCAGCAGGGGTTGGAATCGAGCTGTCCTGCACGGCAAGGCTCGGGCGGGATCAGAGGAGCGGGCACTACGGGGGGCACGCACCGGAGGTTCGGTGGGGGTGGATCGAGTCCTCCCGCATGGCGGTGTAGGGTCCGTACGAGATCAGGGGAGCGGAGCGACTGCGGGGATGGCAGCGCTCGCCGGCGACTCGGTGGGGGAGTGGAGCGAGTCGTCCCCCGCACGGCGGTGTGGGGTCCGTATGGCGGTGTGGGGCTGTGCGGGATCAGAGGGAAGCCAGGGCCACGATGGGGTGGCCGCTCATCGGAAACTCGATAGGAATTCGATCGATCCGTCGGCACGGCGGCGTGTAACCTGCGGGTGATCGTCGGGGCGGGGTCGTCGACGGAGTTGCCGCCGGGCTGGAGACGGCCCTGGGGGCAGCGCTGCGGGACCATGCCGAAGGCAGCCTCGAAGATCGCGAAAAACCGAGCCGGCCGACGCTGCGAGAGTTACTCTTATGACGGCTTGAGCGCATTCCCCGGCCCGGTGGAAATGGTGCCGGATATGGGAGATGGGAGATGAGCTGTATGGACAGACCCTCTCCGGCCGGTATTCAATTTCGATCTACGTCGTCGCCTGGACGGTGCTCGGGGTGTGGTGGTCAAGCCGACGCGACCGCCTTCGAAAACGGTTTCGAAACGCTAAATCCGTCCCGCCGTCCTCGCCTTATTTGATCTTCATTGGCGTCGGCTCGAAACGCATCTCCTGATGCCGTCGCATCACGTCCTACCAGCAAGATCTTATTTCGGGAACACCACATCGAGGGTGTCCGTTGTGATCTACTGAAGGCATGCCGTCGTACGAGGTGACTGTGAGAAATGTTTGCGAAGCGTTCCATGGGGTAGACGGGTTCGCAAGTTACCCTGGATGGGTTGACGGAATTGACGATGAAGACGCACGTGTCCGGCCTTCGCATTATCGGGCCAACAACACTTAAACGGCCGGGCGTGTCGGCGGGGGTTCACTGAATCGTCGATTACGGTCCCGTTTATCGGGACGAGCCCGGAAAAGGACAAGCCGGAAAAGGACGAACCGATGGGGGCTGTGCGCAGGGTGGCGAGCTACCTTGGCCTGGGTGGGACAGAGCAGTACGACGACGAGACCTATGCCGAGGACGAGTACGAAGACGACTGGATGCCGGCGGCCGAGCGTGCCGCCAGGCGCTGGCAGCCCAACAACGATCCGGCCCGCATCGTCATGGTCCGCCCGCGGAAGTATGACGACGCCCTGACGATCGGCCGGCACTTCCGCGAGGGCCACACGGTGGTCATGGACGTGGCGAGCATGTCGACGACGGAGGCCACCCGGATGGTGGACTTCGCCGCGGGTTTGGCCTACGGCTGTGAGGGGCGCATCGAGCGGATCGCGGACAAGGTCTTTCTGATCACTCCGGCCACGGTGGAGGTCTCCACGGCCTGAGCGGAGGTTTCCACTGCCCGAACGGAGGTTCCCACCGCCTGAACGGCGTTGAGCCCGAGTCTGAGACGTCTGCCCGCCACCCCTCCGGTTGGCGGGCACAGTCGTCTAGAGCACAGTCACCTAACGACGCAGCCGCCACGGCACGGTCGTCCAACGACACCATCGTCTACGGGCACAGTCGCCTGCCCAATCGCCTGACCAGCCCCCAAGACGCCGCCGTCTTCTCTGCTACGTCCGTACGGCGCCCTTACGCGGCTCGCGGACCCCGGCGCAGGAGGGTGGTCACCTCCGCCAGGTCCTGGGCGGCGACGGAGGCGCGCTCCTCGGACTCCCTGGCGTATTCGTGCAGGGCCCAGACGGCCTTGTCGGCGAGGTCTGCGAGCTTGCCCGCCCGCGTCTGGACGTACCGAACGTCCGAGTGTTCCCGGACGCGGTGCCGCCACAGCAGGTGCCCGCCCACGGCGGCGACCAGAAGGCCGGTGAGGGCGAGCGGCAGCGAGAGCACGAGCCCGCCGACGAAGACGACCACGGCGAGAGCGAGGAGCACGTATCCGAGCCAGGGCCGGGTGCGCTTGGGCACGGACTCGGTGACGAGCAGGTGCTCGGCCGCCGCCATCGACTCCTGGTCGGGGCCCTCGGGGGTGAGTTTGATCGGATAGCCGAGGATCGGCACGTCCAGGGTGTCCGGGGGAGGCTCCCGCACCGCGTCGACGAGGGACTCGGCCGCCGCCCGGATCGCAGGCGCGGCGACGTGCAGGGCGAGCGCCGCCATGTG
The DNA here is from genome assembly GCF_014647835.1 of Microbispora rosea subsp. aerata. Classification (GTDB taxonomy): domain Bacteria; phylum Actinomycetota; class Actinomycetes; order Streptosporangiales; family Streptosporangiaceae; genus Microbispora; species Microbispora aerata. The sequence continues at coordinate 2,898 of NZ_BMPY01000023.1, forward strand.
GGGGTCGGCGCCGGGGCGCAGGTCGTGCAGCAGATGCCCGGTGAGCGAGCTCAACGGCCCTTCCTGGCCGCCCTGGCCCGCCAGTGTGCGGAGCACGGCCAACGGCTCGTCCTCGGCCCACACGGTGCCGCGCACGACCTTGGTGACCTCACCGGACTGCCGGGTGGAAGTGATCTCGGCGCAGCGCTCCCGCAGGCGTCGCAGGGTGGCCGACGCCCGCAGCGACCGCTCGATCTCGGCGACCTTCGCCAGTTCGGGAAACGCCTCCAGAGAGGCCGGTACGGACGTCTCCGGTGGGCCGGGCACGAGGGCCTTGAGCCATCGGTCGTCGGTGTCCGGCACGGCCACCGCGTCCAGCTTGCGCAGTACGAAGATCTTGCCGACCGGTCCGTACGCCCCGCGGGCGGCGGCGAGCCACAGCGCCCGCTGGCCGGGGGTCACCGGTTGGTCCTCCGACAGGTCGCCGAAGGCGGTGCCGAGCCAGGAGGCGTGGATCCGGTCGCCGTGGCCGCAGACGGCGAGGGCCAGGCACAGGAACAGGGCGGTGCGCCGCTCGTCCAGCTGGTTGGCCAGCGCCAGCGGCTCCAGGGCGTCCTTGCCGGACATGATGAGGACGAGGGCCTCGACGGCGGGCCCCAGCCAGTAGCCCGGCACGTCCGTGATGCCCGGTGGCAGGTCGGGTGCGGTCCCGTCGGCCGCGAGGCTGACGATCAGCGCCTCGGCGTAGCGGTGCAGCTCCGTGGCCTCGGCCAGGTTTCCAGGGTCCGGACTCGTGGTCAGGTCCATGCTCACGCGAAACGCTCCCCGAGGGGTCGGCTGGCACTCCCTTGACCGCGCCAGACTAGACGCTTGGTGTGACAGTCGCTGATGAGGCGCGCCGTGCACGAGCCCGACCTGTGGAAACGCAAGGGCCGGGCCGCCCCGGACAGGGCGGCCGGCCGTCGCCGGGCGAGGACACGGTGTTCGGATGCGGGGAGGTCGTCCCCGGGGCCGGAGGCGCCGTCCCCGGCCTCCGTTAAAGCGGGGTCGGGCACCCCACTCACATCCGCTCGGGGACTTCGATGCCCAGCAGGTCGAGCCCGCGCAGCAGCACGCGCAGGGTGAGCGCGGACAGCGCCAGCCGCGACTGCCGTACGGACTCATCCTCGGCCTTGAGGACCGGGCAGCTCTCGTAGAACGAGGTGAACGCCTGGGCCAGGTCGAACAGGTAGTTGCACAGGCGGTGCGGCTCGGACAGCTCGGCGACGGCGGCGACGACCGAGCCGAAGCCGAGCAGCTGCAGCGCGAGCGCCCGCTCGGCCGGGTGGCCGAGCGTGATCGGGCCGGTGACCGACGCCGGGTCGATCCCGCCGTTGCGGAAGATCGACCGGATGCGGGCGGTGGCGTACTGGAGGTACGGCCCGGTGTTGCCGGTGAGGGCGAGCATGCGGTCGAAGTCGAAGACGTACTCGCTGTCGTGGCTGACCGACAGGTCCGCGTACTTGACCGCGCCCATGCCGACCTGGCGCGCGATCTGCCCGCGGGTCTCCGGGTCGTACCCGCGGTCGGCGATGACGGCCTCGGCCCGCACGACGGCCTCGTCGAGCAGCTCGGTGAGCTTGATGGACTCGCCGCTCCTGGTCTTGAACATCTTGCCGTCGCTGCCGAGCACGCTGCCGATCTGGACGTGCTCCGCCTTGACGTCGTCGTGCAGCCAGCCGGCCATCCGCGCCGCGGCGAACACCATCTGGAAGTGGAGCGACTGGGTTGCGCCCACGACGTACAGGATCCGGTCGGCCTTCAGGTCGCTCACCCGGTAGCGGATCGCGGCGAGGTCGGTCGTGGCGTAGCCGTACCCGCCGTCGCTCTTGCGGACGATGAGCGGCAGCGGCTGGTCGTCGCGGCCGGTGAAGCCGGGCGGGAACACGCACAGCGCGCCCTCGCTGATCTCGGCGACACCGGCCCGCTCCAGCTCGTCGCAGACGTCGGGGAGCATGGGGTTGTACATGCTCTCGCCGGCGATGTCGTCGTCGGTCAGCGTGACGCCGAGCGCGCGATACACCTTGTTGAAGTAGCGGTTGCTGTAGTCGATGAACTCGCGCCACAGGCGCAGAGTCTCCGGGTCGCCGCCCTGCAGCAGCGGCACCCGGCGGCGGGACCGCTGCTGGAACTCGGGGTCGTTGTCGAACTTGTGCCGCGCCGCCTGGTAGAAGGCGTTGCCGTCGCCGGCCGCCAGCATGCCGAGCGCCGCCTCCTCGCCGATGTCGAGGAGGTGCTCGATGAGCATGCCGAACTGCGTGCCCCAGTCGCCGAGGTGGTTCTGCCGGATCACCCGGTTGCCCAGGTGCTCGTGGGTGCGCGCGAGGGTGTCGCCGACGATCGTGGTGCGCAGGTGGCCGACGTGCATCTCCTTCGCGGCGTTCGGCGCGGAGTAGTCGATGACGACGGTCTGCGGGGCCGGCTGCGGCACGCCGATGCGCTCGTCGAGCAGCCGCTGCGCCGCCTGCTCGGCGATCCAGCCGTCGCGCAGCGTCAGGTTGAGGAACCCGGGCCCGCTGACCTCCACGCTCACGTCGGCCGTGTCGAGGTGGTCGGCGATGGCCTGGGCGACCTCCCGCGGGGCACGTCGGAGCCGCTTGGCCAGGCTGAGCGCGACATTCGCCTGGTAGTCGGCGAACTGGGAGGGCCTGATCAGCGGATCTTCGGTGGCGTACTCCGGACCGAAGGCGGAACCCAGCGCCTGCTGGACCCGCTCGGTGAGCACGAGCTGCGGGTCGGTCATGCGTCAAGCTTATCGGCGCGCGCCTCTTGCCCGCCGTCCTATAGCCGTCGGCCGCCGGCCTTCGCCCGGGGCGGAGAGAGCGGAACGGAAGCCCGGCGGAGCGGGCTTCGCGAGGGCCGGAGGCGCCTTCCGGCGCAGCGACCGACCGGCCAACGTTTGCCAAACTCCGGAAGGCAGGGAAGTTCTCGGGCGCCTTCCGTCGCGGCCGGCCAAGGCTCGTGGACGCCGCCCCGGCCGGGGGTCACCAGCGGCGGTGTGACTTGTTGTTGGAGGCGATTCGCTCGCCGATCCTGGTGACGATGCCCTGGGCCGACAGGCGGGCCGCCAGCTCGCAGGCGGCGGCCACGCTCCGCGCCCGGGACGAGCCGTGCGCGATCACCACGGTGCCGTTGAGACCGAGCAGTACGGCCCCGCCGTGGGCCTCGGGGTCGAGCCGGCCGGCCAGCTCACGCATCCGGGCCCGCTGCAGCAGGCCGCCGAGCCTGGCCATCCGGCTCTCCGAGATCGCCTCCCTGAGCTGCTCGAATGCGTACCGTACGGTGCCTTCGACGGTCTTGAGCGCGACGTTGCCGGTGAACCCGTCGGTGACGATCACGTCGACCTTCCGGGTGAGCAGGTCGTGCCCCTCGATGTTGCCGGTGAAGTCGATGCCGGGTGTGGCGGCGAGCAGCTCGTGCGCCCGTTTGGCGAGCTTGTTGCCCTTCGCGGCCTCGGCGCCGATCGTGAGCAGGCCGACGCGGGGACGCCGGAGGTCGAGCGCGATCTCCGCGTACGCCACGCCGAGGTGGGCGAACTGCACCAGCATCTCCGGCTTGGCGTCGGCGGTGGCGCCCGCGTCGAGCAGCACGGTCGGTTGAGGCAGGGTCGGCAGGCCGACCGCGATCGCGGGGCGTACGACCCCCTGCTGGGCGCGTAGCCGCAGCCGGCCGGTGGCGACCACGCCCGCCGTCGAGCCCGCGGACACGACCGCGCAGGCGTCGCCGCGCCGTACGAGGTGGCAGGCGACGGCGATGCTGGAACGCGGCCTTCTCAGGCTGGCCAGCGCGCCCTCGTCCATCGCCAGCGCCTCCTCGGCGCGGACGATGGGGATCTCGGCGACCGCGTCGTGCTCGGCCAGCTCCCGGTGGAGCAGGCGGGGGTGGCCGACGAGCACGACGGGCACGCCTCGCTCGCGCACGGCCTGTACGGCACCCGCGACGATCTCCCCGGGCGCGTTGTCGCCGCCCATGGCGTCGAGGGCCACGGGCAGCGCACGGCCGGCGAGCTGCATGGCCGCATCGTAGGCGGTCAGCGAGGGGTCCCGCGGTAGACCACGATCTTGCCGAAGCGCGCGTCGCCGGTGACGCGGATCAGCGGGCCGCCACTGTCGCCGGTCCCTCCGGTGACCGATCGTTTCGAGAACAGCGCCCTGCCCTCGTCGACCACCCTCGCGTCGGCCGGCACGGTGACGATGAGCTTGCCGCAGAAGGAGTTCAGCTCCAGCGTCACCTCGCGGCCGGGCAGGACCGCGTCGCTGAGGTTCACGATCAGGGCGCCGAAGACCGAGCGGAGCTCGGTGTGCCGCCCGGCGATCCAGCGTCCCCGTCTGATGATCTTGCTGAACACGGCGGAGACCTGGTGCCGCTCGGCGGACGGCACGGGCTGCGGGTGTGAGGTGTCGGGCAGGTCTTCGACCAGGGGGGCGAGGTCGCCGATGGTCACGGCGCGGTAGGCGGCGTCGAGCCTGTCGGCGTGTTCCACGCTCGTCAGGCGGCCGGTGGCGAGTGCCTCGCCGAGGACGGCCGCGACCCGATCGCGATCGGCGTCCGAGGCACGCTGTGCGGGGTCGTCGCTTGCGTACGGGGTGAGGGCTGTCACTTCGCCAGCGTAACCCAAATCGAGATATGTCGCGATAGGGTCGCTTGGCCGTGGGCCCCGGACGGCCCGTGTCACGCCGGTCGCCGGGCGCGTCGCTAAAAGTGAGCGGAAAGATCTGCCGCCGGGCCTGGGCGGGGTGTTTACCGTGCCTTTCTCCGCAGGCGGGATTGGGGTGACCGCGAAGTGGTCGTCCGATGCTCGATATACGACTTTCCCGGCGCGCCGCTCGCCGCGGAGGGCCTGGTCGGCCGGGATCTCGACCGTGATCGGCGGTGATAGAAATGCCGACGTCTTTGTCGGCGTGCTCGCCGACGCACGGGGGTTCTTGGGTTCGTCATTCCCACTCTCGTGAAAAGGAATATGAACCGGGGGCAAGTCAATGAAACGAGTGGTTAGGACAGCCGTCGTCGCCGCCACGATCGGCATCGCCGGCATGCTGACCGCGCCCGCCCAGGCCGACGTCTGCGGGCAGAAGTGCACGGAGCACCGGGTCGCGTCGCTGGCGAGGCTTCTGGCCGACCTGCGGGGCACGGCCGTCGGCGGGGCGACGAGCGGCGTCGCCGCGCAGGCCGACGCGGCCGCCGAGGTTGCGGTGAACCTGACCGCTGACATCCGGGCCGACCTCGTCGCGGTCGCGAAGCTTTGCGGCACGGTGACCGCCGGTCTGTCGGCCGAGGCGAACGCCCAGATCAACGCCGCGGCGGACATCGCGGCCGGCATCGTCGCCGACGCCGCCGTCACCGTCGACGCCAACGTCGTGGCCAGGCTGGAGGCCCACCTGAGGGCCGCGCTGGTCGCGATCGCCAACGTCAACGCCGAGCTCAACGCGGTCGTCGCCGCCAAGGTGGACGCCGCCGCCGACATCACCGCCCAGGTCGGCAGGCCGGTGGTCGCGGCCTCCGGCCAGGCCGCCGCCGCCGTGGACGCCACGGCCACGGCGGTCGCCACGGCGGGCGCCACGGTCCGCGCCGGGCTCGACGCCACCGCGAAGCTCAACGCGCTGCTCAACCTGAAGGGCGCCGCCGCGGCGACCGCGGGCAGTGCGGGCGGCCTGCTGGCGCTGGTGCCGTGTGAGACTCCGGCGGACCGCGCGACGAGCAGCGCCCAGGCGACCGTCACGGAGACCGCGGCCCGGGCCGACGCCAACGCCAACACGGTCACCAAGACCGTCCGCGGCACCACGAACGCTCCGGCGCAGGGCGCCGCCGCGACGGCGACCGCGGTGGCCGGGCTCGCCACCTCCGCGGCGGCCACGGCCGACGCCTCGGCGTCGAGCGCGGTCTCCTCGGCCCCTGACACGGTGGCCGGTATCGCGCCGCAGCAGGGCCGGTACGGCAGGTGACCCGCGTCTGAGGGCCTCCGCCGCCGCCCGGGCGACTGCCGGGCGGCGCCGGAGGCTCCGCGCGCGGCGCGACCCTTGGAAACGCGTGCGGCGGGCCGCGGGAACACCGTCGCCGACCGGCGAGGCCATGTCCGGACAGGCCCTCGCCTCCCGCCGCCTTACGCGGCAGCACAACTCATGCGGCCGCGAGGCAACGTGACTGACGGTACGGAAACGGCCGGCATCCCATGCGGGGTGCCGGCCGTCCGGTGTCGTGCCCGGCCCGCAAGCGAAACAGGCGGCTCGCGGCCCTTGAGGTCTCTGACGGCCGCCTCAGACCCGGGTGGGTGCGTCACAAGGCCGAAGAGGAGCCCGGGACGAAGCTACGGGCGACGGCTCCGGGCCCCGCCGAATCGCGAGCCGTTCCCCGCGGGCGCGGGCGACAACGCAGCCACGCGCCGTCTGGACCGCATGCGGCAGGGCCGTGGCCGGCTCCTCCCACCCGGCGACGGTGGTGGACAGCCACCGGTTAGTTCGGCGAGTCGTAACTGGCGCGCAGGTGGGTGCGCCGGGCGATCTGAGCCTGCAAACGGGCCATCTGCCAATGCAGCTCGACGAGCTGCTCGGTGATCAGCCCGACGGGAAGCTCCGAGGGATCTTCGGCGGCCAGATTGTCGATCGCCGTTGCCAGGTCGCTCATCCGCCCCTCCCCTATGTCGAATCTCCGTTCGAATCATAATGGAGCGAGCGGACCTGGCGCATCACGTTTCGTACACAGGTGCGATGTAGCCGCGGGCGAGCGTGTTGGCCGTGATGTTGAACCCGACCACGGCCGGCGGAGCGTCGGTGTCGACGCCCAGAGACTCCACGCCGAGGGCGTGCACGGCGAACAGGTAGCGGTGCGGGAAGCCGGGGGGCGGCGCCGCTCCGCCGTACTCCTTGGTGCTGTAGTCGTTGCGCGCGTGCTTGGCGCCCTCGGGCAGGCCCTTGAAGTCGGGGCCGTTGCCCGCGCCGGCCGGCAGCTCGGTGACGGTGGCCGGGATGTCGTACAGCACCCAGTGCCAAAAGCCGCTGCCGGTGGGCGCGTCGGGGTCGAAGCAGGTGACGGCGTAGCTCTTGGTGCCCTCGGGGGCGCCGGACCAGCGCAGGTGCGGGGAGATGTTCTGCCCGCCCATGCCCCAGTCGTTGAACACGTGGGCGTCGGGGAGCCGCTCGCCGTCGCGCACGTCGTCGCTCTCGACGGTCAGCGCGGGCACCTCGGGCAGGTGGTCGTACGGGATAGGTGGCGGCGTCGGCACGTTCACCCCTCCGTTTCTCTCAGGCCTTGTTGTACGCCTCCAGGACCTCCTGGGGGTCGCCTTCCATTCTGATCTTTCCCTTGTGCAGCCAGATCACCCGGTTGCACGTCTCCTCGATCACGTCGAGGTTGTGGGCGACCAGGAAGACAGTGCCGGCGGCCTCGCGCATCTGCTTGATGCGCTGCTGGCTCTTGCGCTTGAACTCGCGGTCGCCGGTCGCGAGGGCCTCGTCGATGAGCAGCACGTCGTGCGTCTTGGCCGAGGAGATGGCGAAGCGCAGCCGGGCGCCCATGCCGGACGAGTACGTCGACATGGGGAACTGGACGAAGTCGCCGATGCCGGAGAAGTCCACGATCTCGTCGTACTTCTCGCGGACCTCGCTCGGGGTCATGCCCATCGCGTAGCAGCCGAGGATGATGTTGCGCTCGCCCGTCAGCTCCTTCATGAGGGCCGCGTTGACGCCGAGGAGGGACGGCTGGCCGTTGGTGTAGACGGCGCCCTTGTGCGGCGGCAGGAGGCCGGCGATGGCGCGCAGCAGCGTCGACTTGCCCGAGCCGTTGCGGCCGATGATGCCGATGGCGTCGCCGTGGTAGGCCACGAAGCTCACGCCCTTGACGGCGTGGACCTCCTTCATCTGCGGCCGGCCCTGCCGACGCAGGATGCGCATCAGCGCGTTGGCGGCGTTGCCCTTCTCGGCGTCGCTGGCGGCGCCGTACACCTTGTAGACGATGTGGAGGTCGTCGACGATGACGGTCGGGGTTCCGGCCTTGGGGTGTTGCTTCTTCGGGGTCGTCTTGGGGGACTGCGTCTTCGGGTTTTCGGGCGCCACCTGCGACAGCTCCTCGGTCAGCTCAGCCACGGCCGTACCTCTCCTCGGCCCGCCAGAAGTACCAGAAGCCGACGATCAGCGCGAACAATGCCCAGAATAGGCAAGTCACCCACGCCCAGCGCTCGGGGAACCGCTCGTAGATCAGCAGGTCGCGCATGAACTCGATGTACGCGGCGGCGGGGTTGAACTCGAGAGCCCACCGGAGGATGTCCGGAAGGTCCCGGGTCCTGTCGTCGATCGCGTAGAAGACCCCGGAGGCGTACAGCCAGGTGCGGGTGATGAACGGCAGCAGCTGGTTCATGTCCCGCATGAACGCGCCGAGGCGGGCCATGAACAGGCCGGTGCCGATGTTGAAGACGGTCTGCATGAGCAGCGTCACGGGGATCAGCAGCCAGAGCCAGGTCACCGGCTCCCCGGTGACGAGCACCAGGAGGAGGAGCACGGCCATCGAGTACGCGAGCTGCTGGAGCTCCTGAATCGTGTACGCGAGCGGGAGAGCGGCCCGCGGGAAGTGAAGGGCCCGGATGAGGGACAGGTTCGACGAGATGGACTTGGCCCCGCTGATCACCGTGCGCTGGGTGAAGGTGAATACCATGACCCCGGTGATGAGGAAGGCCGGGTAGTTCTCAATCTGCTTGCTCTGCCCGAGGATGACGCCGAACATCAGCCAGTACACCGCCGCGTTGAGCAGCGGGGTCAGCACCTGCCACAGTTGCCCCAGCATCGACTCGGAGTACTTCGACACGTTGCGCGAGGTCGCGTACGTGAGGATGAAGTGCCGCCGGTCCCACAGTTGACGTAGGTAGGCGGGCATGCTGGGGCGTGCGATGGCGCGTCGTAGTCCGTGACGCTCGGCGAGCGCGGCCAGCGACTCCGGGGCTCGGCCGCCACCCTGGGCCTCCGCGAGCGCGGATTCCGGCTGGCTCATGGCATGGACTCTATTGGATGGAGGTCGGTGGGACGGCTGTCACACCGAACGTGGCTGCGACTGGTCAAAGGTAGCCCAGGACATCATGGTCCGGGGACTCGGGAGCCGGTGTCGGCCCCGTCCTCGGCCAAAGGACGCACCGCATGTCGGTATATGTACTCTAAAGGGGAGTTTGATGCCGTGCTGGGCATTTAAGGTTGGGCTCACAAGAATGTGTGTGACGCCCTACTGACGCACGTGTGACCGAACTGCAACGTGCCGGAGACTCCTCTGGTGCGTCCGGTAAGGGATGCTCCGGACGACTGGCAGGACGTCAGCTGGTTTGACCAATCCCGGCAAACCGGGTGCTACCAGCGCGAACGCCCATCCTTAGAGGGAGGACCAATCCACTATGCGCGTGACTAAGGGCGCGAAGATCGCCACCGGCACCGCGCTGCTTGCGCTCGGCGTCGCCGCGTGCGGCGGGGGCGGCGGTTCCAGTAGCGGCGGCGGGGAAAACCCCCGGGCCGCGTCGGGGACCGTCTACATCCGTGGTTGTGAGCCGCAGACCGGCTTCGTGCCCGGAAACATCAACGAGACCTGTGGCGGCACGATCAACGGATTCGTGTACAGCCGTCTCGTCAAGTACAACTCGGACACGGCCGCTCCCGAGCTCGACCAGGCCGAGTCGATCGAGACCACCGACAACAAGGTGTGGACGATCAAGCTCAAGCCCGGTCTGAAGTGGACCGACGGCACGCCGGTCACCGCGAAGAACTACGTCGACGCCTGGAACTACACCGCCTACTCGCCGAACGCTCAGCTCGGCAGCTTCTGGTTCGGTGACATCGTCGGCTTCGACAAGGTCAACACCTCCGACCCCGACGGCCCGGACGGCCCGAAGGAGGCCCCCAAGCCGGAGACCGACAAGCTGGAGGGCCTCGAGGTCATCGACGACCTCACCTTCAAGGTCACGCTGACCGCTCCGGTCGCCGTCTTCCGCACCAAGCTCGGCTACACGGCCTTCGCGCCGCTGCCGGAGGCGTTCTTCAAGGACCCGGAGGGCTTCGCCCAGAAGCCGATCACGAACGGCCCCTTCAAGTTCGTGCAGTGGGACCACAACTCGCAGATCATCGTCGAGGCCAACCCCGACTACCCCGGGCCGGAGAAGCCCAAGGTCAAGCGGATCGTCTACAAGATGTACAAGGACGACAACGCGGCCTACGCGGACCTGGTCTCCAACAACCTCGACTTCACCGAGCTGATCCCGCCGTCGGCCCTCGCCGGTGACAAGTGGAAGGCCGACCTCGGCGACCGCGCCATCGAGGGTCAGCAGGGCGTCATCCAGACGATCACGTTCCCGCTGTACGACAAGGAGTTCGGCGGCAACGCGGACTTCCGCAAGGCGGTCTCGTACGCGATCGACCGGAAGACGATCACGGAGAAGATCTTCAACAAGGGCCGTTCCCCGATCAACGGCTGGGTCTCCCCGATCGTCGAGGGCTTCAAGGACGGCGCCTGCGGCGAGCTATGCACGTACGACCCCGCCAAGGCCAAGGAGTACCTCGCCAAGGCCAAGGCCGCCGGCTACACCCCGCCGGCCGAGTTCCCCATCTGGTCCAACGCCGACGGCACCCACAAGGACTGGATCGAGGCCACGGTCAACAGCATCAACCAGGCCTTCGGTCCCGACGCCGGCGTGAAGTTCGTGCACAAGGACATGCCCACCTTCGCCGAGCTGCGCGACACCATCACGCAGCACAAGATCAAGGGCGCGTTCCGCACCGGGTGGCAGATGGACTACCCGCACATCGAGAACTTCCTGAACCCGCTGTACAAGACCGGCGCGTCCTCCAACGACGGCCTCTACAGCAACAAGGAGCTCGACGAGAAGCTCCACGAGGCCGACACCGCCACCGACCCCGCGCAGGCCAACGCCCTCTACCAGGAGGCTGAGGCTATGCTGCAGCAGGACATGCCCGCGATTCCGCTGTGGTCGTACGGTCTGCAGGCCGGCACCTCCAAGTGGGTGACCGGTGTGAAGGTCACCCCCTTCGGTGAGCTCGACCCGCTGTCGATCGCGATCAAGGAAGCGTAGGGACAGCTCGCTCGTGTTACCCCCCGAGGCCGGTTCCCCACCGGGACCGGCCTCGTGGGCTGTCCGTTTGCGATCTCCCGTGTTGACCCGCGGGGGGTGCATGTACGACCTTTAGCGTCAGATCGGAGGTGCGCATGGGCCGATACGCGATCCGGCGCCTGCTGCAACTCGTGCCTGTCGTGCTGGGCACGACTTTCATCATCAACTACATGGTCTGGCAGCTCCCCGGCGATCCGTTCGCGGGCAGATGCGGACAGCGGCCCTGTCCGGACAGCTACGTAACGGCCATGCGCGAGCAGTTCGGGCTAGATCAGCCCATCCTGCTGCAGTATTGGAACTTCCTGAAGAACCTGCTCACCGGCAACCTGGGCACCGACTTCAACGGCGTGTCCGTCGCGACCCAGCTCGCCGACGCCTGGCCGATCACCATCAGGCTCGCCCTGATGGCGGTGGCCTTCGAGGCGCTCATCGGCATCGGCGCCGGCGTCCTGTCCGGGCTCAAGCGCGGCGGCTTCATCGACAACGTGGTGACGATCTCCACGCTGTTCCTGCTGTCGCTGCCCATCTTCGTCACCGGCTACCTGCTCCAGTGGGTCCTCGGCGTGCAGTTCGGCGTGATCGAGCCGACCGTGTCGGACGCGGCCACGATCCCCGAGCTGATCGTCCCGGCCCTCGTGCTCGCCAGCCTCAACATGGCGTTCACCGCGCGGCTCACCCGTACGAGCATCGTGGAGAACCTGCGTGCCGACTACGTGCGCACGGCCGTGGCCAAGGGGCTGAGCAACCGGCGGGTGGTCGGCGTCCACCTGCTGCGCAACTCGCTCATCCCGGTGCTGACCTTCCTCGGCACCGAGGTCGGCTCGCTGATGTCCGGCGCGATCATCACCGAGGGCATCTTCAACATCCACGGCATCGGCGGTCTGCTGTGGCGGGCCATCAACGGTCAGGACTACACGATCGTGGTCCCCGTGGCCACGCTGCTCGTGCTCGTTTACCTGATCACCAACCTGCTCGTCGACCTCCTCTACGGCGTGCTCGACCCGAGGATCCGCTATGAGTGACCCGACCGTGACCCAAGACCTGATCAAGGGGGCGGACGAGCCGACCGCGAGCCCGGTCGCGGTCAAGGACAGCCGCCGCAGCCTCTGGCGCGACACCTGGGACATCCTGAAGCGACGCAAGATCTTCTGGATCTCGCTCGTGATGCTGATCCTGTTCCTCGCGATGGCGGCCTTCCCGTCGCTGTTCACGCACAAGGACCCCGAGTACGCCACGCTCGCCAAGAGCATGGAGGGGCCGAGCTCCGAAGCCTGGTTCGGCTACGACCTGCAGGGGCGCGACGTCTTCGCCCGCGCGGTGTACGGCGCCCGCACCTCGATCGTCGTGGGCGTGCTGGCCACGCTGGCGACCGTCCTGATCGGCGGCCTCACCGGCGTGCTCGCGGCCTACTTCGGGCGCTGGCTCGACGCGATCGTCTCCCGCGTCGGCGAGATGCTCCTCGGCCTGCCGTACGTGCTGGGCGCGATCATCATCCTCGGCACCATCGCGCCGGCTCAGTCGAACCCCGGCAAGGTCATGATCATGGCGGTCGTCATCATCGTGCTCGCCCTGCTGGGCTGGCCGATCCTGATGCGCATCGCCCGCTCCGCCGTCATCCAGGCCAAGCACCAGGACTACGTGCAGGCCGCCAGGGCGCTCGGGGCCGGGCCGATGCGGATCATCTTCAGGCACCTGCTGCCGAACTCGCTGGCGCCGATCCTCGTGTACGCCACGATCACCATCGGCAGCTTCATCGGCGCCGAGGCGACGCTGTCGCTGCTCGGCATCGGCCTGCGCTCTCCGGTCATCTCCTGGGGCATCGCGATCGCCGACCACGCCTCGTACATCAGGACCGCGCCGCACGCCATGTTCTTCCCGGCCGCGTTCCTGTCCCTGTGCGTGCTGACCTTCGTCATGCTCGGCGAAGCCGTACGCGACGCACTCGACCCGAAGCTTCGATGAGGAGGCACAGCGAGTGACGGAAGTGCTTTCCGAGCAGGTGGGCAGGGGCTCCCACGGCGGGGCCCTGCTGGAGGTGGACAACCTCCACGTGGAGTTCCGCACCCGGGCGGGCGTGGCCAAGGCCGTCAACGGCGTGACCTACAGCGTGGACGCCGGTGAGACCCTCGCCGTGCTGGGCGAGTCGGGCTCGGGCAAGAGCGTCACCGCCCAGACCATCATGGGCATCCTCGACATGCCCCCCGGCAAGATCACCGGGGGTGAGATCCGCTTCCGCGGCGTCGACCTGCTCAAGCTCCCCGAGGACCAGCGCAGGAAGATCCGCGGAGAGGGCATCTCCATGGTCTTCCAGGACGCGCTGTCCGCGCTGAACCCGGTCTTCCCGGTCGGCTGGCAGATCGCCGAGATGTTCCGCACGCACCGCGGCACGTCCCGGGCTGAGGCCAAGAAGAAGGCCATCGAACTGATGGACCGGGTCAGGATCCCGGCCGCCAAGGACCGGGTGAACGACTTCCCGCACCAGTTCTCCGGCGGCATGCGGCAGCGCATCATGATCGCCATGGCGATCGCGCTCGACCCGGAGATCCTGATCGCCGACGAGCCGACCACCGCGCTCGACGTGACCGTCCAGGCCCAGATCATGGGGCTGCTCGCGGAGCTGCAGCGCGACAGCAACATGGGCCTGATCCTGATCACCCACGACCTCGGCGTCGTCGCCGACGTCGCGGACAAGATCGCGGTCATGTACGGCGGTCGCATCGTCGAGCACGCCACGGTGCACGACCTGTACAAGAGCCCGGCCCACCCCTACTCGAAGGGGCTGCTGGAGTCCATCCCCCGGGTGGACCACAAGGGCAAGGAGCTGTACGCGATCAAGGGCCTGCCGCCCAACCTGCTGGAGATGCCGACGGGCTGCGCCTTCCACCCGCGGTGCCCCTACCGGCGGGACAACTGCGTGACCGACGTTCCCCCGCTGTACACGATCAGTGGCACCCGCGGCAGCGCCTGCCACTACTGGAGGGAGGTCATCGATGAAGGCTGACGCCGAGTCGATCCTCGAAGTCCGCGACCTGGTCAAGCACTTCCCGCTCACCCAGGGCATCGTCGTCAAGCGGCAGATCGGCGCGATCAAGGCCGTCGACGGGGTCTCCTTCGACCTGCACCGGGGTGAGACGCTCGGGATCGTCGGCGAGTCGGGCTGCGGCAAGTCCACCCTGGCCAAGCTGCTGATGGCGCTGGAGCGGCCCACGTCGGGCTCGGTGCGCATCCGCGGCAAGGACATCACCGCGGCCAGGGGCGCCGAGCTCAAGCGCATGCGCCGCAACATCCAGATGGTGATGCAGGACCCCTACACCTCGCTGAACCCGCGGATGACCGTCGGCGACATCGTGGGTGAGCCGTTTGAGATCCACCCGGACGTCGCGCCCAAGGGCGACCGGCGGCGCCGGGTGCAGGAGCTGCTCGAGGTGGTCGGCCTCAACCCCGACCACATCAACCGCTACCCCCACCAGTTCTCCGGCGGCCAGCGTCAGCGCATCGGCATCGCCCGCGGCCTGGCGCTCCAGCCTGAGATCATCATCTGCGACGAGCCGGTCTCCGCGCTCGACGTGTCGATTCAGGCCCAGGTGATGAACCTGCTGGAGCGGCTGCAGGACGAGTTCGACCTCTCCTACATCTTCATCGCCCACGACCTGTCGGTGGTCCGCCACATCTCCGACCGGGTCGCGGTGATGTACCTCGGCAAGATCGTCGAGCTGGGCAGCGACAGCGAAATCTACGACACCCCGACCCATCCGTACACGCAGGCGCTGCTGTCGGCCGTGCCGGTGCCGGACCCGGAGGGCCGGGAGACCCGTCAGCGGATCATCCTCCAGGGCGACCCGCCCTCGCCGGCCAACCCGCCGTCGGGCTGTCACTTCCGCACGCGGTGCTGGAAGGCGCAGGACATCTGCGCCGAGCAGAGGCCCGCGCTCGAGGTGCGCCCGGGCAGCGCCCACCCCAGCGCCTGCCACTTCGCGGAGGTCCGCGACGTGGTGAACGCCAAGTAGGACCCGCCGGTCAGCGCCCGGGCGACAGCCGTACGTGCGCGCCCGGGGGCAGACCGAGGCGGTCGGAGGCGTCCCCGGCGTTGATCGCCATCGCGACCAGGCCGGCGGAGTCGGTGAACGCCACCAGGTCGCCGGGCGGCACGGCGGTGAACGTCTCGCGGAACGGCACGGCGATCTGGCGGCGCCCGAGCCACACGGCGAGGGTGTCGCCGAGCTGCACGCCGAGCTCGGCCAGGTCGGAGGCGGTGATCGACAACTGGACGTTGCCGTGCCTGTCCACCGACAGCACCTCGCCCTCGGCCGCGCCGTCCCGCAACCGGCAGGTCGGCGCGGGCAGGGTCACCAGGCGGTCCACCGGCATCGGCGGCCCCACGTCGGCGACCGCGCGCCCGGTGCACAGGTGGGCGGCCACCGGGGCGAACAGGTCGCGTCCCGGGAAGGTCGGCGAGATGGCGGACAGGCACAGCTCCCGGTTCGTTATCTCGTACGCGGCGTCGGCGCCCCCGGCCGCGCGGACCGCCCACGACAGGATGCCGTTGTCCGGGCCGAGGAACACCCGCCCGCCCGCCTCCACCGCCACCGGGCGCCGGTTCCCGCCCACGGCGGGATCGACGACCGCGAGGTGGACGCCGGCCGGAAGGTAGGGCAGGGTCTGCGCGAGGATGGCCGCGCCGCGCCGTACGTCCCCTGCCGGGACGAGATGACCCACGTCGATGATCCGAGCCTGTGGAGCGATGCCCGCGATCACGCCGTGGCACGCGGCGACGTACCCGTCCTCCAGCCCGTAGTCGGTCAGTAGCGTGATTACAGAGCTCACACCACGTGACACTACGTCCGTCCTGCCCGGACTGAACACCCCGAAATCGCCTCCCGGGCTTGGCATTACCATGGGACGGGCCCGCGAGCCGATCGAGGAGGAGCCGATGGACACCGAACCGGCCGGCGACGAAGGGCCCGACCTGTCCGACCGCGACCGCGAGATGCTCGCGTTCGAACGCCGGTGGTGGCGATACGCGGGGGCCAAGGAGCAGGCGATCAGGGAGGCCTTCGGCATCTCCGCGACCCGGTACTACCAGTTACTCGGGGCGCTGATCGACCGGCCGGAGGCGCTGGAGCACGACCCCATGCTCGTCAAGCGGCTGCGCCGGATGAGAGCCGGGCGCAGGCGCGACCGCGCGGCCCGCCGCTCGGGACTGAACACCTGACCTTCCCCATCCCCGAATCCCCGGTCCACCGAGCAGCCCCTGGTCTGGGGCATGAGACTGTCGAGGCGTACATCGACCCCCTTCGGAGTGAGGCCATGACCCTGCCCGCGCACGCAGGACTCGACGCGATCGTCTCCGATCCGGCCGGCGCCGTGATCGGGCTCGACTATGACGGCACGCTCTCCCCGATCGTGCCCGACCCCACCGCCGCCCGGGTGCACCCCGCCGTGCCCGGCGTGCTGGCCGCCCTCGCCCGCCTGGTGCGCGCCGTCGTGATCGTCACGGGCCGCCCGCCGCATGCGGTTCTCGCCCTCGGGGGAGTGACCTGCGGGCCGGCCCTCGCCGGGGTGCCCGGCCTGGTGATCCTCGGCCACTACGGGCTGGAGCGCTGGGATGACGGCCGTCTCACGGCCCCGCCACCGCCGCCGGGGCTGGACCTCGTCCGCGCCCGGCTGCCCGAGCTCGCGGCCGGCCTGGACGGCGCCTGGATCGAGGACAAGGGCCAGGCGGTCGCCGTGCACACCCGGCGGTGCGCCGACCCCGCGGGAGCCCTGGAGGCGCTGCGCGGGCCCGTCGCGGCGCTGGCCGAGGAGGCCGGGCTGACGGTCGAGCCGGGCCGCATGGTGCTGGAGCTGCGGCCGGCCGGGATGGACAAGGGCCGGGCCCTGTCGGCTTTCCTCGCCGAGCGGGAGGCCCGCTCGGTCATGTTCGTCGGCGACGACCTGGGGGACCTCGCCGCCTTCGACGCGGTCGAGTCGGCCGGGATTCCCGGCGTACGGGTGTGCAGCGGGTCCGCGGAGGTCACCGCGCTGGCGGAGCGCGCCGACGTGGTGGTGGACGGGCCCGACGGCGTCGTGGCCCTCCTCGGCGACCTGGTGGCCGAGATCGGCAAGTCGTCCGCGACCGGCCGGGCATAGCGTCCCCGGCGTGAGCCCGGTGATCGAGCGGGGTTCCGGCGAACGCGACCCGGAGCCGACCGGTCCGGAACTCGGGAACGCGATCAGGAACGCGGCCTGGACCCGATCACCCCGCCCACGGCCACCGCGATCAGGGCGGGTGCGAGCAGGAACGCCGTGTGCGTGCCGAAGCCGTCTCCCAGCGCGCCGAGCACGAACGGCCCGCTGCCCGAGCCCACCCCCGCCCAGATCGAGGCCGCGCCCGACGCCTGGTCGGGCCGGCCTCCCGACACCTCGATCATGCGGGTCAGGCCCATGGGGAACTGGACCGAGATGCCGAGCCCGCTGAGCGCCAGCCCGGCGTAGCAGACCGGCGCCGAGGTCCCGGCCCAAAACAGCGCCCAGCCTGCCAGGGTCACCCCGAGCGAGCCGAGCAGCACCGTCCCGGGCGACAGGCGCAGGGCCAGCCGGGCGCCGCCGAACCGGCCCACGGCCATGCCGGCCAGCATCGCGGTCAGCCCGGTCGCCGCCGCCCCCGGCGACAGCCCGGTCCGCTGGGCGAACAGCGCGGCCGCCCACAGGTTGAAGGCGAACTCCAGGGCCACGCAGCACAGCAGCACGAACCCGGCCACGTGGAAGCGCCAGCCGTACGGGACCCGGACGGCGGTCGCGGGCGACGGCGCGGGGGCGGGCGACGGCGGCACCCAGACCCGGCCCATGAGCAGGGCCAGCAGCAGGGTGGCCGCCACCGGCACGAACAGCGCCGGCCGCCAGCCGATCGGCGACTCGGCCACCACGCTGAAGACGTAGGTGGTGGCGATGCCGGCGGTCACGCCGACCGCGTTGGCCTCGCTGATGACGGCCGCCCCGGCCGGGCCGTGGTGGTCGCTGAGCACCGCCATCATCACGTACAGGGCCGTCGAGCCGCAGCCGCCGGCCAGCGTGAAGCCGGTCAGCGTGAGCGGAAGCGAGTGCCCGAACGCGACGAGGAGCACCCCGGCGTTCATCCCGGCCAGGCCGCCCCAGGTGACCACGCGGCGGCCGAGTCGCCTGGTCAGCGCGGGCAGGGCGAGCCCGCCTGCGATGCCGCCGAGCGCCATCCCGGTGCCGTGCAGCCCGGCGACGGCCTGCGACACGCCGAGTTCGGCGCGCAGCAGAGGCACCGCGGCCGACAGGCCGTACAGGTAGGTGGCGAAGGTGGCGAGCTGGAGATAGATCAACCAGGTGGGGCCGTCCCTGGTGACCGTTATGTTGCGGTCCAAAACCAGGCAAGACTAGCGCACCGGATCACCCGCCGGGCGGGCCGCGTCCCTACCGCAGCGCGGCGAGCTGATCCTCGAACCAGCGCTGGGGCGGCAGGGCGGTCGCGGCCTCCCGCAGCCGCAGGCCGCGCGCGAGACGCTCGGACTCCGGCAGCGTCAGCGCCTCGTGCAGCGCCGCCGCCGTGCCCGACACGTCGTACGGGTTGACCAGCAGCGAGTCGGCCCCCAGCTCGGCCGCCGCGCCCGCCTCGCGGGACAGCACGAGCGCGCACCGGGGCGACAGGATCGGGCCCTCCTTGGCCACCAGGTTCATGCCGTCCCTGATCGGGTTCACGAGCAGGACGTCGGCCAGGCGGTAGGCGGCCAGCGAGCGCGGGTAGTCGTCGTTCACGTTGAGGATGAGCGGGTCCCAGTCCTCGGTCGCGTACTCGTCCTCGATCTCCTTGGCGCAGCGCTGCACGGCCGCCGTGTACTCGCGGTATTCCGGCAGGTCGTGCCGCGAGGGATAGGCGAACGCGAGATGCACGACCCGGCCGTGCCACTCGGGATGGGCGGCCAGGAACTCCTGGTAGGCCCGCAGGCCGCGCACGATGTTCTTGGACAGCTCGGTGCGGTCGATGCGCACGATCAGCTTGCGGTCGCCGACGTGGTCCCTGATCGCCGTCATGTGCGACTCGACGTCCGGCTCGGCCGCCCGCGCCCGCAGCGCCTCGCCGTTCACCCCGAGCGGGTGGACGCCGATCCTGGTGGTCCGCCCGTCGTGGGTCACCGTACGGGCGGCGTGGTCGACCCGGGCCCCGAGCAGGGTCTCGCAGCAGTCCATGAAGGCGCGGGCCCAGCGCGCGGTGAGGAACCCCGCGTGGTCGGCCCCGAGGATGCCGGTCAGCACCTCCGCCGCGACGTCCCCGGGCAGCAGCGCGAAATACTCGGGCGGCGCCCAGGGGGTGTGCGAGAAGTGGGCGATGCGCAGGTCGGGGCGTTCGACCCGGAGCATCGCCGGGGTCAGCGTCAGGTGGTAGTCCTGCACCATGACCCGCGCCCGGTGCGCCGCCTCCTCGGCCAGCGCCAGCGCGAAGGCGCCGTTGTAGGTGCGGTATGACTCCCATTCGCGCCTGAACCGGGTGCCGAACTCCGGCGCGAAAGGCGTGTTGTAAAGCAGGTGGTTGACGAACCAGAGGGTCGAGTTGGCCACGGCGTTGTAGGCCCGGTGGAAGACCGCGGGCGGGATGTCCAGCATGCGGATCGGCCCCGTCTCGAAGGCGCGGTCGAGCCGCCCGCCGGGCGCCTGACGTATGGCGCCCCGGTCGCCGTCCGACAACGCGGCGCACACCCACAGGACGTCGGTGTCCCTGACCACCTCGGACAGACCGGAGACCAGCCCGCCGCCGCCCCTGCGCATGGTGAGGCCGCCGTCCTCCGAGAGCGTGAAGGACACCGGCCCGCGGTTGGAGGCGATAAGAACGGTGCTGCTCATCTGGGTCGTCCCTCGATCAGAGCGGGCGCGCATGCCGGAAGATTAATAAAAGCCGACCTCCGTCAATAGGATGTCAACCGATCGCGGGAGGGCTGGATACGGCATGGCACTGGATGACACGACCGAGGAACTGGCCCGATCGGCTGCCCAGGGGGACCATCGCGCGCTCGGTGAATTGCTGCGGCGCATCGAGCCCGACGTGCTGCGGCACTGCGAGCGGCTTCTACCGTATCGGCAGGACGCCGAGGAGGCGGCGCAGGACACGCTGCTGGCCGTGGCCCGCAACATCGCCAGGTTCGAGGGCCGTGCCCGGTTCAGCACCTGGCTGCACATCGTGACCGTCAACTGTGCCAGGACCACCTACCGCTCGTTGAAGCGGCGCTCGTCGGAGCAGGCCGAGGAGCTGCCCGAGCAGCGGCCCGACCCCCGCCGGGTGAGCGTCATCGCGGGGTCGCGGCTCGACCTGCTCGACGCGATGGAGGCGCTGGAGGCCGAGCGGCCCGACCTCGCGCAGGCGCTCGTGCTGCGCGACATCTGTCAGCTCGACTATTCGGAGGTCGCCGACCAGCTCAACATTCCCCTCGGGACGGTCAAGTCCCGGATCCACCAGGCGCGCAAGTACGTGCAGGCCGCGCTCGGCGAGGCGTACGGCTGATACGAATCGTCTCATTATATGAGACGCCAGAACGGATGCCAAGGCCGCCGGGGTACAGTGCTAGTGCCGCGACTGACATGATTTGCCCCAGGCGAGATCGGCAGGAGTGGCGCTCAAGGACCTTCTGAGAAAGGTCCCACAACTGAACATGCTCATCCAGAGGGGTGGAGGGACCGGCCCTGTGAAGCCCCGGCAACCTCCCCGGTGTCGAACTCGTGCCCACGAGGCCCGGCCGGGACAGGTGCCAATTCCGGCTCGCGGCCAAGGTGGTCGCGAGCGAAGATGAGGGAAAGGCCTCGCTTCATGGCGCACACCAGCACTGCCGCTGACACTTCCGCGAACACCTCCGAGTTCGGCCCCGCCACTGGTCTTTCGTGTCGCGAATGTGGCGCTCTTTACGAACTCGGCCCGATCTTCGCCTGTACGGAGTGTTTCGGCCCCCTTGAGGTGGCGTACGAATTCGGCGAGATCCGCCGGGAGGACATCGAGTCCGGCCCGGCGAACATCTGGCGGTATCGCTCCCTGCTCCCCGTTCCCGCCGACGTGGCGGACAAGCCCAA
This sequence comes from Microbispora rosea subsp. aerata, assembly GCF_014647835.1. Lineage (GTDB taxonomy): Bacteria > Actinomycetota > Actinomycetes > Streptosporangiales > Streptosporangiaceae > Microbispora > Microbispora aerata. The sequence continues at coordinate 24,067 of NZ_BMPY01000023.1, forward strand.
CCTCCAGCCCGGCTGGACCAAGCTCGTGAAGGCCGACAGGCTGGCGGCCGAGCTGGGGCTTCGGTCGCTCCACGTCAAGGACGACTCCGGCAACCCCACCCACTCCTTCAAGGACCGGGTCGTCTCGATCGCGCTGGAGGCCGCGCGCAACTTCGGCTTCCATACCCTGTCGTGCTCCTCCACCGGCAACCTCGCCGGCGCGGTGGGCGCGGCGGCCGCCCGGGCCGGCCTCGACTCCTGCGTGTTCATCCCCGCCGACCTGGAGCCGGCCAAGGTCACCATGGCCGCGGTGTACGGCGGCCGCCTGGTCGCCATTGACGGCACCTACGACGAGGTCAACCGCTTCTGCTCCGAGCTCATCGGTGACGAGCTGGGCGAGAAGTGGGGATTCGTCAACGTCAACCTCCGGCCGTACTACGCCGAGGGTTCCAAGACGCTCGCGTACGAGATCGCCGAGCAGCTCGGCTGGCGGCTGCCCGACCAGATCATCATCCCGGTGGCCTCGGGCTCGCAGCTCACCAAGATCGACAAGGGCTTCCGTGAGCTGATCAAGCTGGGGCTGGTCGAGGATCGGCCCTACCGCATCTTCGGCGCGCAGGCCGAGGGCTGCTCGCCGGTCTCCCGCGCCTTCAAGGCCGGGCAGGACGTGGTGCAGCCGGTGCGGCCCGACACCATCGCCAAGTCGCTGGCCATCGGCAACCCGGCGGACGGGCCGTACGTGCTCGACATCGCCCGGCGGACCGGCGGCGCGGTGGAGGACGTGACCGACGAGGAGATCGTCGACGCGATCCGCCTGCTGGCCAGGACCGAGGGCGTCTTCGCCGAGACCGCGGGCGGCGTCACGGTCGGTGTGCTGCGCAAACTGGTGCGCGAGGGCCGCCTCGACCCCGACGCGGAGACCGTCGTGCTGAACACCGGCGACGGGCTCAAGACGCTCGACGCGGTGGCCGAGCACGCCCGTCCCGCCGCCGTCATCCGTCCGTCTCTCGACGCGTTCCGTGCGGCATTCGCCAGCTGAAAGCACGTCCGGCCGCCCCGCGCGGCGACCGAGGATCGCGACAAAAAGCCCATCGGTAGCAACGAAAGCGAGCGAACAATGAGCGTTTCCGTACGGATTCCTACGATTCTCCGGACCTACACCAACGGCGCCGCGGAGGTGAGCGGGGAGGGGGCGACGCTCCGCGAGGTCCTGCAGAAGCTGGACGCGGACTACCCCGGCATCGGCGGCCGCATTCTGGACGAGACGGGCAAGATCCGGCGTTTTGTCAACGTCTATGTCGGGGAAGAGGACGTCCGATTCGCCGAGGGGCTCGACACCGCCACGCCGGACGGAGTGCAGATTTCGGTCATCCCCGCCGTCGCCGGCGGCTGAGCCGTCGCACCTGCGTCGAGCACCTGACATGCGCTTCTGTGTTACGGTGCAACGACAAAAGGTGCAGAACTCAACTATTTAACAGTAAAGTGAATATTCTTCGGTCCCGCTTTGAGCGAACGCCAAGTAGTAGTTTGCGGATTGACTCTGTTGTCCTACGCCTTGACGCGGGTATGGTCGAGGACGATCGACAAAACCGGGGGCTTCTTCTATGTGGCCCCCAGCCCAGCTAGAGGAGTCGGAAGTGGCGCAGGGCACCGTCAAATGGTTTAACGCGGACAAGGGCTACGGCTTCATCGCGGTAGACGGTGGTAAGGACGTGTTTGTCCATTACTCGGCAATCCTGATGGACGGCTACAAGGCCCTCGAGCAGGGTCAGCGGGTTGAGTTCGACATCACGCAGGGTCAGAAGGGCCCGCAGGCGGAGGCCGTACGGACCGTCTGATCCCGTCAACGACCATAGGAAGGCCCGGCGCGCGGCTCCCCGCGCCCGGGCCTTCCGCTGTTTTCCCCGCTTCGCTCGTCGGGCCGATCGCGTCCGCCGCAGTCGTGTCGGCGGCGCGATGAGCACGGCCTTCGGCGCGTGCTCGCTCGTTTCTCGCCGCCCGCGCTCCGCAGTCGGGATTGGCGGCGCGTCCCTCCGGCTCGCTCGGTGTTTCCCGCGTCGCTCGTCGGGACGCTCGCGTCCGCCGCAGTCGCGCCGGAGGCGCGCGATGAGCACAAGTTGCGTCGCGTTTGGTCGCTGTGTTCGCTTTGCCTCGCTTCGCTCGGCTGCTCGGGGCGCTCTCTTGACCGCGGCTGTGCCATGAGCACAATCCTCGTCGCGCTTGGTCGCTTCGCTCCCGCGCGCTCCTCAGTCCAGACCGCGGCCGCGCCCCTCGCGGCTCCCCCCCGCGCTCCTCGGTCCAGATCGACGGCGCGTCCCTCCGGCTCGCTCGGTGTTTCCCGCGTCGCTCGTCGGGCCGCTCGCATGGCCCGGTCGTGCCGGCGGCGGGTCGCTTTGGCTTGGGTGATGGTGCCTGCTTCGCACTTCTGGACATAACGTCCAAGCTGGTCAGGATGGCTTCCGCTTGCACTCTCAGGGGTAGAGTGCTAGATACTTGTTTGGCACTCTAAGGTCGAGAGTGACAACAACCGGGATCGGGGCGATGGGGCCCGCGCAGGGATAGCGGGTCCAAGCCGTCGCGGGCGTCGGCTCGGTCCGTTTCAGACACCCTGCTACTGGGAGGTCTAGCCTAATGGCAGCCAAGATGATCGCGTTTGACGAGGACGCCCGGCGCGGTCTCGAGCGCGGTATGAACCAGCTCGCCGACGCCGTGAAGGTGACCCTCGGCCCGAAGGGCCGCAACGTCGTCCTGGAGAAGAAGTGGGGCGCCCCCACGATCACCAACGACGGTGTCTCCATCGCCAAGGAAATCGAGCTCGAGGACCCGTGGGAGAAGATCGGCGCCGAGCTCGTCAAGGAAGTCGCCAAGAAGACCGACGACGTCGCCGGTGACGGCACCACGACGGCCACCGTGCTCGCCCAGGCGCTGGTACGCGAGGGTCTGCGCAACGTCGCCGCGGGTGCGAACCCGATGGCGCTGAAGAAGGGCATCGAGGCCGCCGTCGAGCGCGTCAGCGAGGAGCTGTCGAAGCTCGCCAAGGACGTGGAGACCAAGGAGCAGATCGCCTCCACCGCCTCCATCTCCGCCGCCGACACCGAGATCGGCGCCCTCATCGCCGAGGCGATGGACAAGGTCGGCAAGGAAGGCGTCATCACCGTCGAGGAGAGCAACACCTTCGGCCTGGAGCTGGAGCTCACCGAGGGTATGCGCTTCGACAAGGGCTACGTCTCGGGCTACTTCGTGACCGACCCCGAGCGCATGGAGGCGGTCTTCGAGGACCCGTACATCCTCATCGTCAACTCCAAGGTCTCGGCCAACAAGGACCTGCTGCCGCTGCTCGACAAGGTCGTGCAGTCCGGCAAGCCGCTGGTCATCATCGCCGAGGACGTCGAGGGCGAGGCCCTGGCCACCCTGGTCGTCAACAAGATCCGCGGCCTGTTCAAGTCCGTGGCCGTCAAGGCTCCGGGCTTCGGCGACCGCCGCAAGGCCATGCTGGGCGACATCGCCATCCTCACCGGTGGCCAGGTCATCTCCGAGGAGGTCGGTCTCAAGCTCGAGAACGCCACCCTCGACCTGCTCGGCCGCGCCCGCAAGGTCGTCGTGACCAAGGACGAGACCACGATCGTCGACGGCGCCGGTGACGCCGAGCAGATCGCCGGCCGGGTCAACGAGATCCGCGCCGAGATCGAGCGCACCGACTCCGACTACGACCGCGAGAAGCTCCAGGAGCGCCTCGCCAAGCTGGCCGGCGGCGTCGCCGTCATCAAGGCCGGCGCGGCCACCGAGGTCGAGCTCAAGGAGCGCAAGCACCGCATCGAGGACGCCGTCCGCAACGCGAAGGCCGCGGTCGAGGAGGGCATCGTCCCCGGCGGTGGCGTGGCCCTGCTGCAGGCCGGCGCCAACGCGTTCGACAAGCTCGAGGTCAGCGGCGACGAGGCCACCGGTGCCGCGATCGTCCGCAAGGCCCTCGAGGAGCCGCTGAAGCAGATCGCCATCAACGCCGGCCTCGAGGGCGGCGTCGTGGTGGAGAAGGTCCGCAACCTCCCGGCCGGTGAGGGCCTCAACGCCGCGACCGGCGAGTACGTCAACATGTTCGAGTCCGGCATCATCGACCCGGCCAAGGTCACCCGCTCGGCGCTGCAGAACGCGGCGTCCATCGCGGCGCTGTTCCTGACCACCGAGGCCGTCATCGCCGAGAAGCCCGAGAAGGAGAAGGCTCCCGCCGTTCCCGGCGGCGGCGACATGGACTTCTGATCCATCGCCTGCTTCGTCTCAACGGAAGGGCGGTTCCCCTCGGGGGAGCCGCCCTTTCCCGTAGCCGCCGGCCGTCAGTCGAGGCGCTTGACCCAGCGTCCCCACTCGGGCTGCGGCGCGTATCCCGCCGCCGACCAGGCGTGGTGCGCCAAGGTGTTGTCGTGCAGGACCATCGCGTCCGAGCGGAACGCGCCGAACTTCCTGAACCTGTCTTCGGCGGCCCGGATCAGCCGCGATCCGATGCCCTTGCGGCGGTGGGCGGGGTCCACGGCGAGCCGGTAAAGGTGGGCGCGCCAGCCGTCCCAGCCGGCGATGAGCGTGCCGACCATGCGGCCGTCGATCTCGGCGATCAGCAGCGCCTCGGGGTCGCGCTCGATCAGGCCGACGACCTTGGCGGCGTCGTCGTGCCTGTCGGTGTTCTCGGCGGCCTCCCGCCAGAACCTCAGGACGTCGTCGACGTCCTCCAGGCTGCCGTTGCGGATGCGTACGTCCGATGCGCTCATCGCAGCTCCTCGGGCAGGTCGCGGCTGTGCAGGATGGTCAGCGACGTCACGGCCCGGGTGAGCACCACGTAGAGACGGGCGAGACCGCGCTCCTCCGCCTCCACGATGGCCGCGGGCTCGGTGACGATCACATGGTCGTACTCCAGACCCTTGGCGAGCGTCGCCGGGACGAGCAGCACCCGGTCGTCGCTCGTGGAGTCGGGGCCGAGCACCGTGTGCGGCACCTGTGCGGCTTCCAGCGCCGTCGTGAGGGCCGGAATGTCCGCGTCCGCCACAATGACGCCGATCGATCCCTCCTGCGCCAGAGCCTGCCGTACGGCCCCGGGAAGGGCGGCGGCGACGTCGGCCTCGCGGCGTACGGACAGTGAGCCTGCGCCGGGACGCAGCGAGCGCGGCGGGGCGAGCTCCGGCGCGACGGAGGGCAGCAGCCGGGCGGCGAAGTCGAGGATCTCGCGGGGCACGCGGAAGCCGAGCGTGAGCTCGGTGACCTCGCCCGAGGGCTGGCCGAGATGGTCGAGCACGGTCTTCCACGAGCGCGCCGACCAGGGCGTGGTGCCCTGCGCGAGGTCGCCGAGCACGGTCGCCGAGCCGGTGCGGCAGCGGCGTCCGAGCGCGCGGAGCTGCATCGCCGACAGGTCCTGCGCCTCGTCCACCACGAGATGGCCCTGCGACGGCGTCCGTTCGATGAGGTCGGCCAGCTCGTCCAGCAGCGCCGCGTCCGCCGCCGTCCACTTGGCCGATCGGTGCGACTTGTACGGCTTGCGCCACAGGATCAGGGCTTGTTCCTCCGGCGACAGGTCCGACTTCGCCGCCTTGGCGAGGAACTCCGCGTCCGACAGCAACCGGAACAGCACCTGCTCGGGGGTGAGCTTCGGCCAGACGGCGTCGAGCACGGCCTTGACGGGTTTCGAGCGGGCCACCGCGTCCTGCACGCGGTCGTCGGGCGACTCACCGCGCCGTTCCATCTGGACGAGCACGGCGTGGGCGAGCCGCTGTGCCAGGGTGGCGCGGCCCGGGCCGTACCTCGTCGTGCCGCGCAGCGAGGCGACGATCTCGCGGACCTCGTAATCGGGCACCCGGTAACGGTTGATGCCCTTGGTGAACAGCAGCCCCTCGACCGGCTTGGTCACGTGCAGCCACAGCGCACGCTTGACCACCTCGGCCATGCGGGCGTCGCCCTTCACAGCCGCCACCTCCGGGTCCTCCGGATGAGAGTGATCGCCCAGGATGCCGGCGACCGTCGTCTGGTCGACCTTCACCTCGCCGAGCGCGGGCAGCACCGAGGAGATGTAGGAGAGGAAGGCCCGGTTGGGCCCGACGATCGTCACGCCCGAGCGTGACAGCTTCTCACGGTGGGTGAACAGCAGGTAGGCCGCGCGGTGCAGGCCGACGGCCGTCTTACCGGTGCCCGGCGCGCCTTGCACGCACACGGTCACGCCGAGGTCCGCGCGGACGATCTCGTCCTGGTCGGGCTGGATGGTCGCCACGATGTCCCGCATGGGGCCGGTGCGGGGCCGCTCGATCTCCTCGGTGAGCAGCCTGCTCTGCCCGAGCGCCCGGCCGTCGAGCGGTTCGTCCTCGTACGCGGTGAGCTCGCCGCCCTGGTAGCCGAACCTGCGGCGCAGCTCGACACCCATGGGGTCGGCGGGGCTCGCCTGGTAGAAGGCGCGCGAGATCGGGGCGCGCCAGTCGATCACGAGGGGCCTGCTGTCTTCGTCGTGGACGTGCCTGCGTCCGACGTAGACCGTGCTCGGCAGGTCGTCTTCGGCCGCCCGGTCCAGCCTGCCGAAGAACAGCGGCGCGTCGGGGTGGTCGGCCAGGGCGGCCACCCGCTGGTCGAGCAGGCTCTGCAGGACCTGCTGCGAGACCCAGTCGCCGGCGGCGTCCGCCGACAGCGACTGCGCGTGCTCACGCATCGCTCTCAGCGCGGCGCGGGAGGCCGCGAGATGGGCGCGCTCGGCTTCGAGCACATCTCCGGGCATGCGAAAACTCCTCTGGGCATGACGAGGTCAGGACTTGTGGAAGCGGGAAGCTCAAGAGCTTAGCGATGGACGTCGCGATGCCGAAACGGTATTTCTCTCGCGTGTCGCCGTTTCCGGGGGTGGGTATCTGTACCCGGGTGACGCGCACCGTGATTCCACCGGCGGTTCAGGCGGCGGCGAGCCTGTTGCTCGCCACGCTGTGGGGGTTCGCGGTCTTCGGCGACTGGGGCATACGGGCGTTCTGCGAGGCGAGCCCGGCGCGGTCGCCGGAGTGCGCGGACCGGATCGCCTCGGTGATCGCGGTGTCCGTGATGATCGCCGTCGTCGCGGTGTGCGCCACGGGGACAGCTTGGCTCGCCCGCCGCGAGTCCCTGTACGGCGTCGCCGTGGCGGCCTGGGGCGTCGCGCTGGTGGTGCTGTTCGTGGGCGGCCTGGTCGCCCAGTGACCCGGTGAACGGGTCCGGGTGGCTTTCCCGGCGGATCACACGAATTCACGCAGCGGGGCAACGGCGTGCGACAGTTGGGTGATTTGTCCAGAAATGCTGGGTCATGTGTGCTTCGATCGACCCGTGCAGTGAGGTGCCAGGGCAGCGAGACGCCAGGAGTAAGACGAAGAATGGGTATATTGCGTGATTCGCCTTATCTGTTGGGTATTGCCGGCATCACGACTGCACCAAGTGAGGGCAAAGCACGAGGGGGTGATGTGGTGACAAGGCCCAAGGGCATCTCCTGGATCTGATTCCGTCCACCGAGGATCACGAGGAGCAAAGGCGGGCTTCGCGAGGATCGGAGGCCACTTCCGGCGCGGCGATCGCGCAGCCAGGGCCGCCCACGCCGCCCGGCGGTGGCCGCGCGGCCGAGCCGACCCTGTCGGCGGAGGCTGAACGGCCAGGCAAATCGCGCGGGCCGAGGCCGACCGCGCCGGCATTTGGCCGCCCGGCGGGGTTACCTCGCCGGGTCCGCCTCGCCCACGTCGTCGGCGTCGATGATGTGGTAGGCGTAGCCCTGCTCGGCCAGGAACCGCTGCCGGTGCGCGGCGAACTCCTGGTCGACGGTGTCCCGGCTGACCACCGAGTAGAACCTGGCCCCGCCGCCGTCCGCCTTGGGGCGCAGCACGCGGCCGAGCCGCTGGGCCTCCTCCTGCCGTGAGCCGAACGTGCCGGAGACCTGGATCGCGACGGAGGCCTCGGGCAGGTCGATGGAGAAGTTGGCGACCTTGGAGACCACGAGCACCCGGATCTCCTTGTCGCGGAACGCCTGGAACAGGCGCTCGCGCTCCTTCACCTTGGTGTCGCCCTTGATGACCGGCGCGTTCAGGTGCTCGCCCAGCTCGTCGAGCTGGTCGATGTACTGCCCGATGACCAGCACCTGCTCGTCGGCGTGCCGCCGCACCAGCGCCTCGGTCACCCTCGTCTTGGCGGGCGTGGTCGAGCAGAACCGGTAGCGCTCGTCGCTGTCCGCCATCGCGTAGGCCAGCCGCTCGTCGTCGCCGAGCGTCACCCGCACCTCGATGCACTCGGCGGGGGCGATGTAGCCCTGGCTCTCCATCTCCTTCCAGGGCGCGTCGTACCGCTTGGGACCGATGAGCGAGAAGACGTCGCCCTCCCGGCCGTCCTCGCGTACGAGCGTGGCGGTGAGGCCGAGGCGGCGCCGGGCCTGCAGGTCGGCGGTCATCCGGAAGATCGGCGCGGGCAGCAGGTGGACCTCGTCGTAGACGATCAATCCCCAGTCGCGGGCGTCGAACAGTTCCAAATGCCGGTACGTGCCCTGCCGCCGGGTCGTCATGACCTGGTAGGTGGCGATGGTGACCGGGCGGATCTCCTTCTTGGTGCCGGTGTATTCGCCGATCTCGTCCTCGGTCAGCGAGGTGCGCCGGATGAGCTCCTGCTTCCACTGGTGGGCCGACACCGTGTTGGTGACCAGGATCAGCGTGGTCGCGCGGGCGTGCGCCATCGCCGCCGCGCCCACGATCGTCTTGCCCGCGCCGCACGGCAGCACCACGACGCCGGAGCCGCCGTGCCAGAAGGCGTCGGCCGCCTCCTTCTGGTACGGCCGCAGCGTCCAGCCGTCCTCACGCAGGTCGATGGGGTGGTGCTCGCCGTCGACGTACCCCGCCAGGTCCTCGGCCGGCCAGCCCAGCTTGAGCAGGGTCTGCTTGATGTTGCCGCGCTCGGAGGGGTGCACGGCCACCGTGTCCGCGCCGTAGCGCTCCCCGACCAGCGGCTGGATCTTCTTGGAGCGCAGCACCTCCTCGAGCACCGCGCGGTCGGTGGTGGTGAGGACGAGGCCGTGGATGGGGTGCTTCTCCAGCCGCAGCCTGCCGTACCGCGCCATGGTCTCGGCGACGTCCACGAGGAGCGCGTGCGGCACGGGGTAGCGGCTGAACTCGATCAGCGCGTCGACCACCTGCTCGGCGTCGTGCCCCGCGGCCCGGGCGTTCCACAGCGCGAGCGGGGTGACCCGATAGGTGTGCACGTGCTCGGGTGCCCGCTCGAGCTCCGCGAAGGGGGCGATGGCCTTGCGGCACTCGTCCGCGCGCGGGTGGTCGACCTCCAGCAGCAGCGTCTTGTCCGACTGCACGATCAGCGGCCCGTCACTCAATGCCTGCCCCCCTTGTACGGCTACCGCCTATCAAACACGAGGCCGGGCCGAATCAGTCCCGATAACCGCAATCAGTCGAGGTAGCCGTTGACCCCGGCCCAGACGACCGCGCCGACTCCGACCACGAGCAGCGCGACGTTGATGCCGATGGAAATCCACGTCCACTTCAGCAGATTGCGCGCCTGGTCGGGGTTCGTGTCGACCTTGCTGAGCGCGATGCCCGACATGATCGCGCCCGCGATGCCGCCGGGGGTCACATAGCAGCTCAGCGCCAGCACGATGCTGACGACGAGGGCGACGATCGCGTGCGTGCGCGGGCCCTCCTGCCTGGGCGGATAGCCGCCCGGCGGGTAGTAGCCGTACTGCTGCTGCTGGTACGGGGCCGGTCCCTGCGGCGCGTACTGGCCGTACTGCCCATACTGCCCGTACTGCTGGTTCGGGTCGCCGCCCGGCGGCGGGCCGTACGGACCGTACTGCTGCTGCCCGTAGGGGCCGGAACCGGACGGCGGTCCATAGGGGTTGGACGGCGTCTGCCAATCCTGGGGTCCCTGCCCCGGCTGCTCTGGAGTGGTCACCCTGAAATCCTTTACTACGGAAGGCCCTCACATTTACCACGAATCGGTCATTGGTCGATCTCGGCGATGCCGGTGATGCGGCTCAGCACGAAGCGGTGGACCGTCGCCCGGGTCTCGTCGTACGCCGTGAGGTAGCCGCCCTCGATCCGGGCGGGTTCGAGGATGCGGCTGGTGGCGTGGCCTTGAGAGTCCCGGTAGCCGATCCACACCCGCGTTCCCTGCCGGATGGCCTCCCGCAGCGCGCCGATCGTGACGGCGGAGGGGGAGAGGGGCACATCACCCTCCGGCGCCGCGACGGGCTGCCGCCGCGCGTCTCCCGCCCGCATCGCGCGTACGGCCGCGGCGACCATCTCGGGGTCGGGCGCGGTGTTCGCGGTCACCCGGGCGGCGAGCTGCCCCTCGGTCCGCCGGGCGTCGGCCCGCGCGACGACCATGTCGCCCTCCAGCGACTCGGCCACCGGCGCGTATCCCATCGCCCGCAGCGAGTCGACCAGCGCGGCCCGGGACGTCTTGGACGCCAGCACGGTCGGGGCGAGCCGCCGCAGCCGCAGCAGGTGGGCCCGTTTGTCGGCGAGCACCTCGTCGAGCAGGGCCGGGTCGTCGCAGCGGATGTACGCCGAGGCCGTGCCGACCCTGATCCGGCCGTGGCGGCGGGCGACGTCGGTGACCAGATAGTTGAGCGGCTGCGGCACCGGGGTCGCCGAGTGCCGTTCGAGCACGGCGAGCAGGTCGTCGGCGGAGTAACCGGCGTCGAGCGCCCGGCGGATCGACTGCTCGGAGAAGCGGTAGACCGTGGCCGCGCCCTTGGACTCCACGTCCGCCATCAGCGCCAGCCGCCGGCCGAGGCCGGTGGTCAGGGGACCCGGCGCCACGGCCGTGAGGTCGGCCTGCAGCAGCACGTGGTCGACCGGCTCGGGCAGCAGCGGGCCGAGCAGGCCGGCGGCCGTGCCGTCGCCGCGGGCCACGGCCCGGCCGTGCGAGGACGGCACGCCGAGCCCGGTCACGCCGATGTGCTCGGCCTCGCGCAGGGCGAAACGCACGAGCCGGTCGCGCAGCGCTGGGCGGCGGCGGGGCTGCTCCCAGTCGAGCCGGGCCAGCACGGACTCGGGCGTCGGCGCGAGGCCGGGCGGGGCCGACTCCAGCACGGCCAGCGTGCGCGCCCGCGTCTGGGCGGCCCCCGGCCTGCGCAGCTCGGGCTGGAGGGCGTTCAGCGGGCGGTCCCGGTCGTCCCGCTCGCCGATGAGGCCGGGGGCGCGGTCCATCGCGGCCCACGCGTCGGCGAGCACGGCCCACCGGTCCTCGGTGGCCTTGATCCGCCAGCCGTCGTAGCCGCCCGTGGGCAGCCATTCCCCCTCGCCCGCCGCCACCAGCCCGGCCGCGTGCGCGACCTCGACGACCAGGCCCGCCGCCCACTCCGGCAGGTCGAGGAGCTGGGCCGTCCACTTCAGGTCCCGTACGGCGAGGCCGCCCGCGCGCAGCACACCCGGCGGGTCCACGCCCCACACCTCGCACAGCTCCTCGACCATGCGCACGAACGTGAACGCCTGCCCGGCGGCCGTGCGGTCGGCCAGCTCCTGGTCGCGTACGGGCCCCTCCAGGGCGGGCGAGACGGGGGACAGGTCGCGGTGCACGCGGCCGTCGCGCAGCACGAGGGCGACCTCCCGGGGGAGCATGACGGTCTCCTCCCCGGTCGCGCCCAGCAGCCCGCGGGCCAGCAGGTGCTCGACCGGCGACTGCGCGCTCGCCGTGTCCACCTCGCGGCGGGCGTTCGGCAGCCGTCCGCTCGCCGGGCCCCAGACCAGCTCGTCCAGGGCGGCCCTCGCCTGCGGGGGGACCTCGCCGACGAGGCGTTCGACCGTCGCCGGGTCGGCCAGCAGCGCCGCGAGACGCTCCCTGGCCGGCCGTCCGCCGTCCGCCTGCCCGCCCCCGCCCTCGTACGCCGGGTCGATGTCCCGCAGGAGCACGTCGAGCCGCTCGGGCGGGTGGTGGCGGAACACCTCGGTGGCCGGAGGTCCCAGGGCGGCCGGCGGTTCGAGCGCCTCGGCCACCCCCGGCGCGGGCAGCAGCGCGTCCTGCGGCCCGTAGATCAGGGCGCGGGTGGTCAGCAGGTCGAGCGCGGCGTCGAGGGCGGGCCCGAGGGTCTCGTCGTCCGGCCCGCCCCGCAGGGCCCGGCCGAGCAGGGACAGCAGCGTGTCACGGCCGGTGGGGCCGGGCCGCAGCACCAGCGTCTCCAGCACGGCCAGCGAGAACCGGTCGAGCCGGTCGAGCGCCCGGCCGACGGCCGAGGGGCTGCAGGCGCGGGCGGCCAGGCCGTCGATGTGGGCGGGGACGGGCGTCACGAGCTCGGGCCGCGCCGCCACGAGCGCCCGCAGTCGCTCGTCGGAACGGCCGCGCAGCCACTCGCTGAAGTCCGTGCCCGTCATCGTCTCCATCGTAGGGCGGGGCGTTCACGCGGCCGGAGCGCCGGTGCGGCAGGGGTTTCGCGCACTCACCGCGAAGATCCACGACAATGTTGTCATGGGTCGCTTCAATGGCCTTCGAGTGGGTCCACGGGGCCTGTCTCTGGGCATAACCTACCCATAGTCACCTTCACGACAGTCTGAACGAGGTCACCCCTGTGCCGAGTGGCAAGGTCAAGTGGTACGACGCCGACAAGGGCTTCGGCTTCCTCACCCGCGACGACGGCGGTGAGGTCTTCGTGCATTCCTCCGCTCTCCCCAAGGGGGTCGAGGCGCTCAAGCCCGGGCAGAAGGTCGAGTTCGGTGTCGCCGAGAGCCGCCGTGGTCAGCAGGCGCTCTCGGTGCGGGTGATCGACCAGCCCCCGTCACTGGCCAAGGCCGGCAGGGGCAAGGCGAAGCGGAAGAAGCCCGACGAGATGGTCGTGATCGTCGAGGATCTGATCAAGCTGCTCGACGACATCTCCAACTCCTACCAGCGGGGCAAGCACCCGGACGCGTCGCACGCCAAGAAGATCGCGACCGTGCTCCGGGCCGTCGCCGACGACCTCGACGTCTGACCCCGTCGTCCGTCTGATCGCGTACGTCTGGCCGCCCGCATCCGGGGCGGCCGGTCGCTTCGGCGTGCCCTCCGCGAGGAGGCTGGGTTGTCGCCGCGTGCGGCTCCCCGCGTGGGTGAGCGGGTCCTCCGGCACCGTACGCGGGGTCGCCTCGGCCGCGCCCAGCCGCAGCAGCGGCGGGTGGGCGGCGTCGGGGTGGACGACCCGCGGCCCGAGCGGCGCCGGCAGCGCGGGGTCCAGGGAGCTTTCCGCGAAGAGCACGAGCGTGCCGCGCGGGGCCCGATCCCTGCGGCGCCGTGGCCTGGTCCGAGGACCCGGCCGGGGTGGTTTCGGAGACCCGGCTGGTCTCAGGAGACCGTCGCGGCGCGGGCGGCGAGCCTGCGGCGGCGGAGCACGATGAGGCGGCCGAAAGACAGCGCGAGGGCGGCGGACATCACGCCGAGCCCGGCGGGACCGGCCACGAACAGCGACATCACCAGGCCGAGCAGGCCGCCGAGGACCCAGGCGATCTGAAGCAGCGTCTCGGCGACGCCGAACGCCGAGGAGCGCACCTCCTCGCCGATCTCGCGCTGCACGATGGCGTCGAACGCGAGCTTGCCGAGACCCTGGGCGAACGCGCCCACGAGGGCCACGACGGCGGCGGTCCACACGTCGAAGAAGAACGCAGCGGCGACGGTGGCGAGCGTGGCCAGCGCGAGCGTGGCCATGACGGTCAGGTGAGGGGACCGGGAGCGGGACCAGGAGCCGGCGGCGGCCCCGGCCAGGCCGCCCGCGCCCGCGGCGGCGGCCAGCAGCGCCAGCGCGACCTTCGGGTCCACGCCGCGCAGGTGGCCGTCCTGGATGAGGAACAGCAGGAAGAACACGAGGAAACCCGACTGGACCCGGATGGCGGCGTTGGCGCCCATGGCCTCGCCCACCACCGGGCCGAGGTTGAGCACGGTGCGCCAGCGAGGCGGCGGCTCGTCCTCCTCCAGGTCGGGCGCGTCCACGTGCCGCGGCAGCCGTACGGCGAACACCCCGGACAGCAGGAAGAGGGGCACGGCGGCGCGCAGCACCCAGTCCGCCCCGGCGACCGCGGACAGGCCGGTGGCCAGACCGGCGCCCGCGCCCGCCGAGACCAGCGCGAACAACGCGACCCTGGCGTTGGCGGTGACCAGGGGAATGTCGGCGGGCAGCACGCTCGGCATGATCGCCGCGCGGGACACGTTGTAGGCCTTCGACAAGACCAGCACGGCGAGCGCCGACGGAAACAGCGTGACCGTGTCGGAGGCGTGGACCGCCCCGGCCATCCCCCAGCACAGCAGACCCCGCGCGATCAGGGTGCCAGCCATGATGTAGCGGCGGCCCGAGCGGAGCCGGTCGAGCACCGGCCCGACGAAGGGCGCCACCACCGCGAACGGCAGCATGGTGATCAGCAGGTACGCCGCGACCTGGCCCCGGGCCTGGCCGACGGGCAGCCCGAACAGCAGCGCGCCCGCGAGCGCCACGGTGACCAGCGCGTCCCCGGCCGAGTGGGCGGCGGTCAGCTCGATGAGGCGGCCGAGGCCGGTGCGGCCCGCTCCGTGAGCGTGCGTGAGACGGCGCGCCGCCCGCGCCGGCGCCCTCACAACACGCGTGACATTCCCCCAAATCTTCACCATGGGCATCGAGGGTCCTTCCATGATTTGCCCATCGAGCCGGTGCGGTCCGCTCGCGGCGTGGGTGAAAATGGAGTGTGAGTCGTACCCGAATCCGTAGCACTCCAGTCGACCGGGCATGTGCGGCGGCGGTCGACCTCGCCCGCCGGGCCGCGGAGGAGATCGCGCGCCCCGGGGACGTGGGAGAGCACCTGGGCTTCGACAACGAGGGCGACCGGGTCGTCACCCATTACTTCGAATGCCTCGACCGCGCCTACCGCGGCTGGCGCTGGGCGGTCACCGTCACCCGGGCCTCCCGCGCGCGTGTGGTGACCGTGAGCGAGACCGTGCTGCTGCCCGGTACGGGCGCGCTGCTCGCTCCGCGCTGGGTGCCGTGGAACGAGCGGCTGCGCCCGGGCGATCTCGGCGTGGGCGACCTGCTGCCGGCCGAGGCCGACGACGACCGGCTCGTGCCCGGGTTCGCCTCCGGCGAGGACATCGACAAGCAGATGATCTTCGAGCTGGGGCTGGGACGCGCCCGCGTCCTGTCGCCGCTCGGCCGCGACCTGGCCGCGCGTCGCTGGCGGGCCGGTGAGGCCGGTCCGAACACCCCGATCGCGCACGCCGCCCCCGCGCAATGCTCCACCTGCGGCTTCTACTGGCCGCTCGCCGGGACGCTGGGCCTCGGCTTCGGGGTCTGCGCCAACGAGTACGCGCCGGACGACGGCCGCGTGGTGTGCGCCGACCACGGCTGCGGGGCGCACTCCGAGGCGACCACGGTGCCCTCGATGGTCACGGACTCCGCGCCGCCGATCCTGGACGACATGGGATACGACATCATCGAGTCGGGCTCCGAGGACGAGGCCGGCTCCGACCCCCAGGGCGACTCCTGATCATGTTCGACACCGCGCGCCTGCGTGACACCGTTCTCGCGGCCTGGACGGCCTCGCCTGCCCGCTTCCGTGAGGACGCCAACGCCGAGGAGGATTTCGCCCTCGGCGGCTACCGCGACCGGCTGGTCGTGGAGCTCGCCCAGAACGCCGCCGACGCCGCGTTGCGGGCCGGCGTGCCGGGCCGTCTGCGGCTGACGCTCGCCGACGGGGTGCTGCTGGCCGCCAACGTCGGCGCGCCGCTGGACGAGACCGGCGTGGAGAGCCTGTGCACCCTCCGGGTCTCCGGCAAGAAGGACGAGGTGGGCGCGGCCGGCCGGTTCGGCGTCGGCTTCGCCGCGGTGGTCTCGGTCACCGACGCGCCCGCGATCGCCTCCCGCGCCACCGGAGGGGTGCGGTGGTCGCGCGAGGAGACGGCCGCGCTGGTCGCCGCCCGCCCGGAGCTCGCCGCCGAGCTGGCCGCCCGCGACGGGCACGTCCCGCTGCTGCGGCTGCCGTTCTCCGACGACTCGATCGAGGTCCCCGAGGGCTTCGACACGCTGGTCAGGCTCCCGCTGCGCGACCAGGCCGCCGAGCAGGCCGTACGGACGATGCTCGAGGAGGCGGGCCCCGCGCTGCCGCTGTCGATGCCCGCGCTCGAGGTCATCGAGATCGAGGTGGACGGGCAGACCCGCACGATCTCGGCCGAGGGCTGGCATGTGGTCGCCGAGTCGGGGACGTTCACCCCGGAGCAGGTGGCGGAGCTGTTCGCCGACCGGCCGACGGAGGAGCGGGCCCGGCCCTACTGGGAGGTCCGCTGGGCCGTCCCCGCCGGCCGCCGCGACGACGTCCCCCGGGTGGTGCACGCGCCGACGCCGAGCGACGAGCCGCTCGACCTGCCCGCCCTGCTGATCGCGTCGTTCCCGATGACCACCGACCGGCGGCACGTCGCGCCCGGGCCGCTCACCGACTTCCTGGTCGCCCGGGCCGCGCAGGCGTACGTACGGCTGCTGACCGAGCTTCCGGCGACCCCCGACCTGCTCGACCTCGTGCCCGGCCTGATGGGCAAGGGCGCGCTCGACGCGGCGATCAGGCGGGAGATCGTCAAGGCGCTGCCGGACACCCCGCTGCTGCCGACGATCGCCGAGGGCGTCGTGCCCGGAAACCAGGCGCGGGCGGTCGAGGGATCGGCCGAGTTCCTGGCGAAGATCGCCGGCATCGTCCCCGGGCTGCTGCCCGCGGGCTGGGCCTCCCGGCATCCCGCCCTGGCCACGCTCGGCGTGCGCCGGGTGGACCTGGCCGATGTGGTGGACATGCTGTCCGGCGAGGCCGTGGAGGACAAAGACCCGGCCTGGTGGCGGTCGCTGTACGAGGTGCTGCCCGCCGACGACCTGGAGGCGATCGGCGCCGTCGCCGTGCCGCTGGCCGACGGCCGCCTCGTGCGCGGGCCACGCGGCACGCTCGTGCTCTCCACGGAAAGCTCCCTGGACCCCGCGCTGCTGGCGCCGCTCGGGCTGCGGATCGTCCACCCCGACGCCGCCCACCCGCTGCTGCTGCGGCTGGGCGCGGCCGAGGCGACCCCGCGTACGGTGCTGGAGGACCCGCTCACCCACGCGGCGGTGTCCGAGTCGCTGCACAGCGCCGACCCCGAGCCGGTGGCCCAGGCCGTGCTGGCCCTGGTCGACGCGGCGGGCCTGACCGCGGGGGAGGCCCCGTGGCTGGCCGACCTGGCGCTGCGCGGCGCCGACGGCGAGCTGTACGCCGCGGGTGAGCTGCTGCTCGCCGAGGGCTCGCTGGCGGGCCTGATCGACCCCGAGGTGCCGTTCGGCGTCGCCGCCCCCGACCTGGTGGAGAAGTTCGGCCCGCACGTGCTGGCGGCGGCCGGGGTGCTCGACGGCTTCGCCGTGGTCGACGACACCGACGTGCTGCTCGACCCCGCCGAGTGCGACCACGACCTCGACCGCGAGGACGAGTGGCTGGAAGCCGTCCTCGACCTGCTGCCCGGCCTGCTGGACACCGAGCTCGACGTGCCGCCGGTGGCCTTGGAATTCACCGCCGTGCGCGACCTGGAATATGTCGCGGACTGGCCGAACGCGCTCGCGCTGCTGACGCGGCCCCCGCTGCGCGCCGCCCTGCGGCCCATGCGGGTGCTCGCGGCGGGCAAGACCGTCGAGGTGCCGTCGTACACCGCCTGGTGGCTGTCGCGGCACCCGGTGCTCGACGGGCGCAAGCCGACGCAGCTGCGGCTCCCGGCCGGCGACCCGCTGCTGTTCGGCCTGTACGGCGAGGCGCCGGCGGGCATCGACGCGGACGCGCTGAAGATGATCGGCGTGCGGTCCACCCTCGCCGAGCTGCTCGACTCGCACGGCGGCCCGGAGGAGCTGCTCGACCTGCTGGCCGACTCGTCTTTGGAAGTCGACCGGGCCCAGTTGCGGTCTCTGTGGATCGCGCTGGCCGCCGTCGACCCCGCCAGGGTGAGCCCGCCCGACGCCGTGCGCGCCGTGCTGAAGGGCACGGTGACGGTCGCGGACGTCGAGGACGGCCCGGTCGTGGTGGAGGCGCCCGACCTGCTCCCCCTGGTCGAGGACCGGCCGCTCGTGCTCGCGCCGTTCGACCTCGCCGAGGCGCTGTCGGAGGTGCTCGACCTGCCGCTCGCCGGGGAGGTGGTCGGCGGGGAGGTCACGTCGTCGGGCACGGAGCGGCCCGTGCCGCCCGAGGTGCGCTCGCTGCTGCCCGGCGCCCCCGCGACGTACGTCGAGCACGACGAGCTGCTCGTGGACGGCCGGCCGGTGCCGTGGCGGTTCTACGAGGGCGTGGTGCACGCCACCGGCGTCGACGGCCTGGCCAGGGGCCTCGCCTGGGCGGCCGGCCAGTGGGGCGACCGGCTCGCCGTGGCGGCGCTGCTGCGCGACCCGGCCCGGGTGCCCCTGCTGCTCGCCGAGGCCGACCTCGACCCCACGGCCTCGCTGTGACCCGCCGCCCGTCGGGGCTTCTCGCCGGGGCGCGCTGAGAGGAGGCCGCGGTCAGGGGCGGCGGGGCTCGGATTCGGTGACCTCGGCGGCGGGGGCGGATTCGCGCAGCCGGGAGTCGCGGCGGCGGACGTACAGGAGCCCGAACAGGCCGAGGCCGATCCCGGCGACGCAGATCCAGACCGGCCGCGAGTCGGCGGGCCTGACCACCAGCAGCACCACGGCCAGCGCGACCACCCACAGGGCCGTCCCGACGAGGATCGTGGGAGTGTCCCTCGTCTGGAGAGGCATGAGGTCCGGCCGGCGCTCGCTCACGCCAGCCAGCTTAGAAGGTCGCGGCGGGGAGCCGGTATCTTCATGACAAACCGGTCACGAAAGGACAACGCTGCTCCCCCGGCTCTTCCCGTGGATGGTAAGGGCCTGCGACTCTGCGCGCGTGAGTGCGAACCCCATGAACACCCCCAATTTCCTCGATCGATACTTCTCCATCTCCGCCCGCGGATCCACCATCGGCCAGGAGATCCGTGGCGGCTTCGCGACCTTCTTCACGATGGCCTACATCGTGGTCCTCAACCCGCTGATCATCGGCACGGTCGCGGACAAGACGGGCCAGTTCCTCGGCGACGGCCAGAACCCCAATCTGCCGCTGGTCGCCGCGGCCACCGCGTTCGCCGCGGGCATCCTCACGATCGTCATGGGCGTCTTCGGCCGGGTGCCGTTCGCCCTGGCCACCGGCCTCGGCTTGAACGCCTTCCTCGCCTTCGGCATCGCCACCCAGATGTCCTGGGAGGACGCGATGGGCCTGGTGGTGCTGGAGGGCATCGTCATCGCGATCCTCGTGGTGACCGGCTTCCGGGTGGCGGTGTTCCGCGCGATCCCGGCCCAGCTCAAGACCGCGATCAGCGTCGGCATCGGCCTGTTCATCGCGCTGATCGGGTTCGTCGACGCCGGCTTCGTCCGGCGCATGCCGGACGCGAGCAACACCACGGTCCCGGTGAAGCTCGGCGCGCTGGGCAACGGCTCGCTGACCGGCTGGCCGACGCTCGTCTTCGTCATCGGCCTGCTCGTGACGGCCTTCCTCGTCGCCCGCAGGGTCAAGGGCGCCATCCTGCTCGGGATCGTCGGCACCACCGTGCTCGCCATGATCGTCGAGGCGATCGGCAAGATCGGGCCGCAGACCCCCGACGGAAGCAACCCCAACGGCTGGTCGCTCAACGTGCCCGCGTGGCCGAAGAACTTCATCGAGCTGCCCGACCTGTCGCTGCTCGGCCAGTTCAGCCTGTTCGGCAGCTTCGCCAAGATCGGCGGCCTGGCGGCCGTGATGTTCGTCTTCACGCTCATGCTCGCCGACTTCTTCGACACGATGGGCACGATCGTGGGCGTGGGCCGGCAGGCGAACCTCCTCAAGGAGGACGGCACCGTCGAGCGCACCAAGGAGATCCTGCTGGTCGACTCGCTCGCGGCGGCGGCCGGCGGCGCGGCCAGCGTTTCGTCCAACACCACCTACGTCGAGTCGGCGGCGGGCGTCGGTGAGGGCGCGCGCACCGGCCTGGCGAGCGTCGTCACCGGCGTGCTGTTCCTGCTGGCGATGTTCTTCGCCCCGCTGACGGAGATCGTGCCGTTCGAGGCGGCCACCCCGGCCCTCGTGGTCGTCGGCTTCCTGATGATGACCCAGGTCAAGGAGATCGACTTCAGTGACTTCGAGACCGCGATCCCCGCGTTCCTGACCATCGTGCTCATGCCGTTCACATACTCGATCACCGCCGGCATCGGCGCGGGCTTCGTGAGCTACATCGTCATCAAGGCGCTGCGCGGCAAGGCCCGCGAGCTCCACCCCCTGATGTGGCTGGTGGGCGCGCTGTTCGTCGTCTACTTCGCGCTGGAGCCCATCAAGAGCCTGCTGGGGCTGTCCTGAGCCGCCGCCTGCGCACCGCCTCGGGCCGCCGGGCTTGCCGCCCCGGCGGCCCGCGTTTTCGCCGCCCCCTACGGCGTTTCGGCCGCGGCCGCCGGGGTGCGGCCGCCGGGTTCTGTCGGTGGGGCGGGTTAGGGTCGTGACGTGGCCACCAAGGGGCGACGAGCGGTGCCGGTGGAGTTGCTGCCGCGACTGCGCCTGGCCAGGGACCGCATCGACCGCGACTATCAGAGCGAGCTCGATCTCGACCGGCTCGCGGCCGTCGCCGGCGTCTCCAAGTTCTACTTCGTCCGCTGCTTCGAGGCGGCGTACGGCGAGACGCCGATGCGCTACCTCACCAAGCGGAGGCTGGAGCGCGCCCAAGACCTGCTGCGGTTCGCGAACCTGACCGTGACCGAGGTCTGCATGGCCGTCGGGTTCAGCAGCCTGGGCTCGTTCTCGGCCAAGTTCCGGCGGATGGTGGGGGAGAGCCCGAGCGAATACCGCGACCGGTGGGCGGCGCGCGGCGGCCCCCGCGTCCCCGGCTGCTACCTGTTCATGAACGGCGTGCTCCGCCTCGAGGGCGCGCCCAAGCGGGACGAGGGTTGTGCAATTTCGGAGAAGCCCAGGTCAGAGCGGCCGAAGTAGCTTCTCCACATGATTCGGAACGTCTCGCTGATCACGCTCTACTGTCGCGACCAGGACGAGGCCCGCGACTTCTACGTGGACGTCCTCGGCTTCGTCCCCAACACCGACGTCCAGTTGGACGGGTTCCGGTGGGTCACGATCAACCACCCGGACCACCCGGAGCTCGAGATCACGCTGATGAAGCCGGGGCCGCCGCTCGACGAGGAGGGCGCCGACTTCTACCGCAGGCAGCTCGACAAGGGGCAGGCGGGCGGCCTGGGGCTGCGCGTGGACGACTGCCGCAAGACCTGCCAGGAGCTCGCGGCCAAGGGCGTGACTATCCTGCAGGAGCCCGCGGATCGGCCGTACGGGGTGGAGGCGGTCATCCGCGACAACCAGGGCAACTGGCTCGTCCTGGTCGAGCCCAAGGAGTTCACACCGGAAGACTTCGCCTGACGCGTCGCGCGTACGAGGCCCGGTCCCCACGCGGGGCCGGGCCTTGATCGTTTACCGCCGGGTCGCGCCGGTACGGTGTGTCGCGATCACCGCCACGGTCGGAACTGCTTGGAGGAATACGAACATGAAGCATATAGTTAGCAAAGGTAATGAGCCATGCTAACGAATTCCCAGAACTTGCGCAGCGACGCCGCTCTCGCGTCCGCTCTGCGCGTGTCCCTCGCCCGGCTGACGCGACGGATGCGCAAGCAGGCCGCGCACCACTCACTGACACCCACACAGCTCGCGACGCTTGTCGCCGTCGAGCGCCACACCGCAATGACCCCCGGCGAGCTCGCGGAGCACGAGAAGGTGCAACCGCCCTCGATAACCCGTGTGATCGCCAAGCTGGAGGCGAGGGGGCTGCTGGAGCGCGAACCGCATCCGACCGATCGCCGGCAGGTGACGGTCAGGGTGACGCCGCAGGGGGCGGCTCTCCTCAAGGAGGAACGCCGGACCAAGGAAGCCTGGCTGGCGCAGCGGCTCAAGGACCTGACGCCGGAGGAGAGGGCGACGCTGCGGGCGGCGGCGCCGATTCTGGAGAAGCTGTCCACGATGTAGGCGGCATGTTCCGCTCGCTGCGGAACTACAACTACCGCCTGTTCGCCGCCGGGGGCGTCGTCTCCAACGTCGGCACCTGGATGCAGCGCACCGCCCAGGACTGGCTGGTCCTCGACCTCGCGCACGGACGCGGCTCGGCGCTCGGCGTCACCGTGGCGCTGCAGTTCCTGCCGACCATGCTGTTCGGGATGTTCGGCGGGGTCATCGCGGACCGCTACCCGAAGCGCCGCACCCTCATGGTGGCCCAGACGCTCATGGGGCTGCTGGCGCTCACCATGGGCGTGCTGGTCCTCACCGGGACGGCCCGGGTCTGGCACGTGTACGTCATGGCGTTCACCCTCGGCCTGGTGTCGTGCGTCGAGGTGCCCACGCGGCAGTCGTTCGTGGTCGAGATGGTGGGCAGGCGGGACCTGCCGAACGCCATCGCGCTGAACAGCTCGACCTTCAACCTCGCCCGGGTCGTCGGCCCCGCGGTGGCCGGTCTGCTGATCTCCTGGATGGGCACCGGCCCGATTTTCGTGCTGAACGCCGTGTCGTTCGCCGCCGTGATCAGCGGGCTCGTCCTCATGCGGGCGTCCGAGCTGCGCTCGCCCGAGCCCGTGCCCCGGGGCAAGGGCCAGTTGCGGGAGGGCCTGCGCTACGTCGGCGGCCGGCCCGACCTGCTGCTGCCGCTGCTGCTCGTGGCGTTCATGGCGATCTTCGCGCAGAGCTTCTCGACCAGCATCGCGCTGATGGCCAAGCAGGCGTTCGGCGCGGGCGCCTCCTCCTTCGGCGTGGCGTCCAGCGCGTTCGCCGTCGGGGCGTTCGGCGGGGCGCTGCTGGCCGCGCGCCGGCTCAAGCCGAGCCGCCGGTTCCTGATCACCGGGGCGCTGTGCTTCGGGCTGTTCCAGATCGCCGCCGGGCTCGCCCCCGTGTACGCGACGTTCCTGCTGATGCTCGTCCCCGCGGGCATGGCGATGATCACGGTCAACACGACCGCGAACACGATGGTGCAGCTCGGCGCCTCGCCCGAGATGCGCGGCCGGGTCATGGGGATCTACGTGCTGGTCTTCACCGGAGGCGCTCCGATCGGGTCGCCGCTGGTGGGCTGGCTCGCCGAGCTGGCCGGTCCCCGGGTCTCGGTGGTGGCCGCCGGCATCCTGAGCCTGTGCGGCGTCGGCCTGGCGGTGCTGGTGACCCGCATGGTCGCCGCGCGCGTGGCGCTCAGGAAAGAATCGGCTCGTGAGCAGATTGTTCGTGGCACTGCTGCCGCCGCCTGAGGCGCTGGCGGAGATCGCCACGGCGGTCGACCCGGTGCGCGCCGAGTGGCCGCAGCTGCGCTGGGTGGACCCCACGCTGTGGCACGTGACCGTGGCCTTCCTCGGTGAGGTGCCCGACGCGGTCCTGCCGGAGCTGCGCGTGCGGCTGGCCAGGGCCGCCTCCCGATACGCTCCGCAGACGGTGTCGTTCGGCGGCGCCGGAGCCTTCCCCTCCGCCTCCCGGGGACGCGTCTTGTGGGTGGGCCTGGACGCCGGGCCCGCGCTGACGAGGCTCGCCGCCTCGGTGGCCGCGGGCGCCCGGCGGGCCGGGGCGGCGGAGACCGACCGCAAGCGGTTCCATCCCCATCTCACCCTGGCCCGCTCGAGGACCAAATCACGGCACGGCGACGACCTGCGCCCCCTGGTCGGCGCCCTGAGCGCCTTCGACGGGCGGCGCTGGGAGGTGTCGTCGCTGCACCTCGTGCGCAGCCACATCGGATCGAGCGTGCGGTACGAGCAGGTCGAGGCGTACCCACTGGCCATCCCCGGCTAGGCTCCATGGCGTGGATCGTCCTCGTCGCTGGCTGCTGCCCACGGTGCTCGCGCTGCTCGTGCTCATCGTGATCGTCGGCGCACTCATCAACACCGCCTGATCTACCAGGCGTACTCCTCCGGGGCGGTCTTGAAGCCGGGGAAGATCTCGTCGAGCCGGGCGAGCGCCTTGTCGTCCAGCTTGATCTCCAAGGCCCGGGTCGTGCCGTCGAGCTGCTCGACCGTGCGGGGGCCGATGATCGGCGCGGTGACCGCCCGCTGGTGCAGGAGCCACGCCAGCCCCACGGTGGCCGGGTCCTCGCCGAGCTCGTCGCAGAACGCCTCGTAGCGCTCGATCTTGTCGCGGTGCTTGTCGAGCTGGGCGACGATCTGCTCGGACGCCGACCGGCCCTTGTCGATCTTGCGGAGGACGCCGCCGAGCAAGCCGCCCGCCAGCGGGCTCCACGGGATCAGCCCGAGGCCGTAGTCCTCACAGGCCGGGATGACCTCCAGCTCGGGCGCGCGGACGAGCAGGTTGTAGTGGGACTGCTCGCTCACCAGGCCGAGCGAGTTGCGGCGGCGGGCCGACTCCTGGGCCTTGGCGATGTGCCAGCCCGCGAAGTTCGACGAGCCGACGTAGAGGATCTTGCCCTGCTGCTTGAGGATGTCCATGGCCTCCCAGAACTCCTCGAACGGGGTGTCCCGGTCGATGTGGTGGGCCTGGTAGATGTCGATGTAGTCGGTCTGCATCCGGCGCAGCGACGCCTCCGCCGCCCGCCTGATGTTCAGCGCGGACAGCTTCTCCTCGTTCGGCCAGTCGCCCATCGAGCCGTACAGCTTGGTGGCGATGACCGTGCGCTCGCGCCTGCCCCCGCCCTGCGCGAACCATCGCCCGATGATCTTCTCGGTGATCCCCTCGCCCTTCTTCCACCCGTACACGTTGGCGGTGTCGAAGAAGTTGATCCCGAGCTCGTGGGCGCGATCCATGATCGCGAACGAGTCCTCTTCGGTGGTCTGCGGGCCGAAGTTCATGGTCCCCAGGCACAGCTTGCTGACCAGGAGGCCCGTGCGGCCAAGGTGTGCGTACTCCATGCCCCCCACAGTAGGAACCTGGAGTGGACTCCAGGCGAGACCTCGGCGCGTTCTCCGTCGGCGAGTTCGCCGTGGGCGATGAAGCGGCGGGCGATGGAGCGGTGGGCGGGCCGCGTCAGATGCGGAAGTCCCAGGTGAGGCGGCCCTCGCTCAGGTCGTCGGCGAGGCCGCGCACGAATTCGAGCTCCGTGACGATCTGGGCCCGCTGATACTCCGACTCCACGAGGAAGAGCCGGGGCACGGTGGACAGGGCGTCGGCGATCTCCGCCTCCAGCGCGGACAACCGCGCCTCCAGAGCCGCGATCCGCTCCCGCAGCGCCGCCAGCGCCTCCTCCGGCGTCAGCACGGGCAGGAAGGCGAGCGCGGCGGGAAACTCGGGAAACTCCCGCGCCGGGGTGGACAGCATGGTCCGCATCCACTGCTTGAGCGTCTCCCGGCCCGCCTCGGTGGCCTCGTAGACCGTCCGCTCCGGCCGGTTCTCCTCGCGGGTGGTCTCGCGGACCGCCAGCAGCCCGTCGCGGAGCAGGCGCTCGATCGTCTGGTAGACGCTGTTGCGCTGCGCGACGTTGACCACGTCGTCCTGGCGCCGCTCCTTGATCAGCTGCTGCATCCGGTACGCGTGCATCGGCGACTCGCAGACCAGGGCGAGCACGGCCGTGGCCAGGGGAGAGCGCCGCGTCGACATGGCGCCCATCTTAGGGATGCCGTAGCAGCGAATAGTCATAATATGTATAGTAATGACATGACTAAGAAAGCTCTGATCATCGGCGGCGGGATCGCGGGGCCCGTCACCGCCATGGCGCTGCGGCGCGCCGGAATCGACGGCGAGGTCTTCGAGGCGTACGACCGGGGCGCCGAGGGCGTCGGCGCCTTCCTCACACTCGCGGTGAACGGGCTGGAGGCCCTGCGCCTGCTGGGCCTGCACGACGTGGTCGCCGACCTCGGCATGGACACGCCGGTCATGGAGATCCGCAACGCGCGGGGCAGGCTGCTGGCCACCACGAGCCAGCCGAGCCGCACGCTCCGGCGCTCCGACCTCTACCGGGTGCTGCGCGACGAGGCCGTACGGCGGGGCGTGCCGATCCACTACGGCAAGCGGCTGGTGGACGCCTTCGCCACCTCGCGCGGGGTGCGCGCGGTCTTCGCGGACGGGAGCGAGGCCGAGGGCGACCTCCTGGTGGGCGCCGACGGGCTGCGCTCGCGCACCCGCACCCTCATCGACCCCGGCGCGCCGCGCGCCCGGTACGTCGGGCTGCTGAACACCGGCGGCTACGCCGAAGGCGTGCGGGTGCCGGGCAGGCCGGGGGTTTGTTACTTCGTCTTCGGCCGGCGGTGCTTCTTCGGATACATGATCCACCCCGAGGGGCAGGTGTGGTGGTTCGCCAACCCGCCGAGCCGCAGGGAGATGAGCGCGGAGGAGCTCGCCGCGATCACGCCCGAGCAGTGGCGGGCCAGGCTCTTGGACCTGTTCGAGGGCGACGCGGGGCCGATGCGGGAGATCATCGCGGCGACTCCCCGCATCATGCCCGCCTGGAACACCTACGACTTCCCGAGCGTGCCCACGTGGTTTCGCGACCGCATGGTCATCGTCGGAGACGCCGCCCACGCGACCTCGCCGTCCTCCGGGCAGGGGGCGTCGATGGCGATCGAGGACGCGGTGGTGCTGGGCAAGTGCCTGCGCGACGTGCCGGACGTCACGGACGCGTTCGCCGCGTTCGAGCGGCTGCGGCGCGAACGGGTCGAGCGGGTCGTGGCGCAGGGCAAGCGCAACGGGGACGGCAAGGCGCCCGGTGTCCTCGGGGCCTTCGTCCGCGACCTGGTCCTTCCGGTGATCATGCGGCAGGTGGAGAAGCGGAACGCGATGGCCTGGATGCACGACCACCGCATCCACTGGGACGAGCCCGTCAGCGTTTAATTGACCAATCATTCTCGAATGGCCTAGTGTCGGGTTATGGCGAGGAGCAAGGAGTTCGACCCCGACGTCGTGCTGGAGCGGGCGCTCGACCTGTTCTGGCGGCGCGGATACGAGGCCACGTCGATGGCCGACCTGGTCGAGCACCTCGGGATCGCCCGCGCCAGCCTGTACGCCACCTTCGGCGGCAAGCACGACCTGTATGTGAAGGCGCTGGAGCGCTACGTCCAGACACGCGATCCCGACCCCCTGGAGCTGCTGTCGCAGCCCGGCCCGGCCCTGGCGGCCGTACGGACCCTGGTGGAGCGCTACGCCGAGGACTCCATCCGCGACCGCGAACGGCGGGGCTGCATGATCGTGAACGCGGCGGCCGAGCTCCTGCCCGACGACGAGCCGGTCGCCCGGGTTGTCGAGACGAGCTGGACGGGCCTGGAGACCGCGCTGACCTCGGCGCTCATCCGGGCCCGCGCCCAGGGGGAGATCTCCGCGGAGGCCGACCCCCGGGCGCTGGCGCGGTTCGTGCTCGTCTTCCTCCAGGGCCTGCGGGTGATGGCGAAGGGCCACGGCGACCCGGCCCGTCTCCGCGACGCCGCCGCCCAGGCTCTCGCGGTGCTCCGCTGACCTCTCCGCGGAAAGAGGAGTGCGCTTTTTATGCCCTCATTCTTGACCGATCGATCTAGAAATGCGGCGGCGTTCGCCGTGCTCGGCGGGGCGCAGGTCACGCTCGTCGCGGCGATCGCCCTGCTCACCGTGCCGCTGCCGGCCATCCAGCGGCAGTTCGGCCTCGATCAGGGAGAGCTGGCCCTGCTCACCTCGGCGTACGGGCTGAGCTTCGGCGGGCTGCTGCTCCTCGGGGGCGGGCTGGCCGGCCGGTGGGGCGCGCGGGAGGTGTTCCTCGGCGGGACGGCCCTGCTCGCGCTGGCCTCGGCGGCGGGCGGGCTGGCCGGCGACCACGCCGTCCTGCTCGCCGCGCGCTTCGCGCAGGGAGCAGGCGCCGCGATGGCCGCCCCCGCGGCCCTCGCACTGGTGACGCGGCTGCGCCCGGACGCCGGGGAGCGCGAGCGCGCCCTGGCCGTGTGGGGCACCCTGTCGGTCACCGGGGCCGTCGCCGGCAGCCTGCTGTCGGGCCTCGTCGCCGCCGTGGCCTCGTGGCGCTGGTCGTTCCTCCTGCCCGCCGTCGCCGGCGTCGCGGTGGTGGCCGCCGGGGTCGTCCTGCTGCCGCCCGTGCCCCGCACGACGGCCCGCCTCGACGTGCCCGGCGCGCTGCTCGCCACGGCGGGGCTGGTCGCGATCGCGTACGGCCTGCTGGAGGGCGCGACGGCCGTGGCCGTGACCGGTCTGCTGCTGACGGCCGGTTTCGTCGTCCTCCAGGCGCGGACGACGCGGCCGCTGCTGCCGCTCGGGCTCGTGGCGCACCGCCGCAGGGGCGCCGCACTGCTCGTCGTCTTCGTCACGGCGGCGGCCAGCGCGGCGGTCACGTTCCTGCTCAGTCTCTACCTGCAGCAGGGGCGCGGGCTGTCGCCGATCTCCACGAGCCTGGCCTTCCTGCCCTTTCTCCTGGTCGTCGTCATGGGCCCGGTGAGCGGCCGGCTGCTGCGCCGCTTCGGCGTGCGGCGCGTGCTGGTCGCCGGGCTGGTGCTCGCGGCGGTGTCGATGGCGCTGCTCGGCGACGTCGCGACCGGGGGAAGCGTGCTCGCCGGGCTGCTGGTCTTCCCGGTCG
Source organism: Microbispora rosea subsp. aerata (assembly GCF_014647835.1). GTDB lineage: Bacteria > Actinomycetota > Actinomycetes > Streptosporangiales > Streptosporangiaceae > Microbispora > Microbispora aerata. Next base: position 52,498 of record NZ_BMPY01000023.1, read on the forward strand.
CCTCGGGACTCGCCTTCTCCGGCGCCACCGTGGCGGCCCTGGACGGTGTGCCCGGCGAGGACGCCGGGGCGGCCGGGGGACTGGTCAACACCGCCATGGAGGTGGGGCCGACGGTGGGCCTCGCCGTGCTCGTGGCGCTCGCCACCGCCCGCGCCGACCACGTGGCGGCGGGCGGCGTCCGGGCCATGACCGAGGGCTACGGATTCGCCCTCACCGCCATGGTCCCGGTCTTCCTGCTCGCGGCGGCGACGGTCGCCGTCGCGTTCGCGCCAACCGCCGTCACACGGACACACAGCCTTCGGACAAGGAGCGGAAGATGAAGTTCGCCGACAAGGTCGTGCTGGTCACCGGGGCGGGCTCCGGCGTCGGCCGGGCGATCTCCCGGGGATTCGCCCGGGAGGGCGCCACCGTGGTGGCGGCCGGGCGGCGGCGTGAGCCGCTGGAGCAGACCGCCGCGCTGATCGAGGGCGAGGGCGGCCGGGCCGCCGCGATCACGGCCGACGTGACCGACTCGGCCGCCGTGGCCGGGCTCGTCGGGGAGATCGTCACCCGGTACGGCCGCCTGGACATCGCGGTGAACAACGCGGGGATCTTCGCCGCCGGCGCCGTCGCGGACATGCCGGAGGAGGACTGGGCGCGCGTCCTCCAGGTCAACGCGACCGGCGTCTTCCTCGCGATGAAGCACGAGATCGCCGCGATGCGCGCGCAGGGCTCCGGCGTGATCGTCAACATCGCCTCGAACATCGGCGCGCACGTACGGGTCCCCCGGCTGGGCGCCTACGCCGCGTCGAAGGCGGCCGTCAGCGCGCTGACTCGCACCGCCGCACTGGAGAACATCCGGGCCGGCGTCAGGATCAACGCGGTCAGCCCGGGGCCGCTGGACACGACGATGTCCATCCGCCCCGGCGAGACCGAGGAGGACCGGGCCGCCCGGCTGCGGGACCAGTTGCCGATCGGCCGGGTCGGCAGCCTCGACGAGATCACCGGCACCGTCCTCTGGCTCGCCTCGGACGACGCCGGCTTCGCGGTGGGGCTCGACGTGGTGCTCGACGGCGGCGCCGCCGCCTGATCCCCGCCGTGGGGGCGGTTTCCGGCGGGCCGCGCATACCCGCCGGTGACCGATTCCGGGATGAGCGGGGGCATGTCGTCCGCCGCACACGGGGTGGAGATCGGGAATGATGGCCGCATGGGGAGCACAACGGGGCGGACGCGGACGAGACGGATTTCGCGGGCCGTCCTGGCGCTTCTCGCGGTCGCGGGCGCGGTGCTTCCGCAAGCGGCGGCGCGGGCCGACGACGGGGAGCGGCTGCTGTTCCAGATCACCGACGGGCGCGTCGGGGAGTCGAGCGGCCTGGCCGTCTCGCCCACGCACAAGGGCGTCGTCTACACCCACAACGACAGCGGGAGCGGACCGGAGATCTACGCGATCGGCGCGGACGGCCGTACGCGGGCGACCTTCACGATCGTGAACGCCGAGACCAGGGACTGGGAGGCCATCGCGGCCTCCGTCGACCGCGCGACCGGCCGCGGCGTGCTGTGGATCGCCGACATCGGGGACAACCTCGCGGACGGCAACGGAGGCGGCTGGCCGGACGTGTCCGTCTACAAGGTCGTCGAGCCCCGGACGATGAGGGACGCGACGCTGCGGGCCGTCCGCTATCGCTTCCGGTACGCCGACGGCCCCCGCAACGCCGAGGGCATCATGGTCCATCCCCGTACGGGCCGGCTGTACGTCGTCAGCAAGGAGTTCTCCGGCGGCGTCTACGCGGCGCCCGCGAAACTGCGCACCGACAGGGTGAACGTCCTGCGCCGGGTGGGACCGGCGCCCATCATGGCCACCGACGCGGCGTACGCCCCCGACGGGTCGAGCTTCGTCGTCCGCACCTACTTCTCGGCGTCCGTCTACCGCTCGCCGGGCAAGCTGCTCGCGCATGTCACGATGCCGCCGCTCCGCCAAGCCGAGTCGATCACGTACACACGGGACGGCAAGGCCCTGCTCACCGGAAGCGAGGGCAAGAACAGCCCGGTCTACCGGGTGACGCTGCCCGCCGCCGCGCTCCCGAGCCCTTCACCCCTGGCGAGCGCCCGGACCTCCTCCCGGCCGCGCTCGGTCGCGGCGTCGAGCGAGGCGGACACGTGGGACGGCCTGCTCGGCGTGCCGATGCACGTGTTATGGGTCGCGGTCGCCCTCGGGGCGATCGGGATCATCACGTTCATCGCCTACCGCACGGGCCGCTAGCCATACTCCCTCGGGGAGCTTGGTGACGCGGTGAGTGGCCGGCGTTGTGTCCGCGAGTGATGGTTGTGCGTGTGCGGCCGGGGATCAGGCGCGACGCGGTGTCCGGCCTCCGAGGCGGTAGGAGCGCCCATTCGCCGGCCAAGCGGGGCGGGGTCGCGAGCGGGGCGAGAAAGCCCGGGCCACGCGCGGCAGGGCCGTCATCGGCCGGAGACGACTTGGCCAGGGGCTATGCGCGGCAGGGCTGTGATTGGCCGGACGCGACTTGGGCTGAGGTCACGCGAAGGGGCCGGGACACCGTCCTCGACGGCGCCCGGCCCATGGCGACGCCGTGAGAGTCAGCTCCGCGCGTAGAGGCGGTGCACGAACTCCGCGAGCTTGCTGTCGGGCAGCTCCTTGGCCAGGTCGGCCTCGGTGATCATCCCGACGATCCGATGGTTGTCGATCACCGGCATGCGCTTGATCTGGTGCTCCTCCATCTTCGTCAGGGCGTCTTCGACGCTGGCGTTGGCGTCGACCCAGACGAGACCGCGGGCGAGCTCGCCCGCCGTGGTCTGGTCGAGGTCCTTGCCCTCGGCGCAGCACTTGATCACGATGTCGCGGTCGGTGATGATGCCCTTGAGCCGGTCGTCCTCCCCGCAGATGGGCAGGGCGCCGACGCCCAAGTCGCGCATCATCTCGGCGGCTCGGCGCAGGCTGTCGTGCTCGCCGATGCATTCCGCGCCTTCGTGCATAACCTGACCGGCGGTCTTGCTTACTCCCTGTGTGGTCATGGCTAACCCCCGATTCCCTCTTCAGTGCGGTTATGCCCCATTTGTCCGGAAATAAGAGCGGATCACAGCCGGGGAAGGAAGTGCTCGCCGCGCAGCGCGCGCTCCACGAGCGCGATCGACTCGGCCAGCCGCACGAGCCGGGGCCCTCCTGGCGGTAGGCGTCCAGCACCGCCTCGATGGCGTGCGGGGGCAGGTGCTCCTTCAGCTCCACCGCCGCCCCGCGATAGCCCTCCCTGGCCGCCTGGATCGAGGCCGCCACCTGCTGGCGGGCCATCCGGGCGAGCGCGAGCGGGTGGCGGCGCAGCACGCCGTACGCGCGGTAGTCCGGGGGCACCGCGTCGAGCAGCCACGACACGGCCGAGACCTCCCAGTCGGGGCTGCCGGGAGGGCGCACTTCTGGTGGCCAGCCGGGAGGCACGTACACGCCGTCATCGTACCGAACACAGGTTCGATCACCGTGGAACGGCTCCGGCTGAGACAATGTCGCACATGCTGTCGACAACCGTACGGACATGAGGATCGGGATCGTCGGCGCCGGGATCCTCGGTCTGGCCGTGGCCCGGGAGATGGCGCGGGCGGGCGCCGAGGTGACCGTGCTGGAGAAGGAGCCCCGGATCGCCGCCCACCAGACCGGGCACAACAGCGGAGTCGTGCACGCCGGGATCTACTACCAGCCCGGCTCGCTCAAGGCCACCCTCTGCCGTGAGGGCATGGCGATGCTGCGCGAGTACTGCGCCGAGCACGGCCTGCCGTACGACGAGGTGGGCAAGCTCGTCGTGGCCTCCACCCGGGCGGAGCTCCCCGGGCTGCGCCGCATCGCCGAGCGGGCCAGGGAGAACGGCGTGCCCGGCATCGCCGAGCTCGACGCGATCGGCCTGCGAGAGGTGGAGCCGCACGCGGTCGGGGTCGCCGCCGTCCACTCGCCGCACACCGCGATCACCGACTTCTCCGCGGTCGCCCGCCGCCTCGCCGCCGACGTGGCCGAGGCAGGAGGGTCCGTACGGCTCTCGCGTCCCGTGCTCGCGATCAAGCAGAGCACCGACGGCGTGGCGGTGGCGGCCGGGCCGGAGAGGCTCACCTTCGACCGGCTGATCTCCTGCGCCGGCCTCGGCACGGACCGCGTGGCGGACCTGGCGCGGGCGGGCGGCGATGTGCGGATCGTCCCGTTCCGCGGGGAGTATTACCGGCTCGCCGGCCCGGCGCGCGACCTGGTGAGGGGCCTCATCTATCCGGTGCCCGACCCCCGTTATCCGTTCCTCGGCGTCCACCTGACCCGGCGGATCGACGGGGAGGTCCTGGTCGGGCCCAACGCGGTGCCCGCGCTCGCGCTCGAGGGCTACTCCTGGCGGGCCGCGTCGCTGCGCGACCTGCGGCGGATCGTCGCCTGGCCGGGCACGCGGCGCATGGCGGCCGAGCACTGGCGCACCGGCCTGCGCGAGGTGTACGGCTCGCTGGCCAAACGGGCCTTCGTGGCCGCCGCTCAGACGTACGTGCCCGCCCTCACCTCGGCCGACCTCGTACGCACGGAGGGCGGCGTGCGGGCGCAGGCCGTGGGACGGGACGGCAGGCTGCTCGACGACTTCGTCATCGACGTGCGCGGGCGGATCGTGCTGGTCCGCAACGCGCCCTCACCCGCGGCGACGAGCAGTCTCGCGATCGCGCGGCACATCGCTTTAACGGTTCCCTTAGCCACCTAGGGCTAGAGTGCAACCGCCATGGTCGCTGCATCTCCCGAAGCCCGGCTGCTGGTGGTCGAGGATGAGCCGAACATCCTCGAACTGCTCGCGGCCAGTCTCCGGTATGCCGGATTCGAGGTCCACACCGCGTCCAACGGCGGTGAGGCCGTCTCCGCGGCCCGGCGGCACCGGCCGGACCTCATCGTGCTCGACGTCATGCTGCCCGACATGGACGGGTTCGACATCGTACGGAGGCTGCGCGGCGGCGGCACCGACACTCCCGTGGTCTTCCTCACGGCGCGGGACGCCGTCGAGGACAAAATCCGGGGCCTGACGCTCGGCGGCGACGACTACGTGACCAAGCCGTTCAGCCTGGAGGAGGTCATCGCCCGGATCCGGGCCGTGCTGCGCCGCACCGCCGGGGATCCGCTGGCCGTCCCGCCGCGGCTCACGTTCGCCGACATCGAGCTGGACGAGGAGTCTCACGAGGTCTGGCGTGGCGGACGGGCCGTTTCCCTGTCGCCGACGGAGTTCAAGCTGCTGCGCTACTTCATGTGCAACCCCGGCCGGGTGCTGTCCAAGGCGCAGATCCTCGACCACGTGTGGGACTACGACTTCCGCGGCGACGCCGGGATCGTCGAGTCGTACGTGTCCGTGCTGCGCCGCAAGCTCGACAACACCCACCCCCGGCTCATCCACACGCTGCGCGGCGTCGGTTACGTCATGCGGACACCTCCCGCCGGCGCCTGAGTCGTGTCGGGGCGCACGCCGCTGCGGATCCGGCTCAGCGCGGCCATGCTCGCGCTGGTCGCGGTCGCCCTCGCGGTGATCGGCGTGGGCAGCGTCTCGGTGCTGCGCGACTACCTGGTCAGCCGGGTGGACATGCAGGTCGGCATGCTGGCGCGCGAGGCCGGGATCCGGCTCGACCGCGGTCCGCTGGCGTTCGCACGGCTCAGGGTGCCGCCGGAGGGCCGGGTGGAGATCCGCGACCCCGGCGGCAGAACGCTGCTCGCGCAGGCGGGCATGGGCGTGGAGGACCGTCCCGGCCCCGGCGCCGTGACCTCCGTGGTCCCGGTGACGGTCCCGGCGGTGTCGGGCGACGGCCTGTGGCGGGCCCGGGTGGTGCCCGTCCAGGGCTTCGGCACGGTCGTCGTGGCCGTGGACATGGCCTCGGTGAAGCAGATCACCGCGCGGCTCGCCCTCATCGAGGCGCTGGTCGGCGGCGCCCTGATGGTCGTGCTCGCCGTCGTCGGCGTCGTGATCGTACGGCGCAGCCTGCGGCCCCTGGCGGAGATCGAGGCGACCGCCGAGGCCATCGCCCGGGGGAACCTCAGCAGCCGCATCCCCGACCGCGACCCGCGTACCGAGGTCGGGCGGCTCGCCCGCGCGCTGAACGGCATGCTCACCCAGATCGAGCTGGCGTTCCGGGCCCGGGCGGCCTCCGAGGCGGCGGCCCGCGAGTCGGAGGCCAAGGCACGTGAATCGGAGGCCAAGGCACGTGAATCGGAGGCCAAGGCGCGCGAGTCCGAAGCGAAAGCGCGGGAGTCCGAGGCGAAGGCCCGGGAGTCGGAGGCGAAAGCGCGGGAGTCGGAGGCGCGCATGCGCCGCTTCGTGGCCGACGCCTCGCACGAACTGCGCACGCCGCTCACCTCGATCCGGGGATTCGCCGAGTTTCACCGGCAGGTGCCCGACGCCGACATCACGCGGCTGATGTCGCGGATCGAGAGCGAGGCCGCCCGCATGGGCCTGCTCGTGGACGACCTGCTGCTGCTCGCCCGGCTCGACCAGCAGCGCCCGCTGCGCATGCAACCGGTGGACCTGCTGGCCCTGGCGGCCGACGCGGTCCACGACGCCAGGGCCCTGTGCCCCGACCGCGGCGTCTCGCTCGTGGTCGAGGGGGAGGCGGCGCTGATCGTCGCGGGGGACGAGGTGCGGCTACGGCAGGTCGTGGGCAACCTGATGAGCAACGCCAGGACCCACACCCCAGAGGGAACGCCGATCACCGTACGCGTCGGCAGCCAGGACGGCACGGCCTTCGTCGAGGTGGCGGACAAGGGGCCCGGCCTCACCCCCGAGCAGGCCGCCCGGGTCTTCGAGCGCTTCTACCGCGCCGACCCCTCCCGTACGCGCGGCGGCAGCGGCCTGGGGCTCGCGATCGTGGAGTCGCTCGTCCGGGCCCACGGCGGCGAGGTGAGCGTCGAGACGGCCCCCGGCGCCGGCGCCGCCTTCCGCGTCACCCTCCCCCTCGCCCCCGAAGCACGCACCTGACGCGAACGCTCTGGACGCGGAAGTCGAGGTTCGCCTGACACCCCGGGCTCCCGCCGCGTGACACCCGCTGCCGAACTTACGCGCATTCCTCCCGTACGCGCCCGTACGCGGCCATTCGGCGGGCAGAGTCTTGAGGGCTCACGATTGTGGAGCGGGTCGCCTCGTCAAATAGACGATCCCGGGAACGGGGAAGAGCATGAGGTAGAGGTTCGGGATCCACCAGGCGAGCGAGAAGTCTCCGCGCAGCGTCTGGAACCCGATCGCCATGAGCCCCGAGGTCAGGGTCAGCACCAGCGAGACCATGTCCTGCCAGGCGGCGAACCGCTCACGCAACGGTTCGCAGACCTCTGGGCGGCGGCGCGGTGAGGGTGTCGTCACGACTTCGGCGTTGCGGCCTGGTCGTCGGGACCGCCACCCGGAACGTGGACGGCCTGCATCAGGCGGCGGGTACGGACGGGGTGACGGAGCTGCGTCGTAGTTTTGCTACTTGAAGTAGTAAACTGCTGCTGTGAGCATGCCTGAACGAGCCTTCCCGCCGGGGGAAGGGCCCGCGACCAAGGTCAGCGTCTCCTTGCGGGCCGGCAATATCCGCGCGATCAGGGAACGTGTCGGCGCGCGTGGGTTCTCGGCCTACGTCGATGCCGCCGTGGAGCGGCAGATCGAGCGGGACCTGCTGGAGGAGGCCCTGCAGGCGAACGAGAAAGAAAGCGGGCCCATCCCGCGGCATCTTCGTGATGAGGCCGAGCAGTTGTTCCGTAGCGTGAAGTCCGCTCCGGAGCTGCAGGAGGAGCGTGGATGGCACGCGCCCGAAGCAAGCTGAGCGCGGGGACGGTCATCCTCGACTCCGAGGGACTCTCGAAGTGGTGTGCGGCCGACCAGCGGGTGACAGCGATCGTCCGTGAGGCGCAGAACAACGACTTTCGTGTCGCCATCAGTGCTCTGACGCCTATCGAGGCCTTTGACGGCCGGGTGGCGAACGATCGGTTGCGCTGGCACCTGTCCCGCCTGCGTGTCGAGCCGGTGACCGAGGACGTTTCCATCCACGCGCTGGACCTGCTCCGTCAGAGCGGTCTTCACGGCCATAAATACGCGATCGACGCCGTCGTGGCCGCCACGGCTCTTCGCTCCACCCGCCCCGTCATCGTCCTCACCTCGGACGAGGACGACATGAGCAAGCTCTGCGGTAAGACGGTCCGCCTCGTACGCGTGTAGGCGCTGTCACCCCGGCGATGCTGGCCGGGGCGGTATGGACGCGATTCCCATCGGCCCGGCGAGGCTTATCGGCCGGTGGGCTGGCTGACCGCCGGGAAGCCTTCGTCGGGGAAGGCGGTGGTGGTGCCGGGCAGGACGACCTGGTCGCCTTCGGAAAGCCCGTCAATGATCTCCACGTAGGTGTCGCCGCGCACGCCGACCTTGACCGTCCGCCGCACCTGCGTCCCGCCGTCGGCCACCGTGACCACGGCCGTGCCGTCGCCCTGGGCGCGCACGGCCTGCGAAGGCACGTAGAGCGCGTCGGCCGCCTCCTCGGTCGTCACCCGTACGGTGGCACTCTGCCCCAGCAACATGCGCGCCGGGCGGTTCTTCAGGTCGATCGTCACCCCATAACGAACGAGCCGGTTGGAAGTGGTCGGGGTGGGATCGATGTGGACGACTGTTCCCGCGTACTCCTTCCCCGGTTCCGTGGACAGCGTCACGGTCGCCGCCTGGCCGACCTTGAGGAAACGGATGTCCGACTCGGTGAACAGCGCCTGCACCTGGAGGGCGTCGAGATCGCCGAGAGTGATGAACGTCCCCGAGGTGTAGCGGGAGCCGGTGGTCCCCGCCACGGACAGGATCGTGCCGTCAGCCGGGGCCTTGATCTTCACGCCGTCGAGGGCCTTCTCGGCCTCGGCCAGTTCGGTCGTCGCCTGGCTGACCTGGGCCTCGGCCTGCGCCTCGGTGAGCCGGGCGCCGCCGCCCTGGCCACCTAGACCACCCCGGCTACCTTGGCCGCCCTGGCTCGCCTGACCGCGCCGGCCGCCGCCGAAGCCCGTACGCCCCGCCGCGCCGCCGCCCTGTCCTCGCGTGCCTTGTCCTTGTGTGCCCTGTCCCTGGCCGCCTTGGCCCGGCGTACAGGCGGGGGAGGAGCCGCTGGGCGAAGGGCTCGGCGTGGCGGACGGCTGTGGCGCGGGCACGGTGGGCAGGGCCGAAACGGTGACCACCGGGTCCGGTGCGGTCGCGCCGCCGTCCGTGGGGTCCGGCCGGTGCGTCCCGGACGGCTTCGGGCGCGGGTGGTGATGTCGCCGTGGCGTACGGGTCCGGGTGGCTGTGGGCTCCGGGCTGGGCTCCGGAGCCGGCGTGGCACTCGGCTCCGGGCTGGGAGCGGGACTCGGCTCGGGCGCGGGACCGTCGTGGTCGCCACCCTGGTAGCCGGTCGTGTGCGCAACGAGCCGCACGTCCGCCGCGATCGCATTGGTGCTCGCCCCGATCGTGGACCAAGCCGCCGGCTGGGCGGCCCGCTGCGCGGACGACCGCGGCGAAGAGGACGAAGACGACGAGGCGGACCGCGACGAGGACGATCCCGTAAACGGCCGTTCCGTCGCCAGCGCGGACGATCGTCTGGGCGGTCGCTCCGACGTCGGCGCGGACGACCCTGTGGACGGCCGTTCCGATGTCAGCAGGGACGCCCCCGTGGACGGTCGCCCGGACGTCGGCGCGGACGGCCGTGTGGACGGCTGCGCGGACGGACGCACGGAGGGAGTCGGACAGGTGACCGGCCCGCTGCCGCCTATTGCCCCAGTTCCCGCACCAGCTCCGCTCGCTGTACCCGCACCAGCTCCGCTCGCTGTACCCGCACCTGTGCCCGTGCCAGCGCCGCCAGTGCCGTTCGCGTTACCCGCACCAGCTCCGCTCGCGGTGCCCGTGCCGGCCCCGTTCGCACTGCCCACGCCGGTTCGTGAGCCCGTCGTCCCGCTGGGGGTTCCGGTCCCGCCCGTGCTGCCTCGGCCGGTGCCGCCGGCGGACGCCCCAGTCCCGGTTCCCGCGCCGGGGCCGCTCTGGGTTCCTGTTCCGATGCCGGGTCCGCCGGTGGACGCGCGGGCTCCCGAGCCGCCCGCGCTCGGTGCGGCTCCGCCCGTGGTGGCGGTGCCGTTCTTGACGTTCTCGAGGGTCTCCCGGGCGGCGGCGAGGGCGGCCTTGGCGGCCTCGTAGTTCTCCCTGGCGATGGTGTCGTCGATACGGGCGAGGACCTTGCCACGGCGGACCTTCTGGCCCACCGTGACGTACACCTTCTCGACCATGCCCTCGGCTCCGAACGCGAGATCGCGCACGCCGGTGTCGACCGTGTTGCCGGCGGCCGAGACGTACGACGTGACCGTGCCCCGCCTGACCGAGGCGAGCGCTACCCGGCCGGCTACGGAGGTGTCGCCGCCACCGGCGGAGATCACGGCGACGCTCGCGATGACGATCCCCGCCAGCGCGAGCCCTCCGACGCGAAGTGGAGTGCTCGATCTCATGCGGCCATCCTGCTGACGTCACGTGACCGGTGGCTTGGCCGTACCTGAGAGTTGTCTGTGGATGCGGGGCCGGGCGCGGACTGTCAGCAAACCCTCAGCATGGGTCGAGGTTGCCCGCAGCGGGGTTTGCCATGGTTCATCGTCGTGAAGCTGTCGACGAAGCGCCGGACGCTGATCATCAACGGTGTCCTGGTGGTACTGCTGCTCGGCGGGATCGCGGCGGCCTGGGCGTCCGTGGGAGGCGGCTCCTCGGAGAACGGCGCCGCGCCGCTGACGACTCGCGTGACCCGCGGGACCGTGCTCGCCTCGGTGTCGGCCTCCGGTTCCGTGGAGAGCGCCCGGACGCGCGCCCTCGACTTCGGTACGAGCGGCACCGTGGAGTCCGTACTGGTCGAGACCGGCGACCGGGTCAAGAAGGGGCAGGTGCTCGCGCGCATCGACGACACGGCCGCCCGGGAGAGCCTGGAGGCGGCCAAGGCGAGCCTGGACGCCGCCGAGGAGGCCGACACGACGACCGCCGCGGGCTACTCGCAGTACATCAACGCGAGGAACGCCTACCGGTCGGCGAAGCGGGCCTTGGCGGGCACCGTGATCAAGGCGCCGTTCGCCGGGATCGTCACCGCGGTCAACGGAACCGTGGGCGGCTCCTCGGGCGGGTCGGGGGGATCCGGCGGGTCCTCCCAAGGCGGCCTGGGGCGGTCGCAGAGCGGGTCCGCGGCGTCGAGCGGGTCCGGCGGGTTCATCGAGATCGCCGACCCCGCCCGCCTGCGGATCATCGGGAACTTCACCGAGGCCGACGTGAGCAAAATCAAGGTCGGCCAGGCGGCGACCGTGTCCTTCGACGCCCTCCCGGGGGTCGTCGCCACCGGCAAGGTGACGGTGATCGACCCGCAGCCGCAGACGAACAACAACGTCGTCCAGTACGCCGTGACGATCTCGCTGACCGACGTGCCGTCCACCGTACGGCTCGGCCAGACGGCCACGGTGCAGGTGATCGTGGGCAAGGCCGACGACGTGCTGACGGTGGCGTCCTCGGCGGTCACCACGGCGGGCGGCCAGACCACGGTGACCGTGCTGGAGAACGGCAGGCAGGTCGTGAAGCGGGTCGAGGCCGGCCTGAAGGGCGACACGACCACCGAGATCAAGTCGGGGCTCCGGGAGGGCGACCAGGTGGTGCGGACCCGGACCACGACGAACGGCGGAGGCGGCGGCTTCCAGTTCCCCGGCGGCGGTGGCGGCGGGTTCGGCCGCGGCTTCGGCGGCGGCGGGAGCCTGCGATGAGGCCCGGCCAACCGCCCGTGCTCGCCCTCAGCCACGTCACCAAGGTGTACGGCGAGGGGGAGACCGCGGTGCACGCGCTGCGCGGCGTGTCGCTCACCGTGGAGCGCGGCGACTACGTCGCGATCATGGGCGCCTCCGGCTCCGGCAAGTCCACGCTGATGAACATCATCGGCTGCCTCGACGTCCCGTCCGGGGGCACCTACCACCTCGACGGCACCGACGTCGGCGGGCTGGACGAGCGGCGGCTCGCGATCGTGCGCAACCGCAAACTCGGCTTCGTCTTCCAGTCGTTCAACCTCATCCCGCGGATGAGCGCGCTCGCCAACGTCGAGCTTCCCCTGGCGTACGGCGGGGTCAAGGCCGCGGAGCGGCGCCGCAGGGCGCTGGCCGCGCTCGACCGGGTCGGGCTCGCCGATCGGGTCCACCACCAGCCCAACGAGCTGTCCGGCGGCCAGCAGCAGCGGGTGGCGGTGGCCCGCGCGCTCGTCACCGCGCCGACCCTGCTGCTGGCCGACGAGCCCACGGGCGCTCTCGACAGCAAGTCCAGCAAGGACGTCATGAACATCTTCGACCGCCTCAGCGCGAGCGGCCGGACCTTGGTCCTCATCACCCATGAGGAGGGGGTCGCCGCGCACGCCAAACGCGTCGTACGCCTCATGGACGGGCAGATCGTGGACGACGTGCGCATCGCGCCGGTCGACGGCCCGCCTCCGCTGCTCGCGGAGGTGGCCTCGTGAACACCGTCGAGATCCTGCGCTTCGCCCTGCGCGGCCTGGCCGCCAACAAGATGCGCAGCGCGCTCACCATGCTCGGCATCCTGATCGGCGTGGCCGCGGTGATCCTGCTGGTCGCGGTGGGCGAGGGGTCGTCGCGGCAGATCCAGCAGAACATCCAGCGGCTCGGGGCCAACTCGCTGACGATCACGCCCTCCACCATGGGCGGCGGTGGCGGCCCGGGCTTCGGCGCCGGGCGCGGCTTCGGCGGCGGTGGCGGCGGGCAGGCCGGGCGGCAGAACACCGGCCCGCGCACCCAGGCCAAGAACCTGACCGTCGAGGACGCGCGGGCGCTGGCCGACCCGGCGAACGCCCCCTCCGTCAAGAGCGTGTCGCCGATCGTGACGGCCCAGTCCCAGACCGCGACGTACGAGGGGGCGAGCCACACGATCAGCCAGCTCGTGGGCACCTACCCGAGCTACTTCGAGGCGTCCGACAAGCCGGTGGCCAAGGGCGCCTACTTCTACAACGACGACGTGCTCGCCGCGCGCAAGGTCGTCGTGATCGGGCAGACGGTGGCGGAGAACCTGTTCGGCACGGTCGATCCCATCGGCAAGCGGATCGCGGTGTCGGGCGTGCCGTTCACCGTCGTGGGCGTGCTCAAGGAGGCGGGTTCGTCCGGCTTCCAGGACGCCGACGACGTGGCGATCGCGCCGCTGCCCGCCGTGCAGCAGAGCCTGACCGGGTTCGGGCCGCTCGGGCAGATCCTCGTCCAGGCCAAGAGCGCCGAGACCGTGGACGCCGCGCAGGCCGAGGTCACCGAGGTGCTCAACCAGCGGCACGGCATCACCGGCTCGGCGAGCGCCGACTATCGCATCCTCAACTCGGCGACCTTGCAGGAGACGGTGAGCGCGGCGATCGGCACCTTCACGGTCCTGCTCGGCGCGGTGGCCGCGATCAGCCTGCTCGTCGGCGGCATCGGCATCACGAACATCATGCTCGTCACGGTCACCGAGCGGACCCGGGAGATCGGCATCCGCAAGGCGATCGGCGCGCCCAAGAGCGCGATCCTCGGCCAGTTCCTCGCCGAGGCGACGATGCTCAGCCTCGTCGGCGGCCTGCTCGGCGTGCTGATCGCCGTGATCGGCGCGCAGTTCACGATCGCGGGCGTGAAACCGGTGATCGTCCCCACGTCGATCGCGCTGGCCCTCGGCGTCTCGGTGGCGATCGGCCTCTTCTTCGGCAGCTATCCCGCCAACCGCGCCGCCAAGCTGCGGCCGATCGAAGCCCTCCGCTTCGAGTGACGGCCCCCGCTCGGCAAGCCGTCCTCCACGCAAGCCGCCCCATCGAAGGGAGATGGATATGAGCAGGCACGACACCGAGGAGCTTCTGGAGACCTCGCCGTTCGGCGACGACCTCCGGGAGGCGCTCGCCGCGCGCCCCGCTCGGGCGGGCGGCTCGAAGCTGACGCTCGCCCTGGCCGGGGGCGTCCTGCTCGTGGCCGGAGTGCTCCTCGGCATCCAGGTGCAGAAGCTTTTCGGCGACTCTTCGCCGGGCCGGTTCCCGTCCCGCGCGGCCGGTCTCGGCGCGTACGCGGGCGGCGATCAGGCCCCCGGCGGCGGGTACGCCCGGGGCGCGGGCGGGTTCCAAGGCGGCGGGTTCCAGGGTGGCGGCTTGCAAGGCGGGGGCCCCCAGGGCGGGGGCTTTCAGGGTGGCGGCGCCGGACGCGCGGGCGGCGGAACGGGCCCGGGGGCAGGAGCAGGAGGTGGTGGTATGACCATCGGCACGGTCAAACTGGTCGACGGCGACAAGATCTACGTCCAGACCGTGGGCGGCGGCGTGGTCACGGTGACCACGTCGGACGACACGAAGGTCCGGGTCACCCGCACCGGGAAGGTCTCCGACCTCAAGCCGGGCAGCTTCGTCACGGTCGCGGGGACCACCGACGACCAGGGCCGGGTGGCGGCGACGTCCGTGACCGAGGGCGCGGGCATGGGCCGGAGGGCGGGATCGTGATGACCCCCGAGGGCCGGCTGCTGGTCGTCGACGACGAGCCCGACATCAGGGAGCTGCTGTCGGCCAGCCTGCGGTACGCCGGGTTCGAGGTGATCACCGCGTCCACCGGACGCGAGGCGGTCCAGATCGCCGGCAAGGTGCGCCCCGATCTGATCGTGCTCGACGTCATGCTGCCCGATCTGGACGGCTTCGCCGTCTCCGACCGGCTGTACGCCTCCGGGCGGCGGATCCCGGTGCTTTTCCTCACCGCCAGGGACGCGAACGAGGACAAGATCACCGGGCTGAGCCGCGGCGACGACTACGTCACCAAGCCGTTCAGCCTGGAGGAGGTGCTCGCGCGCATCCGCGCCGTGCTGCGGCGCACGCGCGGCGGCGCCGTCCCCGCCCGGCTGCGCGTCGCCGACCTCGAGCTCGACGAGGACTCCCACCAGGTCTGGCGGGGCGGCGTCGCCGTACGGCTCTCGCCCACCGAGTTCAAGCTGCTGCACTACTTCATGGCCAACCAGGGCCGGGTGCTGTCGAAGGCGCAGATCCTCGACCACGTCTGGCACTACGACTTCAGGGGCGACCACAACGTGGTCGAGTCGTACGTCTCCTATCTCCGGCGCAAGATCGACACCAAGGAGCCCAAGCTGATCCACACGCTCCGTGGTGTGGGCTATGTCCTCCGCGCGCCGCGTCACTGACCCGCGCCACGACGGCGGGCCGGGCGGCTCCTCGGGCGCCGGCGTACGGCCGGATGCGAAGGCGGGTGCGCCGGCTCGTGCCCGCCGCCGGACCCGGTCGTCCCGCGTCATTCGGGCGCTGCGCCTGCTGAACGTCCGAGAACTTCGGCGGCGGGTCGCGCGGACCCCGCTCTGGCTGCGGCTCGTCGCGGGGACGTTGCTGCTGGTGACCCTCGCGATCGCGCTGACCGGAGGCTTCGCCGTACAGCTCCTGCGCGGCTACCTGATGGACCGGGTGGACGGGCAGCTCACGGCCTTCGCCCGGCGCCCGGCCGAGCCGCCGCCCCCGTCCCCGGCAGCCACGGACGGCACGTCCCGGGCCGGGGACAGCCCGTCCCGAGCCGGCGACGGCACTTCCGGGGCCGTGAACGGCGCGCCTCCGACCCCGGACGGCACCTCTCAGGCTGGGGACGGCACTTCTCAGGCCGCCACGGAGGGCACGCCCCAAGCCGGGGATAGCACGTCGAAGACCGCCGCAGGCGGCACGCCCCAGGCCACGGGCGGCACGCCCCAAGCGGGCGACGGCGACAGGTCGCTGACAGCCACGGACGGCACGTCCCGGCCGCCGAGGCAGTTCGGTTCGTTCTACATCGTCCTGCTCCGCCCCGACGGCGCGATCCTGCGTACGGTGCAGGAACCGCCGAACTCCGACCCGCCCACGCTGCCCAGGCCCCGCCTCGACCGCGGGCAGTGGCTGTTCACCGTGCAGGCGCCCTCGGGCACGCAGTGGCGGGCGATCGCCGTACGCGAGGCCGACGGTGGCCGCTTCCGCGTGGCCGCCGTCAGCCTGGCCGACATCAACGGCACGGTCTCCCGGCTGGTGGTCATCGTCACCGGTGTCGGTCTTGCCGTGCTCGTCGCGCTCGGCTTCGCCTGCTACTGGCTCGTACGGCGCAGCCTGCGCCCGCTGGGGGAGATCGAACGGACGGCGGAGGCGATCGCGGCGGGCGACCTGTCGCGGCGCGTGCCCCTCCGGCACCGCCGTACGGAGATGGGCCGCCTCGGCCGGTCGATCAACGGCATGCTCGCGCAGATCGAGACGGCGTTCCGGGAGCGGGAGGCGTCGGAGGAGCGGATGCGCCGCTTCATGGCCGACGCCTCCCACGAGCTGCGCACGCCCCTCACGTCGATTCGCGGCTTCGCCGAGCTGTACCGGCAGCAGAGCTCGCAAGACCCCGTCCTGCTGCTGCGCCGCATCGAGGACCAGGCCGTACGGATGGGCCTGCTCGTGGACGACCTGCTGCTGCTCGCCCGGCTCGACCAGCAGCGCCCACTCGAACGCCGCCCGGTCGACGTTCTGAGCCTCGCGGCGGGGGCGGTGCTCGACGCGCAGACCCTCGCCCCGGACCGGGAAATCGACCTGCTGAGGCTGGACGACTCGGACGAGCCGGTGCGGGTGCTCGGCGACGAGGCACGGCTGCGCCAGGTCGTCGGCAATCTCGTCAGCAACGCCCTGCGGCACACCCCCGCGGGCACCGCCTTCCGCGTAGGCGTGGGGATCGCGCCCGGATCGCAGGTGCTGATCGAGGTGGCCGACGACGGGCCGGGTCTGGCCCCCGGAGACGCCGAGCGTGTCTTCGAGAGGTTCTACCGCGCCGATCCCGCCCGCAGCCGGTCGGACTCCGGCGGCACGGGACTCGGGCTGTCCATCGCCGCCGCTCTCGTCCAGGCCCACGGCGGCACGATCACGGCCGACAGCGAGCCCGGGCGCGGCGTGGTGTTTCGCGTACGCCTGCCCGCGTGCCCGCCCTGAAGAGAGGCTCCCGAAGAAAGGCTGGGGTGATCCCCTTGCGATACCTGTCCATCGCGGTCGCCACGGCGGCCTTGGCCGTCACGGTGACCGGCTGCGGTGGTGGAGACGACGCCGCCGCGACCACCCCGCAGGCCGCCGGCGATAGCGGTTCGAGCTCCCGGGCCGCGTTCGCCGAGTGCCTGCGCAAGAACGGCGTCACACTGCCCAGCGGGCGGCCCGGGGCCAGACCCACGGACAGACCGACCGATAGACCGAGCGATGGACCGAGTGGCAGGCCGAGCGGAGGGTTCGGCGGGTTCCGGTCGATGGACCCGGCTCTGAGCAAGGCGTTCGAGGCGTGCCGCTCGCTCATGCCGCAGGACGGCCGGGGCCGCTTCGGCCGGCGCGGCGGCGATCCCCAGGCGCTGCAGGCGTTCCGCACCTGCATGAAGGACAACGGCGCCGAGCTGCCCACCGGCGGCCGCGTACGCGATCTGGCCACGGCGGACCCCAAGGTGGCCAAGGCGTACGACAAGTGCAAGGTCCTGCTGCCCACCCCCGCCCCCGCCCCGACCGCCTGACCGTGTCAAGCCTCGCCCCGAGTGCCCGTCCACGGGCACCTCGTCGGCGGCCATGCCCGTCCGGTCGTGGTGTGAGCGCCTGACCGCTCGGCCATCGCACCAAGCGTCTGACGGCGCTCGGCCTTCCCCTGAGCGCCCGGGTGCGCCCGCCTGGTCGCGGGGTATGCGTGCCTGACCGCGCCCACCCTGCGCCCTGAGCATCCAGCCAGGTGTCGTCCGCGTCCGCGCGTGCCTGCCCGGTCGAGCGTGCCGTCCCCGCCCTCGTCGTGGTGTGCGCGCCTGATTCGGGGGGCGTACGTAGGGAAGGGCGGGAGTATGGCGGGGAACGGCAAGCTGCGGGCCGCGCTGGAGAGCTTGCGGCGTCAACTCGATCAGGACCTGTTCCCCCTGGAGATCGGGGACGCCGCGGCCGACCGGCGCGTCGTCGTCGAGCTGCGCGGACAGCTTGAGGATTACCTGCTGCCTCGCCTGGCGGCCATCGACGCGCCGCTGCTCGCCGTGGTCGGCGGCTCCACCGGGGCGGGCAAGTCCACCCTGGTCAACTCGCTGGCCGGGGCGATCGTGACCGAGCCCGGGGTGCTGCGGCCCACCACGCTCGCGCCGACCTTGGTGTGCAGCCCCGCCGACGCCGCCTGGTTCACCTCCACCACCGTGCTGCCCGGCCTTTCCAGGGTGACCGGCGGGGTGGCGGACGGGGGACGCGGCGAGCCGGGCACCCTGCGAATAGCCCCGGTGGCCGCCCTGCCTCCCGGGCTGGCGCTGCTCGACGCCCCCGACATCGACTCGGTCGTCACGGCCAACCGCGAGCTGGCCGCGCAGCTGCTCGCCGCGGCCGACCTGTGGTTGTTCGTCACGACCGCCGCGAGGTACGCCGACGAGGTGCCGTGGAGCTTCCTGCGCCTGGCCAGGGAGCGGAGCACGGCGCTCGCGGTGATCTTGCAGCGGGTGCCGGCCGAGGCGCGCGTGCCCGTGGCCGCCGATCTGACCCGGCTGCTGCACGAGAACGGCCTGGGCGGCACGCCGTTGTTCACCGTTCCCGAGCTGGATCTGCCGTCGGAGCGCGCCCGGCTGCCCGGCGACGTCGTGCAGCCGATCGCGACCTGGCTCGCCGATCTGTCCGTGGACGCCAAGGCGCGGGCCGAGGTCGTACGGCGGACCTTGACCGGGGCGCTCGACAGCCTCGGCACCCGCGTGCCCGACCTGGCCGACCGGGTGGAGCGCCAGCGGGCGGGGATCGCCGAGCTGCGCGACATCGCCGTCAGGGCGTACGACGTGGCGATGTCGGCGTTCGACGAGGGGATGCGCGACGGCAGGCTGCTGCGTGGTGAGGTGCTGGCCCGCTGGCAGGACTTCGTCGGCACGGGCGACCTGATGCGGGCCTTGGAGTCGCGTGTCGGGTGGTTGCGCGACCGCCTCGTCGCCGTCTTCCGCGGCCGCCCGGCGCCCGACAAGGAGCTGCGCGTGGCGCTGGAGAGCGGGGTGGAGTCGTTGATCCGCGCGACCGCCGACGCCGCCGCCGAACGGGCCGTCGAGGCGTGGCTGGCCCGGCCCGCCGGGCGTGACCTGCTGGAGAAGGCCGGCGTCGCCGTCTCGGGGCGGCTCGGCCGTGCGTCCGCCGATCTGCCCCGCCGGGCAGGCGTGGCCGTACGCGCCTGGCAGGGGCACGTGCTCGACCTCGTCCGTTCCGAAGGCGCCGATCGGCGCACGCTCGCCCGGGCGGCGTCGTTCGGCGTGAACAGCCTCGGCGTGCTGATCATGCTGGCGGTGTTCTCCACGACCGGCGGGATCACCGGCGTCGAGCTGGGCATCGCCGGGGGCACCGGCGTGCTCAGCCAGAAGCTGCTCGAAGCCGTCTTCGGCGATCAGGCCGTACGCACCCTGACCCAGGAGGCCCGTGAAGACCTGCGGCGGAGGGTCCGGGCGCTGCTGGACGAGGAACGCACCCGTTTCACCACCTTGGTGGAGGGGCTGGGCCCGGCTCCCGACACGGCGGCCCGGCTGCGGGAGATCGCCAAGGCCGTACAGGAGAGGGGCGCCCTGTGAAGCTCCCGCTGAGGAAGGCGGAGGTGCCGCTGGACGACCGCCTGGAGGCGCTCGCGGAGGCCGCCGATCTGGCGGAGGGCCGGCTCGGCCGGGAGGCCGTGGACCACGCCCGCGCCGTGGTCGCCCGGGCCGGCGTGCGGCGCGGCCTTTCCGTGGAGCACACCGCGGTCGCCCTCGCGGGGGCGACGGGAAGCGGCAAGTCGTCGCTGTTCAACGCCTTGTCGGGGACCGAGCTGGCGAGGGTGGGGGTGACCCGGCCGACCACGGCCAAGGCACAGGCGGCCGTGTGGGGCGACGGCGGCGCGGGCCCGCTGCTCGACTGGCTCGACGTGCCGCTGCGCCACACCGTGCGGGGCGAGGCGTCGGGGCTGATTTTGCTGGATTTGCCCGATCACGACTCCATAGAGCTGTCCCACCGGAGGGAGGTAGACCGCCTGGTCGCCGTGGTGGACCTGCTGGTCTGGGTGCTCGACCCGCAGAAGTACGCCGACGCGGCCGTGCACGAGCGCTACCTGCGTCCGCTCGCCGGGCACCGGGATGTCATGGTCGTCGTGCTCAACCAGGTGGACCGGCTGCCCGAGCGGTCGGTCAAGCGCTGCCTCGACGACCTGCGCGGCCTGCTGGCGGCCGACGGACTCGAAGGGGTTCCGGTGCTCGGCGTCTCCGCTCTCACCGGTGAGGGCGTCCCCGAACTGCGGGCCCTGCTCGACCGCCAGGTCTCCCGCCGCCGCGCCTGGTCGTCGCGGCTCGCCGCCGACGTGGCCTCGGCCGCCGCCACGCTCTGGGCGGACACCCGGCCCCCGGCCGCCCGGGAATCGGAGCCGGGCGCTGGGGTTACCCCGGCCGCATCTCGGGAGGCGGCGGCCGTCGCCGCGTCGCCGCGTCCGGTCCCATCGCGCGTGACGGCCGTGGCCCCGCTGCCTCCGGAACGGGTGACGGTGCCGGACGTGACCGTCACCAAGGCGCTGACACGGGCGCTGGCGCAGGCGGCCGGAGCGCCCATCGTGATCGAGGCGGTCGCGAAGGCGCATCGGCACCGCTCGATCACCGCGACGGGCTGGCCGGTGACGCGCTGGCTGCGCAGGCTGCGGCCCGACCCGCTGCGCCGTCTGCACCTGGCCGGGGGCGCCCGCTCCTCGCTGCCCGCGGCGACCGCCGTACAGGTCTCGGCCGTGGACACCGCCCTGCGGGACGTCGGGGCCGCCGCCGCGGAGGCGGTGCCCGAGCCGTGGGCGACGGCCGTACGGCACGCGGCGCGGTCACGGGAGGACGAGCTCACCGACGTCCTGGACCGCACGGTGGCGAATGCCACCTCCGGCGGCGTCTCCCGGGCGCCTCGATGGTGGCGCGTCGCGGGAACGGCGCAGTGGCTGACCGTCGCCGCGATGGCCGTGGGCGCGATCTGGCTGCTCGTGCGCTTCGCGCTGGACTACCTCATGCTGCCCGGGTTTCCGACTCCGACGCTCGGCCAAGCGCCGTGGCCGACCGTGCTCCTGCTGGGCGGCGCGCTGGCGGGCGTGCTCATCGCGCTGCTGTGCCGGGTGTTCGCCTGGGCCGGTGGGCGGCGCAGGGCGCGCAGAGCCGCCAAGGCACTGCGCGCCGGGATCGAAAAGGTCGCCGCCGATCTGATCATCGCCCCCACCGGGGAGGAACTCGCCCGCTACGCCCGGTTCGCCGACCGCATCATCCGCGCGGCCTCCTGACCGCACGGGAACGCCGTGAGCGATGTGCTCGGGGCGATCCCCCTTCGCGACGCCCCTGAAGCGGCACTGTCCACGACGTTCACCGGGGTGGAGGGAGCGGAGGTTCGCGGGACCGGCGCGTTCCTCGGGACGCCCGGTTACCGCGCCCTGGAGGTGTTCTCCGACGAGATGGTGGGGGAGCCGGCCGACGTCCGCCCGCGCCGGCGACGGGCCGCTTCCTTCAGGGAGCGGAGGGGTCACCCTTGCCCGGCGCGGCTTCGCTCATGCAGGACAAGGGTGGAGTGCGATTGCGGGCGTCATCGCGATTGGTGTTCCAAGGCTTTGGCTCTGCGGCTCCGCCATAGGTTGTCGGCGGCGAGGGCGCCTCCTCCGCTGAAGGCGATGGCGAGGCTGGCCGCCGCGAGGCTCAGGACGAACTCGATGCCGTCGTCGGCGATGAAGAAGCCCTTGCCGCCGTGGACGAAGACGATCGCCCCCAGCATGTCGAGTGTGAGCAGCGTGCCGACCACGGGCAGCAGCAGCCCGAGCACCAGTGCCACGCCTCCGGCCAGTTCGAGGGTCGCGATCGCCACGGCCGACACAGCAGGAAGAGGTACGCCCACCGATTCGAAAAATGCGGCGGTGCCGCTGATGCCCGACATCGCGAACTTCTCCCAGCCGTTCGCGATGAAGATGGTGCCCAGGCCGACACGGGCGAGCAGCAGTGCGATCGGCTGTGCCCTCTCGATGAGAGTCGGCTGTTCATGCAACGTGGGCCTACCCCTTATGTGCGTCCACAGCGGCCTATCCAGCGACGAGACGACATGTTTGTGACGCTATGGTCCAGCCGGGTGGGCATACAATCCCTGTCCGGTCAATGATGCGTGCGGTTGTCCAGGGGCCGTCCGGCCCGAATCCCTCATCCGTACTGCCTGGCGGCGCGGCGCTCGACGAACACGTCGGCGACCCCGGCGGCCAGGGCGGCCAGCACGAACATGATGTTGACCAGCAGCGCCTGCTGAAACGACGCCGAATAGATGCCGTGGGCCGAGCCCACCGCCGCGATGCCGACGGAGGCGCCGATTCGCTGTCCCATCTGCAATACGCCGCCGGCGACCCCGGCCTCGGCGACAGGCACCGCCGACAACGTCAGTGTCTGGTTGGGTGACACGACCAGGCCGTTGCCCACCCCGGCGACGAACAACGGCGCCGCGATCGCCCAGGCCGCGTACTCGCCGGAAACCAGCCGGGTGGCGGGTTCGGTGGCGCCCAGTCCGAGCGTGACCAGCACCAGACCGAACACGACCAGCGGGCGGCCGAACCGGGCGACGACCCGGCCGCCCAGCGCGGCGCTGAGCGCCGATCCCAGTGCGAACGCCGCGCTCACCCAGCCCGCCCGCAGCGCGGAATAGTGCAAGCCCTCCTGCAGGTATTGGGTGATGATGAAGAAGATCGCGGTGAATCCGCCGAAGTAGAGCATCGCGAGCAAGGTTCCGAGAGCATACGGGCCTCTGCGAAACAAGGAAAGATCGACTATCGGGTCGTTGCGCTTTCCGTACCAGCGCTCCCAGCCCACGAAGCCGGTGAGCACGACGGCTCCGGCCAGTATCAGCAGCCACTTGCCCTGTCCCGGCCATGCACGTCCCTCCACGAGCGGAAGGATCAGCAGCAGGACGCCGACGGCCAGGAGCAGCACTCCCACGGGATCCCTGCTTTCCCGGCGCCGCTTCCCGGCCGGCCGCCCGGGGACGTACCGATACGCCAAGATCATCGCGATAAGGCTGATCGGTATGCTGACGTGCAGGACATGGCGCCATCCCTCACGCTCACCGCTGAACCGGATGAGCAGGCCACCGAGCAGCGGGCCGACCGCGGTCGAGATGCTCATCGTGGCGCCCAGCAGGCCGAACGCCCGGCCGCGCTCCGCGTCCCGGAAAAGCTGCTGGATCAGACCGGTGATCTGCGGAGCGATCACTCCCGCGGCGGCCCCCTGCGCGATTCGCGCTGCGATCAGCCAACTCGACTCGGGGGCGGCTCCGGCGGCGGCGCTGGCCAGGGTGAACAGGGCCGAGCCGAAGAGAAACACGTTGCGCCGGCCGTGAGTGTCACCGAATCGCCCGGCCGGCACCAACAGCAGCCCGAAGGCGAACGCGTATCCGGAAACCACCCACTGCAAGGCGCTCGGCGGGGCGTCCAGCGCGATGCGGATGGAGGGCAGCGCCACGTTGACGATGCTGATGTCCAACCATGTGATGAAACCGGCGATAAGACAGACGGCCAGCGCCTTCCAGCGGCGGGGATCCTCGACCTGCTGCCCGTGGGTGCCGGGCGGTTCACCCGCGGGGACCCCGCTGCTCAACCGGTCAGCCACCGGTGGGCGCACCTCGCCCCGGCGAAGCGGCGGGTGACCGCTCACCCCCCACGGAGATGTCCTCGCACCCGGTCAAAGCCTCCACCTCACGTGTCCGGCAGCAGTAGTCCCCCCGACCGGATACCCGTCAACTCGCTCGTCACTTAGAAGTCCGCGACGACATCCACCGCGCCTTCCTCAGCATCGGCCGCGCCCTGATCTGCCGGTGCCGCCTTCGCTCATCGCGTGAGGAGCTCTTGAAGCTCCCTATAGCGACGACAGTCGTCACGGGAACTTCGTGGCGATTCCCGCGCGCGCCCGCGCCCTGCTGTCGCCCGCCGCCGGCCGCGCATCGGCCGGACGAGGGTGTGCCGCTCGCCGCCGCAGAGGGCTGAGGGAGCCGGCCTCACCCCGGGGCGACGGCGGGGTGTGGCGGATCAGCCGCATCCTCCCCGGGGTCTTCCGACCACGAGGCCCGTTCGCCGCGACGGGCCTCGTGGGAGTCTTCACGTCCTCGGCCGAGGAGCTCGCCGACTATCCGGCCATGGCCCGACGCCGGGCTACGGGCGCTCGTCGGGGCGTACGGCGTGCGCCGGGTCGGGGGCCGGAACGCCGTCGGCGCCGAGGCCGGCGGGACGGGCCTCGATCTGGCGCGGACCCGTCTCGGTGCCTTCGGCCGCCGCCTTGGCCTCCGCGGCGGCCCGCTCGGCCTCCGCGACGGCCTCGCTGCCCGCGGTCCTCCGCTCCTGCTCCTTGCCGTCCGTCACCGTGGCCCGGCTCGCGGGCAGCGACTCGGTGAACGCCTTCGACAGCGTGTTGAGCGCCGAGGTGACCTCGCTCGGGATCACCCACATCGTGTTGCCCTGGCCCTGGGCGAGCTGGGGCAGCACCTGGAGGTACTGGTAGGCGAGCAGCTTGGGGTCGGGGTCGTTGCGGTGGACGGCCTGGAACACCTCGTCGATCGCCTGCGACTGGCCCTGGGCCTTGAGGATCTGCGCGGTGCGCTCGCCCTCGGCGCGCAGGATCGCGCTCTGCTTCTCACCCTCGGCCGTGAGGATCTGCGCCTGCCGCTGGCCTTCCGCCGTGAGGATCGCCGCGCGCTTGTCCCGCTCGGCGCGCATCTGCTTCTCCATGGCGTCCTTGATGGTCTTCGGCGGGTCGATCGCCTTGATCTCGACCCGGTTGACCCGGATGCCCCACTTGCCGGTGGCCTCGTCGAGCACGCCGCGGAGCTGGCTGTTGATCATGTCGCGGGAGGTGAGCGTCTTCTCCAGGTCCATGCCGCCGACCACGTTGCGCAGCGTGGTCACCGTGAGCTGCTCGACGCCCTGGATGAAGTTGGCGATCTCGTACTCCGCCGCCCGAGGGTCGGTGACCTGGAAATACAGCACGGTGTCGATGTCCACCACCAGGTTGTCCTCGGTGATGACCGGCTGCGGTTTGAACGACACCACCTGCTCACGCAGGTCCAGCAGCGGGCGGACCCGGTCGATGTACGGGATGACGAAGTTCAGGCCGGGACCCAGCGTCCGGTAGTACCTGCCCAGGCGCTCGACGTTGCCGGCCCTGGCCTGCGGCACGATCCGGACCGCCCGCAGCACCGTCAGGATCGCGACGAACGCGATGACGATTCCGGCGATCAGTGCTCCGTCCATTCTCACTCCCGGGGATAGACGAGGGCGGTGGCGCCTTCGATCTCTATGACGTCGACCGTGGCCCCTGGAGGGATCACGAGTGTCTCGTCGTACGCACGAGCCGACCACTCCTCGCCGCCGATGCGCACCCGTCCGTCCCTGCCGGTGACCTCCTTGGTCACGTACGCGGACTTGCCGACGAGGGCGGACACTCCGAAGCGCTTGGGCGGTGGCTGCTTGAGGTGCCGGAGCGCGAGCGGGCGCACCCCGGCGAGGCCGGCGGCGGAGGCGATGACGAACACGACGAGCTGGACCGCGGGCGGCAGCCCGACGAGCGCGACCACGGTCGTGACCAGGGCCGCGACGGCCAGCAGACCCAACGACGCGGTCAGCGTGAAGATCTCCGCCACGCCCAGCACCGCCGCCAGGATGAGCCACACGATCCAGGAGTCCATTGCCGCCTCCATAGCAATGAACGAACGCCGTTTGGGCCGGGTTCCTTACTTTCCAACCTAACCGGTACGGCGGCGCTGTCCCAGATGCCGAGACTTATGCGGGGGCCGCGGTGACGCGGAACTCGTTGCCCTCGGGATCGGCCATCAGGATGTAGTCGTCGAAGGCCTCCAGGATCGTGCCGCCGGCGCGCACCAGCCGGGCGGCCTCCATCCTGATCCGCTCCCACCGGTCGGCGGGCGAACCTTCCCCGGGCACGCGTACGTCGATGTGGAGCCGGTTGTCCGTCCTTCCGCGATCGGGGACCCGGACGATCGAGAGCCGGGGGCCGATCCCCTCGGGGTCGCAGAGCAGGGCGCCGTCCTCATCGCCGCCGGCGGGCAGGTCGAACCGGTCGAACGGCTCCTCGTCGGTGCCGAACCGCGAGGCCGGGATCTCGTCGACGTAACCGAGCGCCGCCTTCCAGAACTCGGCGAGGAGCCGCGCGTTCTCACAGTAGAGAGTCAGATCGATCGTCACTGCTGCCATGTCTTGACCGTAATGCAGATCGCTGACAGGAGCGTGACAATACCTGTCAGAAGATCCCGGAACGAGCAGCCGCGGAAGGAGTTACCGCAGCAAGAGCCACGCGGCACGAGCGGTCACTGTGGAAGAAGTCACTTCGGAGGGGGCGTCGTGGCGCAGTGAAAGGCACCGCCGCGGAAGGGGTTGTCGCGGCACGAGCCACTGCGGTGCGAGCCGCTGCGGCAGGAGCGGCCATCGCGGCAGAGCGGAGGTGGTGCCGTGGAAGGGGTTGTCGCGGCGAGAGCCACGCGGCACGGGCGGCCACCGCGAAAGAGGTGTCACTGCGGAGGGGGCTCCACGGAAGGTGACGCCGTGGAAGGTGACGCTGTGGAAGGGGTGTGCGCGCTCGCGTGCCGCAGGGCGCTGCCCGCCAGCCACCGGGGCCAGGAGAGCTGCCAGTAGCCCCAGCCGTTGGTCCACTCCAGCTCGCGCGTCGTGCCGGTGACGACGACGGGGTCACCGCGCAGCGTGTGCTCGTAGAACCAGCGTGCGTGGTCGGGGCTGACGTTCACGCAGCCGTGGCTGACGTTCACCCGGCCCTGCGCCCACAGGTTGTCCAGCGCGTGGACGTACTCCCCGCTGTTGGAGATCCGTACGGCGTAGCCGATGAGCTTGTCGTAGTAGTCGGGGTCGCCCTTGCGACGGCCCGGGGACACCATGCGGACGGGGTTGCCCTTCTCCATCGTCAGGTGGATCCCGCTCGTGGTCGTGTATTCCCTGGTGGTCGCCTTGCCGGCGCTGATCGGGATGCGCCGGACCTCCTTGCCGTCCTGCCGCACCACCATCTCGTGGGTGCGGGTGTCGACCGTGCTGACCATGGCCCGTCCCACGGTGAAGGCCACGCTCCGGTCGGCGGTGCCGTACGTGCCGGGGGCGGCGCGGACGCCGGCGAGATGGGCGGTGAAGCGCACGTCGCTGCCGGACGGCCACATCTGACGGGGCCGGTAGACGACCTGGGTGGAGCTCACCCAGCGCCAGGCGCCCTCGCCGGGTCCCCGGACCTCCAGCGCCCGCTCGACCGCCGCGCGGTCCTCGACCGGCCTGGTGAACGTCACGATGATCGGCATGCCGATCCCGACGGTCTCGCCGTCGTCGGGGACGACCGAGGCGACGGCGACCTCGCGGCGCGGGGTGAGCGTGCGGAACCGGCCCGCGACCTGGGCGGTGACGCTCTGGGGCCCGGTCGCGACGGCGTTGACGACATACTCCGTGCCGGGGCGCAGCGTCCACGACGACCGCCACACGGTGCGGGCCCGGTCGAACGCGCCGGGCACCGGATCGCGCCCCGCGAACGCCAGCACGCTGGTCAGCCTGCCGCCCTCCGCCCTGACGACCAGGCCCTCCTCCGGAGGGGCCGCCGCGCCGGAGGCCGGGGTGATGACGATGCGCGGCGCGGGCGGCACGCGTACGGCGCAGCCCGCGAGCAGCACGGGGACGACCGCAAGCAGCACCGCGAACATCGCGCGAGCGCCGGGAAGCGTCCTGCACGCCGCGCGGAGCGCCGCACCGGCGGCGCAGATCGCCGTGCAGGCCGCCCGGTGTGCTGCGTGGCCCGGCGTGAGCACCGGACGGGCGGAGAACGCCGCGCGGGCCGTGCGATCGGCCGCATCAGTCGCGCGGAGCGCCACACAAGCGGTGGAGATTGCCGTGTGGGCCGGGCGGAACACGAAATGGGCGGCCGACAGTGCCGCGCGGGCGGCGGGGGACGCGGCGACGGGCGTGGGAAGTGCGGGCCCTTCCGCTGGAGGGTGGCCGTGATCGGCCGCTCGCCGTCGTTCGGACAGCCGAAGTCGCCGGGGGCGCCGGGGGCGCGAATGCCGCCCGCCGGGCCGGTCGTCTCGCCCACGATGCTCGGGTAACCTCACGGGCACCCAAGATAGCGACGGGTGACGACAAGAACACGCTAAGTCGCCGGAAGTATCTCTCCCGAGACCTCGCCGAGGCTGATCCCGTGCGAGGTCCAGGCGGTGATCGTGACGGTGTCGCCGTCCTCCAGGAATGTGCGGGTCTCGCCGGGCAGTTCGACGGGCTCCGCGCCGTTCCAGGTCAGCTCGATGAGCGAGCCCGGCTGCCCGACCGACGAGACCGTTCCGCTGGCGAACAGGTCCCCGGTGCACAGGCCGGCGCCGTTCACGGTCATGTGGGCGAGCATCTGGTCCGGCGTCCAGTACATGTCGCGGAACGACGGCGTCGAGATCGTCTCGCCGTTCAGGTCGACGCGCAGCGTGAGGTCGAGCCCCCAGGGCGTTTCCCTGGTGAGGTACGCGGGCGGTTCGGGCTCCTGCGACCGGCCCTCGACCCTGGCCTCCTCCAGCGCGTCGAGCGGCGTGATCCACGCCGACATCGAGGTGGCGAACGACTTGCCCAGAAAGGGACCGAGCGGGACATGCTCCCACGCCTGGATGTCGCGGGCGCTCCAGTCGTTGACGAGCGCCACTCCGAAGACGTGGTCTTCGAACGCGCCCGCCCGTTCGCCGAGCCGCGTGGGCACTCCGACGACGAAGCCGACCTCCGCTTCGATGTCGAGCTTCTGTGAGGGCCCGAACGACGGCCGCTGCCCGCACGGCCGCCTGATCGGCGTCCCCGACACGACGACCGTGCCGGCCCGGCCGTGGTAGCCGAGGGGCAGACGCCGCCAGTTCTCCTTCAGCGGCTCGTCGTCCGGCCGGAACATCCGCCCGAGGTTCGAGGCGTGCTCCAGCGAGGCGTAGAAGTCCACGTAGTCGGCCACCTCGACCGGCAGGTGCAGGGTCGCCTCCGCCAGCGGGACCAGGTGGTCGCCCGTGGCCGCCGCCTCGCGGGCCCGCGCCCGCGTCTCCGGCCAGGCCGTACGGCCCTGGGCCAGCAGCGGGTTGAGGCCGGGCGCGGCGTAGACGTCCCCGCCGAGGGCGGCGGCCAGGTCGAGGACGTGCTCTCCGACCCGGACGCCGACCCTGCGCGGCTCCCCGGGCCGGGAGAACACGCCGTACGGCAGGTTGTCGAGCCCGAAGCTCACCGCGCCCACGTCCACGCGTAGCCGGGGTCCTCGCAGGCCAGAGCGGCCGGGCCGAGGTCGAGCGGGCGGAAGGTGTCGATCATGACGGCCATCTCGGTCGTCTCGGTGCGCCCCTGGCGTACGGCCTCGACGGCGGCCTCCACCGCGCCCGGCTGCGGGCCGTGCGTGAAGCCGGCCGGGTGCAGCGAGATCGAGCCGATGTCGATGCCCGATCCCTTCCTGGCCGTGTAGTCGCCGCCCACATAGAACAGGAACTCGTCGGAGTCCACGTTGTGGTGGTTGTACGGGATCGGCACGGCCTCCGGGTGGAAGTCCAGCGGCCGGGGGCAGAACGAGCAGACGACGAAGCCCGGGCCCTCGAACGTCTGGTGCACCGGCGGCGGGGCGTGGGTGCGCTTCACGATCGGCTCGAAGTCGCGGATGTTGAACGCGTACGGGTAGAGGCAGCCGTCCCAGCCAACCACGTCGAAGGGATGGTGGGCATAGGTCAGCCTGGTCAGCCCGCCTCGCGTCCTGACCAGGACCGGGACCTCCTCGCCGTCCACGAGAAGCGGCTCGTCCGGCGCGCGCAGGTCGCGTTCGCAGTACGGCGCGTGCTCCAGGAACTGGCCGAACTGGGACAGGTAACGCTTCGGCGGCCTGATGTGCCCGGCCGCCTCCACCACCAGCGCGGTCACCGGGCCCTCGGGCACCCAGCGGTGGATCGTCCCGGTCGGGATCACCACGTAGTCGCCCTCGGCCGCGTCGAGCGCGCCGTACGTCGACTCGAACCGGGCCCGGCCGCTCGCGATGTAGACGCACTCGTCGCCCATCGAGTCGCGGTACAGCCCGCTGGGCGCGTCCGTCGCGGCGTACGAGATGCGGACGTCGGAGTTGCCCGCGAGCAGCATCCGCCCGGAGACGAGGTCGCCGTCGGGCTTCAGGTCCCGGGTGCGGAAGTGGCGCGGGGACAGCGGCAGGTTGGGCGTGAGCCCCTGCGCTCCCGCGTCCACGGCCTCGGCCTTGACGATGGCCGTCGGCGCGTGGCGGTGGTAGAGCAGCGAGGAGTCGGAGGAGAAGCCCTCCTCTCCCATGAGCTCCTCCTTGTACAGCCCGCCGTCGGGTGTGCGGAACTGTACGTGGCGTTTGCGCGGCACCTCCCCGACCTTGCGGTAGTACGGCATGGCGCCTCCCGGACTCATCCGGATATCGGACGACTACGTCCTATATATGTACGACGATTCGCCATGCGGCCGTGGATGTCAAGGTGAGGACCGGAAGCACAGCGGAGATACACCTGTCCGTCTCGGCCTGACGGCAGCCGACGCCGGCGCCCACGTCCCCCGCGCATACGGCATTGGTCCGGCGGGTGGCGGAGCGCGCGCCGGTGCTGGCGGGGTGTTCGCGTTCCGCCCCGAGATCGACGCGTACTGGGACATGCGCATCCGGATGGAGGTGTCCGCGGAGACTTCGGTGCGCCGCGGAGCCAAGCGCGACCGGGACGGGGCCGGGCCGGAGGCAGAGGCGCCGCACCTGCACCGCTATCTGCCCACCGAGCGCTCCTCCGTCGCAGCGGCCGATACCTTGCAGGAGACCCTCGAAACCCTGGCCGACCCGCAGATGCGCGCCGATCTGGTGGAGGCCGCCGCCGAGGCGCCGCACGCCACCGTGTTCGCCGGGCTGCGACGGCTGAAGCGGTGGCCGTCAGCCCGGGGGTTCGGACAGGGCGATCGCGAGCCGGTCGGCGGCCTCCAGGACCAGCGGGCCCACCTTGTCCGCGTCGAGGTCGGCGAAGCTGACCACGCCGACGGACGCCTCCAGCCACGGCGGCCCCGGCACCGGCGCGGCGATGCCCCGCGTGCCCTCCTGGAGGTCTCCTCTGCTCGTGTGCACCGCCCGGTCCGTACGGCCCTGGCGCAGCGCGAGCAGCGCCAGCCCGGCCGCGCCGCGCGTCAGCGGATGACGCGAGCCCTCCCGGTAGGCGACGTGGAAGTCGGTCCACGACGGCTCGGCCACCGCGACCGCCAGGCCCTCGTCGCCCTCGGCCACGGTCAGGTGCGCGGTCGCCCCGGCCTGCTCGGCGAGCGCGCGCAGCGCGGGCAGCGCCGCCGCCCGCAGCAGGGGATGCACGGCCTGGGCCAGCACGAGCACCCCGAAACCGAGATGCACCCGGCCCTGCGCGTCCCGCCGGGCGAAGCCCTCGGCCTGCAGGGTCGTCAGGAGCCGGTAGACGATCGGCCGGCTCAGGCCCAGCTCCTGGGCGAGCTCGGTCGGCGTGCGGCCCCGGTTGGCGTCGGCGAGCAGCCGCAACAGACGTAAGCCACGTTCGAGCGTCTGCGCCGACTCGGCCGCCATCATGCCTTCGATTATCACCGGCGAGGCCGCCGGCGGCCCAAACCCGTTCGTTACGTAGCCTACGTGCCACGTGGGTTTCGGGCGCGATCAGGGAGCGTGGATGAAGTCGGCGATCGTGGTGGGAGCGGGGATCTGGGGCGCGTCGCTGGCGTTACGGCTGGCCGACGAGGGCTGGCGGGTGACGCTCGTCGAGCAGTACGCGCCGGGACATGTCCGTCAGGCCAGCGCGGGGGAGACGCGCCTGCTGCGCTGCTCGCACGGCTCGGACGACTGGTATCCCCGGCTGGCCTGGCAGGCCCGCGACGCCTGGCGGCGGCTGGAGGAGAGGACCGGCGAGGAGCTGTACGTCGAGTCCGGTCTGATGTGGTTCGCCCGCGACCCCGACGGCTGGGAGACGCGCAGCGCACGGGTGCTTGAGCGGCTGGACATCCCCTGCGAGCTGCTCGACCCGGACGAGGCGGCGCGGCGGCTTCCCGGTCTGCGGGCCGACGACCTCGCCTTCGTGCTGTGGGAGCCGAAAGCGGGAGTGTTACGCGCGCGGCGGGCCACCCAGGCGACCGCCCGCCTGGCCGTCGCCGCCGGAGCGCGGCTGGTCCGCGCCCGCGCCGTGCCGTATGGGCGGGGCCCCGGGGTCGTGGCGGACGGCGAGGTGCTGACGGCGGACCGCGTGGTGTGGGCGTGCGGCGCGTGGCTGCCCAGGCTGTTCCCGCACGAGGCGGGGCACGTCAAGGTGACCCGCCAGGACACCTACCACTTCGGCGTGCCCAGAGACTGGACCACACCGCCGCTGCCCGCGTTCTGTGACTACGACCTGTCGGCGTACGGCCACGGCGACCTTGACGGCATGGGCATGAAGATCACCAGCGACGCCGAGGGCGAGCCGTACGACCCGGAGACCGGCGGCAGGCAGGTGCTGCGGCACACCGAGGAGCTGGCCCGGGCCTACCTGGCCAGGCGGTTCCCCTCGCTGATGGGCGCGCCGGTGGTGTTCACCCAGGTCTGCCAGTACGCGCTGACCGGCGACGCCGAGTGGATCATCGCTGAGATCGAGGACGGCGTCTGGCTGCTCGGCGGCGACTCCGGGCACGGCTTCAAGCACGCCCCGGCCCTGGCCGGATATGTCGCGGAGATCCTCGACGGCGTGCGGGAGCCGGAGGCGCGCTTCGGCCTGCACGAGCGACGTGAGGCGAGGGGACTGCGCACCAGCGGCGCCACCCTTTCCTAGCGGAGCGTCCGCAGCGAGACGCCGCCCGGGCCACGCGCGGAGTGCCTAGGCGTCAGGCGGGTTCCGGCGGGCCTGGCGGGCGCGCAGGACGATCTCCAGCTCGAACCGGACATCGGGGTCGGCGAGCGCGTCGCCGTAAAGCTGCTCGATCTGCCGCAGCCGGTAGCGCACGGTCTGCGGATGGATGTGAAGCGCCGCGGCGACCTCGGCGACGCCCCGGCCGTGGCGCAGCCAGGCGAGCAGGGTTTCGGCCAGACGGTCCTGCTGGGCGGGCCGCAGGTGGGCGAGGGGTGCGAGGCGCACCTCCGCCAGGGCGTCCACCAGGTCCTCGTCCTTGAAGACGACCAGCGTCGCCATGTGATCGGCACAGCGCAGCAGGCCCCGCCGGGGGAGGACGCCGCGGGTCCCGAGGTCCAGGGCCTCTCTCGCCCAGCCGAGCGAGTTCGCGGCGGCGGCGAGCGGCACGGCGGGGCCGATCGCGGCCCGCCAGCCGCGCAGGGCGCTCTCCAGCGCCTGCACCCGCCCCGGGCCGCCGGGATCCGGCACCACCAGACACGGGTGCTTCCGGTCGAGCCCGGCCAGCACGTCGGGCGGCAGCACCGGCAGAGGAGAACCGCCGTCGCGCTCCTCCAGCGCCACTCCCGCGACCGTACGGGGAAGCCGCCAGCCCGCCGCCCTGGCCAGATCGGCGACGGCCTCCGATGACGCGGCGGGCCGGGTCAGCAGCAGGTCGAGCAGCCGCCGGCGGCGGCGCTCCATCTCCCCGGCCGCGTGCGCCCGCGCCTCGGCGAAGCCCTCCGCCGCCGCGCCGGCGAGCTGGTCGAGGTAGACGAAGATGGCCTCGCCGAGGTCGTACAGCGTCCGCGGATCGAGACCGAGCTGCTCGGGCTGCTCGGTGAGCCGCCGCCACGCGACCCGCGCGCCCAGCCGCATCGCGGTCTGGAAGGGCTCCAGGTCACGTCCCTCGGCGGCCTCGCCCCTGCCGATCGTGCGGAACACCTCGGGGTCCCACGGTGCCCGCGGATTCTCGATGCGTTCCAGGAACCCCTGCAGCGCCTGGTTGACCGACAACCGCAGGACCTTGATGTAGACCTCGTCGGCCGGGCGGGCATACTCGGGCACCCGGCGCTGGATCTCCGCGATCACCCGGTCCGCGACATCACTCATGAGGGGACGCAACAGCCTCGCGACACCCGTGGGCACCGCGCCCCAGAACTCGTCGTCGCCTTTCAGCGCTCGCTCAACACCCGCTCGGCACTCATCCGGCACTCACCTGGCACTCAACTCAGCACTTCACCGGGCACCGCTTCGGTCAGGGCGCTCACCAGGCGCCCACGCGCCGCTCCGCGTTCGTTGGACAGACACTCCCGCCTGGCGTACGCGCTGGGCACCTGCTCTGCGCTCGTCGGGCCGCTCGCTGTGCGCCTCGGGCGTCGGTGTACAGACACCTGCTCGGCGCACGTCCGGCATTTGTCCGGCGCCCATTGGGGCTCGCTGGACACCGGCTCGCCGTTCGCCGGGCACCTGCCGTGCGCCGCTCGCTGTACAGACACCTGATCGCCGCCCGCGAGGAGCCGCTCGGTCCTCGTCAAGGCGCTCGTCGGCGCCCGCTCGCCGGACGTCGGCTTGGCCGCTCGCCGGCCCAGCCACGCCCGCTCGCCGGCCCAGCCGCCCGCACGGCGTTCGCCGCAGGCCCGGCCAACGTTCGGCGTACGGCCGCTCAGCGCTGCTGGGTGCTGCTCAGCCAGGTGCCGAACTCCGCCAGGTCGATCAGGCCGTCGCGGTCGGCGTCGACCTTGTCGATCGCGCCCTGCGCCCCCTCCGGCGTGAGCGGCCGGCCGAGCACGTCCATCAGGCGTACGAGCTCCTCGGCCGAGATACGGCCGTCCCCGTCGGTGTCGATCAGTTGAAAAGTCGCCGCATATTCGCTCATGCCGTCCTCCTCCGGGATCGCGATCAGCACCCTAGCTGAAAGCGGGCACCGCCCCCAGGGATCGCGGCCAAGCCGAGGCCCCGTTTTTGTCGGTGCCGTCTGCCAGCATGCGGTGGCGTGACGGGCAAGCTGGAGGGGAAGGTCGCACTGGTCGCCGGGGCGACCAGGGGCGCGGGGCGCGGCATCGCGGTCGAGCTGGGCGCGGCGGGGGCGACGGTCTACGTGACCGGCCGCAGCACCCGCGAGCGGCGCTCGGAGATGAACCGGCCGGAGACGATCGAGGAGACGGCCGAGCTGGTCACCGCCGCGGGCGGGCGCGGGATCGCCGTGCCGGTGGACCACCTCGATCGCGAGCAGGTGCGGGCCCTCGTGGAGCGGATCGACGCCGAGCAGGGCGCGCTCGACGTGCTGGTCAACGACATCTGGGGTGGCGAGCTGCTGTTCAGCTGGACCGACCGGCTCTGGGAGCACTCCCTCGACGACGGCCTGCGCATCCTGCGGCTGGCGATCGACACGCACATCATCACCAGCCACTACGCGCTGCCGCTGCTGATCCGCAAGCCGGGCGGCCTGGTGGTCGAGATCACCGACGGCACGGCGGAGTACAACGCCGCCAACTACCGCGTCTCGTTCTTCTACGACCTGGCGAAGACGTCCGTGAACCGCATGGCGTTCGCCCAGGCCAGGGAGCTGGCGCCGCATGGCGCGACCGCGGTCTCGCTCACGCCGGGCTGGATGCGCTCGGAGATCATGCTGGAGCACTTCGGCGTGACGGAGGCCAACTGGCGTGACGCGCTGGCCAAGGAGCCGCACTTCGCCATCTCCGAGACGCCGGCCTTCGTCGGGCGCGCGGTTGCGGCCCTGGCGGCCGATCCCGAGGTGAGCCGCTGGAACGGGCAGTCGCTGTCCAGCGGCCAGCTCGCCCAGGTGTACGGCTTCACCG
The DNA here is from genome assembly GCF_014647835.1 of Microbispora rosea subsp. aerata. GTDB lineage: Bacteria > Actinomycetota > Actinomycetes > Streptosporangiales > Streptosporangiaceae > Microbispora > Microbispora aerata. Next base: position 88,149 of record NZ_BMPY01000023.1, read on the forward strand.
ACGTGGACGGCAGCCGCCCGGACTGCTGGCGATACCTGGTGGAGGTCCAGGAGCGTGGCCTCCTCGCCGACGTCACCGGCTACCGCTGACAGGTCCGCCCCACCGGAGGCGCGCCGCGAGAATCGGACGTCGCCGTGGCCTGACCACCAGACCCGGCTGTGTGCGGGGGGCTTGGGACTGGGGTGGCCTGGAGGCTGGAGTGGGGTTTGGCTGTGTGTGTTCTGAGGGGGCGGCCAGGGTTCTCACACGGTGTGACCCGGACTCGATGCGCGGGCGTCGCCTGGGTGGGTTGCGGGGGCCGTACGTGGGTCTGGAGGGGCTGTGGCGGTTACTCGCGGGGGCGTCGGCTTGGTCTGAAGATCGGGCTTTCCGGGGCGAATGATCGGATGAATCCGGTGCCGGCTCGGGGAGGACGCCCCGGCTTCTTAACGGGCTTGGGTGGCGACGGTTGAGAAGGCGTCCCAACCTCTGGGCGGGCTTGAGGTTGCGGCGGCTCGGGAACGATATCTCGGCTTCTGAACGGGCTCGGGTGGCGACGGTTGAGAAGGCGTCCCGGTCTCTGGGCGGGCTTGAGGTTGCGGCGGTTCGGGAACGGTATCTCGGCTTCTGAACGGGCTCGGGGGTGCGATGGTTCGGGGAGGAGGCCCCGGTCTCTGAACGGGCCGGAGTGGCGGCGGTGCGGGAAGGGCGTCCTGGTCTCGGAACGGGGGCAGCGATGGTTTGGGGCCGCGCGCGTGTCCCCCGGGTCCGCGGCGTGCCCGGGAGGCAACCGGGGGTGATCCGGGACGCCGGGGCGTGGGGGAGCCGGGGGACGCGCGCCCGCCGGGCGGGCCGCCATGGAGATGACGGCCCGGACCCGAGCGAGGTCAGGCCGCCGTGCAGGCGGGAGTGGGGCTGGAGTTGGAGCCGTTCCAGGAGGCGATGAAGCCCATCGTGGTGCTCGCGCCGGCGCCGAGGGAGCCGTTCCAGCTCTCGTTCTTCACGGTCACGTTCGCCCCGCTCTGGGTGGCCTTGCCGCCCCACGCCTGGGTGAGCTGCTGCCCGTCGGCGAAGGTCCAGGTCACGGTCCAGCCGCTGATGGGCGTGCTGCCGGTGTTCTCGACCGTGACCTCGCCCTGGAAGCCGCCGCCCCACTGGTTGGTGACCTTGTAGGTCGCGGCGCAGCCGGAGGTGCCGGGCGTGGGGGACGGCGAGGGCGACGGGGTCGGCGTGGGGCTGGGGCTGGGGGTCGCGCTGGGACTGGGGGTCGCGCTGGGGCTCTGGCTCGGGCTGGGGGACGGCTGCACCCCGCTGATCAGCGCCGTCAGAGCGGGATACCACTTGTCCGCCATCTTCTGGTCGCCGCTCGCGTTGGGGTGGACGCCGTCGTAGGTGTCGGTGCTCGTGCTGAAGCCGGTCCACTGGTCGACGACCACGATGGGGGAGGCCGCCGTGGTCTCCGAGGCGGCCCAGCCCGGAATCGCGTTGTTCAGGGCGACGGCCCGCTGGGCGCACTCGGGGCAGGTGCTCGGGTTCATCGGGATGATCTGCGCGACGAGGATCTTCATGTTCGGGTTGCTCGCCCGCATCTGGTCCACGAGCTTGCTGTAGGCCGCGAGGATCGTGGTGGTGGGCCGGTTGCTCCACACGTCGTTGGTGCCGAAGTGCATCATCACGATGTCGGGGCGCGTGGCCGAGAGCCAGCCGGGGAGCTGGTTCTGGTCGGCGACGTTCGTCACGAGGTAGCCGCCGTGGCCCTCGTTGTCGCCGTCGTACGGCACCCCGCAGCCCTGCGCGGGCAGCGTGCCGACCATGTCGATGTTGGTGTAGCCGGTGCTCTGCAGCTTGTTCCACAGCAGGGCCCGCCAGCAGCCGGGCGATCCGGTGATCGAGTCACCCAGGGGCATGATCCGCACCGGGGCCGCCTCGGCGGGCCGGGCGACGAGCAGCCCCAGCACTATGAGCAGGGCCGCCACCACCGCGTTTCTCTTCGACATCGCGCCTCTCCCTCGTGCCGTCCGGCGCGATGGTAGAGAGCGGTCCGTCGCCCGGCCCAGGGACGAGGCGGGCCGAAAGCCCTGACCAGCGGGGATGTATGTACGTTTCATCCGATGATTGACCTAGAGAGATCTACGTCACCAGAACGTCGCATCTGTCCCGTACGACTCCTGGAGCGCGACGACCTCCCGGGTACGGCGCCGGGGGCGGGTGTGGAGTTCCATCCGCCAACTACGAGCGAATATGCTGCTCCGGGTTAACTTTCCGCACGTCATCGAGAGGATCCGGTCCCCATGTACAAGGAGTTCCTCGGCGAGGTCGTGGTGTGGCTGATCCCCATCGTCATCCTTGTGGGCATCGCGCTGCTGGTGACCAGTCACGCCTGACGACGCGTCGCGAGGAAGGCCGGGCCGTTAAGGCCCGGCCTTTCTCATTTTTCGGTCTCGTCAAAGCCGTACATCGCGCCCGATCTGGCCATAGCAGCCGCATCTCTGGCCACAGCAGCATAAAAGTGGCACTGACCTGCAATGTTGATCAATCCGAGCGGATCATGTGATACTTCGCGGATTGACGTGAGGTCAAGTGGGGAGCAAACCGAGATGTCGATCGATGTTGCCGCGAACCCGGTCCGACAAGCGAGAACTCTTCCCCTCCGGCAGGTCCTTCCCGCGATCCTCCGTGATCCGGTGCGCGCCATCCTCGAGATCGGCCGGGCGTCCGGCGGTGACATCGTCAGAGTGAACCTCGGTCCCTTCCGGCCATACCTGATCACGCATCCCGATCACCTGCAGCACGTCCTGCGCGGCAACTCCGCCAACTACCGGCGTGACGGCGTCCTGTGGAAGCCGTTGCACCGGTTGTTCGGGGAGAGCGTCATGGCGGACGGCCCCGCCTGGGAGAAGAGCCGCAAGGCTCTGCAGCCCGTGTTCACGGCGAAGAACGTCGAGGCGCTCGCCGCCCGCATGGCGGAGACGGCCAGTGAGGGGATCGACGAGCTCGCCGCACCGGCCCGGTCCGGCCTGCCCATCGACGTCCCGTCGGCGATGGCGCGGATCGTCAACAGGGTCGTGATGCGGATCTTCTTCGGCGACAAGATCACCATGGCGGACGCGGAAAGGCTCGCCCCGGCGTTCGACGCGGTGGGCACGTCCGTCATCTTCCGCTACCTGCTGCCGTTCGTCCCCTATCGCGTCCCGCTCCCCGGCGACCGCGCCTTCGGGAACGCCCTGCGGACGATCGACGACGTCGTGGTCCCGCTCGTGGACAGGCACAAGGACAGGCCGGGGGACGGCGACGACATCGTCTCCGTCCTGTGCCGGGCCGCGGACTCGGCGGGCGGCGGGCCGAAGGCCCGGTGGGTGCGCGACAACCTGGTCGCCATGCTGGCCACCGCCACGGAGACCACGGCGGGCGCGCTCACCTGGCTGTGGCCCCTGCTGCAGGCGCATCCCGAGGTGGCCGCGAGGTTGCGGCAGGAGATCCGCCAGGTGGTCGGGGACGGGCCCGTACGGCCCGCGCACGTGCCGAACCTGACGTACACGAAGCAGGTCGTGCAGGAGCTGCTGCGGCTGTTCCCCGTGGGCTGGCTGTTCCCCCGGATGGTCGTCGAGCCGGAGGTCCTCGGCGGCGTGCTGCTCGAGAAGGGCGAGACGCTCGTCATCAGCCCGTTCATCACCCACCGCATGGAGGCGTTCTGGGAGCGGCCCGAGGAGTTCGATCCCGGCCGCTTCTCCGGGCGCGGGTCCTCGGGGCGGCACAGGTACGCGTACTTCCCGTTCGGCGGAGGTCCTCATCAGTGTCTCGGCATGCACGTCTTCATGCTGGAGACCCAACTGATCGTCGCCGGCATCCTCAGCCGCTTCGAACTGGTCTCCTGCACCCCGGAGGTGGCCACCCCCCAGATCGGAGCCTCGCTGCGGCCACGCCAGCGGGTCGAGATCACCCTGCGTCCCCTTCCTCGTACGTGATCGGGATTTCACACATGAAGAAGCTGACAGGTGACGAGCTCCGGGCGGCCAGGGAGTGCGGCGCCGCCGCGGCCGTGTCCGCCGAGCTCCAGCGGGATCTGCGCGAGTGCCGGGACGCCTATCCCGATCTCTTCCCCGCGCGGCCGTTCGACTCGGCGCTGTTCACCGCGGTCGCGCAGGCGAACGCGTTCGGCGCGCCGTGGTTGAGCGCGGACCGGTTGCGCGTCGCGAGCCGTACGGCGCTGTGGATCTTCGCGCTCGACTGGCTGCTCGACTACAAGGCGACGTCACGCGACGAGGTGGAGCGCCTCGTCCGCGGCTGCCTGGAGGCGGCGGACGGCTCCCCGCCGCCGGACTTCCCCCTGGGCCGCTTCCTCGCCGAGATCCGGGACGAGCTCGCGGCGAGCCCCGCGTTCGCCGGCCGGGAGGCCGTCTGGCGGGAGGAGCTGCGGCGGATGCTGTCGGCCATGGCCCGGGAGTGGGAGTGGAAGACGGCCGCCCGCGAGGGGGCGCCGCTGCCGACCCTGGACGAGTATCTCGACAACGCGGACAACTTCGGCTCGTCCTTCGTCAACGTCTCCCACTGGATCAAGGGCGCGGATCCGGCCGCGCTCGTGCGGCTCGACGACCTCAGGGTCGCGAGCGGCCAGGTGCAGCGCGTTCTCCGCCTGCTCAACGACCTGGCCACGTACGAGCGGGACGTCACCTGGGGCGACCTCAACGCGCGGATGCTCTGCTCCGGCAGGGAGGAAGTCGTCGAACGCATAAACGTCCTGGTGGACGGGTGCGGCGAGCTGCTTGAGCCGCTGCGCGACGTCTGCGCGGACGAGGTGGTCTATCTGGAAAGGCAAATCGGGTACAGCATGGGCTTCTACGGGATCACCGACTACTGGGGTGGGCTGTGAGCGTCGGCGAACTGACCTTCCCCAAGGCGATCGACGTGGCGGCTGCCGCCGCCGAACTGGTCACCGATCTCATGGTCCGGCCGTGGGGCACGGTCTCCCCCTCGGTGTACGAGACCGGGCGGCTGGTGAGCCAGGCGCCGTGGCTGGTGGGCCACGCGGAACGGGTGCGCTTCCTGCTGGACGGCCAGCGGCCCGACGGCTCCTGGGGCGGGCCGGAGGGATACTCCCTCGTCCCCACGTTGAGCGCGACCGAGGCGCTCCTGTGCGCGCTGTCGCGGGGGGAGCCCGACGCGGACAGGCTCGCCGGGGCGGCCGGCAGTGGGCTCGACTATCTGCTCGGCTGGCCGCCGCGGGGCGTCGCGCCGCTGCTGCCCGACATGCCGGCGATCGAGCTGATCGTGCCCGCGCTGGTCGAGCTGGTCAACGCGCACTTGGACGCGCTGAGCGAGCGGGACGTGCCGCATCTCGCCGGGCGTCCGAGACTGCGGCTGCCCGCGGGCATGAACGACCGGGTGCTCGCCGCAGTCAGGTCGAGGGTCGGCTCCGGCGCGGAACTGCCGCAGAAGCTCATGCACGCGCTGGAGGTGGCCGGCCCCGCCGCCCACGGGGCCCCGGGCGTCCAGCCGACCTCGATCGGCACCGTCGGCGCGTCCCCGGCCGCCACCGCGGCCTGGCTCGGCGGCGGCGCGCTGCCGGATCACGGCACCGCGGCCAGGCGGCACCTGGAGGCGGTCGCCCTGCGGTACGGCGGGCCGGTCCCCGTGGGCCTCCCGATCACGGTGTTCGAGCGCGGCTGGGTGCTGAGCTGGCTCGCCCGCGCGGGGGTCCCCTTCGACGTGCCGCCGGAGATGCTGGCGGACCTGCGGGCCGCGATCCAGCCGGTCGGCACGCCCGCCGGCGCCGGTCTGCCGCCGGACGCCGACACCACGTCGGTCGCGCTGTACGCCCTCGCCCTCCTCGGCATGCCGTACGAGCCGGGCAGCCTGTGGGCCTTCCGCACCGACACCCATTTCTGCACCTGGCAGGGGGAAGAGGGGGCGTCGGTCAGCGTGAACGCGCACGTGCTCGACGCCTTCGGGCAGTACGCGGCGGTGCGGCCGGAGGCCGCCGAGCGCTACCGGCCCGACATGGACGCGATCGGGGCCTGGCTCTGCGAGCGCCAGCGGCCGGAGGGGTGGTGGGACGACCGATGGCACGCCTCGCCCTACTACGCGACCGTGTCCTGCGCGCTGGCGCTGAACGAGTTCGGCGGCGCCGGCTGCGCGTCTTCTGTACGGCGGGCCGTGCGATGGGTGCTGGAGACCCAGCGGGCCGACGGATCCTGGGGCCGCTGGGAGGGCACCAGGGAGGAGACGGCCTACGCGATGCAGCTGCTGCTGCTGGCGGGGGAGGAGGAGCTCGTCGCGGAGGCGGCCGCCAGGGGATACGACTATCTGCTCCGGGCGAGCGAGGCCGACGACCCGCCGATGTGGCACGATAAGGATCTTTACCTACCGGCGGCGGTGGTCAGAGCGGCGATCCTCGCGGCCCTGCAGCTTGCACAGTCCAGTCGACTTGTTGTCGCAAGGCAGGGTCAACTATGATCACCAGGTCGCTTGATCACGCTATATAGGCATACATTCGTACATTTGCCCCAAATGGCGTACATAATGCGGCCTTGAGCGATTTTCTATCCATTGCTAGGGTGGCGGGTCGTGGCGCGGCTGTAAATTGTTGGGCGTATGTCCGCCGCCCTAGCGATGAGCTTCTGGTTAATCGCCGGGAAACGCGCTATGACGGCTTTTCATATGTCGCTTGGTGGGTGTTATGCGCTTCCGCAACTCGCGCGTGCGGACCAAAGTCACGGCCCTGCTCGTGTCGCTTGCGGCACTGTGGATCTTCGCCGCCTGGGTGACCGTGCGGGATGGTCTCAACCTTCTGTTCGTGACGGTCTACAACAGCAACGTCGCTCAGCCGAGCGAGTCGTTGCTGGTGGAGCTGCAGAAGGAGCGGCGCCTGACGGTCTCCCGCCTGGCGAACCCGGGGCTGGTCCCCTCCGCCGACCTCTCCGCTCAGCGCGCCCGCACGGACGCCGCCATCGGCGAGTTCCGCAGGCTGGCGAGTAGCGACGCCCTCCGGTTCGCGGCGACCGACGAGCTGCAGAGGCGAATCGACCGCACGTTCCGGCAGCTCGACCAGCTCCGTACGGCGCGGCAGGCGGTGGACGCGCGCCAGGTGGACCGCAGCAGGGCCATGGGCGCATACAACGGCTCCATCGACTCTCTCTTCCAGACCTACTATTCGCTCGCCACGCTCGACGACGACCAGCTCGCGAAAGACACGCGTACACTTATCAACCTGAACTGGGCGCGAGAACTTATATCGCGCGAAGACGCACTTTTGACCGGCGTCATCGCGGCGGGCAGGTTCGGCCAGGCGGAGGTCGCCCAGTTCACCCAGCTCGTCGGCGCCGAGCGCAACGTGATGGAGCTGGCGAAGATCGACCTGGAGGAGCCGCTTCCCGACGTCCACCAGCGCCTGGAAAAGAGCGCCGCGCTCAGCCAGCTCCACAGCCTGGAGGATCTGGTCGCGCAGCAGGGCCGGCCCGGCCTGCGCCCGCCCATCGGCGGGGAGCAGTGGAAGTCCGCGACGTCGGCCGCCCTGAACCAGCTGCACGACATCGTCAGCGGCGCGGGCGAGACGATGGTCGAGCGGACGACCCCCGTCGCCATCGGCGTCATCACCCGGCTGGTGCTGGCCGGTGTGCTCGGCCTCGTGGCGGTCATCGCGTCCATCATCTTGTCCATCACGACGGCGAGGGCGCTGGTGCGCCAGCTGGAGAAGCTGCGCGAGGCCGCGCTCGAACTGGCCAACGAGCGGCTGCCCGGCGTGGTCGACCGCCTCGCCAAGGGCGAGAAGGTCGACGTCAAGGCGGAGGCGCCGCCGCTCGACTTCGGGCCCGACATCATCGGCCAGGTCGGTGCGGCGTTCAACACCGTGCAGGAGACCGCCATCCGCACCGCCGTCGAGGAGGCCCAGCTCCGGCAGAGCATCCGCGACATCCTGCTGAGCCTCGCCCGGCGCACGCAGTCGCTGGTGCACCGCCAGCTCACGCTGCTCGACGTGATGGAGCGGCGCGAGTCCGACCCGGCGGAGCTGAAGGACCTGTTCCGCATCGACCACCTCGCCACCCGCATGCGGCGCAACGCCGAGAACCTCATCGTCTTGGCGGGGGCCTCCCCCGCCCGCGCCTGGCGGCGCTCGGTGCCGATGGTCGACGTCGTACGCGGCGCGCTGGCCGAGGTCGAGGACTACACCCGGGTCACCGTGCTGCCGATGGGGGAGACCTCGCTCACCGGACGCGCGGTCGGCGACGTCATCCACCTGCTGGCCGAGCTGATCGAAAACGCCGTGTCGTTCTCCCCGCCGTACACGATGGTGCAGGTGGGCGGCCAGTCGGTGGCCAGCGGGTACGCGATCGAGATCGAGGACCGCGGTCTCGGGATGAGCGCCGAGGACCTGGAGGCGGCCAACCAGCGGATCGCCGATCCGCCCGAGTTCAACCTGTCGAGCACCGTCCGGCTCGGCCTGTACGTCGTCAGCCGCCTGGCCGAACGGCACGGAATCAAGGTGTCGCTCAAGGCGTCGCCGTACGGCGGCACGACCGCGGTCGTGCTCCTGCCACGCGACCTCGTCATCGAGGGCGGAGACGACCTGCCCGCCGACGAGACCGGTCCCCACCTGCAACAGCGGCAGCCCGGTGTCCGGAAGATCGCGTTGGTCGGCGCGCCCGAGGCGGTTCCCGAACCAGTTCAGGAGGTGGTTCCCGTGCCGAGGGCTCCCGAGCGCCCCAGGCTCGTGAAGAGCGCCCCACCATCCGACGGCACCGAGCTCTCCGACGGCGCCGGGCCGTCCGGCAGCGGCGGTCCGGAGGCGTCCGCGCCCTCGGCCGGGTTCACCCCGTCGGGGCTGCCGTTCCGGGTGCCGCAGGCCAGCCTCGCGCCCGCGCTCGCCGAGGAGCCGAGGCGCGCGGACGAGGCCGACGAAGAAGAGGACCGTTCGCCGGAGGAGATTCGCAAGATCATGGGGGCGTTCCAGTCGGGGACGAGACGCGGCAGATCGGAGGCGGCGAAGCTGCTGGGAGATAAGGAGGACAACCTGTGACGCAGAAGACCGGGACCTCCGCGGACCTCGCCTGGTTGCTCGATGATCTCGTGGCGCGGGTCGCCGAGGTCGAGCACGGCATCGTGCTGTCCACCGACGGCCTGCTGCTGGCCGGCTCGAAGGGACTGCGCACCGAGGACGCCGAGCACCTGTCCGCCGTCGCCTCCGGCCTGCAGAGCCTGGCGCGCGGCGTCGGCGAGCGGTTCCAGGGCGGTTCGGTGCGGCAGACCATCGTGGAGATGAAGTCGGCCTACCTGATCGTGACCGTGGCGGGCCAGGGCGCCTGCCTGGCCGTGCTCTGCACGAGCGACGCCGACGTCGGCCTGGTGGCGTACGAGATGGCCATGCTCGTCGCCCGTGTAGGGCAGTACCTGACCTCACCCGCCCGGACCACGGGGAGCGAGGTACGCCTGTGAACTCTGAGTGGAGCCCGGACGAGGAGCTCTTATTCGACGCCCCCACGATCCGGCCGTACGTGATCGCACGGGGCCGTACGGAGGCGCAGGACCGCTTCGACCTCATCTCGCTCGCGGTGACCATCCGGCCCACCACGGGGACGGAGGTCGGGCTGGACCCCGAGCATCAGGCGATCGTGCGCCTGTGCCGCAGGCCGACGTCGGTCGCGGAGATCGCGGCCCATCTGGACCTGCCGGCCGGGATCGTACGGGTTCTCCTCGGCGACCTGTTCGACCGTGGCTTCGTGGCCGTGCAACAGCCCCAACCGGAGATGGACGTGCTCGACGAGCGGATGTACAAGGCGGTGCTCGATGGCCTTCGGGCGCTCTGATTCCTCCTCCACGTCGCCGAAGATGCCCAAGGCGATCAAACTGCTGATCGCCGGTGGCTTCGGGGTCGGCAAGACCACGATGGTCGGCGCGGTGTCGGAGATCCCGCCGCTGCGCACGGAGGAGACGCTCACCGACCGCAGCGTCGGTGTGGACGACCTGTCCGGGGTGGAGGCGAAGGCGACCACCACGGTCGCCATGGACTTCGGCCGCATCAGCATCGGGCAGGACTTCGTTCTGTACCTGTTCGGCACCCCCGGCCAGGAACGGTTCTGGTTCGTCTGGGACGAGCTCGCCCGGGGTGCGCTCGGGGCCGTCGTGCTGGCCGACACCCGCAGGCTCGCCGACTGCTTCCCCTCCGTCGACTACTTCGAGCGGCGCGGCACGCCGTTCGTGGTCGCGGTGAACTGCTTCGAAGGCGCTCCGGTGTTCGACCTGGCTGAGGTCAAGCTCGCGCTCAACCTCAGCCAGGATGTCCCGATCATGCTGTGCGACGCGCGCAAGCGGGAGTCGGGCAAGGAAGTCCTCATCGAGCTCGTCAAGCACGCGTACGGCAGGCGCCCGACCGCCGCCGCCCGCTGACGCTCCCGTCGGCTCTTCACCCGGACGTGTGTCCGGGTCTATTGGTGTGCGCGAACTTTGTCGCGCAGTGTCGGATTTACGTTTCGCAGCGGGGCGCGTCGCCGCGCCCCGATCTCCCGTGTGGCCGGTAGGCCCGGGAGGGGGTCCCGTATGGTTTCGGCCACCCCTAATGCCGTCTGATTGCTCCCCATTTGTCCTTTTGGGCGTCAGAATCCGACCGTAGTTTTCCTCGCTGTCGCCGGTGCGTAACAGGTGGACAACAGCCGTTGATCTGAACCTGACCCCACTGTAACGTACGCCACATCGCAGAAACTATCGGACGACCGCCGAAAGTTTCGGTTCCAGAAGGGAAGCCACCGTGAAGTTGAGTCGGCGAGGTGCGGCGCTCCTGGCGGCGTCGGCACTGGTCCTCGGGGGATGCAGCAGTACCGGGAACGACGCCGGCGAGAGCAACAGCTCAGCCGGCGGCAAGGTGACCGTCGAGTTTTGGAATATCTGGACCGCCGAACCGCTGAAGAGCTACGGCGCTCAGGCGATCAAGGACTTCCAGGCCAAGCACCCGAACATCGTCATCAAGAACGTTCCCTACGAGAACGAGGCGTTCAAGGCGAAGCTGACGACGCTCACCCAGTCTGGCAAGGCGCCGCACATCTTCCAGACCTGGGGTGGTGGCGTGCTCGCCCAGCAGGTGGAGGCGGGCCTGGTCAAGGACCTCACCGACGACGCCGGATCGTGGCTCGGCACCTTCACCGACGCCGCGCTGTCGGCGTACAAGGTCGACGGCAGGCAGTACGCCATCCCGGACGACATCGGCATGGTGGGCTTCTGGTACAACAAGGCGCTGTTCAAGAAGGCCGGGATCGCCGAGCCTCCGGCGACCTGGTCGGAGCTCATCGAGGACGTCAAGAAGCTGAAGGCCGCCGGGATCACCCCGATCGCGCTCGGTGGCAAGGACAAGTGGCCCGGCCACTACTACTGGGCGTACCTCGCCATGCGGATCGGCGGTCTCGACGCCCTCAAGCAGGCGGGTGAGACCAAGGACTTCACCGGTCCCGCGTTCGTCCAGGCGGGGCAGAAGCTCAAGGAGCTGGCCGACCTGCAGCCGTTCCAGAAGGGCTTCCTCGGCGCGACGTACGGCGACCCGGGCGGCCAGGCCGCGACCATGGGCGACGGCAAGGCCGCGATGGAGCTGATGGGCCAGTGGGCGCCCTCGGTCCAGAAGGACGCCGGCAAGGGCCTCGGCGACGACCTCGGCTTCTTCCCGTTCCCGGCGGTCGAGGGCGGCCAGGGCTCGGTCACCGACGCGTTCGGCGGCGGCGGTGGCTTCGCGATCGGGGCCGACGCCCCGGCTGAGGCGATCGAGTTCCTGAAGTTCCTCACCGACAGCACCGAGCACCGCAAGGCGGTCGCGACCGGCGGCGTGCTCCCGGTGCTGAAGGGCGAGGAGGACGCGGTCACCGACCCGAACCTGAGCGTGGTCGCCAAGACCCTCGCCGGCGCCACCGGCTTCCAGCTCTACCTCGACCAGGCGTACCCCCCGGCCGTCGGCCAGGAGGTCAACGACTCCGTGGCCGAGCTGATCGCCGGGACCAAGACGCCCGAGCAGGTGGCTCAGGCCATCACGGAGACGGCGAAGTCGGAGTAACTGCCGAGTGAAGACGACACAACCCCGGAGCCGCAGGCTCCGGGGGTTCCTCACGATCTTTCTGTTCCTGCTGCCCGCGCTCGTGCTCTTCTTCGGGCTCGTCGTGGCGCCGATCCTGCTCGCCTTCTACGCGAGCGTGTTCAAGTGGAACGGCATGCGGGGACTGCCGACGGACTTCATCGGCCTGGCGAACTTCACCCGCCTGCTGGCCGACGAGGTCTTCCTGGGCGACCTGTGGCGCGGCCTGCTGCTGATCATCCTGTCGGTGGCGATCCAGCTTCCCCTCTCGCTGGGCATCGCCATGCTGCTGAACCAGAAGATCTACGGACGGGCCTTCTTCCGCCTGCTGTTCTTCGCCCCCTACGTGCTGTCCGAGGCGATCACCGCCGTCCTGTTCATGATGATCCTCCGGCCGGACGGCGGCCTGGCCAACCAGATACTCGGCTGGTTCGGGATCGAGGGCCCGGAGTGGTTCGCGGACCCGTCGACGGTCATGCTGTCGCTGTTCATCGTCATGACCTGGAAGTACTTCGGCTTCCACATGATCTTGTACATCGCGGGCCGTCAGGGCATCCCGAGGGAGCTCACGGAGGCCGCCCAGATCGACGGCGCGAGCGGGTGGAAGGTCTTCCGCTACGTCACGCTGCCGCTGCTCGGGCCCACGATCCGCATCAGCATCTTCCTGTCGGTCATCGGTGCGATCCAGCTGTTCGACCTGGTCTGGATCATCACCGGCGGAGGCCCGTCGCACTCCTCCGAGACCATGGCCGTCACGATGTTCCAGTTCGGCTTCAAGCGCTTCCAGGTCGGTTACGCGAGCGCGATCAGCGTGGTGATGTTCCTCATCAGCCTCGTGTTCGCGATCTTCTACCAGAGGTACGTCATGCGTCGTGACCTTGAAGGAGCCACCACCGTGCTGCGAGACCAGCGATGAGCGCCAGCCGCCGCAGGCAGTCCCCGACAGCGGGTGGTCCGCTGCGCATCCTGTCCCTGCACGCGGTCGTGGTGATCACGGCGTTGTTCGTCGCCGTTCCGCTGCTGTACGGCGTGCTCGGCGGGTTCAAGACCACCCAGCAGCTGTCGAGCAACCCGATCGGCCTGCCCGACCCCTGGGTGCCGGAGAACTACACGAGCGTGCTCGCCTCGTCGTCGTTCTGGCGCATGCTCTGGAACAGCACCTACATCGCGCTGCTGACCACGCTCGTGGTCGTCGCCGTGTCCGCGCTCGCGGCCTACGTGTTCGCCCGCTTCGCCTTCCGGGGGCGTGAGGCGTTGTTCACGATGTTCGCGGCGGGGCTCATGTTCCCGTTCGCGGTGGCGATCCTGCCGCTGTTCGTGCTGCTGCGGATGTTCGGGCTGCTCGACAACCCGCTCGGCGTGATCCTCCCGCAGGCGGCCTTCGGCATGCCGATGACGATCATCATCCTGCGCGGTTTCTTCCGGGCCATACCGGGAGAGATCGAGGAGGCGGCGATCCTCGACGGCTGCACCCCGTTCGGCTTCTTCTGGCGGATCCTGCTGCCGATGGCCCGGCCCGCGATCGCCACGGTCTCCGTGCTGGCGGTCGTGGGTAGCTGGAACCAGTTCATGCTGCCGCTCGTGGTCTTCAGCGACGACAGCCTCTTCACGATCCCGCTGGGAGTCCAGCAGTTCCAGGGACAGTACGCGACCGACGTCGCGCGGGTCATGGCCTACATCGTGGTCGCGATGCTGCCCGCCCTCGCCTTCTACGCCGTGGCCGAGCGCCAGCTCGTCAGCGGCCTGACCGCGGGAGCCGTCAAGGGCTAGCCGGTTGGCAACCGTACGGCGACCGGCCCTAGGGTGAGCGGAACGAGGGGAGAAGAACGCCCAGAGGGAGCACCGATGGCGGAACCGATCGTCCGCCCCGCCGCCGAGGCCGACATGCCCGGCCTTCGCGCCGTCGCGCACCACTTCGGCGTCCTGGAGACGTGGCCAAAGCGCCCGGATTTCCTGGACGCCGAACGCGTGTTCGGCGCGGTGTTCGTCGGCGAGGTGGGCGGCACGATCGTGGGCTTCGGCGGCACACTCCGCCGGGGCGCGGTCACGCACCTCGGAGACCTGTTCGTCCTGCCCGAACACCAGTCGTCGGGAGTGGGCCGCACGATCCTGTCCCGCCTCCTGCCGCGCGACACGCCCAAAGTCACCTTCGCCTCCGCCGACACGAGGGCGCTCGCGTTGTACGTCAGGAACGGGATGCGCCCGCGCTGCCCGCTGCTCTACCTCGAACAAGGGCCGGTCGACGGCCGGCCCGCCCGGCCGGAGGGCGGTCGAGCCAAGGACGTTCCCCCGGGGCCGCACGGTCCGGCCGCGGGCGTTCACTCGCCCACGAGTACGGACGATCCGGGTGCGGGCGATCACCCGGCCGCAGGAGCGGATAGTCAGACGGCGGAGGCACATCCGGTCGCGGCGACGGACGGTCCGGCGGTGGGGGCTCACTCGGGGATGGACCGTCAGGCGGTGCCGGAGGCGCACATCTCCGCGGCGGCGGGCATGGACGCCCGCGTCTCCGGAGGAGACAGGGCCGCGACGCTCACCTGGTATGCCGCGTTGCCCGGCGTGACCACGCACGTCAGCGGCTCGGGCTACGCGTTCGTCAGGGTGACTGCGGACACGGTCGTCATCGGGCCGGCCGGTGGTGCGACCCCGCAGGACTGCGTGGACGTCGTGCTGGAGGCGGCGCGCGCCCATTCCGGCGCGAAGCCGGTCCGCGTGGCGGTGCCCGGCCCGCATCCGCTGCTGCCCCTGCTGCTGCGGGAGGGCTGGCGCATCGACGAGATGGACACGCTCATGACCAGTGATGACTTCTTGCGGCCCGACTGCTACATCCCCCACCCGGACCTTGGCTAGGTGGCGCCGCACAGCCCCGTCCCCGGCCGGGGGGATGCCGGGGAAGAGGGCCGTGCGGCCGGGGGCCGCATGTGGCCGGGCTGTCGCAGTATTCGCAGGCAGTGGGCGGAGGCCCGTCCGAGGGGCTGGGCAGCCTCGTCCTCGGCCAGGGGGATGCCGGGGAAGAGGGCCGTGCGGCCGGGCTGGCCTGTGTGGGTCTGGGCGTTACAGCCGTCGCAGGTAGCGGGCGGAGGCCCATCCGGGGATGCCGTCGGCGGTGTCCACGGCCACCCAGCCGTCGGTGGCGTCGCACGCTCCGGCGATGCTCCCGTCGGACCGTCGCAGCCTGCCGACGGGAGCGTGGTGGATGCCGGCTCCCTCGCGGACGTTGAGGAAGCTGCCCTTGCGCACATGCCGGAGCCGGTAGAAGCACGCGAGCGAGGGACGCCCGCTCAGGTCGAGCCTGTGGAGGTAGTGGGCGGAGGCGAAGCCCGAGGCCCCACCGGGGGTCTTCACCGAGACCCAGCCACGGGTGGTGGCGCAGGCGCCGGTAAAGCCTCCGTCGGCCGGTCGCAGCTTGGCGACGGGGGCGTGGTGGATGCCGGCTCCCTCGCGGACGTTCAGGAAACTGTCCTTGCGCACGCCCCGCAGGCGGTAGGTGCACACCAGGCCGGGCCCCTGACGGGCATCGCGTACGACCTGCCCGTAGGGGGTGGATTGCCGGGGTTCGCCGGGTCCGGGGGGCCGGGCCGCCGAGCTGCCCGAGGCGGGGTGTCCCGGGACGCGCGACGCCGGATGAGCCGCTATTTCCGCCGTCGGGGGCCCGATGGTCTCCGAGCCCGCCCGATCCGCGACGGTCGATGCGGGGTGACCCGTCGCCGGTGGCGCGGCCAGGCCCGAGGCGGTGGGTGGGGCCGGGGCCGCGGCGGCCGACGTGGGGTGGCCCGCGACGAACCATCCCGTGGCGGCCCATGCCGCCAGTGCGGGAACGATGCGTTCGGCCACTGTCATGATCTCTCCCTTCGGTCTGCGTCGCCCACGCCCGGCCGGGGGGGGGGACCCGGGCCAGTGGTGCTCACCCGAAGTTCTGATCTGATTACCCGGTGTTTACACCTCGGGTCGAATGAGTGCCGGAAATTTTTACTCGACGCACCGGGGGAAAATGGATGATTGACGTTTTCGGTGTGCTCTCTCCGGTGTTCTTCGCCCGGGTGTAAAACGTGCTCACTCGCCTCCGGCATGCGGAGGCCGGCTGTGGTCGCGGTGGCGATCGCCGCCTCGGCGGTCTCGCCGTACTCGGCTCGGAGCAGCAGACGATTCGGCCCGAACAAGCACGTGAGTCAGCCCGAACCAGCACGTGACACGGCCCGCGCCGGGCACGTGACTCACTTCGGACAACACGCGGGGCGCGCCGGACATGCACTCGGGCATTGTCCGGCGCGCCCCTGGCGTCGATCTCAGCGGCCGCGCGTATCGGGAGCCTGCTCAACCGGCCGCTCCGGCGGCCGATTTCGCCGCGCGGCCTTCCCGCCCATTCGCTGAGATCTTCCAGGCCAGTTTCGCGTGTTCGTCGGCTGTTACCACCTCTCTTCCGTGTGAGGATTCACTTATGGTCGGCGGAGGCCTTTCCGGGGGCCATGCCCGTTTCAGCCGCTGTGCGCGCCGTGGAAGGGCGAGGTCACCCCCTCGTACGCCAGGTGCAGCATCATCCCCAGGTCGGCGTGGCTGAGGTTGTGGCAGTGGTTCATCCACAGCCCCGGGTTGCCGGCGCGGAAAGCCACCTCCCACACCTCGCCGGGCCGTACGTCGAACGTGTCGAGCCACAACGGGCTGCCCGTGGGGGCGCGGCCGTCGCGCGACAGCACCAGCACCCGGTGACCGTGCAGATGCCAGGGGTGGATGTCCCGGCTGCGGTTGACCACGGTGAGCCGGACCAGGTCGCCCTCCCTGACCACCTCGGTGGGGATGTTGGGGAAGCCGAGGCCGTTCACGGTGTGCGCGTACAACGGCCGTCCGTTCGTCAGCGCGAGCCCTCGGTCGAGGACGAGATCGAAGGAGCGGTCGAAGCGGCTCTTGGACGTGTACGGCACGGGCGCGGGGGCGCCGTACCGGGTGAGGTCGAGCTCCGGCCAGGCCGCCGTCTTCTCGTCGGCGGCGCTCCCGCCGCCCGCGCTCGCGCCCGTCGCGGTCAGCCGTACGGACTCGACGCGGTCGTCGATCCGCAGGACGACGGGGCCCGAGGGCATCGTGAACGCGAGGTCGTACCGTCCGCCCGCCGCGAGCCGCAGGCCGACCCGGTCGAGCGTGCCCGGTTCGTTCAGGTCGTTCCCGTCCACAGCCACCAGCCGGTACGGCGTGCCCGCCAGCGTGAACCGGTGCGGCGTGCTGTCGGTGTTGATCAGGCGAAGCCGTACGGGCGTGCCGGGGGCGGCCTGCTGGACCAGGGGCTGGTCGCGGTTGCCCGTCACCGTCGTGCCGTCGAAGGTGTGGACGGGCAGCGTGAGGTCCACGCCGTCGGCGGTGCTCCCCTTCGGGGAGACGTTGAGCGTGCCGTACAACCCCATCCGGACGCCGATGTCGGACACCTCGTGGGTGTGGTACCAGTACGTGCCCACCTGGGCGGCGACGAAGCGGTAGACGAACTCCTGGCCGGGCAGCACGGCCTCCTGCGTGAGGCCGGGCACGCCGTCCTCGCCCGAGGGAACGTCGTAACCGTGCCAGTGCAGTGTCACACCCTCCGTGATGTCGGCGTTGCGCAGCCGCACCTCGATCAGGTCGCCCTCGACGGCGGTGATCGGCGGTCCGGGGACCTGGCCGTCGAAGGTCCACGCGGACACTTTCCGTCCCGAAGACAGCGTGATGGTCGCCGTACGGGCCGTCAGCGTGTAACGGCGCACGGTGCCACCCGGGGGAGGCGCGGCCGGGCCGCGCAGATCGGTCACCGGTCGGATCGCCCCTCCCGAGGTGGACGCGGAGCCCGCCGAGCCGGAGTGCGAGGCGGAGTGCGTACCGTCGGAGGGCCCGTCCGCGGCGGTCCCGTGCGTCGTGCCCGCTGCCGTGGGCACGAACGACAAGACCGCTCCGAGCACGGCGGCCACGGCGGTCGCCACCGTCGCCGCCCGCAACCTGGGGACGTGCGTGCTGGTCGCCCTCCACGTGACTAGGCCGGCCCCCACGACAACGGCCAGGAGGAGGAGAGCGGTGCCCGGATCCGCCGGGTATCCGATGAGGAAGGTCTGCACGAGCCCGGCCGCCGCCGCGTACCCGGCGGTGAGCAGAGTGACCACCACCGCCGGCGCCTTGACGGCGTCCGTCGAGTCCGTGTGGCCGGCCGTCCCGGTTCCCCGGGACGCGGCCAGGGCTGCCCGGACCAGGCGCGGCCCGGCGATCGCGGCGGCCACGGCGCTCGCCGCGATGAGAAGCGGCAGGGCGAAGGTGACCTTCTCCTGCACGAACCACCAGCCGGCCCCGGCCAGGGCGAGAACCGACCCGACTCTGGCCAGGGACACGATCACCGCCACGGCGAACAGGGCCGTGGCGGTCCTCGTACGGCGGGCCGCGGCGGCCACACCTGCGCCGACCCACGCCGCCACGGTCAGGACCGCGACGAGCAGGTCGAGCACCATGAGCCGTTCGGTCGTCATGACGCGCTAACCGGGCGGCCCTCCGCAGCGCTGGACGCCTCGGTGGCGGGCTTGGGCCAGGCAAGCTGCCGCGCCCGGCGGAACACGACCTCGCAGACGCCGATGATCAGCATGCCGTTGACGGCGTGCAGACCGAGGATCGCCAGAGAGGTCGCCGTGGTGTTGCCGGCGCTGTCGTCGAACAGGCTGCCGAGCCCGATGATCAGCGACTGCACGATGATCAGGCCGACGGGCAGGATGGTCAGCCCGATCAGGCGGCCGGGCGCCTTGGCGGCGGCCGCGGCGGCGGTGGCCACCAGCGACAGCACCGGGATGACCATCGAACCGTTCATGCTGTGCAAGATGAACGAGGAGTCGTCCTGTGGCTTGTCGAACGCGCCGACGGCCGCGAGATATATCTGCACAATGGCGGCGACGAGCATCAGGCCCGCTACAGCGGCGTAGACCTTGCGCACGCTCTTTGCTCCCTTCGGTCAGCGATTGCGAAGATTGCGGGGATCACGGGGATCGTGTCCCACCTGGACCGTCGGCGTCGTCCCTCGTCGAGAGACGCGTCGGCTACCGCTGGGGGAGTAGGCGGACGTGCCCGCCGTCCGCCCCCGGCGGTGTCTCGATGGTGGCCGCCGGGGGTGGTCGGCGTCGTCGCACGCGGGAATGCTCTCGGGCCTACCACGACGGGATCATCACCATGCGCCACTACCGCGAGGGGAGTACGGTCACCGCGGCCAGTTCGCGATTATGGCCGGAGTGATGGCGTCGGCGTAGCAGTTCAGGGTGGTACGGCGAGCCCGGTCATACACGCATACCTTCACGTCTACCCGCTTGATCTGGCCGTCGGACGACAGCCGGATCGTCTTCTTCGGCGCGCAGGTCGTCTTCGGCAGCGCCCATCCGGTGCCGCCGCCGACGTAGTGGAAACGGGCCCGCACGTAGGCGCAGTGCCCGCCGTGCGCGTCACGGTCGTACAGCCTGCCCGAGACGACGAACGTCTCCGCGGTGAACGGCGTGATCCACACGTCGGCCTTGGCGTACCCGCGGTGCCCGCTCCGGGACTGCACCGGCCCCCAGTGGATCGGCGCCGCCGCCGTGGCCCGCGCCGCGACCGTACGGCCGGCGGCGGTGTCAGCGGCGGCGTGGGCGGGAGCGGCCGTCAGGCCCAGGGCGGAAGCGGCGGCGAGCAGACCGATGACAAGGTTCTTTCTCATGCGGACGACCGTAGGCCGTACGACTTGGAGAGAAGTTGTAGTCCGCTGGTCAGAGTGTCCCCTGGCGGTACGCGCTCAAGGAGCGCGCCCGGGTCGCCGGTGTGCCGCTGGCGAAATCGGTGTGCCGCCCGGCGAAAGCCGCTTCCCCCTCCACGATGACGCCGGTTATGCGAGCTTGCCGGGACGCACGACTTGCGGTGACGTGGTGACGCGAGGACGTGGGCTTGCCGGGTCGCGTGCTCGTGGTGACGCGGGTGATGCGGGCTTGCCGAGGCGCGGGCTTGCAGGGCCGCAGACCTGCCGAGATGTGGGGGATGGCCTGCTTTCGTCAGATTTTGCGGTGGTCACGGAGCAGGTCTTCGGCCTGTTCGACCACGTCGTCCACGGGGACCTCGGCGACCCACGACTCGTCGTGCGGACACCGCGCCAGCCGGAGATCGTGCCCGTTGACGCCGCAGACCGGGCACCGCGCGGTCCAGGAGATCAGGGCCCGGTGCCGGGTGCGGGTGAGCGGACCCGCGTTGATGAGATTGCCGGACCAGTAAATGCCGATGGTGGGCGTTCCGACCGCCGCGGCGAGGTGGCGTGGACCGGTGTCGTTGGAGATGACAAGGTCGCACCGCTCATACAGCGCGGCGAGGCCGCCGACGCTGAGCGTGCCGACCGCGGTGACGGCGGGCCGTCGCATCGCCGTCGCGACCTCCTCGATCACCTTTCGCTCCTTCTCGACGCCCGTGATCACGATCGGGCGGCCGAGCCGGTCGGCCGCCTCCGCGAAGGCGCGCGCCGGCCAGCGCCGCCGGGGGTCGCTCGCCCCCGGGTGCAGCGCGACCAGGCCGCGCGGCGGCTCGCCGTACACGCGGGCGAGTTCGGCGCGGTCGGCGTCGGTCACGGCGATCCTCGGTTCGTACGCCTCGGCCGTCCCGCCGACCAGCGCGGCGACCTCCAGATAGCGGAGCGTCTCGTGCTGGTAGTAGACGTACGGAACCCACAGGTCGAGCCGTTCGGCGTCCGGCGTGCACAGGCCGGCCGTCACGCGGGCGCCGATCGCCTTGATGAAGGGGTTGGAGTGGCGCCCGCCGCCGTGGATTTGCACGGCGAGATCGAACCGATGCTCGCGCAGCTCCTTGAACAGGCTCTTCGGGGCCTCGTGGCCGCCGACCGCCGAGGAGACCCCCGAGATCGGCGGCAGGACGACGACATCGTCGACGGGCCCCGGCCTGCCGTCCAGGAACCGGGCGTGCCAGGGGGTGCCGAGCAGCGTCAGCCGGGCCCGCGGATAGGCCCGGCGGAGCGCCTCAAGTGCGGGCATCGCGAGGACCAGGTCGCCCAGGGCGTTGGCCCGCAGCACCGCGATGCGGCGCACTCCCTCGATCAGCGCGCCCATGCCGTCTCGAACACGTGGTCATAGCACTCGGCGCTGCGGTCGGTGACCGTTGTGGGCAGCTCCAGGTGGTAGGCGCGGCTCGGCAGCAGCCCCGCGCCGCCGTACCTCTCCATCACGCGAAGCTGCGCCGCGACGTCCTCGCCGGCGTGCCGAGGCGGCACCGACCGCCAGAAGTCGAAGCCGCCGCACTCCAGCAGCCGCTCCCGGTCGTACAGCACGCAGCCGCCGACCCAGGCCACCTTGTACGGCCTCCACTCGCGCGGACCCGGCGAGCCGAGGTGCTTGCGCGCGAGATGCAGCGGGTTGGAGGCGTTGTGCAGGCTGTGGCGCCGCCAGGCCGGCGACTCCCGGCGCACCCGCTCGGGCCGCACGCCGCCGGTCCACTCCTCGTACGGCGCGAGCTCGGCGGGGCGCACGTCGTCGCGGTAGGACAGGCCGTGCAGGGCGAAGCCGAGGAAGCCGCAGCGCAGCTCGCTCATCGCGGACAGCAGGACCTCGACCGCCTCCGGCTCAAGCCATACGTCGTCGTCCAGATAGAGCACCAGCCGCCGCTCCGCCAGGTCGAGCAGGAACGCCCGCTGTTCCGCCATGCCCCGGGGAGGAACGTGACGGTGGACGGCCACGGGCCTGTCGCGGTGGGCGAGGATCCGAAACTGCGCCGCCACCAGCGGGTCGGCCGCGACCGGTTCGTGCGACTGATCCGAGATCACTACGCGGAACCCCGACACCGTCTGCGCCGCGAGGCCGGCCAGCGTGACGGCCAGCGCGCCCGGGCGGTCCTTCGTGGGCACGAGCACGTCCAGGTCAGACGGGGCGAACATGCGCGCCTGATACCCCTGAGGTGCCAGGGCAAACGGGCGCACCGCCACCGCCCGCCCGGCGCGAGAGGCGGCGCGGCGAAGGGGGGTGTGGGGTCAGGACCGGCGGTTGGAGAGACGGCGTGGCGGGGGTGAGGTGTGGGGTGAGGGTCGGCGGTTGGAGAGACGGCGTGGCGGGGGTGAGGTGTGGGGTCGGGGTCGATGGTTGGAGAGGCGGCGTGGCGGGGGTGAGG
>NZ_BMPY01000024.1 GCF_014647835.1 Microbispora rosea subsp. aerata
GAGACACCGTCAAAGGAATTCCGCCACCAACACAAACGTGCTGGCAGACGGGGTAATGCATGATTCATGCACTGGCTTTTAGCACACTGTTGAGTTCTCAAGAAACGGACGCGACCACCATCACCCGAAACCCGACCAGCGAGTCCCGAGATCCAGGGCGATTACTTCCGTTCGGCCGACTTACGGCGATCGCCGTATCGCAGACCTGGAGGGCCTGACGATCTCAGCCGATGCTCTTGTCTGAGCGAACGCCCCTCTCCGGGGCAACCACTCCATCTTAAACCCTTGCTCGTCTCACGTCAAACCTGTCGGTTTAACCGTGTTACGAACAACCCCGACTCGGTGCAGACACTTCGTCTGGGTGGTCGATCAGAGTGGCTTGCCCGTCGGGGCCCGGCCGCCTCTCGGCGTCCCGCTCCCCCCGGGGCGAAGAAAACATTAGGCAACCCCGGCCCGGCCGTCAAATCACACGGAGACGACCTAAACCCCAGTTCAGGCAAGGGGTCACGGCCTCGGCACCCTCGACGCTACCCGATTGTTACCCGCGTCACAACAACTCTTGGCGATAAAACAGCCGCCCCGGCCCAAGGGCCGGGGCGGCTGTCCAGCACGACGGGGTCAGGCGACCTCGACGCCGCCGATGGTCTTCTTGCCTCTGCGCAGCACGAGGAACCTGCCGTGCAGCAGGTCGTCCGCCGTGGGCACGTACTCCTCGTCGGTGACCTTCGTGTTGTTCAGGTACGCGCCGCCCTCCTTGACGGCCCGGCGCGCGGCGGACTTCGACTCCACCAGGCCGCTCTGCGCGAGCAGTTCGACGTACGGCGCACCCAGGGCGGGCACGACGGCCTTGGGCACCTCGGCGAGCGCCGACTCCAGCGTGCGGGCGTCGAGCTCGGCCAAGGAGCCCTGGCCGAACAGCGCGCGCGAGGCGGCGACCACCCTGGCCAGCTCGTCGGGGCCGTGGACCATTGACGTCAGGTCCTCGGCCAAGGTTCGTTGTGCCTCACGAGCGGCCGGCCGCTCGGCCACGGCCCGTTCCAGCGCGTCGATCTCCTCGCGGGTCCGGAAGGTGAAGACCTTCAGGAGCCGCACCACGTCGCGGTCGTCGGCGTTCAGCCAGTACTGGTAGAACGCGTACGGCGAGGTCAGCGCGGGATCGAGCCAGATCGCGCCGCCGGCGGTCTTGCCGAACTTCGTGCCGTCGGCCTTGGTGATCAGCTTGCCGGTGAGCGCGTGGACGTGCGCTCCCTCGACGCGGCGGATCAGGTCGACGCCGGCGGTGATGTTGCCCCACTGGTCGCTGCCGCCGATCTGCAGCGTGCAACCCTGCCGCCGGTACAGCTCCAGGTAGTCGTTGGCCTGCAGGATCTGGTAGCTGAACTCGGTGTAGCTGAGCCCTTCGCCGGCCAGCCGGGCGGAGACCGACTCCCTCGCCAGCATCCGGTTGACGGGGAAGTGCTTGCCGATGTCCCGGAGGAAGTCGATCGCCGACAGGCTCCCGGTCCAGTCGAGGTTGCTGACGAGCGTCGCCGCCGTCGGCCCCTCCTCGAACGACAGGAACTTCTCGACCTGCACCCGAATGCGCGACACCCACTCGGCGACGACGTCGGTGGAGTTGAGCGCGCGCTCGGTGCTGCGGCCGCTCGGATCGCCGATCAAACCGGTGGCGCCTCCGACCAGACCGATGGGCCGGTGCCCCGCCCGCTGGAAGCGGGTCAGGATCAGCAGCGTCGCCAGGTTGCCCATGTGCAGCGAGGGCGCGGTTGGATCGAAGCCCGCATAGACGGTGATCGGACCGTCGGCTAGCGCCTTGCGCAGCGCGTCGATGTCGGTCGTCTGCGCGATCACGTCGCGCCACTCGAGTTCGTCGAGGATGTCGGTCATCTCCGACGTCGGCACGAGGTTGCCTGAAGTTGCGGTCACGGTCGTAGCTTTCGCCTATCGATGGTGGATGTACGGGCTTCCGTACAAGCCTGCCTGATCACAAAACCTTATCGCCACTTGATACCGGCGCGTCAGCTCGTGGTCCGCCCCCGGCGCCGGGGGACGTGGGCCCGGTAGGGCGAGACGGTGGGGTCGCCGTCGATCCAGAACCTCCAGGGCGTCTCGGCGCCCGCCGAGACGCCGGTGCGCGGGCCCGTCCTGACCTGCTCAGGCGGCACCGGCCGCCCCTCGTGCACCCGGATCGGGCCGCCGGAGCAGCAGTCCGTGCCGTTGTGCTCCCGCACCAGCCCGAGCGCCACCGCGAGCCGGGCCGGTCCGCGGGCGAGATCGCGGTCGGGGACCCGCCGCACCAGCCCTTCCAGGTCGGGGCCGTCCGCGTGCGGCATGCGGCGGACGCGCGCGGTGTGCACACCGGCGATCACCTCGCCGGCGCGTAACAGGACGGCCGAGCCGGTGCCCGCGGGCATGCACACGAGGTTCGCGCAGTAGTGCATGCCGTACGTGAAGTAGACGTAGAGGTGCCCCGGCGGGCCGAACATGACCGAGTTGCGCGGAGTGCGCCCCCGGTAGGTGTGGGAAGCGGGATCCTGCCCCGGCCCGCCGTACGCCTCGACCTCGCTCAGCCGCACCGCCACCGAGCCATGCACGAGCACGCGGCCGAGCAGGTCGGGGGCGACCACGTCGGAGGGGCGGTCGAAGAAGTCGCGGTCGAGCGGCGCGCCCGCGACGTCCTCGGTCAGCTCTCGCTCGCCCATGCCGCCTGGCTGTCGACGATCTCCCGGAGGTTCGCGATCTGGTCGCGGACGCGGTCGGGCGCGGTGCCGCCGAAGGCGCTGCGGGCGGCCAGCGCGCCGCGCACGTTCAGCACGTCGCGGACGCTCGCGCCGGTGGCGTCGACGGCGAAGTGCGGCGAGACCTTGGCCAGCTCGTCGTCGGTGAGATCGCCGAGGTCCTTGTCGTTCACCTGGCACCACACCACCAGGTGGCCGACGGCCTCGTGCGCCTCACGGAACGGCACGCCGCGGCGGACCAGCAGCTCGGCGAGGTCGGTCGCCAGGGCGAAGCCGTCGGGCGCGCTGGCCTCGAGCTTGGCCTTGTTCACCCGCATCGTGGAGATCATGCCGGACACCGCGGGGAGCACCAGGAGCAGGGTGTCGACCGCGTCGAACACCGGCTCCTTGTCCTCCTGCAGGTCCCGGTTGTAGGTGAGCGGCAGGCCCTTGAGGGTGGTCAGCAGCGACATCAGCGAGCCGATCAACCGGCCGCTCTTGCCCCTGGCCAGCTCGGCGACGTCGGGGTTCTTCTTCTGCGGCATGATCGACGACCCGGTGGAGTAGGCGTCGTCCACCTCGATCCACCGGAACTCCTGCGAGGCCCACAGCACGATCTCCTCGCCGAGCCGGGAGATGTGCACGCCGATCAGCGCCGCGCAGAACAGGAACTCGGCGGCGAAGTCGCGATCGGCGACCGCGTCCATCGAGTTCGGCGCGGGGGCGTCGAACCCGAGCTCGGCGGCGACGGCCGCGGGGTCGAGCGGCAGGGAGGACCCGGCCAGCGCGCCCGAGCCGAGCGGCGAGATCGCCGCGCGCCTGTCCCAGTCGCGGAGGCGGTCGACGTCCCTGGTGAAGGCGTGGACGTGGGCGAGAAGCTGGTGGCCGAACGACACGGGCTGGGCGTGCTGCAGGTGCGTCATGCCGGGGGCGGCGACGTCGGCGTTCTCCTCGGCCTGGCTGATCAGCGCCGTTTCCAGCTCGACGAGCCGGGAGACGATCATGCGGACGTGGTCACGCAGGTAGAGGCGCAGATCGGTGGCGATCTGGTCGTTGCGGCTGCGGCCGGCGCGGAGCTTGCCGCCCAGCGAGCCGAGCCGTTCGAGCAGGCCGCGCTCCAGGGCCGTGTGCACGTCCTCGTCGGCCACGGTGGGGCGGAACTCCCCCGTGCGGCACGCCCGGTCGAGATCGTCGAGCGCGCCCAGCATGCGGTCGAGCTCATCCTGCGTCAGCAGCCCGGCGCGGTGCAGCACCCGCGCGTGCGCGCGCGAGGCAAGCAGATCGTACGGCGCGAGCCGCCAGTCGAACTGCACGCTCACCGACAGGCGCGTGAGGGCGTCCGCGGGTCCCCCCTCGAACCTGCCGCCCCAGAGCCTCATCGGCTTGTTGTCCGCCACCGTCTTCTCCCTCCGATATTCGAGTCCCTGCCGAAAACATGACCGCGCACCGTTCC
Source organism: Microbispora rosea subsp. aerata (assembly GCF_014647835.1). Classification (GTDB taxonomy): domain Bacteria; phylum Actinomycetota; class Actinomycetes; order Streptosporangiales; family Streptosporangiaceae; genus Microbispora; species Microbispora aerata. The sequence continues at coordinate 4,168 of NZ_BMPY01000024.1, forward strand.
CGCCCGGGGCCGCCGTACGTGAATCATGCGCCTTCGCCGGTTTCCTCCGGCGAGTCTTCGGCGCGACTCCCTCGCGCGGATCCTTCTGCGGGACCAATCCGCGACCTTAGCCGACGTACGCCCCGGTCCCTGCACCGGAACCGGGGCGTACGCAGAATGGATCAGGCCCCGCGGGCTCCCGCGCGGCGTGGTTGCGTTCTTTCCGATCGAGTGCGGCGGCCTATCGCCGACGTGGACCGGCGGTTCTCCCCGCGCGACCGAGGCGACGGCCTCGCCGCGATCGGGGCGCGGTCATCGGCCTTGGCCGCGCGGTGGTTCCTGCTGCTCTCCGGCGCCGTGGTCACGGACCTCTACCGGGATCTTGTGCCGGGACACGTCGGGCGTGCGGCGGTTGGCGAGCTTGAGCAGGGACTCCGCCACCGCCTGCCCGCCGGTCGGGTCACGGCTGATGACGAGGATCGTGTCGTCGCCGGCCACCGTGCCGAGGATGGACTCCCAGCCCGCGTGGTCGATGGCCGAGGCGAGGAACTGCGCCGCTCCCGGCGGCGTGCGAAGGATCACGAGGTTGGCCGACGCCTCGGCCGACACGAGGAGCTCCTCCGCGATCCTCCGCAGCCGCGCGTCCGGGTTCTCCACCCCGCCGTTCGCGCCGCCGGTGCGGTAGAGCGGTATCCGTCCCCCGCCCTCACCGGGAAGCGCGTAGACCAGCGTGCCGTCGTCTGCCCGCAGCTTCAGCGCGCCCAGCTCGTCGAGATCGCGGGAGAGCGTGGCCTGGGTGACCTCCACTCCCTGTTCCGCCAGGAGCTTGGCCAGCTCGGGCTGCGAGCGGACCTTGTGCCTGGTCAGCAGTTCCACGATTCGCGCGTGACGGGCCGCCTTCGTCAGCGGGATGGTCACGATCCCTCCGCACCCCGCGTCGTCAGCCAGTGCAGCAGCGCCTTCTGGGCGTGCAGCCGGTTTTCCGCCTGATCCCACACCACGCTCTGCGGTCCGTCGATGACGTCCGCGGCGATCTCCAAACCCCGGTATGCCGGGAGACAGTGAAGCACGATCGCGTCCGGGTTCGCCAGGCGGAGCAGGGCGCTGCTCACCTGATAGGAGGAAAGAGCCGCGATCCGCTCGTCCTTGCCGTCCTGGCCCATGGACACCCAGGTGTCGGTCGCGACGACGTGGGCCCCGGCCACCGCGGCCTCCGGATCGCTCACCACCGTGACCGATCCGCCGGTAGCCGCCGCGATCTCGGCGGCCCGCTTCGTCACCCGGGCATCGGGCAGGTAGCCCACCGGCGCGCCGATCCTGACGTGCATGCCGGCCGTGGCCCCGCCCAGCAGGTAGGAGTGGGCCATGTTGTTGGCGCCGTCGCCGAGGTAGGCGAGCGTGAGGCCGCGCGGCGATCCCTTGTGCTCCCGGATCGTCTGCAGGTCGGCGAGGATCTGGCAGGGGTGGAACTGGTCGGTCAGCGCGTTCACCACCGGCACCGCCGAGTGGACCGCCATCGCCTCGAGGCGCTCCTGGCCCGCCGTCCGCCACACGATCGCCGCGACCTGACGCGACAGCACCCGCGCGGTGTCCTCGATCGGCTCACCTCGCCCCATCTGCGAGGTGCCGAGCTCCATGAGCAGCGGCTGGCCGCCCAGCTCGGCCACGCCGACGGTGAAGGACAGGCGGGTGCGCGTGGAGGGCTTGTCGAACAGCACGGCGACCGTGCGGGGGCCCTCGAAGGGCCGGTAGCCGAACCGGTCCTTCTTCATCGCCTCGGCGAGGTCGAGCACCTGCGCCTGCTCCTCCGGGGAGAGGTCGTCGTCCCGCAGGAAGTGTCTCACCCGGGCCGCAAGACCGCCCGGGCCGGCGCCGGCGGCGAGAGTGGCGAGGTTATTCTCAGGCATTTGCGGCCTCCAAGATGCCGGGCAGCGCGTCGAGGAAGGTCTGCACGTCGGACTCGGCGATCACGAGCGGCGGCGCGAGCCGTACCGCGTCGGGCTGCAGGGCGTTGACCAGGAAGCCGGCCTCCTGCGCGGCCGCCTGCACCTGCGCCGACTTCGGCGCGGTGAGCACGGCGGCGAGCCAGAGCCCGCGCCCCCTGACTCCTTCGAGCAGCGGGTGGCGCACGGCCGCGATGCCCTCAGACAACAATGCTCCCGCCTTCGCGGCGTTGCCGAGCAGGCCGTCTCGCTCGATGGTGTCCAGCACCGCGAGCGCCGCCGCGCACGAGACCGGGTTGCCGCCGAAGGTCGAGCCGTGGTCGCCCTTGGCGAAGATCTCACCGGCCTCGCCGAACCCGATGCAGGCCCCGATCGGCAGGCCTCCGCCGAGGCCCTTGGCCAGCGTCAGCACGTCGGGGACGACCCCCTCGGCCTGGTGGGCGAACCAGTGCCCGGTGCGGCCGATGGCCGACTGGATCTCGTCGGCGACGAGCAGCGCCCCCGCCGAGGAGCAGATCTCCCTGGCCGCCCGGAAGTAACCCTCGGGCGGCGGGACCACCCCGGCCTCGCCCTGGGTGGGCTCGAGGAAGACCGCGGCGCAGTCCTCGGTCACCGCGCTCTTCAGCGCGTCCGCGTCGCCGTACGGGACGAACCGGACGTCGAGCGGGAACGGCCCGAACTGGTCGCGGATCGAGCGCTTGCCCGTCAGCGCCAGCGCGCCGAGCGTGCGGCCGTGGAAGCCGTTCTCCGCCGCCACCATGTAGCCGCGGCCCTGGCTCTTGCCGTACTTGATGGCGATCTTGACCGCCGCCTCGTTGGCCTCCGTGCCGGAGTTGGCGAGGAAGACCCGCGCGGGCTGCCCGAGCAGGGAGAGCAGCTTCTCGGCGAGCAGCACCTCGGGCTCGTGCAGGAACAGGTTCGAGGTGTGCGCCAGGGTGGCCACCTGCCGGGACACCGCCTCGACCAGGGCCGGGTGGTTGTGCCCGAGCGAGGTCACCGCGATGCCGCCGACGAGGTCGAGGTAGCGGCGGCCCTCCATGTCCCAGACGGCGCAGCCCTCGCCGCGGGCGATGGCGACGGGCGGCACCCCGTAGTTGCGCATGAACGCCGCTTCGAAGCGTCCGCGCAGTTCGTCGTTGGCAGTCACCGGGCAACCTCCCCGTTCATTGCGCCGTGCGCCGCCGCCCCGGTGCCGTCCGGCACCTCGGGAGCGGCGTCGTCGGGCTCGACCATCGTCCCGATGCCCTCGTCGGTGAAGATTTCCAGCAGCAGCGCGTGGGGCACCCGGCCGTCGAGCACGTGCGCCTGCGGGACGCCGCCGCGCACGGCCGTCAGGCACGCCTCCATCTTCGGCACCATGCCGCTGGACAGCGAGGGCAGCAAGGCGGCGAGTTCGGACGCGCTGATCCGGCTGACGACCTCCTCGCTGTTGGGCCAGTCGGCGTACAGCCCCTCGACGTCGGTGAGGACGATGAGCTTCGACGCCTGGAGCGCCACGGCGAGGGCGGCCGCGGCGGTGTCGGCGTTGACGTTGTAGATCCCGCCGTCCTCGCCGCGGGCCACGGACGACACCACGGGGATGCGGCCGTCGTCCAGCAGGGCCCGCACCGCTCCCGCGTCGACCCGGACGATCTCCCCGACCTGGCCGATGTCGACCTTGACGCCGTCCACGACGACGTGCTTGCGCTCGGCGGTGAACAGGTGGGCGTCCTCGCCGGACATGCCGACCGCGAACGGCCCGTGCGCGTTGATCAGCCCGACCACGTCGCGGTTGACCTGGCCGACCAGGACCATCCGGACGACCTGCATCGCCTCGGGGGTGGTCACCCGCAGCCCGGACACGAAGTGGCTGTCGATCCCGAGCAGGTCGAGATGCGACTGGATCTGCGGGCCGCCGCCGTGCACGATCACCGGCCGCAGGCCGGCGTAGCGCAGGAACACCACGTCGGCCGCGAACTTGGCCCGCAGGTGCTCCTCCGTCATCGCGTTGCCGCCGTACTTGATGACGACGGTCGCGCCGTGGAAGCGCGCCAGCCAGGGCAGCGCCTCGATCAGTGTGTGCGCCTTGTCCAGGGCGCCGTTCCGCCTGACGCTCATGACGAGTACGCCGAGTTCTCGTGCACGTACGCGGCCGTGAGGTCGGTGGTGTGCACGGTCGCGCTGTGCGGCCCCGCGGACAGGTCGATGGTGATGGTCACGTCGCGGGGGCGCAGGTCGACCTTGGCACGGTCGTCCCCCGCCGCGCCGCCGCGGCAGATCCAGATGCCGTTGATCGCCACGTTGACCCGGTCGGCCTCGAACACGGCGTCGGTGGTGCCGACCGCGCTGACCACCCGGCCCCAGTTCGGGTCTTCGCCGTGGATCGCGCACTTGAGCAGGTTCGAGCGGGCCACCGCCCGGCCCACCGCCACCGCGTCCTCCTCCGAGGCCGCGCCGACGACCTCGATGGCGATCGCCTTGGAAGCGCCCTCGGCGTCGACGAGGAGCTGCCGGGCGAGGTCCGCGCAGACGGCGGTGACGACCTTCTCGAACTCGGCGAGGTCGGGACGCACGCCCGACGCGCCGCTCGCGAGCAGCAGCACGGTGTCGTTGGTCGACATGCACCCGTCGGTGTCGAGCCGGTCGAACGTCACCGACGTCGCCCTGCGCAGCACCGTGTCGAGCTCCTCGGAGGTGAGGTCGGCGTCGGTGGTGAGCACGCACAGCATGGTGGCGAGCGCGGGCGCGAGCATGCCGGCGCCCTTGGCCATGCCGCCCACCATGTAGCCGTTCTCGCCCCGGCGGAAGGAGATCTTGCTGACGGTGTCGGTGGTCCTGATCGCGTCGGCCGCCGCGAGGCCGCCGTCACGGCTGAGCTGGGCGGCCGCGGTGTCCACGCCGCCGAGCAGCGCGTCCATCGGCAGCCGTTCGCCGATCAGGCCGGTGGAGCAGACCGCGATCTCGGCGGCGGAGTCGCCCAGGACCTCCGCCACCTTCTCGGCGGTGGCGTGGGTGTCCTGGAAGCCCAGCGGGCCGGTGCAGGCGTTGGCGCCTCCGGAGTTGAGCACGACGGCCTTGACCCGGCCGCCGCTCAGGACCTGAGCCGACCACAGGACCGGCGCGGCCTTGAAGCGGTTGCTGGTGAAGACGCCGGCCGCGGCGCGCGAGGGGCCGTCGTTGACGACCAAGGCCAGGTCGCGGGCACCCCCGCTCTTGATCCCGGCGGCGACTCCCGCGGCGCGGAAGCCCAGCGGTGCGGTGACGCTCATGCCGCCCCCTTACCCGAACGCTCGGAGTTACGCGGTGCCGAAGGCACGCGGGTCACGATCTCCCTAATCGCGCTGTGCTTGTCCATACGCTCGCTCATGCGCGCTCCTCAAAGGGGATGATCTTGCTCACGGGGCGACTCCATTGGTGGGAAGGCCGGCTTCTTCCGGAAGGCCGAGAGCGAGGTTGGCGCTTTGGATCGCGCCGCCCGCGGTGCCCTTGGTGAGGTTGTCGATGGCGACCACGGCGACGATCCGCCCGGCCCGCTCGTCGAGGGTGACCTGCAGGACCGCGGTGTTGGCCCCGACCGTCATCGCGGTCGCCGGCCAGACCCCCTCGGGCAGCAGGCGGAGGAAGGGCTCGTCCTTCACCGCCGTCTCGTACGCCTCCCGGACCGCGGCCGCGGTGACGCCCGCGGCGGCGGGAGCCGTGCAGGTGGCGAGGATGCCGCGGCTCATCGGCGCGAGGGTCGGCGTGAACGACACCCGGACCGGCCGCCCGGCGACCGCCGACAGGTTCTGCTCCATCTCCGGGGTGTGCCGGTGCACGCCGCCGACGCCGTACGCGCTGACCGAGCCCATGACCTCGCTGCCGAGCAGGTGGGGCTTGGGCGCCCGGCCGGCGCCGGAGGTGCCGCTCGCGGCGACGACCACGACGTCGGGCTCGGCCAGGCCGGCCGCGAAGGCGGGGAACAGCGCCAGCGTGGCGGCCGTCGGGTAGCAGCCGGGGACGGCGATGCGCCGGGTGTCACGGAGGACTTCCCGCTGACCGGGCAGCTCGGGCAGGCCGTAGGGCCAGGTGCCGGCGTGCTCGCCGCCGTAGAACGCCGCCCACTCCTGCGCGCTGGTCAGCCGGAAGTCCGCGCCGCAGTCGACGATGAGCGTGTCGTCGCCCAGCTCGGCGGCGATCGCGGCCGACTGGCCGTGCGGAAGGGCGAGGAAGACGACGTCGTGACCGGCGAGCGCCTCGGGGGTGGTCTGCTCGATGACGCGGTCGGCCAGCGACGGCAGGTGGGGTTGGTGGGCGCCGAGCCTGCTGCCCGCGCTGGAGGCCGCGGTCAGCGTGCCGATCTCCACGGCGGGGTGGCCGAGGAGCAGACGGAGCAGCTCCCCTCCCGCGTAGCCGCTGGCTCCGGCGATCGCCGCCCTCATGCGCGCCCCCAGATTCTCCACAACCTCTGCATGATCATGCAGCAGGCCTCATGTTCTTGCTGGTGTAGAGAGTATGCACTCCAGAGCATGGACATGCAAGCAGCATTCCGAGTGATGGACATCTAGCCGACGTACCTACCGGTCGGTATCGTGAAACAACCGGTTAACAAACGGATCCGGGGAGTGCGCGCAGCATGACGATCACGAACGAACAGGTCCAGGCTCAGCTCACGGCGCCCGGGCAGATCTTCGAGATGGAAGAGGTCGAGGCCGGCGGTCACAAGATCCGGGCGTGGAAGCACGCTCCGGCGACCTTCCGGGCCCTCTTGGAGATCACCCGCTTCCACGGGGACAAGGTGTTCGTCGTCTACGAGGACGAGCGGATCACGTACGAGGAGCACTTCCGGCTGGCCGCGACGCTCGCCAACCGCCTCGTGGACGACTACGGCGTGCGCAAGGGCGACCGCGTCGCCATCGCCATGCGCAACTACCCGGAGTGGATCGTCTCCTTCTCCGCCGTGCTCGCGGCCGGCGCGGTGGCCGTGCCGCTCAACGCGTGGTGGACCGAGCAGGAGCTGGCGTACGGCCTGAGCGACTCGGGCGCCAAGGTCGTGATCGCCGACGGCGAGCGCGCCGCCCGGATGGCCGGCGGCGGCCTGCCGATGATCGTCACCCGCGGCGAGGGGGCCAACTGGGCCGAGGTCCTCGGCGAGGTCCGGGCCGACGTGACGCTGCCGCAAGTCGATCTGGGCCCCGACGACCCCGCCACGATCTTCTACACCTCCGGCACCACCGGCAGGTCCAAGGGCGCCCTCGGCAGCCACCGCAACCTCGGCCAGGCGCCGATGACCGTCGCGTACGCGATGATGCGCACCGTCGCGATGGCCGGCAGGGACGTGGCGACGGCGATGCAAAAGCGCAGGATCACGCTGCTCACCGTGCCGCTCTTCCACGTCACCGGATGCTTCGCCGTACTGATGACCACGATGTTCAGCGGCGGAGGGCTCGTGCTGATGTACAAGTGGGACCCCAAGCGGGCGCTGGAGCTCATCGAGCGCGAGAAGGTCACCGTGATGAGCGGCGTGCCGACCAACGCCTGGCAGCTGCTGTCGCACCCCGATCTGGACAAGCACGACATCTCCTCGCTCGGCTCGGTCTCGTACGGCGGAGCGCCCGCGCCGCCGAAGCTGCTGGAGCGGCTCACCGAGAGGCTGCCCAACCGGACCCCGGCCAACGGGTACGGCATGACCGAGACGACGGCGCTCGCGATCTACAACAGCGGCGCCGACTACCTGGCCAGGCCCGACAGCATCGGGCTGCCGCTGGCCGTGGTGGACGTCAAGGTCTGCGACCCGCTGGGCGCGGAGCTGCCGCCCGGCCAGGTCGGCGAGCTGTGCCTGCGCGGGCCGATCGTCATCATGGGCTACTGGAACCGCCCGGACGCCACGGCCGAGACGTTCGTCGACGGCTGGCTGCACACCGGAGACCTGGCCCGCGTCGACGAGGACGGCTTCGTCTACATCGTCGACCGCGCCAAGGACATGGTCATCAGGGGCGGCGAGAACGTCTACTGCGCCGAGGTCGAGGCCGCCCTGTTCGAGCATCCCGCGGTGGACGACGCGGCCGTGATCGGCATCCCCGACGACGAGCTGGGCGAGCAGGTCGGCGCGGTCGTACGGCTCAAGCGGGACGCCACGGCCACCGGCGAGGAGCTCCAGGAGTTCCTGCGCGGCCGCATCGCGGCGTTCAAGGTGCCGGTGCGGTTCTGGTTCAGGGAGACCGAACTGCCGCGCAACCCCGGCGGCAAGGTCCTCAAGACCCACCTGCGCAGGGAGACCCTGGGCCTGTGACGCCGCGGCCGGCGCGGCCCCGCCCCGGCGCGAGGGCGAAACCCAGTGGCGCCGGGGCGAAAACCGGCGGAGGCCGGGCGGGGGCCGTCAGGGGCACGACCGGCAGGGGCAGGCGCCCGCTTACCTCCCGCGTAATCGCCTCTCCTCCGGGCTCCGTGACACCGTTCACGTGTCGTCACGGAAGACATCCCCGAAGGAGTGGAAGATGACCGACTACACCGCCGTGGCCGAGCGCTACATCGCCGCCTGGAACGAGCGCGACGCCGAGGCCAGGGCGAAGGCGGTGGCGGAGCTGTGGACCGAGGACGGCGGCTACACCGACCCGCTGGCCGCCGTCACCGGGCACGACGGGATCGCCGCGGTGATCGCCGGGGCCCGGGAGATGTTCCCCGGTTTCGTGTTCACCCTGGGCGGGCCGGTCGACGGACACCACGACGTCGCGCGCTTCACCTGGCACCTCGGCCCCGAGGGCGCCGCCGAGCCGGTCGTGATCGGGTTCGACGTCGTGACGCTCGCGGAGGACGGCCGGATCCGGAACGTGTACGGCTTCCTGGACAAGGTCCCCGCCTGACCGCCTCTCCCGGGGCCCCGGAGCCCGCCGCTCAGGAGGGCTCCGAGGGCTCCGCCGTCTCGCCGGCATGAAACTTTCATCCCAAGTTACAGCAGCGTGAAGTCACCTTGATCGGTTCACTGACTGAAACATTTCTCTCGATCTTTGACATGTTTCAGAGCCGCTTCTCACAATGATGCCCGGCGAACCCCAGGGGCCGGGCGGCGCACTCCTACCGGCGAACCGCGCCGTCCGGCCCCAAACCTGGACGTGAGGAGCAGACATGGCCGACAGCGCCGACTCCACCGGAAGGCCTTCCCGCCTACGCAAGACCCTCGCCGCGGCGCTCGCGAGCGTCGCCTCCGCGGCGCTCACGGTGGTGGCGGTGTCCGCCGCCACCGCACCCGCCAACGCGGCCGACTGCAGCGGCGGGTACGTGGGGCTGACCTACGACGACGGGCCCAACCCCAGCAACACGATGAACCTGATCAACACCCTGAAGGCCAACGGTCTGCGCGCCACGTTCTTCAACGTCGGGCAGAACGCGCAGAACTACCCGTCACTGGTCCGCGCCCAGGTCGACGCCGGGATGTGGGTGGGCAACCACAGCTGGAGCCACCCCCACCTGACCCAGATGAGCAGCTCCCAGATCCAGTCGGAGCTGCAGCGGACCCAGCAGGCCATCCAGCAGGCCACCGGCTCCGCGCCCAAGCTGTTCCGGCCGCCGTACGGCGAGACCAACTGGACGGTCCAGTCGGTCGAGCAGCAGCTCGGCCTCAGGGAGATCCTCTGGGACGTCGACTCCCAGGACTGGAACGGCGCGAGCACGGCCCAGATCGTCCAGGCCGCGAGCCGGCTCCAGAACGGTCAGATCATCCTCATGCACGACCAGTACGCCGCGACGGTTCAGGCCATCCCCCAGATCGCCGCGAACCTCCGCAGCCGCAACATGTGCGCCGGCATGATCTCCCCGACCACCGGCCGCGCCGTCGCCCCCGACGACGGCGGACCCGTCTCCCCGTCCCCGACGATCCCCCAGTCCCCCGGCACGACTCCCACCCCGGGCGGCGGCAGCGGGACGATCAGGGGTGTCGCCTCCGGCCGCTGCCTGGACGTGCCGAACGCGAGCACCTCGGACGGCACGCAGGTGCAGCTGTACGACTGCCACGGCCAGAGCAACCAGGTCTGGAGCTCCACCTCGTCCGGTGAGATCCGGGTGTACGGCAGCAAGTGCCTGGACGCGGCCGGCTCCGGCAACGGCGCCAGGATCCAGATCTACTCCTGCTGGGGCGGCGACAACCAGAAGTGGCGCGTCGAGTCCGACGGCACCATCCGGGGCGTCCAGTCCGGCCTGTGCCTCGACGCCGTCGGCGCCGGGACCGGCAACGGCACCCAGCTCCAGCTCTACTCCTGCCACGGCGGCAACAACCAGAAGTGGACCTGGAACCGATAACCCAGCAGTGGCCCGCGGCGCGGCCGCGCCCTCGTCGCACGAACCGGCCGTAGGTCTCCTGCCGCGTGGGCCGACCTGTAGGAACGGTGCGGCGCTCCCCGGGAGCGCCGCACCTTCCCGTTGTCGAGGTCTCCTCCATGACCCCGGCGCCGTCGCGCAAGAACCGCGTTCCGGCAGGAGACAGCCGGGGAATCGCTTCGCGCGGCGCTCATGCGCCGCCGCGGTGCGCGGCACGACGGCCGAGGCATGAAGCCGAAGCGCCGACGCGGTCTCCCGAGCCGGTGCCCTCCCTCCGGCGGAGGGCTTCACGACGGCCGGCCCCGATCACGGGCCGCGACTTCACAGCCGGGCGATGGAAGCATGGTCTTCGTGAGCTCCCACGCCGACTTCCACACCCGCATGCTGTCCCTGCTCGAACGGGAGCTGCGCCGGCGCTGCCCCGCCCACCTGCGCGTACGCCGTGAAGCGAGCGTCGTCCTCGGGCCTCGGCAGACGGCCCGGCCCGATCTGGCGATCCTTTGCGCCGAGGCCGCGCGGCGGACGGGTGAGACGGCGTACGAGGCGAGTGACGTGCTGCTGGCCGTCGAGGTCATCGCGCCGGGCCCGGCCGGGGATTTCCCCCATTGATCCTCTGGTTACCCGCAGGTATCGTCCGGAGTTGAGCCCGGCTCACATTCACGCGCGTGAACAAGCACCACCATCCCTTCACCCCCCGACACCGCGAAGGGAAGTTCCCCCATGCACGCGCGCCTTCGACGGGCGATCATCACCGCCGCCGCGCTCGCCCTGGTCGCCGTCGGGCTGCCCGCGGCCCCGGCCGCCGCCGCCCCCTACTACCCGCCCGACGACTACTGCCTGGGCCAGTGCGCGGACATCCTGCCGCCCGGCCAGAACGGCAACGCCACTCTCGTGGACATCCTCGGCAACCAGGCCCTCGGCACCTACCCCGCGCACAGCAGGGACCAGCTCGGCAAGTACGCCGACCTGATCTCGGGCTACACCGGCCTGACCGACGAGCAGATCTCCAAGTTCTTCAACGACGGCTCCTTCGGCGTGCCGGCCGACCAGGTCGCCAGCACGGTCCGCCCGCGCTCCGACGTCACCATCGTCCGCGACAAGGCCACCGGCGTCCCGCACATCACCGGCACCACCCGCGAGGGCACCATGTTCGGCGCCGGATACGCCGGCGCGCAGGACCGCCTGTGGCTGATGGACCTGATGCGCCACGTCGGCCGGGGCGAGCTGACGCCGTTCGCCGGCGGCGCCGCCGGCAACCGGGAGCTGGAGCAGAGCGTCTGGCGCAACTCCCCCTACACCGAGGCGGACCTCCAGGCCCAGATGGACCGGCTGAGGGACTCGGGCCCCCGGGGCGCACAGCTCTACAGCGACGCGCAGAACTACATCGCCGGCATCAACGCGTACATCGACCACTGCATGGCCAACCGCAACTGCCCGGGCGAGTACGTCCTCACCGGCCACCTCGACGCGATCACGAACAAGGGCGGCCCGGAGGACTTCCGGGTCACCGACCTCATCGCGATCTCCGGCGTGATCGGCGGCCTGTTCGGCGGTGGCGGCGGCGCCGAGATGCAAAGCGCCCTCGTACGCGTGGCCGCGCGGGCCAAGTTCGGCGCCGCCGAGGGCGACCGGGTGTGGGCGGCCTTCCGCTCCCAGAACGACCCGGAGACCGTGCTCACCCTGCACGACGGGCAGAGCTTCCCGTTCGGGGCGGCCCCGGCCGGGGCGACCGGGGTCGTGCTGCCCGACGCCGGCACGACCGCCCCGGTCGACATCACGGCCAACGAGACCGGCAGCGCGAAGGTCGCGACCACACAGGCCACCAGCGCGCTGACCGGGCTCACGGTGGACAACGCCAAGCCGAGCATGTCCAACGCGATCGTCGTGTCGGCCGCCAAGGCGACCGGCGGCCACCCGATCGCCGTGTTCGGCCCGCAGACCGGTTACTTCGCGCCGCAGCTGCTCATGCTCGAGGAGCTGAACGGACCCGGCATCCGGGCCCGCGGCGCCGCCTTCGCCGGGCTGAACCTCTACGTGCTGCTCGGGCGCGGCACCGACTACGCCTGGAGCGCCACCTCCGCCGCCGAGGACATCACCGACACGTACGCGGTGACGCTGTGCGACCCGGACGGCGGCACGCCTGCGGTCTCGTCGGACCACTACCTCTACCACGGCGTCTGCACGCCGATGGAGACGCTGAGGAAGACCAACTCCTGGAAGCCCAACACGGCCGACTCCACCCCCGCGGGGTCGTACGACCTGGTCATCAAGCGCACCAAGTATGGCCTGGTGACCTGGCGGGGCACGGTCGGCGGCGTGCCGACGGCGTTCACCACGCTGCGCTCGACCTACCAGCACGAGGCGGACTCGGCGATCGGCTTCCAGATGTTCAACGACCCGGCCGAGATGGGCTCGGCGGAGGCGTTCCGCAACTCGGCCTCGCACATCGGCTTCGCGTTCAACTGGTTCTACGTCAACTCCACCGACGCGGCGTTCTTCATGTCAGGAAATATCCCCGTACGGTCGGCGGTGTCCGATCCGAACCTGCCGATGACGGCCGACGCCGCGCACGAGTGGAGCGGCTTCGACCCGGCGACCAACACCGCGTCCTACCTCCCGCCCGCGGCGCATCCGCAGGCGGTCAACCAGGACTACTTCGTGAGCTGGAACAACAAGCAGGCCAAGGACTTCGGCGCGGCCGACGGCAACTTCAGCTTCGGCTCCGTCCACCGGGGCGACCTGCTCGACGCGCCGGTCAAGGCGGCCCTGTCCTCGGGCACCCTCGACCGCGCCGGGGTCGTGAAGATCATGGCGTCGGCCGCGACCACCGACCTGCGCGGGTGGAAGGTGCTGCCCAACCTCCTGCGGGTGATCGACAGCTCGCCCGTCTCCGATCCCGGCCTGGCGTCGGCGGTCTCCAAGCTGCGGGCCTGGGCCGCCGCGGGCGCCAAACGGGAGGAGACGAGCAAGGGCAGCAAGAAGTACGCCCACGCCGACGCCATCCGGATCTTCGACGCGTGGTGGCCGAAGCTGGTCGGGGCGCAGTTCCGGCCCGGCCTGGGCGACGGGCTCTACCAGGCGCTGGTCAACGCGCTGCAGATCAACGAGTCGCCGTCCGGCCACCAGCAGGGCGACGTGTCCACGCTGCCCGGCTCGGCCAACGAGGCGCAGCCCCACAAGGGGTCGTCGTTCCAGTACGGCTGGTGGGGCTACGTGGACAAGGACATCCGGGCCGTGCTGGGCGACCCGGTGGCCGCTCCCCTGCCGGCGAAGTATTGCGGCGCGACCGTGGCGGCCTGCCGTACGGTCCTGCTGGACAGCCTGGCGGCGGCGCTGGCCGAACCGGCGGCGACGACCTACCCGGCCGACGACTCCTGCTCGGCGGGCGACCAGTGGTGCGCGGACGCCATCCGGCAGTCGCCGCTCGGCGGCGTGAAGCACCCGCTGATCTCCTGGCAGAACCGGCCGACCTTCCAGCAGGTGGTCTCGTTCCCCGCGCACCGCGGCGACGACGTGTCCGACCTCGCCCTGGGCCGTACGGCGAGCGCGTCCAGCACCCAGGGGTCGTACACCCCCGCCAAGGCCGTGGACGGGGACCCCGCGAGCAGGTGGGCCAGCGGGTGGAGCGACAACCAGTACATCCAGGTCGATCTCGGCTCGGCGAAGACCGTGGGACGGGTGATCCTGCGCTGGGAGGCCGCCTACGGCTCGTCGTACCGCATCCAGACCTCGGCGGACGGCTCCGCCTGGACCACCGTCGCGCAGACGACGACGGGCGACGGCGGGGTGGACAACGTCACGTTCGCGCCGGTCAGCGCGCGGTATGTGCGGATGCAGGGCGTCAAGCGCGGCACCGGCTACGGCTACTCGCTGTATTCGATGGAGGTTTACGGCAGATAGCGCGCCTCAGCCCGGCTCGCGCCAGCCCTCGCCCTCCTCGGCGAGGGCGTCGAGCCGGGCGAGGTCGGCGGGCCCGAGCAGCCCGTCCGGGTCGTCCACGACGACCACCCATTGGGCGTCCTCCGCGTCGTCCTCGCCCGCGAGCAGCTCGCGGACGACCGTGGGGACGCCCAGCACCGGGAACAGCTCGGCCACCGTCTCCGCGGACTCCTCCGCGCTGTCCCGCTCGGGAAACACCAGCAGATGACGCACCGCTCCTCCGCGAACAGACAGATCTCCCGGCCGCCACCCCCGGCGGACGGCGGACGGGCCGGGCATGAGCTCCGGGCATGCGGGCCGGCACCGCGCCGCACGGCGCAGCGCCGCACGGCGCACATGACGGCGGGGGCCGACGTCACGGCGCCGGCCCCCGCCCAGATGATCGTGCTCAGACGCCCCGGAGCTGCGCCCCGGTGCGCTCGGCGGCGAGGGCGACGGCCGCGTCCCGGGCCGCCGTGGTCTCCTCGACCGTGAGCGTGCGGTCGGGGGCGCGGAACCGCAGCGTGTACGCCAGGGACTTGTTGCCCTCGCCCACCTGCGGGCCCGTGTAGACGTCGAACAGCCTGATCGACTCCAGCAGCTCGCCCGCCCCCTGCCGGAGGGCGGCCTCGACCTCGGCGACCGGGGTCGGCGCGGAGACGATCAACGCGACGTCCTGCGTGGCCACCGGGTAGGCGGACACGGCGGGCGTCTGCGCCGGTCCGGCGGGGCGCAGACGCGACAGCTCCAGCTCCATCGCGCAGGTGCGCGGCGGCAGCCCGTACGCCTCGACGACCCGGGGGTGCAGCTCCCCGGCGTGGCCGGCCAGGACCTCCTCACCGGTCTCCGGGTCGGCGGCGATCAGCGCGGCGCACCGCCCGGGATGCCACGGCTCGTGCTGGTCGGCGCGGATGACGAGCTCCACGCCGGCCGCCCGCGCGACCGTGCGGGCCGCCTCGACGGCGTCCGCCCAGGACGCCTGCCGGCCCTCGCCCCACCATCCGGAGCGCTCGAACTCGCCCGCGAGCACCACGGCCACCCGCAGCGGCTGCCTCGGCAGCGCCGTCTCGATCGCCGCCAGCTCCTCCTCGGTGGGCCTGCGGTCGACCGCGAGCACCGGGGCCGTCGCGGGAGCGTCCGGCTCCGGCCGGTAGACCAGCCCCGACTCGAACAGCGCCACGTCGGCGAAGCCCCGGCCGACGTTGCGCACCAGGGTCTTCAGCAGGCCCGGCAGCAGCGTGGTCCGCATGTACGGCTCGTCCTCGCTGAGCGGGTTGACGAGCCGGGTCGCCCGCCGGCGCGGGTCCTGCTCGGGCAGCAGCAGGTTGTCGAGGTCGCGCGGCCCCATGAACGGGTAGGAGAGCACCTCCACGTATCCCGCGTGGGCCAGGGCACGGCCCACCCGGCGGCGCAGCCGCTGCTCCTCGGTGAGCCCGCTCCCGGCGGGGGCCGGCGGCAGCACCGAGGGGATGAGGTCGTAGCCCTCCAGCCGGATGACCTCCTCCGCGAGGTCGTTCGGGTCGGTCAGGTCCGGACGCCACGACGGCGGCGTGACCGTGATCAGGTCGTCGCCGGGGACGGCCAGCCGGTCGGCGAGGTCGCCGGAGGCGAGCACGCCGGTGGCCGCGACGCCGTGCCCGGTCGCCGGGTCGGCGCCCTCCGTCACCACGCAGCCGATCTCCTCCAGCCTGCGGATCACGGTCTCCCGCGCGTACGGCACGCCCGCCACCCGGCCGGGGTAGTCGGCGGGGATCGTGATGCGCGTCGGCGAGACCTCCGCCTCGGCGTGGGTCACTCCGGGGTCGGGGACCGCCCCGCCCAGCTCGGCCAGGAGCTGGACGGCCCGCCACGACGCGGCGAGCGGCAGCTCGCGGTCGACGCCGCGTTCGAAGCGCTTGGACGCCTCGCTCACCAGGTTGTGCCGCCGCGACTCGCGGGCGATGCCGGTTGCCGAGAAGTGCGCCGCCTCGATCACGATGTCGGTCGTGGTGTCGGAGATCTCCGTGTGCAGGCCGCCCATCGTGCCGGCCATCGAGATCGGGCCCGAGTCGTCGGTGATGAGGATGTCCTCCTCGTGGAGCGTGCGCACCACGTGGTCGAGCGTCTCGAGCTTCTCGCCCGGCCGCGCGCGCCGTACGACGATCGGGCCGGTCAGGCGCGACCGGTCGAAGGCGTGCAGGGGCTGGCCGAACTCCAGCATCACGTAGTTGGTGACGTCGACGGCCAGCGAGACCGAGCGCATGCCCGCGCGGGCCAGCCGTACCCGCATCCACAGCGGGGACTCGGCGGCCGGGTCGAAGCCGGTGACCGAGCGCAGCACGAACCGGTCGCAGGCGGTCGGGTCGGCGATGGACGCGGGCCAGGACTCGCCGCCGCCCACCGGCGCGTCGATCGCGGCGGGGTCGCGGAACGGCACGCCGAACGCGATGGCCGCCTCGCGGGCGACGCCGCGGATCGACAGGGCGTAACCGCGGTCGGTGGTGACCTCCAGTTCGAGCACGTCGTCGCGCAGGCCCAGGAGATCGACCACGTCGGCGCCGATCGGGGTGTCCTGCGGCAGCAGCAGGATGCCCGGGGAGGACTCGGCGATGCCGAGCTCGGCCTCCGAGCAGATCATGCCGTCGGAGATGCGCCCGTAGGTCTTGCGCGAGCTGATCTCGAAACCGCCGGGGAGCACCGCGCCGGGCAGCGCGACCGGGACCACGGCGCCCACGGAGAAGTTCGTCGCGCCGCAGACGATCTCACGCGGCGCGGCCTCCCCCACCTCGACCTTGCAGTGCCGGATGGGCTTCTTGAACCCGGTCAGCTCCTCGATCTCGAGGACCCGGCCGACCACCACGTTCTTGATCTCGTGGCCGTGCGAGTGGATGGCCTCCAGCTTGAGGCCGGTGGCGGTGAGCCGGTCGGCCACCTCGTGGGCGGTGACCGCGGGGAGATCGACGTACTCCCGCAGCCATGAAAGCGGGACCTTCATCAGACCTCCATCCCGAACGGCAGGGTGAACCGGATGTCGCCCTCGACCATGTCACGCATGTCCGCGGCGTTGTGGCGGAACATCAGCGTCCGCTCCACGCCCATGCCGAAGGCGAATCCCGAGTAGACGGCGGGGTCGACGCCGCAGGCGAGCAGCACGCGCGGGTTGACCATGCCGCAGCCGCCCCACTCGATCCAGCCCTCCGACTTGCAGGTGCGGCAGGGCGGGTTGCCGGGCACGGCCGAGGAGCCGCGGCAGACGAAGCAGCGCAGGTCGAGCTCGGCCGACGGCTCGGTGAACGGGAAGTAGTGCGGGCGGAAGCGGGTGGTGATCCCCGCGCCGAACATCACCTCGGCGAACCGGTCGAGCGTGCCCTTCAGGTGGGCCATCGTCAGCCCCTTGTCGACCGCCAGGCCCTCGACCTGGTGGAAGACCGGCGTGTGCGTGGCGTCCAGCTCGTCGGTGCGGAAGGTCTTGCCCGGCGACACCACGTACACCGGCAGCGGGCGCGACAGCAGGGCCCTGACCTGCACCGGCGAGGTCTGGGTGCGCAGCACCTTCCCGGAGTCGACGCTCTCCACGAAGAACGTGTCGTGGTCGGACCTCGCCGGGTGGTCGGTGGCGATGTTCAGCGCGTCGAAGTTGAACCACTCGCCTTCGAGCTCGGGCCCCTCGGCCACCTCGTAGCCCATCGCGACGAACGCGTCGGCGATGCGCTCCTGCAGGGTGGTCAGCGGGTGCCGGGCGCCGCGCGGCGCGCGGTCCCAGGGCAGCGTGACGTCGACCGTCTCCTCGACGAGGACCCGCGCGTCCCGCTCGGCTTCCAGCTCGGCCTGGCGGGCGGCGAGCGCTTCGTTGATGGCCTTGCGCGCGGCGCCGATCCGCCTGCCCGCCTCCGCCCGCGCGGCGGGCGGCAGCGCGCCGATCTCACGGTTGGCCAGCGCGATGGGCGAGCGGTCGCCCGCGTGCGCGAGCCGTGCCTGCTTCAGATCATCGAGGTCGCGCGCCGCGGCGATGGCGGCGAGTGCGTCGGCCTGCGCCCGCGCGACCTCGTCGGCGTGCAGCGGCGTCACCTCGACTGGGTCATAGGTGTTCGACAAGAGAAAGCTCCGTATCCAGGGGCCTGCGAGCGCCCTGCGCTCAGCGGCAACGAGTCTAGTGCCCCTCCCGTCAATCCTCGCCCCGTCGCGTCCGTACGGCAGGCGCGCCTCGCCGTGCCGGCCCCGCTCGCCGGGAATCCTTCGCGGGCCGGTCCTGCGCGTGGCGCGGGGATCGCGCAGGCGGCTCGGCCGCGCGCCCGTCCCGCGCCGCTCGGCGCGCTGGTGTCGGATCGCTCCGTCCGGGCAGGTCTCGCCGGTGAGGCACCCGTCCGTCCGGTAAGCCCACCGGGCCGTCCTCCGCGCGAGGGGCCTGTGAAACAGGCTCAGGCGAAGTCGGGGGTGCCGGTGGGCAAGGTAAATCGAAACTCCGCGCCGCCGCCGGGCGCGCGGTGCACGGAGATGGTGCCGCCGTGGGCCTCGACGAGACCCTTGACGATGAACAGGCCGAGGCCGGTCCCCCCGCGGCGGCGGCCGTTGCCCCGCCAGAACTGGCGGAAGACGCGGCCCACCAGCTCGGGCGCCACGCCCTCTCCCTGGTCCCGCACGGACACCGCCACTCCCCATTCGACCGGTTCGACCACTATGGTCACCGTACCGCGTCCGTGGCGCAACGCGTTCTCCACCAGGTTCGCGAGAACCTGGTCGATCTTGTCCTGGTCGAGCCACATCTCCGGCAGCTCGCCGTGGACCTCCAGCCGGAAGCGGTCCTCCGGCTCCCCCGCCGCCACCCGTCCCGCGATGATCCTGCGGGCCCGGGCCGGCACGTCCACGATCTGGCGGTGGATCTCCAGCCTGCCCGACTCGATGCGCGAGACGTCGAGCAGCTCGGTGATCAGCCGCGTCACCCGGTCGGCGTCGGCGTTGACGGTCTCGAGCATGACGCGCTTTTGGGCGTCGGTGAAGCGGTCCCACTTGGCCAGCAAGGTGGCGGTGAACCCCTTGACGCTGGTCAGCGGCGAGCGCAGCTCGTGGGCCACGGTCGAGACGAGGTCGGCGCGGCTGCGTTCGATCCTGGCCCGGGCCGAGGCGTCGCGCATCGTGATCACGACGCGCTCCACCCGCCCGCCGCGGCGCGGGGAGCGGATGAAGCGCGCTGCGACGAGCATCTCCTGGCGGCCGGGCAGGTGCAGCGGCCGTTCCGGCTGGCGGCTGCGGATCGACAGCCCGCCCTGCGGGTCGAGCCACTTCCACCAGTCGCGGCCGTCCTGGTCGCGCAGCGGCAGCACGTCGCCGATGAGCCTGCCCACCGCCGCCTCGCGCGTCACCTTCGTGAGCCGTTCGGCGGCCCGGTTGATCATCAGGATCACGCCGTCGGCGTCGGTGGCGACGAGTCCGTCGGGAAGGTCGTCGACGTCGATGTGCGCCAGCCCTCCGGCGTCCCTATCGAGGGCACCGCCGGGGGTGTCGTCACCTCGCACGAGACCGCCTCCCTCGAGCTCCGGAACAGCGCGCGCCGCCGCGTGTTACGCGGCTCCTCCGCCGACAATAGCGGGTTTCCCGCGTTTGGCAGCAGCCTCAGAGCGCGGGGGTAGTGGGATCTTCCACGGGATGTAAGGTCTGCCGTTGAACTCGCGCGGAAGCGTAGAGACAGACCGCCGCCGCAGTGGCAAGATTGAGGCTTTCCGCCCGTCCGTAAATGGGGACGCGCACCACCTCGTCGGCCAGCGCGAGGAGCTCCGGCGGCAGCCCCCACGCCTCGTTGCCGAACAGCCAGGCGGTCGGCGCGTCCAGGGCGACCTCGTCCAACGTCCGCGTGCCCGCGCCGTCGGCGGCGAGCACGCGCAGCCCCGCCTCCCGGGCGTGCCGTACGGCGTCCGCGACGGGAATACCGGTCACGACGGGCAGGTGGAAAAGACTCCCCGCGCTCGCCCGCACGCACTTGCCGTTGTACGGGTCCACGGACGCGTCGGTGAACACCACCGCGTCGGCGCCCGCGGCGTCGGCCGTGCGCAGGACCGTGCCCGCGTTGCCGGGGTCGCGCACGTGGGCGAGGATCGCCACGAGCCGGGCCCCCCGCGGCACGGCCTCGGCCAGCGGGACGTGCACGAACCGGCACACGGCCACCAGTCCCTGCGGGGTGACCGTCTGGGTCAGCTCCGACATGACCTCACCGCTCGCGCGGTGGACGGGCACGCCCGCCGCGACGGCGGCGGCCACGATGTCGGAGTGCCGGCTCTCCGCCTCGACCGTCGTGAACACCTCGACCGTGACGTCCTTGGTCGCGATGGCCTCGCGGACCGCCTGCGGTCCCTCGGCCAGGAAGGCACGGTCGCGGTCCCGGAAGGCGCGTTTGGTCAGCCTGCGGGCCGCCTTGACACGCGGCGACCTGATGTTGGTGAGCTCCGCCATTGCCCGCTCATCCCCCCCTTGACGTGGACGAGGGCCCACCGCAGGCGGCAGGCCCTCGTCCGAGCAAGTGTTGTCAGGCGACCGGCGCGTTCACGTCGGACGGGAGCGCCTTCTTGGCGGACTCGACCAGCGTGGCGAAGGTCTGAGCGTCGTTCACCGCGAGGTCCGCGAGGATCTTGCGGTCCACCTCGATGCCGGCCAGGCGCAGGCCCTGGATGAACCGGTTGTAGGTGATGCCGTTCGCGCGGGCGGCGGCGTTGATCCGCTGGATCCACAGCCGGCGGAAGGTGCCCTTCCGGTCCTTGCGGTCCCGGTACGCATAGGTCATCGAGTGGAGCATCTGCTCCTTGGCCTTGCGGTACAGCCGCGACCGCTGCCCCCGGTAGCCGCTCGCCCGCTCGAGGACGACCCGGCGCTTCTTCTTGGCGTTGAGCGCCCGCTTCACGCGTGCCATTTGTTCTATCTCCCCGGGTCGTTACTTCGCGAGCAGCTTCTTGATCTTCTTGGTGTCGGCGTCGGACATGACGACGACGCCCTCGAGACGGCGCGTGCGAGTGGACGGCTTGTGCTCGAACAAGTGCTGCCGGTTGGCGCGGCGGCGGACAATCTTGCCGGATCCGGTGAGCCGGAACCGCTTCTTCGCACCGCTGTGCGTCTTCATCTTCGGCATTTCAGCCGTCTCTCCTCTTTCGTCCGTGCCGACGGCCCGGGGTGGTGCCCCGGACCGGCGGCCTGCTCTTACTCCGCGAGACCGTCCCGGTCTCGGTTTCCGTGTACGTTTCCGGCGCCCCGCCTGCTGGTTCAGGTGGGCGTCATCGCGGCCGCGCGGCCTACTTCTCGGCGGTCTCCGCCGCCTGCTGGCCGGCGCCGCGGGCCTTGGCCGCGGCTCTCTCGGCCCTCGCCTCGGCCTTCTTCTTGTGCGGCCCGATCACCATGATCATGTTGCGGCCGTCCTGCTTCGGCTGCGACTCGACGAACCCCAGGTCGGTGACGTCCTCCGCGAGGCGCTGCAGCAGCCGGAAGCCCAGCTCGGGCCGGGACTGCTCGCGGCCCCGGAACATGATCGTGACCTTGACCTTGTCTCCCGCCTTCAGGAAGCGCACGACGTGACCCTTCTTGGTCTCGTAGTCGTGCGGGTCGATCTTCGGCCGGAGCTTGATCTCCTTGATGATCGTGTGCGCCTGGTTACGGCGGGCCTCGCGCGCCTTCATGGCCGACTCGTACTTGTACTTGCCGTAGTCCATGAGCTTACAGACGGGCGGGCGGGCCGTGGCCGCCACCTCCACCAGGTCGAGGTCGCTCTCCTGCGCCAGCTTCAGCGCGTCGCCGATCGAGACGATGCCGACCTGTTCGCCGTTCGGGCCGACGAGGCGCACCTCGGGCACGCGAATACGGTCATTGATGCGGGGCTCGGTGCTGATGGGACCTCCAAAAGACTTCCGCTTGTCTCGACCGCGCGGGATAAAAACAAAACCCCGCACGTCACGCATGCGGGGTCACTGAGCTCTCCTGCCGAAAACTCCGGTGTGATCCTTGACCCGTCCGCCTTTCGGCGAAGCAGGTGGGAGGAGGACCTCCGCTTGCGCGTCCAGCTCATGCCGGACCGATCGAGTTCCTACGTTACCACAAACCCGAACGTCCCTCGACGTATTCCTGGCCCGCTTCCCGGGTCTCCCGGGCACGCCGCGGAGCCGCTAGGAGGCCGCGCGGCGTGCGATCTCGGTCTCGCCGGCCGCCCGCATCGCCTCCACCGGCACGTCCGCGCGCCCGGTCATCAGCTCGACCTGCCGCACCGCCTGATGCAGCAGCATCGGAAGACCGCCGATCACGGTGCGCCCCCGCGCGCCCGCGGCCGCGGCGAGCGCCGTCGGCCAGGGCGCGTAGACGACGTCGAACAGCGCCGCCTTCTCGGGCAGGCGGGCCGCGACCCGCTCGGCCAGCGCGTCGGCCGCGCCGGACGGCAGCGTGGAGACGACCAGGTCGGCCGCGGGGTCGAAGTCGCCGAAGGAGCGCACGGTCACGGTCGTGCCGAGGCGCTCGGCGACGCTCAGGGTCTCCCCCGCGCGGGCCTTGTCGCGCACGACGAGCGTGACCTCCGCGAGCCCCATCTCCCGCAGCGCCGCGATCGCCGAGGCCGCGGTGGCGCCGCCGCCGAGGACGACCGCGGAGGCCGGCCCGCACACGCCCGCCTCCGCCAGGGCCTGGACGATGCCGTACACGTCGGTGTTGTCACCGTGCCGCCCGCCGTCGCGGAACACCACGGTGTTGGCGCCGCCGACCGCCAGCGCGAGATCGGAGACGCTGTCGAGCAGCGGGAGCACGGCGCGCTTGAGTGGCATCGTGAGCGACAGCCCCGCCCACTCCGGGCCGAGCCCTCCGATCTGGCCGGCCAGCCCGGCCTCGTCGCACTCGATCGCGTCGTAGCGCCACTCGCGCAGGCCCATCGCCGCGTACGCCGCCCGGTGCAGGACCGGGGACAACGAGTGCGCGATCGGGGAGCCGAGGACGGCGGCCCGCCGCGGCGGCGTCATGGTCATTGGTTGTTCCTGTTGAACTCTTCGCGCAGCTTCCAGAACTCCGACTCCTTGTCGGTGAACTTGGTGATGCCCCGCTTGGGGTCGACCGTCACGAAGAACAGCCAGTTGCCGTCCGCCGGGTGCAGCGCGGCCTCGATCGCGTGGTCGCCCGGGTTGCTGATCGGGCCGGGCGGCAGGCCGTAGTACTTGTAGGTGTTGTAGCGCGACGTGCTTTCCAGGTCGGCGTTCGAGGCCGCGATGCCGTACTTGTTGAGGCCGTACATGACCGTGCTGTCCATGCCCAGCTTCATCTGGGGCTCGGAGGCCAGCCGGTTGTAGATGACCCGGGCCACCTTCGGCATGTCCTCGGCGCTGCCGGCCTCGGCCTGCACGATGCTGGCGATGATGATGATCTCGCGGGGCGTGAAGCCGAGCTGCTTGGCCTGGCCCTCCAGGTCGATCCGGTCCGCCGTCTGGTTGAACCGGTCGACCATCTTGGTGAGGATCTGCCG
Organism: Microbispora rosea subsp. aerata; assembly: GCF_014647835.1. Lineage (GTDB taxonomy): Bacteria > Actinomycetota > Actinomycetes > Streptosporangiales > Streptosporangiaceae > Microbispora > Microbispora aerata. The sequence goes on from NZ_BMPY01000024.1 coordinate 27,727, forward strand.
CGGGGTGAGCTTGCTGCTGATCTCGTACGTCGCGGGGAACGCGAAGCCCTCGAGGCGGCCCTTGGCGTACTTGGGGAGCCCGATGTCGGTGCGGGCGGCCTTCTTGAACTCCTCGACCGGCCTGCCCGTGGCGGTGGAGAGCTCCTCGAAGATCTTGCTGAGCCGCAGCCCCTCGCGGATGGTCAGCCGGTTGAGTATGCGGTTCTTGGGGTCGAGCAGGGCCAGGGCCGACTCGGCGGACATGGCCTTGCGCATCTCGTACTGGCCCGGCTGCAGCGACGAGCTCTTCCCGGCCGCGCCGATGGCGTTGATGAACGCCCGCGCGCTGGCCACGACGCCCTCTTCCTCCAGCATCTGGGCGACGTCGGTGGCGCTCGCGCCCTCCTCGATCTCGACGACGACCTCCCCGTGCCCCTCTCCGGTGAAGTCCTTGGGGACCACGACGCCCCGCACCCAGGTGAATCCGAAGTAGCCGAGGCCGCCGAGGACTCCGATGATGATCGCGATGGCGAACAGCGTGGCGACTCTGCCCTTGCGCCGCTGTCTCTTGCGGCGTCTGCGGCTGCGCCGCTGCTGCATCCGGCTGCCGGGGGGCCGGCGCCGGGACGAACCGTCGTCGTCCTCGGCGCCGAGCAGGAAGTCCATGTCCAGATCATTCATAGTGCGCTGGCCAATCTCTCGGTACGAGAGGCCTCCCGTCAAGCGAGTGTGCCAAACCGAGGGGATTCGGGGCAGTAGGGGTTCTGCGGCTGGGCGTTCCCCCCGAGGGATGTCCCTCGGGGCGTTCCCCAGGGGGTAGTCCGCGGGGGTTCTCCCGATATATGAAGCCCCGCCGGGGGACGGCGGAGCCGTACGGACGCATCGCGCGCCCCCGTGGCCCGCGGGAGACGGCGCCGCGTGGATGCCCCGGGGAGGCGGTCAGTTCGTCCCGAGATACTTGTTTAGCTCCTCCCGATATTTCCGGAACTCCGCCTCTTTGTCAGTGAATTTGGTGATTTTACGCCCAGGGTCGGTGGTGACGAACCAGTACCACGTGCCGTCGGCGGGGTGGAGGGCGGCGGTGAGCGCGCTCTCCCCCGGGTTCCCGATGGGCCCGGGCGGGAGCCCGGGGCGCGCGTAGGTGTTGTACGGAGAATCGACCCGCGTGTCCTTGATGCTGACCTTGAGGGTGTGCCGGTTCAGCGCGTAGTTGACCGTGCTGTCCATCTCCAGCTTCGCGCCGCGCGCGAGACGGTTGTACACCACTCTGGCGATCTTGGGGTAGTCGGCGGGGACGCCGCCCTCGGCCTGCACGATGCTGGCGACCGTCACGACCTGTCTGGGGGTGAGCTTCACGCGCGGCGCCAGCTCCTCCAGCCGCACGTTCGCGGCGGCGACGCGGAACCTGGCCACCATCTTCCTGAGCAGGTCGAGGGCGGTCGTCCCCGGCTCGACCTCGTACGTCGCGGGGAACAGGAACCCCTCGGCCTCGCCCTCGGCGTACGCGGGCAGGCGCAGCCGCCCGGGCTCGGCGACGGCCTCCTCGAAATCCTCCAGAGGTATGCCCGTCTTGTCCGCGAGGGTGCGCAGGACCTCGCTCAGGCGCAGCCCCTCGGGCACGGTGACCGTGCGCGAAACCTTGCTCCCGGGCGCGAGCAGCAGGTCGAGCGCGTCGGCGGCGGACATCCGGCGCCGCAGCGTGTAGCGGCCCGGACGCAGGCTGGTCTCCTTGGAGCGCGTGATCACCTGCTCGATGAACGACTGGGCGCTGGCGACCACGCCGGCCTTCTCCAGCGTCTTGCCGATCTCGCCGGCGCTCGCCCCCGGTGTGATCTCGACGGTGACCGTCCCCGACCCGCCGCCGGAGTAGTCGGGGGCCTTGTCCGGCTGCGTGACGACCTCGTGCACGCCGTACGCGACCGCCATCGCCACCAGGGCGACGCCCCCGGCCGCGGCGGCCAGCGTCCGCCTCACCTGGCGGTCCCGCCGCTCGCTTCCTCACCTGACGGTGGATCCAAGGGTCTGCCGGGGGGATTGCCGGTGGCCCGCTCGCCGTCGAGCGCGGCCTGCAGCAGCACGACGGCCGCCGCCTGGTCGATCACGTCGCGCTGGTTGCGGGCCTTCACGCCGCTGGAACGCAGGCCCTGCTGGGCGCTGACCGTGGTGAGCCGCTCGTCCACCAGCCGGATCGGGAGCGGGGCCACCCGGCGGGCCAGCCGCGCGGCGAACTCGCGCGCCGCCCCGGCGGCGTGGCTCTCCCTGCCCGACAGCGAGGTGGGCAGCCCGACCACGATCTCGATCGCCTCGTGCTCGGCCGCGATCTCCGCGATCCTCGCCAGGTCGCCGCGGCCGCGCCGTACGGTTTCCACCGGCGTGGCCAGCAGACCCGACGGGTCGCTGCGGGCCACGCCGATGCGGACGGAGCCGACGTCGACTCCGATCCTGACGCCGTGCCTCATCGGCCGATCACGCCACCGCGGAGGAGATGGCCTCCTCGACCGCGCGGAGCGCGTCACCGATCGCCTCGGGCTTCGTGCCACCGCCCTGAGCCACGTCGTCCTTACCGCCACCGCCACCCCCGAGTGCCTTGGCGGCGACGCCGACAAGCCGGCCCGCCTTCAGGCCGCGCTCGCGTCCCGCCTCGTTGACCGCGGCGACGACGACCGGCCGGTCGGAGGGGACGCCGGAGACGACGACGACCGCAGCGCGGTCGCCAGGGAACCTGCCGCGCACATCGAGGGCGAGTTTACGCAGGTCATCGGGGCTGGTGCCATCAGGCGCGCGGTGCGTCACCACAGAGACGCCGTGCACGTCGCGGGCCTGCGCGGCCAGCTCGCCCGCCACGGCGAGAACCTGGGCCGAGCGCAGCTTCTCCAGCTCCTTCTCGGCGGCGCGCAGCCGGGTGACGATGCCCTCGATGCGCTCGGGCAGCTCCTCGCGGCGGGTCTTGAGCTGCTCGGTGAGCTGGGCGACGAGCACGCTCTCGCGGGCCAGGAACCGGAACGCGTCGAGGCCGACGAGCGCCTCCACCCGGCGCACGCCCGCGCCGATGGACGACTCGCCCAGCACCTTCACCAGGCCGAGCTGGCCGGAGCTGGCCACGTGCGTGCCGCCGCACAGCTCGCGGGAGTAGTCGCCGACCTCGACCACCCGGACCTCGTCGCCGTACTTCTCGCCGAACAGCGCGAGCGCGCCCATCGCGCGGGCCTGCGCCTGGCTGGTGTAGAACGCGTTGACCTTGAGGTCGTTGATCAGGACGGCGTTCACCTCGTCCTCGACGTCGCGCAGCACCGACGGCGGCACCGCGCCGGCGGCGGTGAAGTCGAAGCGGAAGCGGCCCGGGGAGTTCTCCGAGCCCGCCTGGGCCGCCGACTCGCCGAGGGCGTTGCGGAACCCGCGGTGCACCAGGTGGGTCGCGGTGTGGCTGCGGGAGATCGCCCGGCGCCGCTCCAGGTCGATGTCGGCCTGCGCCTGGTCGCCGACGCGCACCTCGCCGGTGCGCACCTTGCCGCGGTGCACGATCAGGCCGGCCACCGGCGACTGGACGTCCACGATGTCGATCTCCGCGCCGCCGGTGCGGATCACGCCCTGGTCGGCGAGCTGGCCGCCGCCCTCCGCGTAGAACGGGGTGCGGTCGAGCACGACCTCCAGCGTGGTGCCCGCGCCGGCCGCGGGGACGGACGCGCCGTCCACGAGCAGGCCGATGACGTTCGCCTCGGCGGTGGTGTGGTCGTATCCGAGGAAGTCGACCTTCCCGGCCTTCTCCAGGATGCCGGTGAACACCGAGATGTCGGCGTTGCCGGTCTTCTTCGCCGCGGCGTCGGCCTTGGCGCGGTCCCGCTGCTCCTTCATGAGCCTGCGGAAGCCCTCCTCGTCGACCTGGAGGCCGTGCTCGGCCGCCATCTCCAGGGTGAGGTCGATCGGGAAGCCGTAGGTGTCGTGGAGCTGGAACGCCTGGTCGCCGCTGAGCGTCGTGGAGCCCTTGCGCTTGGTCTCCTCCACCGCGACGTCGAAGATCGCCGTGCCGGTGCGGAGCGTGCCGAGGAACGACGCCTCCTCGGCGTCGATGACCGTGTGGATGTTGGCCGCGTCCGCCTTGAGCTCGGGGTACTGCTGGCCCATCACGTCGATGGTGACGGCGGTGAGCGCGTGCATGTGCCGCTCCTCGCCCGCGCCGAGCAGGCGGAGGTTGCGGATCGTGCGGCGCAGCATGCGGCGCAGCACGTAGCCGCGACCCTCGTTGGACGGCAGCACGCCGTCGCCGACGAGCATGACGCCCGCCCGCATGTGGTCGGCGATCACCCGCAGCGACACGTCGGCGCGCTTGTCCCGCCCGTAGCGCGAGCGGGTCAGCTCGGCCGCCGTGTCGAGGATCTTGTACGTCGTGTCGATCTCGTAGATGTTGTCGACGCCCTGCAGGATCGCCGCCATGCGCTCCAGGCCCATGCCGGTGTCGATGTTCTTGGCCGGCAGCTCGCCCGCGACGTCGAAGTCCGTCTTGCCGCGGACCGCGCTGAGCTGGAACTGCATGAAGACGAGGTTCCACACCTCGAGGTAGCGGTTCTCGTCGGCGATCGGCCCGCCCTCGCGGCCGTACTCGGGGCCGCGGTCGTAGTAGATCTCCGAGCACGGGCCGCCGGGGCCGGGGACGCCCATGTGCCAGTAGTTGTCGGCCAGGCCGCGGCGCTGGATGCGGTCGAGCGGCAGGCCGATCTTGCGGTGCCAGATGTCCTGGGCCTCGTCGTCGTCCAGGTAGACCGTCACCCAGAGGCGGTCTTCGGGGAAGCCGAAGCCGCCGTCGGACTCGGGCCGGGTCAGCAGCTCCCAGGCGAAGGGGATCGCCCCCTCCTTGAAGTAGTCGCCGAAGGAGAAGTTGCCGAGCATCTGGAAGAAGCTGGCGTGCCTCGTGGTCTTGCCGACCTCGTCGATGTCGAGGGTGCGCACGACCTTCTGCGCGCTGGCCGCCCGCGGGTACGGCGGGGTCTGCTGCGCCAGGAAGTAGGGCTTGAACGGGACCATCCCCGCGTTCACGAGGAGCAGCGTCGGGTCCTCGGCGACCAGGCTGGCCGAGGGCACGACTGTGTGCCCGCGCTCCTCGAAGAAGCGCAGGAAGCGGCGCGCGATCTCTGCCGACTCCATCTCAGCGGCCATCCTTTACGTCGTAGATTGTGTTCTTGCCGTTGGTTTCATCAACCGTGCCGAGCCCGAACTCGGCACGCAACTCGGTTTCCCTGCTCGCCGACAGGCGCCACACCTCGCCCGCGAAGTCCCGGAACCGGTCGGCGAGGGTCACCGCGTGGTCCGCGGTGCGCCTGGCCACATGGTCGGGCCGCAATGACTGAAGCTTACGCATGGTCCAGACCGCGAGGAACGCGCCCAGGGACATGTAGAAGAGGCGCCGGATCACCCGCGTCCCCTCCCTATCGCCCGGCGCTCCGCCCCGCGGTCGACCGGGTGCCGCTCGCTGATCCTGTCCGCGGTCCGGGGACCGCCCCGGGCGACCCGCCGGGCCGGGGCTCGGCGGGCGGCGCGCCGGGCCAGCGCCAGGCGGAAACCGTCCCGGAACGCCGCGATCTTGATCGCCGGGCCGGCGAGCAGCGTGGACGCCACCCCGGTGATCTTGACCATGTTGCCGCTGACGTCCCGCATGTTGTCCGTGATCTCCTCGGCGGCCACCAGCCGCCGGTTGGCCTCGGAGACGGTCTGGCTCACGTCGTCGAGGAGCGGGGCGATGCGCTCGCTCAGCTCGGCCACCGACTTGCGGGTCTCGGTCAGCAGTCTGGCCAGCCTGACCAGCACGACGACCATGAAGCAGACCAGGATCACCCAGAAAATGGCGACCACGAGGCCCGCCAGCTCTCCCGCGGTAAGCATGTACCGATCTCCCTGGATCAACGGAGCTGGAATGGCAAGACCTTACCGCGAACGCCCTGCCCGCCGTTCCGCACCACACACGGGTCCGCGCGCCCGAAATCCTCAGCCGCCGCGCAGGAAGCTCCGGATCTTCGCCCAGCGCTCGGCGAACCGCGCCTCCGCGCCGTGCGTGGTCGGCTCGTAGTAGCGGCGCTCCCGCAGCTCCCGCGGCGCGTAGTCCTGGCGGACGAGGCCGTGCTCGAAGTCGTGCGGATACTTGTAGCCCCGGCCGTGGCCGAGCTTCCCGGCGCCCGGGTAGTGGGCGTCGCGCAGGTGGTCGGGGATGCGGCCCACCATGCCGCCCCGCACGTCGTCGCAGGCCGCGCCGATCGCCTTCACCACCGCGTTCGACTTGGGGGCGAGCGCGCAGTGGATGACGGCCTGTGCGAGGTTGATCCTGCCCTCGGGCAGGCCGATGAACTCCACGGCCTGGGCGGCGGCCACCGCGACCTGCAGGCAGGTCGGGTCGGCCATCCCCACGTCCTCGCTGGCGAAGATCACGATCCGGCGGGCGATGAACCGGGGGTCCTCCCCCGCCTCCACCATCCGGGCGAGGTAGTGCAGCGCCGCGTCGGCGTCCGAGCCGCGCATGCTCTTGATGAACGCGCTGGCCACGTCGTAGTGCTGGTCTCCCTGCCGGTCGTAGCGCACGGCCGCCTTGTCGACCGCCTTCTCCACGACCTCCACCGTGACCGTGTCGGCCAGCATCGCCGCGGCCTCCAGGTAGGTCAGCGAGCGCCGGGCGTCGCCGCCGGCCAGCCGTACGAGCTGGTCGAGGGCGTCGGGGTGCAGCGTGACGCGCCCGCCGAGGCCGCGCGGGTCGGCCACCGCGCGCTCCAGGACGGCCCGGATGTCGTCTTCGGCCAGCGGCTCCAGGGTGAGCAGCAGCGAGCGGGACAGCAGCGGGGAGATGACCGAGAAGAACGGGTTCTCCGTGGTCGCGCCGATGAACGTCACCCAGCGGTTCTCCACCGCGGGCAGCAGCGCGTCCTGCTGCGCCTTGTTGAACCGGTGCACCTCGTCCACGAACAGCACGGTCTGCCTGCCGGTCATGCCGAGCTCGCGGCGGGCCTGGTCGATGGCCGCGCGCACGTCCTTGACCCCGGCGGAGACCGCCGAGATCTCCACGAACCTCCGCTTGGTCGCACCCGCCACGACGTACGCCAGCGTGGTCTTGCCGATGCCCGGAGGGCCCCACAGGAACAGCGACATCGGGGCGTCGCTCTCCACCAGGCGGCGCAGCGGCGTGCCGGGCCCCAGCAGGTGCCGCTGGCCGATCACCTCCTCCAGCGAGCGCGGCCGCATGCGCACCGCCAGCGGCTCCTGGCCCCGGTGCGCCTCCTCGGCGGCCGAATCGAACAGGCTCTCCACATCGCCGACACTACCGTCAGCGTCCCCACACGGCCGTCGCACCCGTGTGCCCGGTCCGTACGGCGTAGTAGCCGACGACCACGGCCAAGATCACGGCCGCGGCCGACACGACCAGGACGCCCACGCGGGAGCCGGTGCCCTCGGGGGCGCGGCGGGCCCGGGTGAGCCACACCATGGCCAGGGCCACGACGGTCAGGGGCACGGTGGCCTGCAAGAGGGTCTCGCCGAAGCCGGAATGGACCTCGATCGGGCCGGAGGGGCGGCCCTGGAACAGCCGGCGCTCGAGCGCCTCCCCGCTCTGCTTGGCCGCGTACACCGAGCCGAGGGCCAGCACGGCGGTCGCGACGAGGGCCAGGTCGAGCTTGTGCCGCAGGCGGGGCAGCGCGGCGTACGCGACGGACAGCACGGCGAGCAGCGGCGCGAAGATCACCGCGGCGTGGACGAGGAGTGCGTGGGCCGGGAGTCCGAAGACCTGGTCGAACATCGTGCATCGCTCCTGTGAGGGCAACCGGGAGGCGCGGGTCGCGTACCCGTACCCCGTGTACGGATTCGGTTGGCAGGAGGTTCCCAGGGAGATCTGAGAGCAAGATGAGCGTAAACGGGAGTGATACCCCTGGGACGGCTGCTTTACACGAAGCCGACGGGATCACGGATAGAGTGGCGCAGCAGTCGTAAGAAGAGGGAAAAGGGAAGGCATAGCGGTGACCGACACTGATCGGCAGAAGCAGCCGGCTTCGCGTGTGAGCACGGCCGGGCGCGCGACCACACCTCGTCGCCGCCTCAGTGGCACCCTCGGCGCCGGGCTGGGGCTCCTCGCGCTGGCGGGCAGCCTGGTGGCCTGCAGTGACGGCTCGGACAAGGGATCTGCCCAGGCCACCCCGTCGGCCTCGTCCTCCGCTTCGGAGAGCCCCGCCGCGACGCCCTCCGAGCCCGCGCCGTCGGCCAGCCCCACCAGCCTGCGCCAGGTCACCTGCCACTACCGCAAGGACGACTCCGGCAGCCCGTCGAAGTTCGTGGGCTACCCGCCCAGCAAGCTGACCAGGAAGGTCATCCTGGCCAAGCAGATGATCATCACGACGAACCAGGGCCGGATCGTCATCGACCTGGCCACCAAGGACGCGCCCTGCGCGGTGAACTCGCTCGCGTTCCTGGCCAGCAAGAACTTCTACGACAACACCGTCTGCCACCGCCTGGCGACGGTGGAGACGGTCGGCCTCGGCATGCTGCAGTGCGGCGACCCGCTGGCCAAGGGCGACGGCAAGCACGCCGACGACGGCGCGGGCAGCTCCGGCTACCTGTTCGAGGACGAGAACCTCAACGGCATGCCGCTCAGCCGCGGCACGGTCGGGCTGGCGCAGGCCTCGGAGGACGCCAACTCCAACGGCAGCCAGTTCTTCATCTCGTTCACCGACGAGAACACCCAGCTGACCGCCGCGGGCGCCGCGTTCACCATGATCGGCGTGGTGAGCAAGGGCATGGACGTCATCGACAAGATCGCCAAGGGCGGCATCATCCCCTTCAACGGGGACCCCACGGCGGACGTGCGGGGCGAGGGGTCCAACGCCCCCAAGAAGAAGGTCGTCATCAAGGACCTGAGCATCGTCTGACCCGCCCCGGGCACGCGACGGCCCCCGCGACCGGTGTCGCGGGGGCCGTCTCGCGTCCTACTGGGCGGACTCGGGCTTGTCGGCCTTCGGCGCGGCGTCCACACCGGCCTCCTTGCGCTGCTCGCTCGTGATCGGCGTGGGCGCGCCGGTCAGCGGGTCGAAGCCGGACGCCGTCTTCGGGAACGCGATCACGTCGCGGATCGACTCGCCGCCCGCCAGCAGCATGGTGACCCGGTCCCAGCCGTAGGCGATGCCGCCGTGCGGCGGCGGGCCGTACTTGAACGCCTCGAGCAGCCAGCCGAACTTGCTCTCGGCCTCCTCCTTGGAGATGCCGAGCACGTCGAACACGCGCTGCTGCATCTCGGCCCGGTGGATACGGATCGAGCCGCCGCCGATCTCCATGCCGTTGCAGACCATGTCGTAGGCGTACGCCAGGGCCTCGGCGGGGTGGTCCTGGAAGGTGTCGGCCCACTCCGGCTTCGGCGCGGTGAAGGGGTGGTGGACCGGGGTCCAGCCGCCTTCGCCGTCCTCCTCGAACATGGGGGCGTCGACGATCCACAGGAACGACCACTGCGACTCGTCGATCAGGTTGCAGCGGCGGCCGATCTCCAGGCGGGCCGCGCCGAGCAGGTCGCGGGAGGCCGCGGGCGTGCCGGCCGCGAAGAAGATCGCGTCGCCGGGCTTGGCCCCGGTCTTGGCCGCCAGGCCGGCGAGCTCGGTCTCCGACAGGTTCTTGGCGACCGGGCCGCCGAGCGTGCCGTCCTCCTGCACCAGCACGTACGCCAGGCCGCGCGCGCCGCGCGACTTGGCCCACTCCTGCCAGCCGTCGAGCTCCCTGCGGGTCTGCGAGGCGCCGCCCGGCATCACGACCGCGCCCACGTACGGCGCCTGGAACACGCGGAAGGAGGTGCCGGCGAAGTAGTCCGTGAGGTCGGTCAGCTCCACGCCGAACCGCAGGTCGGGCTTGTCCGAGCCGTACCGCGCCATCGCCTCGGCGTACGTCATCCGGGGCAGCGGCGTCGGCAGCTCGTAGCCGAGGATCTCCTTCCAGATCCGCCCGATGAGCGCCTCGCCCAGCTCGATGACGTCGTCTTGGTCCACGAACGACATCTCGATGTCGATCTGGGTGAACTCGGGCTGCCGGTCGGCGCGCAGGTCCTCGTCCCTGAAGCAGCGGGCGAGCTGGTAGTAGCGCTCGAGGCCGGAGACCATGAGGAGCTGCTTGAACAGCTGCGGCGACTGCGGCAGCGCGTACCAGTTGCCCGGCTGGAGCCGTACGGGCACCAGGAAGTCGCGGGCGCCCTCGGGGGTCGAGCGGGTCAGGTTCGGGGTCTCGACGTACACGAACCCGCGCTCGCGCATGACCTCGTTGGCGAGGTAGGTCGCCTGCGAGCGGATGCGCAGCGCGTTGGCGATCTGCTGGCGGCGGATGTCGAGGTAGCGGTACTTCAGCCGCGCCTCCTCCGACACGCCCGAGCTGCCCTCGATCGGGAACGGCAGCGGCGCCGACTCGCTCAGCACCTCCACCTCGGAGGCGACGACCTCGATCTCGCCCGTGGGCAGATCGGGGTTCTCGTTGCCGGCCGGGCGCCGGCGAACCTCGCCGGTGATCTTGACGCAGTACTCCGCGCGCAGGTCGTGGGCGTGGTCCTCCTCGCGGAAGACCACCTGGGCCGTGCCTGAGGCGTCGCGCAGGTCGATGAAGACCACGCCGCCGTGGTCGCGCCGGCGCGCGACCCATCCGGCGAGCGTCACCTTCTGGCCCGCGTGCTCCTCGCGGAGCGTGCCTGCCTCGTGGGTGCGGATCACGAGAGTTTCCCCTTCAAGAACTCGACGACCTCCGCGAGCGGAACCGCGGTCTGGTCGGCTGTGGTCAGGTCCTTCACTTGCACGGCTCCCGCCTCGATATCTCGGTCGCCGAGAATGAGCGCGTACCGCGCGCCGCTGCGGTCGGCGGCCTTCATCGCGCCCTTGACGCCGCGGCCGCCGAAGGCCATGTCGACCGCGAGACCGGCCCGGCGCAGCTCGCTCACCAGCGGGAACACGCGCCGCCTCGCCTCCTCCCCGAGGGGGACGGCGAACACCTGGACGCCGCGGGGCCGCTCGGCGAGCAGGCCCTCGGCCTCCATCGCGAGCACCGTGCGGTCCACCCCGAGCGCCCAGCCCACGCTCGGCAGCGCCGGGCCGCCGATCTGCTCGCTCAGCCCGTCGTAGCGGCCTCCCCCGCCGACCGCCGACTGGGCGCCGAGGCCGTCGTGCACGAACTCGAAGGTCGTACGCGTGTAGTAGTCCAGGCCGCGCACCAGCCGGGGGTCGTCCTCGTACGTCAGCCCGGCGGCCGTCAGCAGGCCCCTGACCTCCTCGTGGTAGGTCTTGCAGGCCCCGCACAGGTGGTCGGTGACCAGCGGCGCGCCCTCCAGCTGCGCGCGCACCTCGGGACGCTTGTCGTCGAGCACGCGCAGCGGGTTGATCTCCACCCGCTTGCGGGTGGCCTCGTCGAGGTCCAGGCCGCGCAGGAAGTCCTGCAGCGCGGCGCGGTAGGCCGGGCGGCACTCCTTGCAGCCCAGCGAGTTCAGCAGCAGCCGGACGCCGCGCAGGCCCAGCGAGGCGTAGCCGTCCATCGCCAGCACGATCAGCTCGGCGTCGAGCGCGGGGTCCTCGGCGCCCAGGGCCTCCGCGCCCACCTGGGAGAAGTGACGGTAGCGGCCGGCCTGGGCGCGCTCGTAGCGGAAGTAGCTGCCCGAATACCAGAGCTTGATCGGCAGCGGCCCGCCGTACAGGCCGTGTTCGAGCACGGCCCGCATCACGCTCGCGGTGCCCTCGGGGCGCAGCGTCAGCGACTGCCCGCCCTTGCTCGTGAACGTGTACATCTCCTTGGTCACGATGTCGGTCGACTCGCCGACACCACGCGCGAACAGCGCCGTGTCCTCGAAGGCCGGCGTCTCGATGTAGCCGTAGCCGGCGCGGCGGGCCGGCGCGGACAGGGCGTCCCGTACGACGAGAGCCCACTCCGAACGCGGGGGCATCCAGTCGAAGGTGCCCTTGGGCGCCTGAAAGGTCATCACAATCCCCTGGTCGGGCCTGCGTGCGGCGCGACGTCCCTGAGGAAGGGGTTGGTCGCGCGCTCGCGGCCGATGGTCGTCTGAGGTCCGTGGCCGGGCAGGACCGTGGTCTCGTCCGGCAGCGTCAGCGTCTTGGCGAGGCTGCGCAGGATGGCGGCGTGGTCGCCGCCGGGCAGATCGGTGCGGCCGATGGAGCCGGCGAACAGCAGGTCGCCCGAGAACAGGATCTGGGAGTCCTCGACGGGCGTCCGGAACGTCACCGACCCCCTGGTATGGCCCGGCCTGTGCTCGACCGTGAGCTCCAGCCCGGCCAGCGACAGCACGGCCCCGTCGGTCAGCTCCCGCACATCGTCGGGCTCGGAAAGTTTCAGGCCGCCGAACACATCGCCCGCCTGGGGCGGGAACCCCTTCGCCGGGTCCGACAGCAGCTCGCGGTCCTCCGGGTGGATCCACGCGGGCACGTCGCGGGCCCCGCACACCGGGGCCACCGACCACACGTGATCGATGTGACCGTGGGTGAGCAGCACCGCGACCGGCTTGAGCCGGTGCTCGCGCAGCACCGCGTCGAGGTCCTCCACGGCGTCCTGACCTGGGTCGATGACCACGCACTCCTCGCCTGCTGCGGGAGCGACGACGTAACAGTTGGTCTGGAACGACCCTGCGGGAAACCCGGCGACGAGCACGGAAGCGGCCTCTGCTGTCTCTACGGATCAATCAAGGATTGCGCGAGCGAATGTAACCGAAGGGTACCGGTGCGGGTCGGCAGGCTGCGAACCAATACCCGTCAGCCGATACGATTCGCCCACCTCAATAGTCATTCTTGGAGCAGTCGAGCCGGATGCTATAGATCGTGCCGCCGTTCCCGGAGCACCTCCCGGGCGTGGCGGGCACGCGCCGGCGAGATCGCGTCCGGGCGTACGACCATGGGAAACAGGACGAGTCGGGAGGTCGAAGTGGTCACCGGCAAGGACCGGCAGAAGCAGCTGGCACGGGAGCACTACCAGCGGCAGCTGCGGGCACGCGCGGAACGCCAGCAGCGGGCGCGGCGCAACGCGATCATCGGCACCACCACGGCCGTGGTGGTGGTGATCGGCGGCGTCGTGGCCGCGACGACCCTTCTCGGCAGCGACGACGGCGACGCCACGGCCTCCGCCACGGCGTCGGCGAGCATCAAGCCCGCCGTGAACGACCCCAAGCCGTACGACCCGGCCAAGGGCACCTGTGGCTACGTCGCCGACGAGAGCAGCGGGCAGGTCAAGAACGTCGGCATGCCGCCGGAGACGGTGAGCACCGCCCCGGCGACCATGACCATCAAGACCAACCTGGGCGACATCGTCGCGAAGCTGGACAGCGAGAAGGCGCCCTGCACGGTCAACTCGTTCAAGTTCCTCGCCTCCAAGGACTACTTCGACGACACGAAGTGCCACCGGATGGGCACGGACTTCCCGATCCTGCAGTGCGGCGACCCGCTGGCCAAGGCCGACGGCAAGAACCCGACCGACGGGCAGGGCGGCCCCGGCTACCGCTTCGCGAACGAGAACCTGGCGGGCGCGAAGTACACGCGGGGCGTGATCGCGATGGCGAACAGCGGCCCGAACACCAACGGAAGCCAGTTCTTCATCGTGTACGGGGACACCGGGCTGTCCCCCGACTACACGCCTTTCGGTACGGTGACCAAAGGACTCGAAATCGTGGACAAGGTCGCAAAGAAGGGCGTCATCGCCAGTGCCGGCGGGGACGGCACTGGTGCCCCGAAGCAGCCCGTGGTCATCAAAGACGTGACAATCACCAGCAAGAGCTGACGTAATACAACCAAGGGCACATCGAGCCCTGGAGGCTGATTCAAGTGCGGGAGGACACGGTGAGCACCGACCCGTGGGGCCGGGTAGACGAGGACGGCACCGTCTACGTGCGTACGGCTGAGGGAGAACGGGCCGTCGGGTCCTGGCAGGCCGGTGAGCCGGAGGAAGCGCTGGCTTACTACCGCCGCAAGTTCGACGAGCTGGCGGGCCAGGTGCAGCTCCTGGAGCAGCGGGTGCGCGGCACCGACCTCGCGCCGGCCCAGGCGGAGGCGAGCATCGCCAAGCTGCGGGAGGCCGTGGCCGAGGCGCACGCGGTCGGCGACCTCGACTCGCTGCAGGACCGGCTGACGGCGCTCAGCGAGCTGGTCGGCAAGCGGCGCGAGGAGCTGCGGGCCGCGCGCGAGCAGGCGAGGGCGCACGCGCGGGAGGTGAAGGAGCGCATCGTCGCCGAGGCCGAGCGCATCGCCGAGGAGACGACGCACTGGAAGTCCGGCGGCGAGCGGCTGCGGCAGCTCGTGGAGGAGTGGAAGGCCGCCGAGCGGGTGGACCGGGCGACCGAGGCCACGCTGTGGAAGAGGCTGTCCGCGGCCCGTACGGCCTTCGCCAAGCGGCGCAAGGCGTACTTCTCCTCGCTCGACCAGCAGCGCGACGCGGTGCGCAGCGTCAAGGAGCGCATCGTGAGCGAGGCGGAGGCGCTGGCGGATTCCACGGAGTGGAACGCCACCGCGGCGGCCTACCGGGACCTGATGCGCCAGTGGAAGGCCGCGGGCCGCGCCTCCCGCGAGGTCGAGGACGAGCTGTGGGCGCGCTTCAAGGCCGCCCAGGACCAGTTCTTCCAGGCCCGCTCGGCGGTCTTCGCGGAGCGGGACGCCTCCTTCGCCGCCAACGCCCAGGTCAAGGAGGCCCTGCTGGCCGAGGCCGAGAAGCTGCTCCCGGTCACCGACGCCCGTGCCGCGCGCACGGCGCTGCGGGGCATCCTGGAGCGCTGGGAGGCCGCGGGCCCGGTGCCGCGCGACCAGCGCGACCGCCTGGAGGGCGGGCTGCGCAAGGTCGACGAGGCGGTCCGCAAGGCCGAGGAGGCCGAGTGGAAGCGCTCCAACCCGGAGGCCAGGGCCCGCGCCCAGGACACCGTCAACCAGCTCCGCAGGTCCATCGACCAGCTGGAGACCAAGCTGGCCAAGGCCCAGGCGGCCGGCCGCGACAAGGACGTCAAGGAGGCGGAGGAGGCGCTGGCCGCACGCCGTTCCTGGCTGCAGGAGGCCGAGCGCACGCTCGCCGAGTTCTCCTCCTGACCCTCGCCGCCCGGCCCCCGGCGTCGTCCGTCGTACGGCGCCGGGGGCCGGGCATGCGTCCCATGACTCGTGCGGCGGTCCGGCCCGCTCCGCCCGGGCTCCGGGTGGAGCGGGCCGGACCACTCGGCCGGAGTCGCGTGGCGTCTCCGCGGCGCTGCCGCGCGGCGCGAGGCGCGGTCAGCTCGTCACACGGTAGACGTCGTAGACGCCCGCCACATTGCGCACCGCCTTGAGCACGTGGCCGAGGTGCTTCGGGTCGCCCATCTCGAAGGTGAACTTGCTGATCGCCACTCGGTCGCGGCTGGTCGTCACCGAGGCCGACAGGATGTTCACGTGCTGGTCCGACAGGGTGCGCGTGACGTCGGACAGCAGGCGGGGCCGGTCGAGCGCCTCCACCTGGATGGCGACGAGGAAGACCGAGTCGTCCCCGGGCGACCAGGAGACCTCCACCAGGCGGTCGGGGTGGGCGCTGAGCTGCTGCACGTTCGGGCAGTTGGTGCGGTGCACGGACACGCCGTGCCCCCGCGTGACGAACCCGACGATCTCGTCCCCCGGCACGGGGGTGCAGCAGCGCGACAGGCGCACCCACACGTCCGGGTCGCCCGCCACGATCACGCCGGCGTTGGAACCGGCCCTGGGACGGCCCTTGAGCCGCGTGGGCACCTGGGCCTCGGCGATGTCCTCCTCGGCGCCCTCGACGCCGCCCAGGGCCTGTACGAGCTTGTCCACGACCGCCTGGGCCGTGATGTGCCCCTCGCCCACCGCAGCGTACAGGGCGGAGACGTCGGCGTAGCGCAGATCCCTGGCCAGGGCCAGCAGCGCCTCGCCGGACATGAGCCGCTGCAGCGGCAGGCCCTGCTTGCGCATGGCCCGCCCGATCGCCTCCTTGCCCGCCTCGATGGCGGTCTCGCGGCGCTCCTTGGTGAACCACTGGCGGATCTTGTTGCGGGCCCGGCCGCTCTTGACGAACTTGAGCCAGTCTCGCGACGGGCCCGCGTCGGGCGACTTCGACGTGAAGATCTCGACGGTGTCGCCGTTGCCGAGGCGGGACTCCAGCGGGACCAGCCTGCCGTTGACCCGCGCGCCGATACATCGGTGGCCGACCTCGGTGTGCACGGCGTACGCGAAGTCGACCGGGGTGGCGCCCTCGGGCAGCGAGATCACCTGGCCGCGCGGGGTGAAGACGAACACCTCCGACACCGACAGGTCGAACCGCAGCGACTCGAGGAACTCCCCGGGGTCGGAGGTCTCCTTCTGCCAGTCGAGCAACTGGCGCAGCCAGGCCATGTCGTTGACCTGCTTGACCTTGCCGGGCCCCGCCCCGGTCATCTCCTCCTTGTACTTCCAGTGCGCGGCCACGCCGTACTCGGCGCGGTTGTGCATGGCCCGGGTGCGGATCTGCAGCTCGATCGCCTTGCCCTCGGGGCCCATGACCGTCGTGTGGAGCGACTGGTACATGTTGAACTTGGGCATGGCGATGTAGTCCTTGAACCGCCCCGGCACCGGCTTCCACTGAGCGTGGATCGTTCCGAGCGCCGCGTAACAGTCGCGGACCGTGTCGACCAGGACGCGGATGCCCACCAGGTCGTAGATGTCGTCGAAGGCCACGCCCTTGGCGATCATCTTCTGGTAGATCGAGTAGTAGTGCTTGGGCCGGCCCCGCACGGTCGCCTTGATCTTCGCCTCGCGCAGGTCGGCGGAGACCTTCTCGATGACCTCCTGCAGGAACAGGTCGCGGCGCGGCGCGCGCTCCGACACCATGCGGGCGATCTCGTCGTACCGCTTGGGGTAGAGCATGGCGAACGCGAGGTCCTCCAGCTCCCACTTGATGGTGTTCATGCCGAGCCGGTGCGCCAGCGGCGCGAAGATCTCCAGCGTCTCGCGGGACTTCTGCTGGCGCTTGTGCTCGGGCATGTAGCGCATGGTGCGCATGTTGTGGAGCCGGTCGGCCAGCTTGATCACCAGCACGCGGATGTCGCGCGACATCGCGACGACCATCTTGCGCACGGTCTCGGCCTGCGCGGCGTCGCCGAACTTCACCTTGTCGAGCTTGGTCACGCCGTCGACGAGCAACGCGATGTTGTCGCCGAAGTCGGCTCGTAACTCGTCGAGGCTGTAGGCGGTGTCCTCGACCGTGTCGTGCAACAGGGCGGCGCACAGCGTCTCGTCGTCCGTGCCCAGCTCCGCCAGGATCGTCGCCACCGCGAGCGGGTGGGTGATGTACGGGTCGCCGCTCTTGCGCTTCTGGTCGCGGTGGTGATAGGCGGCGACGTCGTACGCGCGCTCGATCAGCCGCAGGTCGGCCTTGGGATGGGTGGCACGGACCGTCTTGAAGAGCGGTTCCAACACCGGATTCATAGCACCCCACTGCCCCCCGAAACGGGCGAGCCTCCGTCGCGTGGCCGAAGCCGGCCTGTCCTCCGGGCCCGTCGCCGGGTCGCGTGCCGGGTCAGGGGGCACGTCGGCGACGGGCTCGGGGGCGTCGCGGGAGATCACTCCGCGATCGACCCGCGCGCTGCCGGGCACGACCACATCACGGGGCACACAGACTCCTTACGTCGAGTCCAGGTTCCACAGTGTATCCGTGCTGCCGCAGCACTCTCGGCCACCTGCCCCCTGACCGGTCCGCGCGGCTCAGACGGTGAGCAGGGTGCGCACGTCCAGGCCCGGCAGACGGTCGCGGCCGGAGAGGAAGGACAGCTCCATCAGGAAGGACAGGGCCACGACCTCCGCGCCCGTTCTCCTGACCAGCTCCACGGCCGCCCGGGCCGTTCCGCCCGTGGCGAGGACGTCGTCGACGATCAGGACCCGGTCGCCGGGGCCGAAGGCGTCGGCGTGCACCTCGATCGTCGCGGAGCCGTACTCGAGATCATAGGACACCTCATACGTGTCAGCAGGCAGTTTGCCCTTCTTACGCACCGGCACGAACCCCGCGCCGCTGCGGTAGGCCACCGGTGCGGCGAGGATGAAGCCCCGCGCCTCGATGCCGACCACCTTGTCGAACACCAGGCCGTCCCCGAGGTCGTCCACGACCCGGGTGAAGGCCGCGTGGTCCGCCAGCAGCGGAGTGATGTCCTTGAAGAGGATCCCCGGCTTCGGATAGTCCGGGACATCTCTGATGAGAGCCGTCCAGTCAGTCACGACGGCCAAGCCTAGCGGGAGCGGACAACACGCGGGCGCCCCCGGAACCGCGCGGTTCCGGGGGCGCCCGCCGGCGAGCCGGGGTCAGCGCTTCTTGCGCTTTTCCGTGGTCGTCGTGGTGGTGTTCTGCGAGCCGGCGGAGACGGGCTCCTTGGCCGCACGGGCGGCCTTGGCGGCGGCGGCCTCCTTGGCGCGCACCCGCTCGGCGAGCGCCTGCCACTTGGGCTCCCGCTCCTTGAGCGTGACCAGGATCGGCGTCGCCACGCACAGGGACGAGTAGGTGCCGACGACCATGCCGACGAACAGGGCCAGCGACAGGTCCTTCAGCGTGCCGGCGCCGAGCAGCGTGGTGCCGATGAACAGGATCGCGGCCACCGGCAGGATCGCCACGAGCGAGGTGTTCAGCGACCGGATCAGCGTGTGGCTGAGCGCGTTGTTGGCGGCCTGCGTGTAGGTCATCTTCGCGCTCGTGCCGAGCTTGCTCGTGACCTCCTTGATCATGTCGAAGACGACGACCGCGTCGTACAACGAGTAACCGAGGATCGTGAGGAAGCCGAGCATCGTCGCCGGGGTGACCTCGAAGCCCGACCAGGCGTAGACGCCGGCGGTGATCACGAGGTCGTGGATGAGGGCGACGATCGCCGCGAGGGCCATCCGCCACTCGAAGGCCACCGACAGGTACAGCATGATCGCGATCATGAAGACCGCGAGGCCGATCCACGCCTTCTGGGAGACCTCGCCACCCCAGGTCGCGCCGATGACCTGCGAGCTGACCTGCTCCTCGTCGATGCCGAACTTCTGGGCGACCGCCCGCTGGACCTTGGTCACCTCGTCGCCCTTGAGGCTCTCGGTGGTGACCCGCCAGTTGGGGCCGGCCTGCTGCACGATGACCTGGTGGACCCCGGCGTCGGAGACGGTCTCGCGGACCTGCTCGATGCTGGAGCCCGGCGTGCGGGTGAAGTCGAACACCGAGCCGCCGCGGAACTCCACGCCCAGGTTCAGGCCGTTGACCACCAGGCCCACAATGGAGACCGTGAGCAGGAAGATCGACAGGCCGTACCAGATCTTGCGCTTGCCGACGAAGTCGATGTTGATGTCGCCGCGGTAGAGGCGGCTGATCACTCCCGGCATCACGCCTCCTGCAGGGTCTGCTCGGCGGGGCTGGTGCGGCCCATGCGCTCCGCGTCGAGTCCGGACAGCTTGTGGCCCTTCGCGAAGAACCGCAGCCGCGCCGCCAGCGACATCAGCGGCTTGGTGAACAGGAACACCACCACGAGGTCGATGATGGTGGTCAGGCCCATCGCGAACGCGAAGCCGGCCACGTCGCCGACCGCGAGGAAGTAGAGAATCACCGCGGCGATGAACATGACGGCGTCGGCGACCATGATGGTGCGCCGGGCACGCCGCCAGGCGACCTCCACCGCCGAGCGCAGCGTGCGGCGGCCCTCCTTGATCTCGTCGCGGATCCGTTCGAAGTAGACGATGAACGAGTCCGCGGTGATGCCGATCGAGACCACCAGGCCGATGATGTGCGGCAGCGAGAGGCGGAAGCCGGCGTTGTGGCTCAGCAACACCACCGTCAGGTAGGTGACCACGGTGGCCACGGCCAGGCTGGCCATGCCGATGAGCCCGAGGCCGCGGTAGTAGAGCAACAGGTAGATCACCACGACGATCAGGCCGAGCGCGCCGGAGATGAGGCCGCCGTTGAGCTGGTCCTGGCCGAGCGTCGAGGAGACGGAGACGACCGAGCTCTGCTGGAACTTCAGCGGCAGCGCGCCGTACTTGAGCTGGTCGGCCAGCTCGGTGGCGGTCTGCTGGGTGAAGCTGCCGGAGATGCGGGCGCTGCCGCCGGGGATGGCCTCCTCGATCACCGGGGCGACGATGACGACGCCGTCCAGCACGTTGGCGAGCTGGTTGCGCGGGGCCGGCAGGCTCGTGATGCGCCGGGTGATGTCGGCGAACTGGCTGGCGCCCTTCGACTTGAAGTCGACCTGGACGATCCACTCACCGGTGGTCGGGTCGGTGCCCGCCTGCGCGCCGCTGATCTCGGTGCCCTGCACCGCGGCCTTGTCCAGGATGTAGCGGGCGGTGCCGTCCTGGCTGCAGGCGACGATCTGCTTGTTGGGGTCGTCGATGGCGCCCTGGCCGCGGTTCTTCGCGGTGCAGTCGATCTTGCGGAACTCGTCGAGCAGCGCCGGGTCGATGCCGCTGGTGTCCTGGCCGGCCAGCGGGTCGACCATGTCCTCGGCGGGGGCCGTCGGCGTGGGACTGGGCTCGGCCGAGGGCGACGCCTTGGCCCGGGCGCCCCGGGCCGTCCCCGCCCCCGCGTCGCGCCGGTTCGCCCTCTCCGAAGCGGTCGGCTCCGGAGAGGACGGCGCGGTCAGCGCCTTCGCCAGGGCGCGGCCGGCGGGAGACGCGTTCGCGCCCGGCGTCGCGTTCCCCGTGGCCGGAGCGGACTCGCTCGCGGCGGCCGAGGGGGTCGCCGAGGCGCCGGGCGTGGCGGCCTCCGTGGGCACCTGTGCCGGCTGGTTGGTGGCGGCGGCCACCGCGAGCACCTGCCGCATGCGCAGCTCGGCGGTGGTCGACACCAGCCTGAGGGCCTCGTCACGGCCCGCGCCCGGGATCTGGATCACGATGTTGTCGTTCGACTTCGCGACCTGGGCGTCGGAGATGCCGGTGCCGTTGACGCGCTGCCGGATGATCGCCACGGCGCGGTCGAGGCTCTCCTGGGACGGCGACTTCCCGTCCGGCGTGACCGGCGAGAGCGTCACGGTCGTGCCGCCCGCGAGGTCGAGGCCGAACTTGGGGACGAACGCCTTCTGGAGGGCGACCGTCGCGCCCATGACGAGGAGGAGCACAAAGAGCAGCAGGAGTGTGCGTCCAGGCTTGCTCTGGCTACTGGTCGGTGGGGCCACTGGAGGTCAGTTCTTTCGTCGAAAGGTTGAGATCAGCCTACTCAGGACTGCTTGGTGCTCGCGTCGTCACCGTTCCCCGTGTCGGGACCGCCGGTCGCGGACCCCCCGGTGTCCCCGTCTGTCACCTCGTCCGCGGGGGTGACCACCCGGCCGATCGCGGCCTTGACCCAGCGGGTCTCGACGCCGGGGGCCACCTCCAGCACGACGTCGTCGTCCTGAACGGCGACGACCGTCCCGAAAAGTCCTGTCGTGGTCATGACCCGGACGCCCGGGGTCAGGGAGTTCTGCATCTGGATCTGTTCCTGCTGCCGCTTGCGCTGGGGGCGGATCAGCAGGAAGTAGAACACCACTACCAGCAAGATCAGTGGCAGGAACGTCCCAAGCGGGTTGTTACCCACGGGGGCCACCCTTCCGTAACGTGATGAACCGGCCTGACGCCGGAGGTCTTGTGCGCTTCACACGCGGGCCACCGCGACTTGTCGCGTGTGCGGCCAGTCAAGCCACGCAGTGTATGCGAGCCCGCGGAAGCCCGGCAACGAACCCACGGCTCGGCGGGCAGGAAAGTTCCCGCTTCATAGGCTTCGCAATCGGTCTGTTACCTCTTTGCCCCGGTTTCCGCTTCCGGCCGCCCGCACCGCGCTCAGCCCTCGTCGAAGAGCGTGGGCACGGCCGCCGAGCCGACCGCGTCAGGAGGCGGAGTCAAGCCGAGGTGCGCCCAGGCGGCGGCGGTGGCGACGCGGCCCCGCGGGGTGCGCGCCAGCAGCCCCTGGCGCACCAGGAAGGGCTCGGCCACGACCTCGACCGTCTCCGGCTCCTCCCCCACGGCCACCGCCAGCGTCGACAGGCCCACCGGCCCGCCGCCGAACTTGCGCAGCAGCGCGTCGAGCACGGCCCGGTCGAGCCGGTCCAGTCCTTCGGCGTCGACCTCGTACAGGTTGAGCGCCGCCGCCGCGACCTCCCTGGTGATGACGCCCTCCGCGCGGACCTCGGCGAAGTCGCGCACCCGCCGCAGCAGGCGGTTGGCGATGCGGGGGGTGCCGCGCGAGCGGCGGGCGATCTCGTGCGCGCCCTCGTCGGGCAGCTCCACCGACAGCAGCCGGGCCGAGCGCCGCAGCACCTGCTCCAGCTCGGCCACCTCGTAGAAGTCCATGTGCGCGGTGAAGCCGAACCTGTCGCGCAGCGGCGCGGGCAGCAGCCCCGCCCGGGTGGTGGCCCCGACCAGCGTGAACGGGGCGATGTCGAGGGGGATCGAGGTGGCGCCCGGCCCCTTGCCGACGACGACGTCGACCCGGAAGTCCTCCATGGCGAGGTAGAGCATCTCCTCCGCCGGGCGGGCCATGCGGTGGATCTCGTCGATGAACAGGACCTCGCCCTCGGTCAGCGTGGACAGGATCGCGGCGAGGTCGCCCGCGCGCTCCAGCGCGGGCCCCGAGGTCATCCGCAGCGGCACGCCCAGCTCGGCCGCGATGATCATCGCGAGGGTCGTCTTGCCGAGCCCGGGGCCGCCGCTCATCAGGACGTGGTCGGGCGGGCGGTTGCGGCGCAGGGCGCTCTCCAGCACCAGCGAGAGCTGCTCGCGCACCCGGCTCTGCCCGATGAACTCCTCCAGCCGCCGGGGGCGCAGCGCGGCCTCGATCGCCCGCTCGTCGCCCTCGGGTTCCGGCGACACGAGATCACGCTCGAAGCTCACTCGACACCATCCGCTCGGCCCGCCGGGTCCGTCCGATTCCCGGTGAAACTTTCATCTCTCCCTCGGCCCGCCGCGGCGTCATCGCACGCTCAGCACGCGCAGGGCGGACTTGAGCAGCGCGGCCACCTGCGGGGTGCGGCCCGCCGCGATCTCCGCCTCGGCCTCCGCGGACACCGCCGCCACCGCCTCGTCGGCGTCCCTGGACGAGTAGCCGAGCCCGACCAGCCCCGAATGGACCTGGTCGCGCCAGACGGGCTGCGCCGGCGACGCGCCGGTGCGTACGGCGCCGGCCGCCGCCACCGGGGCGCCGAGCTTGTCCTTGAGTTCGAGCACGATGCGCTGCGCGCCCTTCTGGCCTATGCCGGGCACCATCGTCAGGGCCTTGATGTCGGCGCTCGCCACCGCGATCCGCAGCGCGTCGGGGGTGTGCACCGCGAGCATGGCCAGGGCCAGACGCGGACCGACCCCGCTGGCCGTCTGGAGCAGCTCGAAGACCGCGCGCTCGTCGTCGGAGGCGAAGCCGTACAGGGTGAGCGAGTCCTCGCGGACGACGAGCGAGGTGGCCAGCCGGGCGGGCTCGCCGACGCGCAGCCCGGCCAGGGTGCCCGGGGTGCAGTGGACGAGCATCCCGACGCCGCCGACCTCGACCACGGCGCTGTCGGGCCCGATGGCCGCCACCTGCCCCGCAACGGATGCGATCATCGCGTGCTCCCTCCCCGGTCCGTGCGCCCGGCCGCGACGTCGCCGGGCGTCCCAGTCCTACCAGAGCCCGCCGTCCTGCCGGGGCTCACCGTGCCCGCGGCGCCGGAACGGGCCCTGGCCAGGGCTTCGGCGAGGCGGTTCTGCACGCCGCCGCGCCAGACGTGGCAGATGGCCAGGGCGAGCGCGTCGGCGGCGTCCGCGGGCTTGGGCATCGCGTCGAGCCGCAGCAGCCGGGTGACCATCGCGCCGACCTGTTTCTTGTCGGCGTTGCCGTTGCCGGTGATGGCGGCCTTGACCTCGCTCGGCGTGTGCAGCGCGACCGGCAGCCCCCGCCGGGCCGCGCAGACGATCGCGACGGCCGACGCCTGGGCCGTCCCCATGACCGTGCGGACGTTGTGCTGGGCGAAGACCCGCTCGACGGCGACCGCGTCCGGCTCGATCTCGTCGAGCCAGCGCTCGATCTCCGCCTCGATCACGACCAGCCTGGACCCGATGTCGTCGTCGGCCGGGGTGCGGACCACCCCGACCGACAGCAGGCTCAGCGGCGCGCCCGGACTGCCCTCCACGGCGCCGAGGCCGCACCGCGTCAGCCCGGGGTCCACGCCCATCACCCGCAGTCGGGGCAACCGCACCGGCACGCCTCCCTGATCCCGCCCGGCGCGGCGTCGCCGGACACGCTTCCGGGCCACGCCGCTTCGCCGAACATCTGTTCGGTCGGTCACTCTATCGCGATCAGCGGCGGCGCGGGCGGATCAGAAGTAGTCGATCATGTACGGTGCGCAGCGGAACGCGGCGTCCAGCGCGTCGTCGGCCTCGGGCGAGCCGCCGGCCAGCAGGCCGGCGCGGCGGAGCGTGGCCGTGGGGACTCCGGCGAACAGCGCGGACATCCCGCCGATCGCGAGCCGTGTCGCCGCGCCCCCTGCCGCCGCGAGCCCTGCCGTCCCGCCGGGCGCGTCGCCCAGGCGCGTCACGGAGCCGGAGCCGCCGTCCACCCGCAGCAGCCACGCGCCCGCGTTGCCCGGGCGGAGGGGGTCGGTCACCTCGACGACGGTCTCGACGGACACCGCGGCGGGGAAGCCGCGCCCCGCGACCGCGGCGGGCAGGTCGATCAGCCGGAACATCCACCGGGTCTGGGCGACCTCGTCCTTCGACCGCTCCCGCAGCATCCACAGCACCGGGTCGGCCGGGTCGGCGCAGGCGGTCACCGAGTCGGCGACGGTCGAGGCGGTGCCGACCATCGACCACAGGGCCCGGGCGGTCGCCTCCGACCCGGCCAGCAGGTTGTCGACCTCGATGTTGCCCTCGCTCCACCGGTAGACGACGAACCCGTCCTCGGCCAGGTAGCAGAAGTCGTCGTCGTCATCCAGCCACAGGCGCCAGGTGCGCTCGTCGAAACACAGCGGCCCGCTGGCGCGGGTGGCCGAGTGCACCCGGCCGATCAGGGCCACGAGCTCGGCCGCGTCCGCGGGGCCCATCCGGCGCAGCTTGACCGGGGCCGCCGGGCCGCCCAGCGTGCGCAGCGCCTCGGCGGGCACGGTGACCCGCTGGAGCACGCCGGCGTGCTCGTAGCCCGCGTTCCGGTACAGCGGCGTGGTGGCCGGGTAGAGCGCGGAGACCGCGTGGCCGAGCTGCGCGCAGCGCTCGACGGCCGCGTGGGTGAGCGCCCGGCCCACTCCCCTGCCGCGGTCCTCCGGCGACACCGTCACCCCCGCCACGCCGCCCATCGACAGCGGGCGGCCGTGCCACCACTGGACGTACGGGTTGATCCTGGCCGCGCCGATCAGGCGGGGGCCGTCGAAGGCGCCGAGATACCGGCCCTCCGGCAGCATCGGGGAGACGAGCCTGCGCCAGGTGTCGGGGGCGGATCCGGACAACGGGCCGAAGGCGCGCCTGCGGATGTCGAGGACGGCGTCCAGGTCGTCGCTCGTGAGGTGACGGATCTCCACAACCCGTCACGCTATGCGGGCCCCGGCGGCCGCGGCCACCGCTTTTCCGCCGTCGCGTCCCGCCGAGGGCCCCGATCCCGTACGGGCCCCGCCGGCCGCGCGAGGGCGTCAGGCCCCGACCTTCTCCATGACCTCGTCGCTCACGTCGAAGTTCGCCCAGACGTTCTGCACGTCGTCGCTGTCCTCGAGCGCGTCGATGAGCTTGAAGACCTTGCGGGCGCCCTCCTCGTCCAGGGGGACGTTGAGCGTGGGGATGAAGCTCATCTCGGCCGACTCGTAGTCGATGCCGGCGTCCTGCAGGGCCTTGCGCACCGGGATGAGGTCGGAGGCCTCGCAGACCACCTCGAAGTTGTCGCCGAGGTCGTTGACCTCCTCGGCCCCCGCGTCAAGGACGGCCATGAGCACGTCGTCCTCGGTCAGCGACCCCTTGGGGACGATCACGACACCCTTGCGGTTGAACATGTACGACACCGAGCCGGGGTCGGCGAGCGAGCCGCCGTTGCGGGTCAGCGCCACCCGGACCTCGGACGCCGCGCGGTTGCGATTGTCGGTGAGGCACTCGATGAGCACCGCGACGCCGCCGGGGCCGTAGCCCTCGTACATGATCGTCTGGTAGTCGGCGCCGCCGGCCTCGAGGCCGCCGCCGCGCTTGCGGGCCCGCTCGATGTTGTCGATCGGGACCGAGTTCTTCCTGGCCTTGACGATGGCGTCGTACAGCGTCGGGTTGCCGTCCGGGTCGGGCCCGCCGGTCCTGGCCGCGACCTCGATGTTCTTGATGAGCTTGGCGAAAAGCTTGCCGCGCTTGGAGTCCAGCGCCGCCTTCTTGTGCTTCGTCGTCGCCCATTTGGAGTGGCCGGACATCGCCTAGAGCTCCCTCACCATCTCGACAAAATACGAGTGCACCCGCGCGTCGCCGGTCAACTCCGGGTGGAAGGACGTCGCGAGCAGCGGCCCCTGTCGGACCGCGACGATCCTATCCCCAGGCGCGGTGCGGCCCAGCACCTCCACATCCGGCCCCACCGACTCGACCCAGGGCGCGCGGATGAACACGGCCCTGATCGTCCCGCGCCCGGCGAAGTCGAGGTCGGCCTCGAACGAGTCGACCTGACGGCCGAAGGCGTTGCGGCGGACCACCATGTCGATGCCGCCGAGCGTCTCCTGGCCCTCGACGCCGCCCTCGATCCGGTCGGCCAGCATGATCATTCCGGCGCACGAGCCGTACGCGGGCATGCCCTCCTTGATCCGCAGCCGCAGCGGTTCGAGCAGCTCGAAGGCGGTGGCGAGCTTCCACATCGTGGTCGACTCGCCGCCGGGGACGACCAGCGCGTCCACCGCGGCGAGCTCCTCCTGCCTGCGCACCGGCGTGGCGGCCGCGCCGGCCTCCTCAAGGGCGCGGATGTGCTCGCGCACGTCGCCCTGCAGGGCGAGCACGCCAATCTTGGGTGCGGACGTCACGGATATCCCTTCTGTGGTGACTCCACTCGTGGTGGCCGCATTCAGGGTATGGCCAGGGTCTCGGGCATCCCAAACGCGGTTTCACAGGCGGCCCAGCTTGGCCAGCGCGGGCAGGGCGCGGGCGATCGCCGTGCGCTCCTCGGCGGTCAGCGCGCCCAGCCGGTCGGACAGGTAGGCGATCCGCGCCCGCCGCACGGCCCTCAGGCGCTCGCGGCCCTCGCCGGTCAGCTCGACGGTGCGCACCCGCGCGTCGGACGCGTCGGTGCCCCGCGCGACGAGACCCGCCTCCTCCAGGCGGTTGACCTGCACGCTCATCGTCGGCAGCTGCACGCCGTGCTCGTCGGCCAGCTCGGTCATCCGGCGCGGGCCGTCCTCCAGGGAGCCGAGCACCGAGTATTGCTGGGCGGTGACCGGCTGCCCCGCCGTCGTACGGCGCAGCAGCATCACGATGTGGCGCAGCTCGCGCGACAGGTCCTCGGCGAGCCGTCCGGCGTCGTCGGTCGTCATAGGTGGTCACGATAACGCTGGTCGTCCCGGCGCCGACGAGGCGGCCGTCCGCCGGGGGCGGGGGGCCGCGCCCGGTTCCGGCATCGGGCCGCGGACGGCGGGAGAGCCCGGCCGGGCTCTCCCGGCCGGGCGTGTGCCCGGCTCGCGGCGGCCTTTACCAGCCGCGCTCGGCGAGGCGGTGCGGCACGGGGATCTCGTCGACGTTGATGCCGACCATCGCCTCGCCCAGGCCACGCGAGACCTTGGCGATCACGTCCGGGTCGTCGTAGAACGTGGTGGCCTTGACGATGGCGGCGGCGCGCTTGGCGGGGTCGCCGGACTTGAAGATGCCGGAGCCGACGAACACGCCCTCGGCGCCGAGCTGCATCATCATCGCGGCGTCGGCCGGCGTGGCGATGCCGCCCGCGGTGAACAGCACCACCGGCAGCTTGCCGGTCTTGGCGACCTCGGCCACCAGCTCGTACGGGGCCTGCAGCTCCTTGGCGGCGACGTACAGCTCGTCCTCGGGCAGCGAGGACAGGCGCTTGATCTCGGCGCGGATCGTGCGCATGTGGGTGACGGCGTTGGAGACGTCGCCGGTGCCGGCCTCGCCCTTGGAGCGGATCATCGCGGCGCCCTCGGTGATGCGGCGCAGCGCCTCGCCGAGGTTGGTGGCCCCGCACACGAACGGAACCGTGAACTGCCACTTGTCGATGTGGTTGGCGTAGTCGGCCGGGGTGAGCACCTCGGACTCGTCGATGTAGTCGACGCCCAGCGCCTGGAGCACCTGGGCCTCGACGAAGTGGCCGATCCTGGCCTTGGCCATCACCGGGATGGAGACGGCGTTGATGATGCCCTCGATCATGTCGGGGTCGCTCATCCGGGACACTCCGCCCTGGGCGCGGATGTCGGCCGGGACGCGCTCCAGCGCCATGACCGCGACGGCCCCGGCGTCCTCGGCGATCTTGGCCTGCTCCGGGGTGACGACGTCCATGATGACACCGCCCTTGAGCATCTCGGCCATACCGCGCTTCA
Source organism: Microbispora rosea subsp. aerata (assembly GCF_014647835.1). Taxonomy (GTDB): domain Bacteria; phylum Actinomycetota; class Actinomycetes; order Streptosporangiales; family Streptosporangiaceae; genus Microbispora; species Microbispora aerata. Next base: position 56,123 of record NZ_BMPY01000024.1, read on the forward strand.
CGCGGGCGGTGCCGACGGCGGTGGTCTCGTTGACTTCGGGGGTGCTGCTGGACACGGTGCTACCTCACGACGGCGGGCCTATGGAATCCCCTCCATGGTAGGTGCTGGCCGATCCCTCCCCAGACGCACCCATATGTCAGAGTCGATCACCCGGTTTGTCCATCACGGCGCGACGGGCTTGCGCGAGGCGAGCACGACCCAGACCTGGCCGCGGGCGAACGGCATGGGCGTGCCGTCGGCCAGGGTGTAGGTGGTGCCCTCCTTCTCCGAGGGGCGCGACCACCTGACCCGGTAGGCCTGGCCGTCCCTGAGCACGACGCCGGTGCCCTTGCCCACGGTGTGGACGAGGGGGGTGTAGCTGCCGGTGAAGTCGTGGAACTGCGACCGCTCGGTCTTCACCCACTGGATGACGATCGTGGGGGCGCCCTGCTGGCCGCCCTCCGCGGCCATGTCCTTCTCGCCGTCCTGCGTCACCAGCCAGCGCTTCTGGGCCGCCGACCAGGTGAAGGTGAAGCGGGCCGCCGGATAGCGGACCGTGACGCGCTTTTGCGGCGTGCCCCCGGCGGGCGGCTCGTCGGAGAAGACGAAGCCGATGTCGCCGGCCTTGCTCGCCCGCGGCGCCGCCGCGAGCAGCTTCCTGGGGCTGCCGACCAGGTTGTACGGCGCGACCCGGCCCTGGGCGCGGACGTACGCGCCGGGGACGCGGCTGTCGGACACGTCGTACAGCGGGGCCTTCTGGACGAAGGGGATCATCTTCGTCTGCACCCCGGAGTAGGCCAGGGCCGGCCTGCCGAACATCGGGAGGATGTGCAGGTCGGAGATGCGGGCGCTGCGGACCGGCCCCACCTTCGCGGGCAGCTTCGAGGAGTAGATCGCCATGAGCCGGGTGAGCCCGCCCTCGACCTGCTCGACGAAGACGATGTCGGCGCTGCGCAGGCCCATCTGCGGCTTGCCCGCACGGGTGTTTTCGATCTTCACGGCCAGCACGGGCCTGCGGGCGGCGATCGGCAGTCCGGTGAACGGATGCTCGGGAGGCGGCGTCGGCGACGGGGACTCCGACGGGGTCGCCTCCTGTGACTGGGCGGCGGGCCTGTCGTCACCCGAGCACGCGGTGCCCGCCAAGAGCACCGCCATGGCCAGCGTGAAGACGATCCCTGCCCGCACCGTACCCGCTCCTCCCGGTGGAGAGCCCCCGCCACGAGGCACGACAAAACCGGCCCACGCGGACCCGTCGCCCGGCGTGGCGATGAAACGGCATGAGCTTACCGGGAGCAGACCGAAATACCCGACAAAAACTGACGATGCGGTTTTCCCGGGAGATCTCCACCGGCGGCGCGGGCAGGAGGCCGCACGGGCTTCAGCCCGCGGCGAGGGACTCGGGCGGCTCGTCGTCGATGTCGAAGAAGCGGGGCGGGTCGGTGTGCCCGGCGAGGTGCAGCGTGCGGGCCAGCCAGCGCTGCTGGGCCATCCGCGTGACGGCCGCGGCGTTGTTGTAGAAGCGGCGCGAGTAGACGACCTTGGCGACCGCCGCGTCCAGCTCCTCCAGCAGCGCCGTCCCCGCGGGATGCTCGGCCAGCTTCTCCCGGAACCGCTCCTGGTCGACCACCGCCCGCAGCGTCTTCGACAGGTCGCTTTCCGCGTGCTCGCGCTCGTCCGGCCCCGCCGTACGGGCCTCGTGGGCGGCCGCGGCGAGCACCAGCGACGTGGCGGGGTCGAGGATGCGAGAGCCGGCGAGCTCCAGGCAGACCGCGGCGCGGCGCAGCAGCGCGGCGTCCAGCGCGGCCTGCGCGGTCTCCAGGCGGATGTGGAGACGGTCGAGCCGCCCGGCCCGCCAGGAGACGTAGACGGCGAACAGCACGACGGCCACGATCGCCACGAAGATCAGGGTCGCGGTCACGCGGGCACCTCCACACGCGCCGTCCGGACACCACGGGTCGTCACGGCGTCACGTCCTCGACCACGCCCGCGCTCGTGAGGGCGACCGTCTCGTAGACGCGCACGACCTGCCGCGCGACCGTCGACCAGTCGTACTTCCACACCGCCTGGCGGGCCTCCGCGGAGAGTTTGGCCCGGCGTACGGGGTCGTCGAGCAGCCGGGCGGCCTCCCTGGCGAGGGCGGCGGGGTCGCCGGTCGTGAACAGCGCCCCGGCCTGGCCGTCGTCCAGCACCCGGCGGAAGGCGGGGATGTCGCTGGCGAGGATCGGCGCCCCGGCCGACATGGCCTCGGTGAGCACGATGCCGAAGCTCTCCCCGCCCAGGTTGGGCGCGCAGAAGACGTCCACGGAGTGGTAGGCGCGCACCTTGTCGGCCTCGCTGACCATGCCGAGCAGCCCGACCCTGTCCCGGTACGGCCTGGGCACCCGGTCGAGCACGTCGTCGGGGTCGCCCGGCCCGGCGATCAGCAGCCGCAGCTTCGGCCGCTCCGGGGCGAGCAGGGCGAACGCCTCGAGCAGCACGGGCAGGCCCTTGCGCGGCTCGTCCATCCGCCCGAGGAAGCCGATCACGTTGCCGTCCGGGCCCCAGCCCGGCAGCGGCTCGCCCTCGGCGTACCTGCGCACCGTGACGCCGTTGGGGATCAGCACCGCGTCGCCGCCGAGATGCTCCACCAGCGTCTTGCGCGCCGCGTCGGAGACCGCGATCCTGCCGGTGATCTTCTCCAGCGCGCTCTGCAGCATCGGCGCGGCCACCGACATGGCCCGCGACCGCTCGTACGAGGCGTGGAACGTCGCCACGATCGGGCCGCGGGCGACCCAGCAGGCGAGCACGCCGAGGGAGGGCACGGCGGGCTCGTGCACGTGCAGCACGTCGAAGCCGCCCTCCCTGATCCACTTGCGCACCCGGCCGGCCGACAGGAACCCGAACGCCAGGCGGGCCACCGACCCGTTGTACGGCACGGGCACCGCCCGGCCCGCCGAGGTCACGTACGACGGCAGCTCGGCGTCGTCGGCCGCGGGGGCGATGACGGACACCTTGTGCCCGTCCTCGATGAGCGCCTCGGCGAGGTCCCTGATGTGCGCCTGCACACCCCCGGGGACCTCCCAGGTGTACGGGCAGACGATGCCGACGTTCACGATCCGGTCCCGGGGCGGGGGTCCAGGTCGTCGAGCCACAGGCGCTGGAGCATGTGCCAGTCCTCCGGGTGCTCGGCGATGCCCTTCTCGAACACGGCCGCCACGGCCTGGGTCATCACCCCGACCTTCTCCTCCCGCGTCCCCTCGGACGGGACGGGGATCTCGTCGTACACCCGGATGCCCCAGCCGTCCCCCTCGAACCACAGCACGGCGGGCAGCAGGGCGGCGCCGGTCTGCACCGCCAGCGCGGCGGGCCCGGGGGCCATGCGCGTCCGGGCGCCGAAGAACTCGACCTCGACGCCGGAGGCGGTCAGGTCGCGCTCGGCGGGCAGGCAGACCGGCCTGCCCGCGCGCAGCCGCGTGGCGAGCGTGCCGAACGCCATCGCGCTGCCGCCGTCCCTGGCGGTCAGCGGCAGCACCTCCATGCCCAGGCGCTCGCGGTAGGCCACGAAGCGCTCGAACAGCGACTCCGGCTTCAGCCGCTCGGCGACGGTGGTGAAGCGGTGGCCCATGTGCACCAGCCAGGCCCCGGCGAGGTCGTAGTTGCCCATGTGGGGCAGCGCGACCACCACTCCCCTGCCCCGGGCGAGGTTGTCGAAGATGTGCTCGGACCCGGTGATCCGGGTGCCGGCGAGGATGCGCTCGCGGGTGTAGGCGGTGAAGCGGAACGACTCCATCCAGTATCGGAAGTAGGAGCGCATGCCGGCCCGGCTCAGGTCGCGTACGGCCGGATCTGCGGGGTCGCCCCCGACCACCCGGGCCAGGTTGGCCTCCAGGCGGCGCACCGACTTGCCGCGCCTGCGCCACAGCCAGTCGGCGAGCGCCCGGAAGAACCAGGCGGCCACCCGCTCCGGCACGTAACGCACCACGGCCCAGCCGACGGTGTACGCCGCGGCGACCAGCCGGTCGGCGAGCGGCACCCCGCCGGACGCCGCGGGGGGAGGACCGTCCGGCGCCGCGCCCGGCCGCGCGGACCGCCCCGGGGGTGGGCCGTCCGTGCCCTTCATTCGACCACCGCCTGTCGGTAGACGTGCACCATCCGCTGGACCACCGTGACGGCGCTGGCGGCGGCGAGCAGCCAGAGCCCGGCCGCCAGGACGTACGGCACGCCGAGACCGGACAGGCCGGCCGCGACGAGCACGACCACGAGACGCTCCCCCCGTTCGGCGATGCCGACGTTCGCGGTCATGCCGAGGCCCTCCGCCCTGGCCTTGGCGTAGGACACCAATGCTCCCGCGACAAGGCAGAAGAGCGCGACTGTCGCGAGGACGATCTCGGGCTCATCCTTGAGTACGAAATAGAGGATCAGCCCGGAGAAGATCGAGGCGTCGCCGAGGCGGTCGAGCGTGGAGTCCAGGAAGGCGCCCCACTTGGTCCCCCTGCCCGTCATCCGGGCCAGCACGCCGTCCAGGAGATCGGCGAGCACGAAGAACGTGATGACGAGCGTTCCGGCGAACAGATGCCCGAGCGGATAGAAGGCGAGGGCCGAGGCCACCACTCCGAGCGTGCCGATCGCGGTGATCACGTCGGGCGAGATCCCCCTGCGGGCGAGGGCTCGTCCCAGCGGGGTCATGACTCGGGTGACGGCGGGGCGCAGGAGGTTCAACATCGCCGTCCGATCGTAGGCCATCCAGCGCCGCCGCACCTCGCAAGCACATTCCGCCGAAAAGTCTTGTGATATGCGCCACATGGGTAAAGGGTGAAGAGCACGCGCCCGCAGGACACGCGGAGACGAGGCGATCTCTCCGCACGGCCCTGGGAAGGGCGGGCCCCCGGGCGCGGGAACAGCGACGGCGTGAGCGGCCGGCGCGGGGTGCGTGCCGCGTGCCCACCCCGACCGCTCCGAGATTCGGGAGGCGATGTGGCCGAAAGATCAACCGGCGCGACAACAGGGGCCGCGGGCAGGGCAGTCGCGGCCGATCGGCCGGACATGGTGCGTAATGTCGTGCTGGTCGGCCATTCCGGGGCCGGGAAGACCACGCTGGTCGAGGCGCTCCTCGCGGAGACGGGCACGGTCCAGCGCCCCGGCCGGGTAGAGGACGGCACCACGGTCAGCGACTTCGACGAGGTGGAGGTGCGCCAGCAGCGCTCGGTCAACCTGTCGGTCGCCCCCGTCGTCCACAACGGCATCAAGATCAATTTCCTGGACGCCCCGGGGTACGCCGACTTCGTCGGCGACCTGCGGGCGGGGCTGCGCGCGGCCGACGCCGCGCTGTTCGTCGTCTCGGCCGCGGACGGGGTGGACGGGCTCACCCGCATGCTCTGGGAGGAGTGCGCGCTCGTCGGGATGCCCAGAGCCGTGGTCATCACCAAGATCGACCACCAGCGGGCCAACTTCGACGAGGTCCTCGCCGCCTGCCAGGACGCGTTCGGCGACGGCGTGGCGCCGCTCTACCTGCCGGTGAACGGCACCGGGCTGCTCGGCCTGCTGTCGCAGCGGCTGTTCGACTACAGCGGCGGCCGCAGGACCGAGCGGGAGCCGGACGCCGACCAGCTCGCGCTCGTCGAGCAGTACCGCGGCGACCTCATCGAGGGGATCATCCAGGAGAGCGAGGACGAGACCCTCATGGACCGCTACCTGTCCGGCGAGACGATCGACACCAAGGTGCTGATCGACGACCTGGAGAAGGCGGTCGCGCGGGCGGGCTTCTACCCGGTCCTCGCCACCGCGCCCGGCGTCGGCATGCTGGAGCTCCTGGAGATCGTCACGCAGGGCTTCCCGTCGCCCCTGGAACACCCTCTGCCGAAGATCACCACGATCGACGGCAAGCCGTACAAGGAGATCACCGCCGATCCGGACGGCCCGCTCGTGGCCGAGGTCGTGAAGACCACCAGCGACCCGTACGTCGGGCGGATCAGCCTGGTGCGGGTCTTCTCCGGCACGCTGCGGCCGGACATGACCGTGCACGTCTCCGGGCACGGCCTGGCGGACCGGGGGCACGAGGACCACGACGTCGACGAGCGGGTGGGCGCGCTGTCGTCGCCGCTCGGCAAGCTCCAGCGGACCGTGGGCAAGTGCGTCGCGGGGGACATCTGCGCGATCGCCAAGCTGTCGCGCGCCGAGACCGGCGACACGCTGTCCGCCAAGGACGAGCCGCTGCTGGTCGAGGCGTGGACCATGCCGGAGCCGCTGCTGCCGGTGGCGATCAGGGCCAAGTCGAAGGCCGACGAGGACAAGCTCAGCCAGGCCCTCGCCCGCCTGGTCGCGGAGGACCCGACCCTGCGGCTGGAGAACAACGCCGAGACCCGCCAGCTCGTGCTGTGGTGCATGGGCGAGGCGCACGCCGACGTCCTGCTCGACCGCCTGTCCAAGCGGCACGGGGTCGAGGTGGAGAAGATCGAGCTGCGCGTGCCGCTGAGGGAGACCTTCGCGGGCAAGGCGCAGGGCATGGGGCGCAACGTCAAGCAGACCGGCGGCCACGGGCAGTACGCGATCTGCCACATCGAGGTCGAGCCGCTGCCGTCGGGCGGCGGGTTCGAGTTCGTCGACAAGATCGTGGGCGGCGTGGTGCCGCGGCAGTTCATCCCGTCCGTGGAGAAGGGCGTGCGGACGCAGATGGAACGCGGGGTCGTCGCCGGTTATCCGATGGTCGACATCCGCGTCACGCTCTACGACGGCAAGGCCCACTCGGTGGACTCCTCCGACATGGCCTTCCAGATCGCCGGCCAGCTCGCGCTCAAGGACGCCGCCTCCAAGGTGGCGACCCACCTGCTCGAACCGGTCGACGAGGTGGCCGTGCTCGTGCCGGACGACTACGTCGGAGCCGTGATGTCCGACCTGTCGTCCCGTCGCGGCAGGGTGATCGGCACCGAGCCGGTCGGCACCGGCCGCACCCTGGTGCGCGCCGAGGTGCCGCAACTGGAGATCACGCGGTACGCGATCGACCTGCGCTCGCTGACCCACGGGGCGGGCACGTTCACCCGTTCCTTCCTGAGGTACGAGCCCCTGCCCGCGCACCTGTGCGACAAGGTGACCGCGGCGGGAGAGTAGCCCGGCCGGCGACCCGGCGGCCCGCCTCCCGGCCGCCGGGTCCTCGCGCGGCCCGCCTGCGGGCCGCCGGATCTCGCGCGGCCCGCCGCGCCACGGACGGCCCGCCGGAAACGGCCCATATCCGCAGCTCATTCCTCCCGTCGCCGGGGGCGGGGTTTCGCGCGCACGGGGTGCGGGGAGCCACATCAGGTGCCTCGCCTCACTCCCGCCCCACAAGCGCATTTTGTTTCTTTGGCTAAACCGCTCTTTTGTCGATGTAAGACTTATGGCCGGACTTACTGGCAAATCAGAGGGGTAGCCACGTGACCGAGCGGGGACAGGTCATCCGCCCGTTGATCGCGACCACCGTCGCCGCCGCAGCAGCCATCGCAGCCGCCTACACCTTCGGCCCCGACGCCAAAGCGGAGAAGGCCGGCCGTACGGCGGCGGCGCAGAAGACGGGGCAGCAGCAGGCGAAGGCGGAGGCGATCACGGCCGCGGACGCCTGCACCACCAGCGTGAAATACCCCAAGCGCCAGCTTCGCGGCGTTTGGATAGCCACCGTGCACAATCTCGACTGGCCGTCGAAGCCGGGGCTGCCGCCCGACCGGCAGAAGGCCGAGTATGTGCAAATCCTCGACAACGCGGTGAAGCGGCGCCTGAACGCGGTGTTCTTCCAGGTGCGGCCCGCCTCCGACGCGATCTACCGCTCGTCGCTCGAGCCGTGGTCGCAGTGGCTCACCGGCACCCCGGGCAAGGACCCGGGCTGGGACCCGCTGCCGTTCCTGGTGTCGGAGGCCCACAAGCGGGGGCTGCAGTTCCACGCGTGGTTCAACCCCTACCGCGCGGCCGACACGGCCGCCTCGCCGCTGCCCCAGGGACACCCGGCGCGCCTGCACCCCGAGTGGACGGTCAAGCACGAGGGCAAGCTGTACTACAACCCCGGCCTGCCCCAGGTGCGCGACTGGGTGACCAAGGTCGTGACCGACGTCGTCAAGCGCTACGACGTCGACGGCGTCCACTTCGACGACTACTTCTACCCCTACCCCGGCCGGGGCACGCGGTTCGCCGACCAGGCCGCGTACAAGAAGTACGGCAAGGGCCTGTCGCTGGCCGACTGGCGGCGGCGCAACGTGAACCAGCTCGTCGCCCAGGTCTCGCAGGCGGTCCACGCGGCCAAGCCGTACGCGGTCTTCGGGATCAGCCCGTTCGGGATCTGGCGCAACAAGGCCCAGGACCCGTCGGGCTCGGCCACCACCGGCATGTCGGCCTACGACTCGATCTACGCCGACGCCAAGGCGTGGATCAAGGCGGGCTCGGTCGACTACGTGATGCCCCAGCTCTACTGGCCCCGCGGGTTCGCCGCGGCCGACTACGCGGTGCTCGCCAAGTGGTGGGCCGACGCGGTGAAGGGGACCGAGGTCGACCTCTACATCGGGCAGGCGCTCTACCGGGTGGGCGCCGCCGACACCCCGGCCTGGACCAAGGCGGGCGAGCTGCCCGCCCACCTCACGCTCAACCGGAGATATCCGGAGATCTCGGGCGACGTCTATTTCAGCGCCGCGCAGCTGGTGCGCAACCCGCTGGGCGTGCTCGACCGGATCGTGAAGGAGCACTACGCCCGGCCGGCGCTGCCGCCGGTGCTCAGGGCGAGCTCCACGCCGCTCGTCGCCCCGCGCGGGGTGAAGGCGTCCGGCGCGAAGCTGACATGGCAGGCCCAGCCGGGCGCCCGGGCGTACGGCGTCTACCGGGTCGCGGGCAAGGACGTCGCCTGCGCCACGGCGGACGCGCGCAACCTGGTGGCCGTCGTGCCGGCCTCCGCCGCCCCGTCGTACACCACCAGCCGTCCGGGCACCTACTACGTGACGACCATCGACCGCCTCGGCAACGAGAGCCCGGCCACCCGGGCGAGCTGACCGGCGCGCCGCTCATCCCTCGCCGAGCTCGGCCAGGAGCTCCCGATTGCGCTCGGCGGGGATGAGCCGCATGCGTTCATCGTCGGGGCTGCGCGCGCGGCGACGGGTCCGGTAGCGTGGTCGCGAGTTTCTCCAAGATCACGTACGGGGTTTGTGGGGGGTCGCCGGTGAGTGGCTCGTGGGTGAAACGCGCACTGGTCGCCGTCGCGCTCGGCGTCTCGCTCCTGGCTCCCGCCACCGCGGCGGCCGCGTCCACGCCGGCGGCGGCCGTCCAGGAGCCCGCCGCTCCGGAACGGGTCGTGCTCGTCGGGATCCCCGGGCTGATGTGGAGCGACGTCACGCCCGCCGACACCCCGAACCTCTGGCGGCTAGCCGCCGGATCCGCCCTCGGCTCCCTGTCGGTGCGGGCCGTACGCAGGGACACCTGCCCGTACGACGCCTGGCTCACGGTCTCGGCCGGGGTGCGGTCGGCGGTGGGGGGAGCGTGCGGCATGGCGCCCACCCCTGAGGCCGACGGCGAGGGAGCCGTGATCCCCGAGTTCTCCTGGCTGTGGGAGGTGCGGGAGCAGCGCGACGCGGGCACGCTCGGGCAGGCCCTCCACGCGGCGGGGCGGACGACGATGGCCGTCGGCCCGGGAGCCGCGCTCGCCCTGGCCGACCGGGAGGGCCGGGTGGACGTCTACGCCCCCTCCCCCGCGCAGGTCACGCAGTGGTCGCGCGGCGACGTGGTCGCCGTGGAGATCCCCGACCTCATCGCGCCCTACATCTCCGCCGACCGCCTCAGCGACGTGCCCGAGCGCCTGTCCCCCGACGCGCGGCGGGCCGCGGTGCGGGCGGCCGACGCCACGCTGGGCTCGTTCCTGCCCCGGCTCGGACCGGCGACCGTGCTGGTCGCCGGGCTCTCCGACCACGGGCCGGTCCCACACCTGCGGGCCGCGCTGCTCCACGACGGCGCGGCGAAGGGCACGCTCGGCGCCCGGTCCACGCACCGGGACGACATGATCATCGTTCCGGATCTCACCGCCACGATCCTGGCCAGGGCCGGGGTCTCCGCTCCCCCCGCCGTCGTGGGCGTGCCGGTGGACAGCCACGCCGACGGCGGGAGCCTCCAGGAGCGTGTGGCGGCCCTGCGCACCGCCGACGTGGCCGGGCAGACGATCCGCGACACGACCGGCGTCTTCTTCACCGCGCTCGCCGTGATGCAGGTGCTCTTCTACCTCACCGCGTTCCTGCTGCTGCGCCGCCGCGACGGGCTGTCCGCCGTACGGGCCGCCGCCGTGGCGCTGGCCGCGATCCCCGTCTCGACCTACCTCGTCAACCTCATCCCGTGGGCCCGTACGGCGCAGCCCGCGGTCACGCTCTTCGCCTCGATCGCGGCGATCGCGGCGGCGCTGACCGTCGCGGCGCTCGCCGGGCCGTGGCGGCGGGCCGTGCTCGGGCCGCTGACCGTGATCGCGGCGGTGACCGCTGCCGTGCTGCTCGGCGACCTGCTGACCGGCACGCCCCTGCAGCTCAACAGCCTGATGGGCTACACGGGCGTGGTCGGCGCCCGCTACTACGGGCTGGGGAACATCCCCTTCGCGTTGCTGGCCACGGCCGTGCTGCTCGTCACCACGGCCGCCGCCGACGGGCTGGTCAGGGCGGGCCGCAGGGCCCTCGCGGTGGCCCTGGTCGCCGCGCTCGGGGCCTTCGCGATGCTGCTCGACGGCTGGCCGGGCGTGGGCAGCGACTTCGGCGGCGTCATCGCCTTCGTGCCGGGCATCGCGGTCACCGCCTTGATCGTGGCGGGCAGGCGGGTGTCGGTGGTCAAGCTCGGCGCCTTCTGCGCCGCCGGAGGCGTGCTGGTGATGGCGATCGCCTTCCTCGACTTCCTGCGTCCCCCGGCCAGCCAGACCCATCTCGGCCGTTTCGTGGGCCAGGTGGCCGACGGCACGTTCCTGCCGGTGATCTCCCGCAAGCTCGAGGCGATGCTGTCCACGCTGCTCAGCCCCAACTTGATGCCGGTGGTGCTCGCCGCCCTCGCGTTCCTCGTCTTCGCGCTGCTGCGGCCGGGGGCGGCGAGCGCGGGCGTCCTGCCGGTCGCGTTCGAACGGGCGCCCATGCTGAAGGCGGGCCTGCTCGGCGCGCTCGTGAGCGGCCTGGTCGGCATGCTCGTCAACGACTCGGGCGCGGCGGTGCTGTCCATGGCCCTGGCCCTGGCCGTGCCGCTCGTCCTCAGCGCGGGCATCCGCGCCCTGCAGCACGGCGAGCGGGTCCCGGCGGCCTGACCCTCCGCGCCGTACGGCTCAGGAGGCGGGCCAGGCGTCGGCGAGCAGGTCGCGGGTGTCGCGCAGCAGCTGGGGCAGCACCTTGGTGTGCCCGACCACCGGCATGAAGTTGGTGTCGCCGCCCCACCGGGGCACGACGTGCTGGTGGAGGTGGGCGGCGATACCCGCGCCCGCCACGCTGCCCAGGTTCATGCCGACGTTGAAGCCCTGCGCGCCGCTCGCCTTGCGCAGCGCCTGCGTCGCGCGCTTGGTGAACTCGGCCAGCTCGGCGGTCTCCGGGCCGTCGAGGTCGGCGTAGTCGGACACGTGCCGGTAGGGGCAGACCATCAGGTGCCCGGAGTTGTACGGGTAGAGGTTGAGCACGGCGAACACGGCCGATCCCCGGGCGACGATCAGCCCGTCCTCGTCGGGCAGCCGGGGAATCTCGCAGAAGGGACAGCCGTCGTCCGGCCCGGACCCGCTGGGCTTGTTCTCGCCCTTGATGTAGGCCATCCGATGCGGGGTCCACAGGCGCTGGAAGTTGTCGGGAACCCCGGCGCCGGCCTGCTCGATCGGCTCTGAATCCACGGTCGTGCTTCCCTCCGGTTCGTCCCCTGGCCCAGGTCACCGCCGTTGCCGCCGCGCGACCCCGCCGCCGAGGCGCGGCGTCGTCACTGCGGAGCAATGGCGCTGTGCAGCAGCATATGACCTCGCGGATCTCCTTCCGTTCGCCGGGTTGCGCCAGGGCCGCAGCCGGTCTGTGCCGACCCGCGCGGACGCGCGACGGCGTGGGTGGTCGTCGGGCGGAATGCGCACCTGCCCGACGCCTCCACCTGCCGAGGGAGCGGTCTCATGAGCGAGGTCGCCGCCGCCGAGGAGCGCGTGGAAGACCAAGCCGAGTGAGCCGGCTTCCCGTCCACCGGGCTCGTGGGGGCGGCGAAGGCGGTGAACGCGGCTCACCGCTCCGTGGAGGCGGTGAACACAGAGGTGGGGCGCCCCGGAAGGGACGCCCCACCTGCCGTTTTCAGCTCGCCGGGCCCCAGACACGCCCGGTTCCGGCCTGCCGGCCCCAGACGCGGACCCGGACGAGGGGTTTCCGCTTGTCAGACCTGGATGCGGCGGCGGACGGCGTCGACGATCTCGTCGATCGCCTGGTCGATCGGCACGCCGTTCTTCTGCTCGCCGCTGCGGTAGCGGAAGGACACCGCCCCGGCGGCGATGTCGTCGTCGCCCGCGAGCAGCATGTACGGCACCTTGGCCTTCTGGGCGTTGCGGATCTTCTTCTGCATGCGGTCGTCGCTCTCGTCGACCTCGACCCTGATGCCCTGCTCGCGCAGCCGCTTGGCGACGTCCTGCAGGTAGGGCACGTGGGCGTCGGCGATCGGGATGCCGACGACCTGCACCGGGGCGAGCCACGCCGGGAAGGCGCCCGCGTAGTGCTCGACCAGCACGCCGAAGAACCGCTCGATCGACCCGAACAGGGCCCGGTGGATCATGACGGGCCGCTGCCGGGTGCCGTCGGGGGCCTGGTATTCCAGCCCGAAGCGCTCGGGCAGGTTGAAGTCGAGCTGGATGGTCGACATCTGCCAGGACCGGCCGATGGCGTCCCGGGCCTGCACGGAGATCTTGGGGCCGTAGAAGGCGGCGCCGCCCGGGTCGAGGACCAGCTCCAGCTTCTCGGACTCGGCCACCTCACGCAGGGTCTGGGTGGCCTCCTCCCAGGTCTCGTCGGAGCCGACGAACTTCTCCGGGTCCTTGGTGGACAGCTCCAGGTAGAAGTCCTCCAGGCCGTAGTCGCGCAGCAGGTCGAGCACGAACCGCAGCAGGGAGGTCAGCTCGTCGCGCATCTGCTCGCGGGTGCAGTAGATGTGCGCGTCGTCCTGGGTCAGGCCGCGTACGCGGGTCAGGCCGTGCACCACGCCCGACTTCTCGTACCGGTAGACCGTGCCGAACTCGAACAAACGCAGCGGCAGCTCGCGGTAGGACCGCCCGCGCGCCCTGAAGATCAGGTTGTGCATCGGGCAGTTCATCGGCTTGAGGTAGTAGCGCGCGCCCTCCAGCTCCATGGGAGGGAACATGCCGTCGGCGTACCAGTCGAGGTGGCCGGAGATCTTGTAGAGGTTGTCCTTCGTGATGTGCGGGGTGTTGACGAAGGAGTAGCCCGCCTCCTCGTGCCGGCGGCGGGAGTAGTCCTCCATCACCCTGCGGATCACGCCGCCCTTCGGGTGGAACACCGGCAGGCCGGAGCCCAGCTCGTCGGGGAACGAGAACAGGTCGAGCTCGGCGCCGAGCTTGCGGTGGTCGCGCTTTTCGGCCTCCTCCAGGAAGTGGAGGTATTCGTCCTGCTTCTCGCGCGACTCCCAGGCGGTGCCGTAGATGCGCTGAAGCTGCGGGTTCTTCTCGCTGCCCCGCCAGTACGCGCCGCCCGACCGCATGAGCTTGAAGGCCGGGATGACCCGGGTGCTCGGCAGGTGCGGCCCGCGGCACAGGTCCTTCCAGCACACCTCGCCGGTCTTGGGGTCGAGGTTGTCGTAGATGGTGAGCTGGCCGCCGCCCACCTCGACGTTCGCGCCCTCGGTGGACTCGGCCGCGCCGCCCTTGAGCCCGATGAGCTCCAGCTTGTACGGCTCGGCGGCGAGCTCCGTGCGGGCCTCGTCGTCGGCCACCGGACGGCGCCGGAAGGTCTGGCCCTGCTTGACGATCTCGCGCATGCGCTTCTCGATGCGCTTGAGGTCGTCCGGGGTGAACGGCGCCCGGACGTCGAAGTCGTAGTAGAAGCCGTTCTCGACCGGCGGGCCGATGCCGAGCTTGGCCTCGGGGAAGATCTCCTGGACGGCCTGGGCCATGACGTGCGCGGTGGAGTGGCGCAAGATCGCGCGGCCGTCGGGGCTGCCGATCTCGACCGGCTCGATCACGTCGCCCTCGGCGACCTCGGTGGCCAGGTCGCGCAGCTCGCCGTTGATCCGGGCGGCGATCACGGTTCTGCCGTCGGCGCCGAGCGCCTCGCCGGCCGTCGTCCCCGCCGCCACCACGCGCTCGGCTCCGGCGAGGGTGATGCGTATCTCAAGGGCGGCGGACACGGTGGCTCCTTAGGACTGGTTCGACGCATGGATCTCGGTGGCCGCGCGCACGCGAGGCGGCGGCTCCGGTTCCTCCGATGCTACCGGTGACGCCGCCCAATAATGGCGCGCATCCGCCGCCCTCGCCCCCCTCCCGCGCGATCTTCCCGATCACCGGAGGCGGTCGCCGCCGGGCCGTGGGTCAGCAGGGCCAGGTCCAGTCGCGGATCTCGGCCGGGTCCTCGCCGTACTCGCGGGTGTGGGCGCGGGCGCGCAGCCGGGCGTCTGCCATGCGCTGGCGCAGGTGGGCCGCCCTGCCGCCCAGGCCGGGCACCCGGTCGATCACGTCCATCACCAGGTGGAAGCGGTCGATGTCGTTGAGCATCGCCATGTCGAACGGCGTGGTCGTGGTGCCCTCCTCCTTGTAGCCGCGCACGTGCAGGTTGTCGTGCCCCGTACGGCGGTAGGTCAGGCGGTGGATCAGCCACGGGTAGCCGTGGAAGTTGAAGATGATCGGCTTGTCGGCGGTGAACAGCGCGTCGAACTCGGCGTCGGGCAGGCCGTGCGGGTGCTCCGAGGGCGGCTGCAGCCGCATCAGGTCGACCACGTTGATCACCCGGATGCGCAGCTCGGGCAGGTGCTCGCGGAGCAGCGCGGCGGCGGCGAGGGTCTCCAGCGTGGGCACGTCGCCGGCGCAGGCGAGCACGACGTCGGGGTCGGTGCCCTCGTCGGTGGAGGCCCAAGGCAGGATGCCGAGCCCGCGGGTGCAGTGGACGACCGCCTCGTCCATGCTCATCAGGTCGAGCACGGGCTGCTTGCCCGCCACGACGACGTTGACGTAGTCGCGCGAGCGCAGGCAGTGGTCGGCGACCGACAGCAGGGTGTTGGCGTCCGGCGGCAGGTAGACGCGCACGACCTCGGCCTTCTTGTTGGCGACGACGTCGAGGAAGCCGGGGTCCTGGTGGCTGAAGCCGTTGTGGTCCTGCCGCCAGACGTGGGACGACAGCAGGTAGTTCAGCGAGGCGACCGGCCGCCGCCAGGGGATCTTGCGGGAGGACTCCAGCCACTTGGCGTGCTGGTTGAACATCGCGTCCACGATGTGGATGAACGCCTCGTAGCAGTTGAACAGCCCGTGGCGGCCGGTCAGCAGGTATCCCTCAAGCCAGCCTTGGCACTGGTGCTCGCTCAGCACCTCCATGACCCTGCCGCGGGGGCCGAGGTGCTCGTCGGTCGGCAGCAGGGCGGCCTCCCACTCCTTGTCCGTGGTCTCGAAGACGGCGGACAGGCGGTTGGAGGCGGTCTCGTCCGGGCCGAACAGCCGGAAGTTCGCCGGGTTGGCCGCGATGACGTCCCGCAGGAACGCCCCGAGCACGCGGGTCGGCTCGCTGAAGGCCGCCGCCGGGGCCTTGACCTCGACCGCGTAGTCCCGGAAGTCGGGCAGCACGAGCGGGCGCAGCAGTTCCCCGCCGTTGGCGTGCGGGCTGGCGCTCATCCGCAGCGGCCCGTCCGGGACGGTCCCGGTGATCGCCTCGACCGGCCGTCCCTCGGCGTCGAACAGCTCTTGCGGCCGGTAGGAGCGCATCCACTCCTCCAGGGCCGCCAGCCGGTCGGCCCGGTCCCGTACGTCGGTCAGCGGCACCTGGTGGGAGCGCCAGGTGCCCTCGACCGGCAGCCCGTCGACCTCGCGGGGCCCGGTCCAGCCCTTCGGCGTACGCAGGATGATCATCGGCAGCGGGCCGCCGTCGGCCATCTGGTCGAAGACCGTGTCGAGGGTCGCGGCCATGAGCCCGTGCATCTCGCTCGGCTCGTGGCCGGAGACGATGTGCGGGCGGTAGCCGTACCCCTGGAAGAGCTTGACCAGCTCGTCCTCGGGGATCCTGGCCAGCACGGTCGGGTTGGCGATCTTGTAGCCGTTCAGGTGGAGGATCGGCAGGACCACCCCGTCGGCGTCCCGGTTGAGGAACTTGTTGGAGTGCCAGCCGGTGGCGAGCGGGCCGGTCTCCGCCTCGCCGTCGCCGACCACGCAGGCCACCACCAGGCCCGGGTTGTCGAAGGCCGCGCCGTACGCGTGGGAGAGGGCGTAGCCCAGCTCGCCGCCCTCGTGGATGGAGCCCGGGGTCTCGGGGGCCACGTGGCTGGGGATGCCGCCGGGGAAGGAGAACTGGCGGAAAAGCCTGCGCATGCCCTCGGCGTCCCGCGTGATGTGCGGGTAGCGCTCGGTGTAGGTGCCTTCGAGCCACGCGTGGGCGACCGCCGCGGGCCCGCCGTGACCGGGGCCGGCGATGTAGATCATGTCCTGACCGCGCTCGCGGATGATCCGGTTGAGGTGGGCGAAGCAGAAGTTCAGCCCGGGGGTCGTCCCCCAGTGGCCGAGCAGCCGCGGCTTGACGTGCTCGGGTTTGAGCGGCTCGGTCAGCAGCGGGTTGTCCATCAGGTAGATCTGGCCGACGGACAGGTAGTTCGCGGCCCGCCAGTAGGCGTCGACGTTCCCGTATGCGTCCATGCCTGTGACCCTTTCCCAGGGGAGGCGGCCGAACCAGGGGCTTTGGCCCCGGGATCGGGCTGCGCACGGCTGTAGTCTTGGCGCATGTCCGGCACCCGATGGCTCGACGAGGAGGAGCAGCGCATCTGGCGTTCCTATCTGCGGACGAGCCAGCTCCTCCAGGAGGCTCTCGAACGGCAGTTGCAGCGCGACTCGGGCATGCCGCACGCCTACTACATGATCCTGGTGGTGCTGTCCGAATGCCCCGGGCGGACCATGACGATGACCGAGCTGTCCGCCATGCTCCAGTATTCGGTCAGCCGCCTGTCCCACGCCGTCTCCCGGCTGGAGGAGAAGGGCTGGGTGCGGCGGTTCAAGCGGCCCGAGGACCGGCGCACGACCGTCGCCGAGCTCACCGACGAGGGCTTCGCCGCCCTCGTGGAGGCCGCGCCGGGCCACGTCGAGGAGGTGCGCCGGGTGCTGTTCGACCCCCTCACCCCCGGCCAGGTGCGGCAGTTCGGCGAGATCCTCGCCACGATCCTCGCGGCCTTCGAGTGCCGGAGGGCCGCCGAGACCGAGCATCCTCACGAGCTGGACGGCGCCGCCCAGTAAGCCGCCGTTCGGCGGGCCTCTCGTTCGGCGGGCGGTCAGGCGGCCGTACGGGACGGGAAGTCCGCGAGGGCGGCGCGACCCGGTCGCGCTCGCTCACGCGGTGACGTGGTTGCGCGGGCGCAACGCGTCGGGATAGGGCGACAGGTAGGTCTGCGCGCGGACGTACTCGGCGCCCGCGGCCCTCGCGTCGTGCCGGAGCAGGGCGAGCGGCACCGCCAGGGCGACACGTGCTCCGACAGCTCGCCGGTGAGGAACCGGTCGCGGCTGTGGCCGCCGTCGAACCGCACGGGAGCGCCGAGCAGGCAGCTCGACACGGCCACCCTGGGCCTGGTCGCGACCGGGGCTTCCATCGGGGCTTCCATGATCAGGCCGCCGGTCGCAGCAGCGTGGACAGGCGGTGCAGGCCGCGGGCCGTGCGCGCCTTGACCGTGCCGAGCGGCACCCGCAGGTGCTCGGCGATCTCGCGCTGGGTGAGGTCCGCGTAGTACGCCAGCTCGATCGCCTGGCGCTGCACCTGCGGCAGCGACGCCAGCGCGCGGCGGATCCGGTCGCGGTCGGCGAGCTCGTCGCCGTCCAGCCGCCCGTCGTGCCCCGCCCGGTCGGGGACCGCCTCCAGCGGCACCGTCGTCGGCGTACGCGCGCGCAGGTGGTCGAACGCGCGGTTGCGGGCGATGCCGAACAGCCAGGCCGCCAGGCTGCGGCCCGGGTCGAAGCGGTGCCGGAAGCGCCACACCTCGGTGAAGACGACCTGAAGGACGTCCTCCACGTCTTGTGGCGGCACGAGTTTGCGCAGGTAGGAGCGCACGGCCTGGGAGTGGACGCGGTAGCACTCCCCCAGGGCCCCCGCGTCTCCCGCGGCGAGGCGGAACTCCAGCGTCTCCTCCATCGGCCCCCCTCGGCAGAAAAGTTATTCAGAACCTATTCGTAACTCTTCGTGCACAAATAGGACAACCACGGCCGCCGAACGCTGGATCAAAAATGCGTCAAAGAGCGCGAATCACCGCAGAGTTGTCATTACCGCCGAGATGGCGTCACGAAACGTGTTCACCCGTACGACACGCGGGGGCAGGGCGTCTCGCCATCCGAGACCACCGATCACGACGCGGCAGGCGGGGCGGAGCCGCGGCAGACCGGCCAGGGGCCTCGGATCGCCGGTCTCCCGTATCTGCGACCAGACGAACACCGCCGCCGGACCGAGGCGGCGCATCGCGTCCGCCAGCGCGGCGTACGGCGTGCGCGCCCCGAGCACGCGGGTGTCCGCCCCGAGCATGGCGAGCGCGGTGGCCAGCGCGTGGACCGGCAGCACGTGCTGCTCCTCCTCGGCGGCGGCCAGCAGGACCGGCCGGGGATACACGGGCGAGGGCGCGCGGGCGGCGAACCGCGCGAGCGCTGCCTGGAGCCGGTCGCAGAACAGATGCTCGATCTCGATCCCGGCGCACGTGTCCCGCTGCCTGCGGCTGACGGCCGCGAACACCGGCAGCACGAGCCTCTCCCACGTCCACATCACGCCGTGCGCGGTGAGCGCCGCGTCCAGTCCCGCGCTCACGGTCGCGGCGTCCAGCGCCGTCACCGAGCGGGCCAGCATGACCGCCGTCAGCAATCCGGGCTCGGCGGACGGCCGTACGGCGGAGGCGGGCGGGGCGGCGCCCTGCGGCCCGATTCGCCCAGGCGGCCCGGGTGTCCCAGTCGGCGCGGGCCTCGCGGGCTCCTGCCGCCCGTGCGGTCCGGCATGCTCACGTCGCCCCTGAGACTCGTCAGGCTCCCATCGCGCATGGGGCTCCGCAGACCCCGGCCGCCTCTGGGACTCGGCGAGCTCCTGCGACTCCGCGGAGTCCCCCGGCCTTTGCACCCCCGAGGGTGGTTGCGGAGACGCCCACGGCTCGGCAGACTCCGGCGGCGCGGCTACCTCCGGGGATTCCAAGAGCTCTCCCGGAGCGAGCCGCAGCCGAAGCGCCCGCCTGGCGGCGTCGGCCGGCGGCACCCCCATCCGGATGAGGCGGTTCATCTCCTCCAGGCGGCGCAGGTCCGCGTCGTCGTAGCGGCGGTGCCCGCCGGGGCTGCGCCTGCTCGGGCCGATGCCGTACCGGAGGTTCCAGGTGCGGAGCGTGGACGCGGGCACCCCGAGCCGCCGGGACACGGCCCCGATGCCATAGCCCGGCTCCTCCTCCGGGGTCCCGTCGCCGGCCCCCGGTGCGTCCTCGCGCGCCACGCGCTCACCCCGCGTCCCGTCCGGCCGGTCGTCCCGGCCGCTCGCCGTCCTCCGTCTGGGTCGAACTCTCAGCCACCGGTCCCCACCCGCGCCCGGCGGTGCCCGCTGCCGTGCCCGTGGTTCCCGGTGTCCCTGACCTTGTTTCGGCCCGGCGACCGGGCTCGGATGCAGTGGACGCACCGGCTCAGACGCATCGGCCCGGCGGCGGGCCCACGAGAGCGGATGCAACCGCCGACGTGGGCGGCCGCGAAAACTCTACTGACGGCGCCGCCGATCACCGTAACGATGTGAGGAGCTGGGCCCATGGTGACGTCGACCCGCGAGAGCGGCAGTCTTCCGCCTTCCCCGGTGACCTCCACGCCGTGCCGGCGGCGGGCCTCCGGAGGACGGCCGGCGCACCTCGGTCACCCCGTCACCGAGGACGGGCCGAGGCTCCGCCGGGACCCGCTCGCCGCACTGCGCCGGGCCGTGGTCGAGGAGCGCCGGATCTTCGACGCGATCGTGCCGAAGGGCCACGCCGCCACCGACGGGCGAGCGCCGGACCTCGGGCACGGGTCGCCGCTCGTATCGGCCGAGCCCGTGACCAGCGGGGTCCGCCGATGAGCGCGGGCGGGCCGATCGTGGTCGTCGGCGCGGGACTGGGCGGTCTGGCCGCCGCCATGCGGCTGGCCGGGGCGGGACGCGAGGTCACGGTCGTGGAGGCCGCCGACGTGCCGGGCGGCTGCTGCGGCACGGCCACCCTGGGCTCTCACCGCTTCGACACCGGGCCCTCCGTGCTGACCATGCCGGGGGTGCTGGCCGACACCTTCGCCGCCGCCGGGCAGGATCTCGAGCGCTGGCTGCCGCTGCGCAGGCTCGATCCGTACTACCGGCTGACCTTCCACGACGGCTCCCGGCTCGACGTGGTGGCGGGGGCGGACGCGATGGCCGAACAGGTGCGGGCGCTGTGCGGGCCCGCCGAGGCCCGGCGTTACCTGCGGTTCCGGCGGTTGCTCGGGGAGCTGTTCGAGGCCGAGTGGAGCGCGTTCATCGACCGGGACATGACCCGGCTGCGCGCGCTGGCCCGGCCGTACGCGCTGGCGCGGCTGGCCGCGCTCGGCGGCTTCCGCCGGCTGGACGGGCTCGTGCGGCGTCACCTCACCGACGAACGGCTGATCCGGGCGCACACGTTCCAGGCGCTGTACGTCGGCCTGTCGCCGCGCCGCGCCCTCGGCGTGTACGCGGTGATCGCCCATATGGACACGGTCGGCGGGGTCTACTTCCCGAGGGAGGGCGGCATGCACGCCGTCCCCCGCGCCATGGCCGCCGCCGCGGAGAAGGCCGGGGCGATCTTCCGGTACGGCGTGCGGGCCGGCCGGATCGAGACCGACGGGGCGGGGGTGGTCGCCGTACGCCTGGACACCGGTGAGCGGCTCGCGGCCAGGCACGCCGTGGTGGCATGCGACCTGGTGCGGGCGCACGGACGGCGGGGCGGCGACGGGCTGCTGCCCGAGGAGGCGGCCGACTGGCGGCTGCGCCGGCCCCGTTTCTCGCCCTCCTGCCTGGTGGCGCACTTCGCGCTCGATCACCGCCCGGAGGGGCAGGCCCACCACACCCTGCACTTCGGGCGGGAGTGGGAGGCGACGTTCGCGGCGCTGGAGGCGGGCAGGCCGCAGCCCGACCCGAGCCTGCTGGTGACCTGTCCGGACGGCCACGGGCCGGGCGAGGGCGGCCCCGCCGTGCTCAGCGTGCTGGAGCCCACCCCGAACACCCGGTGCGGCGCCGACTGGACGACCCTCACCCCCCGCCTGGTGGACCGCATGCTGGAACGGCTCGCCGCTCTCGGGTACGGCGACCTGTCCGGCGTGCCGCGGATGGTGTTCGATCCTCCCGCCTGGCGGCGGCGCGGGCATTCGGCAGGCACGCCCTTCGCGCTCGACGCCCGTTTCACGCAGACCGCCTGGTTCCGCCCGTCGGGGGCGGCCCGGCGGGTCCCGGGCCTCCACTTCGCCGGGATGTACACGGCTCCCGGCGTCGGGGTCCCGCCCGTGCTGATCTCCGGCCGCCTGGCCGCCGAACGCATCCTGGAGAGCACGCCGTGAGCGCGCCTCCCCGGGGTCCGGCCGCGACGCTGACGGCGGGCTACGAGCGGTGCCGCAGGCTGCACGCCAGGTATGGCCGCTCGTACTACCTGGCCACCCGTCTGCTGCCCGCGTGGAAACGGCCGCACGTCCACGCGTTGTACGGCTTCGCGCGTTACGCCGACGAGATCGTGGACTCCCTCGCGCTGACCGGCGACCGGGCCGCGGCGCTGGAACGCCTGGCCTCCCGGCTCGCCGCCGCGCTGGACGGCGACCGTGTCCACGACCCGGTGCTTCCCGCGTTCACGCACACGGTGCGCGCGTTCGGGATCGACCACGCGGACGTGCGGGCGTTCCTGGCGTCCATGCGCGCCGACCTGACCGTCGACCGGTATGCCACCTACGACGACCTGCTGGGCTACATGGAGGGCTCGGCGGCGGCCATCGGGACGATGATGCTGCCGGTGCTGGAGGCCCTGCCGGGCGAGGAGGGACGGGCCCGCGAGCCCGCCCGGCAGCTCGGGCTGGCCTTCCAGCTCACGAACTTCATCCGCGACGTGCGCGAAGACCTGAGTCGGGGCCGCGTCTACCTGCCGCTGGCGGACCTGGAGAAGTTCCGGGTGACCGAGGCCGACCTCGGCGCGCCGTACGCCTCTTCGGCCGTGCGGGATCTGGTGGCCTACGAGTGTGAGCGCGCCCGCGACCACTACCGGCGGGCCCGCGAGGGCATCGCGCTGCTCGCGCCGTCGTCCCGGCCGTGCATCAGGGCCGCGTACGAGCTGTACGGCGGCATCCTGGACGAGATCGAGGCCGCCCGGCACGACGTGCTGGCGAGGCGGGCGACGGTTCCCCGGCGGCGCAGGCTCGCGATCTTCGCCCGGCACCTGCTCGCCGCGCGTGCCGCCGCACGCGCCGAGCGCCGGGGGGAGACGGCCTGACATGGATCCCGATCAGGACACCGGGCGGGTTCCCGCGCAGGACCCGGGCGAGGGCGCCCGGAAGGACGTCCACGAGCGGATCGGGCACGAGGCGGGGAAGGGGCTGCGCAGCGCCTCGGACCCCGATGCGGCCGCGGGCGGCTGGTGGGAGGCGCCGGACGCCGCGGCCGGCCCCGGCCCGGTCCCCGGGCCGAGGACCCCCGCCCGTGAACGGGACGCCGTCTCCCTGCCGGTCGTGGTGGACGCCATGGGCGGGGACCACGGGCCCGCGGAGATCGTGCGGGGGGCGGTCGAGGCGTGGCGGGAGCACGGCGTGCCGGTCGTCCTCGTCGGCCGGGCCGGTGTCATCCGCGGGGAGCTGGCCCGGCTCGGGGCGGCCGGCGAGATCGGCGTCGCGCACGCCGCCGACGTCGTGCCGATGGCCGAGCGGGGCGCGGGCGCGGTCCGCATGGCCTGCTCCAGCCTGGCCGTCGGCTTCGATCTCATCCGGAGCGGCGCGGGCGCGGCCTTCGTGTCGGCGGGGTCCACCGGGGCCGTGGTCTCCTGTGCGGTCGACCGGCTGGGCACCGGGCCCGGCGTGCTGCGCCCCGCGCTGGCCGTGGCGCTGCCGACGACGGCCGGCGGGGCCACCGTGCTGATCGACGCCGGCGCGACCGTGGACCCGACGCCCGGAATGATCGCCCAGTTCGCGCTTCTCGGGGCGTCGTACGCGCAGCTCGTGCTGGGCGTGGCCGACCCCCGCGTCGGGCTGCTGTCGATCGGCGCGGAGCCCGGCAAGGGCAACCGGCTGACCCGCCGCGCCGAGACCCTGCTGCGCGGCATGCCGCTGCGCTTCCACGGCAACGTGGAGGGCGGCGACGTGCTCACCGGGGCCGTCGACGTGATCGTCACCGACGGCTTCACCGGCAACGTGGTGCTGAAGAACGTCGAGGGCACCGTGCGGGCCGCGCTCGCCCTCGTGGCCGCGCAAGGCGTGACCGGCCCTGACGTCCTGGACCGGGTGGCGCGCCGCTACGCCCCCGAGACGCACGGCGGCGCGGCCCTGCTCGGGCTCACCCGCACCGTCGTCGTGGCGCACGGATCCTCCCGCGCCGGGACCATCGCACGGGCCTGCGTGGTGGCGCGCGACCTGGCCGAGGGCGAGGTCGTGGCCCGCCTCGGCGACCGGCTCGCCACCCATCACGGCCGATCTCCCCGGTGAGCACGGCCGGCTCCCCGGTGTGCACAGCCCGCGGCTCCGGCCTGGCGACCGCCGCCTCCGGCCGCTCAGCGCTCGGGCGTCCCGCCGTACGCGGGCCCGGCGGCCGGCGCGGCGAGGGGATCGGCGCCGTCCCAGGTGCCCGCGCTCGCGTACGGAATGAACCGGGCGAAAAGCTCCTCCGAGTACCAGTCATGAGCGCGGACCCGCCCGACGACCTCGCGGTGCGCCCGTCCCGCGTAGGCGAACGCCCGTACGGCGGCGGCGTCGCGCCACAGGGAGAAGGTGGCCTGCCGGGCGAGCGGCCACTCCCCCAGCCCGACGGAGGCGAGGCAGCCGTCCTGGGCGCGCAGCGACCGCTCGACGGCGGGTATGGACCGGTAGAACGCGAGCAGCCGCGACGGCCGGATCGACGCCCGGGTCAGCACCGCCACCGGCCCGTCCTCCCGTCCCGTCTCCGAGCGGGCGGGACGCCCGGTGACGGGAACGAACGGCTCGACGCCGTTCCAGCGTCCGCGCGAGGAGATCGGCGTGAGCCGTACGTGCCAGGTCTCGATCGCCTCGCGCCGCCACCTGGCGGGGATCGGCGAGCACGCCAGGAACTCCTCCAGCGCCCGCTCGTCCCGCCAGACGGCGAGCAGCGCCCAGCGGCGCAGGTCGGCGCCGAGGGTCATCGACGGCCCCCGGCCCGAGCCCAGCAGCCGCCAGAACACCAGTCCTGCGGTGCGGCGCAGCACCGGGCGGTCGAAGGCCATGTAGCGCATCGCCCCCCGATCCGCGTATCTCTGGAGGTGAAACGTGACGACGCTCCCGCCGCTCGTCCCCGTGCTCGTGGCGCTCATCGGCGGCTACCTTCTCGGCTCGATCCCGGTCGCGGTGCTGGTGGCGGGACGGCACGGCGTCGATCCCCGGAAGGCGGGCGACCGCAACCCCGGCTTCTGGAACGTACGCGAACGGCTCGGCCGCCGGGCGGCCATGCCGGTCTTCGCCGGGGACATGGCCAAGGGCGTGGTCGCCGGGTTGCTCGGGCTGGCCGCCGGCGGCGTGCACACGACCGGGCCCGCGGTCGTCGCCGGGCCGAGCGCTCCCACGGCGTACCTGGCGGTGGCGGCCGCGATGATCGGGCACGCCTGGCCGGTCTTCGCCGGGTTCCGCGGCGGCCGGTCGGTGCTGACCTTCGCCGGCGGCATGGCGGTGATCTGCCCGCCCGCGTTCCTGCTCGCGCTGGCCGTCCTGGCCGTGGCGTGCCTGCTCACGCGGTCGTTCGCGATCGGGGCCAGGGCCGGGGTGTTCGCGATCCCGCTGCTGCAACTGCCGTTCGCGCCGATCGGCCACGTCGCCGCGACCGGCGCGCTGATGTGCCTCATCGGACTGCGCTTCGGGCAGGCGGCGCTGGCGACTCGCCGTACGTGACGGCCGTGGGGGCGGCGCCGCCGGCGTCATGGGCCGGTGGGGGCCTTCGGCCCTCTGGGCGCTTCCTGCGCTTCGGACGCCTCGGACGCTTCGGGTGCTCCGAGGGTGATAGGCACGGCTTCGCCAGGTCCTGACCGGCCGCAGCGTCGCCTGCGTCAGCCGTACGGCGGTCGCCGGGTCGAGCAGGAACGACAGCGCCACGCCCGCGCCCGGCCGGGCGTAGCTGCGCCGCAGCGCGACGGCGAGCAGCACCCGTACGGCCAGCAGCGCCAAGTCGAGCCGGGTCGGCCGCCCGGCGGCCAGGCGGAACACGGGCAACGCGGCGGCGAGCCAGACGACGGCCAAGTCGGCCGCCTGCCACGCGGGGCGGGTGACATCGCGCAGCGGCAGCGAACGCCCCCACTCCCGCCACACCTCGGCCGCCGATTCGTGCATGTCGACCTCCAGCAGGGCCCCCGCGTCGAGGAACCCCACCCGCCAGCCGTCGGCCGCCAGCGTCCTGGCCAGCGCGACATCGTCGGTCATATGACCACGCACCCGGGCGAAGCCATCGGCCCGTCGCATCGCCTCCCGGCGGAACGCCAGGCATTGGCCGTTGGCGACCACCCGGTGGGGCGGCGGCGGGACGGGGAGCCCGATGGGGCCGAACCGATACACGAGCGTGGCGAGGAACGACGCGTGCAGCGCCTGCTCGGCGAGGCCGCCGCAGACGAAACGCGGGCCCGCGCTGACCAGGTCGTAGTCCCCGAGCGCGGCGGCGAGCGCGCCGAACAGGCCCGGCCGGGGCCGGGTGTCGGCGTCCAAGGTGACCACGATTTCGCCGCGCGCCTCGCGCAACCCCTGGTGCAGCGCCCACTGCTTGCCCACCCAGCCGTACGGCAGGGGGCGTCCGCGCACCACTCTCGCCCCGCACGCGGCGGCGAGCCGAGCGGTGCCGTCCGAGGACTCGTCGTCCACGACGATCACCTCGGTGACGGCGGGGTCGGCCAGCACCGCCCGCAAGCAGGGGCCGAGCCGCCGCTCCTCGTCCCTGGCCGGTATGACAACCGAGATACCCGGTCTCCCACGCTCCGCCGTTGTGCCCCGGCCGCTGCCCATCGCACCTTCGCCGCCGCCCGCCGCGCCCCCGGACACCGCGTCGCCGTCGTGGCCCAGCTCGTCACCATCGCCGCGCCGGGACATCCCTGCGGCACAGGCCCGAATCGCCCCACCATCGGGGCTGGCCGGGCGGGGAGGCGAGCCGGGCGCCGGCGCGGTGAGTGGTGGGAGGCGGCGACGGCCACGGGCGAGCCGCACCAGCACGACGAGGGCGGCGACGGCCTGGGCGGCGGCGAGCACCCGTGCGGCGGTCCCGGCCCATCCGGCCCGTGGGCGTCGCGCCATCCCGGCCGCTTCAGACATCCCGGTCCCTCCCCGCCGGACCGGCCCGGCCGCCGCGATAGTTCTGAGCACCCCGGGAATGGTGGCCGCCTTCGACATCACGGTCCCTGCCGGACGAAACGGCCCGATTGCCGGGATGGTCCTGGCCACCTCGGGAGTGTCGGCCCTCACCGTTGTGCCTCCGCCCGCCGTTGCGCCTGTGCCGGGCGGCGCGTGGAGCGGGGGAGGTCACGGCGCACCAGCGCGGCCACGATCCGGCCGCCCATCGCCACCAACGGCAGCCCGCCTCCCGGATGCACGGACCCGCCGACGAGGTACAAGCCCCGCCGCGGTCCCCGGTTTCCGGGGCGGCGGAAGGGGGCCAGGGGCCCGTCGTACGCGCCGCCGTAGATCGCGCCGCCCCACGCGCCGTACCGGTCGCGGAGGTCGGCCGGGGTCAGCAGGTCGAGGAAGCGCAGCCGTCCGGACAGGTCGTAACCCCTGCTCGCCAGGCGGTCGAGGACGAGCTCCGCGTACGCCTCCGGCGGCATCGGCCAGCGCGCGGGATCCCCGGCGGGGACGTTCACCAGCATGCTCCAGCTCTCCGCGCCGGGAGGAGCCTGCGTGGGGTCGGCCACGGCCGGGCAGCCGATGTAGACCGTGGGGTCCTCCGGTGGCCGCCGCCGGTCGAAGATGTCGCCGAACTCGCGCCGGTAGTCGGCGGAGAACACGACCGAGTGGTGCGGCATGCCCTCGGTCCGCCCTTCCACGGCGGCGAGCAGCAGGAAAGCGGACGACGACAGGCCCAGCCGGGCGATGCGGCGCAATCGGGCGCGGTCGGGCAGGAGCCGCCCGTACAGGCAGGCCGCGTCGGCGTTGACGATCACGATGTCGGCCCGGACCGTCTCACCCCGGGCCGTACGGACGCCGCCGACCCGCTCCACACCGGCGACGATCTCGGTGACCTCGGTCTCCAGGTGGATCTCGACGCCCGACTCGCGGAGCGACACCGCGAGCGCGTCGGCGAGACGCGGCAGGCCGCCCCGCACATACCAGCCGCCGCCTCCGTGCTCGATGGCGGGCACGCATCCCAGGGCGGCGGGCGCCCGGTAGGGGTTCGACCCGGCGTAGGTGGCGTAGCGGTCGGCGTACTGCCGCAGGCGGGCATCCCGGAAGAACCGGCCCGCCAGCACGTGCAGGGTGAGGCCGGGTGCGACCGCGAGCAGGTCACCCAGCCGGGGCCGTGGCGCGTGGCAATCCCGCCCGGGGTTTCCCGGTTCCCCGCTCGGGTGCTTGCCTCCCGGCCCGCCGGGCCGGCATCCGCGCCATCGGATCGGCGGCTCGGCAACGGGCTCCGACAGCGGCCCCGCGAAGAAGGTGCGCGTCGAGGCGTCCAGGCAGCGCTCGGCCCAGTGGAGGTAGGCCCGCCAGCGGCGTCCCTCCCCCGGCGCGAGCCGGTCCACCTCCGCCGCCGTACGCTCCGGGTCGCGGTAGGTCCGCAGCTCCGAGCCGTCCGCGAAGCGGTATCGGCACAGCTCGTCGAGTTCGAGCAGGTCGAGCGGGACACCGAGGTCCAGGAAGAGGTCGGGCAGCGTGAGCAGCGAGGGGCCGATGGAGAATGTGAAACCGTCCCGCCCGTGCTCGGCCAGCTTGCCGCCGAGCCGGGGCAGCCGCTCGTAGAGGCGCACGGCGTGCCCGTCCCCGGCGAGCAGCAGGGCGGCCACCATGCCGCCGACGCCGCCCCCGACCACGATCACCTCCGCCATGCGCGCCCCCAGGCGAGCAGGGCGAACGCGCCCATCGCGAGCCCTCCCACGGCGGCCACGAACGGATCGGGCGGCCGGAATACCACGGCGAAGCCGACGGTCTCCATCGCCGCCATGACCGTGTAGAGGACGACCAGCCCGGTGACCCCCGCCGCCCGGACGTCCCGCCTGCGGCCCGTGACGCGGTCGAGGAGCACCATGACCAGGAGAGACACCAGAAGCCACCCGGCATAGTTGCCGAGCGGCACACCGCGGTACGGCCCCGGCTCCGCCCAGACCCACAGGCCGAGCCGGAGCATCTGCGGGTCGAGGAACAGGTCCCACGCGGTGAGCGCCAGGGCCCCGGTGAGGATCGGCACCAGCCGGGCGCGCGGCGCCACGCGGCGGGCGACGGCATGGGCGGCCAGGCCCATGCCGCCCCAGGCGAGGGCGACGATCAGCGGTACACCGCCGGGTCGCGGCCACAGGGCGTCGGTGTAGCGGTAGTCGCCGAAGGGCAGGCCGGTCCTCGTGCCGATCCACTCGGCCGCGTAGCCCGCCGCCACCGCCGCCGCGAACGCGCCCGCCGCCCTGCCCGGGCCGTACGCCGCCGCGGCGAAGGCGACGGCGCTGAAGGCGAGCAGGACCACGACCATGGTGGTGAGGCGCAGGTCCTGGGGCCGCAGCCCGGTCGCGATCTGGGCGGACACCATCGCGCCCAGCGCCACCACACCCGCCGTCTTGGCCCATCCGGCCGTCTTGGCCACGACGGGCGCCCGGGCCTCGACAACCTCGCGCAACCTGCGGGTCGCACGGGCCGCGCCCAGCCGTGGCCCGTGCGCAGGCGTCCCGCTCGCCGACCACGACCCACGAGACAGCCTCGACCGCTCCGGCCCGGGTGACGATGGTCGTGCCGACCCCGGTGAGGACGTCCCTGACGACCTGGGCGACGGCCCGCCCCGCCTCGCTGGGGGCTCCGGCTCGTGCGCCGACCGCGGAGCCGATCCCGAGCCTTCAGCCTCGGCCGCCCGTTTCCCGGTGGTGTCCCAGGTCTCCACACAGGGTGATTCGAGCCGATCGCCCTGATCGGATGCCTTCGGCGCGCACGAGGCGGCTCACCGGCCGCGGGACGCCCGCCGGCGGGGTCACCAGCGGTGGTGCACCTGCGGGCGGATCAAGTCGTCATAGACCTCGCGGACCGCATCGTGGATCTCGGCCGGCAGCGGCGGGAACTGCGCCGCCGTCACGTTGGCCTCGGCCTGCCGGGGATTGCGGGCGCCGGGGATCACGACGCTGACCCCGGCCTGGTCGATGACCCAGCGCAGCGCGAACTGCGCCATCGTCATGCCCTCGGGCACGAGACCACGCAGCCGCTCGACCGCCTGGAGGCCCACGCCGTACTCGACGCCGGAGAAGGTCTCACCGACGTCGAACGCCTCACCCTGGCGGTTGAAGTTGCGGTGGTCGTCCTCGGCGAAGACCGTCTGCGGTCCGTACTTGCCCGACAGCAGGCCGCTCGCCAGCGGCACCCGGGCGATGATGCCGACGCCGGCCTTCTCGGCGGCGGGCAGGACCTCCTCCAGCGGCTTCAGCCGGAAGGCGTTGAGGATGATCTGCACGGTGGCCACGCCGGGCCGCGCGATCGCGGTCAGCGCCTCGGCCACCGTCTCCACGCTCACGCCGTACGCGGCGACGCGGCCCTCGGCGACCAGCGTGTCGAGCGCGTCGAAGACCTCGTCGGTCTCGAAGACGGCGCTCGGCGGGCAGTGGAGCTGCACCAGGTCGAGCGTGTCGACGCCCAGGTTGGCGCGGGAGCGGTCGGTCCAGGCGCGGAAGTTGCCCAGCGTGTAGACGTCGGGCGTCTGCTGCACCCTGCGGCCCATCTTCGTGGCCACGGTCAGGCCGGACCGCCTCTTGAGCAGCTTGCCGATGATCTTTTCGCTGCGGCCGTCGCCGTACACGTCGGCCGTGTCGATGAAGTTGACCCCGGCGTCGACGGCGGCGTCGAGTGTGGCCAGCGCGTCGGCTTCGCTAACCTCGCCCCAGTCGGCGCCGAGCTGCCACGCCCCCAGCCCGACGACGCCGACCTGCTTGCCCGTTCTGCCCAACACGCGCTGTTCCATGAGATCAGATCGTAGCGGGGCAGCTCAGGCGGGGGCCGGTCCCCCCTTCAGGTGGTGCAGGAACCAGTCGCGGGCGAGCCGCGCCACGGCCTCCAGGCAGCCCGGCTCCTCGAACAGGTGGGTGGCGCGGGGCACGATCTCCAGGCGGACCGGCGCGGTCATCTGCCGCATCGCCTCCCTGTTGAGGTCGAGGACGATGGAGTCGCGCTCCCCCACGATCAGCAGCGTCGGCTGGCGCACCGAGCGGAGTGCGCTCCCCGCGAGGTCGGGCCTGCCGCCCCTGGACACCACTGCCCTGACACCGGCGGGCCGTGTGGCCGCGGCGACGAGCGCGGCGGCGGCGCCCGTGCTCGCGCCGAACAGGCCGATGGGCAGACCGCCGATCGCCTCGTCCTCGGGCAGCCGGTCGGCCAGCGCGCCCACCCGGTCGGCGAGCAGGCCGATGTCGAAGCGCAGGTGGCCGGTGACCGCGTCGACGCGCTCTTCCTCCACGGTGAGCAGGTCGGCCAGGACCGTGGCCAGTCCGGCCCGCTGCAGTTCCCTGGCGACGTACCGGTTGCGGGGGCTGTGCCTGCCGCTGCCGCTGCCGTGGGCGAACACCACCGCTCCCCGGGCCTGCCGGGGGACCGCCACGTCCGCGTCGAGCACGACCTCGCCGATCGGTATCCGCACGCTGAGTTCGACCTCGCTCATGACGACCGCTCCTCTCCGGCCGCACCCCGGCTGAACCCCTTGCCATACCCCGGGTCAAATCCGACAAACCGGGCACGGCCCGGCCTCCCGGCGCGGCACAGACCGAAGCCCAGAGCTGCGGGGGCGCGGCTCGGGCTCGCCTGAGCGCGGCATGAGCCCGGCATGAGCGCGCCACCGGGCACGGGGACCGGCCGTCTATGGCCTTCCTCTTCGCGGGCGGCCGGGAAGAGTCAGGCGTGGGCGCCGGTCTTCGCCGGCGGGCGTGGCTCCTGGATGAGACGGACATCCTCGGGCAGGCCGCTCACGTGCACCGTGCCGCTGCCCGGCCGGGCCCTGAGATCGATCCGCGCGCCCGCGAGCGGCAGCTTGGAGATGCGCAGGTTCCCGAACCCCGGGGGCAGCGCCGGCGCGATCCACACCTTGCCGTGCGGCACCCACGGGTCGATGCGCAGCAGGAGCCGTACGAGCTGGACCGGGGTGGCCGAGGCCCACGCCTGCGGGGAGCACGAGGTCGGGTACGGCACCGGCGCGCTGAACTCTGCCCGGTCGAACCCGCAGAAGAGCTCCGGCAGCCGGTCGCCGAAGGCGCGGGCGGCGTCGAGCAGCCCGAGGGCGATGCGCTGAGCCTCCTCCACGAAGCCGTAGCGCATGAGCCCGGAGGCGACCAGTGCGCTGTCGTGCGGCCAGACGGAGCCGTTGTGGTAGCTCATCGGGTTGTAGGCGCCCATGTCCGAGGCGAGGGTGCGTACGCCGAAGCCGGTGAACATCCGGGGCGACATCAGGTGCGCGGCCACGGCCGGGGCCTTGTCCCGGTCGACGATGCCCGACCACAGGCAGTGCCCCATGTTGGAGGCGAGGGCGTCGATCGGGCGGCCCTCGTGGTCGAGCCCGACGGCGAAGTAGCCGCGATCGGGCAGCCAGAACCGCTCGTTGAACCGGGCGCGCAGCTCGGCGGCGCGGTCCCGGTAACGCCGCTCGGTCTCCTTGTCGCCCGCCTCCTGGGCGAAGTAGTGGCGGGCGATGTAGGCGGCGTAGACGTACCCCTGCGCCTCGGCGAGGGCGATGGGCGAGCGGGCGAGCGTGCCGTCGGCGAAGTTGATGCCGTCGAAGGAGTCCTTCCAGCCCTGGTTGAGCAGCCCCTGGTCGGTCTTCCGCTGATACCACAGGAAGCCGTCGCGGATGCCGTACCGCTCGATCCAGTCGAGCGCGGCGTCGGCGTTGGGGAGAAGCCGCTCCACCGCCTCGCGGTGCAGGCCCCACCGGCGCAGCTCGCCGAGGACGATGACGAACAGCGGGCTGGCGTCCACCGAGCCGTAGTAGGCGTGCCCGCCGGGGGTGGTGTCGTCCTGCCGGGCCCCGTACCTCAGCTCGTGCATGATCTTCCCGGGCTCCTCCTCGCTCAGCGGGTCGGTCTTGGCGCCCTGGAGATCGGCCAGCCTGCGCAGCGTGCCGTACGCGAGATTGGGGTCGAGCAGCAGGGCGAACCACGAGGTGAGCAGCGAGTCGCGGCCGAACAGCGTCATGAACCACGGCGCCCCGGCCGCGATGGAGGGCGGCAGCTCGGGATGCTCGGGATCGAACAGCCGCAGCGCGCTGAGGTCGTTGTGAGACTGGCGGAGGATCCCCGCCAGGGAGGAGTTGGCCGTCGTCACCGTGGGGAGCTGTTTGTTCCACTCGAACAGTTGCCCGGCGCGCCGCGCCAGCGCGGGTGACAGCCGTTTCTCCGAGTACCACGGCTCGGTCTCGACCCCGTCGATGATCGGATTGACCCGCACCCCGGCCGTCCACTCGCCGCGCGGCGGCACCACCACGCGGAAGATGATCAGGCGCGGGTTGACGACGGGCAGCACCGGGGTGCCGTCGGCCTCCGCGACCACCCGTGCTCCCCGGGCCTTGCTGACCGAGAACATGCGCAGCGACCGTTCCTCCGCCACGGTCGTCACGTCGGCCACCCAGTGCACCCGATGGGTTTTCACCTCGAACAGGTCGCACACGTCGGAGCCGATGTGCAGGGTCACCATGCATCCGGCCGGCTCGTGGGACATGTTGCGGATGGTGAGGTCCTCCGACAGCCCGCCGCCGACGTACCGGTCGCGCACGACGAGCAGCGTGCTCTCGGCCTGGCCAGGCCGCGGCGCCGCCCGGCCGATGAACGTCGCGTGGTGCGGCTCACCGGTGACGACCTGGAGCTCCTCGATCGCGCCGTCGTCGACGCGCAGCTCCCACTGGGACAGCAGCCGGGTGTCGGCGTAGTAGATCCCCTGGGCCGAGCCGGGCAGGATGTCGCCGTTGCGGGCCGACACGCAGAACGATCCGCCGGCCACGAGTGTCATGGCGCCCCCGCCGATGGCGTTGGGCTGTCCCTCGAACGTCCACCCGCTCGTCATGCCGATCACCCCGGCCCGGTCCCTCGGTCTCGACGGTTGCCCCCATACCCGGAGATCGAGCCGGCTTTCGCCAACTCTGTACGCTTACGCGACTTGAGCGGGCTTTTACTCGCCGATGACCTGAAATTCCCTACCCTTCCGGCATGCGCAGATGGGTGAGCTCGGACGGGCACGAGGTGGACCCGGTCGTCATCGAGGGCCGCCCGCTGCTGCGCGTACGGCACCTGGGCTACCACGTCGGCTACTGCGGCTCGGTCGCGGAGGTGGCGGCCCATGTCGATCTCGCCGACCTGGTCGAGGTCGTCGAATTGCGGCAGGCCGCCGAAGCCCGTACGCAGGGATGAGGGGCGAGCCGGTTCCGGCCCACCCCTCGGTCGTGCCACCGCGTCACCTCGTCGCGGCGGGGCTGATCATTCCCAGCCCGGGATGTTCCAGAAGTCGTCGGCCGACTTCGGCTGCGCCTTGGGCTGGGCCTTGGGCTGGGCCTTGGGCTGAGCCTTCGGCTTGGCCTTGGCGGCGGGCTTCGCCTTCTCGGCCTTCGGCATGCCCCAGCCCTGCATGTGGCGCACCCAGGCGCCGGCGTGCTCGTCGTCGTCCTTCGTCCGGCGGATCGACGGCGAACCGGCGAAGTCGTTGCCGGACAGCTTGGTGTACGTCGGCTGGTTGGACGAGGGGTGCAGGTAGACGTCCTGCGGCGAGCGCTGGCTGTTGTTCTTGCCGGTGGCGGGCATCGTGAACATGGAGCCGTTCGACGGCTGCGAGCCGCTCTCCTGGTTCTTGTTCACCGGGCCGCCCATGCCGCCGATCACCGGGAGGCCGGCCAGCGGGTTGCCGCCCGAGGGGCCTCCGGCCGGCTGCGTGCCGGCCTTCCGCTCGCCGGCCGTGTCGCCGCCCGGCGCCTGCTTCCCTGCGGTGTCGCCGCCGGGCGCCTGCTTGCCGGCCGCCGGGCCCTTGGGGCTCTGGCCGCTCGCCATCGGGCCGTTGGCCCGGCTGTCCGACTCGTCCGCCGACATGAACGGGCCGACCTTCGCGCCCTTGTCCAGAATGTCCAGGGCCTTGGACGCGACGAAGTCGGGCTCCTCCGGGTGGTTCATGGCCAGCGCGGCGATTTGCTTGCCGGGCGACATCGGCTCCTTGGCCGACAGCGGAGCCGGGTCCGCCGGCGCGGGACCCGACAGGAGAGCCGCGGCGAGTACGGCAGTGCAAAGAGGCATGAGAATTTCCCCCGAAATCCGATGGACAGTACAAGAACGAAGGTATGCGCACGATGCCGGGCCATCACGGAGCCGACGCCTAGTGTCCGGTCAAATAAGAGGATCGGCCGCTTCAGGGCAATAGCGCCCAGGTCACTCCCGCTCGCCGAATTCAGAAACACCACCGGCCGATCCAAAGGAGCCAGTGCCCGAAAAAGGAGAAATAAGCGTGAATTCCTGTGCGAATTGCCCGGAGACAACCGGGCCGGCCGGGATACACACGTACCACCACCACAACCAGAACTTCCCGCCGCAAACGGAACGGGGGCGAGCCGTGAACGGCTCACCCCCGTGAAGGCTGTCGGCAGGGCGGCGGCGGTTACCTCGGCGTGAGGACCTTGTCGACCTGATAGATGGTGGCGTTGCTCGTCGCGATGTTCCCGCAGGTGACCGCGGCGTCGTTGACCTTCAGGCTGGAGTCGGAGCCCGAGACGTCGAGCTTGCGGCCCTCCAGGGTGGCCAGCTTGCCGCGCATGTCCGCGGGCGTCTTGCGTCCCTTGACCACGTGGTAGGCCAGCAGCCCCCTGAGCGACTTACGGTTCGACATGAGCTGGTCGAGCTGGTTCTTCGGGATCTTGCCGAACGCGTCGTTGGTCGGCGCGAACACCGTGATGTCCTTGGCGGAGTTCAGCGTCTCGACCAGCCCGGCCTTCTTCACCACGCTCGCCAGCGTGGACAGCGACGGGATGTCGGAGATCGCGGTGCCGACCGGCACCTTGGCCAGCTCGGCGGGGCTGCCCTTGCCCGAGACCGGGAGGGAGGAGCAGCCCGCCCCGACGGGCGATCCGGACACCGACGGCGACGGGCTCGCCGAGACGGTCTCACTCGCCTCGGGGCTGGGGGTTTCACTGGGCATCTCCGTGGCGGTCTCGTTGGCCGCGACCGGAGCCGCGGGATTGCCGCCACCCTGGCTGCCGCATGCCGCGGACATCGAAAGCGCCGCGGTCAGGGCGGCAAGGGCGAGCAGACGGGTATTCATGATCGTGCTTCCTTAGTAAGTGGAAAGGTCGTTGCTGGGTGGCGGGTCAGTGCGCGATGAGACGCGGAACGGACGCACCGATCGGTCCTCGGACCGGACGCGGTGCCGGGCGTGCCACCCGCACGACCCCCGCGCCATGCGACCCCTGCGGACGGCGGCACCGGAAGAGCCCGCCACACCGGCTCAGGGCGGGTGTGGCGGGCCGTTCAGACGGGCCGGTCACACGGGCGCTCTTCCAATCGGGCCGTCCGGGGCGAGCTCATCAGCCGCGTGACCGCGGATGCGCGCCGTGCCGGGCGATCGCCTTCTGGCGCGCCTCCTTCTGCTGCGGGGTCCGCCGCTCCGCCCTGGACGGATAGGACCTGGCCGACTGGATCCCCTGCAGCGGGCGGAAGGTGAACGGCTGCAGCACCTCTCCGGACGCACCGGGGGCGAAAACGGGCTGGATGAAGACGTCGCGCGTCTTCGGATCGATCACCGGGACATACCTGGTCTCGTTCGCCGTGCCGCCCGTCGTCCCCTCGGGCTTTCCGGTGTCCGCGCCCGGCAGGCCGTACGTCCCGGAGGTTCCGGTCGCGCTCACCTTTGCGGCGCTGCCGTCGCGGCTGTCGTCCATCCCGCCGGGAGTCATCCATGGCGGCGTCTGGGGGAGGGTGAACGGAAACTCCCCCGCCTGCGATGCCATGCCGGGCAGCGTCGCGTAAGGTGCCCGCCCCGAGGACGGCGACGCGGCCTTGTCCGCGTTCGTGGTTGCCCTCGTCCCGGGCGGGGCCGGGTCCGGCGGCACGGCGGCCGGCCCGGACAGCATGGTGGCGGCCAGTACGGCGGCTGTACAGAGAGGCATGAGACTCCCCCGAGGTCATGGATGGTACGAGCACGACGGTAAGCGCCGCACCGGGGAGTGATCACGCATCCGACGACCAATGTCCGGTCAAGCATGATGATCGGGCGCTTCACCCGCAAAGATCCCATCGCGCCCGCAAGCGGCCTCAGTACGCCGAGGTAGTACGGCCGTCACGTCCGACCGGCCCGCCCTGGGCCGGCTTGTGTGGACGCGGGGAGTCGCGCCCGTCGACGATCACCGGACGTGACGGCTGGTCATCCGCTCGGGCACACGCGTGCTGCCGATGGTGCGGGAGGACGCGATGGGCGGCGGGCGCCCGTGCTGTGGAACGTCGTGCCCTCCGGCACGCTGCCGGGCGTCTTCGGCGGGCTGCCGGCCGGCATGAGCGTCGCCTGGATCTGCGTGATCTCCTGCGAGGTGCGCGCCCGGCTCAGTCCGGCAACCTGACCTCGATCGGCACCACGATCGGCGGTTGCGTCGGAGGATTCGGCGGGGGGCGATGCTCGAAGTAGTGCTCCAGGGCCTTCCGGAGCCGATCGAGCGCCTCGTCGACGGTGTGTCCCTCGGAGGCCATCTCGACCTGGACGCACCGTGCGCAGTACATGCCACCATCCTCCGGCGTGACGGTCGCGGTCAGCCGCACGGTTCGTCCCATGCTCGGCACATACGCGGGAGTGAGTCCGGATAATCCCCTCGCGGAGGCAACAGGGCGGAGATTCCACAGACAGCTCCGGGCCCCGCGCATGCGTCGTACCGGAATTTTGCCGTGCGGATGGCCATGCCGGTGGTTTGCCGGTAGGGCAGCGCGTTTCCTCGGGTAGGGCCGGGCCTATGGGCAAGGCGAAGAAGAAGGAAGAGCCGTCGGTGGGCGACGAGGTCACCTGGAAGAGCCACGGCGGCGAGGCGGCCGGCAAGGTCGAGAAGAAGATCACCGAGCGCACGGAGGAGGCGGGCCGCACCGTGGCCGCGTCACCGGAGGACCCGCAGTTCCTCGTACGCAGCGAGAAAAGCGGGGGAACGGCGGTGCACAAGCCGTCGGCTCTGCACCCGAAGGAGTGACGTGACCACCGACAGGAGACAGACCGCGGCCGAGTTCGGCGAGGCGGTCAACATGTCCGCGGCCGAACTGGAGCGCTGGCTGGGCGAGCAGCGGTCGAAGGAGGTCGGCGACAAGTCGGGCGGCGGCGAGTCCACCGGTCACGAGTCCGGCCGGCACATCGTGGCCATCCTCCGCAAGCGCAAGGACGACCTGGACGACGAAGACTATGCGCACATGCGCAAGGTCGTCGGCTATGTCCACCGGCACCTCGCTCAGCGTCCCTCCGGGGACGTGCGGGAGACCCGCTGGCGGTACTCACTGATGAACTGGGGCCACGACCCGCTGAAGTGACCCCGGACGCGAGCACCCGCCCGGGGCGCCGCGCACCGCCCAGACAGGTTGGCGACCGGAAACCGAGCACGCGAACGTGTGCGACGGTCACACCCGCCATGCCGGGCTCCTGCCCCTCACCCGAACGTCTCCTCCCGGCTTGCGGCTCAGCGGAGCGTCTTCTTCCAGTGGAAGCCGCCGGGCAGATTCACAGTGAGCGTGCGGCGCCCGTCCGCCGTCTTCGTCACGCGGACGGCGCGTCCGCCGAAGCTGTGCCCGACACCACTACGCGAGAGGGTGATCCTGAACGGTCCTACTTTCACCGCTTTTCGGTGGCCCCAGCCCATGAGTTCCTCCTGATCCTCCGTGCTCGCACGACTACCCCAGGAGACGATCAGCACACGGGATCGTTCCGTTTACTTCCGTTCCATCGGGTATAGCCCGAACGAGCTTTCCGGCCCGCCATGAGCGTGATCGAAATGCCGCCGGGCGGCGAAGGCTCATGATCCGACCCGACTTGCGGGGGTTTCGCCGAAGACCCCGCCCGAGATCGGAAGGAGCGATGAGATGGGACACGCCGCAGCGATGCTGGACACCTATCCCGCCGACCTCGGTGGTGTGGACAGGCAGGTGCTCGCGAAGTGCATCGAGGCCTGCTTCGACTGCGCCCAGACGTGTACGGCGTGCGCGGACGCCTGCCTCAGCGAGCACGCCGTGGCGGAACTCGTCCGCTGCATCCGCACCGACCTCGACTGCGCCGACATCTGCGCGACGACGGGCCGGGTGCTGTCCCGGCACACCGGCTACGACGCGAACCTGACGCGGGCCCAGCTGGAGGCGTGCGCGCAGGCCTGCCGCAGTTGCAGCGACGAGTGCGCCCTGCACGCCCACATGCACGAGCACTGCCGCGTCTGCGCCGAGACGTGCCGCCGATGCGCACACGCGTGCGACGAGCTGCTCGCCGCCCTCGGCTGAACGTTCGCCCGGCAGCCGGCGGGGCGCTTGTCCGCGCCGCCATCGGGCGGCTGGATGCACAGGCGGTGATCGTCTGTGAACTGTGCAATGTCATGAGAATGCGGGCGATCGTGTAAAAACGGTGCCTATGGCAAAGGAACCGGACGAGGAGCCCACCGGCGACGATCTGGAGGCGGTCACCGCCGCCGTGATCACCGCTTCGCGCGTGCTCGTCGCGATCTCCGCGCGGTCGCTGGCCGCGGCAGAGGACAAGGTCACCGTGCCGCAGTTCCGCATGTTGCTGGTGGTCGGGCAGGGCGAGACC
This sequence comes from Microbispora rosea subsp. aerata, assembly GCF_014647835.1. Taxonomy (GTDB): domain Bacteria; phylum Actinomycetota; class Actinomycetes; order Streptosporangiales; family Streptosporangiaceae; genus Microbispora; species Microbispora aerata. The sequence continues at coordinate 95,328 of NZ_BMPY01000024.1, forward strand.
AAGCTTGTGACGCTGGCCGAGAAACTGGGCGTGAATCCGTCGACCGCCATGCGCATGGCCGACCGCCTCGCCGTCGCCGGACTGCTGCAGCGCGAGGTGAATCCGCACAACCGGCGCGAGACGCTGCTGCGGCTGACCGGCAACGGACGGCGGATCGTGGACGAGGTCACCGCCCGTCGCAAGAAGGAGATCAGCGCGATCCTCACGCGGATGCCCGCGTCGCAGCGGCGGGCCCTCATCGTCGCGATGCGGGAGTTCAGCGACGCGGCGGGCGAGCCGACCGACTCCATCGCCTTCCCCCTCGGCTGGCCCGACCCCTCCTGACCCCTCACCAGGCCCGAGCTCCGTGACCGGTCGGGCGGCCGTATCGGTTCGGCGGCCCGACCGCCCGCGAGACACCGGGACCCGCGGAAAGCCGCAGGCGCGTGCCCGCCTGCCCCCGCGAACGCGCGGCAGCCGGCGGTAGGTCAGCGGCCGAGGCGGGCAAGCCCCCTGAAGCCGCCGGGCGAAAGCGACACAATCTCCCCGTAACCAGCAGCCGAAGGCGCGGGACTGCCGGGGTGGTCAGCAGCCGGAGTCGGCGCAGGCGCCGGGGATCAGGCCGGGGGCGCCGTCGGCGAACTCCCCACCCTGGTCCTGACTCGCGCCGCCCTTCGAGGCCCCGCCCGCCTTGCTCGACGATCCGGACCCGGCCTTGGCCGCACCGGCGCCCTTGCCGCCGGAGGAGCCGCCGCCGGAGGACCCGGAGGCGGTGTCCGCGCCGCCCCCGGTGGGCGCCTGCGCTCCACCGGAACCGTCCCCACCGGCCTTGCCCGCGCCGGACCCGCCCGCGTCCTGGTCGGCCGGGCCCTGGTCCTCCGGGCCTTGCTTCGCCGAGTCCTGCGAGTTGTCTCCACCCTGCGCGTCGGCACCGGAACCGGTGGAACCGCCGTCCCGGGCGGGCGCGGCGGACTGCTGCGCGCCGCCCGCCGGGGGCGGGGTCGCGGGGCCCGTGCCGCCGCGCAGCGCGTACCCCGCTCCCCCGGCGGCCAGTACGGCGACCAGGGCCACGGCGGCGAAGACGAGGGGCTTTCTGTTCTTTCCTGTTGTGGGCCGCTCCGGCGAGCTGGAGAGCACTTCCTGCCGGAACCGATCATCCTGGCTCATCTGCGAGGGGACGTGCCCGTGCATGTGAGACAACTCCCAGCGGTCGTTTCGGGGGAAACCTCCTCGGCTTCCGCGGGTGGCTGACCACCCTAGTCCCACCGGCCGCGAAATCTCGCAAAAAGGCTCAGACGATCATGAATTCCCCGGGGATTCCCAAACCACGGTCGCGACGCGTACCAGGTCAGCGACTGTGGGTCGCCGCGCTGCGGTAGTCGGTGTACGTGTAGGGGTTGTCGAGGATCTTCGTCTCGGGGATGTCGGGGTTCATCCCCTTCTGCCATGCCTCCTCGCCCAGCGTCGAACGCAGATATTCGACGGTCCGCTCCACCGCGCGGCGGGCCGCGGCGAGGTCCACACCGACCAGCCGGTGCTCGTGCTTCACGATGCGGCCGTTCACGAGCACCGTGTGCACGTCCCCGCGCTGCGCCTGGAACACCACGTGCCCGTACGGGTTGAGCAGCGGGAACGACACGGGCGACGCGTCGTTCTTGATGAGCACGATGTCGGCCTTCCGGCCCGCCTCGATCCTGCCGAGGTCGTGGTCGCGGCCGATGGCGCGGGCCCCGCCGCGGGTCGCCCAGTCCACCACCTGGTCGGCACGCAGGCTGCTGTGGGTGACCGTCTCCCCCTTGGCCTGCGCCTCCAGGTGCTCGCGGGAACGGTCGGCGCCGAGCGTGGCGCGCATCGCCGAGAACAGGTCGCCGCTCCACCAGACGCTGGTGTCCATCGACAGCGAGACCGGAATGTCGTGCGCCCGGATGGCCCAGGTGGGCGGGTAGCCCTGCCCCGCGCTCTGCTCGCTCTCCGTCGAGACCGAGATCGAGCCGCCGGTGGCCGCGATGCGATGGTAGGAGTCCGCCGACAGCGAGGCGGCGTGCACGTACACCGTCTCGGGTGTCATGAAGCCGTGCTCGTACATGAGCCGGATGCCGTCGTCGCCGGTCGCGCCCCACACCCCCGCGTGGGTCGTGACGGGGACGCCGAGGTCGCGGGCCACCTCGAAGGCCGGCTTCTCGGGGAACGCCGGGTCGCCGGTGACGTCGAAGGCGAGCTGGAAGCCCAGCATGTCGTCGCCGGTGATGCGGCGGCGGACGAAGTCGCGGAACTCCGGCGAGCCCGTCCACTCGGCGGGCGGCGCCTGGATGTTGCCGTAGGCCAGCACGAACCGGCCCGGCACCGCCTGCAGGGCGTCGACGGCCGCGTCGGCGTGGTCGACGGTCCGCAGCCCGTGCGACCAGTCCACGACCGTGGTGACGCCGGCGTCGATCGCCTCGATCGCGGCCAGCAGGTTGCCCGCGTACACGTCCTCGGGCCGCCACAGCTTGCCGTACTCGAGGTAATACCAGACGAAATATTGCGTCAGCGTCCAGTCCGCGCCGTAGCCGCGCATCGCCGTCTGCCACATGTGCCGGTGGGTGTCGATCATGCCGGGCATGACGATGCCGTCGGTGGCGTCGACGACGACGGCGCCGTCCGGCGCGGACAGATCCGGCCCCACCTCCGCGATCCGGTCGCCCACGACGAGCACATCGGTGCGGGGCAGCACGCTGTGCCCGTCGTCCATCGGCAGCACCGTGCCGCCGCGCAGCAGCACGGGCCGGTCCTGCCCGAGATCGGTCGGCTCGTTCATCGTCGAACTCCTCACCTGTCCCACGGTCGAGTCACCCGTCCACATGGTCGAGTCCGCCTCGCCTCGCACACGCGCGGCCTGTTCCCGGGTTCGGCATCGTGCCCGGCTCGGCTTCCTCTCCTGTCCACACGGTCGAGTCCGCCTCGCCTCGCACACGCGCGGCCTGTTCCCGGGTTCGGCATCGTGCCCGGCTCGGCTTCCTCTCCCTCGCACTGGCCGAAGCGCCCGAACCATCTCCGAACAATTGTCCGCTGTACGGTCACATCTGCTTACGCTGTTACTTTCCCCAGCGCCGCCCCCACTGTCAACCATCGATTTCTCGCCTAATCCTGTGACGAAGCACACGTTGGGCATTTGCCAGAGCGGCCGCCTGTGTCAGAATCACTACACGGACCGATGTCCGTTGAGCGGACATGCTGTTACAGCAGGGAAGGGGAGCCGGATGACAGACGACACCGCGCCCGATCGCGGAGGCGGGCCGCTGTCAGGCGTGCTGGTGGCCGACTTCTCGCGGGTCCTGGCCGGGCCGTACGCCACGATGCTGCTGGCCGACATGGGCGCCGAGGTCGTCAAGGTCGAAGGGCCCAAGGGAGACGACACCCGCACCTGGATGCCGCCCGTACGCGGCGACGTGTCGACGTACTACCTGGGAGTCAACCGGGGCAAGCGCTCGATCGCGCTCGACCTGCGGGACGAGGAGGACGCCCGGGTGGCCCGGGAGCTGGCCCGCCGCGCCGACGTGCTGGTGGAGAACTTCAAGCCGGGCGGGCTCGCCAAGTTCGGGCTCGACTACGCCGCGGTGAGCGCGGCCAACCCCGGCGTGGTGTACGCCTCGATCAGCGGGTTCGGCTCCGGCGCGGGCCGCGACGTGCCCGGCTACGACCTGATGGTGCAGGCCATTTCGGGGCTGATGAGCCTCACCGGCGACCCCGACGGGCCGCCGTACCGCGCGGGGATCTCGGTCTTCGACGTGATGGCGGGCAACCACGCCGTCATCGGCATCCTCGCCGCTCTGCGCCACCGCGACAAGACCGGGCAGGGCCAGCACGTCGAGGTCAACCTGCTGTCCTCGGCGCTGACCGGCCTGGTCAACCACAGCTCCGCGTACGTCGCCGGCGGCGTCGTCCCCTACCGCATGGGCAACGCCCACCCGAGCGTGTTCCCCTACGAGCCGCTGCCCACCGCCGACAACGACCTCATCGTGGCGGCCGGCAACGACGGGCAGTTCCGCAAGCTGTGCCAGGTGCTCGGCATCCCGGAGGTCGCCGACGACCCGCGCTTCGCGCGCATGGCCGACCGTACGGCGCGGCGGGAGGAGCTGCGGCCGATCCTGGTCGAACGGCTCGCCACGCGCGGCGCGCTGGAGTGGTTCGACCTGCTGGTCGCGGCGGGGGTGCCGTGCGGGCCGATCAACACCATCGACGGGGGTTTCGCGATGGCCGAGCGCTTCGGGCTCGACCCCATCGTGGAGGTGGGCGAGGGCGACCGCGCGGTGCCGACCACCCGCCACCCGATCCGGTTTTCCGCGACCCCCGTCACCTATCGGCTTCCGCCGCCCGAACTGGACGAGCACGGGGACGAGCTGCGCACGTGGCTGTCCCGGGAGGAGGACGACGATGTCTGACCGCCCGGAGATGATCGAGCGGCCGTCGTACCCGACGGCGCTGGGGGCGTCGTCGCCGAAGTCGATCACCTTGCTCGGCCGCGACCTCGCCGAGGACGTGATGGGGAAGGTCGGGTTCGGCGAGCTGGCGTTCTGGCTCGCCGCCCAGCGGCGGCCCACCCCGGGCGAGACCCGCGTGTTCGAGGCGGTGCTCGCCGCGCTGGCCGACCACGGGTTCACCCCGACCGCGATCGTGACCCGGCTGACGTACCTGTCCGCGCCCGACTCGATCCAGGGCGCGCTCGCGGCCGGGCTGCTCGGCGGCGGCTCGCGCTTCCTCGGCGTGACCGAGGACAGCGGCCGTTTCCTGCACGAGGTGCTGGCCGCGCACGAGGGCCCGCTGCCGGCCGACGACGCCGGCTGGGACGCCCTGGCCCTGGAGACCGTACGGGACCGGCGGCGGGCGCGGCGGTTCATCCCCGGCCTCGGCCACCACGTGCACAAGGAGGGCGACCCCCGCACCCCCCGGCTCATGGAGATCGCCGCCGAGGAGGGCCTGTTCGGGCCGCACCTGTCGCTGTTCGCCGCGATCGGCCGCGTGCACCCCCAGGTGCTGGGCAAGACGCTCCCGCTCAACGGCGCGGGCGTCTGCGGCGCCGCGCTGGCCGACCTCGGCCTGCCGCTGGAGCTGCTGCGCGGCTTCGCCCTGCTCGCCCGTACGGCCGGCCTGATCGGGCAACTCGCCGAAGAGCTGCGCCGCCCGGTGGCCAACGAGATCTTCCTGTCGGTCGACCTCAACAACAGGCCCGTCGACCCCGAGCCCTACACCCCCTGACGCCCCTGGAGGTTCGCATGGCTGAACTGGTCGCGGTGATCGCGTCCACCCACCATCCGTTCTACTACCGCGCCAGCACGGCCACCGGCGAGGACCGCCCGCCGTTCGCCGACGAGTGGGTGCGCAAGGTCGAGGCGTTCCGGGAGACGCTGACCAAGGCGCGGCCCGACGTGCTGGTCATGGTCGGCTCGGACCACTTCCACCAGCTCTGGCTCGACAACATGCCGCAGTTCCTCGTCGGCAAGGCGCCGTTCTACGACGCGAACTGGTACAACGAGGAACGCGAGTTCGGCCTGCCGCGCATGTTCTTCACCGGCCAGGAGGACCTGTCGGCGTACATCCTGCGGGAGGGCCTGGACGCGGGGTTCGACCTCGCCTTCTCCAACGAGCTGCGGATCGACCACTCGATCACCTGCCCGATCATCACGCTCCGGCCGCAGAACGACCTGCCGATCGTGCCGATCTACACCAACATCTTCGCCCCGCCGCTGCCGCAGCCGAAGCGGTTCGTGCAGCTCGGCCGTACGATCCGCGAGCTGGTGGAGTCGTGGCCGTCCGACAAGCGGGTGGCGGTGATCGGCACCGGGCACCTGTCGCTGGAGCTCGGCGGGCCGCGCCAGTTCGGCCCGCACGGGCCGGACCCCGAGTTCGACCGCAAGGCCGTCGAGTGGATCTCCTCGGGCGACATCGAGGGCTGCCTGTCGGAGGTCACGCTCGAAAGCCTCCACCTGCCCGGCAACGCCACCCACGGCTTCATGGACTTCATGCTGATGATGGGCGTGGCCGGTGAAGGGGCCAAGGCCGACTACGTCGACACCTACGACCTGTTCCACACGATGGAGGCCTACTTCACCTGGTACCCCAACGGAGGCGTGGCGTGAGCAAGTACCTGATGAACAAGTTCCTGTTCACCGTCGACCGCGATCCGGAACTGGTCGAGCGCTACCGCGAGGACCCCCGCGGCACGGTGGAGTGGTGGGAGGCCGAGTGCGCCAACAAGCTGCTGAGCTGTCACGGCGGCGAAGCGTCCACCTGGCTGCGGTTCGACGACGTCGAGCGCGAGGCCCTGGCCGCGCACGACTATCCGAAGCTGTTCGAGCTGGGCGCGCACCCGTTCCTCACGCTCACGCTGTTCATCGCGATGTTCGAGCGCGACTACGAGCCGCTGGGCTTCCAGACCGAGTACGCCCGGCGGCTGGCCCACGCGACGCTGCCGTACCCCGACATCGCGACCTGACGACCTGACCCGCCCGCGACGGCAGGCGGGCCGGGGGCGGCGAGGGGCCGGGCACGCCGTGCGGGGCAAGCCCGGCGGCCCTCGCCGCGACGCACCCGGCGGGCCCAGCGGGGTCGCGTGTCGTGACACGGCAGGCCGAACGGCCACGCCCGAGAGGTACGGTAGGCACGCGACACCGCGAGCCACGGCGATGCCCGGCGACACGTGACCCCGCAGGACGGTGCGCCTTATCGGTCCCCGGGATGACACACCGGGTTTCAGCAGGCGAGCGACACCCGGGACCGGACGACGCTCAAGGCCGAGGAGGGATGGGGATGCGCGCAGCGCAGATCGTGGAACCGGGCAGGCCGCCGCTGGTGGCCGACCTGCCCGTGCCCGTCGCCGGGCCCGGCGAGACCCTGGTCGAGGTCGGCGCCGCGCCCATCACGCCGCTCGACCTGCTCTGCGCGAGCGGCACGTCCTACTTCGGCAGGCCCGGCACGCCGTACGTGCCGGGGGTGCAGGGGGCCGGCGTCGCGGACGGGCGGCCGGTGTGGTTCGCGACCTCGGCCGGGATGGCCCCCGGCGACGGCAGCATGGCCCAGGTGGCGGCGGTGCACCCGCGCGATCTCGTCGAGCTGCCCGCGGGAGCCGACCCGATCGCGGTCGCCGCGCTCGGGCTTTCCGCCGTCGCCGCGCACATGGCGCTGACGTGGCGCGGTGAGCTCGCCCCCGGCGAGCAGGTGGTGGTGCTCGGGGCGGGCGGCGTCGTCGGGCAGGCCGCCGTGCAGCTCGCGCGCGTCGCCGGGGCCCGCAGGGTCGTCGCGGGCGCCCGCTCCCCCGCCGCGCGGGAACGCGCCCGGAAGGCGGGCGCGGACGCCGTGGTGGCGCTCGACACCGACGACGTGGCCGCCTTGACGGCCCGCTTCGCCGAGGCCTGCGACGGCCCCGCCGACCTGGTGCTCGACCCGCTGTTCGGCGCGCCCGCCGCTGCAGCCGCCCGCGCCCTGCGGCCGGGGGGACGGCTGGTCAACCTCGGCTCCTCGGCCGACGAGACCTGCCCGATCGACTCCTCCACGCTGCGCGGCAAGTCGTTGCGGCTGCTCGGATACACCAACAACGAGCTGACTCCCGAGCAGCGGGCCGCCGCGATCGTCCACGTCGCCGAGCAGTCCATGGCCGGGCGGCTGTCCGTCGCGTACGAGACCGTGCCGCTGGAGGACGCCGGGGCGGCCTGGCAGCGTCAGGCCACCGGCTCCGCGTCCGGCAGGATCGTGCTCGTCCCGGGGGCCGCCTGAGCCTCCCGCGGTGTCCCCTGCCCTCGATTCCCCTGCCCTCGATCTCGGCTCGGCGAAGACCGTGGGACGGGTGATCCTGCGCTGGGAGACCGCCCACGGCTCGTCGTACCGGATCCGGACCTCGGCGGACGGCTCCGCCTGGACCACCGTCGCGCAGACGGCGACGGGCGACGGCGGGGCGGACAAGCGTCACGGCGCCCCATCCGGCCTTCGCGGGAGACGGCGAGCGGCGGCGGGCACCCGGGTGGGGCTTCCGATGCCGGTCAGGAGGCGGTGACCTGGGGAATCGACTCGTAGAGCGCCCAGTCGGCGCTGATCGCCCCGGCGGTCTTCAGCAGCAGCGGCAGGTGTTCCTCGGTGAGCTTCTCCATCGAGGTCTCGGCGGCGTGGCAGTTGATGTTCACGGCCGCGATGACGTTGCCGGAGCCGTCGCGCAGCGGCGCGGCCGCCGACCTGATCCCGAGGGCGAGCTGCTCGTCGGTCACCGCCCAGCCCTTCGCCCGCACCTCGCGCAGCATCGCGTCGCGTTCCTGCGGGGTCGGCCGCCACCGCGGCTCGATGCCCGACCGGCTCGGCTCGGCCAGCGCCCGCTCCAGCTCGTCCGGTGGCAGCGCGGCCAGCAGCACCTTGCCCAGGGACGTCTGGAGCGCGGGGAACCGCGTCCCGATCTGCACCGAGAGCGCGACGATCTTCGGCACGGCCACGCGGGCCACGTACACGATGTCGGACCCGTCGAGCTGGGCGATCGACGACGACTCGTGCGTCTGGGCGACAAGCCGTTCCAGGTGCGGCCGGGCCACCTCCCACAGGCCCATCGAGCGGACGTAGGAGACGCCGAGTTCGAGCACCCGCGGGGTCAGCGCGAAACCGCCCTGCGCCGCGCGGGCGTACCCCAGCTCCTGCAGCGTGAGCAGGATGCGCCGCGCGGTGGGCCGGGCCAGGCCGGTCGCCGCCGCCACCTCGGTCAGGGACATCACCGGCCGCCCCGGCTGGAACGCCCTGATGACATCGAGGCCGCGCGCGAGCGCCTCGATGAAGTCAGGTCCAGTGTCGCCTCGTGCCATGAACGCCTCTTCCGCTCGAACTCGCCGAGTCAACTTTAGACCCCGCCGACGGCTGGCTGTCCGCCTGTCGGCGGTCCGCGGAGCCGAAGACGCCCAGCGTCACGTCGCCGTGACGCGCCCGTCGACGAAGCCACGCTCTTGTATGACCACCATGCGGACCCGTGTCCGCTTTTGCCGTACGCTCACGACGCCCATGACAGGACGGTGAGAAGTGTGTCCGGCGGCCATGTCGGCAGGACGGCCGGAGCCCTACCGTGCGCGGAAAGGATCGGTGCGCCAGGTCATCCGAGGAGCCCCCATGGTCACGCCCTTCCCCGCACGGCCGCCGCGAGCGGCCCTCGCCCTCACGACCCTCCTGCTCGTCCTGGCCGGCCTGGTCGGCACGGCCCTGATCACCCCGCCCGCGCGGGCCGCCTCGCTGACGCAGGTCGGCTCGTTCGGATCCAACCCCGGCAATCTGGCGATGTACGCCTACCGCCCGGACGGCCTGCCCGCCGGGCGGCCTCTCGTCGTGCTCCTGCACGGCTGCACCCAGAACGCGAACGGCTACTTCGCCAACTCGGGGTGGCGCAAGTATGCCGACCAGTGGGGCTTCGCTCTGGTGCTGCCGCAGACCTCCAGCGCCAACAACGCGTCGAGCTGCTTCAACTGGTTCCAGACCGGCGACACCACCAGGGGGCAGGGTGAGGCCGCGTCCATCCGCGCCATGGTGGCGTACGCGGTCGCCAACTATGGGACCGACCCCTCGCGGGTCTACGTGTCGGGGCTGTCGGCGGGCGGGGCGATGTCGGCCGTCATGCTGGCGACGTACCCAGACGTCTTCGCCGCCGGGTCGATCGCGGCCGGCCTGGCCTACCGCTGCGCGAGCAGCCTGATCGAGGCGTCCGGCTGCCAGTACGGCCCGACCAGCAGGACCCCGCAGCAGTGGGGTGACCTGGTGCGGAACGCCTACCCCGGCTACCGGGGGCCGTATCCGCGGGTGGCCGTCTGGCAGGGCCAGTCCGACTACACGGTCGTCCCCGCCAACGGCGTCCAGTTGCGCGACCAGTGGACGAACGTGCGGGGCGTCTCCCAGACTCCCGCCGCCACCCGGTCGCTCACCGGCGGCACCACGCTCAAGGTGTACGGCGACGACGACGTGCGCCTCTACGAGATCAGCGGCATGGGCCACGGCCTGCCGGTCGATCCGGGCGGCGCAGGCGACCAGTGCGGCGTCACCGCGGCGTACTTCCTCGACACCATCTGCTCGGCCTACCACGACGCCCGGTTCTTCGGCCTCGACGGCGGTGCCCAGCCCAGCCCCACCGTCACACCCACCGCCACACCCACCGTCACGCCCAGCCCCTCGCCGAGCGCCATGCCCACCGTCACGCCGAGCGCCACGCCGCCGGGCACGTGCGTGCGGGCCAGCAACTACGCCCACACCATCGCCGGGCGGGCCTACCAGTCCGGCGGCTACACCTTCGCGAAGGGGTCGAACGACGCGATGGGCCTGTGGAACACCTTCACCACTCACTCGCTGCGCCAGACCGGCCCGGACTACTGGGTGCTCGCCGACGGTCAGTGCTGACCCGCCGCGTTCCCTCCGGCCGTTCCCTCGTCTCTCCCCCGGCCGTGGTTGCCGGCCGTTCTCCCCCGGCTGTTCCTCTCGGCTGTGTTCCGCGCCCCGTGCCCGGCTCGTGCACGGGGCGCGCCCACGCGTCACCCGAAAGCCCAACGGCCGCGTGCCGAGCGCTCAAGCACACCCATCGGCAGCCCGGCGCGTGCCCGGGTGGCGGCCACGCGTCACACGACATCTCCCATCGGCGGCCCGCCAAGTGCCCAGGCACACCTGTCGGCCGCACGGCGGGATGCTCAGGCAATCATCTTTCGCTACGCCGCCGACGCCGGGGGCACGCTCTCGCGCCGAGCGAGCCCGGCAAGCCCGGCGTTCACTGTCCGCAGCTCTTCTCACGGTGACGACCGCCGTTCCGGATCGCGTTCGGCAGCCGACGGGAACGTCCCGCGCCTGGGGGTACGACAAGCCGGGGGACCAGATTCGCCTCGACGCACCGGTCACGCGGCGACAGCTCACTGGGGATCGCGCCGCCGTCGGCACCGCAGGCGAGGCGGCGGGAAGGTCCTCCGCCGCCCGGACGTATGGAGGTGTTCGCGGATGAAGGGACGTGTTCTGCCGGTGGCCCTGCTGACGGCCGATCTGCTGGTCGGCGTGGGCGGCGCGTACGGCTCCGCCGCCTCGGCCGAGACGTTCCCGGTGCCGGGAACGCCCGCCACGACGGCACCGGCCACGCCTACCACCCCGGCACCGGCGGCCGACCACAACGACCAAGACGTCATGTTCGCCCAGATGATGATCCCGCATCATCGCCAGGCGCTGGAGATGTCGAAGCTGGCCGAGAGCAGGGCGTCCGACCCTCGGGTCCTGCGTCTGGCCCGGCGCATCGCGGCCGCCCAGGCACCCGAGATCCAGACGATGAGCGGCTGGCTCACGGCCTGGGGCAAGCCGGTGCCCGGCGGGAGCTCCGCACCGGCGGGGCACCACGACATGCCTGGCATGATGTCTCCCGAGGAGATGAACCGGCTCGAAGGACTGTCCGGGCGGGCCTTCGACCGGGCCTTCCTCAGCATGATGATCCGGCACCATGAGGGAGCCGTGACCATGGCGCGGGACGAGCTGCGCGGTGGCGTCTACGAGCCGGCCCGGCGGCTGGCGGCCTCGATCGTCTCCAGCCAGTCGGCCGAGATCGCGGAGATGAAGCGCCTGCTGGAATGAGATCGACGTCAAGGGATGCGAGCCGCCCCTCCTCCGCCATGGCTCGCAGCCTCCGGGTCTCATGGCCGCCGGGCTGTGCCGAGGCGGTGGTAGGTGAAGGCCCAGCGGTCTTTGCCGACCTTTCGGCGGGTGTAGCGCTCGGGGTGGCGGTAGCGGTCGCGGTTGTGGAACTGACACGCCGGTCCCAGCAGATTGAGGTCGGTCAGGCCGCCGCTGCTCCAGTTGTCGGCGTGGTCGATCTGGCACATGGTCGCCGGGAGGGGGCAGCCGTCGATCCAGCAGGTGGCGTAGCGGGTGAAGATCGCCCTGCGCTGGGCGGGGGTGGCGAGGCGGACCTTGCGGCCCATGTCGAGCACCTGCCCGTCGGTGTCCATGACGATCCGCACGAGGGTGGAGGTGCGGGCCAGGCGGTGCACGCTGGAGACGGGCAGCACCTGCCCGGTGGCCAGCAGCAACCCCGGCACCACCCCCAGCCCCAATCCAGCCGATCCAGGCCCCGATCCACGCGGCGATCCAGGCGCCGACCCCGGCCCATGCGGGATCTCCCCCGCAGGTTGAGGCCCAGCGTGGGTGTGATGGGCACAGGTATCCCCGGGAGGATCGGGTGACCACCACTCACCCCACCGCGACCTTCCTGAGCGCGGCCCATACCCCTGCGTGTCCCTTTGCCGCCGATTGCTCTCGGCGTCAGTCGCGGGCACAGCGGCCCGGCGGCCCTGCCGGGCCGTCTCGCAGCCCCGGCCATCCTTGATGCCCTCAGTGGCCTCCGTGTCCTCAGCGGCTTCGATGTCTTCGTTCGCCTTGGTGTCCCGGGCGTCCTCCCGCCCTTCGCCACTGTCGAAGCGCTCGGCCTCGAAGGCCGCGGAGAGGTCAGCGCTCTGAGCGTGCCCAGCCTCAGGGCAGGCCGTATCGCGGCGACAGGTTTCGCGGCGGCCAGCGCTGCCAGAGTTCCCAGCAGTGGCGTCAGCGGCGAAGCCGTTTGCAGGGTCGGGGTGGTTCTCGGCGGCAGCGTCGGTTCCAGCATGGTCGGCGCTATCGGAACGCTCGGTCTCGAAGGTCGCGGAGCGGTCGGCGCTCCAGGCGTCCCTGGCTTTGGGGTGGGCCGTGGCGGGGTGGCAGGTCCCGTGGGTCCCGGGGCGGCCGACGCTGCCGGGGATCCCGGTGGCAGGGCGGCCGACGCTCTCGGGGCGGGCCGTGGCGGGATGCCCGGCCTCCGACCGGACGGCGCTCTCAACGAGCTCGCCCTCAGGGGCGCCGGTGCTTTCAGCACGCCCGGCTTCGGGGCGCTGCGTGGCGGGGCCGGTGGAAGCAGGGCTTCCGGCGGCAGGGTGGCCGGTGCTCTCCGAGTGGTCTGTGGCAGGGTCCCCGGCCTCGGGGCGGTCGGTGCTACCAGGACGCTCACCCTCAGGGTGGCCGGCGCTCTCGGCGTGCTCGGCTTCGGGGTCGCGGGCGGGGTGCTCCGTGGCGGGGTCGGCGGGCAGGGACTCGGCGCTGACCAGCACCAGGAGTTCGGTGACGATCTTGTCCTCCAGCAGGGCGATGAACGCATCGGCGTAGCGGACCCGCAACGGCCGATCGTCCCCCTCCGCCTTGGGCTTGGCATAGGCGTCCAGCAACGCCCGCAGCCGGGCCGCCGCCTCCCGGGGCAGATAGAACTCCCCCTCCATCCCGCCACCCGCACCCGGCCGCACCCGCAGAAACCGCCGCCCGTAATCGGCCTGCTCGTCCCGTTCCTCGCCGTCGGGGTCGAGCACCGCCCGCAGATAGCGCCCGGCCTTTGCCACCTCCGCCGGGCCCGCCTTGAAAGCCAGCTCCAGCAGGATCGGCTCAGCCAAAGCGGCTTGCTCGTCGGTCAGCTGAGCGGTGGCGGTACATATGGCTTCCACCACCCCGGCCGCCAGATGCCCGGCGGCGAACGCCTCCCGCACCCGGGGCAGGCGGGCCAGCTCCACCGCCAAAGTGAGCAACCGGCCCGCCCCGGCTGTGGTCATCCCCGCACTGGTGCGCAACCAGGACCGGGTGGAGGCATGCCCATGCTGTTTCGCCTGCCCCGCCCGATGCACCCACTCCACCCGATCGGCCACAGCGCAGGTGATGCGATCCACGATGAACAGCAGCTCTTCCGCCTCGGCCATGCAGAGGTCCGCATCGCCGGGACACGGCGCCAAGGCCAGCGCCTGTGCCGGCTCACGAATGGAACCGATCAACACCCGCGACGACCGACCCCGGGCACCACCCCCACCAGCATCGCCATCCGCGTCGCCACCATTAGCGTCGGCACCACCATGACCGGCACCGGCACCACCGGCACGATCGCTGCCGGCAGACGCGCCAGCACCCGCATCGCCATCCGCGACGCCTACACCAGCGTCGGCACCAACACGACCGGCATGCGCGCCACCGGCATGCGCGCCACCGGCATGCGCGCCACCGGCATGGACACCACCGGCACGGTCGCCGTCGGCAGACGCGTCGGCATCCCGCTCGCCGGTATCAGCACGGGCACCAGCGCGAGCGCCGGCACGTGTGCGATCATCGCCAGTCGCGTCGGCATTGGCGCGACCGGCGCCGGCAGCCGCGCCGTTGGCACGCCCGCCACGAGCGCGCTCGCGCTCACCACCGGACGTCGTGCCGCCGACGGTGAAGCCGTCCCCGTTGCGGGCAGCGGTAGCCGTGCCATCGGCACAGCCGCCGCAACCGCCGGCACCGGCGCCGGCCCTGTGATCGGCGACGGTGGCATCCTGGGCAGCGTTGCCGATCACTAGGGCACCCTCTTTCTCGCGGGCAGTGGCAAGCTGCTCGTGAAGGGGACTCGGCGGGAGCCGGGGTGACGGCCTGTTTTGATCGCCCATGAAGGGCCACTGTGATACCGCCGCCCC
>NZ_BMPY01000025.1 GCF_014647835.1 Microbispora rosea subsp. aerata
CGTCCCCCTCCCCCTCGCCCTCTCCTTCCCCCTCCCCTTCGCCCTCGCCTTCGCCTTCTCCCACGCCGTCCCCCAGCCCCTCGCCGAGCGCCAGCCCGTCGCCGGCGCCCGGCGGGTGCGCGGTGACGTACCGGGTGAACGACTGGGGTAGCGGGTTCACCGCGGAGGTGACGATCACCAACCGGTCGTCGAGCCCGATCAACGGGTGGACGCTCCAGTGGACCTTCGGCGGCAACCAGCGGATCACCAACCACTGGAACTCGACCATCACCCAGTCGGGTCAGCAGGTGACCGCGTCCAACGCCGCCTGGAACGGGACCATCGGCGCGAACGGCGGCACGGCGAGCTTCGGCTTCCAGGGGTCCTACAGCGGCGCCAACCCCCTTCCCACCGCCTTCACGCTGAACGGCACGGCCTGCACGGCCGGGTGACGCCGCCCCGGGGGCGGGGCGACGGCGCGGCTCAGAGAGACAGCGCCATCCCCGCCCCCACGGTGAACAGGACGATCCCGACCGCGAGGAAGACGCCGCCGAGGAGCATGCCGTTCCCCATCACGCTGTCGATGCGGATCCGCGTCGGCCTGTCCGGGTCGTACAGCACCGGGACCTCCTCACCCGGCCGCGCGGGGGGCGGGTTGCTCCCGTAGCCGGTCTCGGCCTCTACCTGCCGGCCGTACAGGGTGGTGAAGCGGATCGTGGGATAGTACACGGTGCCGTTACCGGACCGGCTCGCCCGCAGCCCGACGACCAGGCCGCGGGTGCGCTGCGCCCGGCGGCGGAACTCCCGGGCGTTCATCGTGATCGCGCCGCCGATGAGGCCGAAGACGAGCCCGAGACCCGCCATGATCGCAGTGATGACAACACTTTGTGACACGGCCGGACCTTAGGGCCCCGCACTTGCGAACGGCTTGCACCGTCCCCGCGCTTGCGATCGGCCTGCTTCGGCCCGCGCTTGCGGTCGGCCCGCTCCGGCCCCGCGGGCGGCGCGCGCACGGATCAGGGGCGCATCCGCATGAGCGTCTCCGCCACGTCGACCACCCGCTCGCCGAGGTCGAAGCGGCTGAACAGGTGGATCTGCTCGCCCGCGTCGATCTCCAGCAGCTCGGTGGTCAGGCCGTAGCGGCGGTGGGAGTCGACCCTGATGCGGTCGACGTCGTTCCAGGAGATGCGCTCCCGCCCGGACAGCCCGGTGACGATCAGCCCGTCCTCTCCCGCCGCGAGCCGTACCGGCGCGACCAGGTCGCGGCCGGTCAGCAGGCCGAAGCCCAGGGCGGCCACGCCCGCGAGGAAGAGCTGCACGCCGTCACCGGCGACCGCCAGCACGCCGCACAGCGCGGCGCCGGCGGCCTTCAACGCCACGATTGCGCGCGGCACCCGCCATTCGTGCCGCGGCTCCTCAACTCCCGCCATCGAGGCAGAGTAACGAATGCGAGGTCTTTTCGCGGCTCGTTTCCCGAGCCGCATCACCCCGCTCACAGGGTGTGGCCGCCGCCGGTTCCAGGCCCGCGGGCCCGCACGTCGCGCTCCCCGGACCACCGGGCGCAAAGCGGTCACGCGGCGGCCCCTACGCGGTCTCGTCCTCCACCCGCATCGCCTGCTCCCCGGCGGTGGAGCCGCCGGAGATCCGGGCCCGGGTCTCGGCGACCATGTCCTTCTCGCCGTCCACGCCCATGCCGCCGTCCGGGTCCCGCGCCGCGGGGGCGTCAGGCGGGTCAGGTGACCGGCACGATTTCGGCTCGCCGCAGCGCGCCGTCCTCGACGTCGAGAATGCCGATGGTGCCGTGCGGCTGGCGGCGGCGGTCGGTGGGCGAACCGGGGTTGAACACCCGCACCCCGTCGCCGGTCACGTCCATGGGGATGTGCGAGTGGCCGAAGACGACCAGGTCGGCCCGCGGGAAGCGGCGCCGCATCCGCGCGGTCCGGCCGGCGGCCTGCCCGCTGTCGTGGATCATCGCCACCCGGAGTCCGCCGAGGTCGAGTTCGAGCGTCTCGCGGGCGCCCCAGGCCGCGACGTCCGGGCCGTCGTTGTTGCCGAGCACCGCGTGGACCGGGGCGTACGCGGACAGCTCCACCAGGACGTCCGCGGTGCAGACGTCGCCGGCGTGCAGGATCAGGTCCGCCTCCCGCAACCGCTCGGCGACCGCGGGCGGGCACGACTTCCAGCGGCGCGGGGCGTGGGTGTCGGACAGCACGACGACCTTCACCGTTCCATCTTCCCGCGACGAGGAGGTGCCAAAGCACATTTACGGGGAATAGAGATCCACGGTGCGCACGATCCCCATGCCCTGCCCCCTACGCCGGTCTCCCCCGGCCGGTCCCGCTCGGGAGGAAACGATGAGCAGGCAGATCGCCAACGGCTACCAGGCCCCCACCCTGGCCGAGCTCGAGACACGCGTACGCGGGCTGGAGACTCAGGTCGCCCACCTCACCGAGCTGGTCGAGACGTTGTCCGCGCAGAGCCGGGAGAGCCGCCAGACGGCGGCCGCCCCTGGATGAGGCGGCTTCGGGGGCGGGCGCGCGCAACGGCGGCGTCCCCGCCGGGTGAGGGCTGACGGGGACGTCGGCCCCGGCTACGTGCGGAGGCGGCCTGCGCGCGACGCGCAGAGGCGGCCTATACGCGAGGCACGGAGGCGGCCACGGACCGGACCTGCCGGTCCGCGCCCCGGCCCGGCGGGCGCCCGTTCACGTCGCCGGACAAGCCCGCGGACCCCCGGCGGGACCGGCCGGCGAGGCCGTTCACGCCGGACCCGTTGGCGTGCCCGTTCACCGGTTTGGGAGCGGGCGCACCGGTCTTCCGGGGCTCGGCGGCCCGGGAGACCGCGCGCCCGTCCGTGCGCGGGTCCGCCGGGACGCGGGTCACCCGCCCGCGAGACTCGCGCCCGGTGCTCGCCGCCATCGCGCCCAGCCAGACGAGGGTCCCGATCGCGATCGCCACCACCGCTCCGAGCACCAGCACCGCCACCGCCGCCAGGGAGACGAGGACTCCCAGCAGCTCCACCATTGAGATCCTCCAGAGGTCGGCCCCGATTACGGCATCAGGTGGCCGGTGGGAGACACCTGCCACAAAGAGGAACGGAAATTAACGGATGTTGGTGCCTTGCCCGCTTTGACGATTCTCATACCTTACTGATCGGTCAGCGAGGGCCGTCCCATGGGCATGCCGTCCAGCCTGCGGAGAATGACGCCCTCCCGCAACGCCCACGGGCAGATCTCCAGCACGGGCAGCTCGAACAGGTCCATCGCGGCGTCCGCGACGATCGCGCCGGCGAGAAGCTGCGCGGCCCGCCCCGCGGACACCCCGGGCAGCTCCGCCCGGCGGGCCGCCGGCATCGCGGCCAGCCGGGCCGTCCACTCGGTCAGGGCCTCGTGCGTCAGCGTCCGCTTCACGTACGGGCCATCGCCGGAGGGCGCCGCCCCCGCGATGCGGGCGAGCTGGCGGAACGTCTTCGAAGTGGCGACCGCGTGGTCCGGCCTGCCGTACTTGGCGACCACCCCGGCGGTCCGGCCGATCTCGGCGCGCACGTGCCGCCGCAGCGCGCGCACCTCCTCGGCCTCGGGCGGGTCGGCGGTGAACCACTCGCGGGTGAGCCGTCCCGCGCCGAGGGGAAGGGAGACGGCGACGTCGGGCTCCTCGTCGATGCCCGAGGCGATCTCCAGCGAGCCGCCCCCGATGTCGGTCACGAGCAGCCGGCCGGAGGACCACCCGAACCAGCGGCGTACGGCCAGGAACGTCAGCCTGGCCTCGTCGTCCCCCGACAGCACCTGGATGTCCACCCGGGTGTCGGCCTTGATCTGCGCGAGCACCTCCTCGCCGTTGACCGCGTCGCGGACCGCCGAGGTGGCGAAGGCGACCAGGTCCTCCACGCCCTTGTCCTCGGCGATGCGGACCGCTTCGCGGACGAAGGCCGCGAGCCGCGCGGCGCCCTCCTCGCTGAGCCTGTCGCCGTCGACCAGGTGCTCGGCCAGCCGCAGCTCCTCCTTGTGGGAGAACGCGGGCAGCGGCCGGGCGCCCTGATGCGCGTCCATCACCAGCAGGTGCACCGTGTTGGAACCGACGTCCAGGACTCCGAGTCGCATGCCCCGACGCTACCGCCCTCCGGGGGGGAGATCCGCCTTCCATGGTCTTGGCTTCGGTTCGGCCCCTTCCCCTCGGGTAGGTGCAGGCCGACCAGTCGAGGGAGTGCGGTGGCATGAGCGTCAGGCAGAGGTACGGGGGCCTGTCCGGAGGAAGGCCCGGTGACAGGCTCGCCGGCTCGGGGGGCGGCTGGTCGAGAGACTGGTCGGGAAGCTGGGCCAGAGGCTGGACCGCGGGCCGCTTCGGCCGGCGTTTCGGGCGCAAGGGCGGGCGTCTGCGCGCCACGGCCAGGGAGGCGTTCGGCTGGCAGCAGCTGCGCCCGGGTCAGCAGGAGGCGATGGAGTTCCTGCTCGCGGGGCGCGACGTGCTGCTCGTCATGCCGACCGGCGGCGGCAAGTCGGCCGTCTACCAGGTGCCCGGGCTGCTCCTGAACGGCCCGACCATCGTCGTCTCGCCGCTCATCGCCCTGCAGGGCGACCAGGTCATGGGCCTGCTCAAGGCGGGGGCCGCGGGCGCGGTCGCGGTCAACTCGGCCGGCTCGGTCGAGGCGGGCCTCGACCGGGTCGCGGCGGGCGACGCCGAGTACGTCTTCCTGTCGCCCGAGCAGCTCGCCAAGCCCGAGGTGGTCGAGCGGCTGGCCGAGGCCCGGCCCTCGCTGATCGCCGTGGACGAGGCGCACTGCGTGTCCGCCTGGGGTCACGACTTCCGGCCGGAGTATCTGCGGCTGGGCAAGGTCATCGAGCGTCTCGGCCATCCCCCGGTGATCGCCATGACGGCCACGGCCGCGCCGACCGTGCGCGAGGAGATCGTCGAGTCGCTCGGTCTCGCCGGGGCGCAGCAGATCGTCCGGGGGTTCGACCGGCCCAACCTTCACCTGGAGGTCCACCGGTTCACCTGCGACGACGACAAGCGCCGGGCGCTGGCCGACCACGCCGCCGGGCTGGACGGCGTCGGGCTGGTCTACGTGGCGACGCGGCGCCAGGCCGAGGAGTACGCGGAGCTGCTGAAGGAGCGGGGCCGCCGGGCCGAGGCGTACCACGCGGGGATGAGGACGAAGGAACGCCGCCGCATCCACGAGCGGTTCCAGGACGACGGCCTGGACACCGTCGTGGCGACCTCGGCGTTCGGGATGGGCATCGACAAACCCGACGTGCGTTACGTGCTGCACGCCGCGCCTCCGGAGTCGCTCGACGCGTACTACCAGGAGATCGGCCGGGCTGGCCGGGACGGCAACCCCGCCGACGCCGTTCTGTTCTACCGGACCGAGGACCTCGGGCTGCGCAAGTTCTTCGCGGCGAGCCGCGCGGACGAGGCGCTGATGCGGCGCGTCGCGACGCTGGTGCACGAGCACGGCGGCGAGGTGGCCGCCGCCGACCTGCGCGAGCTGCTCGACGTCGGGAGCGCGCGGCTGACCTCCCACGTCAACCTGCTGGAACGGGCGGGCGCGGTCGAGGTCGCCCACGGAGGCACGCTGCGCTACGCGCCCGACGGCCCGCCGCCGGACGAGGCGGCCGCCCGCGCGATCGAGATCGACGACCTGCGGCACCGGATGGAGGACTCCCGGCTGGAGATGATGCGCGGCTACGCCGAGACGACCGGCTGCAGGCGCCGCTTCCTGCTGGAGTACTTCGGCGAGCCGTACGAACGGTCGTGCGGCGACTGCGACACCTGCCGTTCGGGGACGGCGACCCCGCCCGAGACCGCCGGCGGGCGGTTCGCGATGCACGCGAACGTACGGCACGCCGAGTGGGGGCACGGCATCGTGATGAGCCGCGAGCAGGACAGGATCACGGTGCTGTTCGACTCCGTGGGCTACAAGACGCTGGCGCTCGGCCTGGTCGGCGAGCTGCTCGAAGTCGTCTGACAGCGATGATGTAAGTGAGCGCCTTCCGGTGGGATTCGACCCGTCGACTGACCGATCTCGGTCCTCAATCGGATCTGTCGGCCCTGGCCGGGAGGCGCTCAAGTGCACTCACCGGACCTGGCGGAGTGACTTCATAAGAGCCTGGCCAAAGGCCCCATCACTGTCTTGTCCGCATCGCCCGGCTGATGCGTGCCGCCCTGCCCCGGAAGACACCGGGCCTGGCGACGCCCGCTCCGCCGGGCTCTCGCGGCGGCCCTCGCTCCCCCCGGTGAACGCCGGTGGACACCGCATCGGCCGCCGGGCCGAGTGGGCAATCATTACCGAGCGTGTCATCGTCACTACTTGTGGTGGTTTCACCCCGAGTTGAGACTCGTAGGTGGAAGTCCTGAGTTCGGGGGTGGTACAGGTGCGGGAGGCGATCAGCACCAGGGAGACGTGGCCGTTCGAGTGTCTGCACTGCCTGCGTTTCTGGGAGGAGGAGTACGTCGTCCACCGAGGGTGTGACGAGCACGGCAACGACCTCGTGGTGTGGACCCGGGACGACGTGACCGTCCAGCCGCCCTGGTCCGGGATGACCTGTCCTTGGTGCGGCTGCGCGACCGTGACCACGTTTCCCACCGGCTACCTGGCCCATCATCCGGAGATCACGCCGGCCCGGCCCCCGCTTGAGGCCCGGGCCGGGCGGACGCCCAGCCGGGACGCGCCGTTCGCGTCGCACGCGCTGCTCACACTCGCGCTTGTGCTGCTGACCGGCGCCGGGCTGTACGAAAGATTCACGGCGCACTGAGCCCGCGCCCGGGAGCCGCCGGCGGCGGCCGTTCACGCCGGCCGGGCGTCAGCCGAGCGAGGCGGGACCACGGGCAGAACGCGGTTCCGCCTCCTGCGCACCATCCGCGGGACGTTGTCACAGGCGAAGCGAGAGTGTCGGCCGGATCCGGCAGAATGAGCCCCTCGAAGAGGGTGGACCCGGAAGAAGGCGGATCAGGATCGTGACGACGTCCATTCACCAGCGGATCGCCGAAGAGCTCGGCGTGCGCGAGAGCCAGGTCACCGCGGCCGTCGACCTGCTCGACGGCGGGGCGACGGTGCCGTTCATCGCCCGCTACCGCAAGGAGGCCACCGGCGCGCTCGACGACGCCCAGCTGCGCACGCTCGAAGAGCGGCTGCGCTACCTGCGCGAGCTGGAGGAGCGGCGGGCCGCCATCCTCGACTCGATCCGCTCGCAGGGCAAGCTCGACGAGGCCCTGGAAGCGCGGATCATGGAGGCCGACTCGAAGGCCCGCCTGGAGGACATCTACCTGCCTTTCAAGCCCAAGCGCCGCACCAAGGCGCAGATCGCCAGGGAAGCGGGGCTGGAGCCGCTGGCGGACGCGCTGCTCGCCGACCCCTCGCTGGACCCCCAGGCCGCCGCGGAGGCGTACGTACGCGAGGGCGTGGCCGACGCCGCCGCCGCGCTGGAGGGCGCCAGGGCGATCCTGGTCGAGCGCTTCGCCGAGGACGCCGACCTCATCGGCGACCTGCGGGAGCGGATGTGGTCGCGCGGACAGCTCGTCTCCCAGGTGCGGGAGGACAAGCAGGAGTCCGGGGCCAAGTTCTCCGACTATTTCGACTTCTCCGAGCCCTTCACCACGCTGCCCTCGCACCGCATCCTGGCGATGTTCCGGGGCGAGAAGGAGGAGGTGCTCACGCTCACCCTCGACCCGCGGGCGGAGGAGCCGAACGACTACGAGGCGCGCATCGCCCGGCGGTTCGGCATCGCCGACCAGGGCCGCCCGGCCGACAAGTGGCTGCTCGACACCGTGCGCTGGGCATGGCGGACCCGCATCCTCGTGCACCTGGGCGTCGACCTGCGCACCCGGCTGTGGCAGGCGGCCGAGGAGGAGGCCGTGCGGGTGTTCGCGGCGAACCTGCGCGACCTGCTGCTCGCCGCCCCCGCCGGGGCGAGGCCGACGATGGGCCTCGACCCGGGCCTGCGCACCGGGGTGAAGGTCGCGGTCGTGGACGGCACCGGCAAGGTCGTGGCCACCGCGACGATCTACCCGCACGAGCCCAAGCGGCAGTGGGAGCAGTCGCTCGCGGTGCTGGCCCGGCTGGCGACCGAGCACAAGGTGGAGCTGATCGCCATCGGCAACGGCACCGCGTCGCGGGAGACCGACAGGCTCGCCGGCGAGCTGGTCAAGCGCATGCCGCACCTCACCAAGGTCATGGTCTCGGAGGCCGGGGCCTCGGTGTACTCCGCGTCGGCCTACGCCTCGCGGGAGCTGCCCGACCTCGACGTCTCGCTGCGCGGCGCCGTCTCGATCGCGCGTCGCCTGCAGGACCCGCTGGCCGAGCTCGTCAAGATCGACCCCAAGTCGATCGGCGTCGGTCAATACCAGCACGACGTGTCGGAGGTGAAGCTGTCGCGCTCGCTCGACGCGGTCGTGGAAGACTGCGTGAACGCCGTGGGCGTGGACGTCAACACCGCCTCCGTCCCGCTGCTGACCCGGGTCTCCGGCATCAGCGCCGGCCTGGCGGAGAACATCGTCGCGCACCGGGACGCCAACGGGCCGTTCCGCACCCGGGCCGGGCTCAAGCAGGTGCCCCGGCTCGGCCCGAAGGCGTTCGAGCAGTGCGCGGGCTTCCTGCGCATCCCCGGCGGCGACGACCCGCTCGACGCCTCCAGCGTGCACCCCGAGGCGTACCCGGTGGTGCGCCGCATCCTCGACTTCACCAAGAGCGACCTGCGTACGCTGATCGGAAACACCGCCGCGCTCCGCGCGCTGAGGCCGTCGGACTTCGTCGACGACACCTTCGGCCTGCCGACCGTCACCGACATCCTCAAGGAGCTGGAGAAGCCGGGCCGCGACCCCCGCCCGGCGTTCAAGACCGCCGCCTTCAAGGAGGGCGTCGAGAAGCCGTCCGACCTGTCGCCGGGCATGATCCTGGAGGGCGTCGTCACCAACGTCGCCGCGTTCGGCGCGTTCGTCGACATCGGCGTGCACCAGGACGGCCTGGTCCACGTGTCGGCGATGTCCACCTCGTTCGTGAAGGAGCCGCGCGAGGTGGTCAAGCCCGGCGACATCGTCCGGGTCAAGGTGCTCGACGTGGATCTCCAGCGCAACCGCATCTCGCTCACGCTGCGCCTGGAGGACGAGACGGCGGGCAACGGCCGCAGGGGCGGGCCGAACGGCGAGAGCCGGCCCGGCCAGCCCCGGCAGAGCTCTTCCCGGCAGAACCAGGGCGGCCAGCGGCAGAACGGCAGGAGCGGGTCGGGCCGCGGCAACGGCCGGGGCCCCGGCGGCGCGCCGCTCGGCGGAGCCATGGCCGAGGCCCTGCGCCGGGCCGGCCTGGCCGACCCCGGCTCCGTCTCCGGCGACCGCCGCTCCCGCTGACACACTCACCCGATCAAGCGGCCGGTTCCCCGGCACGGCCCTTGGCATCCGCCGCCCGCCCACGCCCGGCGTCCTCCCGCGAGGCGCCGGGCCCCGGCACCCCGACCCGGCGCACCGAGCCGGCGCACCGAGCCGGCGCACCGCCGCCCCACCGCCGCCCCGGGCTGCGATCCGGAGCAGGACCGCGAGATAAGCCCCGGCGCATTTGAGATCACGGCTGTTGCCGACGCTCAAAAGGGCTCCCACACCACCCCCGGCCACACCACCTCGGCATCGCCCCGGTGCCCGCACCGCGGCAGGCCCGAGGGGGAACCGCGTCCGGCGGGCCGCGCCGCTCGTGGCGTGTGATGAGCCGGGGCCGGCGAGCAGCACCGGCGAGCCGCCTCAGTCGCTCGCCCGTGCCGGCAGCCCACGCCACCCGGGCACGCCCCAATGCGAGCGCTGGCGACGCGCGCAGCGGACCACTGCGATCGCTCACCCGTCTCGGTGGAGGTTCACAGGCGTCGTCGCGCGCACAACCGCTTCGGCCCCGGCCGCCTCAGCCCACGCCCGCTCGGGCATCGCCACGGCGGCCGTGGCTGCGGCGTGCTCAGGGAGCTACGGCGAGGTCGCAGGGGCCGGGGTGAGCAGATCTTCGAGGACGGTGGCGAGGGCGGCGACGCTGGCGAGGCAGTCGGCCTCCTCGGCGTGCTCGTACGGCGAGTGGGAGACGCCGGTGGGGTTGCGCACGAACAGCATGGCCGCGGGGACCTCCCCGGCGAGGATGCCCGCGTCGTGCCCGGCCCCCGTGGGCAGCACGGGCGCGCCGCCGAGGACGCGAGCGACGCGGTCGCGCAGCGGCGGGTCGAAGTTGACGACCGCCGTGTAGGACTCCCGCGTCACCTCGGCCCCCTCGGCCGCCCGGGCCGTCTCCTCGACGAGGCTGTCCAGCAGGGCGGCGTCGGGTGCCCGGCAGTCGAGCCAGGCGCTGACCAGCGACGCGATGGCGTTGGTGCCGTTGGGCTCGACCCTGACCCGGCCGAACGTGGCCAGGGCCCCCAGCCGTTCGGCGCCCGCCCGGGCCGCGAGCACGGCCGCCGCGTAGGCGAGCATGGGATCGCGCCGGTCCTCCAGCCGCGTGGTCCCGGCGTGGTTGGCCTCCCCGCGGAAGTCGAAGCGCCAGCGGCCGTGCGGCCAGATCGCGGAGGCGACGCCGACCGGGTGCGGCGTGCCGGCGAGGTATCGGCCCTGCTCCACGTGCAGTTCCACGAACACGCCGATCCGCGCGAGGCGCTCGTCGTCACGCCCGGCGGCCCCGGGGTCGCGTCCCGCGCGTTCCATCGCCGCCGCCAGGGTCACGCCGTCCGCGTCGCGCAGCGCCCGGGCCGTCTCCGCGCCGACCGCGCCGGTCATCAGCCGCGACCCCAGGCAGGCCAGCCCGAACCTGGCGCCTTCCTCCTCGGTGAAGTTCACCACCGCCAGGGGCCGCCGCGGGCGCAGCCCGCGCGCCCGCAGGGCGTCGATCGCGGCGAACGCCCCCGCCACGCCCAGCGGGCCGTCGTACGCCCCGCCGTCGGGCACGGAATCCAGGTGCGAGCCGGTCACCACGGCGTCGCCCGCGGCGGGGTCGCCCAGCCAGGCCCACTGGTTGCCGTTGCGGTCCACCTCGTACGCCAGGCCCCGCCTGAGTGCCTGCTCCTCGAACCAGGCCCGGCACTCCGCGTCCGCCGCCGTCCAGGCGTGCCTGCGGTATCCGCCCGTCGCGTCGAAGCGGCCCACCGGGAGCAGGTCTCGCCACATCCGGCGGAAGCCGTCCTCCACTTCCTCGGGCAGGACCCGCGTCGCCGCCTCACGCATGGGCGTCCGGCCCGGCCCCGGCCATCGGAACGCGTACGCCGCGCTCCCTGGCGACCTCGGCGGCCCGGTCGTACCCGGCGTCCACGTGCCTGATCACTCCCATGCCGGGGTCGTTGGTCAGCACCCGCCGGATCTTCTCCCCCGCCAGCGGCGTGCCGTCGGCGACGGTGACCTGCCCCGCGTGGATGGATCGGCCGATGCCGACCCCGCCGCCGTGGTGGATGGACACCCACGACGCCCCGGAGGCGACGTTGACCATGGCGTTGAGCAGCGGCCAGTCGGCGATCGCGTCGGAGCCGTCCAGCATGCCCTCCGTCTCCCGGTAGGGCGAGGCGACCGAGCCGCAGTCGAGGTGGTCGCGCCCGATCACGATGGGCGCGGAGATCTCGCCGGAGGCGACGAGGTCGTTGAACCGCTCACCGGCCCGGTCGCGCTCGCCGTACCCCAGCCAGCAGATGCGCGCGGGCAGGCCCTGGAACCGCACCCGCTCCCCCGCCATCCGGATCCAGCGGGCCAGCGGCTCGTTGTCGGGGAACAGGTCGAGGATCGCGCGGTCGGTCGTCGCGATGTCGGCCGGGTCGCCGGACAGCGCCGCCCACCGGAACGGGCCCTTCCCCTCACAGAACAGCGGCCGGATGTAGGCGGGCACGAACCCGGGGAAGTCGAACGCGCGCGCGTACCCGGCGAGGCTCGCCTCGCCCCTGATCGAGTTGCCGTAGTCGAACACCTCCGCGCCGGCGTCCTGGAACCCGACCATCGCCTCCACGTGCCGGGCCATCGACTCGCGGGCCCGGCGGGTGAAGCCCTCGGGGTCCTTGCGCGCCAGCGCGGCCATGT
This sequence comes from Microbispora rosea subsp. aerata, assembly GCF_014647835.1. Lineage (GTDB taxonomy): Bacteria > Actinomycetota > Actinomycetes > Streptosporangiales > Streptosporangiaceae > Microbispora > Microbispora aerata. The sequence continues at coordinate 11,986 of NZ_BMPY01000025.1, forward strand.
CCTCGAACGCGACGCCGAGCGGCAGGTACGCCAGCGGGTCGTGCGCGCTCGTCTGGTCGGTCACGACGTCGATCTCCGCGCCTCTGGCCAGCAGGGCGGGCACGGCCTCGGCGGCGTTGGCCACGACCCCGATCGACAGCGGGCGGCGCGCGTCCCTGGCCTCGTACGCCAGCCGCAGCGCCTCGTCCAGGCTCCCGGCCCGGACGTCCAGGTAGCGGTGGCCGATGCGCCGCTCGACGCTGCGCGGGTCGCAGTCGACGCAGATCGCCACGCCGCCGTTCATCGTGACCGCGAGCGGCTGCGCGCCGCCCATGCCGCCGAGCCCGGCGGTGAGCGTGATCGTGCCGGCGAGGCTGCCGCCGAACCGCTTGGCCGCGACCGCCGCGAACGTCTCGTACGTGCCCTGCAGGATGCCCTGGGTGCCGATGTAGATCCACGAACCGGCCGTCATCTGGCCGTACATCGTGAGCCCGAGCTGCTCCAGCCGGCGGAACTCGGGCCATGTCGCCCAGTCGCCCACGAGGTTGGAGTTGGCGATGAGCACCCGGGGCGCCCACTCGTGGGTGGTCATCACGCCGACCGGCCTGCCCGACTGCACCAGCAGGGTCTCGTCGGCCCGCAGGGTGGTGAGCTCGCGCACGATGGCGTCGTACGACGGCCAGTCGCGGGCCGCCTTGCCGCTGCCGCCGTAGACGACGAGCCGTTCCGGGTGCTCGGCGACCTCGGGGTCGAGGTTGTTCATCAGCATGCGCAGGGCCGCCTCCTGCTGCCAGCCCCGCGTGTTCAGCGTGCTCCCGCGCGGAGCCCGGATGGGGGCCCGGCCGCCGGAAGCCCGCTCGCGGACGGCCGCGGCACCGGGTGCCCGGCTGGGAGCACGCTCGTCGAGGGTCAGGTCGTCGGGCGCGTTGCCACCGTCGTCGGCCACGAGTCCTCCTTCCACCCGCGCCCGCGGCGCATGGTCCCATTCAGTGGGTCTCGTTCATCCTCGGTGAATGAATAGATTCAGTCAATGAGGAACACCCCTCGGGCCGCGGCCGACGTCTCGAACGCCTCCAGCCGGGCCTGCGCCCCGGGCAGCTCGTCGCACATGGCCTCGAGCAGCACCTGACCGAGCAGCATCGGCGCGCACGCCGTGTCGAACACCAGATGCGTGCCCACGGCGGCGGTGAGCAGAACATCCGACAGCCCGGCGATGGGCGGCACTCTCCGGTCCGCGACCGTGACGACGCTCAGGCCGGCCGTCCTGGCGGCCCGGAGGGCATCCACCAGCTCGGCCGGATAGCGGGGCAGGGCGAAGCACAACAGGGCTGTCGCGCCGGCCGCCGCGGCCTGCTCGACACGGTCGGCCAGCAGGGACCCCGCCTCCTGCAGGAGCCGTACGTCGGGGTGGACCTTCGCCGCGAAGTACGCGAACCCGGCGGCCTGCGCCGCGGCGGCCCGCAGGCCCAGCACGGGCAACGGCCGGGAGGCCGCGAGCACGCGGGCGGCCGCCGCGACAGGCTCGGGATCCTCCAGCGCCCTGGCCAGGGCACGCAGGTTCTCGATCTCCGCCAGCACGGCCCGCCGGTACTCCTCGCCCAGGCCCCTCCCCCGGGCCACGCCGCGCCGCGTCGCCACGCCGGGCCGCGGAGCCGCGCCGGAGTCCGAGCCCATGTACGGCACCGACCCCCCGGACGTCTCCCCGTCGGCGGACGGCACCGGGTGGGCGGACACCTCCCCGTCGAAGGGCGGCACCGAGCGGAGGGACGCCTCCTGGCTGACGGACGTCTCCCGGTCGGCGGACGTCACCGGGCCGGCACACACCTCCCCGCCGACAGACGACACCGCGTAGGCGGAGGTCTCCTTGTCGGCAGCCGACGCAGGGTCGGCGGACATCTCTGTGCCGACGGGCGGCACCGGGTGGACGGACGCATCCTGACCGGCGGGCGTCTCCGGGGCCGCGGAGGTGGATCGCGGCAGGTGCGCCTCCGGACGCACATCCCGGCTCGGGGGCCGGCGCGTGTCGTCCCCGGACGGCCGACGCGGGTCCGCTGTCGCGGGCAGCGGCTCCACGAACTCGGAGGCCGCGAGGGAACCACGGGTGACGCCACCGCGCCCGGCCCGTACGTCCAGCTCACGGAACCTGCGCCGCAGGTCGGGATATCCGGTGTAGCCCAGCGCCATCGCGAAGCGGGTCACCGACGGCTGGCTGACCCCCGCCAGCTCGGCCACTTCGATGCTCGACAGGAACGGCGCCTCGGCGGCGTGCTGCGCGAGACAGTGAGCGATCCTGCGCTGCACGGGCGTCAGCCGGCGCCCCTCGAACAGCCGCAACAGGCGCGAGGCGGGGTCGCCGTCAAGGTCGTCACGGCGGTCGGGGTCACCCCCGCCGACACCACCGCGGCCCGCATGACCCTCGCCAAGACCGCCGCGCCCGCTGACGCCACCCCCGCCGACGCGGCCATCCCCGGCCTCGCCACGCGTGCCGGTGTCACCCCTGCCAAGGTCGCCTATGCCGAGGTCGCGACGGCTGGCGACGTCGCCGGCCTCGCCCCGCCCGCTGACGTCACCCTCACCGAGGCTGCCCATGCCAGGGTCGCCACTGCCGGCGGCGTCGCCGTCCTCGCCGAGGTCACCTCTGCCGAGACCGCCACTGCCGGTGGCGTCTCCGGGGTCGTCGTGATCGGCCGGGTCGCGGTCCGTGGTGTGACCGGTGTGCATCGTCCCCCCGCCTCGCCGGCCCGCGCGGGACCGGCCGGTCTGAATGCTTTTATTCACCTCGCAGTCTCCAGCGCAGGGTTGTCCACAGGCAAGGCGTCGTCCGCGCGCGCCGACCGCGAGATTGCCTAGTCTGATCGGCAGAACCAGCAAGGGAGATTGCCGTTGATGACCGGTGGATTGAGAAATGGCGGCCGGGGTCGTCGCATAGGGCTCGTCGCGGGAGCGGCCGCCCTCGCGGCTGCGGCATGGGCGTTGCGGAACGTCCCCGCCGCGCTGGGCGCGCGGCCGTCGGGTGAGCGGGCGCAGCGGGTGCGGCGCTCCAAGCAGTTCCGCGACGGCGCGTTCCGCAACACGACGCCCAGCCCCGTCCTCCCGCCCGGGACCAGGCGGCAGGTCGTCCGGGAGTTCTTCTCCCGGACCCGGCGCAAGCCCCGGCTTCCCGTCCCCTTGATGACCCCCGGCCCTTCCCGGGGCGGCGACCTCGAAGCGATCTGGTACGGCCACTCCTCGGCGCTGATCGAGATCGAGGGGCGGCGGGTGCTGCTCGACCCGGTGTGGAGCGACCGCTGCTCCCCGGCGTCGTTCACCGGGCCGCGCCGCCTCCACCCGCCGCCGGTGCCGCTGTACGAGCTGCCCGAACTGGACGCGATCGTCATCTCGCACGACCACTACGACCACCTCGACATGGACACCGTGCGCCTGCTGACCCGCACGCAGTCCGCGCCGTTCCTGGTGCCGCTCGGGGTCGGCGCCCACCTCGAACGGTGGCGGGTGCCCGCGTCCCGGATCATCGAGCTGGACTGGAGCGAAGAGGCGTCGGTGTCCGGCATCCGGTTCGTGGCGACCCCGGGCCGCCACTTCTCCGGCAGGGGGCTGCGCCGGGACCAGACCCTGTGGGCCTCGTGGGTCATCGCGGGCGAGCGCAGGCGGGTCTTCTACTCCGGCGACTCCGGCTACTTCGACGGGTACGCGGCGATCGGCGCGGAGCACGGGCCGTTCGATCTGTCGGTGATCCAGATCGGCGCCTACAGCAAGGGCTGGCCGGACATCCACATGACGCCCGAGGAGGCGATCCTCGCCCACCTCGACGTGCGCGCCCGGGTGCTGCTGCCGGTGCATTGGGGCACGTTCTCGCTCGCCCCGCACGCCTGGAACGACCCGATCGACCAGCTCTGGCGGGAGGCGAAGGCCCGCGACGTGCGCCTGGTCGTGCCGAAGCCGGGCGAGCGCGTCACGGTCGACGACCCGCCGCCGGTGGACGGCTGGTGGCAGGCGATTCTGTGAAGCTGCCGATTCTGTAGTGCGGCGGGACTTGGTCGTGCAACGGGACCACGCCGGCCGGTTCACCGCGGCCGTGCCGGTGTGGGCCCTGTCGCGGTGGGCCCCACCGCGGGAACGGCCGCCGGCCCGCGCAACGCGTCGTCGCGGGTCGGATACACGGTGAGCCGCGACGTGAGGCCGAGCAGCGAGAACAGGTGGTGCATGTGCGGGCTCATCCCGCACACGGCGCCGTCCCCGTCCTTCGGCGGGGTGCGGACGCAGGCGTCGATGATCACCCTCATGCCGGCGCTGTCGATGAACCGCAGCTTCTCCAGGTCGAAAAGAATGCGCGTCGCGGGCCGGTCCAGCAGGGGAGCCACCTGCTCACGCACCTGAGGAACCGTGATCACGTCGAGTTCGCCGCTGAGAGTGACGAGGACGAAGGGGGGCGACTGCGCCACTGACACCTGGAAGTCGTGCATGGGTCCCACCTCCGCTGGTGAGATGACCCACCGGAACTCCTTCCGGACCTGCTCATACTACGTGTGATGCGCGACTAATCCCATATATCCGGCAGAAACATGGCCAAGTTTCACGCCGGCCCCTGCCCAGTCCCCGCCCGGCCCGGCCGTACGGATGCGAGGCGGAGACGTGAACCGTGCGCGCACTCCACGCGACCCCACGGCGAACGCGGCCGACGGTATCAGCGCGACCTCGCGGCGCCGCCGGTCACGACCGCGCCGGCCCTCGCATACATGATCGCCGTCGGCCCGGCGGCCGCCTCCACGGTCCCGCCGGCGATCTTCCCGCGCGAGCCGGGCGCTCCGCGGCCGGAGAAGATCGCAGACCCGCACTCCGAGACGGCGTCCATGCGAACCCCATGCCACCGGATGGACAATCCGGGCAAAAGCTCCGAATGTCCACGTTTGTCGCATTCCACGGGTTGGGTACGCCCAGCGCCAATCGTGGGGAGGAGCACCGAGATGACGTTCAATCCGCTACAGGAGCGGGGAATCCCGCTGGATCGGCAGCTGCGCAACTGGCGTGAGCTGAACGTGACGCCGATCGACCCCGACCGCGCCGACCCCTATACCCGGTGCCGGATCATCACGATGAACGGCATCGAGATGGAAGCGGTCATGTTCAGCCATCATTTCGCCAGGCGCTGCCCGGACCTGGAGGTCAGGCAGCGCCTCGCGGAGGTGCGTTATATCGAGGCCCAGCAGCAGAAGGCGGTGAACTGGCTGCTGCCGGGGCTGGCCTCGGTGCTGGAGACGACCCTCGCCTACGAGCAGGTGGCGGTGGACCTGACCGCGTGGGTCGCCCGGATGGAGCCCGATCCCTATCTCAAGCAGGCTTACCAGTTCGGCGTGCTGGAGGACTTCGACCATCTGTACCGGTACGCGAACCTGTACGAGATGATCGAGCACCGCAAGGCCGAGAAGATCGTCGACCAGGTGACCGAGGTGATGCCGGGCCGGCCGACCAAGATGCACCACCGTCACCCGATCGACAACGTCCGCGAGCACTACGACCGCACCAAGGCGAAGCCGATCTCCAAGCTGCACGCGCTGACCATCATGTCCGCCGAGCAGCAGACGATGAACTTCTACATGAACGTCGGCCCGATGTACATGGAGCCGATCGCGCGGCAGCTCTACCAGGAGATCGGGATGATCGAGGAGGAGCACGTCACGCACTACGAGTCGCTGCTCGATCCTGGTGAGTCGTGGTGGGAGCAGTGGCTCAACCACGAGTACAACGAGTGCTACATGTACCACTCGTTCATGGAGACCGAGTCCAACCCGAGGATCAAGGCGATCTGGGAGCTGCACCTGAACATGGAGCTTGAGCACCTGCGGATCGCCGCCGACATGTTCCGCAAGCACGACGGGCGCGATGTGGAGCAGGTGGTGGCCCGGGAGATGCCCAAGCCGGCGACGTTCGAGCCGAACAAGGAGTATCTGCGCGAGCTGATCGCAACGCAGATCGACTACACGACGCTGGGCACGGGGTACGTCCAGGAGGCCCACGAGCGGTTCCAGCGCTGGCAGGAGCAGCTCATGGGCGGGGAGGAGCCGGCCAGCGAGCGCGTCATCGACGAGAACCGCGCCAGGTCGGGCGACGAGTACCGCCTGGAGACCGAGGGCGCACACCCGCTCTACAGCCTGCGCACCCACTGATCCCGCCTTCCGGCCCGGGTCCGCGCGTCCGCGCACGGACCCGGGCGGGAAGCGGACCCGGGCAGGAAGGAGACCCGGGCGGAAAGCAGGCCCGGGCGGAAAACGGCTCCCGCTACTTGCGCAGCGCCTGGCGGATCAGGTCACGCGCCCGATCCATGATCGCCGCGGGCGGGCCGAGCAGCAGATTCCTCGTCATCGACTCCACGCCCGGGTGCGGGCGGGTCGGGGCCATCGCCTGGGCGGCCCGCACCCCGAGGGCCATCGCCCGCCGCTCGGCCGCCGTCGTCCCGGCCAGGAGCTTGGCGAACTCGTAACGCTCCTCGGCCCGGGCGTGCGCGAGCACGGCCGTCCGCAGTTTGTCCAGCTCGGGCATGAAACCGGGGTGGTCGGGGCCCATCTCGTCCAGCCTGCTGAGGATTTCCTTGCCCTCGCGCTCCTCCTTGAGCCGATCGGCCACCACCCCCGCTCCCCCGTCCACCCGCAGGCGCACGTAGGGGTGCACGATCTCCTCCTCCGCCGTCTCGTGCACGGCCAGCAGCCGCATCAGCCGCCGGAACGGCTCATGACGCTCGCCGGGCGCGGCCTGCTCCACCTCGTCGAACATGTCCCTGATCAGCGCGTGCTGGCGGATGAGCAGGTCGACGACGTCGCCTTCCTTCATCAGTTCGGGTGCCGGGTGCTGCACGTCGGTCATGTTCCTCTCCCCTCGATACGGCGGCCCGGCCTCCCCGAGGGGAGGCCGGGCGCCGAAAAGAAACGGACCACGGTCGAGCCTGACCGCACATTGCGGACACCCGGCTACTTACCCCCGACGTGCGATGATCAGCAGCCGATCGGGCTCGACCCCAGCGCGACGTCGTCGTACCAGATGGTGTCGGAGTCGCTGCCGTAGCTCTCCCAGCCGAGCCGGAACGTCGTGGGCCGCGGCGCGGTGGAGCGGCGCAGCCACTGGGCGTCCACGTCCTGGGTGGGCGTGCCGTCCACCCGCAGGCCCATGATCTCCTGGTCGTCCAGGTACGTACGCATGGCCTGCTGGGTGGTGTCGATCTCGAAGCGCAGGCACACCCAGCGGTTGACGGGCAGCGGCGCGCTCAGCGCGACGCCGGAGGGGCTCTGCTCGGGCAGCGTGGCGTCGTCGGACTCACGGTTCCACTGGAGGGCGCCGTTCTGCCCGCCGATCCGCAGGTCCCTGCCGCCGTCCCTGGAGTCCGACATCGTGATCATCGTGACGTGGGAGGCCGGGAGGGCGGTCGTGTGGCGCACCCACATGCGTCCGTACACGACGGGCGCGATGGAGGACACGTCCTTGGTGGTCGCGGCGAAGACGTGGTTGCAGTAGTTGCCGCCGCCGTTGATCCGCAGCGACTTGCCGCCGCTGTGCGCGGTCGTCGTGTCGATCGTGGCGGTGCCGGTGCCCGAGCAGTTCGGGGTCACCACCTGCCACTCACCCGAGGGCGTGCCCGACTGGTCCTCGAAGCCGGAGCAGACGACCAGGCCCGCGTCCGAGCAGCCGGACGTCGTGGGCGTCGCCGACGGGCTGGGCGACGGAGACGGAGACGGAGACGGGGAGGGCGAGTGGTCCACCGTGGGCGACGGCGTCGGCGACGGCGAAGGGGACGGCGAGGGCGAGTGGTCCACGGTCGGCGACGGCGACGGCGAGGGAGAGGGGCCGCCGTCGCACGGCACGCCGTTCAGCGACCAGTCGGACGGCGTCGTGAGGCCGCCCGACCAGGTGCCCTGGAACCCGAAGTCGGCCGTCTGCCCGGTGGCCAGCGAGCCGTTCCACGTCTCGTTCGTGGCGGTGGCGACCGAGCCCGACACGCTCACCCTGGCGCTCCAGGCGTTGGTGATCTGCTGGCCGGGGCTGAGCGTCCAGCTCAGCGTCCAGGAGCTCACCGCCGGGCCGAGGTTGGTGAGCCGCACCGACGCGGTGTAGCCGCCCGGCCACTGGTTGGTCGTGTAGTCCACCTTGCAGACCGGGGCCGCGGAGGCGGCGTGGGGCACCAACACCACCAGCAAGCCCGCGGCCAGCGCGACCAGGGCCGCGATCAGGCGCGCCATCGGAGAACCGGGCAGGCCGCGGGCGGCGGGGCGAACCCCTCGGACGGGACGGAACTGCTTCATGCGTACCTCGTTTTCTGCGCATCTGCTGGTTCGGCGCGCCGCCCGGCTCCGCACCGCGCCCCCCGCAGCGGACCAGGGCATGGGCTCCCGCTCGGACCTCGGCCGCGAGACTGCCCCCTGTGGCGTACGGCGACGGGGACGGCGATGGAACGTGCGGTGGGACGACGGTGGGCCGGCGCGTGACCGACCGGCCGGCGACGCGCGCCCGGGTCGCGACGCTGCGGCCCCCGGACGCAGATGTTTTCTCCGCGTCGCGGAGGCGGTCAACGGACGCCGCCGTTCCCCGGACGGACCGTCCGGAGGGCGGCGTCCCCGGCGCAGCTCACGGGCACGGCGGCGGGCGCGAGAGGCCGGGGGCGAGGGAAGGGCGAAGTGAATCTTTCACCGTCCGCGGACCGTGTGCGGCGTCCGGAGGACGGCGGATTCGCCGTCGAACGCTCCCGCGGCCCGCGTACGGCACTCCAGGTCGCCACCGAGCGCGCCCGCGGCCCGCGCTCCGGGCGCCCGACGCGCCCGGCGGACGCGACGCGGAGCCTGATCGCACCTGGCGGCCGCGCGTCCGTCGCGACGCGCGCCCCGCCGCCGCGCCCGGGCCGGGTGCCCACCGGCGCGGACTCTCGTAGTCTTCGCACTGACACGCACGAACGCAAAGGACATCCCCCATGGCAGATGCAGGGTCCTGGGTCGTCGTCGGGCTCGACAACGGCGGCACAAGCAACAACGCGACCGTTCTCGACGCCTCCGGGCGGTTCCTGGTGGACCGGATGGTCGAGACCCCCAGCCTGGTGCGGGAAGGTCCCGAGGTCGCGGTCGAGCAGCTCCTGCTCGCCCTCGACAACGTGCTGGAGCTGACCGGCACACCGCGCTCCGCCGTACGGGCGGTGGGCCTGGACACCCCCGGCCCGGCCAGCGCCGACGGCGTGATCTCCTCCAAGGGCTCGACCAACTTCGTCGACCCCGGATGGTTCGGCTTCGACTTCCGGGGGGCGCTGGAGTCCCGGCTGGGACTGCCGGTCGTCTACAACAACGACGGCAACGCCGCCGCCCTCTACTCCCATCACGTACGCTTCGGGCCGGACGCCTGGCAGCACTCGTCGGTCTCGGCGATCGTCGGCACCGGCCTCGGCGGCGGCGTGATCCAGTCGGGGCACGTGGTGAAGGGCGCCGCCGGGATGGCCGGCGAGCTGGGGCACGTCCACATCCCCCTGCAGGGCCTGCTCGAGGACGACCAGCCGCTGCCCCGGTGCAACTGCGGCTTCGCCGGGGACGCGGAGAGCGTGGCCTCGCTGACCGGCATCGAGAAGAACCTGCTGCCCTACTGGCTGACCCGTTTCCCCGATCACGACCTGCACCGGGTCGAGCCCGTCGGGAAGGCCGCCAGGCTGCTGCGCGGCTACGCGGAGAACGGCGACCCGCTCGCGCTGAAGGTGTTCGAGCAGCAGGCGATGGCCATCGGCCGGCTGTTCACCATCGCGGCCAACTTCACCGACCCGGACGCGTACTTCCTGGGCGGCGGGGTGGTCGAGGCGGCCCCGCACTTCCGCGAGTGGTTCCTGGACAAGGTCCGCGAGCACACGCTGCTGCGCGAGGAGCAGCGGCGGGTGGCCACCGTGACGCTGGTCGAGGACCTCGACATGGCCGGCGCCCGGGGCGCGGCGCTCGCCGCCCTCGCCGAGATCGTCGGCCGCTGACACCCGTTCGCGATCGCCCCCGGCCGGCGCGCGCGTCCTGGACGGATCACACGCCCGGCCGGTGTCCGGTGAGCGGAACGTCCAGAGCGAGTTGCGAATCCCCGACAAAACGGCACGATGCGGACCCGTGAACGACACTGACCTGCTCAACGGCCGCCGCTTCGTCATGATCAGCTCCACCGCGAGCGAGGTGAACGCCGACGCGCCCACCGAGTTCGCGTACGAGGAGTCGGGCGGCGTGATCTGGGGGCACTACACGGGCGACACCGTCGTCCTCGGCCGGTTCGTGGGCACGCGGGACGCCGACCGCATCGAACTGTCCTACGTCCACCTGCTGACGACCGGCGAGCGCGCCGGCGGCCGGAGCACCAGCCGCATCGAGACGGCGGAGGACGGCCGGCTGCGCCTGGTGGAGGAGTTCCAGTTCGAGGGCGACGACGCCACGCACGTCAGCGTGTGCGCCGAGGTGGCCTGACCCTACGACTCGTCGCGGAGCGCGGCGCGGCCCTCGGCCGCGCCGACGAACCGCATCTTGCCGAGCGGCAGCCCCTGCGCCTGTGCCTGCGTCTGCTCCGGCTCCGGGGAAGGCGCGGGCCGTCGCGGGGCGCCGCCGCGGCCCCGGTCGCCCGGCAGCACGTACGGCCGCCGGAGCACCTCGTCGAGGATGAACACGGTCTCGGTCGCCTTGACGGCCGGGATGTTGGCCAGGCGTTCGGTGACCATCGCGTGCACTTCCGCCACGTCGGCCATCCTGACCTGGATCATCGCGTCGTGCTGCCCGGTGGTGATCGCGCAGTACTCGACCTCCGGCATCTGGGCGAGCTGCGCCCGGAACTGCCGCCACATCTGCTGGCGCACGGTCACGAAGATCAGCGCGACGATGCCGAGCCCGGCCCGCTGGTGGTCGATCTCGGCGGTGAAGCGCCTGATCACGCCGTCGGCGCGCAGCGCCTCGAAGCGCGTGTAGGCGTTGGCGCGGGAGATCCCCACCCGCTCGGCGAGGGCGGACACCGAGATGCGCCCGTTCTCCCTGAGCACGTCGAGGATCTTCATGTGGGTGGCGTCCAGCTCCAGGCCGATGCCGATCCGTCCAGTGGCGCCGCCTCCGGACCCCGAGTTGCTTGACATTTCGGTCACTGAGTCTTCCTCCGCGGGCTATTCGTCTCGGCTTGGCCTCATGAGCTGGACTTTCTGCCGCACAATCCTGGACGATCGGCGACCAAACGTCCATACGGTCACGAGTTGGCCTATTTTCGGAGGACACATAATGACGACCCGTTCGTGGCAGGTGAGGGCCGGCCTGCTCCCGGTCGCGCTCACCGGCGCCCTCGCCCTCGCGGCCTGCTCCGGCGGCGGCTCGTCCAGCAGCACCCCCAGCGGCGCCGCGGGCAAGACGCTCGTGATAGACACCTCGTTCGACCTCAAGACGGCCGACCCCGGGCGGACCTACGAGCCGACCGGCCTGATCGTCGGCAAGGCGGCCTACGACACGCTCCTCACGTTCGAGGGCTCCGACGTCACCAAGCCCGTGCCGTCGCTCGCCGAGTCGTACGAGATGACGCCCGACGGCAAGACGCTCACGCTCACGCTGCGCAAGGACGCCACGTTCGCGGACGGCTCCCCGGTGACGGCCGACGACGTGGTGTTCTCCCTCACCCGCGTGCGCGACATGAAGGGCACCCCGTCGTTCCTGCTCGACGGCGTGGAGATCGCCAAGACCGGCGACGCCACCATCACGCTGACGTCGAAGACCCCCAACCCGGCCCTGCCGTACATCCTGCCGAACCCCGCCCTCGGCATCCTCAACGCGAAGGTGGCCAAGGAGCACGGCGCGACCGACGACCCGGACGACAAGGCCGAGCAGTACCTGAACTCCGCCTCGGCCGGCTCGGGGCCGTACACGATCGAATCGTTCGACGTCAGCAGCCAGGTCGTGCTGAAGGCGAACGCGAAGTACTGGGGGGCGAAGAAGCCGTACTACGACAAGGTGGTCATCCGCAACGTCGAGTCGGCCACGCAGAAGCTCAACGTGCAGCGCGGCGACAGCCAGGTGGCGCTGAACCTGTCCGGCGACCAGGTGGCGGGCGTCTCCGGCGGCCTGCAGGTGAAGCGGACCGCCTCGGCGTACGTGTTCTTCCTGCTCGCCAACCAGGACCCGGGCGTCAGCGAGGTCACCTCCAACCCCAAGTTCGTCGAGGCGGTGCGCAAGGGCATCGACTACCAGGGCCTGCTGGAGCTGGCCGGCGAGGGCTCGACGCAGGCGTCGGGCATCATCCCGTCGATGTTCATCGGCGCGCTGCCCGCCGACCAGGCGGCCACGCGTGACGTCGAGGGCGCCAAGGCGGCGCTGGCGGCCGGCGGCGTGACCGACCCCACGGTCAAGCTGGAGTATCCCAGCGAGCTGACCGTGAACGGCCTGTCGTTCCAGCCGCTGGCCGAGCGCATCCAGGCCAACCTCAAGGAGGTCGGCATCACGGTCGAGCTGGCCCCCGCTCCGGTCACCACGGCGCTCGACAACTACCGCAACGGCAAGGAGGAGCTGGGCCTGTGGTACTGGGGCCCCGACTTCCCCGACCCCAGCAACTACCTGTCGTTCGCCCCGGGCAAGCTGGTCGGCCTGCGCGCCGGGTGGAAGGCGGGCGCGGACAAGGACGTCGAGGCCGCGGCCGACAAGGCCGGCGCCGCGGTGACCGACGACGACCGCAGGCAGGCGTACACCGAGTTCCAGCAGAAGCTCAACGCGACCGGCCCGTTCGTGCCGCTGATCCAGCCCGGCCAGAACATCGTGACGGCGGCGTCCGTCACCGGCGTGGAGTATCACCCCGTGTGGACGATCGATGTCGCGGACCTCGGTGCCAAGTAACGCGGGCGCCGACGGCGGCGGTACGGCCCCACCCTCGCGGGGTCGTACCGCCTCGGCCGGTCGCGGCGCGGGCCGGGGCCGGCGGCCGAGACCGCTCGTCCGGTTCCTGATCCGGCGGATCGTCACGGCGCTGCTGCTGGCGGTGGGGATCACGCTGGTCACCTTCGTGCTGACCAACCTGGTGCCCGGCGACCCGGTGGCGGCCAACCTCGGTCAGCGGGCGCTCGGCGACCCGGCGATCGTGGCCCAGTGGCGTGCCGACCACGGCCTCGACCGGCCGCTGCCGCAGCAATACCTGATGCACCTCGAAGGGCTGCTGCACGGCGACCTCGGGACGAGCCAGCAGAGCCACCGGCCGGTGCTGGACGACCTCGCCGGGGCCGTGCCGGCCACGCTGGAGCTGGCCGGCGCGGCGATCCTCGTCTCACTGGTCCTCGGCGTCGGGTTCGGGGTGGTCGCGGCGCTGCGCAGGGACCGGCTCTCCGACCATGTGCTGCGGGTGCTGAGCCTGGTCGGCATCTCGGTGCCGACGTTCTGGCTGGCGCTCGTGGCGTTCTACGTGTTCTTCTTCCGGCTCCAGATCACTCCGGGCAGCGGCCGCATCGATCCCGGGATGACCCCGCCGCCGCAGGTCACCGGCCTCTACACGGTCGACGCCCTGCTGTCCGGCCAGTGGGACGTGTTCTCCTCGGCGGTCGGCCACCTGGCCGCGCCGGCGCTCGTGCTCGCCCTCTACACGATCGGCCTGCTCACGCGGTTCACCCGCTCGGCGGTGCTCGAGGTGCTCGGGCAGGACTACGTGCGCGCCGCCCGCGCCAAGGGCCTGCCCGGCCGGGTGGTGCTGTTCCGGTACGTCCTGCGCCCGGCCCTGGTGCCGATCGTCACCGTGGCCGGGCTGGCGTTCGGCAGCCTGCTGTCCGGGACCGTGCTGGTCGAGGCGGTCTTCGCCTGGCCCGGCGTCGGCCAGTACGCCTACAGGAGCGCCACCACCCTCGACCTGCCCGCCGTCATGGGCGTCGGTCTCGTGGTGGGCGTGGTCTACCTCGTCATCAACCTGGTCGTCGACGTGCTGTACGGCGTCATCGACCCGAGGGTGAGGGTCTCATGAAGCGCGGCGGCCTCTTCGCGCGCGCCCGGGTGAACCGGCTCCCGCGGGCGTGGCGGCGGCCCCTCGCGGTCGCCGGAACGGCCGTCGCGGTGGCCTGGATCGCGGTCGCGCTGGCCGCGCCGGTGCTCGCGCCGCACGACCCGCTGGCCCAGGAGCTGCCGCGGCTCGCGCCGCCCGGCCCGGGACACTGGCTCGGCACCGACCAGCTCGGCCGCGACATCCTCAGCCGGATCATGTACGGCGCGCGGGTGTCCATCCCGCTCACGCTGCTGCTCGTGGCGCTGTCGGTGCTGGTCGGCGGCCTGCTCGGCGCCTGCGCCGGATATTTCGGCCGATGGGTGGACGAGACGATCATGCGCCTGGCCGACCTCGTGTTCGCCTTCCCCACCGTCATCCTCGCGATGGTCGTCGCCGCCGCCCTCGGCGCGAGCCTCGGCAACGCGGTGCTCGCCGTGCTCGTCGTCGCCTGGCCCGCGTACGCGCGGGTGACCCGCGGCCTCGTGCTCGGCGTACGGGAGCGGGAGTTCGTGCTGAGCGGCCGGCTGCTGGGCTTTTCCGCCTGGCGGTCGCTGCGGGTGGACGTGCTGCCGAACATCACCGGGCCCATCCTGGTGCTGGCCACCCTCGACATCGGCACCGCGCTGCTGCTGCTGTCGGGCCTGTCGTTCCTCGGGCTCGGCGCCAAGCCGCCGTCGCCCGAGTGGGGCGGGATGGTCGCCGCCGGAGTGGATGTCTTCGACAGCTGGTGGGTCGCGACGTTCCCCGGTCTGGCGATCCTCACGGTCGTCCTCGCGTTCAACTTCCTCGGCGACACGCTGCGCGACGCGCTCGACCCGCGTACCGCCCGGGCGATCAAGGAGCGTGCGCTGTGACGGCCGGACGGAAGACGGCGGCGCTGACGATCGAGGGGCTGCGGGTGGCGATCGGCGGCCACGACGTCCTGCGCGGCGTCGACCTGACGCTCGAAGCGGGCCGCGTGCACGGGCTCGCCGGCGAGAGCGGCTCGGGCAAGACCATGACCGGTCTCGCCGTGCTCGGCCTGCTCCCCCACGGCTCCCGTACGTCGGGACGGATCGAGTTCGCCGGGCGGAACCTGCTGGAGACGCCGGTCCGCGAGCTCGACGAGGTGCGCGGCGCGAAGATCGCGATGGTCTTCCAGGACCCGGCGACCAGCCTGCACCCGATGCTGACGGTCGAGCGCCAGCTCACCGAGCACATGCGCCACCACCTCGGCGTCGGCCGGAAGGAAGCGCGGGAGCGGGCCGCCGGCCTGCTCGCGAAGGTCCGCATCCCCGGCCCCGAGGAGGCGCTGAAGCGTTATCCGCACCAGTTCTCCGGCGGCATGCGGCAGCGGATCGCCGTCGCCGTCGCGCTGGCCTGCGAACCCGAGGTGCTGATCGCCGACGAGCCGACGACCGCGCTCGACGTGACCGTGCAGGCCGGAATCCTCCGCCTGCTGCGCGGGCTGTGCGACGACCTCGGCCTCGCCGTCCTCCTCGTCACCCACGACCTCGGCGTGATGTCGGCGGTCGCCGACGAGGTGAGCGTTATGAAGGACGGGCTGGTCGTGGAGACCGGCCCGCGCGGCCGGGTGCTGCGGGAGCCCCGGCATCCCTACACCCGTTCGCTGCTCGACGCCCTGCCCGTGCCGCCCGAGGAGAAGTCGCCATGACCGTGCCGCCGACTGGGCCCCTGCTGTCCGTGGAGGACCTGGTCGTGGAGCACCGCACGCCGGGCCGGCCGGTCGTGCGGGCGGTGGCCGGGGCGAGCCTGCGGGTCGCGGCCGGCGAGGTCGTCGGCCTGGTCGGCGAGTCGGGATGCGGCAAGTCCACGCTGGCCCGGGCGGTGTGCGGGCTCCACGGCGCGGCCTCGGGGCGGATCCTCGTCGGCGGGCACCCGGTGCGGCCCCTCGGGCTGCGCCGCAGAGACCCCGCGCTCACCGGCGTGCAGATGGTGTTCCAGGATCCGTACTCCTCGCTGAACCCGCGCCGGCGCGTCGGCGCGCAGATCGCCGACGGGCTGCGCACGGCGGGCGACACCACCACCGACCCGGCCGACCTGCTCGAACGGGTCGGGCTGCCGCGCGCGTTCGCGAGCCGCCACCCCCACGAGTTCTCCGGGGGGCAGCGGCAGCGCATCGCCGTCGCGCGGGCGCTCGCCGCCCGGCCGTCGCTGCTCATCGGGGACGAGCCGATCTCCGCCCTGGACGCCTCGGCCCAGGCGCAGGTGGCCCGCCTGATGCGCGACCTCGCCGTGGAGTCCGGCGCGGGCCTGCTGTTCATCAGCCACGACCTGTCCGTCGTGCGGCTGATCGCCGACCGGATCGCGGTCATGTACCTCGGCAAGATCGTGGAGACCGGGCCGACGGCGGAGGTGTGGGCCGACCCCCGGCACCCGTACACGCGGGGGCTGCTCGCCGCGATCCCCTCCCCCGACGGCGCCGGGGTGCTGCCCGCCGAGCTGCCCGGGGACGTGCCCGACCCCGCCGATCCCCCGGCCGGCTGCAGGTTCCACCCCCGCTGCCCGCTCGTCATGGACGCGTGCCGGGAGCGGGAGCCGGACTTCGGGCCGGTGGCCTGCTGGCTGCACGAGGTGGAGCCCTCCCCCTCGTCATGATCGACCCGCTCATGCTGGAGGCCGTACGCTCCGGGATGGCCGGCGCGGGCATCGACGCCCTCGTGCTGCGGCCGTCCCCGGACTTCCGGTATCTGCGGGGCGGCGCGGCGGAGCCGTATGAGGCCGGCTATCTCGTGGTGGCGCTGGACGGGCCGCCCGTCACCGCCGGCGACCCGGCGCGGGCGGCGGCGCTCGTGCCGCCGACTGCCCGCCGCGTGGCGGTGGACCCCCAGATGCACGCCGCCGAGCTGTTCGCGCTGCGCCTGGACGCCGAGCTCGTGCTGGCCTCGGCCGTGCTCGCGCCGCTTCGCCTGCGCAAGCGGGCCGCCGAGGTGGACGCGATGCGGCACGCCGCGGCGGCGGCCGACGCCGTGCTGCTCGCCGCCCGCGACCTCGCGTGGTTCGGCGTCACCGAGCTGGCGATGGCCCGCAGGCTGCGGGCCATGCTCGCCGAGGCTGGCTGTGAGGGGACGCCGTCCGTGCTCGTCGCGGCGGGCGAGCACTCCGCCGGCCCGCGCCACCGGCCGTGCGAGCGGGTGATCAACCCCGGCGACGCGCTGCTCGTCTCGGTCGGCGGGCGCTGGAACGGCTACTGCGCCGAGGTCGCCCGGGTCTTCGCGGTCGCCGAGCCGCCGGAGGACTTCGACGCCATGTACTCGGTCGTCCTCGCCGCCCAGCGCGCCGCCGTCGACCTCGTACGCCCCGGGGTGGCGTGCGCCGAGGCCGCGGCGATCGCCCGCGAGGTCGTCGACGGCAGCGGCTACGGCGACTACGCCGCCGCCCCGGCCGGCCGGGGCATCGGGCTGAGCCCGGCCGAGGGGCCCTGGCTGGCGGACGGGGAGACGTTCGAGCCCGGGATGACCGTCTGCCTGGAGCCCGCCGTCTATCTGCCCGAGCTTTTCGGCGCCCGGATCGCCGACGTGGTCGTGTGCGGCGAGGACGGGCCCGAACTGCTCAGCACCGCCTCCCGCGCGCTGCACGTCCTCGACCGGTAGACCGGCCTGCGGCCGGGCGCGGCTGCGCGGCCGGGCGCGTGAAGCGCGAAAGCACCGGCAAAAGTCGGCAAATAGTCGCTATCAGCACCAGCAACCACAGAAGGCTCGATAGAGGATAGAAAGGTCATTTTCCTGAAGTTCTCGCGGATCGAACGGAGATCCGCAGCCGGGGGACACGCCATCGGGGGAGGAACCATGACCACGACCGAGACCACGCCGGGCACGCCCGCGGCGGGCACGACCGGCGGCACGGCCACGGCGGGCGCGACGACCACACGGAGCCGGACGCCCCGCGCCCGGACGACCACACCGCGCACGCCGGCTCCCGCTCCCGCTCCGAGTCCGGAGAAGAAAGAGGAGCACCGGCCCCAGCTGGACCTGAACCTGCCGTTCCTGCGGATCCAGCTACGGGCGCCGGAAATGCACATGCCGCACGTGGGCATGCCGCACATCAGCGGCCGCGACGTCGGACACGCCATGGACGTGGCCCGGACGTTCCTGCCGCCGCCGGAGCGCATCATGTACTACGGCGGTCTCGGCGCGCTGGCCGCGCTCGGCATCCTCGAGTGGCCCGTCGCGGCGGCGATCGGCGCGGGAACGATGATCGCGCAGCGCGCCAAGAGCCGCGAGCAGCGCTGGTCCCCGTTGGGCGCGCCGCAGAAGGAGACTCGCGGTACGGCCATGCCGGCGCCGGGAGCACGCACCACGGAGGAACCCGCGGCGCGGGCGACGGCCGGGAGGAGGACCACCACGGCCAAGAGCGAGGCGAAGACCCCCGCCGCCACCGCCGCCCGGCGTACGAAGGCCGGCGCCAAGTAAGGAGACAGATCGCGCGGGCCCGCGGACCGGCGGCACCAGGCGGCAAGCGGCGCGGGACGGCGTGCAACGTGCGCCCGGCGCGGGCGCGATTTCGGCGCGGGGCAGCGGGCAGTCGGTACGGGCGCTGCCGGCGCAGAGCAGTTTGCGACCGACACGGGTGCAACTGGCACGGAGCGGCAGCGGCCGACACGGGTGCCGCTGGCACGAGGCGGCGCGTGACCGACGCGGGTGCGGCTGGTGCGGAGCGGCGTGAGACCGGCGCGGGTGCGACTTCGGCGCGAGGCGGCGTGCGACCGGCCCAGGACACCATGCCATGCGCGGGACAGCATGCGACGCGCGGGACAGCGGGCGACCGGCGCGGGTGCGGCTGGCGCGGAGCGGCGTGCAACCCGGCGCGCGGCAGCCCGGTGCGCTCGGCCGCGCCGGGCACTTGATGATCGGGGACACGGCAAGGGACGCATGATCAGGACTTGTATCCGGAACGGTCACCGGCTGTTCACCGAACGGTAACCTTAACTACGCCGTTCTGGGAGGTTCGTGCGTCACTCTTCCTTAGAAGCCGATTTGTCCCACTGAGGTGTGAAGTGTCTGAGTTCCTCGCCGCCGTACTCTCCCGGGCGGCCATCATGGTCCTGGAAGCGCTGCTCGTGCGTCTCATCCAGGCTTTCGTGACGTCGACCTTCCGCGTCACCCTGCCGCAGACGGCCTGACCGGCGTCCGGCCATCGCGGGCCGATCATCGTCCCGACGTCACCTCGCTTCCCCGGCGCCACCGGCCCTCCGCCGTCCCGTCGGCCCCACCGCGGGCGGCGTCGCCGAAGCCCGGGGCAGCGTGGTCCGATCCGTTCATCAGCCGGCGCGACACGCCCGTGAACGTTCACGCCGGCTCCCCGCGGAGCCGGCCGCCGCGAAACACCCGCAACGGAGGTCGACAGGAAGACCCGCAACACGCGCGCAGGCCAGCCGGAAACTCCGCGTCGCATGACGGAAGTCCAACGGGTGCATCGGGCAACCACGTCCAGCACCCGGCGAGCCCATGCGGCCCGGCTTGGCGCCTCTCTCATCCCGGCGAGCTTGATGGGAGCGCCGGCAACCACATCCGGCACGCGCCAGGCGAGGGCGCGCGGCCGGCTAGGCGCCTCTCGCACCCCCGGTGGCTTACCCTCCGGCGACAGGCGCCTTGGCAACTCGTTCTCCGGTTGACAGGTTCCCGGCGGCTCGCCCTTCAGGGACGGCCGGCGACCCGCGCATCCGTGCCGGTAGCGGCCGTCGTCCGAGGGGGTCGGCGCACCGGCGGGCCGGTCTTGGTGCGGCCGCCGTCCCTCACGGGCCCGCCACCTCGGCGGCTCAGCCCTTGAAGGTACGGCCGCCACCCCGTGGCACCCCCTGGCTTCAGGCCTTGAATGCGTGCTTCACCTTGCCGAAGGCGTCCTTCACCTTCTCGCCGGCCTGCTTCAGGTGGCTCTTGGACTGGTCGGCGCGACCCTCGGCCTCCAGGCTCTCGTCGTCGGTGACCTTGCCCAACCCTTCCTTTGCCTTGCCGGTGACCTCTTCCGTCTTGTTGCGGAACTTGTCGTCCGTGCCCATCTGGACGCTCCTCTCGGTCCCAGAAGCTGACGGGCTCCCTCTTTCCGCTGGTGAAGGGCCTAAACGCCACCGGCCTGCCGCCCTCGCACCCGCAAACAGAATCCCATCAAAACGGGCAAAAGTGACGAAGCGGGCGTACGCTAGAAATAGGAACTACAGCACACACCTCTGAAGGGTGGTGTGACGTATGACACACAGCGCCGACATCGGGACACATCCCGACATCATGCAGTTGCGCGCCCGCTATGACTCCGCCGCGGCGAATCCCGCCGCGCAGCTCGCGGATGGTCTCACTCTCCTGAGCGGCATGTATCTGGCGCTCTCGCCATGGATCGTCGGATTCAGCGGCACGCGGACCCCGCTTGCCGTGAACAACCTGGTCACGGGCCTCGCCGTGGCGCTGCTCGCGATGGGGTACAGCTCGGCGTTCGGGCGTACCTATGGAATTTCGTGGGTCGCGCCGCTGCTCGGCATCTGGACCATCATCGCCCCGTGGGTGATCCGCGGCGACATGGCGACCACCTCGACGATCATCAGCAACGTGATCGTCGGCGCGCTGATCCTGCTGTTCGGCCTGGCGACCATGCGCTTCGGCATGATGGAGCGCGGGCGGTCCGGCGGCTTCGGCACATCGGGACCGAGCCACATGGGACCCGCCCGCTGACCGGACACGCCCCACGGCGAGCGGCGCCCCGCCCCGCGCCGGCACGCGGCGCGCAGGCGCGGCACCGCCGCCCGGGACCCTGAGGCCCGGTCGTTTTGTCACCGGCCCGCGTTAGTCTCGTCGTGCAGGCGACGAGGAGGACGGTGACGGCGTGACGACGACGGCCCCGGTCGCGAGCCCGGTGGACTTCGCGGCCTACGGCGACTACACGATCAAGGCGGCCACCCGGCCGGACGGGTCGTTCGAGCGGCCCCTGTACCGCTTCCGCGACCGCGTGACGGCCGGCGGAAGCAGCGGATATCCCGCCGAGCCCGGCCGCTACCACCTGTACGTGTCATTGGCCTGCCCGTGGGCCCATCGCTCGGTCATCGTCCGGGCGCTCCTCGGCTTGGAGGACGTCGTGTCGATGTCCGTCGTCGATCCGGTGCGCGACGGGCGCGGGTGGGCGTTCCGCGAGGGCCCCGGCCACGGCCCCGACGAGCTCAACGGCTTCTCCCTGCTGCGCGAGGCGTACGAGGCGACCGAGCCCGGCTACGACGGCCACGTGTCGGTCCCCGTGCTGTGGGATCGGCGCACCCGCCGCATCGTCAGCAACAACTTCCCCGACATCAGCCTCGACCTCGGCCAGGCGTTCGCACGGTGGGCCAAGCCGGGGATCGACCTCTACCCGGAGGACCTGCGCGACGAGATCGACGCGCTCAACGCCCGCGTGTACTCCGACGTCAACAACGGCGTGTACAAATGCGGCTTCGCCGAAAGCCAGGAGGCCTACGAGGCGGCGGTGACGACGCTGTTCGCGGCGCTCGACGAGCTGGACGAGCGACTCGCCGCAAGTCGCTACCTGTTCGGCGACCGGCTCACCGAGGCGGACGTCCGCCTGTGGGTCACGCTGGTCCGGTTCGACACGGTGTATGTGACCCACTTCAAGGCGAACCTCCGCCGCCTGGCCGACTATCCCAACCTCTGGCGCTATGCCCGGGACCTGTACGCGAACCCGGCCTTCGGCGGCACGACGAACTTCGACCACATCAAGCGGCACTACTACCGCACCCACCCGAAGATCAACCCGCTGCGCATCGTGCCCGCGGGTCCGGTCATCGACTGGAGCCTGTAGCCGGGCGCGGGGCGTCGCGGCCGTACGGAGCGCGGCGGCCCGATGCCCCGACCATGGTTTCGCGAAACGCCCATCGCATAATGGGAGTATGAGCACCTCGTCCCCCGCGGGCGGCTGGACGTTCCTCACCAACCACGCGCACGTCCTGCTCGCGCTGTCCCGCGATCCCGACGCGCGGCTGCGGGATGTCGCCGACGCGGTCGGCATCACCGAGCGGGCGGCCCAGGCGATCGTCGCCGACCTGGAGGCGGCAGGCTACCTGCGCCGCGAGCGCGTGGGGCGGCGCAACCACTACACGATCAACCCGCTCGCCCCCTTCCGCCATCCGATCGAGCGGCACCGGCACATCGGCGAGCTTCTCGAACTCTTCGGGGCGGCGGTTGACACACGAATCTGATTTCGTGAACACTTGAACAGAGTTCGAGGGGGAGTACCCGGCTTCCTCAGCGTCGTCATCACGGCCGCCGCCCCAAGGCGTCCCGGCGCGGAGGGTCACCGCTGGCGGTGGCACGGGGAGACCGTCGGCCTGCCGAGCCCGCCGTACGCGGCGGTGATGGAGGTTGACGATGTCGGTGCCCCTGTGGGTCTGGGCCGCGGTTTTGGCGATCATTCTCGTGATGCTCGCCGTGGACCTGTTCGCCCACCGCCGGGCCCACGTGGTGCGCACCCGCGAGGCGCTGGGCTGGTCCGGAATATGGGTCACGCTCGGGCTCGGCTTCGGGGCCGTGGTGTGGTTCGTCTGGGGGCCGGAGGCGGGCGGGGAATATCTGGCCGGTTATCTCATCGAGAAGTCCCTGGCCGTCGACAACATCTTCGTGATCGCGCTGCTGTTCTCGTACTTCGCGGTCCCCCGCGAACTGCAGCACCGCGTGCTGTTCCTCGGCGTGCTAGGCGCGCTGGTCTTCCGCGCGGCGTTCATCGGCGCGGGCGCCGTCCTGATCGCCCGCTTCCACTGGATTCTGTACGTCTTCGGCGCGTTCCTGCTCTACACCGGCGTCAAGATGGCCAGGCACTCCGCGGTCGAGGTGCACCCCGACCGCAACCTGGTGCTGCGCGCGATGCGCCGGCTCATCCCCGTCACCTCCTCCTACCAGGGCCAGCGGTTCCTCGTACGGCAGGACGCCGGCGGGCAGGACGGGCCGCGCGCCGGCCGGTGGGCCGCCACTCCGCTGCTGGCCGTCCTGGTCGCGGTGGAGACCAGCGACATCGTGTTCGCCGTCGACTCGATCCCGGCGATCTTCGCCGTCACCGCCGAGCCGTTCCTCGTCTTCACCTCCAACGCGTTCGCGATCCTGGGGCTGCGGGCGATGTACTTCCTGCTGGCCGGGGCCATGCACCGGTTCGGCTATCTGCGGTACGGCCTGGCGGCGATCCTCGTGTTCGTCGGCGCGAAGATGCTCCTGGCGGACGTGTACAAGATCCCGGTGTGGCTGTCGCTCGCGGTCATCTGCGCCTGCCTCGCGATCGCCGTGGGCGCGAGCCAGTATCGGAACCGCCGTGAGGAACGCGACGGCGGCCGGCCGGCGGCCCGGGGACACCACTAGCCCGCACCCCTGAATCGATCTTCCGCAGTGGCGCGGGGATCTGTACGCTCCACACCATGGCGGGAGCGGTGGGAGAGGCGTACGGCGCCCGATGATCAGCGAGATCCTGCCCACGTGGGTGGCGTCGGCCGAGAGCTTCGGCGACGCGCCGGAGGAGACGCTGTTTCCGGAGGAGAGACCGCTCATCGCGCGGGCCGTCGACCGGCGGCGGCGCGAGTTCGTCACCGGACGCCACTGCGCCCGGCTCGCGCTGGCCCGGATCGGCGTCGCGCCGGTGCCGATCCCGCGCGGCGAGCGGGGCGCGCCCGTCTGGCCCGCCGGCACGGTCGGCAGCATCACGCACTGCTCGGGATATCGTGCCGCCGCCGTCGCCTCCACCGAGGCCGGGCGCGCGGTCGGCATCGACGCGGAGCCGAACGAACCCCTCCCGGAGGCGGTCCTCCCCACGATCGCCTCCCCCGGCGAGATCGGCTCTCTCCGTACGCTGAGCGAGGCGGACAGCAAGGTCTGCTGGGACAGGATCCTGTTCAGCGCCAAGGAGTCGGTCTACAAGGTGTGGTTTCCGCTGACCGGCCGCTGGCTCGACTTCTCCGAGGCGGTCGTGGACATCGAGCCCTCGGGCACCTTCCGCGCCCGGCTCCTGGTCGCCGACCCGGCCATCGGCACCGACCTCCTGCGGGGCCGGTGGATTGTGAGCGACGGATATATCGCGACGTCGATCGCGCTCCCCCGGCCCTGACGCTCCCGCACCGGCCACCGCTCGCCCCCGGCGGCGCAAGCGGCGCCAGGCCGATCGGCCCCGCCGCATCGGCAGGCTTGACGCGGCACCGATCGGCCACCGGCCGGGAGAGGCGCTCGCCCGCCTCCGGCCCCCGTCACCGCTCGAGTGCGGGGCGGGCGGCATCGGCGCTACGCCCGAAGGGCTCGGATGCCGGCCTTTTCTCCCGCTCGAAACCCGATCTAGTATCCGGGGCATGACCGCGCTTCCGCTCGCTCCCCCGCGGGTGGCGCCCGGCGGCCCGCCGCCCCTCCGGGTGGCCGCCGGACAGGAGGCCCGATGAGCAGGCAGTTCACCGCCTCCCCGGCCTCGGACGAGGCGTACGCCCTCGGCGAGGGCCCGGTGTGGGACCCCGCCAGGCGGCGCCTGCTGTGGGTGGACATCGACGCCGGCGCGGTGCACGAGGGACGACTCGACCTCGCCACGGGCAAGGTGGACGCCGTCGCGGCGCACACCTTCGGCGGCACGGTGGGCGCGGTGGCCGTCTCGGCCGCCGGCGATCTCGTCGTCGCCGAGCGCGAGGTGCTCACCCGGGTCGACACCGCCGGCCGCCGCACCGAGCTCGCCCGGGTGCTGCCCCCCGGCGTACGCAGCAGGCTGAACGACGGCGCGGTGGATCCGGCCGGGCGTTTCCTGATCGGCAGCATGGCCCTGGACGACCGGGAGGGCCGGGAGGTGCTGGCCCGCCTCGACGGCACGGCCTGCGTCGTCCTCGACGACGATCTGACCCTGTCGAACGGCCTGGCCTGGAGTCCCGGGGGCGACCGCCTCTACAGCATCGACAGCACCCCGCACGTGGTGTGGGAGCGCGACTACGACCCGGTCACCGGCAAGACCGGCCCGCGGCGGGAGGCGTTCCGGCTCACCGGCGGCATGCCCGACGGCATGTGCGCCGACGCCGAGGGCAACCTGTGGATCGCCGTGTTCGGCGGCGGACGGGTCGAGTGCCGCGATCCGGGCGGGCGTCTGCTCGCCACGGTCGAGGTGGACGCGCCGAACGTGACCTGTCCCGCCTTCGCCGGGCCGGACCTCGACGTCCTCGTGATCACCACGGCCGGCGGCGGCGCCGGCGCGGCCGGGCGCTCGGGGGCCGGGCGTCTGTTCACCGCCCGAGTCGGCGTACGCGGCCTGGCGACGCCCTACTGGGTGCCGCCCCGGTCATGAGCCGGCCCCGGCGTCGCGGGCCGGCCGCGGCGTGGGCGTTCGACCTGGTCAGGCCCGGAGTCCGGGTAGTCTGTACCGGTCCCGCGGGGTCCCCTGGCCGCAGCGGCACCCGCGGCCGCGCGCCCGGGGACGTCACCGCCGCCGGCGTGCCCGGCGGATCGGCCGGTCTCGCCGGGATCACCGAGACGCAGCGGATCGGCCGGCCTCGCGGCACCGTCGAGGCGTACGCGGGCGGCCCGGACGACGCCCGCCCGCTTGTGACCGCCACGGCCGGCCCGGACGACGTCTTGGCCGGCCCGGACGACACCGCGGACGTGCCGGCCGTACCCCGCCCGGCCGGAGCGGGTCCGGGCCCGAAGATCAACATCGATCCCCGGCGGCAGAGGCGCACCTGCGCCTCCGGACGGAAGCGTTGAGATCATGAGCCTTACCGATGCCGAACCGCGGCGGTTGACGCCGCCGGACCCCGCCGTGCTGGCGGCGGTGGAGGCCGCCGTCCCCGGGATCACCCGGGCCCGGGCGAGCGACCGGCTCGGGCTGGCACACGACGCCTCGCACTACCTGCTGACCCCGCAGGCCGTGCTGGTTCCGGAGAGCGCCGCGCAGGTGGCGGCGCTGATGCGCACCGGGCTGCCGCTGACCTTCCGGTCCGGCGGCACCAGCCTGAGCGGGCAGGGCGTGAGCGAGCACCTGCTCGTCGACACCCGCAGGCATTTCCGGGGGATCGAGGTGCTCGACGGCGGCGCCCGCGTCCGGGTGCAGCCGGGGGCCGTGCTCCGTCAGGTCAACGCCCGGCTCGCCGCCTACGGCCGCAAGCTGGGCCCCGACCCGGCCAGCGAGTCGGCGTGCACGATCGGCGGGGTCGTCGCCAACAACTCCAGCGGGATGACCTGCGGCACCCACGCCAACACCTACCGGACGCTGGAGTCGATGACGCTGGTGCTGCCCGGCGGCACCGTGATCGACACCGGCGCGCCCGACGCCGACGCGCGCCTGCGCGCCCTCGAACCCGCCCTCGCCGAGGGCCTGGTGCGGCTGCGCGACCGCATCCGCGGCAACCCCGACTCCGTACGCCGGATCAAGGCGCAGTTCTCCCTCAAGAACACGATGGGCTACGGCCTCAACAGCTTCCTCGACCACGACTCCCCCGCCCAGATCCTCGCTCACCTGGTCGTCGGCAGCGAGGGCACGCTGGCGTTCGTCGCGGAGGCCGTGCTGCGGACGGTGCCGCTGCACCGCCTGGCCGCGACCGGCCTGGTGGTCTTCCCGACGCTGCGGGAGGCGATGGCCGCCGTGCCGGAGATCGTCGAGGCCGGGCCGGCCGCCGTCGAGCTGCTCGACGCCGAGTCGCTGCGGGTGGCCGCCACGGACCCCGGCGCCGACGACGTGCTGCGCACGCTGAAGGTGGGCGACCACGCGGCGCTGCTGGTGGAGTGGCAGGAGTCCGATCCCGAGCCGCTGGCCGCCCGCGAGCGGGAGGCCGCGCGGGTCTTCTCCCGGCTGAACCTGGCCGCTCCGGCGCGGCTGAGCGGGGACACCGCCGGCCGGGCGGCCCTGTGGCGGATCCGCAAGAACCTGTACGCCGCGGTCGCCAGCGCCCGGCCCAGCGGCACGACGGCGCTGCTCGAGGACGTGGCCGTCCCGGTGCCCGCCCTGGCCGATCTGTGCGGCGACCTGGCCGAGCTGTTCGCGAAGCACAGGTACGAACGCAGCGTGATCTTCGGGCACGCCAAGGACGGCAACCTGCACTTCATGCTGAACGAGCGCTTCGGCACCGGCCTCGACCGCTACGCCGAGTTCACCGAGGAGATGGTCGACGCCGTGCTCGGGCGCGGCGGCACCCTCAAGGCCGAGCACGGCACCGGACGGGTCATGGCCCCCTTCGTGCGCCGCCAGTACGGCGACGAGCTGTACGAGGTCATGCGGGAGGTCAAGCGGTTGTGCGACCCCGCGGGCACCCTCAACCCCGGCGTCGTGCTCACCGACGATCCGCGGGCGCATCTGCGCGACCTCAAGACCGTCGCCGGCGTCGAGCCCGAGGTCGACCGGTGCGTGGAGTGCGGCTACTGCGAGCCGGTGTGCCCGAGCCGGGACCTCACCACCACCCCGCGTCAGCGGATCGTGCTGCGCCGCGAGATGGCCGCCGCCCTGGCGGCGGGCGACGAGGCGCTCGCCCGGCGGCTGGAGGAGGAGTACGGCTACGACGCCGTCGACACCTGCGCCGTGGACGGCATGTGCGCCACCGCGTGCCCGGTGCTGATCAACACCGGCGACCTCACCAAGCGCCTGCGCGGCGAACGGCACGGGCGCGCGGCGCGGGCGGGCTGGAAGACCGCCGCGAAGCACTGGGGCGCGGTGACCCGTGCCATGGACCTCGCCATGGACGCGGCCGCCGCCGCCCCGGCCGGGCTCGTCGAGGGCGCGAGCCGGGCGGCGCGCAGGGTCGGCGACCCCGACGCCGTCCCGCAGTGGAGCCGCGACCTGCCGCGCGGCGGCACCCCCCGGCGTCCCGCGCCGCTCCGGGAGGCCGACGCCGTTTACGTGCCGTCGTGCCTGAACACCGTGTTCGGCCCGGCCGACGGTGGTCCCGGGGTCATGGCCGCGGTACGACGGCTGGCCGAGCGGGCCGGTCTGCGCCTGCACGTGCCGGAGGGCGTCGGGAACCTGTGCTGTGCCACGCCCTGGTCGTCCAAGGGCTTCGGCGAGGGCTACGCGGTGATGCGCCGCCGGGTGCGTGAGGCGCTCCTGGCGGCGACCGACGGCGGCCGGCTACCGGTGATCAGCGACGCCGCCTCCTGCACGGAAGGCTTCGAACGCCTCGTGGCCGCCGCGGAGTCCGTACGGCCGGAAGGCGCGGGCGTGGAAACAGGGGACACCACAAGCACGCGGGGACCTGCCGCGGGGGTTGTGCGGGGACCGGACGCCCCGGTCATCCGGGTGCTCGACGCCGTGGCCTTCGTGGCGGAGCACGTGCTGCCGCGGCTGCCGCGGCCGCCGGAGGACCGCAAGCCGGCCTCGCTCGCCCTGCACCCGACCTGTTCGTCCGTCCGCCTCGGCCTCGATGCCGCGATCGCCGCGATCGCCGAGGCGGTGGCCGGGGAGGTCGTCGTCCCCGAGGGATGGCAGTGCTGCGCCTTCGCCGGCGACCGGGGTCTGCTGCATCCGGAGCTGACCGCCTCCGCCACCCGTGCCGAGGCCGCGTCCGTGGCCGAGGGCGGCTTCGCCGCGCACGCGTCGGTCAACCGCACGTGCGAGATCGGCATGACCCGCGCCACCGGAAAGACCTACCACCACCTGCTCGAACTGCTCGACCAGGTCACGGGCGGGGACGCGCGCGGCGGCTGACGGTCACAGGTCCGCCGGGCGGGCCCGGAGGATGCGCGACAGCAGGGCCGTCATCCGCTCGCGCTCGTCGGGACCGAGGCAGGCGAACCACTCCCGCTCCCTGCGGGCCTGCTCGGCGAAGGCCTCGCGCACGGCCGCCTCGCCTTCCGGCGTGAGCGCGACCACCACGGCGCGGCCGTCGTCCGGCACCGGCCTGCGCTCGACCAGTCCGCCGCGTTCCAGGGTGTTGACGACGTTGGTCACCGCGGACCGCGACATGGCGGAGATCTCGGCGAGCCGTACGGGCTGGGTGGGGCCGAGCAGCCAGAGCTTGAACATCAGCCGGAACCCGGCCAGCGTCAGGCCGCGCGGCCGGTGGATCCTGGTCTCCAGGTCGGTGACCAGCAGGTAGGAGAGCTGGAGCAGGTGGTAGGCCAGCGCGAACGCCTCGGCGTCGGCCGGGGGCGGCATGTTCGCCAGGCGATTGCGCGCGTACGCGGCATACCGCAGGTCCGGTGGCTCGTCGCCGAGGTCGGGTCGGATTCCGGGCTCGCTGTTCACCGGACAAGTCTTGCGCAGTCACACCGGGGACTGTGAAGATCGTTATGGCCATAACAACTTTCACACCCCGGAGGTGCTGTGCGCATCGTCATCGCCGGAGCGGGCATCGGCGGGCTGACCACCGCGCTGAGCCTGCACGCGGCCGGGTTCGAGGACGTGACCGTGCACGAGGCCGCTCCCGAGATCCGGCCGCTGGGCGTCGGGATCAACCTCCTCCCCCACGCCGTACGCGAGCTGACCGAGCTGGGCCTGGCCGACCGGCTCGCCCGGATCGGCGTCGCGACGGCGGAGCTGGCCTACTTCAACCGGTACGGCACGCTGATCTGGTCCGAGCCCAGGGGCCTGGCCGCGGGCTACGCCTGGCCGCAATACTCCGTCCACCGCGGGAGGCTGCAGATGATGCTGCTGGACGCGGTGATCGAGCGGCTCGGCCCGGACGCCGTACGGACCGGCAGCCGGATCACCGGCCCCGGCGACGAGGACCTGCTGATCGGCGCGGACGGGATCCACTCGGCCGTCCGCGCCCACTTCTACCCCGACGAGGGCCCGCCGCCGTGGAACGGGCTGGTCCTGTGGCGGGGCATCACCTACGGCGAGCCGTTCCTGACCGGCCGGTCCATGATCATGGCCGGGGACGGAACGCAGAAGTTCGTCGCCTACCCGATCGAGATCGGCGAGCGCACGCTGATCAACTGGATCGCCGAACGCCCGCTCGACGGCGAGGCCCCGGACCGCGGCAACTGGAACCGCCCCGCCGACCTCGCCGAGATCGGCAGGCACTTCGCCGACTGGCGCTTCGACTGGCTCGACGTGCCGGGGATCATCGCCGGGGCCGAGGCCGCGTACGAGTACCCGATGGTGGACCGCGACCCGCTCCCCCGCTGGACCTTCGACCGGGTCACGCTGCTCGGCGACGCCGCGCACGCCATGTATCCGATCGGATCCAACGGCGCCTCCCAGGCGATCATCGACGCCCGGGTGCTGGCGTACTTCCTCGCGCGGGGCGACCTCGCGGCGTACGAGGAAACGCGCCGCCCGGCCACGACGGCGCTGCAGCTGTCGAACCGGCAGATGGGCCCGGAGATCGTCATGAAGCTCGCCCACGAACGCGCGCCCGACGGATTCGACGACATCGAGCAGGTCATCCCCCACGCGGAGCTGGCGGAGATCGCCGCGTCCTACAAGCGCACCGCCGGGTTCGACCCCGTCTCGCTCAACTCGCGCCCCTCGTGGAACGTCGATCGGAGTGTCGCCTCGTGAACCTGGAACCCCTGGCCACCTTCCACGTGGAGCTCGAACCCGTGCTCGACCTCGGCGACTCGCAGTGGGGACGCCGCCGCGTGGTCGCCATCGCGGGCGGCACGTTCGACGGTCCCCGCCTGTCGGGCACGGTGCTGCCGGGCGGGGCCGACTGGCAGGTCGTCCACGCCGACGGCATGATCAGCATCGACACCCGTTACACGCTGCGCACGCACGACGGAGCGCATGTCTACATCACCACCAGCGGGGTCCGGCACGGCTCCCCCGAGGTGCTCGACCGCCTCGCGCGAGGCGAGGACGTGGACCCGGCGGAGTACTACTTCCGGCTGTTTTGCCGCTTCGAGACCGGCGACGAGCGATATCTGTGGCTCAACCGCACGCTCGCCGTGGCCTCGGCCGCCCGCGCGGCCACCGCCGTACGCTACGACGCCTACGCCCTGACCTGAGGAGGCCCCCATGCCGGCGCCCGGCGTCTCGCCGCTCACGGCCGTCGTCGAGCACGACACCCCCATGCCCATGCGGGACGGCACCGTCCTGCGCGGCACCGTCCACCGGCCCGCCGACGGCGGGCCGTTCCCGGCGCTGCTCATGCGCTCGCCGTACGGCGAGGAGTCGTTCCGGTCCGCACCGGTGGCCCCCGCGCTGCGGGCGGGGTTCGCGGTCGTGCTGCAGCACTGCCGGGGACGCGGGACAAGCGACGGCGAGTTCCGGCCGTGGGTGAACGAGGGCGCGGACGGCCACGACACCATCGCCTGGATCACCGCGCAGCCCTGGTCGAACGGCGAGGTCGTGATGAGCGGCAACTCCTACCTCGCCGGGTGCGCGCTGCAGGCGGCGGCGACCCGCCCGCCGGGGCTGAAGGCCGTGGTCGCCTCGATGACGCCGCACGACTTCCACGACGGCCTGAAATATCACGGCGGGGCCTTCGCGCTGGGGTCGGCGCTCAACTGGGGCGCGCTGCAGGCGATGCTCGGGCTGCAGCGCGCCGCGGAGGCGGGCGGGGACGTCGCCGCGGAGGCCGCCGCGCTCCTTCGCGTGATGAACGACCAGGACACCGCGGCACACACCCTGCCGGTGAGTGACATCCCGGGCATTCCGTGGTGGCGCGACTGGACCACCCACGTGGAGCGTGACGCGTACTGGCAGGAGCTGGCCGAGACCCTGCGCCACGACCGCATCGAGGTGCCGGTCATGCACGTCGCGGGCTGGTTCGACCTGTTCCTGGCGGGGACGCTGGAGAACCACCGTCTCCTGGGCGGCCCTCTGGTGATCGGGCCCTGGTCCCACCTCGCGCCGGGCGCCACGGGCGCCGGGCGGCTGCACTTCGGCGGCGCCGCCTCCGCACAGGCGATCGGGCTGGAGCAGCGTCAGCTCGCGTTCCTGAAGGGCGAGGACACCGGCCCCGCCGTGAAGATCTTCGTGATGGGCGACGACGTCTGGCGGGACGAGGAGGCCTGGCCGCTCGCCCGCGCCGTCGAGACGCCCTACTACCTCCACGCGGACGGACTGCTGTCGCCCGAGCCGCCCACGGCGCCGGAGCCGGCGACCTTCACCTTCGACCCGCGCGACCCGGTCCCGACCGTCGGCGGACCGACCCTGCTGGCCGACCCCACCAACGTCGGGCCCCAGGACCAGCGTGACGTGGAGCGGCGGCCCGACGTGCTCTGCTACTCGACCGAGGTGCTCGCCTCCGACGTCGAGGTGACGGGCCCGGTGTCGGTGACCCTGCACGCGGAGACCTCCGCGGCCTCGACCGACTGGACGGCCAAGCTCGTGGACGTGTATCCGGACGGCCGGGCGATGAGCGTGATCGACGGCATCGTCCGCGTTCACGGGTCCTCCGGGACGTTCACCATCGACCTGGTCGCGACCAGCCAGGTCTTCAAGGCCGGTCACCGGATCCGGGTGGAGGTCTCCAGCTCGAACTTCCCCCGCTTCGACCGCAACCCCGGCACCGGCCGCATGGACACGACCGAGGCCGGCCTAGTCGTCCAGCACCAGAAGGTCTTCCCCGACTCGTACATCACGCTGCCGATCGTCCCCCGCTGACCCCTGTCGCCGGTCTGGCATCGAACGGCCCGGCGGCGGGGCGTCAGAGTTCCCGGTCGAACAGCTCGTCAGGCGAGTCGGCCGTGGCGGCTGCCCGCAACCACGCCGCCAGCCGGTCGAGATCATGACATCTCCGGATCCTCTCAGAGACGTCCTCGGACACCTCGATGCCACGGGCCGACAACACAGTCAAGATCGCCTCGGCCTGTCCCTCCGCTCTGCCTTTCGCGATGTTGTCGCGGGCCCAGTCACTCAGGTACTCGTAGGTCTCTGTCTTCACGCACTCCTCCAGAGCGCCGGAGCGGCGTTCACCGCGAAACCCTCTACCCCGCGGACACCGGCAGCGAGGCATCGACTACGAGCTACGCCACCGCAGCCGTCGCGACCGCGAGTCGTGCGGTCTCCGCCAGGCGCCCAGTGCATGGGGCCACCAGCGGCGGCGTCAGGGAAGGTCGTCGAGCAGCGCGTCAGGCGAGTCGGCCGTGGCGGCTGCCCGCAACCACGCCGCCAGCCGGTCGAGATCATGACATCTCCGGATCCTCTCAGAGACGTCCTCGGACACCTCGATGCCACGGGCCGACAACACAGTCAAGATCGCCTCGGCCCGCTCCTCCGCTCTGCCTTTCGCGATGTTGTCGCGGGCCCAGTCACTCAGGTACTCGTAGGTCTCTGTCTTCAAGTGCTTCTCCAAGCGATCCCAGATCTCCCCGGACAGCGCCGCGCGCACCATGTCAGCGTACATACCCGCCTGATCGCGCTCGAGATTGTGCAACGCCGTGAGCAGGGCTTCGAGGATCTCCGGGCCCTGCGGTGTGTCGGCATGATGGATCACCGACAGTACGGCGAGTTCGAGGTCCTCCGCCGCCTGGCCGGGGTCGGTGATCACCGGGACCTCGGCCGGGCCGACGACGAGCGGGGCCAGCACCAAACCGGGATGGCCCAGCCCGATGGGGCGGGCGCACCAACGCGCGACCGCCTCGTCGGGCGCGACAACCAGAAGTATGACCGGGCATCTCAACCGGCTGCGCAGGCTGCTCAGGTACAGCGGCCACGACCACAGCTTGTCCGAATCACGGTCACGCTGGATCTCCACGATCACCGCGAGGACCGGCTGAGGATCGTCGTCGAGGCTCTTACGGCGGAAAGCTATGACCGAGTCGGCGCGCCGCTCCGCGGGTGTGACCTCGGTGAGGTCGGCGGATTCGAGGCCCGCGTAGTCGTAGTCGGGCAGCTCGACTCCGAGGGACCGCGTGAGCAGGTCGGCGGCGAGGTCGGGTCGTTCGCAGAACAGACGAACAAGCGCTTCGTGTTCGACTAGTGGCACGCCGTGACCATAGTTCGCGGCAAGCAGGCCATCGAGACCGATATTACATTCTGTTATCGACTCGTTACTCTTGGTCTTGCCCGTTGTCGAACCAGCCCGCTCGTCTCATGAGGCGGATGTTCGGCCGGTTGGCCATCGGATGAAGTGGGGTGGGACGTGGTCCACCAGCCAGACGCCGTTGGCGCTGACCCGGAACTCATGCCCGGCGCCGTGCATCCCCGCCGCGTCCACCACGAGCACGACCGGCTTCCCTCGACGCGCGCCGACGCGGGTCGCGGTCTCCCGGTCCGGCGACAGGTGAACGTGATGGCGGCCCATCGGCCGCAGCCCCTCCACCCGAATCGGCGGCAGATTCCGGGCGACCGTGCCGTGGTAGAGGATCGAGGGCGGCTCGACCACCGGCAGATCGAGGTCGACAGGCACCGAATGTCCCTGGTTTGCCCGGATCCGATCGCCCTCGATCGTGTATCGCCGCTTGTCGTTCCCGGCGACCACCTGTTCAAGCTCGCTGCGCGAGATCGGAAATCCGTTCGAGGCCGCCGCGGCCAGCAGCACGTCGATGTCCACCCATCCGTGCGCGTCGAGCTCGATGCCGATGCGCTCGGGCCGGTGCCGCAGATGCTTGGCCAGGTACTTCGAAACCCGCACCAGCCGCCGTTCGTCCATCGGCTCCCTCCCAAGCAGCGTCGTCACGGGGGAAGATCATCGTAGGGTGTCGGTCATGGACCGGGTCGAGCGTGTGGCCGGCATCCGCCGCTGGACGCGCCGGGACGAACACGTGGCCCGTCGACACCGCCCACGGCCGGGCAGCCCCGGGCCGTCGACAAGGGCGTCCTCGGGCTGACCGCCGATCGGACGATCGCCGTCTCCCGGAGGTTCGCCGGGCGGAGTCCGGCGGCCGAGCGGATGGTGCTCTCCCCGGCCGGGCCCCCGTACGGGATCCGCAGTCCGGTCTCGGCCCGGTCGACGTGAACCACATCGAATGGCACAGCCGCCAGGTCTTCCGCACGCCGGCGCGTCAGGGTTAGCGGGTAGGCTTCGCAGCCTATGGACAGCTCGATCTTGGAGAAGGTCCGCGAGCTCCGCGGACAGGGTCGCTCGCCCAAGCAGATCGCCCGTGCCCTGGGCATGGCTCCCGCGGCGGTCGCGCCGTACGTCCGGGCGGTGGCCGAGCAGGCGGACACGGACGTCAAGGAGCCGGAGCTCGCCGGGTGCTGGATCAACGTGGGCTGGAGCGAAGGGCTCGGAGTCCCCGGCAGGGACGGCTGGGCCGACGAGGTGGACGACGGCCAGCCGACCGGCGGAACGGTGAGCGTAGTGGTCGCGCGCAGACACGGCTGGGACAAGCTGTCGGTCTGCGGCTATCTGGTCGACGTGTACTGCCTGGGCGTCAAGAACGTCATGGGCCCCGACGTCATGAACGAGGTCGAGCTGCGCTCCTTCCTGGCCAAGTTCTTCAGGATCTACCCCCGCGGCCGGCGGGAGGCGCCGCTCGACCTGGTCCGGCACCTGGTCTTCGGCGCGGTCGACTACGCGCGCGATCTCGGTTTCGAACCGGCGGCGGACTTCGCCGCGGCAGCGGGCCACCTCGGCACGTGGGAGGAGAAGTCCGACATCGCTTTCGGCAAGGACGGCAAGCCCTTCTACCTGTCGGGCCCCGACGACGACGTCAGGCACGTGGTGAAGACCCTGGAGCAGCGGGTCGGCCCGCCGCCCAACTTCGAGTTCTACGCTCATGTGCCCGACTCGCCGATCTCCCTGGGCGGCAACCGGCTCGGCTGACCGCTCCGCCGGCATCGTGAGCGGTGAGGAGATCGTCCCCGGCCACCCGCTCACCGACCCGTGGGCGGGGTGAGACGCGCCGTCGCCGGAAACCGGCACGGCGCGCTCCGCCCGCCGGCCACCGCCTCGACAGCGGAGCCGCGCGGATGCCGATCCGCCCGGCACGGGCA
Source organism: Microbispora rosea subsp. aerata (assembly GCF_014647835.1). Lineage (GTDB taxonomy): Bacteria > Actinomycetota > Actinomycetes > Streptosporangiales > Streptosporangiaceae > Microbispora > Microbispora aerata. Next base: position 47,665 of record NZ_BMPY01000025.1, read on the forward strand.
CGGGCTCTCCCCGTGATGCCGCGGAGAGTGAGCTGAGGGCGGACGCACGATCCTCTGTGCGCGAACAAGCGGTTTCCGGCGGATCAGGACGTGCCAGACTGCGAGACATGGCAGCATCGGGCCGCTCAGTGGTCGTCGACATCCGGACGCGCCGCGCCCGCGAGGAGCGCCGCACGGGAATCTCCGCCGGCACGGACCCATCGCTGCGCACGGAGCGCCGCACGGACATCTCCGGCAGTACGCGCGAAGAGCGCCATACGAAGCTCCCCGGCGGCACGCGCGAGGAGCGCCGTACGGAGATCCCCGGCGGCCCGGATCCGTTGCTGCGCAAGGTGTACGGGGAGATCCTCCGCGACGAGCGGCTGGACCAGGACCGCACGCTCGACGACGTGGCGCGTGCGGTGGGCATGTCGAAGCAGTATCTGTCGGAGGTCGAGCGCGGCCGCAAGGAGCCGTCGTCGGAGATGCTGCGCTCGGTGTGCGACGCGCTCGGGTTGCCGATCGAGCATCTGCTCACCCGTGCCGTCCGGCGGATCACGGCGTCGCGGCGGATCGCGGCGCGCGGGCCCGCCGGTACGCCACGGGTGGAGCTGCTGGCTGCGTGAGCGCTACGACGCCTCGCGGGTGCTGATCAGCTCGTCGGCCAGGCCGTACTCGACGGCCTCGGGTGCGCTGAAGATCCGGTCCCGGCTGGTGTCCGCGCGCAGCCGGGCGACGTCCACCCCCGTGTGGCGGCTGAGGATCTCCTCGGTCTGTGCGCGCACGCGCATCACCTCGGCCGCCTGCAGGGTCAGGTCGGCGATGGTGCCCTGCCCCTGCGTGAACGGCTGGTGCAGCAGCACCCGGGAGTGGCTGAGCACGAACCGCCGGCCGGGGGCGCCGGCGGCCAGCAGCACCGCGGCGGCGGAGGCCGCCTGGCCCATGCAGTACGTCGCGACCTTCGCGCGGATGAACTGCATGGTGTCGTAGATCGCGAGCATCGCGGTCGTGGAGCCGCCCGGGGAGTTGATGTACAGGCTGATCTCCTGGTCCGGGCTCTCCGCCTCCAGGTGGAGCAGCTGCGCCATCACGACGTTCGCGACGCCGTCGTCGATCTCGGTGCCGAGGAAGATGATCCGCTCGTTGAGCAGCCGGCTGAAGATGTCGAACGACCGCTCCCCCACCGGGGTCCGTTCGATCACGTACGGGATCGTGTACTGCGTCATGACGAGAACCCCATCCGGTTGGGAAGAGCGTACGGCGCGAGGCCCTGGAAGGAGTCCACGATCTCGTCGATGATCCCGTAGTCGCGGGCCTGCTCGGGGGTGAACCAGCGGTCGCGGTCGCTGTCGGCGGCGATCTCCTCGACCGTGTGTCCCGTCTCCGCGGCGAGGATCTCCTCCGACTGCCGCTTCATGTACTTGAGGTTCTCGGCCTGGATGGAGATGTCGATCGCCGTGCCGCCGATGCCGGCCGACGGCTGGTGCATCATGATCCGGCTGTGCGCCAGGCTCTTCCGCTTGCCGCGCGTGCCCGACGCCAGCAGCACCTGACCCATGCTCGCGGCCATCCCCAGCGCGATGGTGACCACGTCGTTCGGCACCAGCTTCATCGTGTCGTACATGGCCAGCCCGGCCAGCACCGATCCTCCGGGCGAGTTGATGTACAAGACGATGTCACGTTCGGGATCCGCCGAGGCCAGCAACACCATCTCGGCGCACACCCGCTCGGCCATCTCGTCGTCGACCTCTCCGGTCAACAGCAGGGTGCGTTGCTGGAACAGCTTCTCGCTCAGCTGGTCGCGGTAATTGATGCTCGGTGAAACAGGCATGGCGCAGTTGTATCCGCCGCACCCCCGCGACCTGTCGATATGTCTGCTGTGGGCAGACCGCGGCACGCCCGTCCCGTTTTCCGCGTGGTCTTCCCGCGCCGGCGGTCGGGGAACCGTTCTCCACGGTCTGCCCCGGGCCGCCGCGTCCGGGGCGGCCCGACCGCGCGCCTGCCGCAGCCGGTCGGGGCCGCCGTACGGACGCCTCGTCGTGTCACTCGCCGGACGAGCTCGCCTCGGGGAACGCGTCGGAGGCCGGCGACCGCGACGGCTCGGCGGACCCCTTCGCCGAGGCGGACGGCTGCGGCGAGGCGCTCGCCTCGGTGCCCGAGGCGGAGGGAAGCGGTGAGGCGTTCGCGACCGGGGTCGCCGGGGCCGGCGTCTCGGAGGAGACGACGACCAGCACTCCCGTTATGGCGGCCACCACCGCCACGACCCCGGCGGCGGCGATTGTGATCTTGCGCCTCGTCCGCTTGCGCTCCTCGCGCCGCCTGGCTTCCTCGCGCCGCATGGCGGCGCGCATTCGCTTCACCTTTCGCTGTGACATGGGCACTCCCGAGACCACTCCCCGAGACTTTGTCGGGCGTCACCATAGCGGCGAGCGCATAACAGGGATCTAAAACACCCTGATGCCCCGCGGGGTCTCCCTTACAGCGCCGGACCGACGCCGCGCTTCGCACCACGGCGAGCAGGCACTCACGGGCGGCGGCGACCGTTTACGGTAGCCGCATGAGTGCCACCCGCCCCTCCGCCGCGCCCCCGCCGCCCTTCGACCCCGAGCTGGACGCCGCGCTCGCGGTGCTGGGCGAGACCCTGCCCCGCTCGCTGACCCCGGAGATGATCCCGCTGATGCGGGCCGAAGCGGCGAAGGCGCCCGGCGTGCCCGACGAGGCCCTCAGCCGCGGCGGCGCGTTCCAGGTGGAGGAGCGGGCGGCGCCGGGACCGGCCGGCGCGCCGGACGTCTCCCTGCTGATCTGCCGCCCCGCGGGCGCCACCACCCCGCTCCCGGCCGTCTACCACATCCACGGCGGCGGGATGATCTTCGGCGACAACCGGGTGGGCGTCGAGGGCGTGCTCGACTGGGCGCAGGAGCTCCAGCTCGTCGTCGTGTCGGTGGAGTATCGGCTGGCGCCCGAGCACCCGCACCCGGCTCCCGTCGAAGACTGCTACGCGGGCCTGGTGTGGACCGCGGCCCACGCCGCCGAGCTGGGCGTCGACCCCGAGCGGATCATCGTCGCCGGGGCGAGCGCGGGCGGCGGGCTGGCCGCGGCGCTGGCGCTCCTGGCCCGCGACCGGGGTGGTCCCGCCCTGGCCGGGCAGATGCTGATGTGCCCCATGCTCGACGACCGCAACGACACCCCGTCGTCCCACCAGATGGCCGGGCTCGGCGTCTGGGACCGCACCGCGAACGAGACCGGCTGGACCGCCCTGCTCGGCGACGCCCGCGGCGGCCCCGACGTGTCCCCCTACGCGGCCCCGGCGCGCGCCACCGACCTGTCCGGGCTGCCGCCCGCCTTCATCGACGTCGGCTCGGCCGAGACCTTCCGCGACGAGGACGTGGCGTACGCCGCGGCCATCTGGCGGGCCGGGGGCAGCGCCGAGCTGCACGTGTGGCCGGGCGGGTTCCACGGCTTCGACTTCATGGTCCCGCACGCGGCGGTCTCCCGGGAGGCCCGTGCCGCCCGCCTGCGCTGGCTGCGCCGCGTCCTCGGCGGCTGACGCCCTGCCGGCATCCCGCCGCGTCCGACGGTTCCCGCGCGGAACTCCCTCGCCGACGTGGGAGAGCGCACGGGCCTTCTCCCGGAACGGATCGGCGTGGCCGGCCGTCGAAGCGGGCGGCTGAAGTTTTCATGCGCGGCCCGCGGCGGCGACGCGGCGGCGCGGACGTTCCCCGAGATGAGAGCGGGTGACCGGCCCCGCCCTGCCCCGCGCACGGCCCGCGCCGCGACGGGGCGCTGTACGCGCCCGCCCCGCCCGTGGATGGTTGCTTGGTGACGAGGTCTCACAGGCGAGGAGGCACGGCATGGCGGTGCGGCTGAGAGCGCGCCTGATGGCGATGGCCGCGGCGGTAATCCTCCTACCGGTCACCGCGGTCCTGTCGGGTGGCCCGGCGGCGGCCGGCACCCGCGTCGACAACCCCTACGTGGCCGCCCTCGGCTACGTCAACCCCTGGTGGTCGGCGTCGGCCGCGACCGAGCCCGGCGGCGCGGTGGTGGCCAACCAGCCGACCGGTGTCTGGCTCGACCGCGTCGCCCACATCGACGGCACGGCATCGGTCCCCGGTCTGCGCGCGCATCTGGACGAGGCTCTCCGGCAGGCCGCCGGGAGCCCCCTCACGATCCAGATCGTGCTCAACAACCTGCCGGACCGTAACTGCACCCGTGCGGTGTCCAACGGCGACTTCAGCGTGCTGTCCGGCGGCCTGGACCTCTACCGCACCCAGTACGTCGACCCGATCGCCGAGATCCTGGCCGATCCGGCGTACCGGCAGCTGCGCATCGTGGCGGTCGTCGAGCCCGACTTCCTGCCCGGCCTGCTCCAGCCCGCCCCCACCGGCCGCTGCGCCCTCGTCCAGGCGAGCGGCGTCTACCCGGAGGCGCTGCGGTACGCCGTGACCCGGCTGCACGCCATCCCCAACGTGTACGTCTACCTCGACGCCTCCAGCCACGCCGTCGTCGGCTACCCCGACAACATCGACCGGGCCGCCGGCCTGCTCGCGCACATCGCGGGCGTGACCGGCGGCGGGCCGTCGGCCGTGGACGGCTTCACGGTGAACGTCGCGGGCTTCAACGCCCTCGTCGAGCCGCACTACGACGCCCAGATGAAGATCAACGGGGTGCCGGTGAAGGCGTCGCGCTGGGTCGAGTGGAACGACTACGTGGAGGAGCTCGCGTTCGCCCAGGCGTTCCGGCAGCGGCTGCTCGTGGCCGGGTTCCCGTCCGGCATCGGCATGGTGATCGACACCTCGCGCAACGGCTGGGGCGGCCCGGACCGCCCGCTCCGCCGGAGCACCTCCACGGATGTGAACCGGTTCGTCGACGAATCCCGGGTGGACCGCCGCAGGCGCGTGGGCAACTGGTGCAACCAGGCCGGCGCCGGGCTCGGCGAGCGGCCCAAGGCCGCACCCGCCATCGGCATCGACGCGTACGCGTGGATCAAGCCGCCGGGTGTCTCCGACGGCTCCAGCGTGGACGTCCCCGCTCCCGACGGCACCCGGCACGACCCGATGTGCGACCCGGCGTACGCCCCCGCGACCAACGCGTACGAGCCGAGCGGCGCGCTCCCGGACGCCCCGCCGGCGGGACAGTGGTTCAGCGCGCAGTTCCGGGAGCTCCTCGCCAACGCCTACCCGCCGCTGTGAGGCCGCGGGCTCGCCCCCGCCACCCGCGGGGGCGAGCCTCCTCCGCCCCGCCGAGGCGGCCGTCCCGATCCACCCGCCGGGCGTCTCCGCAAGCCGGAGCCTGTCCGGTGAACCGGCCGGAGCACGGGTGTGTGTCGTCTCGACGCCGGGCGTCCGGCCCTGGCGGGATCACCGGGCGGGCGGTCCTCCGTCGAGGAGCCTGACCAGCCGTTTCGGCGCGATCAGCCGATAGCTGTCCTCGATCAGCCCGGCGATCTCGTCCCAGTCCTGCTCGGCGTCCAGGCGCGCGCCCACCCAGCCGTTGCGGCCGACGTACGGCGGGACGAAGAACCGCTCCGGGTCCGAGGCCACGAGGGCCTCCTGCACCCCCGGCCCGGCCTTGAAGGTCAGCGACCGCCCGTCCTCGCTGGTCATCGCGAACATCTTGTCGCCGACCCGGTACGCGGGCGCGGTGTGGCCCCCGAACGGCTTCTCCACGGCCTCCGGCAGGGCCAGGCAGATCTCCCTGAGCCGGGCCGCCGCCTCCTCATCGTTCACCTGGCTCGCCCTTCCGCGCGATCGTCACGGCCCACCAGGCTATGGGGCGCCGCCCGGCCGTGCCACGCGGCCTTGAGCGGCGCGGCCGGACGCGGTGCGGGCGGCCAGCAGCGCCACGGCCGCCAGGACGAGCGACGCGGCGCGGGCGCCCGCCTCGTGCGAGGCCGCTCCCGCGAGGTGCAGGGCCAGGGTCACCCCGGCGATGCCGAGCGCCGTGCCGACGCCGCGCGCCATGTTCACCATGCCGCCCGCGGCGGCCGACACCCGCTCGGGCACGGAGGCCATGACGGCGGTGTTGCCGGCGGGCGCGAACACGCCGACACCCGTGCCGGTCAGCGCCGACGCGGTGGGGGCGGCGCGGCTCCCTCAGCAGTCCATGCCTCCCGCGCCCTCCCCCGCCCGTCCGAAGCCCGTCCGTTCCAGGCCCGTTCGTCCCGGGCCCGTCCGTCCCGGGCCCGTCCGTCCCGAGCCCGGACATCCGGCGCGTCGGCCGGGGCCGCCCCGCGACACGGCGGGCGGCGCCGTGCGGGGCCTCCCGGGGGCGGCCATGTGATCGTCCGATCCCCGCGGAACGGCCGTCGCCGGGATCAGTGGTCGTCCCAGTGGCCGTCGTGGTGGTGGTGACGGTGCCCGTCGTGGATGTAGTCGACGTGATCGCCGTGCGGGACGGCCACGTGCCCGCACTCCGGCCCGTGCTCGTGGTCGTGCGCGTCGTGGACGTCGTGCCCGCTCGCCTCGCACTCGTCGACATGGTTCTCGTGAACCCGGTGCAGGTGGCCGTCGTGGACGTAGTCCACGTGGTCGCGGTGCGGCACCGCGACGTGGCCGCACCCGGCGCCGTGCCGGTGATCGTGCTCAGGGTGCGGATGGTGCTCAGTCATCGTCGTCATGGGGGGATTCCCCTCTTCCGAGAACCGCGGACTGGTGCGTAGGTACCCCCGCGCGTACGCGGGAGGCGGCGCCTCCACCGGCCTTTGCACGGGCCGGCGAAAGGATCTACCCAGAAATGGGCATGTCCCGCCGCCGCTCATGGAACGATCGAGACTTGAGGATGACATGAAATGGGGTGGTTCGTTCTCTTGAATCAATCGTGTTTAGCGCGGTAGGTTGGATGCCATGATCGCGCCGAACACTCCGACCGCCGCCGAGGAGCTGCGGGGGGCCGGCCTGCGGGTGACGGCAGCCCGCGTCGCACTGCTCGAGACCGTCCGCAGCGGTGACCACCTCGACGTCGAGGCAATCGCCTCCGGGGTGCGCGATCGCGTGGGCCACGTCTCCCTGCAAGCCGTGTACGAGGCTCTGCACGCGCTCACCGCGGCGGGACTCGTACGCCGCATCGAACCTGCCGGAAGCCCGGCCAGGTACGAGGGGCGGGTCGGCGACAATCACCACCACATCGTGTGCCGGTCATGCGGGGTGGTCGCCGACGTCGACTGCGCGGTCGGCGAGGCCCCGTGTCTGACCGCGTCCGACACCCACGGCTTCACGATCGACGAAGCCGACGTCATCTACTGGGGCACCTGCCCCGAATGCTCCACGGCCCGCACTTCCTGAGCCTCACGATCCAGCTAGTTGAGAAGGATTCCCTTGACTGAGAACCACGACGCAATCGTCGCAGAGCAGAAGACGGAGGGCGAGGGCGGCTGCCCGGTCGCGCACAAGCGCGCCCCGCACCCGACCCAGGGCAACGCCAACCAGCAGTGGTGGCCGGAGCGCCTGAACCTGAAGATCCTCGCCAAGAACCCCGCCGTGGCCAACCCCCTCGGCGAGGACTTCGACTACCGCGAAGCGTTCAAGTCCCTCGACCTCGCCGCGGTCAAGCGGGACATCGCGGAGGTGCTGACGACCTCGCAGGACTGGTGGCCGGCCGACTTCGGCCACTACGGCCCGCTCATTATCCGGATGGCCTGGCACAGCGCCGGCACCTACCGGATCAGCGACGGCCGCGGCGGCGCCGGCTCTGGCCAGCAGCGCTTCGCCCCGCTCAACAGCTGGCCGGACAACGCGAACCTCGACAAGGCCCGCCGGCTGCTGTGGCCGGTCAAGAAGAAGTACGGCAAGAAGATCTCCTGGGCCGACCTGATGATCCTCGCCGGCAACGTCGCCCTGGAGTCGATGGGCTTCAAGACCTTCGGCTTCTCCGGCGGCCGGGTGGACGCCTGGGAGCCCGACGACGACGTCTACTGGGGCCCGGAGACCACCTGGCTCGCCGACGAGCGCTACAGCGGCGACCGTGAGCTGGAGAACCCGCTCGCCGCGGTCCAGATGGGCCTCATCTACGTCAACCCGGAGGGCCCGAACGGCAACCCCGACCCGCTCGCCGCGGCCCGCGACATCCGTGAGACGTTCCGCCGCATGGGGATGACCGACGAGGAGACCGTCGCCCTCATCGCCGGCGGCCACACCTTCGGCAAGACCCACGGCGCGGGTCCGGCCGAGCACGTCGGCCCCGACCCCGAGGCCGCCCCGATCGAGCAGCAGGGCCTGGGCTGGAAGAGCAGCTTCGGCACCGGCAAGGGCGCGGACACCATCACCAGCGGCCTCGAGGTCATCTGGACCACGACGCCGACCAAGTGGACCAACAACTTCTTCTGGAACCTGTTCGGCTACGAGTGGGAGCTGACCAAGAGCCCGGCCGGCGCGTGGCAGTGGAAGCCGAAGCACGGTGCGGGTCAGGGCACCGTGCCCGACGCTCACGACCCGTCGAAGCGCCACGCCCCGGCGATGCTCACCACTGACCTCGCGCTCCGGTTCGACCCGATCTACGAGCCGATCTCGCGGCGGTTCCTGGAGAACCCCGACGAGTTCGCGGACGCCTTCGCCCGCGCGTGGTTCAAGCTGACCCACCGCGACATGGGCCCGGTCTCGCGTTACCTCGGCCCGGAGGTCCCGTCCGAGGTGCAGCTGTGGCAGGACCCGCTGCCGGAGCGGACGTACGAGCTGATCGACGCTGCCGACGTCGCCGCGCTCAAGGAGCAGATCCTCGCCTCGGGCCTGACGGTGTCGCAGCTGGTGTCCACCGCGTGGGCGTCGGCCGCGTCCTTCCGCGGCAGCGACAAGCGCGGCGGCGCCAACGGCGCCCGGATCCGCCTCCAGCCGCAGATCGGCTGGGAGGTCAACGACCCCGACCAGCTGGCGACCGTGCTGAGCACGCTGGAGAGCGTCCAGAAGTCCTTCAACGCGGCCCAGACCGGGGGCAAGCAGGTCTCCCTCGCCGACGTGATCGTGCTCGGCGGCTGCGCCGCAGTCGAGAAGGCCGCCAAGGACGCGGGCTTCGAGATCGAGGTCCCCTTCACCCCGGGTCGCGTGGACGCGTCGCAGGAGCAGACGGACGTCGAGTCGTTCGCCGCGCTCGAGCCGAGCGCCGACGGGTTCCGCAACTACTACGGCAAGGGCAACCGGCTGCCGGCCGAGTACCTGCTGATCGACCGGGCGAACCTGCTGAACCTCAGCGCCCCCGAGATGACGGTCCTCGTCGGCGGTCTGCGCGTCCTCGGCGCGAACCACCAGCAGTCCAAGCACGGCGTCTTCACCGAGACGCCCGGGGTCCTGACCAACGACTTCTTCGTCAACCTGCTCGAGCTGGGCATCGAGTGGAAGCCGATCTCGGAGGACCAGACCACGTTCGAGGCGCGCGACGCCGCCACGGGCGAGGTCAAGTGGACCGGCACCCGGGCCGACCTGATCTTCGGCGCCAACTCCGAGCTGCGCGCGATCGCGGAGGTCTACGCCAGCGACGACGCCAAGGAGAAGTTCGTGCAGGACTTCGTCAAGGCGTGGGACAAGGTCATGAACCTCGACCGGTTCGACCTGCTCCCCTGAGCATGACCTGACGTCCCGGCCGGCCCGTGGGGGCCGGCCGGGACGTTCCGCGTCGTGCCCGCGTCATACCCGCGCCGTGCCGCCTCAGGCGCGGGCCCGTACGTCGTCCCCGATGACGGGGGTGGTGCGGGTGTCCGCGTCCACGGCGGAGCGGGCGACGACGCGCCCGTCGGCGACCAGGGCGATGTGCGGCCGCCCGCTGGTCCAGCCGTCCGGCAGCACGGCGCGGACCTCGGCGGGCGCGCCGAGCGGGAACGGCTTCGCCTCCGCGGCGGGGCCCGGCTCCCCGGGGTCCTCGGGGGCGGGGCCGAAGACCGGGGTCCAGGCGGTGTGCAGGCGGCCGGTCACGGGCTCGGCGCCGTGGTGGGAGACCCGCACGCCGACCTCGACCTCGCGCGACGCGCCGAGCAGGTCGCGGCGCCCACTCCTCGATGCACAGGCCCCAGATGACGATCGCCGGGGAGTTGCCGTCCCGCTCGACCATGGGAGCGATCTGCTCCTCGAAGGCGGCCACCGACTCGGGTGAGAAGCGTCCGGTGGCGGCAGACCAGCATGCCGAGGGGGTCGGCGTGGTGGACGAAGCGGGGTCTTCCAGCTTGAGGTGCTTGCGCACCAGGTTGTATCTCACGGCGGCGGCCAGTTCGATGTCGCGGCGCAGCGCGGCGTCGTCGGGGGCGGCGATGCCGGTGCGCGGCCAGCAGCCCTGCCCGAGCCGCCCGACGCCGTGTTCTGCTACAACGACCTGCTCGCCCTCGGCGCGATGCGGGCGCTCACCCGCGCGGGGCTGCGCGTCCCCGGCGACGTCGCCGTGGTCGGCATGGACGACATCGAGGAAGGCCGGTACAGCACCCCGAGCCTCACCAGCATCGCCCCGGACGAGAAGGAGATCGCGCGCACGGCGGTGGACGTCCTCCTGGAGTCGATCGGCGGGTCTCCCCGCCCGCCGAGATCGTGGTGCCGCATCGCCTGATCGTCCGGGAGAGCACGACCGGCCAGGCGGCCCCGGCCCCCTCCTGAGCGGGGCGGTCAGCGGTAGGTGTAGCAGTAGTTCGACTTGCCCTTGAACCGGTGGAACGCCTTCGGGTCGTGGTAGCGCCAGCGGCAGCCCGCGTCACGCCGGGCCTGGTCGAGATACATGGTGCCGCCCTTGCGCCTGACACAGTACGCGCCGGGCGTGGGCGTCTCGCGATACTCGACCCACTCCCAGCCGAGGCTCACGCAGTACGCGGTGAAGCGCCCGGGTCCCAGCTCCACGACCTGTCCGGCGGGCGAGGGCGAGGGCTTCGCCGGCGTCGGGGTCGCGGGGTCGGCGGGGACCTGCGTGGCCGTCTTCGACGGGCGGACGGTCGGCCGCACCGTGACCGTCCTCGTCGGGGCCGGCCGGGTGGTCGCCGGTCTGGTCGTGGCCAGGCTCGCCCGTGGGCGGTGTGCGGGGGCGCGCGAGGCGGCGGCGGACGACGGGGCCTCGGACGGGGACGGGCCGCCGCCGGTGCCCGCCGGGGACACTGAGGTCGCCGGGGCCGTGCCCGCTGCCGCCGCCCGCTCCGCCTCGGAGGCGCCGGCCCCCGCGAACGGCCACTTCGATGACGGCAGCAGCGCGACGACGGCGGCCGCCGTGGCCGCCACCGCCACCACCACGGCGGCGACGGCGGCGCGGACCCGCCCGCGCCTCCCGCCGCCCGGCACCGTGACCGCCCCGGGGGGCTCCGACGGCCCACCACCGGTCGAGGCGGCTCCCGCCGGCGCGCCCGGTCCGTACGGCGCATTCGCCCCGGGCGGGGGCATCGCCGCACCCGGCACGGCAGGTGCGGGCGGCACCCCCGGCATGCCCGCCGCGCTCGGTGCGGCCGCTCCGTAGGGCGCATCGGCCGTGGGAGGAGGCATCCGCGTGCCCGGCACAACAGGTGCGGCAGACGGGAACGGCGTGCCCGGCGCGCCCGGTCCGTACGGCGCATTCGCCCCGGGCGGGGGCATCGCCGCACCCGGCGCGGGAGGCGTGCCCGGCGCGCTCGGTGCGTGGGGCGCGGCGGGCGAGGCTTGGGCGTCGTGGCGCGGGCGAACGAGGCGGTCGACGATCTCCCGCGCGGTCGGCCGCCGTCCCGGGTCCTTGGCGAGACAGGCCATGAGCAGGTCGCGCAGCGGCGGCTCGATCCCCTCCAGGTCGGGCTCCTGGTTGAGGATCCTGTTGATGATGGCGGGGATGGCGTCGGCGCCGAACGGCGGGCGGCCCGTGGCGGCGAACGCGATCGTGGACGCCCAGGCGAACACGTCGAGGGCGAAGCCCAGCTCCCCGGCGGTGAGCTGCTCGGGCGCCATGTAGGCGGGCGTGCCGACGACCTGGCTGGTCATCGTGCTCGTGGCCGCGAGGGCGCGGGCGATCCCGAAGTCGATGACGCGCGGCCCGTCCGGCCCGATCAGCACGTTCTGCGGTTTGAAGTCGCGGTGGACGACCCCGGCGTCGTGCAGGGCGACCAGCGCGGTGGCCGTGGCGATGGCGAGCCGTTCGAGCCCGCCTCCGGACATCGGACCGCGCGTGGCCACCACGTGGTTCAGCGACGGCCCGTCGACGTACTCGCTCACGATGTACGGCCGGCTGCCCTCCATGCCGGACTCCAGCACCTGGGCGGTGCAGAACCGGGCGACCCTGCGGGCGAGCTCCGCCTCGCGGGTGAAGTCGGCGCGGGCCGCGTCCCGGCCGAGCCGCGCGTGGAAGAGCTTGACCGCGACGAGGTCGCCGGACTCCGACTCGCCGAGGTAGACGACGCCCTGCCCTCCCTCGCCGATTCTGCCGGTGATGCGGTAGGAGCCCAGGCGTGCGGGATCGCTCGGCTCCAGCGGCTGCGGCATGGCTCTCCGGGGGGTCGGGGGCGTCTACGCCCCCAGTATCCCCCGCGATAGATCGGCGGCAGGGCTTGCTTCGCCGAACCGTGGCCGCATCGATGCCCGGCGGGCCGGGCCGCCCGTGACCCCCGGCATCGCGTTTTCCCAACGCATCCGATCCCGGCCGACGGCGGGATATGTGCGGAAATGTTGGGTCTTGACGGGCGACTCGACTACTGTAAAGGTTCTTTCCTGAGAGCGCTCTCACGCCTCGTCCACACCCCCCAGAAGGACTTCCGTGAGACTCACCGTGCTGACCGGCGCGGCGGCGATCGCCGTCGCGCTCCTTCTCCCCGTCGTTCCCGCGCAGGCGGCCCCCGCCTCCGTCCCCCGGCCCGAGCCCGCCGCCACCTCCCCCGACAACGCCTCCACCGGCCCGTACGGCGTCGCGGCGACGATGCGGCAGGCGCTGGAGCGCGACCTGCGCCTGACCCCGGAGCAGGCGCGGGTCCGCCAGGCGCACGAGGCCGCGGCGGCGGCCGTCGAGCGGCGGGTGCGCGCCGACCTCGGCGACCGCTTCGCCGGCGCCTGGTACGACCCGGCGCGGCAGCGCCTGGCCGCCGGGGTCCTCAGCGAGGGCGACGCGGAACGCGTGCGCGCGGCGGGCGCCGTGCCCGTCCCGGTGCGGCGCAGCGACAGGCAGCTCAGCGACGTCAAGGCGGCGCTCGACCGGGCCGCCGGCGCGGCGGGCACCGGCGTCTACGCGTGGTACGTCGACCCGGCCGCCAACGCGGTCGTCGTGTCGGCCGCCGACCCGGCCACGGCGGCGAAATTCGTGCGATCCGCGTCCGCCGACGCCGCGGCGACGCGGATCGCCGTCGCCGAGGCTCCCCGCCTCGTCTACGACATCCGGGGCGGCGACCAGTACGTGATCAACGGCAACGTGCTGTGCTCCGTCGGGTTCGCGGTGAACAACGGCGGCTTCGTCACCGCCGGGCACTGCGGGCGGGCCGGCAACCCGACCTGGGGATACAACAACGCCGCCCAGGGCACGTTCGCCGGCTCGTCGTTCCCCGGCGACGACTACGCCTGGGTGCGCACCAACGCCGACTGGACGCCGCGTCCCTGGGTCAACGACTACGGCGGCGGCACGGTCGCGGTGGCCGGCTCCCAGGAGGCCCCGATCGGGGCGTCGATCTGCCGTTCCGGGCGCACCACCGGCTGGCGCTGCGGCGTCGTCCAGGCCAAGAACGTGACCGTGAACTACTCCGGCTCGCTCGTGTACGGGCTGACGCAGACCAGCGCCTGCGCCGAGGGCGGCGACTCGGGCGGCGCGTACGTCTCCGGCGACCAGGCCCAGGGAGTCGCCTCCGGCGCCTCGGGGAACTGCTCCACCGGCGGCACGACCTTCTTCCAGCCGGTCAACGAGATCCTCAGCGCGTACGGCCTGAGCCTGACCACCACAGGCGGCGACACCGGCTCCCTGATCAGCAGCCTCAACGGCAAGTGCATCGACGTGCCGGGCGCCAACTTCAGCGACGGCGTGCCGCTGCAGATGTACACGTGCAACGGCACCGTCGCCCAGATGTGGACGTTCACCGGCGGCACCCTGCGCACGCAGAACAACCTGTGCATGGACGTCGCCTGGGGCTCCCGCGACAACGGCGCCGTGATCCAGATTGCGACCTGCAGCGGCAACCCCGCCCAGCAGTTCGTCCTGACCGGGGCGGGCGACCTGGTCAACCCGCAGTCCGGCAAGTGCGTCGACATCGACGGCTGGAACCCCGACGACGGCGCCCGGCTGATCCAGTGGGAGTGCCACGGCGGCGCCAACCAGAAGTGGCGGCGGGGCTGATGCCGGCGCTCCGGCGACACCCGGCGCCCGGCCGGATCCTGGCCGGCGCGGTCGCTCTCCTCGTCGCGGCGGCCTGCCTGGTCCTGACCGTGCCCGCCGCGCCCGGCGCGTCGGCCGCCGTCTGGCAGCCGAAGACGCCGCCCCTGACCACGCCCTGGACCGCGCGGGTCTCCCCCTCCAACGCCCTGCCCGAGTATCCGCGCCCTCAGCTCGTCCGGCCCGACTGGCTGAACCTCAACGGCGTGTGGGAGTTCACCGGGGCGCAGAGCCTCGACTCGCCCCCGATCGGCCGGACGCTGCCGGAGGGCGTGCTCGTGCCGTACCCGATCGAGTCCGCCCTGTCGGGGATCAAACGCCACGAGGACGCCATGTTCTACCGGCGCTCCTTCACCGTGCCGTCCGGATGGGCCGGACGCCGGGTGATGCTCAACTTCGGGGCGGTCAACTGGGAGACCCGGGTGTGGGTGAACGGCACCCAGGTCGGCCGGCACACCGGCGGTTACGACGCCTTCTCCTTCGACATCACCCCCGCGCTGCGGTCGGGCGCGAACGAGCTGATCGTCGGCGTGTCCTCGCCGATTGACGGCGGCACGTTCCCCGTCGGCAAGCAGCGCCGCAACCCGAGCGGCATCTGGTACACCGCGTCGTCGGGCATCTGGCAGACCGTGTGGCTGGAGCCGGTGAACGCGGCCCACATCACCCGGCTCGACACCACGCCCGACGTGTCCGCCGGCGTCCTGGACCTCGTCGTGCACGGCACCGGCGACCAGGCGCGGGCCGAGGTGCTGAGCGGCGGCACGGTCGTCGGCTCGGCCACCGGCCCGGTCGGCGCGCACATCCGCGTCCCCGTTCCCGGCGCCCGCCTGTGGTCGCCGGACGACCCGTTCCTGTACGACCTGCGCGTCACGCTCGTCGGCGCCGGCGGCGGCGACGTCGTGACCGGTTACTTCGGCATGCGGTCGATCGGCAAGGCGGTCGTCGGCGGCGTGCTCCGCCCGGTGCTCAACGGCGAGTTCGTGTTCCAGCTCGGCACCCTCGACCAGGGCTACTGGCCGGACGGCGTCTACACCGCGCCGACGGACGAGGCGCTGCGCTTCGACCTGGAACGGCAGAAGGCCCTGGGCTTCAACATGGTCCGCAAGCACATCAAGGTCGAGCCCGCCCGCTGGTACTACTGGGCCGACAGGCTGGGCTTGATGGTCTGGCAGGACATGCCCTCGCTCGACGCGGTGGACGACCCGCCCGCGCGCAGCCACGCCAACTTCGAGTCCGAGCTGCGCCGGATCGTCGAGCAGCTCAAGGGCATCACGTCGATCGTGATGTGGGTCCCGTTCAACGAGGGCTGGGGCGAGTACGACAACCAGCGCATCGTCGACCTGGTCCGCTCCATCGACTCCACCCGGCTGATCAACCACGACTCCGGGTCGAACTGCTGCGTCTCCGACCCGGAGCCGCCCAACGGCGACGTGATCGACGACCACTGGTATCAGGTCCCCGGCGAGACCGACACCCGGCTTCCCACGGCCACCCGGGTCGCCGTGCTCGGCGAGTTCGGCGGCCTCGGCCGGCGCGTCCAGGGCCACGAGTATCAGCCCGGCGCCGGGTTCGCCTACGGCGACCTGTACCCGGACGAGGTCTCGCTGACCAACCGGTACGTCGAGGTCACCAGGCAGGTGGAACGGCTCGTGCACACCCGCGGGCTGTCCGCCTCGGTCTACACCGAGCCGTACGACGTGGAGAACGAGGTCAACGGGTTCTACACCTACGACCGCCGGGTGCTGAAGATGACCGAGTCGCGTGTGCGGGACGCCAACCGGCGCCTGCTGGCGGTCGCGGCGGGCGCCGACGTCCCCCGGGGCGAGCTGGTGTCGCTGCGGGTCACCACGCCCGGCTACACCGGCCGCCACCTGCGCCACCGCGACGGGCTCGCCCGCACCGACGTGGTCGACGGCGCGAGCTCCGACCTGGCCAAGCTGGACGCCACGTTCTGGACCCGCCCGGGCCTGGCCGACCCCTCCTGTGTGTCGTTCGAGTCGCGCAACTTCCCCGGGGAGTATCTGCGCCACTCGAACTACCGGCTGCGCAAGGACCGGCAGGACGGCACGGCCCTGTTCGCGGCCGACGCGACGTTCTGCCCGCGCGAGGGGCAGGGCGGGACCAGGCTGGAGTCCTACAATCTGCGCGGCCACTACATCCGCCACTACAACGAGCTCGTCTACGTGGCGAGGCAGGGCGGCGCCAACCCCTGGGACGCCGCCGCCAGCTTCGCCGCCGACACCACGTGGGCGGCGACCGTGCCGCTGTGGCGCAGCGGCGCCGACCTGCCGCTGGACCAGGCCCGGTCGTTCCGGGTCACCACGCCGGGATACACCGACCGCTACCTGCGGCACCGCGACGGCCTGGCGCGCACCGACGTGGTCACCGCCGGGAGCGAGGCCCTGCTGAAGTCCGACGCCACCTTCGTCGTGCGGCGCGGCCTGGCCCAGCCGAGCTGCTACTCGCTGGAGTCGCGCAACTATCCGGGCCGATACCTGCGGCATGCCGGCTTCCGCGTGCGCCTGGACGCCCCGGACGGCAGCGAGCTGTTCCGCCGCGACGCCACCTTCTGCGCGCAGCCCGGCGGCACGCCGGGGAGCGTGCGCCTGGCGTCGCTCAACGAGCTGGGCACGAACGTCCGGCACTACGCCGAGGAGGTCTGGGTCGCCTCCAGCGGAGGCGCGCATCCCTACGACAACCCCGCCTCGTACGCCGAGGATGTGAGCTGGGCCGTCACCGCCCCCTGGGCTCCGTGACGGAAGAGGGAGCCGTCGTGCGGAAGCGATCCCGCACGGCGGCTCCCCGCGCCCATGGGCCGCGCCCGCGGCTACGAGGACGCGCGGCCCTCCAGGCCGGCGATCGCGATCGTGCCGGACGTGCCGCGCAGGCCGAAGCCGTAGCGGAAGCCCTCGCGGGCCTGCGGCGTGGCGAGCGTGCCGCCGATGTCGGCGGTGCGCAGCGGACGCCACTGGCCGCCGGTGTGGGCGAAGGAGGTGATGGTGTCGCCGGACAGCACCAGCGCGAACCGGTCGCCGGGCTTGAGGGTCAGCGGGGCGTCGCCGGGGGTGTCCAGGAACCTGCCGCCGACCCGCACGTTGATGCCCGACTGCTTGCGGGTGTTGTTGTACCAGGCGGTCACGTAGGTGCCGGCGTCCTTCACCCAGCCGACGAACACGCTGTCCTCCGGCGCGCCGGTGCCGGCGAACTCCCCTACGGTCACCACGCTGATCGCGTCGGCGGAGGAGAGCGCCGCCGGCCCCGCGACCAGGCCGAAGAACGGCTGCGTGCCGCTGCCCGCGAACCGCCCGCCGCCGGCCGTGACCGCCGGCAGGGCCTCGCCGCCCTCGGGCTTGTACACGGTGTAGCCCGCCGAGGTGTCGGCGGCGAAGTCGTCCCCGATCTCCGCCTTCCCGTACGCGTCCGGGTCGAGGGCCACGGTCACCTGGGCGTAGGTGCTCACCGCCCGCGCCGACCCGTCGTACTCGACCGCCGCGCGCACCGGGTGGGCGCCGGGGCGCGGCGCGGTCCCGGCGGGCGGCGCGACCCGCCACCGTACGGCGAACTCGTCGCCCGGCCGCACCACGTGGGCCCGCGGGCTGCCGACCGGCTCCGCCGACCAGCCCGGCGGCACGGCCAGCGACGCCGTGACCCGCGTGGCGGGGGTGCGTCCCCGGTTGACGAAGGTGGTGGTCGCCTCGGCGGGCGCGCCGGGACGCGCCTGCCCGGCGACGGCCACGTCCACGGTGGCGTCGCCCGCGGCGGGCGACCACGCCTGCAGCTCGGTGACGCCGACGTACGCGCCGGGCGGGTTGCCGAACACCAGCCGGATCTTGGTCGTGGTCAGGGCCGGGAACGTGACGCGGTTCAGCGCCGCGCCCGCGGGCCGCTGCGGCGTGCGGGTCTGGCCGGGCACCTCGCGCCACGCCGCGCCGTCCCAATACTCCAGCCGGTACGACGCCGGGGCCTGGACCCCGCCGCCGTCGTCGTAGGCGTGGAACCGCACGTCGCTCACCCTCGTCGGCACGCCGAAGTCCACGCCGAGATGGTCCTCGGCGTTCGGGGAGCGGTAGTTGGTCCACCGGTTGTGCGGGATGTCGTCGTAGTAGATCCGCCCGTCCACGGCGTCCCACACGTTGTCGATGCCGTTGGTGTAGGACGCGAACGGCTTGGGATAGCCGGTGCCGTACGGGTTGGCGGCGTCGTTGCTGGGCCGCGCGGACCGGTCGGGCGTCACGGCGGCCGGCACCCGGGCGGTCAGCTCGCCGACCGTGGCCCGCCGGGCGGCGAGCCTGCCGTCCACGTAGACGCGCATGCCCGCGCCCTGGCCGTACCGCGTGCCGTCGCGGTCCCACAGGACGGTCACGTTGTGCCCGTGGTAGGGCACGTTCTCCAGCGCGAAGTAGTCCCACGCGGCCGGCGCGAGCGGCTTCAGCACGACCCTGCCGTCCGGCTGCGGGCGCAGCCCGATCAGGCCGCTGATGACCAGGTCGTTGAAGGTCGAGTGGTTGTAGTGCTCGCTGTGCCCCCGGGCGTCGTAGATCCAGCGCGGCTCGTCCGGGTGGTGCGCCTCGGCGACGTACGGGCGGCCGTCCTTGTACTGGGTGAGCGCGTAGCCGCGCAGCACGTCGTTGTAGTCGGCGGCGGTGACCACGTCCTGGTCGTAGTCGTCGAGCAGGTTGGCCATCGCGGTGAGCGTGGTGGAGGTGGAGTAGGGCCAGCTCGGCCCGTTCCAGCGGCAGCAGCCGTTCAGCGCGTCGCGCATGAACAGCGGGCTGCGCCGCTCCGCGGTGGTCGGCCCGTACGGCGCGGCGAACCCCTGCGGGTCGAGAAGCTGCGCCCACGCCTTCTCCGTGCCGGGCTCGGCCATGTGGAACGCCCACGGCGCGAACCCGATCTGCTCGCGCGTGGACACCAGCCTCTCCCGGGGATCCAGGTCGGCGCGGGCCTTGTGGTAGAAGAAGGCGCGCTTCGGGTCCCACAGGTGGCGGTGCAGCGCGTCCCGCAGCGACGCCGCGCGCTTGTCGAACTTCTCGGCCAGCGCCTTGTCGCCCCGCATCCTCGCGATGGCGGCGATCGCCTTGGCGTCGCCGTACTGGTAGGAGTTCAGCGTCGGCCGGTAGCCCGCGCCGCCGTGGTAGGGGTCGGCGGGGTCGGTCTCGTAGGAGGACGCGGTGTACTCCATGGCGTCCCACACCGGCACCGACCAGTAGAGGCCCAGTTTCTCATCGTACTGGCCGCCCCACTTGTCGTACTGCCGGACCAGGTCGGGCAGCAGCCCCGTGACGAAGGACGCGTCGCCGGTGACCAGGTAGCGCTGGTAGGCGGCGTCGGCCGCCCACCAGGCGTACTGGTGCGCCCAGTCGTCGGTGTCCTTGTTGACGTAGTCCTCCTTCGGCTTGGGGCCGGCGCCGGGTCCCCGCAGCCAGTAGGTGAGGTAGTCGTCGAGCGGGCGGGTGTCGCGCAGCCACCGGCCCTCGTACACGTGGTGGCCGGCGGCGGCGACGATGCCGCCGAGCGGGGCGGAGTAGCCGGGCGGGTTGTGGAACTCGGTGATGACGTCGCCGGTGGCGGAGTCGGTGTAGCGGATGTGCCGCTTGTAGGTGCTCCAGCGGTAGTAGTAGACGTCCTGGATCTCCCGGTCGGGCACCTCCAGGAACGGGATGTTGGCCTTGTACCACTCCGGCTCGGCGTAGCCGGACACGAGCGCGTCATGGTCCAGGAAGGCGGTGCCCCTGCCGACCTCCGGGTACGCCGCGGGTGGCCGCGGGGCGGGGGCGGCCCCGGCCGGGGCGGGGATCAGGGCGGTCGGCGCGGCCAGCGCCGCGAGCGTCGCGAGCGCCGCGACGGCGTGTTTCATGGTCACCTCGGACGTTCTGATGGGTGACGGCAGGCGAATCGCTCAGGTTCGGTCGCAATCACGACTGATTCTGATCGATGTTGCTCAGTCTTGAGCAGATTTGGGCGAAACGCAATAGCTTCGATCGGGGGTCGTCCGTCCGGCCGCGCGGCTGGGAAACTGCGGGCATGAGTCACAGCCATGACGAGGACCGCGCGTGCGCCGCCGCCCACGGCGAAGCGCCCCCGGAAGAGACCGGGCGGACGCTGGTCGCGGTGTTCGCGTCCCCGGTGGCCGATCACCTGCTGCGGTTCGGCGCGGAGCTGGGCTTCCGGCCGATCCTGCTGGAGCCCGATCCGGAGCGCGGGCTCGGCGGCCTGCCGCCGGGCTCGGTGCGGGTGGTGAGAGAGGTCGGCGGCCATCTCGACGGCACGGCCGACGTGGTCGTCACCGACCACCACCGCGCGGAGATCGGGCCGATCCTGCGTGACGTGCTCGGCAGCCCCGCGCGGTGGATCGGCGTCATGGGCAGCCCCCGGCACGAGGGCCCGCACGTGCGGGCGCTGGCCGAGCTGGGCGTGCCGCCCGAGGAGATCGCCCGCGTGCACCGCCCGATAGGGCTCGACATCGGCTCCCGTACGCCACCGGAGATCGCGGTGGCCACGCTCGCCGGCCTGATCGCCGACAGGAACGGCAGGCCCGGCGGCTTCGCGCACTGACCCCGCGAACGCACGCGGGCACCCCCGCACGGGGCGGGGGTGCCCGTGCCGCTCCTCCTGGTCAGGAGCGCGTCATCGCGGCGTCGCCGGTCAGGACGCGCCGCAGCTCAGGGCCGGCGTGGCAGCGGTGCCGTTGGCGGTGAAGCCGAAGGTGGTCGACGAGCCGGCCGGGACGGTGCCGTTGTAGGGGGCGTTGCGGACGGTCACGTTCGAGCCGGACCCGCTCACGGTGCCGTTCCACAGCTGGGTGATGCTCTGGCCGCCGGGCCAGGACCAGCTCACCGTCCAGCCGTTGAGCGCCGCGCTTCCGGCCTGGACCGTGACCTCCGACTGGAAGCCGCCCGGCCAGGAGTTGACCGTGCGGATCGTCGCCGAGCAGCCGCCGGGCTGCGGGGTCGGGCTCGGGCTGGGCGAGACGGCCGGGCTGGGCGAGGGGCTGACCGGCGGAGTCGGGCTCGGGCTGGTCGGCGGGGTCGGCGAGGGCGTCGTGGTGCCGTTGAGGCCGAGGAAGTCGATCGCGTAGGAGATCATGCCGTTCAGCGGCAGCGAGTGGCCCTGGCCGGAGGCGCTGATCGCCTCCACCGGCGGCTGCGTGCCGGCGGCGCCGTACCGGGTGCGGGTCCAGCCCGGCGAGGGGCTGTCGGTGGACACCGGCGTCTGGCTGACGCCGTGGAGGTTGGTCCACTGCTTGATCTCTTCGCCGAAGTTGTTGTAGTGCAGCGTCGTGTCCTGGGTGCCGTGCCACAGCTGCATGCGCGGGTACGGGCCGCTGTAGCCGGGATACATCGAACGGGCCAGGTCGCCCCACTGCTGGGCGGTCTTGATGCTCTGCCCGCTGGAGCACTGGCTGTTCCAGGTGGAGCCGTCGGTGGTGGCGAAGCAGCCCGCCGGCACGCCCATGAACGCCGAGGCCGCCTTGAAGACGTCCGGATACTCGGCCGCCAGCACGTTGGTCATCATCGCGCCGGAGGAGACGCCGCTGACGAAGATTCGGTTCGGGTCGACGTTGTAGCGCGACTTGGTGTAGTCGACCATCGACATGATGCCGACCGGGTCGCTGCCGCCGCCCCGCCGCAGCGCCTGGGGCGAGTACACGTCGAAGCACTGGCCGCTGCGGGTGGCCTCCGGGAACACGATGATGTATCCGTACTGGTCGGCCGCGGTGACGTAGTCACGGAAGTAGCCGCTGTACAGCGCGGACGCGGTGCCCGTGCAGTAGTGGACGGCGACCAGCAGCGCCGGCCGGGAGGCCACCCGGTCCGGCACGTAGATGTACATGTTCAGGTTGCTGGGGTTGTTGCCGAAGTTGGTCACCCGGGTCAGCGAGGCCGCGGCGGCCGGCTGGGTGACCAGCAACGTGGTCGCCGCGGCCACGGGCATGAGCACGGCGGCCAGTAAGGCCACGATGCGTCGTCTCACGTGAGCAGTCCTTCCTCCCGCTACGCCGACCGGGACGTGTGGCCCGGCGCCCGGGACCGTGCTCTCGCACTGCTCGGGATCGCGGCGGCCACGCCCTCACCGGATCGGGCGACGTCGATGTTCCTGAAGCGTGCCTAGAGCTTTCGGGTGGCTCAAGCCACAGATCAGCATGGGTTTCACGGCGCGGAAGACGTGGACGTCAGGGGGCATGACGCGGCGGCGGAGCGGCACGGTTGTTGGAAAGTTTCATGCGAACGCTGAAAAGTCATCAGCCGGTGGGGTGCGGGCACGGCCGTGAGGAACGCCGGCGGGCGGGCATGGTCTACCGCGTCGGGGGCGGGCGAGGACGGGAGCCCGGACATGCTGAAGGTCATCGGCGCGGGACTGCCGCGCACCGGAACGACGTCGACGAAGGCGGCCCTGGAACGGCTCGGCTTCGGGCCCTGCTACCACACCTTCGAGGTCTTCCTCCGCCCGGAGCTCGCCCGGCGCTGGCTGCCGGTCTGCTCGGGCGGGCCGTTCGATTGGGACCGGGTGTTCGAGGGCTTCCGGTCCTGCGTGGACTGGCCCGCCAGCTTCTTCTGGCGGGAGCTGGCGCAGGCCTACCCGGACGCGAAGGTCGTCCTCACGGTCCGCGACCCGAGTAGCTGGTACGCCAGCTTCGACGTGCTGCGTTCGCTCAGTTCGCAGGAGCCGATGACGGAGGATGACGCCCCCGAGACGCTCCGTCCCCTCGTCGCCGCGATGACGGGCCTCCAGCCGCTCTTCGAGCGGATCGGCAGGGCGGTCTTCGGCGAGGAGTGGCGGCCCGGTCACGCCCCCGGCGAGGAGCGGGCCGTCGCGGCCTATCACCGGCACGTCGCCGCGGTGCGGGCCGCCGTGCCCGCCGGACGGCTCCTGGTCTTCGACGTACGCGAGGGGTGGGGGCCGCTGTGTGACTTCCTCGGGGTCGCCGCTCCCCCGGCCGAGCCGTTCCCGCACCTCAACGACACCGCGTCGATCCGGAGGATGTTCGAGCTCATGCGCACCGAGGGCCGCGTCCGCGTCCCCTTCGAGCCCGGAGGCCGATGACGTGAGCGCCGGCCACCGAGGGCCACGCCACCAGCGCTTTCAACCAAACGGTTGGCAATGTCGCCGCCCGTGGTCTACGATCCTTTCAACCAAAAGGTTGAAAACAAGGGAGGGCGGTAACCACGGACGAGCTGTCGCGAATCTTCGCCGCCCTGGCCGATCCGACCCGGCGCGACATGATCGCCCGGCTCTCGGAGGGCGACGCGACCGTGAGCCAGCTGGCCGAGCCGTACCGGATGACGCTTCAGGCCGTCTACAAGCACCTGCGGGTGCTCGAGGACGCCGGTCTCGTCAGCAGGCCGCGAGGGCCGCAACCCCGGCCGGTGCGCCTGGAGGTCCACGCCTTCGACCTGATGGACACCTGGATAGAGCGCCACCGCAACCGCGCCGAGCAGCGCTACCGCCGCCTCGACGCCGTCATCGCCGAGATGAGGAGAGACGAGCATGGACAAGATCACCGAGACGATCATCGAGGTCGACCCGAAGCTGCCGGTCATCCGGATGGCCCGTGACTTCGAGGCGACACCCGAGCAGCTGTTCCGCGCCCACACCGATCCCGCGCTGTTCGCCCGCTGGGTGGGGCCCGACGCCATATCCACCCGCATCGAGCACTGGGACGCGCGCACCGGCGGAAGCTGGCGGTACGTCTCGACGCACGACGGCATGGAGTTCGGCTTCCACGGCTGCTTCCACGAGGTCCGGCCGGACCGCATCGTGCAGACCTTCACGTTCGAGGGCGACCCCGACGGCGTCGCGCTGGAGACGCTGTGGTTCGAGGACCTGGGCGACGGCCGTACGCGGCTGCGGACGCAGTCGCTGGTCGACAGCTTCGAAAGCCGCGACGCGTGGCTGCGCAGCGGCATGGAGGTGGGGGTGAACGAGGGCTACGCCAAGCTGGACACGATGCTCGCCGCCGGCGCCGTCTGACCACCCCGCCGGGCGGCGCCGGCGGGTTCGGGCCCCGCGCCGGAACGAAAGCGAGACCCGGCACCCGGATGACGCGGATGCCGGGCCGTTCCGCCAGCCGTGACCGGCCGGGCGCGCACGCCGTGCGGCGACGGTCGCCCCGCTCGGTCACGGGGCCGGCGGGTCAGAAGGTCGGGTAGATGTCGTAGACCTGTCCGCCGACGCCGTAGTAGTTGGGACCGGTGGACCAGAGGTTGTCGTTGACCAGCACCTTGTAGTGGAACTGCTGGCCCACGGGGGCGTCGACCCCGCACTCCCACAGGTCGGCCGCCCTGCTCACGCAGTCCTGGCCGGAAACCCAGCTCAGCGGCGCGTCACCGCGGATGGTGATCCGGTTGCCCGCGCCCGGGTCGTAGTGGACCCGGATCGTGGTCGAAGCGGGGGCCGGCTCGACGCTCGCGCCGAGCGCGGTGCGCAGCGACACCCCGCCGGCCGAGGTCGCGGTGAGCACGCCCCCGAACAGGCTGGTGGTGCTGCTGACCTGGTTCAGGGTGACGGTGACCTGCGCGGCGCCGTTCGCGGGCACCGTCACCTGGGTGGCGCTCAGCGTGAACAGCCCGGACGGGGCGGCCGTGCCGCCGGTGGAGTCGGTCGCCGACACGGCCAGGTCGAGCGTGACCGCGGTCGCGGAGTCGTTGGTGTAGGTCACGGTCCGCGTGGCCGTGGGCTGGGCGGCGGTGACCGACAGGACGGCGCTCGGCGGGTTCGCGGTGACCTGCTGGCTCACCGCGCGGGCCGCGTCGAGCCGGCCGGTGCCGTACGTGTAGGGGCTGGGCCCGGCGGCGGCCGCGACCGCGCCCATCAGGGCGTCCTTCAGCCGCTGCGCGCCCCAGGCGGGATGACGCTGCTTGACGAGCGCGGCCGTCCCGGCGACGTGCGGGGTGGCCATCGAGCACCCGCTCATCGTGCCGTAGCCGCCGCCGGGCACGGCCGCGTTGACGTCCACCCCCGGCCCGGTCATGTCCGGCTTCAGCCCCTGGGCCCCGACCGGGCCCCGGCTGGAGAAGCCCGCCACGGTGTCGGTCAGGTCCACCGCGCCGACGGTCAGCGCCTTCTCGGCGACGCCGATGGAGCTGATGGTGGAGGTGCCGGGGCCGTAGTTGCCCGAGCAGACCACGAACAGCGCGTCGTACTCCGAGGTCAGGGTGTCGATCGCCGTGGCGACCGGGTGACCGGAGAAGCCCGGGCTGCTCTGGATGCTCATGCTGACGATCTTCGCGCCCTGCTCGCCGACCGCCCACTCCATACCCGCGATGATGCCGGAGCTGGTGCCCCAGCCGTCGTCGTCGAGGACCTTGCCGACGGCCAGGCTCGCGCCCGGGGCGACCCCCTTGTGCAGGCCGCCCGAGGCCGCGCCGGATCCGGCGATGGTCGAGGCCACGTGGGTGCCGTGCGAATGGACGTCCTCGACGCCGTACGGGCTGCCGGTGAAGTCCGCGGAGGCGACGACCTTGCCCTGCAGGTCGGGGTGGTCGGTGTCGTATCCGGTGTCCAGCACCGCGACCTTGACGCCGGTGCCGTCGTATCCGTTCGCCCACACGCTCGGCGCGCCGATGTGCGGGACGCTCTGGCTGAGGCCGGCCGACACCTTGCCGTCCAGCCACAGCTTGGTGACACCGCCGCGCAGGGTGGCCGGCGCGGCCGAGCCGCCGGTCAGGCCGCGCCAGCCGTCGGCGGCGGACTTCTTCCCGACGGCGAACGCGCTGACGCCCAGGCGGGGGAAGGCGTGCCGGAGCTTGGCCGCCGAGCCGAGCGCGTCCTCGGCCCGCTCGGCGTTCTTCCCGGTGGTGCTCTTGGCGTAGCTGGTCAGGACCGGGATGGTCTGGCTGTGCGCGTCGTCGTAGCCGTCCGCGATCAGCGTGCCCACCTCGAAGAGCTGGGGGTCGAGGCGGCCGGCCCGGATGAGGGGGGCCGCGTCCGACGGCACCACCGACACCTGGTCGCCGCGGTCGGTGACCGCGAAGGTGACGCCGGTGCGGCCCTCACCCGGCTCGACCGACAGGACACGCAGGTCGTGGTTCTCCAGGCGCGCCTTCACCCGGTCGCCGGTGACGAGGGTGACCGTGTGGTCGCCTGCCACGGCGGCTCCCGGCGCCGCGGAAGGGCCGGAAGGGCCGGAGGAGTTCGAGGGGATCGAGGGGATGGTCTGGGCCGTGGCGGGCACCGCGGACAGACCGAGGAGGGCGGCCGCCGTGACGGCGACGGCCATAGATGATCTTCTCAAAGGTGGTCTCCCGAGTGGTCGAGATGATCACTACGGGAGACAGGCTAAGTTTTTCCGCGCAATTGCTGAAATGTACGGAATTCGCGTTATTTCATGGAGTCCGTGATCGCAAGATCAACTTGCCGCCGCCGATGAAAACGGTTTCCGTGGCGACCGGTGTCACGACGCCACGAGATCGGCAGACATCCTCGAATATGTGGCCCTAATCACGTTTCCTGGCATTGTTTCAGGCTGGTGTCCCTGCACACTGGACCACGAGGCGTCACGACGGGGAAGCGCAGCGCGTTAACCACCGCGAAACACTTACACATTTCAACTTCCAGAACACTGCGTGAAAGCAATGTAAACAGACATTTATTTTGTGCAAGTTCTGCTACTTCATCCGCATCCGTGTCCCCTGCCGGCGCCGCGGGGATGACGTACGGCGGAACGATCGCCGATCTCGCCGGGCGCCGGCGCCCGACGAGGGCACACACGCTCCGAGGGCCGCCGGACAGGCCGTGCGGGATGAGATCCCCGCGGTTATGATCTTCGATGTGTCGCGGCCGGTGTCGTACGCCTCTCAGACCGTCGAGCCGCCGCCCGGCGGCCTCGCGCCGACTGGCAGCCTCGTCCGGGACCGGCCGCCCCCGGCCGGGCCGGAGGGCGATCGCCGGGGTGGGGCCCGCGGCACAGCCGCCGCGCGAGCCGGGCGCGACGACCCTCGGCCGCCCGATCGCCGAGGCCGCGGCGAGGTGCTCCACCCGGGCCTGCCGGTGCACCGGCCACGTCACCGCCGCCCTCTCCCGGTGACGGGCGCGGCCCGCGTCCCCCGTCAACCCCCTCGTCATCAAGGGAAACCCCCATGCCTGCGGTTCGAAACGTCCTGATCGTCGGTGGCGGCACCGCCGGATCGGCCCTGGCGATCCTGCTCGCCCGCGCCGGCGTCATGGTGGACATCGCGGAGATCCAGCCCTCGGTCACCGCGCTCGGCTCGGGCATCACCCTGCAGGGCAACGCCCTGCGGGTGCTGCGCGACCTCGGCGTATGGGACCGCGCCGCCGCCGCCGGATTCCCGTTCGACTCGCTCGGGCTGCGCGCCCCGGACGGCACGCTGCTCGCGGAGTTCCCCGGCTCCCGCACCGGCGGCCCCGATCTGCCCGCCACGCTCGGCATCAACCGCCCCGCGCTGACGGCCGTCCTCGCCGACGCCGTACGCGCGGCCGGGGCGCGGACCCGGTTCGGCGTGACCGTCGAGTCGCTGGCCGACACCGGCGACGCCGTCGACGTGCGGCTGACCGACGGCACCACCGGCACGTACGACCTGGTCGTGGGAGCCGACGGCATCCGCTCGGCGGTGCGCGGGCTCATCGGGATCGACGCCGTCCCCCGGCCGACCGGCATGGGCATCTGGCGCGTCCAGACCCGCCGCCCCGCCGGGATCGAGCGCACCGACCTCGTCTACGGCGGCCCCTGTTTCATCGCCGGATACTGCCCGACCGGCCCGGACACCATGTACGCCTACCTTGTCGAGCGAGCCCGCCCCCGGGATGCCGTCGGCGACAAGGTCGCGCACATGCGGGCCCTCGCCGAGGGATACGGCGGGCCGTGGGCCGAGATCCGCCAGGACATCACCGACCCCGAGCGCATCAACTACACATGGTTCGAGTCGCTGCTGGTGGACCGTCCGTGGAACCGCGGCCGCGTGGTCCTGATCGGGGACGCCGCGCACGCCTGCCCGCCCACCCTCGCCCAGGGAGCGGCCCAGTGCCTGGAGGACGCCGCCGTCCTGGCCGAGCTGCTGCTCGCCGCCGACAAGCTCGGCCAGGCGGTGTTCGACGCGTTCATGGACCGCCGCTACGAACGGGCGAAGGCCGTGGTCGAGGCGTCCCTGCAGCTCGCCGACTGGCAGCTCAATCCCGTTCCGGACGCCGACATGCCCGGCCTCATGGACCGGATCAACTCGCTGGTGACGCATCCGGCGTGATCACGGGAAGGGCGCGGTATCCGGGAGGCGCAGCCGCGGGACGTGTGCCGCTCTCCGATCACACGCACCGGCCCGCCCGTGAAGACGGGCCGCGCCGTGGACGGCCGGCAGGGCGTCAGCGGACGCGGCCCACGCCGCCGAGGCCGCCGGCCGCGCCCTCCCGTATGAAGGTGTAGTCGACGACCGGCCGCCACTCGTGCAGCGGCACCACTCCGGGCTCGATCAGGTCGAGGCCGTCGAAGAACGTGAGGATCTGCTCGCGGGAGCGGGAGGTGGTGCCGGGGACGGAGGTCCGGCTGAAGACCTTGCGGCCCTCTTCCTCCTGGTCCTCACTCAGCTCCCCGATGGAGCCGTGCGACACGGCCAGGTAGCTGCCCGGCACGAGCGGGGCCCGCAGCGTCTCGACGATCTTCGCGGCCTCGTCGTCGTCCGGGATGAAGTGCAGCACGCCGAGCAGGAGGACGGCGACCGGCTGGGAGAAGTCGAGGTGCTCGCGCACCTCCGGATGCGCCAGCAGCGCCCCGGGGTCGCGCATGTCGGCCTCGACGGCGCGCACCCGCTCGTTCTCCGCGAGGATGGCCCGCGCGTGGACGAGGACGATGGGGTCGTTGTCCACGTAGACGACCCGGGACTCGGGGGCCAGCTCCTGGGCGACCTGGTGGACGTTGCGCTGCGTCGGGAGCCCGGCGCCGATGTCGAGGAACTGCCGGATGCCCTGCCGCGTGAGGTAGGTGACGGCCCTGACCAGGAACTCGCGGTTCTCCCGCGCGATGTCGGGGAGGTTGGGAAGGATCTCGATGATCTTCTGCGCCGCCTCGCGATCCGCCGCGAAGTTGTCCTTGCCGCCCAGGTAGTAGTCGTACATCCGGGCGACGCTCGGCGTGAAGGGGTCGACGCCCGCGGGCGCCTTGCGCTCGTCCACAACACTCTCCTCGTCGTACAGCAAGGATGGTACGGCCTTGATCGCGACGATGAGGACACGTCACCGATTTGTCATCGAACGCCAGTAACAGGTACGAAGAGGATGCAGGTAGACGAATCCGTTACCTACCTTTCCGGGCTGCCCTTTGAGGCGCCGAGGCCGCCTGTGGCACGGTATGGGCGTGTCTGAGCAGATCTCGCCGCCTCGCAGCGTGGCCGAGGCGATCGCCGCGGAGCGGGCGGGCCACAACCTCCGCTACCTGTACTTCTGGGGTCACCGACCGGCCCGGGACGGCGGGGTCGGCCGCGGCTGCCTGTCGCAGTGGTGGCCGGTCACGTTCACCGAGGACGGCCACACCTTCGCCTCCGCCGAGCACTACATGATGGCGCACAAGGCGTGGCTGTTCGGCGACGCCGAGGCCGCGGAACGGATCCTCGCCGCCGGGCATCCCTCCGAGGCCAAGAACCTCGGCCGCACCGTACGCGGCTTCGACGAGCGGGTCTGGGCCGATCACCGGTTCGGCATAGTGGTCCGCGGCAACGTCGCCAAGTTCGGCCAGAACCCCGAGCTGTCGCGCTACCTGCTCGCCACCGAAGACAAGGTGCTCGTGGAGGCCAGCCCGAACGACCGGATCTGGGGCATCGGCCTGGCCGCCGACGACGAGCGCGCCGCCTCCCCCTCGACCTGGCAGGGGCTCAACCTGCTCGGCTTCGCGCTGATGGCGGTCCGAGACACCCTGAACGGCTCGTGAGACGCGGGCGGCTCCGCCGCCCGGCCCCTGCCCGCGTGCACGAGTCCACCATCCGGCCGCATCACGCGGAGGAGTCCGCTCACGGCACGCCGCCACCGCTCCACCACACCGGCCTGCCGCGTTCCGCCCCCACGCCCCCTGGCGTGACCTTCGCTCCTTCTAGACTGCATTGCGGCCCTGTTCGCCGGGAAACGCTGGAGGTGGCTCCGTGGCGGTCACGGACGCGGCGATCGACAAGATCAAGCAGATGATCGTGTCGGGCGAGCTGGGTCCGGGCGACCGGCTGCCGAAGGAGGCCGACTTAGCCGAACGGCTCGGCCTGTCCCGCAACTCGCTCCGGGAGGCGGTCCGCGCCCTCGCGCTGATCAACGTCCTCGACGTACGGCAGGGCGACGGCACCTACGTCACCA
Source organism: Microbispora rosea subsp. aerata (assembly GCF_014647835.1). Taxonomy (GTDB): domain Bacteria; phylum Actinomycetota; class Actinomycetes; order Streptosporangiales; family Streptosporangiaceae; genus Microbispora; species Microbispora aerata. The sequence goes on from NZ_BMPY01000025.1 coordinate 78,187, forward strand.
GCCTCCAGCCCCACCTGCTCCTGGAGGCGCTGTCGTTCGTGGTGGACTTCCACCGCGACGACACCGTGCTGCAGTTCCTGGAGGTGCGGCGCATCCTCGAACCCGCCGCCACCGCGATGGCCGCGACCAACATGCCGGATGAGGACGTCAAGCGGTTGCGCGCGATCCTCGACGAGCTTCCCGCCGAGCCGAGCGTGGAGGAGCTGGTCGCCAACGACCTGCGTTTTCACCGGCACATCGCCGCCGGGTCGGGCAACCCCGTGCTGTGCTCGCTCATCGACAGCCTTTCGGGGCCGACGACGCGGGCCAGGGTGTGGCGCGGCCTCACGCAGTCGGGCGCGCTCGCCGGCACCCGGGAGCAGCACATGATGATCTGCGAGGCGATCGCGGCCCGCGACCCGGAAGTGGCCAGGGCGTGGGCCACCGTGCACGTGGCCGGCGTCGAGGAGTGGCTCCGCCGCACGCTCTGACCCGCCCGGCCCGGCCGCGGGCGCGCCGATGCGTGGACCTCGGGCGACCGTCCGCTTCCCGGGGGCGCGTCCCGGCTTGTCACCACACGCGGCACTCGCGTACGCCGCCCGGAGCCGGCCGGGTCGTGAAACTTCCATGAGCGGCCCCATGGTGTGGCTGCTCAACGCGCCGCCGGGGCGCCGCGGCCGATCGCGTTCTTGTTCCCCGGCCGGGTCTTGGTCAGCGTGATGGGCTGGCCGCGACGGCTGCTCCCCCTCGCATCCGGCGGCCACGGAACCCCGAGCGGCTCGAGAGGAGACCTGTGCGAAAGCGAACGCTCCCGATCGCCCTCACCGCGGCACTGGCGCTGTCGATCGGCGCGGCCGGGCATCTGCCCGCCCTCGCGGCGGCCGACGGCCCGGCGCTGACGGTGGACACCACCACTGGGCGGCACCCCATCAGCCCGCACATCTACGGCATGAACTTCGCCGACGAGGCGCTGGCCGAGGAGCTGCGCCTCCCGGTGCGCCGGTGGGGCGGCAACGCGACGACCCGCTACAACTACCTGTACGACACCAGCAACCGCGCCTCCGACTGGTTCTTCGAGAACATCGCCGAGGACCACCCCGACCCGTCGAAGCTGCCGGACGGCTCCACGGCCGACCGGTTCGTCGAGCAGGACCGCCGCACCGGCACCGACACCATCCTCACGGTCCCCCTGATCGGCTGGGTCCCCAAGGGCCGCGACTCCTCCTGCGGGTTCTCCGTCGCCAAGTACGGCCCGCAGCAGCAGACCGACCAGTGGCGTCCCGACTGCGGCAACGGCGTGCGGCCGGACGGCACGAAGATCACCGGAAACGACCCGCACGACACGAGCGTCGAGGCCGGCGCCGATTACGTTAAGGACTGGATCGGTCACCTCACCGGCAAGTACGGCACCGCCGCGAACGGCGGCGTGAAGTTCTACAACCTGGACAACGAGCCCGACATCTGGCACAGCACGCACCGGGACGTCCACCCCGAGGGCGCGAGCTCGGCCGAGCTGCGCGACAGGGCCTACCTCATCGGCGCCGCCGTCAAGGAGGCCGACCCCGGCGCCAAGACGCTCGGCCCGGTCGGCTGGGGCTGGACCTCCTGGGACTACTCCGGCCTCGACCAGGAGGTCTGCGGCCGGACCAACTGCTGGTCGAACCCGCCGGACAAGGCGGCCCGCGACGGCCTTCCGTTCACCACCTGGTATCTGCGCCAGATGAAGAAGTATGAGGACGAGCACGGCCTGCGCATCCTCGACTACTTCGACAACCACTTCTACCCGCAGGCGTCCGGCGTCGCGTTCGGCTCCGGCGGCGACCCCGCCACCGACGCCCTGCGCCTGCGCTCCACCCGGGCGCTGTGGGACCCGACGTACACGGACGAGAGCTGGATCAACACGCAGGTCCGGCTCATCCCCCGGATGAAGGAGCTGGTGGCCGCCGAGTATCCCGGCACCAAGACCGCGATCACCGAGTACAACTGGGGCGCCCTCAACCACATCAACGGCGCCCTGGCGCAGGCCGACATCCTCGGCATCTTCGGCCGCGAGGGTCTCGACCTCGCCACCCTGTGGGCGCCGCCCTCGTCCTCCCAGCCCGGCGCGTACGCCTTCCGGATGTACCTGAACTACGACGGCAAGGGCGGCCGGTTCGGCGAGACGGCGGTCAAGGCGACCAGCGCCGACCAGGGCAAGCTGGCGGTGTACGCCGCCGAGCGGGCCTCGGACAACGCGCTCACGCTCGTCGTGGTGAACAAGACCGGCGACGACCTGACCAGCGAGGTCACGCTGAAGGGGCGCGACGGCGGGGCCACCGCCCAGGTGTACCGCTACAGCGCGGCCGACACGACGGCCATCAGGCGCGACGCCGACGTGCCGGTGGGGGCCGGCGGTTTCACGGGCACCTTCCCCGCCAACTCGATCAGCACGATCGTGATCCCCGAGGGGAGCGGCCCGTCGCCCTCCCCCTCGCCGTCGGCCTCCCCGTCGCCGTCGCCGAGCCCTTCCCCCAGTCCCTCCCCCAGCCCGTCGCCCTCTCCTTCTCCCTCGCCCTCGCCTTCGCCGAGCCCCAGCCCGTCCCCGTCCGCGTCGCCCAGCCCCTCGCCCACGCCGGCCGCCGCCTGCGCCGTGACGTACACAGGCCGAGGTCCGGATCGTCAACCGGGGCGCCTCCGACGTGAAGGGCTGGCGGCTGAGCTGGGCGTACGGCAACGGGCAGACGGTGACCCAGATGTGGAACGGCTCATACACCCAGAGCGGGTCCAACGTCACCGTGACCGATGCCGGCTACAACGCCACGATCGCCGCGAACGGCGGCAGCGTGAGCTTCGGCTTCCTCGGCAGCTGGGACGGCAGCGCCAACCCCGCGCCCAAGCAGTTCACCCTCAACGGCTCGCCCTGCACCACGGGCTGATCCGATGACCGGCGGGGCCGGCCTTCCCGGGCCGGTCCCCGCCGGGAGTCAGTCCACCATCGCGCCCTTGTCCCGGCCGCACGCTCTGATCTCGTCGTGGCGGGCGCAGGCCCGGACGAGGGTGAAACGACGCCAGAAGGCCATCGGCGACGAGACCGCCTGGCCGGCGCGGCTCACCGGGAAGGGGCCGCACTGATGCCAGGGGCCGCCACCCGGTGGCCAGACCTCCAGCCAGACCTCGTCGCCCGGGCGGGTGCGCCCGGTGAGGGCCGCCCAGTAGTGCCACTCGCCGTCCGGGCCGGCATCGCCACGCCAGAGCGTGACGCGCACCTCGCCGCCCCACTTCTCCCCGGTCGCGTACACGGGCTTGGCGTTCGTCACGGTGTGGACGCCGGGCCGCTGCCAGTCACGGCAGTCGATCGGCCGGGCGCCGCCCGCGCCGACGGCGGCGGCGGTGCCCGACGACGGCACGGTCACAAGCAGGGTCGCCGCGACGATCCCCGCGATGGTCCTGCCACGCCCCGCTCGAATCACCCTGTGCCCTCCCCCATGCGGTGTTCCCCGCAGGAGTATCGGCGTCGATACGTGCCGGCGCAATCACAATAAGTGAACGCATGGGGTGAGCCGGAGCCCGGTCACATCGCCCGGCCGCCGCCGTGACGCTCGCGGGGTGAGTCCGGGCCTTCCGGCCCGGACTCACCCCGCTCGCCGGATGCCGGTCAGCCGAGCCGGCAGCTCACCGCCGAGACGGCGTCGTCGCCGTCCCCGGAGGCCAGGAAGCCGAAGCGGGTCGAAGCGCCGGGCATCAGGAGCCCGTTCCAGCTCAGGTGCCGCGCGGTCACCGTCGCTCCGCTCTGGGTCACGGCGGCGTACCACGCCTGGGTGATCTGCTGGCCGCCGCCGAACGTGAAGGTGACCGTCCATCCCGACGTCGCCGCCGCGGAGTCGTTGCGTAGGGTCACCTCGCCCAGGAACCCGCCGGACCACTGGGAGACCACCTGGTATGCGGCGCTGCACCCGGCGTCTCCGGGGGTGGGAGAGGGCGACGCGCTGGGCGACGGCGACGGTGACGGCGACGGCGACGGGATGTCTCCGTCGAGCACCCGCGCGAGCGTCCGATACCAGCGGTCGGCCATCTTCTGGAAGCCGGAGTCGTTCGGGTGCACCCCGTCGATGGTGTCCCCGGCCGTGTCGAAGCCCGTCCACTGGTCCACGACGACGATCGGCGACTGGGCGGTGGTCAGGCCGGCGGCCCAGGCCGGGATCGCGTTGTTGAGCGCGACCACGTCGGCGGCGCAGGTGGGACAGCTCGACGGGTTCATCGGGATGATCTGCGCCACGAGGATCTTCATCCTCGGGTTCTCGGCCCGCATCTGGCCGACCAGCTTGGTGTACGCCGCGAGGACCTTGCTGGTGGGGAGCCAGCCGCCCCACATGTCGTTCGTGCCGAGGTGCATGAGCACGACGTCGGGCTTGGCCGCCGCCAGCCACGGCGGGAGCTGGTTGTTGTCGGCGATGCCGGTGGCGGAGAAGCCGCCGTGCCCCTCGTGGTCCACGTCGAACGGCACCGAGCAGCCGCCTCCGGTCTGGGTCCCCACGAAGTCGACGTCCGTGTAGCCGGTCCGCTGCAGGCGGTCCCAGAGCAGGGCCCGCCAGCAGCCGGGGCCCGCGGTGATGGAGTCGCCCAGCGGCATGATCTTGACCGGGGTCGCGGCCGAGAGCGCGGGCTTGGCCGCCGTGAACGTGAGCGCCATGGCGAGCGCGGCGAGGACGGCGTACAGGACAGATCTTCGAGGCATGGTCGTTTCCTTCACAGCCGGACTGCGACGAAGGCCGGCGAGCACGGCCCGGTACATCCGCCCGGGCGATCGGCCACGGGGCGGACCCGCCGTCGGCGGCGACGAAGAACCGGTGTCGCGTTTTCGACGGACGGCGAAGGGCCCTCCCCAACGATAAAGCGATTGTTGGAGAAACAAATTAAGTAAGTCAACGAGCGTTGAAACTTTCAACCCGGCCGGGGCTCTTCCGCTTCACGCCGCCAGTTCCGGCCGCCGCGCCAGGCGCGTCGCGCCCTCTCCGGCATCCGCGCCGCCGGTTCACCCGGCCGCCGCACCTCGGCCGCACGTGCCGAGTCGTCGTGCACGGCCGCGAATGGCCCGCACCCACAATCCGGCCGATCAGCATAAATCCTAGAAAAAGCGATCCTTGACTGTCATTTGACAAAAAGTTAGATTCTCTCGACAGATCGGGGGTTCAAGCGCTCGAAGGGAGACCTTTCCTGATGGTGCGACGACTCCTGATCGTCATGGCGGCCCTGCTTGTCCTCGCCTGGGGCGTGCCCCCGGCCGCGCACGCGGCGGACGGCACCAGGACGCCGGGATCGCCCTCCTACACGGTCACCTTGACCAGCAACGCCTCGGGCAGCACGTGGGCGGGCCACGAGAGCGTCACCTTCTCCAACCCGTCGGCGGATCCCCTGACCGAGGTCTACCTCCGGCTGTGGGACAACTACCACGGGTCGTGCCCGTCCTCCACCCCGATCACGGTGACCAACGTGACCGGGGGCACGCCGTCCCCGCTGTCGGTCTCCTGCACCGCGATGAAGATCACTCTGCCCGCTCCGCTCGCGCAGAACCGGAGCGCCACGATCGGGTTCGACCTCAGCATCGTCGTGCCCGGCGGCGCCGACCGCTTCGGGCGTGACGGGGCGTACAACTTCCTCGGCAACGCGCTGCCGGTCCTGGCGGTCCGCGACGCGAGCGGCTGGCACCTCGACCCGTACACCAACAACGGCGAGTCCTTCTACGCGGTCGTCAGCGACTACTCGGTCACGCTCGACCATCCGTCGTCGCTGCTGGTGCCCGCGACCGGCATCGCCGTCGACACGCCGGGCACGTCCGGCCGTACGATCACCAAGGTCACCGCGAAGAACGTCCGCGAGTTCGCCTGGGCGGCCGGGCCGTTCGTCAAGACCACGAGCACCACCACGACGGGCGTCGTCGTGAACGTCTACCGGGTGAGCTCGATCAGCTCCGCCAGCGCGAACTCGATGATGACCACCGCGAAGAACGCGCTGGTCGCGCACGCGGGACGGTTCGGCGCCTACCCGTACGGCGAGGTGGACGTGGTGCTGGACAACAACTTCTGGTTCGGCGGCATGGAATATCCGGGCTTCGTGCTCGACGTGGTCAGCTCCACCGCGCTCGCCCACGAGCTGGCCCACCAGTGGTGGTACGGCATCGTCGGCGACGACGAGTACAACAGCCCGTGGCTGGACGAGTCGTTCGCCTCCTACGCCACCGACCTCTACAACGGCGTCACGGGCGCCAACTGCTGGAACAGCGTCTCCTGGCAGTCGTCGGCCGAGAAGATCAGCAACTCGATGGCCTACTGGGACGCCCACCCGAGCCGGTACGGCACGGTCGTCTACACCTACGGCAAGTGCGCGCTGCACGACCTGCGCCGCACGATCGGCACGACGGCGATGGAGAACCTGCTGAGGGACTACGCCGCCGCGCACTGGTACGGGATCTCGACAACCGCCGGATTCAAGGCCGCCGCGCAGGCCGCCACCTCGGTGAACCTGTCGTCGTTCTGGACCACCCACCGCATCGACGGCTGACCCGCATCGTACGAATTGCCAGGAAAGACGGCGCCGGCGCGCCCCGGGTGTCTATGCTGACCGGATGAAGATCGGCATATTGGCCGGCGCCGTCCTCCTGGCGGCGGTCCTTGCGGGGTGCTCGGCCGAGGGCACCTCATCCGCCGGCGCGTTGCGGGTGCAGAGCCCGGCCTTCGCCGAGGGCGCCGCGATCCCGGTGAAACACGCGTGCGCCCAGCAGGGAGGTGAGGACGTCTCACCCCCGCTGACCTGGAGCGGCGTTCCCGAGTCCGCCCGCGAGCTGGCGATCGTGGTGGACGACCCGGACGCCCCGGGCGGGACGTACCTCCACTGGATCGTGACCGGCATCCCGGTCTCCGCGACGAGCGCGCCCGAGGGCACGGCCCCCGGGAAGGTCCTGCCGGGCAGCGGCGGCAGCGCCGCCTACGCCGGGCCGTGCCCGCCGGGCGGGGTGCATCACTATCACTTCATCGTGTACGCCCTGCCCGGCCCGGTCGCGCCGGACGGCGACGCGGCGGCGGTGCACCAGCGGATCAAGGACGCGGCGATCGCCTCGGGCGAGACCGTCGGCACCTGGGGCGGCTGAGCCCCGGCCCGCCGCGTCCTCGCCGGCGAGGCCGGTCAACGCCTCGTCGCGGGTCGGAGCCCGCGCCGCGGGCGGGCCATCCAGACGGGCGAGGCGGGCGCCGGGGCGGCAGGAGACCCCGCTGCCGAGCGGCACGCCCACCACCGCGACGCCGGCGCGCCCGGCCTCGTCCAGTCGCGGCGGCCGCGCGAACATGGCGGGTCCGGCGAAACGCGGATGTGCCCGGGGCGGTCACCGCCCGGCCGGGGCGGCCGCCCGTCGCCGGTCGCCGCTCGCCCAGACCGGGGTGGCGTCGACCCGCGACAGGCGCCATCCCTCCGGGGAGCGGATCGCCTCGTAACGGAAGCGCTCGCCGAGCGTGAACCGGGGTTCCGGGGCGAGCCGTCCCTCCGGCGCCGCCGCGTCGCTGAAGGTCACGACCACGTCCGCGCGCACGTGGGCGCGATCACCGTCCACCTCGACCAGGACGTTGTGCGCGAAGTGCTGGACCCGTTCCGCCGTCGAGTGGTTGCGCGCCGCCTGGGCGATCACGGCCTCCCGTCCTTCGGCGGGGCCGCCGGGAGTCCGTACGGCGATCTCGTCGGCGAACACCGACCGGAGGTCGCCGAACCTTCCCTCGTCCATGCAGGCGTAGAGCCGGTAGATCAGCTGGGCGACGTCCGCGCGGTCGTCGGTCACGCTCATCGACTTCTCCATACTGTTGGTTCGACCAATGTTGGTTGCGCCAACTATAAGCACACATTGTTGGCCTTGCCAACGAGTTGGTAGGTTGTGGGCCGTGGAGAACGCCGAGGAGACGGCCCCGAGGAGGCTGCGCGCGCTGCCGAGCCGGCTGATCAACCACGTCGCGATGTCGGCCAACCGGCTCGTGGACCGGGCGCTGGCCACCACCGGGTCGCGCCGGTATGACTACGCGCTGCTGGCCGCGCTGGAGGAGTTCGGGCCCGCCAGCCAGGCGGCCCTGGGGCGGCGTACGGGCATCGACCGGAGCGACGTCGTGGCGACCGTGAACGAGCTGTCGGCGCGCGGGCTGGTCGAGCGCAGCCCCGACCCCGCCGACCGCCGCCGCAACGTCATCACCGTCACGGCGGCGGGGATCAGCCATCTGGCGCTGCTCGACCGGCTTCTGTCCGAGGTGCAGGACGCCCTTCTCGCGTCGCTGACCACGGCCGAGCGCGAGCAGTTCGTCGGGCTTCTCACGCGCGTCGCCGACGGCCTCGCCGCCTCGCCCCCGGCCCGACCGCCTGTTCACACTCCGCGGCCCTGACCGGCGGCGCGGCCGTCACAACGGCCGGGTCATGAAGACGCTGTTGGGATCGGGCCGGTAGCCGGCGAACGGCTCGCAGTAGGCGAACCCGAACTTCTCGTACAGCCTCCTGGCGGGCAGGAAGAAGTCGGCCGAGCCGGTCTCCAGGCTCAGCCGGGTGAAGCCCATCCGCTTGGCCTCGGCGATGATGTGCGCCAGCAGCATGGACGCGATGCCGCTGCGCTTGCGCGCCGCCGCCGTGCGCATCGACTTCAGCTCGGCGTGCGCCCGGTCGAGCCGTTTGATCGCGCCGCAGCCGACGACGGTGTCGCCGTCCATCACCGACCAGAACGTGACGCCGGGCGCGCGCAGGCCGTCGAGGTCGAGAGCGTGCTTGCTCTCGATCGGCGTGATGGACCGCATCTCCCGCACGTGTTCGTCCAGGAACGCGGCGATCTGCGGGCCGGACAGGTCGTCCTGGAGGATTTTCAGCTCGTCCATCGGTGCTCGATCACATCCGTGCTCGCGGGGCCACGGCCGGGCACCACTGTATCGGTCGTGCCCGGCACATCATGGCCCCGGCGCGTACGGCCGCAACCGGCGCCTTTCGTCAGGCGGAGGGCTTCGCCGTGCCGGCGACGGGACCGGACGGCGCCCCGGGGGCGACCGAGGCCAGGTCGTAGCGGCTGGTCTCGCGCAGCGCCAGGATGCAGGCCACGGTCAGCAGGCAGCAGGCGGCGATGACCACCGAGACCGCCGCCGTCCCCCCGCCGGTCGACGCGTCGAGCTGCGCGAACAGCAGCGGCGCCAGACCGGCGCCGAGCCCGGCGATCTGATAGCCGAGCGAGGCTCCCGTGTAGCGGCTCCCGGTGCTGAACAGCTCGGTGTACAACGCCGCGAGCGGGCCGAACATCAGCGGGTGGATGACCGCCTGGCCGAGCACGAGCGCGACGGTGAGCACGGCGGTGCTGCCGGAGTCGACCATGGGGAAGAGCACGAAGCCGTACACCGCCATGAGCAGCGCGCCCGCCAGCACGACCGGGCGGCGCCCGACCCGGTCGGACAGCGCCGACCAGCCCACGATGCCGATGACGGCGATGGCGGAGGAGAGCGTGAGCGCGTTCAGCACCGCCTGCCGGGGGAACCCGGCCTGCACGCCGTACGCGATGAGGTAGGTGGTGAGGGTGCCCTGGGCCACGAAGGCGGACAGCCCGATGCCGACCCCGAGCAGGAGGGTCTTGGGGTGGTCGCGGAACACCTCGAGCAGCGGCACCCGGGGCGCCCGCTCCCTGGCGGCTTCGAACACCGGGGTCTCCTCCACCCGCAGCCGGACGAACAGGCCGATCGCCAGCAGCACGACGCTGATCAGGAACGGCACCCGCCAGCCCCAGCTCAGGAACGCCTGCTCGTCCATGACGGCGGCCGTGCCGGTGAGCGCCGCCGTGGACAGCACCAGGCCGAAGGGCGCCCCGGCGTTGGTGAAGCTCGCCCACAGGCCGCGCCTGCTGGTCGCGTGCTCGGCGGACATGAGCACCGCGCCGCCCCACTCGCCGCCGACGGCCACACCCTGCAGGACCCGCAGCGCGACCAGCGCGATGGGCGCGAGGCTGCCGATCTGCGCGTAGGTGGGAAGCAGGCCGATGAGGAAGCTGGCCACGCCCATCAGGGTCATGGTCAGCACGAGCATGCGCTTGCGCCCCAGCCGGTCGCCGTAGTGGCCGAAGATCAGCCCGCCGAGGGGCCTGGCCAGATAACCCGTCGCGAACGTGCCCAGGCTGGCGACCGTCGCCGTGAGCGAGTCGAGAGAGGAGAAGAAGACCTTGTTGAAGACGACGGCGGAGGCCGTGGCGTACAGCAGGAAGTCGTAGTACTCGATGACGCTGCCAAGGAAGCTGGAGGTCACCGCGCGCCGGAGCTGCGTCCGGTTGGGGGATGCGGCTGACAAGTTCGGCATGACCGGGCTCCTCGTCCGGGGGCGAGCCGAGACACTCGGCTCAGTTGTTGCTGACACACTGCTTGGCGGCGGCCCGTCCGGCAAGACCCGTTCTCACCGGATGGGCCGCCGCCGGTGACCGGCCGGCGATCGAGGCCGAGCGACCTTCCGGGCGCTCGCCCAGCGGTGCGAGCCGGCCGCCGCCGATCCGGCGGCGGCCGTCCCGGATCCGCTGGCCCTCCGACCACCGGCCGCGCCGGCCCCCCGATCGGCTGAGACCCGGCGGGCCTCAGCCTTCCCGGCTGGCGCGACCGGCGCGCATCAGGCGACCGTGCAGGCCGTGCCGTTGAGGGCGAACGCGGTCGGGGTGGGGTTGCCGCCGCTGTAGGTGCCCTGGAAGCCGAAGTTCGCGGTGCCTCCGGCGGGGATGGCGGGGTTGTAGGAGACGTTGCGCGCGGTGACCTGCGTGCCGGACTGGGTCACGGTGGCGTTCCACGCGTTGGTGACCTGCTGGTTGCCCGGCCACGTCCAGGTGACGGTCCAGCCGTTGACCGGAGCGGTGCCGGTGTTGGTGATCGTCACCTCGGCGGTGAAGCCGCCGGGCCAGGAGTTGGGCCGATAGGTGATCACGCACGCGCCCTGCTGCGGGATCGACGGGCTCGCGGACGGCGAGGGGCTCGGCGTCACCGAGGGGCTGACGGACGGGCTGGCGCTCGGGCTCGGGCTCGGGCTCGGAGTGGCGCTTCCGGTGAGCCCGAAGAACTGGATGGCGACGGCGGCCATGCCGCTCGACGGGAGGCTGTGCCCGGCGCCCTGGATGGAGTACGCCTCGACCTGCACCGTCCCGGAGGCGTCGGCGTACTGGCGGCGGTTCCAGTTGGGCTGCGGCGTGTCCGTCCTGGTGGGGGTCTGGCTCAAGCCGTGCACGTTCGTCCACTGCTTGATCTCTTCCTCCAGCTCGGAGTAGGCGACGACGAAGTCGGCCGTCCCGTGCCACAGCTGCATCCGCGGCCACGGCCCCCGGTAGCTGGGGTTCGCGTTGCGGACCGCGTCACCCCACTGCTGGGCGCTCTTGCCCACGCACGGGGCGGAGTTGCCCCCGGGGTTGTAGGCCGCCTCGTTGGGGAAGCAGGTGAACGGCACGCCCATGAACGCCGCCCCCGCCTTGAACACCTCGGGATACAGGGCGAGCATGGCGTTGGTCATCATGGCGCCCGAGGAGGCGCCGGTCGCGAACACCCGGTTCGGGTCGCCGTTGTACTGCTGCTGCACGTAGGTCACCATCGACATGAGCGACACCGGGTCGGTCTGGCCGCCGCGCACCTTGGACGCTTCGGACCAGTTGTCGAAGCAGTTCATCTTCTTCGACGCCGACGGGTAGATGACGATGAAGCCGTACCGGTCGGCGAGCGAGGCGAACTCGGTGGACGAGTAGAAGCCCGGCCCCGAGCCGCCGCAGGTGTGCATGGCCAGCACGATCGCCGGCCTCTGCTGGACGTTGTTCGGCACGTACAGGTGCATGCGCAGGTTGCCGGGGTTGGCGCCGAAGTTCGTCACCTCGGTCAGCGTGGCCGCGGCGGCGGGGTGCGCGGGCATCAGCACCGACATCAGTGTCGCGGCGGCGCACACAACCGCCGCGCAGACGCCGGCGAGCACCGCGGGCAATCGCCTCATCCGCTCCTCCTTATTTTGGAAATAAATACCGACTCCGCAGGTATATGAGCAGTTCAGGCGGTGGTCAAGAAGCCGTACTAATGATCTGGAAGGTGGATTTCCCGTTCTTACGGTTTATCAGGTAGTTTCGGCCATAACAATCAATGTACGAACGTGGATCATGTGAAACTTACATTCGGGCGAGCGCGGGACGGAGCGCCGCCCGCCCCGCGCCGTCGGCCCCGTGCCGGTCAGCGGAAGGCGAAGCCGGCGGGGAGCGGTTCCCATCGGAACAGCCGGGCGGGCACGGCGTCGGCGAGCGCCCGATATCCCGCCGGGTTCAGGTGCAGGTGGTCGCCCACGTCGTACGCCGGGAGCAGCCGCCGGGGATCGGCCGGGTCGCGGACGGCGTGGTCGAAGTCGACGACCGCGTCGAACCGGCCGCCGGTGCGGATCCACCGGTTGACCGCCTGCCGGGCCGCCTCCCGGTGCCCCCGCGCGTCGTCGTAGAGGTCGTTGCCGCCGAACGGCGTCAGCGTCGCGCCGTACACCCGGACGCCCCGGGCGTGCGCCCTGGTCACGATCTGGTCGTAGGCCCAAACAAGGTCGTCGGCCACCTGCTTCTGCGCCGCCTCGCTCGCCTCGGCGGTGCCGATGTCGTTGACGCCCTCGAAGAGGACCAGCCACCGCACCCCGCTCTGGGCGAGCACGTCGCGGTCCAGCCGAGCCAGCGCGTTCGGCCCCAGGCCGTCGTCGAGCACCCGGTTGCCGCCGGCCGACTGGTTGGCCAGGGCGATGTCGCGGGTGTCGCTCCGGGAGTGCAGGCGGTCGATCAGCCGGTCGGGCCACCGGTCGTTGCCGTTGGTGGTCGAGCCCCGGCCGTCGCTGAGCGAGTCGCCCACCACCGCGACCACCGCGACCGTCGGCGCCGACCACACCTCCACCCCGCCGAGGAGATACCAGTGGTCGACGGGCGTCGCGCCGGGCAGGTCGGCGGCCCCGGCGTGGTCTCCGGCGAGCAGGTACGAGGTGGTCCGGGAGCCGGGGTGCGAGGTGACGGAGCGCGAGCGCTGGCCGTCGGCGAGATGAACCGTCACCGTGAGGTTGGACCGGGGCTCGAGCCCGAAGTCCAGCGGATCGGAGACGGCCTGGGCGCCGGCGGGGATCGTGACCGACGGGCGGCCGTGGAAGGTCGCCTGCCGCACGGTCTGCGGCCGGATCGCGCTCACCCCGGCCCGCCCGCCGGCCGGCAGCGCGACGGTGACCTTCGTGATCGGCAGCGCGGCGCCGCCGAAGGCGTTCGAGAAACGCAGCCGCGTCAGCCGCCCGCCCACCGAGACCCGTACGGTCTGCCGCAGCGTGGCGTCGGCGAGGACGAGGTCGTCCCGGGTGAACGGCGCGGGCGGCATGTTGTCCGGCTCGGCGGCCTGCGGCATCGCCGTCCAGGTGGGGACCCAGTGCCCGTCTCCCGCCGCGGCCGGCACGCCGTGGTGCGGTGACTCGGTCATGGGATCCGTCGCCCCCGGGCGTCGGGCACTCCGGACTTGCGGAAGAAGTAGGCGTTGATCTGGTCGCGCCACTCCTCCGCGCAGCGGAGCTGCTCGTCGAGGAGGTCCCGCACCCTCGCGTGCAGGGACGGGTCGAACAGCCCGGCGGCCCGCGCCCAGCGCCGCCGCATCTCGATCACCTGCTCCACCCCGGCGAAGTGGGTGTCATAGATGTGCTGGATGACCGTGGACCCGCTGTGCAGCACATGCCCGTAGGGGACGTGGTGGAAGAACAGCAGCAGCTCGTCGGGGCAGTCGGCGAGCGACTCGTACACCTGCGACCACGGCGGCGGATACTGCCCGGTGAAGCCGGTCCCGGTGGCGCGGGTGCGGTCCACGCCGAGGCCGTCCCGGTCGGCGAAGTGGTAGGTGCCCCAGGGGGTGTACTCGTATCCGTCCACGTCGGGCCCGTAGTGGTGCCCGGGGCGGACCATGAAGCCGACGCCGAGCGGCGCGGTGTAGCGCTCGTAGGTGCGCCAGGAGTCGTCCATGATCGCGTGCAGCGTGCGCCGCCGCTCGCCGTCCTCGCTCGCCGCGGCCCCGGAGTCCGCCGCCGGCGCGAAGGTGAGGTCGATCCACTCGTCGAGAATCTCCGCCGGGTCCAGCCGCGGGTCCCAGGCGAGCCGCCCGAAGGCGTACAGGTTGGCCTGGGCGAGCGGGTGGCCGGTCCAGTAGGGGTCGTCGCCCACGTTGGAGACCCCGACCAGGCCGCCGTCGGCGAGGTCGGCCACGGCCGCCCCGTCCGGACCCCGGAAGCGGAAACCGAGCACCTCGCTCCACATCGGGGCGAGGTAGCACACGTGCCGCTGCTGGCCGGTGTACTCCTGCGTCACCTGCAACTCCACGGCCAGGCGGGTGGCCGGCATGGCCGCGATCACCGGCGAGACCGGCTCGCGCGGCTGGAAGTCGATCGGGCCGTGCTTCACCTGCAGGATCACGTTGTCGCGGAACCGCCCGTCCAGCGGCGCGAAGTGGTCGTACGCCGCGCGGGCGCGGTCGGTGGACCGGTCGCGCCAGTCCTGGCGGTGGTTGTACACGAAGGCGCGCCAGTGGACGACCCCGCCGTGCGGCGCCAGCGCGTCGGCGAGCGCGTTCGCGCCGTCGGCGTGGTCGCGCCCGTACGCGAACGGGCCGGGCTGCCCCTCCGAGTCGGCCTTGACCACGTAGCCGCCGAAGTCGGGGATCGCGTCGTAGACCGAGCGGGTGACGTCCGCCCACCATTTGCGCACGTCGTCGTCCAGCGGGTCGGCGGTCGGCAGCCCGCCGAGGGCGACGGGCGAGGCGAAGTTCACCGACAGGTGGACCCTGATGCCGTACGGCCGCATGGTGTCGGCGAGCGCGACGACGTCGCCGAGCCGGTCCGTCAGCAGGCGGGCCTCCGTGGCGTGCACGTTCACGTTGTTGACGGCGACCGCGTTGATCCCGCAGGCGGCCAGCAGCCGCGCGTAGGCCCGCACCCGGGCCAGGTCGCCCCGGAAACCACCGTCGCGCCAGAAGATCGAGCCGCCCGCGTAGCCGCGCTCGACCTGGCCCATCACCGGGTGGACGTCGACGTTGTCCCAGTGGTCGAGCATGCGCCGCCGCATGGCGGGCCGATGGTGCTCGACGTCCCGCTCGCCGGCGAAGGCCCGCTCGCCGAGCCGTACGACGTGGAACAGGCCGTAGAGCAGCCCGGCGGCGTCGTCGGCGAGCACGACCGTGACGCCGTCGCGCCGCGCCAGCAGATATCCGTCGGCCCCGATCGCGTGCCCGGCGGGGCCCGCGCCACCCCGGAACTCCGCGAGCACCGCCCCCGCGACGGCGGGCGGCCGCTCGGCGGGGACGAGCGCGAGCACCAGGTCGTGCGGCCCGCCGGCGGCGTCGCGGCCCACGCGCCCGCCGTGCCGGGCGCAGGCCCGCGCCACCTCGTCGTACACGGTGCCGGCCAGGAGCCCGTCGGCGTGCACGAGCGTGCGGCGCGAGCCGACGGCCCGCAGCGCCTCGTCGGGCAGCCACGCCGGGTGGACCCCGGCGAGGCCGTCACCCGGATCGCGGATTTCAGAGGGATCAGGAGTCGTCACGTGAATCCTCCGGTCGGCCGTCGCGCACGGTGAACCTCTCCGTCACCTCGGCGACCACCGGGCGGCTGTTGAGCAGCAGCGCCCCGGCGAACACCGAGCCGAGCAGCGCCAGCGCGGCCTCGGTGGCGACCAGTGTGACGCCGGCCGCGACGACGAGGAGGCAGGCGTTGCCCAGCGCCACCCGGGGCGCGGAGAAGAGGAAGTACGCGGCCAGGCGGGCGACGTCCCTGGCCCGGAACTCGAACAGCGATGTGATCACCAGCGCGTTCGCCCCCCACAGGGCCGCCGCCAGCGCGATGAGGACCAGCAGGACCGCCCACCAGCCCGGGACGCCCGCCGCGCCGAAGTTGGCGAGCGTCGTGCCGAGAACGGTCAGCCACGCCAGCCACGGGACCCAGAGCTTCAGCACGCCGCGGACGTTCATGCGGTAGCCGCGCCAGAACGCCGCCGCGGGACGCAGGTCGGTCAGGTCGAGCCTGCGGTGGTGCAGGGCGTACAGCGCGGCCGACAGCGCCGGGCCGGCGGGGAGCAGGCAGAGGGCGGCCAGCGGGACGTTGCCGGGGTCGCGCTCCAGCAGGACGAGCCCGGCGAGGCCGGGCACGGTGGTGGCCAGGAACAGCAGCTCGACCACCAGCAGGGTGTAGACCAGCGCGGAGGCGCGCGAGAGCGGTCCTTCGCCGAAACGCCGCACGGTCGTCTCCGTCATGACGCGGCTCCCCCGGCCGGGTCCGGCTCGCCCGGGCCGGACTCGCCGGGGCCGGGCTCCTTGGGGGCGGGGTCCGCCAGGCCGAGCAGACGGCGGTCGTCCCAGCCGACGGCCCAGGGCGGGGTTTCGTCCACCACGGGCGTGATCTCCAGCAGAGTGACCTCATGGCGGCCGAGCGTGAGGTCGAGGCCGACGCGCCCGTCCACGATCGGCAGCGCGTGGTGGCCGCGTACGGGCTCGGCCGCCTCCCGCAGCGCGTCGAGCTGCCGGGGCCGGGGCGAGGCCGGGCGGCCCATCTCGCACCACGCCCGCCAGGCGTTGCCCTTCTCCTCGCTCACCGACGAACGCAGCACGAAGGCCGAGCCCGCCGGGGAACCGACCGGGACCGACAGCCGCACCCGGTGCCCGTCGGCCGGCGGGCCGCCGGTGACGTCCACCGGAGCCCAGGCCAGCACGGTGACCCGGCCGTCGTCGTCCCTGGTGACCAGGTGGTCCTCGCCGCGGGCCAGGATCTCCCGGCCCATCCTGGCCATGAAGGCGTACACGTGGTAGGTCGGCTTCTTGACCTGACGGTGGGTCAGCAGGCCGAAGCCGCCGTGGAACAGCGACGTCGGCACCCCCACCTCCTCGAACACGTCGCAGAAGGTCCAGTAGGCGAAGGAGTCGACCAGGTCTCCCCCGGCCGCCAGCACCGGGGCGATGTACGCGGCGTGGAAGGCCGTGTCGTGGATCGGGTTGTCGGGCCGGTAGGAGGAGTTGAACTCGGTGATGTGCACCGGCAGATCCGCCAGCGGGCTCCCCTGGAGCTGCCGCCGCGGGGTGGCGAACTGCTCCAGCAGCCGCGACGGCGGCGCCAGCGTCTGGTGCACGCCGAACGGCACGTGCTGCGCCGGGCCGGAGGTGTAGGCGTGCCGGCTGACGAAGTCGATCGGCAGGGACCGTTCGACGACGACGTCCGCGAAGCGCACCATGTAGTCGTCGGAGCCCGGTGAGATGGCCGGGCCGCCCACCTGGAGCGAGGCGTCCACGTCCTTGATCGTGGTGGCGGTCACCTCGTACAGCCGGTAGTACGCGTCCTCGTCGGCGTCGAGCCAGAACTCCTTGAGGTTGGGCTCGTTCCACACCTCGATCGGCCAGGTCCGCACCTCGTCGAGGCCGTACCGGTCGATCAGGTGCGTCACGGTGGCCCGCACCAGCTCGGCCCACTCCCGCCAGTCGCGGGGCGGGGTGACGTTGCCGCGCCACCAGAACACGGTCTGGTCGCCGGACGCGAGCCCGGAGGGCATGAAGCCCAGCTCCAGGAACGGTTTGACGCCGAGGTCGAGGTAGGCGTCGATCACCTGGTCCACATAGGTGAACGCGTGCCGTACGTGCCGCCGGCCCAGGTGCTCGTACGGCCGGTGGACGCCGACCCCGTCGCTGAGCAGCCCGTGCCCCCGGATGTACCGGAAGCCGATCTCCCGCTGGACCAGCGCCAGCGACTCCTGGTAGTCCCGGCGCAGGGCCAGGTCGAATCGGCCGGTGCCGACGCAGAACCGCCAGGCGTCCGGCAACAGGTCCGGGCGGGGTCCGCCGCGGGCGGCTTCGTCATCGGGGGCAGGGTTGCGCATCATCGTCCTTCGCTCACGGGTCCGGCGGGCGCGCCCCGGCCGTGGGTCAGGCACGGCCGGAGGGGCCCGATCAGCCGTGCTCCTTCTTGTAGCGCTCGTACGCGTTGTTCACGAGGTTGATGTAGGCCGACATGTTCTTGGCCTCGAGCTCCTGGACGTACGCGTCCCACTCGTCGAAGCTCCGCTTGCCGAGGATGAAGCTGAGCGTGTTCGACATGGCGTGGTCCTTGAGCGGGGTCTCCCACAGCGAGGCCTGCTCGCGCTCCTCGTCGGTGAGCGGGTGCGGCGGCGCGGGCGGCAGCGCCTTCCTGGCGTTCATCACCTTCTGGAACTCGATCTCCTCGTCGGAGAAGGTCGACTGGAGCAGTTCCGTGCTGCCGCCGTAGGCGAACACGCCGTTGGAGAAGCCGAAGTCCTTCTGCAGGTGCTTGGGCGCGCCGGGGTTGAGGCCGACGAAGTCGACGTCCTCGGCGAGCTGGAACTTGCCGGAGGCGTCCCTGGTGTACGTCGTCCCCTCGACGCCCCACTTGGCGAAGACCTGGCCCTCGTCGGAGTACCAGAGCCAGTCGATGAACTGCATCATCGCGACGAAGTTCTTGCTGTCCCGGGCCTTCTTGGAGATCATGATGCCGTTCTCCAGCCGGGTGGAGGTGCCGTCCGACTTGACCGCCCCGAGCGGTCCGATGGGCAGCGGGATCTTGGCCAGCCTCGCCTTGGGGTTCGCCTTCTCCAGCGGCGGGCGGTACTCGTTCACGAGCGTCTGGGCGTTGCCGCTGATCACGAAGGACTTGCCGGACACCAGCTTCTGGATCGCCTGGTCGTCCTGCTGGGTGAAGCTCTCCGGGTCGAGCAGCTTCTCCTCCACCAGCGTGTGGAGGAACTGCAGCATCTGCTTGTACTGCTCCATCGCGCCGGTGTAGGCGAACTTCTGCGCGTTGTAGTCCCAGGTGATGCCGTTCAGGTAGCCCCAGCCGCCGTGGGCGCCGTACGCCAGGCCGAGGATCTGGTTCAGCAGGGCGCCGCCCGGCGTGGGGTTGCTCCACCGGTCGGAGAAGGGGTAGGAGTCGGGATACTCCTTCTTCATCGCCCTCAGCATGTTGTGCACGTCGTCGAGGGTCTGCGGGATCTCCAGCCCGAGCTTCTCCAGGATGTCGATGCGGACCACCAGGGTGTAGTCCACCCAGTAGTCCTCGTGGAGACCGGGGAGCACGTAGAAGCGGCCGTCGGCCTGCCGGAGCGTGTCCAGGTCCGGCTGGAGGTTCCACTTGGCGACCTTGTCCTTGAAGTTCGGCATCAGGTCGAGGTAGTCGCTGACCGGCAGGATGGCTCCGGAGGCGACGAAGGGGGTCTCCTGGCCGGGGTAGGTCTTCGGAATGATCATGGGGGCGTCGCCCGCGCCGATGAGCAGGCTGCGCTTGTTCTCGTAGTCGCTCAGCGGCACCACGCTCGGCTCGAGCGTCACGTTGGTGCGCTTGGTCAGCTCCGACCAGAACAACCAGTCGTTCTTGATCGGATAGAACGGGTGGTTGTTGTAGAGGATGGTGAACGACACCGGCGTGGTGGCCTTGAACTGCTTGCCGATGGCGTAGTCGGACATCGCGCCGTCCCGGTTGGCCGAGAAGTCGTCGCCGGTCTTCTTCTCGCCCGATTCGCCGCCGGTGCTGCAGGCCGCGAGCGCGAGGAACGCTCCCATGGCGACCATCGCCTGGCGCCGGTTGATCTCGTACATAGGGGGTGGGGTCCTTTCCCTGGACATCGGAGGTGAAGAGGATCGAGAGTCCGGCTATCCCTTGACCGCGCCGAGCATCACGCCCTTGACGAAGTACCGCTGGACGAAGGGGTAGACCACCAGGATCGGGATGACGGTGAGCACCATCGTCACGGCCTTGATGTTGGTGGCCACGGTCATGTCGGTGGCGTCGGCGCCGACGGACGTTCCGGTGGTGGCCCCCGCGATGAGGTTGCGCAGATAGACGGTCACCGGGAACAGGTCGCTCTGGCTCATGTAGAGGAAGGCCGCGAACCACGAGTTCCAGAACGACACGGCGTAGAACAGCACCATCGTCGCGAGCACCGCCTTCGACAGCGGCAGCACGATCCGCAGCAGGATGCCGTAGGTGTTCATGCCGTCGATCGCGGCGGCCTCCTCCAGCTCGGACGGCAGGCCCTCGAAGAACGCCTTCATCACCAGCAGGTTGAACACGCTGATCGCGTTCGGCAGCACGATGGCCCAGATGCTGTCCTTGAACCCGAGGCTGGAGATCAGGATGTAGTTGGGGATGAGCCCGCCGGAGAAGAACATCGTGAAGACCGCGATCCCGATGAGGAACTTGCGGCCCTTCAGGTGCTTCTTCGACAGCACGTACGCGTAACAGGTGGTCATGAACATCGCGATGGCCGTGGCGACCACCGTGTAGACCACCGTGTTGCGGTAGTTGATCCAGAACGTCGGGTCGGAGGCGACGAACTCGTACGTGCGGAAGGTGAACCCGACGGGGAGAAGGTTGACCTTGCCCGCGCGGATGGCGAACTCGTCGCTGAGCGACCGGGCGACGATGTTGACGAAGGGATACACGGTCACGATCACGACGAGGGTCAGGATGATCGTGTTGACCACACGGAACACCCGCTGACCACGGGTGTTGTCGACGGTTACCACAGGCTCGTCCCCACCGTGCGCCGCGAGATCAGGTTCGCCGACATGACCAGGGCCAGCCCGATCAGGGCCTCGAACAGGCCGATCGCCGCCGCGTAGCTGAAGCTGTTGGAGACGATGCCCATCCGGTACAGGTACGTGGAGATCACGTCGGCGGTCGGGTACGTGAGCGGGTTGTACAGCAGCAGGATCTTCTCGAAGCCGACCGCCATGAACGTGCCGATGTTGAGGATCAGCAGGGTGATCGCGGTCGGCCGGATGCCGGGCAGGGTCACGTGCCAGATCTGCCGCCACCTGCTCGCGCCGTCGATGCGGGCGGCCTCGTACAGCTGCTCGTCGATGGTGGTGAGCGCGGCGAGGTAGATGATCGTCCCCCAGCCGACCGTCTGCCACATCTCCGAGGAGACGTAGATCGTCCGGAACCACCCGGGTTCCTGCAGGAACGCGATGGGATCGTTGCCCGCCGCGCGCAGGAGCTGGTTGACCGGCCCGTCCACCGACAGCATCTCCATGACCAGCCCGGCCACGACCACCATCGACAGGAAGTGCGGCAGGTAGGACACCGACTGGACGAACCGCTTGACCCGCCGGCCGCGCAGCTCGTTGATCAGCAGGGCGAGCACGATCGGCGCAGGGAAGCAGAACAGCAGGGTCAGCGCGCCGATGATCACCGTGTTGGCGAACACCTTCCAAAACGACGGGTCGTTCAGGAACATGCGCACGTAACGCAGGCCGACCCATTCCTCTCCCAGCGGGCTGCCGCCGGGCTCGAACTTCCGGAACGCGATGACGTTTCCGATCATCGGCAGATACCGGAAGATCAGGAAGAACAGCAGCGGAAGGATCGCCAGCGAGTAGAGCTGCCAGTCACGGCGCAGCGCCTGCCGCCAGGTGCGGCCGGTGCGGGGCTTGGCCCGGGCGGGATCCGGCCTCGCCCGCTGGGGACCCCCGGTGTCCGGCGACGCGTCGATCGTTCTGGTGGTGCTCATCCCGTGCCTCCGGTGTCATCCCAAACGGATCCACGGCGGCGGCACCGCCGCGTCACCCCACGCCGCGAACCGGGAACCGGCACGACAAGGGTGAACCGAAAGTTTCGAAAGTTGTTATTAATATTGCGGAAATATAGGACCCCGGCAAGGGGGCGTCAAGGGGGCGGTAAGCGGCCGCCACCTCGCCGTTGCTGGGCCGTATCCGTCGGAGATCTCGGTATATCTCCCCTCGTTCCGGTGGTAGAGTTTCGCGAAACTTTCGGAAAAAGATGAGCGGATCGATGACCAGCACCTCTCCCGCCAACGGTCCACGCCCCGCGACGATCGCGTCCATCGCCGCGGAGGTCGGCGTCTCGGTGACCACGGTCTCCAAGGTCCTCAACGGCCGTCCCGACGTGGCGCCCGACACCCGGGAACGCGTCGAGGCCAGCCTGGCGCGGCACAAGTACCGCCGCAGGCCGAAGCGACGGACGCTCAAGGGGCAGCTCGACCTCGTCTTCCACCAGCTCAACTCCGCGTGGTCGATGGAGATCATCCGCGGCGTCGACTCCATCGCCTCCGCCGCCCGCGTCGAAGTCGTCCTGTCGCAGCTCGCGGGGGCGCACCGGCCCACCGACGAATGGCTGGACGGCATGCTCGACCGCCGGCCGCTCGGCGTCCTGTTCATCCTGTGCGGCCCCTCGCCGGCTCAGCAGCAGAGGCTGCGGCGGCAGCGGGTGCCGTTCGTCGTCGTCGACACCGACGGCGAGACCCCGGCGTCCGTGCCGGTCGTCGGGTCGAACAACTGGGAGGGCGGGCTGCTCGCCACGCGCCATCTCCTGGAGCTGGGCCATCGCCGCATCGCGGTCATCTCCGGCCCCCCGGACGTGCTGTGCAGCAAGGCGCGGGTCGCCGGCTTCCGGGTCGCCCACGACGAGGCGGGACTGACCGTCGATCCCGAGCTGGTCCGGTACGGCACCTTCTACGTGGACGCCGGCTACGAGCACGGCATGGATCTCCTGACGCGGAAGGACCGCCCGACGGCGATCTTCGCCGGGTCTGACCTGCAGGCGCTCGGCGTCATCCGGGCCGCCCGGCGGCTCGGCCTCGACATCCCCGGCGACCTGTCGGTGGTCGGGTACGACAACGTGCCGGCCGCCGCCTGGGTCGATCCCGCCCTCACCACCGTGCACCAGCCGCTGTCCGACATGGCGGCGGTCGCGACCCAGATGCTGCTCGACCTGGCCCGCGGCGTGAGCATCGCCACCAACCGCATCGACCTCGCCAACGAGTTCGTGATCCGGGAGAGCACCGCGCCGCCCAGGAGCCGGACCACCGTCACGCCCGCCGCGTCCGGCGCACGACCGCCGCGCCGAGAGGAGACATCGTGATCTCCCCCGACGCCGTCAGGCCGGTGAGGAGGTCCGTGCCGCCGTCCTCGAGCGGCACGGTCACGGACGCCTCGGCGTCGTGGTTGAGGAGGAACAGGTATTCGTCGCGCTCGTCCTCGCGGACGGTGCACTCCAGGTGGGCGGGCAGGCCGCGGAAGCGGTCGGTCACGCCCGCCCCCTCCACCACATCGAGCACCGCCCGGTCGAACGCCTCCCGCTCGAGCGGGGTGGCGAAGTAGACGACCCGGCCCGCTCCGTGGGCGTTCGCGACGACCGCGGCGCGTCCCCTGAGCAGCCCGTCCGCGTAGGTCGCCGGCGCGGTGCCGCCCTCCGTGCGGATGTCCTCGGGCCACCAGTCCGCGTCCAGGCGTCGTCGAGCATCGCCAGGTCGCCGTACCTTCGCCGCAGCCGGCGCCGGAAACCGGCCGAGGCGGCCTCGTTGTACGCCGTGGGGCCGTACTCGTCGCTGATGCGCCACATGGCGAGCGCCGGGTGGTGGGAGTAGCGCCCGGCCGGCCGGGTGGTGATGTTCGCCGCGTCCTCACGCCACACGGCCGGATCCCACTGCTCGAGGTCGCAGTCGCCGCCGTAGGCGAGGCCGCCCACACGGTCGCGGAAGGCCCGCATGCGAGAGTCGGTCATCACAAGCTCCTGTGCCGGGGTCGGGGCGTCGCGGGCGGGCCCGCGCGTCGGCGGGCCCGCATCGGCGGGGTCAGGGGCTGGAGCAGGCCACTCCGGCCGGCACGGCCGCCCCGTCGCCCGAGGCGACGAACCCGAACGTCGTCGTGCCGCCTGCCGCGACGGTGCCGTTGTAGGGGGCGTTGCGGACGCTGACGGCGCCGCTGGCGCCGGTGTTCACCCCGCCCCACAGGTTGGTGATGGTCTGCCCCGCGGCCAGGGTCATGCGGACCGTCCACCCGTTGAGCGCGGACGAGCCGGTGTTGCGCACCGTCACCTCGCTCTGGAAGCCGCCCGGCCAGCTGTTGACCGTACGGTACGTCGCGGCGCAGCCGCCGTCGCCGGACGGCGTGGGCGAGGGGCTCGGCGTGGGCGACGGACTCGGGGTGGGCGACACCGTGGGGCTCGGGCTGGGAGAGGAGGTGCCGCCGTCCAGGCTGCCGGGGACCGAGCGGAGGGCGTTGTACCAGACCGTGGCCATCTTGGCGTAGCCGCCGGCGTTGGGGTGCACGCCGTCGGCCAGGTCGGCGGTGGTCAGCGCGGAGTACATGTCGACCAGATGGACGTGACGCCCGGCGGCCGCCCTGGTCTGCACGATGCCGGGGATCGCGGAGTTGAAGGCGCGGACGGTCGCGTCGGCGCCGGCCAGCGGGACGATCGTGGCCACGAACAGCTCGGCGTCCGGCGCGGTGGCGGTGATGCGGTCGATCAGGGTCGCCAGGCGGGAGGACGCGCCGTTGGGGTTCTGGTACATGTCGTTGGTGCCGATGTGCAGCAGGATCGTGCGCGGGGTGTAGGTGCGCAGCCAGGTCACGATGTTGGCGTCGATCTGGTCGATCCGCCAGCCGGAGTGGCCCTCGTGGTCGTGGTCACCGAGGCTCGCCGGCCCGTTGGACATCGACCCCACGAAGTCGACCGTGTAGCCGCCGGCGACCAGCTTCTGCCACAGGTCGATCCGGTAACCGCCGGGCACGTTGAAACCATCGGTGATCGAGTCGCCGAGCGGCATCACGCGCACTCCCCCGTTCGACTCGGCGGCCGCCGCGCCGGGGGCGGGCAGCATCCACGCGATCAGCGCCAGCACGGCCGCCAGGCCGCCCAGCAGCCGCGTCATCCTCACCATGGGCATCTCCGTTCCGTGTCGACGTGGGGAGTGTCACGAGCCGTTGCCAGGATCGGGTTCGGGTTTGCGAAGAGCCTGCGAAGGCGGCGTCCGCGCCGCGGCCGGTGAAAGTTTCACCGCAAGCGCAGCGCCTCGACATCGGAAAAGTAGAGGATTTCCACGCGACGAGTAAAGAGGGACGGCTGAAAGCTTCGGACGGCTATCGACATGTTTCGAAGCGTCGCGCCCGTTCGCGCCCGTTCGCGGCCGGCGCGGGGGCGCCCTTCCCGCGCGGCCGCCACCGGCGACCGGGCGGCCGACGTGGGGATGGGCGCGCCGGCGGCGGGACGACCGGCTCGATCGCGAGCGTCGGGCCCTTGCCCCGCAGGTCGCCCGGCGACGCGCCGGACACCGCGCCGGCCCGCGAACGGCCGTGAAACTCTCATGCGACGGCACCCGGCCCGGCTGCGCACCGCCGGGGGATGACCGTGGCCGTGGAGCCGGCCCGCCTGCCTCGGGTGCGCGAGGCGTTCGCCGCCGGGCGCCTGCCGGACCGGCACCCGCCGTCGCCGCACGGGTGCGGTCATCCTCGGCGAGCGGTCGTACGTGCGGGCCGTGCCGAGTGAGTGCGACGCGAGGAGAAGGCCGATCGGCAACGCCGGGAAAGGCGTACGTGTGCCGCGGCCGCCGGCGAGGCCAGGCGCGCGCACGGTTCATCGCGACGACGAGACGGCGTGTCCAGGGGCGCAGATTCCCGGGTGCGGGCCGGTTTCGAGCGGTACGCCGGGGGACTTGGCGAGAGGTCGTCCGGATCGCCGGCGGATGAAGGCGAGTCACCGGCGGAGAGAATTACCGGCGAGAGGGGAAAGGGAATGACCTTCCTTTCCACTTTCAACCTATAGCGCACCCGGGGTCTTGCGGCAAGACCCCCGTCGTGCCGCACAATCGTCGGCCGATGCCCACAACCTGCGAAAACGGGGGACGTGAAAGTGCGTGTGCCGCTGCCCGGGTGCCACCGGGACCACCAAGCGCCGGCCGGACGTACGGGGCGGTTGCCGGCCCCTCCGGCGCGTACGTGTTGCGCGCCCGTGACCGCCGCGAGCGACCTCGTCTCGGAGCCGATGCCGTGAAGCCCCTGGCCACCAGCGCGTTCGACCTGCCCGGCCACCTCTCCCACAAGGCCGACCCGGCGCTGATCGCCGACGACGAGAAGCACTTCGCGGCCGTCGCGGAGAGCCTCGAACAGTCCATCGCCGACCTGTCCGCCCGCCTCGACGCCGAGCGGAAGGCGCCCGGCGGCCACGGCCGGCGGGCGCTGGACCGCGACCTGGAGATCCACCGGCTGACCGCCCGCCTGCGCGTGCTGCGCCGCTTCGGCCTCGACCTGTGCCTGGGGCGGATGGTCCGCGCGGACGACCCCGAGCCCGTGTACGTCGGACGGATCGGCCTCACCGACCGCGCGGGGCGCCGGCTGCTGCTCGACTGGCGCTCCCCCGCGGCCGAGCCGTTCTTCGGGGCGACCCACGCCAACCCGATGGGGCTGGTCAGCCGCCGCAGATATCGCTGGACCCGCGGCCGGATCAGTGACTACTGGGACGAGGTGTTCACCCCCGACGGGCTCGAAGGGCACGCCGCGCTGGACGACCAGTCCGCGTTCATCGCCAGCCTGGGCGGCAGCCGGTCGTCCCGGATGCGGGACGTGCTCGGCACCATCCAGGCCGACCAGGACGCCGTCATCCGCGCGGGGTCCCAGGGCGCTCTCGTGGTCGACGGCGGTCCGGGCACCGGGAAGACCGTCGTCGCCCTGCACCGCTCCGCCTATCTCCTCTACTCCGACCCCCGCCTGAGTAACCGCCGGGGCGGGGTGCTGTTCGTCGGCCCGCACCAGCCCTACCTGGCGTACGTCGCCGACGTCCTGCCCAGCCTCGGCGAGGACGGCGTGCGGACCTGCACCCTGCGCGACCTCGTGCCCGAGGGAGCCGCGGCGGGGCTCGAGACCGACCCGGAGGTGGCCCGCCTGAAGGCGTCGGCGGACCTGGTGAAGGCGATCGAGCCGGCCGTCAGGTTCTACGAGAACCCGCCCGCCGAGGGCATGACGGTGGCCACCCCCTGGTCCGACGTCTGGCTGAGCCCCGACGACTGGGCCGAGGCGTTCGACGCGCCGGAACCCGGCACCCCGCACAACGAGGCACGCGACCAGATCTGGGCGGAGCTGGCGCGGATCGTCGCGGACAGGCTCGGCGAGGACGTCCCGGCCGATCTGGTCCGCCGGTCGATGCTGCGGGACAGGGAGCTGCTCACCGCCTTCAACCGCGCGTGGCCGCTGATCGAGCCGACCGACCTCGTCGCGGACCTGTGGTCGGTGCCGGCGTACCTGCGGCTCTGCGCGCCCTGGCTCAGCCCGGACGAGGTGCGCACGCTGCAGCGCGCGGACGCCCAGGCCTGGACGGTGTCCGATCTGCCGTTCCTGGACGCGGCGCGGCACCGGCTCGGCGACCCGGAGGCGTCCCGGCGCAAGCTTCGCCAGGAGGCCGCCGTGGCCGCCCAGCGCGAGCTCATGACCAGGGTGATCGACGACCTCATCGCTGCCGACGACTCCGAGATGCTCGTGATGTCGATGCTCCGGGGCGACGACCTGCAGGGCGCCCTGGTCGACGAGAGCGCGCTGCCCGCCGCCGACCCCGACCTGCTCGCCGGGCCGTTCGCGCACATCGTCGTGGACGAGGCGCAGGAACTCACCGACGCGGAGTGGCAGATGCTGCTGCTGCGCTGCCCGTCCCGGAGCTTCACCATCGTCGGGGACCGCGCCCAGGCCAGGCACGGGTTCACCGAGACCTGGCGGGAACGGCTCGAACGGGTCGGGCTCGACCGGATCACCCTGACTTCGCTGAGCATCAACTACCGGACGCCGCGGGAGGTCATGGCGGAGGCCGAGCCGGTCATCCGGGCCGTGCTCCCGGACGCCAACGTGCCGGTCTCCATCCGCGAGACCGGCGTCCCCGTCGAGCACGGACCGGTCTCGGACCTGCGCCGCGTCATCGACACCTGGCTCGCCGAGCACGACGAGGGCGTCGCCTGCGTCATCGGCGATCCCACGTTCCCCGGGTCGTCCCGCGTACGGTCGCTCACCCCCGAGCTGGCGAAGGGCCTCGAGTTCGACCTGGTCGTCCTCGTCGACCCGGAGAGGTTCGGCGACGGCGTCGAAGGAGCGGTCGACC
Organism: Microbispora rosea subsp. aerata; assembly: GCF_014647835.1. Lineage (GTDB taxonomy): Bacteria > Actinomycetota > Actinomycetes > Streptosporangiales > Streptosporangiaceae > Microbispora > Microbispora aerata. Next base: position 106,057 of record NZ_BMPY01000025.1, read on the forward strand.
GTTACGTCGCCATGACCCGGGCGACCGGGCGGCTCGTCGTGCTCACCGGCTCCTGACGGATTCCGCGGCCGCGGAACCACGCGGCGCGCCCGCGCGCACCCCTCCTCCGGGTCGGCCCGCTCCTCGAACGTCGCGCGAAGGCCGCGCCCGCCCTGCGGCAGCCCGTAGGCGCGCCTGACGGTCCGGCCGTCGCGCGCCACACCGCGGGAACGCCGACGACGGCCTGGCCGATCGCGCCCGGCCCGGTCCCGGCCCGAGCAGGCCGGAAAGTCTCCTCCTCGGCGTGAGCGCCGTTTCCATCCGATCGGCGGACCCACGACAAGACCGCTACGGTTCATCCTGGGATGAAAGGGGATCATCGTGAGCTATGCCGAAACGAGCGACATTCCGTTCGGGGCGCGGGTGCGCGGCTGCCTGCTCGGCGGGGCCGTCGGCGACGCCCTCGGCGCGCCGGTCGAGTTCGACTCCATCGCCGCGATCCGTCACGACCACGGCGAGGCCGGGCTGACCGACTTCGCGCCCGACTGGCACGGCAAGGTCGGCCTGATAACCGACGACACCCAGATGACGCTGTTCACCGTCGAAGGGCTGATCCGCGCGCACGTACGCGTCCGGGAGAAGGGCATCGGCGGCGGCGAGGTGCACGTCGTCCGCCACGCCTACCTGCGCTGGCTGGACACCCAGGAGCACCGCGTGCCACCGCCCGCGGACGACCTCGTGCGCACCGGCAGCCTCCGCGAGCAGACGTGGCTGTACTCCCGCCGCGCGCCCGGCAACGCCTGCCTGTCCGGGCTGCGCGCCGACCTCGGCCCGCTCGCCGCCCCCGGCAAGCCCGGGCCGGTCAACCCCAACTCGAAGGGCTGCGGCACCGTCATGCGCTCGGCCCCGTTCGGCCTGGCCACCCGCGACCCCCGGGCCGCGTTCACGCTCGCGGCCGACTGCGCCCAGATCACCCACGGGCACCCCACCGGTTATCTGGCGGCCGGGGCCTTCGCCGCGCTGATCTGCCTCGTGTCCCAGGGCGCGCCGCTCGCGGATGCCGTACGCGACACTCTCGGCCTGCTGGCCGAGCGGCCCGCGCACGAGGAGACCACCGCGGCGCTCCACGCGGCGGTGGCCCTGTCCGCTACGGCGGAGCCGTCGCCCGAGGCGGTCGAGACGCTCGGCGGCGGGTGGGTGGCCGAGGAGGCGCTCGCCATCGCCGTCTACAGCGCGCTGGCCGCCGGCGACGACGTCGAGCGCGCGCTGCTGCTCGCGGTCAACCACTCCGGCGACAGCGACTCCACCGGTTCCCTGTGCGGCAACATCCTGGGCGCGCGGTACGGCGAGGCGGCCCTTCCCGCGCACTGGGTGTCCCGGCTGGAGGGCAGGGACACCGTCGTCGAGCTCGCCGACGACTTCACCACCGAGTTCACCGGCGGCCGCGTCGCCTGGGACAAATACCCCGGCTGCTGACCCCGCCCCGGCACGACGGCCTGCGTGTCGGCGGGGATGCCCGCCTCTGCATGATCGTTGTAGTCTTCCGGACGTCCTGGTGATGCGGCCCGACGGGCTTCCGCTCCTCGCGTGAGAGCGGACACGCCCCCACACCGCACGAGTCTTTCGTGCTGCCTGGGGGTAGGTCCGTGGCCGTTGTCCGGCACTCCGCGGAAGGTCTGCTTCAGCTCGCGTCGTCGCCGGAGAGAGTGCTCAGCGAGGTGCTCGCCGAACAGCTCCACCACGCCTATGGCATCAACGCCGGCAGGAGCGAGCGGAGGTCCTGGGCTCACAGCCTGCCCGTTCTCGCCCGCGACCTGGTCGAGGCCGGGCTCGGCGGCGTCGAGATGCTGCTGGAATACCGGTTGCCGCTCACCAGCAAGCGGGCCGACGTGATCCTGGCCGGCGTGGACCGGCACAGCGGCGACGACGCGTACGTCATCGTGGAGCTCAAGCAGTGGAGCCATGCCGAGTTATACGAGGACGACGCCGGCCTCGTTCTCGTCCCCGGCATGGGCGACCAGCCCAAACTCCACCCGGTCCTGCAGGTCCGCGGCTACTGCGACTACCTCGCCGACTTCGTCGGCGCCCTGGAGCATCGCCCTGATGCCGTCCGCGGCGTCGCCTATCTGCACAACGCGAACGACCTGGACATCCACGATCTCTACCACCAGGTGGAGGACGAGCGTACTCGTCTGTTCAGCCAGAGCCGTCGCGGCCAGTTCCTCGACTACCTCCGCGCGCAGTTCGCGCCCGAACCCGGTGCGGCGGCCGCCGACAGGCTGCTCGCGTCGGCGATCCGGCCTTCCAAGCACCTGCTGAAGGTGGCCGCGGCCGAGATCAAGCATCGGGACCAGTTCGTCCTGCTGGACCAGCAGCGCCTG
>NZ_BMPY01000026.1 GCF_014647835.1 Microbispora rosea subsp. aerata
AGTTGGGGCGGATCTCGGCGACCATACGTATCGCACGCTCGCGAAGCTCTGCCGGGTAGGGGGACGGACGTGCCATGACTCGATCCTCTCAGGGAATCGAGCCTCCATCAGACCCGGAGCGCTTCAGTGCCAGTCCGGCGGGCTGGCCTTCATCCGCCGCACCGTCCAAAACGACGAAAAACCCCAGATCGCCGAGACACACCGATGGCCGGTACGGCAGGGCTGGGCAACCTGGTTCGATCTGCTGACAGGTGAGGTCCGTTGAGGGCGGCGGTTAGCTGCCAGCGACCGGGCGGCGCTGATCTATCAGCACGCCACGCGTGACGCCGACCGGAAGATCGCCGATGCGCTGAGCGCGCTAGTCGAGGCGGAGCGCAATGCCGACGAGAGCTAATGGCACGTTAATGGCACGAGAGCCGCTTCTCATGATCGCGGAAGTGGCGTTTTGGCTGGTGGAGCCTAGGGGATTCGAACCCCTGACTTCCTGCTTGCAAAGCAGGCGCTCTGCCAGCTGAGCTAAGGCCCCTTGGCGGGCGCGAACTGCGCAAACACGCAGATCTACAGGCCGCCGGTGCGTACACCGTAGCAACAGGCCCCACCCGAGCGCCACTCGACATCACACCGTGCCGTATCGGCGGGATTCAGCGCAGGGAAGCCATGCCGACGGGATTCGGGCGCGAGGAAGCCGTACTCGCGGGGTCGGCGTGGTGGAAGAGGGGAAGCGGTGATCAGGAGGCTATGGGGGAGGCGCCGACCTCGTTGCCGAGGACGAGCCCGGGGAAGTCGGCGATGGAGTCGATGATGTGGGTGGCGCCGCCGCCGAGCAGACGCTCCTTGCTGTGCACGCCGGTGAGCACCCCGGCGACGATGGAGGCGCCGGCGCGCCGGCCGCACAGCATGTCGCTCTCGGAGTCGCCCGCCACGGCCACCTGGCGTACGTCGTCCACGCCCGAACGCAGGAGCGCGGTGAGCACCATGTCCGGGTACGGCCGGCCGCGGCCGGCGTCCTCGGGGCACAGTGCGAGGTCCAGCATGTCGACCCAGGTGAGGGTGCTCAGCACCCGTCCCAGGGTGGCGCGGCTGAATCCGGTGATGAGGGCGATCTTCAGGCCGGCGTCACGGAGCTTGGCGATGGCCTCGACGGTTCCCGGCAGCGGCGTGAGACCGCTGCGCTCGATGGCTCCCTCGTACGACCGCTCGAAGGTCAGGTTCGCGGCCTGCGCCTGGGCCTCGTTGCCGGGGAAGATGCCCCGGAAGACTTCGATTTTGGGACATCCCCGGGACCTGTGCACATGCACCATGGCACGGGCATAGGCGCTGGTCCCGGGGACGATGCCCTGAGTGGCGATCGCCTCGGCGAACGCCCGTTCCACCATGTCGATGTCACCGATCGTGGTCCCGGCCAGGTCAAGGCAGGCCAGCTTCACCGGGGTCATGCCCGCACCCTTGCCACGATCACGCACCATTCCCGATGGTCAGTTCTCGCTGCCGGTGGCCTCGGTCCACAGATCGAGCTCGGCACGGTCGGCCTGCACCTTGCGCCAGACCAGAAGCCCGCCGACGGCGACCAGAGCGAGAACAAGCAGCTTCTTCACGGTGTGACCCCACTTCTCGACGGTCTCACCTGCCGGGTGAGACAACGCCCGGTTCTACGGTTCATTGCAGCCTAGCAAGGCTTCAGCCTCCGACCCGGATTGCCCGAAATTTCGGTGAACCCAAATAAGGATTACGGTTCGCCATGCCGGCTCGCGTGTCACCACGCCATTCAACCCCGGAGGTAGGGCGACGAGGTCACAAATTCCCAGCTCACAGCGGCGTTAACCCTGCCGAAGGGTGAGGCTGGGGGAAACCGGGAAGCCAGGTTTCGGTCAGGCGGCCCCCGCTCCGCTCTCAGCGGAAGCAAGGTGTAGCCGTACGGTGGCCCCGGCTCAGGGTAGCGCCACGCAGAGGCGGATCGTCGTTCCCTCGGCCCCCGTACGCACGGCGAGGTCGGCCAGGCGGTTCATGAGCCACAGCCCGCGGCCCCCGAAGTCGAACCGCGTCGTCGGCTCCTCGCGGTCCAGCACCTCGTCGGGAATGCCGGGGCCCTTGTCGGTGATCTCGGCCACGAGCACGCCCGCCCCACGCCACAGGGCGATCCCCCGCGGCGGCGAGCCGTACCGTACGGCGTTGGTGACCGCCTCGTGCACGGCGAGCACGAAATCCTCCAGGGCGACGCCCCGGAGCCCGGCCTCCTGCGCCGACAGCATCACGCGATGCCGCACCCGGGTGACCGAGCTCCGGTCGAACTCCAGGCTGAGCAGGCTGCCCGTCAACGTCTCACCGCCCTCCTGCCGCCCACGGCGTGGTAGTAGTCCACTAACCGCCCGCGCGCGCCTGACACGCATTCTCGGGTACGGCTTGCGCCACCGTCTTGTGTGGGCGTGCGGCAGAGGCGTGCGGCAACGGAGGTCGCGCTCACGACGCCGGGTCGTACAAATCAAGCCCTGCCGCGCGTGGCCGGGGCGGCGCCTCGCCGCGTTGCCGTCGCGTCGGCAGAGCTGTCGTCACAGCTCCGTCAGGAACCGCCGCAGCATGCGCTCGGTCTCCGACGCCGGTCTGGCCTGAATGCACAGACGTTCCATGGCCGCGAGATAGCGGTCGACGTCTTCGGGTTTCTCCAGATAGACGGCGCTGGTGAGCTGTTCGAGATAGACGACGTCGGGCAGGCCGACTCCGGCGAAACGCAGGATGCTGAACGGCCCTCCCCCTGCGGCGTGCCCGCCGGCGCTGAACGGAATGATTTGGAGCGTTACACGCGGGAGGGCGATCATGTCGAGCAGATGCTCGATCTGAGCCCGCATGACCTTGGGGCCTCCCACCAGACGGCGCAGCACGGCCTCGTCGATCACCGCCCACAGAATCGGCGGATCCGGCCGCGAAAGCACCTCCTGACGGTCCTTCCGCAGCCGGACGCGGCGCTCGACCTCCTCGGGCGAGGCGTTCGGATGGCCGAGCCGCACCACCGCCTCCGCGTACGCGGGAGCCTGCAGCAACCCGGGCACGAACTGCACGTCATATGAGCGGATCGTGCTCGCCGCCTGCTCCAGGCCGATGTACGCCTCGAACCAGGAGGGAAGGACGTCGTCGTACTTGTGCCACCAGCCGGGGGCGTTGGCCTGGGCGACGAGCGAGAGCAGCGCCTCCCGCTCGTCCTCGTCGGTGACGCCGTACAGGGTGAGGAGATCGGCGACGTCGCGGCGGCGAAACCCCACGCGGCCGAGCTCCATCCGGCTGATCTTCGAGTGCGAGGCGCGGATGGCGTGGCCGGCCTCCTCCAGGCGGATGTGCTTGCTCTCGCAGAGCCGTCGCAGCCGGGTTCCGAGCAGGATGCGCAGGACGGTCGGGCTACGTCGTGTTTGTGGAGCCAGGTCAAGCAGGTGAGGCACACCCTCTATAGGGGCCACAGACATATGGGGTCCTTTGCGGCGCACCGGTGTTACGCCACGTTCACAATACCCGCCCCCTCGCGCCGTGCAAGCGTGTATGAGATCATTTCCGTCTCAGCCGAGAAGGTCGTCGAATTCGCCTTTCTTGACTGTGCGGAGGAATGCGGCCATGTCCGTGGGGGGATGACCGGCGCGGGACCGGGCGGCGTGCCGGGGGTTTCACGACACAGTCCGGCGCGATCGGCACGATCCACCGCGATCGGCGCGATCCGGCCGTGGAGACCGCGCCATCCGGGCGTGGAGACCGCGCGATCCGGCCGTGGGGACGGTGCGATCCGGGCGTGGAGACCGCGCGATCCGGCCGTGGGGACGGTGCGGCGCTCTCGACGCGGTTGCCGTTCGGATAGCCGTGCCGGCTCTTGCGCCGGGCCTGCCGCCCGGATGATTCCGGCGCAGATCACGGACATGAGCGCCTCTTTCGGATTTTGCGCCCAAACCGGCAATTTTCATGCGTTTGCACGTGCATCTGTACTTGCACACCAGCATCGATGAGAGCAGTATGACTTACCGAGTCATCCCGCCACATGGTCGACATCAACCTCATAAGGCTCTCAATGACTGGTTATCGGACAGACCGCGCTTCCCTCGCAGAAGCCGAGGGCGTTGCCCGGGATCCCTGGCTGGGCACGCTTGAGCAGGTCTTTCCGTATGGCACGCGCTGGCCGTGGACCGGCGGCGAGGAGCCGTGCGGCATCCCCCAGGTGGCGGTGCACGAGTTTCACCGTGAGAGCCTCGCCGCTCGCACTGCCCGGCATTTCACCGCGGGTGTGCTGCGAAGCTGGGCGATGGAGGACATCACCGACGACGCCGCGCTCGCCGTCTGCGAGCTGGTGACCAACGCGCTGCGCCACGGCCTGCGGCACCAGGCCATCCATCCCCTGCCGGTGCGCCTGATGCTGTTCCGGTCGTCGCGCGCGCTGCTGTGCATGGTCACCGACCCCAGCCACAACGCGCCGGTGCTGCGCGAGCCCGACTATGTCGCGGAGACCGGGCGCGGCCTGCAGGTCGTCGCCGGGGTCAGCCGCATGTGGGGCTGGGCGCGGCTGCGCCCCGTGGGCAAGGCCGTGTGGGCCGGTTTCACCTCCGGGGCCGGCGGCTACCGCTGATCCCCCCTTCAAAAGCGCAGCGTCTGTCGAACAGAACACCCGCGGTCGGTTGACCGACGTACGGCGGGCAAGAGCCGGGCAGCTCGTCACGGGTGCCGAGCGCGTGGCGTCGACCTGCGGCGGTGTGCACGATCCCGGCCCGCATCCGCGGCTGCGCACGCGAGCCTGTGAGCCTTCTACTCGTCGCGATCAACGACGACGACCCGACCCGAGCGATGAGGCTCAGGCGAGCAGCCGCCGGGCCAGCGTCTCTATCCGGTCTCGCCATGCCTTCAGCGCCGTGCCGGGGTCGGGCAGGCCGGTCTCGGTGACGACCAGCCGGGCGCCGTGCCCGGTGCCCTCCGACAGCTCCCAGCGCACGTGCCCGCCTTGGCCGCCGGACTCCACGTACGCGGCAAGCCCGGCGGCGGGTTCCCGTACGGCCGTGACGACGCCCTCGCCGAGGCCGTCGGGCACCGGCGCGCCGGGTGTCGCCTCGGACGCGCCCGCGAGCGCCCAGACCTCCCCGATCGGCCGGGTGAGCTGACGCTCGAACCGCACCCGCCAGCCGCCGCCGGCCTGCCCGCCCTGTGACTCGTCCACCCGTTCGGCGACGCCCTCGGCCAGCCCGAACGCCTCCGCGTACGCCTCGTGGAGGTGGGCGAAGTTCCCCTCGGGCCACTCGGCCTCAGCTATATAACTTCAACTGCACATACTCAGCTCGTGAGCTCGTTCAGTTCCTTGAGCGCCGCCTCGTCCGGCCGCCACGCCGACGCGAGGGCGTTGGCCTTGATCTGCTCGGGGCGCGTCGCCCCCGCGATCACCGAGGAGACCTCCGGCCGCGCGAGCAGACCGCCGATCGCGACGTCCAGCAGGGTCACCCCCTGGCGCTCGGCGAACTCCCGCAGCCTCTCCACCACCTCGAACCGCGCGTCGGTCAGATACTGCGGCCGGTCCGCGAGCCGGGTGCCCGCCGGCGGCTCCTCGCCACGCCGATACTTGCCGGTGAGCAGGCCGTTGGCCAGCGGGAAGTAGGGCAGCAGGCCGATGCCGTGGTGCCGCAGCGCCGGGATGAGCTCCTTTTCCACCCGCCGGTCGAGCAGGCTGTACTCGTTCTGCGCGCTCACGAAGCGCTCGAAGCCGCGGGTGCGGGCGACCCAGTCCGCGTCGGTCACCTGCCACGACGCGAAGTTGGACGATCCGATGTAGCGGATCTTGCCCTCCCGCACCAGATCGGTGAGCACCGACAGGGTCTCCTCGATCGGCGTGGCCGGGTCGGGGAAGTGCAGCTGGTAGAGGTCGATCCAGTCGGTCTTGAGCCGGCGCAGCGACCTCTCCACGGCCAGGCGGACGTACCGCCGCGAGGCACGCGCGCCCCAGTCGGGCCCGTTGGCGCCGTTCACGTCCCCGCCGAACTTGGTGGCGATGACGACCTGGTCGCGCCGGCCCTTCAGCACCTCGCCGAGGTACGCCTCCGACTCGCCGTAGATGTCGGCGGTGTCGATCAGCGTGACGCCGGCGTCGAGCGCCGCGTCGACCACGGCGCGCGTGGCGTCGAGGTCGATCCTGCGGCCGAAGTTGTTGGCGCCGAGGCCCAGGGCCGAGACCACGAGTCCCGAGTCCCCCAGCCGCCGGTAGGTCATTTCGGTCATGCCCCTGCATCCCTTCCGCACAGAGCCGCGCCCTCTCGGGACGGCTCCCCTCACCGTATTTCGGCCCCTCTCGGCGGCGGACGCCGGACCGGCCGCGAGAAGATGCCGGACATGACCTCCGTACGACACGGCGTCCGGGCCATCCTGTTCGACGGCGACGACATCATCCTGTTCCGGCGCGTACGGCAGGGGCGGGAGCCGTACTGGATCACCCCGGGCGGCGGGGTGGAGCCGGCGGACGCCTCACCGGAGGCGGCGCTGCGCCGCGAGCTCGACGAGGAGCTGGGCGCGACGGCGGGGCCGGCGTTGCACGTGTTCACCCTCGCCGAGCCCGGCCGCCTGAGCACGGTCTTCGCCTGCCGGCTGGTGTCGCTCGACCTGTCGCGCCGCAGCGGCCCCGAGTTTCTCGAACCGGACATCGGCCTGCACGAGCTGCGGCGCGTGCGCCCGGAGGAGGTGCGCGCGCTGAACATGGTCCCGTCCGAGCTGGGGGAGTACATCTCCGCGAACGCCGCGACCCTGCCCGCGCTGCTCGACGCCGCGACGTACGCCCCGGGCCGTTACCGGCCGGTCGTGGACGTGCACCTGGTGCTCACCGACGGAGAGAAGGTGCTGCTCGGCCGCCGCCACGGCACCGGATACGCCGACGGGGAGTGGCAGATCATGCCGTCCGGTCACCTGGAGGAGGGCGAGTCCGTGGTGGACGCCGCCGTACGGGAGGCCCGCGAGGAGCTCGGCGTCGAGGTGGACGACTGCGTGGTGATCCACGTGATGCATCACCGCAACCCGGGTGGCACGGCACGCATCGGGATGTTCCTCGTGGCGCGCTCCGTCACCGGCACTCCCGTCAACGCCGAGCCGCACAAGTGCGCGGAGCTCGGCTGGTTTCCGCTCGACCGGTTGCCGGAGCGGACCGTGCCGTACTCGCGGGCGGGCGTCGAGGCCGTACGGCGGGCACTTGGCGCGCCTCAGGCCTTTTCCCTGCACGGGTGGGACGTCCCTCGTCCCGCCGATCTGGCCGCCGAGGCCGTACGCGCCGGGTTCGAAGAGGTCACGGTCTGCCTGATCGGCCGGGTCGGGGGCGGGGTGCTCGTCCGCTCCGACGACGAGACCGACCGCCTGCCCGCGACGGTCGTACGGCCGGGTGAGGACGTGGAGACGGCGCTGGCGCGGCTCGCCCCGGTGGGGGAGGTGGTCTTCGCGGGCGCGGACGACTACGTCTCGGCCCGGGGACGACCCGGACGCCGTCTGGCGTTCTCCGCCCGGCTGACGCAGGCGCCCGAGGGCATGGTCGCACTGCCCGACGGGTCGCTCGGACGCCTGCCGTACGCCGAGGGGGTGTTCGTTCGCGCCTCTTCGGGGCTTTTGTACGACTTACCCGACCGATAACCTAGTCCGAGGTGTGCCGGGAAGTCTGGTCGGCGAAAAGGGTCCCCCTATACCCGGGGGCCGAAGCGACGACCGAAAGGCAGACGTGAGCACAGCCGTACGCGCTGGGCGGGTGAGAGCATGCGTGCCCGCGATCTCGTAGTGCCGGTCCCCACGGTGGAGCTCGACTCCCCCGTCGCCGACGCCGCGCGCCTCATGGCCGAACGCGAGCTACCGGGGCTGATCGTGCTGGACGAGCGCGGGGCGCCGGCGTCGATCCTGCCGGGCACGCAGGTGCTGCGCCTGGCCGTGCCCCGCTACTGCCAGGACGATCCCGCGCTGGCCCGGGTGATCGACGAGGCGCACGCCGACGCGTTCATCCGCGCGCTGGGCGACCGCACGGTCCGCCAGGCGCTGCCGGAGCGTCCGCGCGAGCTGCCGGTGACCGATCCGGACGCCACGCTCCTCGAGGTCGCCGCGTTGATGGCACGCACCCGCAGTCCCCTGGTCGCGGTGCTCGACGGCGACCGCCTGCTGGGCGCGGTCATGCTCTCCACTCTGCTGAAGCGGCTCACATGACACTCATCGCATGGGTGGCGGCGATCGTCTTCGTCGCCACGTACGCCCTCATCGCCAGCGAGAAGATCCACCGAGTCAAGGCCGCCCTGGGCGGCGCGGCCGTCTTGCTGCTCGTCCACGCGACCTCGGCCGAATCGGCGTTCTTCTCGCCGGAGTCGGGCGTGGACTGGAACGTCGTCTTCCTGCTGCTCGGCATGATGATCATCGTCGGCGTGCTGCGGCAGACCGGCGTGTTCGAATACCTCGCCGTCTGGGCCGCCAAGCGGGCCAGGGGACGGCCGTTCCGGCTCATGGTGCTGCTCCTGGTGATCACCGCCATCGCGTCGGCGCTGCTGGACAACGTCACGACCGTGCTGCTGATCGCGCCGGTCACGTTCCTCGTCTGCGAGCGCCTCGCCCTGCCGGTCGCGCCGTTTCTGATCGCCGAGGCGATGGCGTCGAACATCGGCGGCACCGCGACCCTCGTCGGCGACCCGCCGAACATCATCATCGCCTCCCGCGCCGGGCTGACCTTCAACGACTTCCTCGTTCACCTCGCGCCGCTGGTGATCGTGCTGCTCCTGGTCTTCATCGGAATGTGCCGGCTGCTGTTCCGCAAGGCGTTCCGGTACGACCCCGAGCGGGCGGCCGAGATCATGCAGCTGGACGAGCGGGCGGCCATCCAGGACAAGGTCATGCTCACGCAGAGCCTGTCCGTGCTCGGGGTGGTCATCGCGGCGTTCGTGCTGCACCCGGTGTTGCACTACGAGCCGTCGGTCGTGGCGCTGCTCGGCGCCGGGCTGCTCATGGTGGTCACCAAGATCTCCACCCAGGACGCGCTGCGCGAGGTCGAATGGCCGACGCTGGTGTTCTTCGCCGGGCTGTTCGTGATGGTCGGCGCGCTCGTCGAGACCGGCGTGATCGGCCTGGTGTCGCAGGCCGCGGCGGAGGCGACGGCCGGGCGGCCCGGCGTGACCGCCATGGTGCTGCTCTGGGCGTCGGCCGGGCTGTCGGCGATCGTGGACAACATCCCCTATGTCGCCACGATGAGCCCGATCGTGGCCGACCTCGCCCAGCACGTGCCGGGCGGCGACCACAACGTGCTGTGGTGGGCGCTCGCGCTCGGCGCGGACCTCGGCGGCAACGCCACCGCGGTGGGCGCCTCCGCGAACGTCGTCATCCTCGGCATCGCCGAGCGCAACGGCGCCCGGATCAGCTTCTGGCAGTTCACCAAGTATGGCCTGGTGGTCACCGTCGTCACGGTGGCCCTGTGCGTGCCGTACCTCTGGCTCCGCTACCTCCTCTAACCCGGGCGGATCGGCGACACGCTCCACGTCTGCGGCTCCGCCGGAGCGACCTCGCCGCGGGCGGTCCCGGGCACGCCGGTCCGCGTCGCCGTCACCCACCTCGGTCCCCCTCTCCGGGGACCGGCTTGACGCGGAAATACCATAGGGGGGTATGGTGTTCCCATCGATGCGGAACGAGTTACAGGAGTGATTGGCATGACCAGCACCTACACCGTCACCGGCATGACCTGCGGCCACTGCGTCAGCTCGGTCAGCGAGGAGGTCGGCGCGGTCCCCGGCGTGACCGGCGTTCAGGTGGACCTGGCCACCGGCCTGCTGACGGTCGAGAGCGAGGGCGGCGTCGACGACGCGGCCATCGTGGCGGCCGTCCGGGAGGCCGGATATGACGTGGCGGGTGTCTCGTGAACACCCCGGCGCGGCTCGGCGCGTACGCCGCGGGCCTCGCCGTGATCTTCGTGGCGGCGCTGGGCGCGGGGACCGCGCTGGGCTCCGGCGAGCCCTCTCGCGCGACCCCGCGGCCCGCCCACGGCCACCCGGACCCCACGCCCGGCCACGCACACGAGGAAGCCGCGAGTGCGGCGAGCGCGCCCCCGGGCCTGCAGATCTCCCAGGACGGCTACACACTGGTCCCCCTGACCACCACGCTCACGCCGGGGAAGGCCGCCGACGTCCGCTTCACCGTCACCGGGCCCGACGGGGCGCCGGTGACCCGCTATCAGGTGAAGCACGAAAAGAAGCTGCACTTCATCGTGGTCTCCAGGGACCTCGGCGGCTTCTGGCACCTGCACCCGGAGGAGGCCGGCGACGGGGTCTGGTCGGTCCGGCTCACCCTGCCGGCCGCCGGGGCCTACCGCGCCTACGCCGACTTCGCCCCGGAGGGCGGGCCCGGCCTGACGCTCGGCGCGGACCTGTTCGTCCCCGGCGACTACCGGCCCCGGCCGCTGCCGCCGGCGGAGCGTACGGCGGAGGTGGACGGATACACGGTGACGCTGGCCGGCGACCTCACGCCGGGCCGGGTGAGTAAGCTCGAGTTCACGGTGAGCAAGGACGGCAGGCCGGTCGGCGATCTCGAACCCTACCTGGGCGCGTACGGCCACCTCGTCGCGATCCGCGCGGGCGACCTGGCCTACCTGCACGTGCATCCCGAGGAGGACACGACCGCGGCCGGAGTGACCTTCGCCGCGACGGCCCCGAGCGGCGGCGACTACCGCCTGTTCCTCGACTTCAAGCACGAGGGGACCGTCCGCACCGCCGCCTTCACCGTCCACGCGGACGCGGCGGGCGACGCGCACGGCACGGCCTCCGCCGACACGCACGGCACGGATTCGGACGACACGCATAGCACGGATTCGGCCGGGCACGACGGCTGACGGCACGACGCGAGAAAGGAGTGGTGATGCCGGCGACAACCGGTGACCGCCCGACCGGCGCGGTCGAGCTTTCGATAGGCGGCATGACCTGCGCGTCGTGCGCCAACCGGATCGAGCGCAAGCTCAACAAGCTGGACGGCGTGACCGCGACGGTCAACTACGCCACGGAGAAGGCCAAGGTGACCTTCCCCGTGGACCTGGATCCCCAGGTTCTGGTCGCGGAAGTGGAAAAGGCCGGATACACGGCCAAACTGCCCGAGCCGCCCAAGCCGGAGCAGCCGCCCGCGGAACCACAGGACGAGCCGGCCTCCCTGCGCACCCGGCTGCTCGTCTCCGTCGTGCTCGCCGTCCCGGTGATCGCGCTGGCGATGATCCCCGCCCTGCAGTTCACGTACTGGCAGTGGCTGTCGCTCACGCTCGCGGCCCCGGTCGTCGTGTACGGCGGCCTGCCGTTCCACCGGGCGGCCTGGACCAACCTGCGCCACGGCACGGCGACGATGGACACGCTCGTGTCGCTGGGCACGATCGCGGCGCTGGGCTGGTCGCTGTGGGCGCTGTTCCTGGGCGACGCCGGCATGCCCGGCATGACCCACGGGTTCGATCTGACGATCTCCCGCGGCGACGGCTCGGCGAACATCTACCTGGAGGCCGCGGCCGGGGTCACGGCGTTCATCCTGGCCGGGCGCTACTTCGAGGCCCGCTCCAAGCGGCGCGCGGGCGCGGCCCTGCGGGCGCTGCTCGAGCTCGGCGCCAAGGACGTCGCCGTGCTGCGCGACGGCAGAGAGGTACGCGTCCCGGTCGGCGAGCTGGCGGTCGGCGACCGCTTCGTCGTACGGCCGGGAGAGAAGATCGCGACCGACGGCATGATCGAGGAGGGCACCTCGGCGGTCGACGCCTCGATGCTGACCGGCGAGTCGGTGCCCGTGGAGGTGCGGGCCGGTGACGCGGTGACCGGCGCGACGGTGAACGCGGGCGGCCGGCTGGTCGTGCGCGCCACCCGGGTCGGGTCCGACACCCAGCTCGCCCAGATGGCACGGCTGGTGGAGGAGGCCCAGACCGGCAAGGCCGAGGTGCAGCGCCTGGCCGACCGCATCTCCGGGATCTTCGTGCCGATCGTCATCGCGCTGTCGGTGGCGACGCTCGGCTACTGGCTCGGCACGGGCGAGGGCGCCGAGGCGGCCTTCACCGCCGCGGTGGCGGTGCTGATCATCGCCTGCCCCTGCGCGCTGGGCCTGGCCACGCCGACCGCGCTGCTGGTCGGCACCGGCCGCGGCGCGCAGCTCGGCATCCTGATCAAGGGCCCGGAGGTGCTGGAGTCGACCCGCGCGATCGACACGGTCGTGCTCGACAAGACCGGCACGGTCACCGAGGGAAGGATGCGGCTGGTCGACGTCGTGCCCGCAGAGGGACAGGACCCCGACGAGGCGCTGCGGCTGGCCGGGGCCCTGGAGCACGCCTCCGAGCACCCGATCGCGCAGGCCATCGCCCGGGGCGCCGCCGAGCGGGTCGGCGACCTGCCCACGCCGGAGGACTTCGCCAACGTCGAGGGCCTCGGCGTCCAGGGGATCGTGGACGGCCACGCCGTCCTGGTGGGGCGGCCCGCCCTGCTGGCCGAGTGGTCCCAGCACCTGCCCGCCGACCTCGCGCGGGCGATGGAGGACGCGCAGACCGCCGGCCGTACGGCGGTGGCGGTCGGCTGGGACGGCGCCGCGCGGGCGGTGCTGGTGGTGGCCGACACCGTCAAGCCCACCAGCGCCGAGGCGATCAGGGACCTGCGCGCGCTCGGCCTCACCCCGGTGCTGCTGACCGGCGACAACGCGGCGGTCGCGCGTACGGTCGCCAAGGAGGTGGGCATCGACGAGGTGATCGCCGAGGTGCTGCCCACCGACAAGGTTGACGTGATCAAGAGGCTGCAGGCCGAGGGCAGGACCGTGGCGATGGTCGGCGACGGGGTCAACGACGCCGCCGCGCTCGCTCAGGCCGACCTGGGCCTGGCCATGGGCACGGGCACCGACGTGGCCATCGAGGCCGCCGATCTGACCCTGGTCAGAGGCGACCTGCGGGTGGCGGCCGACGCGATCCGGCTGTCGCGGCGCACGCTCCGCACGATCAAGGGCAACCTGTTCTGGGCCTTCGCCTACAACGTCGCGGCCCTGCCGCTGGCCGCCGCCGGGCTGCTCAACCCGATGATCGCCGGGGCGGCGATGGCCTTCTCCAGTGTCTTCGTCGTCAGCAACAGCCTTCGCCTGCGGCGCTTCCGCTGAGAGGTCTCCCGGCCTGGTCGTCCACACCCTGTGGACACCAGGCCCGCGCTCTCCCACGCGACGCGTTCCCTGTGGATGACGGCCATGAGGCCGACGGTACGTCGGGGTCGCACGGCGGGCAATGACCTGTCCCACTCCAATTTTTGGCGCTCACCCGGGAGTGCCCTGAGTTTGCCACAACCACAGCTCGGATACGAAGAGTGACGATCGAATACGCATAGCAACATCCGAGATGAGGAATCTTCATGCGCCGCCCTATCCGTCTTATGTCCCTGGCCGCCCTCACCTGCGCGGGCCTGCTCGCCACCGCCCCCGCGTACGCCGGGTGTGGTTATGACGCGCCGACCGTCGTCCGGCCCGCGGCCGTCGTCGACGCCGACGTCGACCTCGGCCTGGGCTTGGGCCTCGGCCTCGCCTTGGACGTCGATCTCGACCTGGGCGCCGTCGCCGGCGCGGGGACGGTCACCAGGGGCTGCGGCGCCCCGCGGGTCGTGCGCACCTGCCGCTGACGAACTCGGCGTGGCCCGGCCCGCGCCGGGCCACGCCATTCCTTCCCGAAGCCTCGCGCCCGATTTGACAGCGCACGTGCGAATAGCGCGCGGGGCTCCTACAGTGGAGGGATGACGAGCATCACCCAGACTGAGCAGCGGCCTCCGCGCGTCCTCGACGACAAGATGTGCTTCGCGCTCTACGCCGCCTCCCGCGCCGTGACCGGCCTCTACCGGCCCCTGCTCGACGAGATCGGCATCACCTATCCGCAGTTCCTGGTCCTGCTGGTCCTGTGGGAGGCCCCCGCGGAGGGCGTGACGGTCAAGGAGCTCGGCGCCGCGCTGCACCTCGACTACGGCACGATGACGCCCCTGCTGAAGCGCCTGGAGGCGAACGGCCTGCTGCGCCGGGAGCGCCGCGCCGACGACGAGCGCACGGTCCAGATCTCCCTGACCGACAAGGGTGCGGCCCTCCGGGAGCGCAGCGACGGCATCTTCGCCACGTGCGGTGACGCGATGGCACTCGAACCCGAGGAGTTCGCCCGCACCCTCGCGACCTTGCGCCGGCTGACGGCCAACGTCACCGCCTACGCCGACCGGCGATGCTGAGGGCCGCCCTCACCGTTCAGCCGGCGCATCCCGCGACGCCTCCGGACGCCCCAGCGTCCGCTCAAAGGCGATGCGGGTCAGCCAGCCGAGGGCGGCGGTGAACAGCGGCGGCCACACGATCGGGCCGAACGAGTAGACGACCAGCACCACGAGCGGGATCCACACGTGGTGGACCGCCTGGTAGAGCACGCCGGGCGGCCGAACCCCGGCGAGCCGCGCGATGTCGGCCAGCGCGAAGAACGCGAGCGCGGCAAGGGTGGCCGGCAGGCCGTACTTGACGCTCTCGAAGGCCGCGAACGCGGCCAGGAAGAGCGCGAACGCCCCCCAACCGATCTTCCGCACACCGCTACCACCCTTCTCCTCGGGCTGCGGCGCGACCCGCACACCTGTGATCGTACTCACATATAGGATCCTCGGACGCAATTACCTTGCGCGCAACTTAATCGTGGTCTAGTGTCTAGTGCGTACCGAGAAACCGGCTGCGCAAGCAGCGAAGATCAAAGGAGCGCACGATGGCGTACATCACGGTCGGCCAGGAGAACGGCACCGACATCGAGCTGTACTACGAGGACCACGGCAGCGGGCAGCCGGTCGTGCTCATCCACGGCTATCCGCTCGACGGCCACTCGTGGGAGAAGCAGATACCCGCACTGCTCGACGCCGGATATCGCGTCATCGCCTACGACCGCCGCGGCTTCGGCCGGTCGAGCCAGCCCACCTTCGGCTACGACTACGACACCTTCGCCGCCGACCTGAACACCCTCATGGAGACCCTCGACCTGCGGGACGCGGTCCTCGTCGGGTTCTCCATGGGCAGCGGCGAGGTCGCCCGTTACCTGTCCACGTACGGCTCGGCGCGGGTGGCCAAGGCCGTGTTCCTGGCCTCCCTCGAACCGTTCCTGCTCAAGACGGACGACAACCCGGAGGGCGTCGACGGCAGCGTGTTCGAAGGCATCTCGGAAGCCGTCAAGAAGGACCGCTACGCCTACTTCACGGCCTTCTACAACGACTTCTACAACCTCGAAGAGAACCTCGGCACCCGCGTCAGCGAGGAGGTCGTCCGGGCCAACTGGAACACCGCGGCCGGCGCCTCGTGGTACGCCTCCGCGGCGGCCGTCCCCACGTGGACGACCGACTTCCGGGCCGACATCCCCAAGATCGACGTGCCCGCGCTCATCGTGCACGGCACCGCCGACCGCATTCTGCCGATCGACGCCACCGCCCGCCCCTTCCACCGGGCGCTTCCCCAGGCCGAGTACGTCGAGATCGAGGGCGCCCCGCACGGCCTGCTGTGGACCCACGCCCAGGAGGTCACCGACGCGCTCATCGCCTTCCTGGCGAAGTGACCCCCGGGGCGCGCTCACCTCGACGTGCGGCGAGGACGGGCGGGTCCTGTTCACCGAGCCCGCGGGAGGACATCCCCGCGGTGGCGGAAATGCTCAGGACGCGTCGTCCGGGACGCGCGGCCGTCCCCCGGCCACGTCTTCGCGGTCAGCGGTTCCCCGGTTCGCGAGCACGACGGACCATGACCACGACGGACACGGGCGCCGCCGACCCGTGCGAAACACCGGCGAGCCCTCCGGCTCGCCGGTGTTTCGTTTCGCTCATCGGGGCACTCCACCGGGGACACGCCGCCCCCGCGCACGTACGCGGCCGCGGCGCGCATGTGCGGGGCCGAGGGGTCTGGCCGGCCGTGCCGGGAACACGGCCCTCATGACGTGCCCGCCCGTTCCGCGATCCCGACACCGGCGCGGCCCCTCCGGCTCCCCGCAGTCGCTTCGCCGGCGGTCTCAGGCCGGTTGCGGGTGCCCTCGGACCAAGCGCAGGCGGTTTCGGACCAGTCGCGGGTGTTCTCGGACCAGTCGCGAATGGTCTCAGACAATCCGTGGGTGGTCTCGGACCAAGTCGCGGGCGGTCTGCGACCAGTCGTAAGCGCTCTCAGACGAGGAGGGCGGCCAGGGCGAACCCGGCGGCCGCGGCGAGGAGGCCGAGGACCAGGCTGCCGAGCGTGTTGAGCCCGGCCTCCAGGACCGAGCCCTCCTCCAGCAGCCGTACGGTCTCGAAGCCGAACGTGCTGAAGGTCGTGAACGCGCCACAGAAACCCGCCCCGAGCAGGGTGACCATCTCCTGAGGCAGCCCGAGGTGGTCGCGGGCGCCGAGCACCAGCCCGAGCACGAGCGACCCGCACAGGTTGACCGACAGCGTGCCCCAAGGGAACACGCTGTCGTGCAGGCGCTGCACCAGCCGATCGATCAGATAACGGGCGGGAGCGCCGACGATGCCGCCGAGGAACACGAGCAGCAGGGTCACGACTCCGCCCGCCCTTGCGTACGCCCCGCGTAGCGGTAGACCTCCACGGGTTCGACGATCACCAGGCCCTCGGTCACCAGCTCGTCCAGCTCCGCCAGGAACGCGCTGATCTTCTCCGGCACGTCCACGATGACGACGGCGACGGGCAGATCCTCACTGAGCGACAGCAGGCGGCTGGTGTGGATGCGCGAGGACGCGCCGAAGCCCTCGATGCCCCGGAACACGCTCGCCCCCGCCAGGCCCGTCGCGCGCGCCCGATGCACGATCTCGGTGTACAGGGGCCGATGCCGATGCTGGTCGCTCTCCCCGATCAGGATCGTCAGGCGCTGCGCCGGGCCGTGAAGCCTCACGCGCCGCTCCCGCGCCGCCGTACCGGAAGACCCGCCACGGCGCGGGCGAGCACGATGCCGCACCACACGGCGGCCAGCCCGGCGACCAGGCTGCCCGCGGCGTACACGCCGGCGATCGGCCACGCGCCGCGCGCCGACCTGGCCACGATCTCGGTGGTGAAGGTGGAGAACGTCGTGTATCCGCCGAGGACGCCGATCCCGAGGAACGGACGCAGGTAGCGGCTCGGCGGCCAGACGTCCAGGATGAAGACCATCAGGAGCCCCAGCGCGAAGCAGCCGGTGACGTTGGCGAGGAAGGTCCCCCAGGGGAATCCGGCAGGCGGCGCGGGAAACGCCTCGCCGACCAGATATCTGGCCACGCTGCCGATCCCGCCGCCGAGGGCGATCACCGCGAGGATGTCCCAGGTGCGCCGGCGAGCCGGGGCCGCCGTCCGGCGGAAGACGTCTCGTTCGCGGGAGAGGTCCACGTCCGGGCCGGCCGGCGGATCGGTCTCCCCGCGATCGCCGGGTAGGTGCCCGATCATGACGTCCTCCTCATCCTCGCCCCCGCCCGTCTCCCGTCTCGCGGGTGGCGCGACGGCCGACGCGGGGAGCGGGCTCCGCAGAGCGCGTCCCAGTGTACGTACGCATCGGGTGTGGTCACCGCGCGTCGCGGCCGTTAACCGTTACGTGAATGGCGGCCGAAAACAGTATGACCCAATCTGGTAATTGCTCCTGCCCAAAAATTGGGTGTTTCATACAATCCGGCAGGCAGGGCGTCCGACGGGCCCCGCTTTCCGGATCAGCATGCGCACCGATCTGCGCTTATGCGCAACTCCTACATTTCACGATAAATCCATCCGATTGGTCATAATGAGTTCTATTGACATCAAACCGGGATCACCGTTCACTGACTGGGTATGGACGTGATCACGAGGGGGAAACGGGTGGGGGCGCAGCCGCGGCGAAATCGTGGAGTGGGTCCGCGCACAACCCCGGCCACGCCTTGCTGACCGCCACCGGCGTCCCGGGTCCGGTCCGGCCCGGCGGACCGCGCCCTCCTCACCTGACCGTCGATCTTCGCGGAGCCGCGAGCTCGGTGTCATGGCGGCTCCCGGGCTCAGAGCCGACGGGGGAGGCCATCCCCTGCGTCGTGCTGGCCGACCGCGCGGGCTGCACCGAGTTCGCCGTTCTCCAGGAGATCCTGCACCGGCTCGGCGTGCCGAGCGTACGCGTGGACGCCGAGAGCGTGCCCTCGCTGCGGCTGTCCACCCGGGTCGCCGAGGCCGGCCCAGGCACCACGGCGTACGGTGCCGAAAACCGGGTGGCGGACGAGGCCGAAACTCAGAAGGACGAGGACGCGCACGAGGCGGCGGGCCGCGATCGGGCCGTCGGCGGGACGTGCGGCGTGCTCGACCTGGACGGACGCCGCATCGCCCCGACCGTGGTCTGGGCGCGTCACTTCTCCCCCCGGGCCATGCCGGTGGCGGACGACGCCGCGCGGACCCTCCTGCGGTCGGAGTCCTGGCACGCGATCGTCGGCCAGCTCCGCTCGCTCGCGCCGGTGAGCCTGCCCGGCAACCGGCCGGGCCGCCTGGAGCAGCTCGCGGGCGCGGCGGCGGCCGGGGTCCGCGTGCCGAGGACGGTCGTCACCACCGATCCGGCGCGGGCGGCCGCCGCGCTGCCGGACGGCAAGGTCGTGGTCAAGGTCGTCGGGGAGCACTTCGTCGAGACCACGCCCGGCCTTCTGACCGGGGCGCTCCCCGAGATCACGTCCCGCGCGGAGCTGCTGCGCAGGCCCGCCCTCGACTACCCGGTCATCGTGCAGGAACACGTCGAGCACGACGCCGAGCTGCGGGTCTACTACGTCGCCGGCGCAATGCACGCCTACGCCGTCGGCAAGCGCGCCCCCGACTCACCGTGGCGGGAGGAGGCCGAGGTGACGGTCACGCCGGTCGCCGCCCCGCCCGCCGCCGCCGGCGCCGTACGGCGGCTCGCGAACCTGTGGGGCTTGACCTACGGCGCCTTCGACCTGCTGCTCGACGCGGGCGAGGTGGTGTTCCTCGAGGTCAACACCGACGGCGACTGGCGCTGGTTCGAGACGAAGGCCGGCGGGCGGGCGGTGTCCACGGCCGTGGCTCGGGCGATCCGGACGCTCCACCTGGCGGCCCTGGGGAACGCCGGGCCGCCGTCGCCGCTCGAACTCGTCGACTTCCTCCTTCTGGGCGCTCGGACACCCGGTTTCCGCCGGTGACCGGGGCCGCCAGGACATATCCGGACCAAGGAAAAGCGCAATGGGTGACGTGACCTCGCCTGAACTGCATTGCTCGATCCTCGGCCCGCTGGAGGTCCGCGTGGCGGGCCGCGGGGCCGTCATCGGCGCCCCCAAACAACGGCTCCTCCTGGCGATACTGCTATGCCACGCGAACGCGGTCATCGCGTCCGATCAGCTGATCGACTCGCTGTGGGGCGAGACCCCGCCGCGTACGGCACGCAAGAACCTGCAGGTCTACGTGTCCGCGCTACGCAAGATCGTCGGTGACCGGATCAGCTTCCAGGGGTGGGGTTACCGCATGCGGGCCACCAGCGAGGAGCTCGACCTGCTGCGTTTCCTGGAACTGGGCAAGTCTGGGCGCGCCGCCGCCCGGAGCGGAGACCTCGTTTCGGCCGCCGCGCTGCTGGGCGACGCCGTCCGCCTGTGGCGGACCCGGCCGCTCGAGGAGTTTTGCCACGTCCCGCTCGTCGCCGCGGAGGTGGGCCGCTTCACCGAGCTCTTCCTGTCGATCTACGAGGACTGGGTGGAGCTGGAGATCGAGCTGGGCCGGCACGTCGAGGCGCTCACCTCCCTCGACATCGTGGCGGCGCGCTTCCCCACCCGCGAACGCATCACCGCGGCCAGGATGACCGCGCTGGCGCGGTGCGGCCGGACCGCCGAGGCCCTGGCGACCTTCGACAACCTGCGCCGGCACCTCGCCGCCGAGATGGGCATCGACCCCAGCCCCATGATCGGCAAGCTCTACCAGTCGATCCTCCGCGGTGAGGGGCCCCCGCCCGTGCGGCTTCCCGGCCTGGCCGTCGCCGCCCAGCCCCGGCCCGTGCGCGCCCTGGCGAACCGGCTGCCCCGCGACATCCACGACTTCGTGGGCCGTGAGGCGGAGATCCGGCGCATCCTCGACGAGCCCGCGCCCGTCACCCTGATCACGGGCGGGCTCGGCACCGGCAAGACCACCCTCGCCGTGCACGTCGCGCACATGCTCGCGCCCGCTTACCCGGACGGCGCCGTGGTCATCTCGCTGCGGCGAGGCGGTGTCACCCGGTCGGCGGCGGAAATCCAGCGGGAGATCCTGGAAGACGTCGGCCTGGACGTCGGCGGCGTACGCGAGGACGACGTGCTGGCCGCCATCTGGCGGTCGTGGCTCGCCGACCGGAAGGTCCTGCTGGTCCTCGACGACGCCCCGGACGAGTCGAGCGTACGCACGCTGCTGCCGGGCACCGCGTCGAGCAGGGTGCTGGTGACGAGCCAGAGCAGGCTCAGCGGGCTGGAGTCGGTGGCCCGGATCGGACTGGAGGACCTGTGCCCCAGCGAGGGCATCGAGTTTCTGAGCCGGCTCGTCGGCCGCGACCGCGTCCACGGCGACCTGCCCGCCGTGCTGCGGATCTTCCGCAGGTGCGGGCTGTCGCCCCTGGTCCTGCGCGTGCTCGGGGGCCGGCTCGCCCGGCTGCCGCATCTGCCGCTCGGCATGCTCGCCGACCGGCTGGAACGCACCGAGAACGTGCTGGACGAGTTCGTCGCGGGCGACGTGTCGCTGCGCCGGCGGTTCGAGGACTCCTACGCCCGCCCCGCGTGGCCGCACCGCGCCGCGTTCGCCGCCCTCGGCGCGCTCGACGGCCCGGTCTTCGGGCACGAGGAACTCGTCGCGGCCCTGGACGGCGTCGAAGGGCCCGGCGAGCGGGTCATCGAGCTGCTGCTGGAGGCCAACGTCCTGTCGATCACGCCGATCGAGACCGACGCCGACGTGGTCGCCCACTCCATGGCGTACTCGATGTCACCGCTCGCCCACCGATTCGCGGTCGAGCTCCGCGGGGACGGATGCCGCCGCTGAGGGCGCGGAACCGTTCGCCCCGGAACCGCCGGGCCCGCCCGCGTCGGCGCGGGCGGCGTCCGCGTCCGCGACGGCAGCAGAGCCGGGAGCCTCGGCATCGGCGGCTTTGGGAGCCGTGGAATCGGCGGCGTCGGGCTCGGCGTCGGCCGGCACGTCGAGGCTGCGCAGCGCGGGGCTGATCGAGGCCAGCGCGCACCCCGCCGCGAGCAGGCCGCCCACGACCACCAGCGCGCCCGGACCACCGACATACTCCGCCAGCAGGCCGCCGAGCAGCGGCCCGACCGGGGTCAGGCCCATGCTCGCCATGGTGAACAGCGAGACCAGCCGCCCCATCATCGTGTCCGGCACGAGCCTGGCGACCAGCACGCGCAAGACCACGTTGAGCGCCGGCACCGCGACCATCGCGAGGAACAGCGGCACCACCGGCCAGTACGGCCCGAACGGCAGGGCGGTCGCGCAGACCGACAGCGCGAAGAACCCGACCACCGCCAGCATCAGCTTCCCGGGCGGCAGCAGACGCCCGATCTTGGCCGAGAGGGTCGCACCCAGCAGGCCGCCGAGGCCCAGCCCGGCCAGCACCAGGCCCGTCGTGGTCGAGTCGCCGCCGCGCGCCTCCACCATGACGATGACCGGCAGCAGCAGCGCGTTCGCGACGAGGTTGGCGACCAGGGAGAACGCGAGCCCGGCGCGCAGGCCGCGCTGCCGCCACAACCAGCCCGCCGCCTCCATGACGTCCGCCCGTATCCCGGTCTTCCGGCGCTCCTGCGCCCCCTCCGGGTATCTGGGCACCCGCGCGAGCACCGCGCACACCAGCGAGATGAGATAGGTGAGCGCGTCCACGGCGAACGGGAAGGCCCTACCCAGGCCGAACAGGAAACCGCCGAGCGGCGGCCCGGCGAGGGAGGCCGCGTGTCCCCGCGCCTCCTCCTGGGCGTACGCCTCGGGAAGCTGCTCGGGAGCCACGACGGCGCGGATCGCGGCCGCCCTGGCAGGGCTGAAGAACGAGTCGGCCGCGCCGTTCACCACCGCGACCAGCACGATCTGCCACAGCGCCTCGCGACCGGTCAGGATGGCCACGGTGAGCGCGGCCAGGGTGAGAAACCTGACCGCCTCCGCCGTGATCACGATCCGGCGGCGGTCCCACCGGTCCACCCATGCTCCCGCGGGCAGGGAGATCAGCAGGTTGGTGGTGATCCGGCAGGCGCTGACCAGCCCGGCCACCGCGGCGGAACCGGTGACGGCCAGGATCAGCAGCGGGAAGGCCACCCAGGTGAGCGTCGTTCCCATCTCCGAGGCCGCCGCGCCGATCCAGAGCATCTGGAACCGGAAATTGCGCCGCAGCGGTGGCAGCTCGCTCATGACTCCCCCTCGCCTCGCGGCTCGGGCTCGCATGCGCGAGACGCACTGTGCCTATTGATTCGCTCGCTACGCTCGCTCATGACTCCCCCTCGCCTCGCGGCTCGGGGTTCGGTCGTGCCGGAGGCGCGCAACCCGGCACCTCGCCGGACGCACAGTGTCTATCGACTCGCTCGCCACGCTCGCTCATGACACCCCCTCGCCTCGCGGCTCGGGGTTCGGTCGTGCCGGAGGCGCGCAACCCGGCACCTCGCCGGACACACAGTGTCTATCGACTCGCTCGCCACGCTCGCTCATGCCGTCACCTTCGTCAGTAGGTGCTCCGAGCGTCCCAACCGGTGGTTGACGGTCAGTAGGGACGCGGTATGGACCCGGTATGCGGCCCTCAGCCGCGCAGACGTACGGGCAGCTCGGCCAGGCCCCTGTTGAGGTAGTTGCCTTGCCACGTCAACCGCTCGGGCGCGACCGCCAGGGCCATGCGGGGGAACCGGTCGAGGATCGCGCGCAGCGCCACGGTCACCTCCAACCTGGCCAGCGAGGCGCCCAGGCAGAAGTGCGTCCCCAGGCCGAAGGTCAGATGGCGCGCGGCCGTGGCCCGGCCGATGTCGAGCACGTCGGGGTCGGCGTGCCGGGCGGGGTCGCGGTTGGCCCCGGCGATCGACAGCAGGACCCTGCTGCCCGCCGGGATGACCGTGCCGGCGACGAGCACGTCCTGCGACGCCGTCCGCATCGTGCCGAAGGGCCCCGGGGTGTGGAAGCGCAGCAGCTCCTCCACCGCGTGCGGCAGCGCGCCCGGCTCCGCGCGCAGCGCGGCGAGCGTGTCGGGCCGGGTGAGCAGCGCCGCCATCGACATGCCGATCATCTGGGCGGTGCTCTCATAGCCGGCGAACAGCAGCGTCGCGCAGAGCGAGACCACCTCGTCCCGGCTGACCGGCCCGCTCGGGTCCCAGGCCGCGACGATGGCCGTGACCACGTCGTCGCCGGGGTCCGGCCGCCGGGGTCCCGGCCGCCGCCGCGCCACCTGTTCGTGGAAGTAGGCGTCGATCCGGTCGAGGTTCGCCTGCACCTTGGCCCGGTCGCGCACCGGCCTGGCGAAGACGGACGCCGCGCACGCGTACAGCTCGGGCTCGTCGGCGGCGGGGACGCCGAGCAGCTTGCACATCACCCGGAAGGAGAAGGCGTGCGCGAAGGGCATGAGGTCGGCCGGGTCGTCCCGCACGACGACGTCGAGCAGCTCGGCGGCGGCCGCCTCCGCCACCGGACGGTACGCCTCCACCCGGCCCGGGGTGAGCCAGGGCGAGACGAGCCGGCGGAGTCTCGTGTGGTGCGGCGGGTCGTGCCCCACCAGCGTGACGTCCAGCGCGCGGCGCGTCGGCGGGTAGGGGTCGGTGCGCCCGCCCCGCATCGACAGAAGGGGGTTCAGGAAGGCCGCGCGGACGTCCTTGTCCCGCGTGATCAGCCACACCTGCCTGCCCGCTGGCGTGGTGACCCGCGCGACCGGGCAGCTCTCACGGAACGGCGCGAGACGTGAGTAGGGATCGGCGGGGAACCCGGAATCGAAGGGCGTCGGCGTACCCGTCGTCATCTGCGCGCCTCCATCCGCTCCACCACACGGAACCCCTCACCATGCTCACCACGGCCGGCCACAGACGGCTCCCCGCGACCGATCCCGGAAGACGCGGCGCCGCCGATCTCGGGTGACACCGCACGGCCGAGCTCGGAGAGATCCGCGTGGATCGCAGGCGGGACCACCGTCATCTGCGCGCCTCCATCCGCTCCACCACACGGAACCCCTCACTGTGCTCGCCACGGCCGATCTCGGGTGACACCGCGTCGCCGGTCGCAGGCGTTTCCATCTGGGCGGTTCTTTCCGTGGTGAGGGAGGCCGCCGCGATCACATGGTCGGCCGCCGAACGGGCGCCGTCCCACCGCAGGCCGCCGCCCACCTGCCGTACGCGCTCGTGCAAAGCGCCGTCGTCACGGGCCGCCGCCAGCGCCGCGACGCCCGACCCCGGCAGGTCGCCGCCGGGGAACCGGACCGCCACCCCAGCCCGTACGCACGCCTCCGACAGCAGCGGCTGCTCCGACCCTGCGGGCGCGACGGCGAGCGGCTTGCCGTGCCGCAGCGCGGCCAGCACCGGGGACGTCGTGCCGTTCGTGAGCACGAGCGCGGCCCGCTCGACCAGCGGCCCCATCCAAGGCCGGCGGACCACGAGGATGTCGGCGCCGTCGGCCGGGCTCGGGTCGCCGCTGCGGGCCTGCTCCACCACCGCCTGGAACGGGCCCCCGGTGAACGCCTCGTTCAGCGCCGGCCACATGCTCCGCCCGCCGAACTGCCGTCCCAGGTGCACGTAGACGACCGGTTTGCCCACCCGGGCCACGTGCCGGTCGATGCGGTCGACCTCACCGGGGTCGGCCGCCGGCTCCCACTGGCACGGCCCCACGTGCCGCACCCCCTCGGGCAGCACGGCGCCGGGATACTCCAGCGCGGGGCCGCCGCGCAGCAGCAGGCCGGAGCCGATCAGCGGCCGGTCGGGCCTGCGGTCGCGGCGCGGCGGCAGGCCGACCCGCCCGCGCAGCTCCCCGTAGTGGCGCAGCATCTCGCGCAGGCGCCACTCGCGCTGCACCACGTGCTGCGGCTCGCCGTCGCCTCCCGCGGCGTACGTCCACAGGTGGGCGGCGAAGCCGAGCACCACGACCGGCAGGTCGAGCGCCTCGGCGGCGAGCAGCGCGCCGTGACCGAGAAGCGAGGTGACCAGCACGTCGGCCCGGACCTCGCGGGCGACGTGCCGCACCGCCCGATATTGCGCCTCGCCGCCGTGGGCCCAGCGGCCGACGGAAAAGCCGCCGGTCCCCTCGTACTCGGCCGCGTCGAGCGCGGCCAGGCCGGCGAGGTCGACCGTGCGCGCGGCGCCGGACCGGCCGAGGACGAGCACGCGGTGTCCCCGGCGGCGCAGCTCCCGCCCCACGGCGAGCGCGGGATAGAGGTAGCCCGGGTCGCTGAACGTGCAGAGCAGGACGTTCATGCCGGTGGTTCCAGGCCGAGGTGCGCGGCGAGAAAGGAGATCACGTCGGCGAGCAGCGCCGCCTTGCGCGAGGCCGCCCTGGCGCCGTGGCCGACGTCGCGCTCCAGCCGGTAGAGCACCGGCCCCGGCCCGGCCGACGCGTGCTGGAGCATCGCGCACATCTTCCGCGAATGGCACGGATCCACCCGGGTGTCGCCGTCCGCGACCGCGAACAGCACCGGCGGATAGCGCACCCCCGGCCGGACCGCGTGGTACGGCGAGTAGGCCAGCAGCGCCCGGAACTCGTCGGGGTCCCGCACGCTGCCGTACTCGTTCCGCCAGCTCGGTCCCATGCCGAGCCGCTCATAGGCGATCATGTCCAGCAGCGGCGCGACGCACACGACGGCGGCGTACTTCCCGGGGTGCTGGGTGAGCGCGGCGGCGGTCAGCAGGCCGCCGTTCGACTCGCCCATGATCCCCAGCAGGCCGGGGCCGGTCCAGCCGCGCGCGAACAAGTAGTCCGCGGCGGCGTCGAAGTCGTCGAAGACCCGCTGTTTGCGCACCCGCGTGCCGGCCTGGTGCCACTCCTCGCCCTCCTCGCCGCCGCCGCGCAGGCAGGCGATCGCGAACACGCCGCCCGCGCGCACCCAGGCCAGGGCCTGCGGCATGTATCCGGGGGACATCGACACGCCGAATCCGCCGTACCCGGTGAGGATCGCCGGCCGCGGCCGGTCGGGCTCGCCGTGAGGGGCCAGCACGAACATGCGGACCGGTGTGCCGTCGTGCGAGGTGAAGGTCACATGGCTCGTGGCCACGGCCGACCCCGCCTCTGCGAACCCGATGTTCACGGGGGGTTCCGCGCCGGGCGGGTCCGGGTTCAGCGTGCCGGTGCGCGCGTCGTACCGGAGCACGATCGGCGGGGTGGTGTGGTCGCAGTACGCGAACCACGCCTCGTGGCCGGGCTCCGGGCGTACGGAGAACGGGCCGGCGTCGCCGCTCCCGGGCAGCGGCACGCGCCCCAGTTCGCGGCCGTCGGCCAGGTCGTGCACGGTGATCTCGGACACCGCGTGCCGGGTCCAGCGCACCAGGGCGAGCGGACGCGGCAGCTCGGCGCCGGTCAGCGGCACGAACTCGGCGAGCACGGCGTCCGGCCGCTCGGGGATGAGGGTCCGCCACGTCTCGGGGCCGGGATCGGCGGCGGTCGTCACCACGACGCGGCCCCGCGGGGCCTCGTGGCCGGTGTGCAGCCACAACGGGTCGTACGGGCCGGCGCCGGGGGCGATCCGCAGGGCGCCGCGGGCGCGCAGGCCCACCTGTACGGGCCGCAGGTCCGGCCGCTCGGGCGGGCAGGCGGACAGGTCCGCCAGCCACACGTCGGTGGCGGGGTTGGCACCGACCGTCGCGGTCACGGTCAGCCAGCGGCCGTCCGGGGTGACGGCGACGGTGTAGAAGGACGTCTTGTCCCGGCCGTCGCCGAAGACGGCGACGTCGCCGTCCGGGTCCGAGCCGACGCGGTGCAGGTAGACGCGCCGGTGATAGCGCTCCTCGCCGGGGTTCAGCTCGGGGGGCAGCCGGCGTACGTAGTAGAACGCCCGGCCGCCGGGCAGCCAGGCGACCGGCGCCCTCCGCACCCGGTCCACCGGCCCGTCCACCACCTCCCCGGTGGCCACGTCGAGCACGCGCAGCAGCGACTCCTCGGTGCCCCCGGTGGAGAGCTGGTAGGCGACCAAGTCGCCCTCGATCGACGGGTGCCACGCCTCCAGCACCGTACGGCCGGTCGGGTCGAGGGCCGCCGGGCTGACCAGCGGACGGGTGACGCCGCCCTCCGACACCATCAGGGTGGGCTGGTCCTCGCCCGGCTGCCTGCGGGTGAAGAAAACCCGCTTGCCGCGCGGACGGGGCGGGGACGTCAGCGCCACCCGGCTGAGCCGGACCAGCTCCGCGTGCCACGCCGGCAGGTGCGGCCAGCCGGCCCGCTCGCGCTGGAACAAAGCCTCTTGAGCCGCCGTCCAGGCGAGGGTCCGCTCGTCGAGCGGGTCTTCGAGCACCCGGTAGGGGTCCGCGACGACGACGCCGTGAAACTCCTCGGCCGCGTCGGAGCGGGGCGCCTGCGGGTAGCGCCCGGCGGTCTCCCGCGTCTCCGGGGAGCGCACGGCGCTTTCCCGCACCTCTGAGCAGCCCGCGGTGCTCTTCCGCGTCATGCCGTGCCCGCCCCGAGCCGCCCGGTGGCGCTCAGGTAGTCGAGCAGGCCGGCGTCCACGGTGTCCTGGAATCGCGTCAGCTCCGACAGGTCGCCCTCGTACTGGTAGGACTCCTCGCAGGAGATCCACTTGCCCGCGGTGTGCTCCGCCGGCAGGTAGCCGTCCTTGACCGTGCCGACCTGCCAGCCCGGCTTGCCCGCGGTCTCCCAGCAGCTCGACAGCGTGCCGTCCGCGTTGACCACCGCGCCGTACTTGCCGTCCGGGAACGAGCACGCCTGGCAGGGGAGGTGCGCGCGGGGGCGGGGCACCGAGAAGCCGAGCTCGAGCGCGCGGCGCTGCCAGCGGTTGAAGCGGGCGGCCATGTCGTCGGAGAAGGCCAGGTCGTTGCCGTAGCCGACGCCCACGTCGCCGACCCGGGCGAAGTAGAGGGAGCAGCGGGACGGGTCGAGGTCCCGCCCGAGCCGCTCGACCAGCGCGTCGATTCCCTCGTAGTTGTGGTGGGAGACGTTGACGCGGATGTCGCACCTGATCGGCGTGGCGGCCGTCATCGCGGCCATCGCGGCGACGATGTCGTCGAAGGTGCCGCCGCCGGTCGTGCGCCGCACCCTGATGCGGTCGTGGTCGGGCTTGTCGCCGTCGAACGTCACCTGCACGTCCCGCAGACCGAGGTCGGCCAGCCGCCGCGCGAGCGGGACCGTCATCAGCGTGCCGTTGGAGGTCATGCTGGCGTAGCGCAGCCCGAGACCTCCCGCACGGGAGAGCAGCTCGACGCACCCCTTGGGGTTCAGCAGCGGCTCGCCGCCGAAGAGCATGAGCACCAGGCTGTCCAGCCCCGCCTCCGCCTGCCGGCGGCGGGTGAAGTCGATGATGGCGCCGATGGTCTCGGAGGTGAGCCGGGAGTAGGCGATCCGCGGCGGACGGCTCCCCCCGGAGGCGTCCTGGGCGGTGTTCTGGAAGCAGTAGCCGCAGCCGAGGTTGCAGTTGGTGCTGGTCAGCACCGTCAGCGAGTAGCTGCGGTAGGCGGGCGGCCGAAACAGCCCCTGCTCGCGCAGCGCGCGCTCGGCCTCGGGGCGCAGTTCGCCCTCCGCGGTGAGATGGTGCGCCTTCAACCGGGCTATTCCGCCGGGGCCCAGGAACCACCATCCGCGCTCTCCCCCGATCACGCGCGGCCGCGCCTCGGGTCCCCGGTGCTGACCTTTGTTCATGGCATCTCCGCGTGCAGACGAGGGCCGGGCAGGGGTTCCCGGTCCCGCCGGAAGCCGCGGGACCGGGAACCGGCATGGGTCTCAGGAGAGAGACTTCTCCTGGTGCACGCCGCACCAGGGGGTCTCCTCGCCCTCCTCCTCGGAGTGGGCGACGACCTCGGGGGCCTCGGTCTCCTCGGGCTCGGGCACGGTGTCCTTCTCGTCCGTCATGGCGACGCTCCTCTCGGTCTGGTGACCAGTGCGCCCCACACGCTAGGAGCGGTCAGTTCAGGGTCAGTATGGCGGCGGCATGGCGTCGCCATACTGGCCCTGAACCCTGCCTCTTTACCGTTGGCGTTGTACGTGGGAGAGGTCTGGCACCAGGAGGTGGCCGATGAACAGTCGCGAGGTGCAGGCTGGACCGGCGCCGTTCGACCCGCTGGCGGCTTTGCGTGAGGCGGGCCACCCGGTGGACTTGCTCAACGAGCGGCAGCGGCAGGTGTTCGCCGAGCTGAGCAAGCCGGAGGTCGAGCTGCTCAACTCGATCAAGACCCGCCTGGACGCGGCGGCGGGCGAGGTCGAGGGTCAGGAGCTCAAGCTCGTATGAACGCCGGGGCGGTCCGCCCTGCCCGCCGGAACGTCGTCGTCGTCTTCATCGACCTGATCGGCTCGACGGAGCTCGCCGAACGGCTCGACCCCGAACTCCTCCGGGACGTACTCGACCGGTACTACCGGGCGTGCACCTCCGGCATCAGTGAGCACGGCGGCGTGGTGGAGAAGTACATCGGGGATGCGATCATGGCTGCCTTCGGCATCCCCGCCGGCCGCGAGGACGACGCGCTGCGGGCGATCCGGGCCGCGCACACCGCGCTGCAGCGGGTGCGGGCGCTGAGCGACGACCTGGCGCCGACGCACGGCATCCGGCTCGACGTGCACTGCGGCGTCAGCGCCGGAGAGGCGGTGGTCATCGCCACCCCGGGGGCGGACCTGCGGGTCATCGGCGACACCGTCAACACCGCCGCCCGCCTGCAGTCGGCCGCGGACGCCGGGGAGATCCTCGTCAACGACGAGGTCGCCCGCATGGTCCGCGCCCAGGCGCGGCTCGAGCCGGTGCCGCCGCTCACGCTCAAGGGCAAGAGCAACCCGGTGCGGGCCTGGCGGGTGACCTCGCTGGAGCCGGAGGCCGCCCACGACGACGACCAGATCCCGCTCATCGGCCGCGGCGCGGAAATCGAGCGGCTCCGCGCGGCCTACCGCGAGGCGGTGCGGGACCGCCGCTGCCGGGTGGTGACCGTGCTCGGCGTGCCGGGCATCGGCAAGTCCCGGCTCGTGCGCGACTTCGTCCACGGGCTGCCCGCCGACGTCACCGTGGTCACCGGCCGGTGCCGCTCGTACGGCGTGGGCATCACCTTCCACCCCGTCGTGGAGATGGTCGAGTCGCTCGGCGACGACTGGCCGGGCGTCCTGCCGTCGCTGGAGTCGGCGAGCGTCTCCGCCCTCCGCGGCCTGATGACCGCCGACGCCTCGCGCGCGCCGCGCACCGGGGAGATCGCCGGGGTGGAGGAGATCTCGCGGGCGGTGCGCGCGCTGTTCGAGGCGCTGGCCAGGCGCGGGCCGCTGGTGGCGGTCTGGGAAGACCTGCACTGGGCCGAGCCGACCCTGCTCGACCTGATCGACGACCTCACCGCGTGGCTGGTCGACGTGCCCGTCCTGATCGTACGGGTGGCCCGGCCCGAGCTGCTGGAGACACGGCCCGCCTGGGCGGACGGCGCAGGCCGCGCGGTCGCGTTCGAGCTGGGGGCGCTCGACGCGGCGCAGATGGAGCTGCTGGTCGCCGAGCTGGCCGCCAACCGGCTGCCCGGGGCCGAGGTGACCGCCCACGACATGACCGCGGGTCAGGCATTGTGCCGCCGGGTCGCGGAGAGCTCCGACGGCAACCCGCTGTTCGCCGAGCTGCTGCTGGAGACGCTGGCCGAGGAAGGGGAGGACGCCCCGCTGCCGCCGACGATCCAGGCGTTGATCGGCGCGCGCCTGGACCGGCTCGACGAGGGGGAGCGCGACGTGCTCGAACGCGCCGCGACGATCGGCCACGTCTTCACCCGCGACCAGCTCGGCGTGCTGTGCGCGGCCGAGCCGCCGGTGCGGCTCGACGTGGGCGAGATGCTCGGCCGCCTGACGCGCAAGCGCATCATCCGGCACGCGGCGGGGTCGTTCCAGTTCGCCCAGACGTTGACCCGCGACACGGTCTACGCCATGACCCGCAAGGACCTGCGGGCCACCTGGCATCTAGCCCTCGCCGACCGGATCTCCGGCCGGACCGCCGCCGCCTCGTCGTCCTCGGCGGAGGAGGGCTCGCACGGCGACCTGGCCCACCACCTGGAGACCGCCTGCCTGCTCAAACGCGAGGTGCGGCCGGACGACCCGCTGCTGCCCGCGCTCACCGAGCGGGCCGCCCGCGCGCTCGTCGGGGAGGGCACCCGGGCGCTGCGCCGCAAGGACCTGCCCGCCGCCATCGCGCTGCTCGAACGGGGGCGGAACCTGCTGCCGGCCGGGCACCCCGAGCACCGGGCGCTGGCGGTGCGCATCTGCGACGCGGGTCTGGCCCGCGGCGAGGCCGACCGGCCGTACGCCGCGCTGGACGTGGCCGAGCGGATGCTGCCGGACGACCGGCGCACCCGGCTCACCTGCGCCATCCAGCGCGAGATGCTCGCGGCGCGCTTCGGCAGCCGCCCCGCCTCGGCCGAGCCGTTCCGGGCTCAGCTCGCCGCCGACCCCGGCGACGATCTCGGCTGGTGCCGCTTCCATCACCTGGAGGCTCTGCTGCACATCGGCGAGGGCCGGTTCGGGGCGGCCGAGGCGGCGCTGCGCGACGCCCTGGCCCGGGCCCGCTCCCTCGGCGACGAGTATGAGGAAAACCGCCTGCTCAGCGGGTTGTGCGAGCTGGCGCAGTGGTCCCCCACGCCGCTGGCCGAAGGGCTCGGCCTGTGCGCCGGGCTCGCGGCCAGGTTCGGCGCCGACCGGGCGATGCTGCTGCCCGTGCTGGTCACCGAGGCGCGGCTGCGCGCGCTGTCCGGCGACGTCGCCGCGGCCCGGTCCATCCTCGACACCGCCGACCGGCACGCCGGCGATCTGCATCTCGGCCTCGCGGCGACCGCGGTGCTGCAGGTGCGCGGGCTGGTGGAGTCGCTCGTCGGGCGGCACGACGTGGCGGAGGAGCTGTTCCGCCGGGCGGCGGCGGACCTCCACCGGGCGGGCCAGTCCGAGCCGGCCAGGACGCTGGAGCTTTACGCGGCGCGCGAGCTGCTCCGCCAGGGGCGCCGGCACGAGGCCGCCCGGGAGCTGGAGCGGCTGCGGGCGGCGGGCGGGCGGCTGCAGGCCCGCGGGGAGCTGATCCGGCTCGCGGTGGGCGCCCGGCTCGCGGCCCTCGACGGGGACCACGCCGAGGCGGCAGCCCTCGCCGCCCGCGCCGAGGAGCTGCTCGCCCGCACCGACGACCCGTGCCTGCAGGGGGACGTGCTGGCCGAACTGGCGCGGGTGCACCGCGCGGCCGGGCGCACCGGCCCGGCGGCCGAGGCCGCGGCCCGCGCGCTGCGCGGCTACGCGACCAAGGGAGCGGAGCTGCCCGCCCGGCGGGTGCGCCGATGGATCGAGGAGGAGAGACGAGCGTGACACAGCCTCCCTGGCGCAGGGAGCGGCGTGAGCACTTCCCGGGGGTGCCGGCCTGGAGCCTGGCGACATCTCAGCTCGCCCCGGAGGAGTTCGGCGTGAGCCGCCTGGAGGACGTCACCAGGGAGTGGGCCTGGGGTGACAACGGCTCGGGCCCCGCCGACGGAGCGGGCGTGCGCGTCTGCGTGCTCGACACCGGCGTGGACGCCGGCCATCCCCGGGTCGGCGGCCTGGAGCGTTCACTGGTGGTCGCCGACGACGACGGGGACTTGGCGATCGTGGACTGCGACCCGGTCGACCCCGCGGGCCACGGCACCGCCTGCGCCGGCCTGATCCGTTCGATCGCCCCGGCCGTCTCGCTGACCTCGGTGCGGGTGCTGACCGACGGGCGGTCCGGCAGCGGAGAGGCCTTGCTGGCCGGTCTGCGCTGGGCCATCGAGGAGGGGTTCGACCTCGTCAACCTCAGCCTGTCGACCACCAGGAGCAAGTTTCTGCCCACGCTGCACGAGCTGGCCGACCGCGCCTACTTCCGGCGCTGCGTGCTGGTGGCCTCGGCGCACAACATGCCGGTGGTCAGCTTCCCCTGGACGTTCTCCTCGGTCATCTCGGTGGCCAGCCACGACGAGCCCGATCCGATGACCTACTACTACAACCCGGCGCCGCCGGCCGAGTTCTACGCGCGCGGCGTACGGGTCCCGGTGGCCTGGTCCGGCGGAAAGGAGATCCGCAGCACCGGGAACAGCTTCGCCGCCCCGCACATCACCGGGATCTGCGCGCTCATCTTGAGCAGGCACCGGTGGCTGACCCCTTTCCAGCTCAAGACCGTGCTCTACCTGGCCGCCAGCAACGTCGTCGCATCCAAGGGAGACGCGCATGTCCGTGCATGAACGGCGCTTAGACAGCGAGATCACCGAGCGCAGGCTGCTGCAGTCCACCGTCGAGGTCGCCAGGCACGTCTTCGCCGCGGCCGCCGCGTCGGTCTTCCTGGTGGATCAGGAAACCGGCGAACTGGTCTTCGAAGCCGTGTCGGGTGAGGGGGAGCAGCACCTCGTCGGCACGCGCTTCGCACCCGGCACGGGCATCGCGGGCTGGGTCGCGGCGAGCGGCCAGCCGATGGTCGCCGACGAGGTGGCCGCGGTGCCGCAGTTCGCCCACGACGCCGCCGAGTCCACCGGGTATGTCCCCCGCAGCATCATGGCGGCGCCGGTCATCCGGCAGGAGACCTGCATCGGCGTGCTCGAGGTGCTCGACCGATCCGCCACCTGGCGCGGGGACCTCGCCGACGTCGACCTCCTCGCGATGCTCGCCGCCCAGGCCGCGTACGGCCTGGAGCTTCTGATCCGGCTGCGGGAGGCGGAGGCGGCGCTGCCGGCCAGGCCCGTCGACGAGGACGTCCACGAGCTGCTGCAGCGGATCTCCGACCGGGTGCCGCGCAACGGCAGGGCCGCCGACCCGACCGCCCTGAAGCTCCTCGCCGTGGCCGAGGAACTGCTGCACTAGGCCCGTCCGGCGCGGTGGGGCGCGGCGCAATCGGTTTCATACCGCCGCTGAACCGAATCCGAACTCGCGGATCTTAACGTGCCAACGGACCGAGCCCGGACTGCGGATTGGAGCCCTGCCATGGCGAGGAGTTCCCGCGACGCCAGCAACACGCTGACCGAGATGCTGGAAGGGCTGACCGCCCGGATGAGCGAGGACGAACGGGCGCTGGTCCGCGGCTGGCTGACCGGGCCGGACGGGCTCGCCAACCGCGGGCTCGCCGTCGGCAAGGAGCGGGCGGCCGGATCGTTCCCCCGGCCGAGGGACGACGACCCCAAGGCGGTGCGCACGGTCGGGGTCATCGGCGGGGGCACCGCCGGCTACCTCACCGCGCTCGCCTTGAAGGCGAAGCGGCCGTGGCTGGAGGTCACCCTGGTCGAGTCGTCCACGGTGCCGATCATCGGTGTGGGCGAGGCCACGGTGCCGTTGATGGTGACCTTCCTCCACCACTATCTGGGGATCGACCCGATGGACCTCTACCGGGAGGTCCAGCCGACGTGGAAGCTGGGCATCAAGTTCGAGTGGGGCCCCAACCCCGACGGCTTCATGGCGCCGTTCGACTGGGCCGCCAACTCCGTGGGCGTGCTCGGCTCGCTGGCCGAGCAGGGGGACATCAACGCCTTCACGCTGCAGTCGCTGCTCATGATGGCGGACCGCACGCCGGTGTTCGGGCCGGACGACGCGCCGATCTCATTGATGAAGTATCTGGCGTTCGCCTACCACCTCGACAACGAGCGGTTCGTACGGTTCCTCACGTCGCTGGCCCGCTCCCGTGGGGTCGGGCACATCGACGCCAAGATCGCCGAGGTGGTGCTGGGCGGGCCCGAGTGGGTCGACCACCTGCTCACCACCGACGGCCGCCGCCTGTCGTTCGACTTCTACGTCGACTGCTCGGGCTTCCGGTCGCTGCTGCTCGGCAAGGCCATGGACACGCCTTTCCACAGTTACGCCGACAGCCTGTTCACCGACTCGGCGGTGACCGGCAACACCGAGCACGGCGGCCACATCAAGCCGTACACGACCGCGACCACGATGAACTCGGGCTGGTGCTGGACGATTCCCACCAGGGAGAGCGACCACCACGGCTACGTGTACTCCTCGGCCGCGATCAGCGACGAGGAGGCCGCCGAGGAGCTGGCCCGCCGGTTCCCGGGCATCACCGCGCCGCGGCAGGTGCGGTTCAGGGTCGGGCGGCACGACCAGGCGTGGCGGGGCAACACGATGGCGATCGGCAACTCCTACGGCTTCGTCGAGCCCCTGGAGTCCAGCGGCCTGCTGATGATCACGCAGGGCATCCTGGCGCTGGTGACCTCGCTGCCGGCCTCCTGGTCGGACCCGGTGGGCCGGGACGTGGTGAACGCCGTCCTGGGCAAGAAGTGGGACGAGATCAGGTGGTTCCTGTCGGTCCACTACCGCTTCAACACCCGGCTCGACACGCCCTTCTGGCGGGAGGCGCGCAGCCGTACGGACGTGTCGGGCCTGCAGCCGCTGCTCGACGTGTACGCCGCGGGCGCGCCGCTGCGCATGCGCGACACGCTGACGCGCAGATATCTGGACCTCACCGCCCCGACGTTCTACGGGCTGGAGGGCATCGACTGCATCCTGCTCGGCCAGAAGGTGCCGACCCGGCTGCTGCCCTCCTCCGAGCCGATCGAGCGGTGGCGGGCGCGCAAGGCGGCGGCCGACGCGCTCGTGGCGCGGTCGCTGCCGCAGCGGGAGGCGCTGGCGCTGTACGACGCCGAGCCGCGGCTCCACGAGGAGCTGCTCAAAGACCGGGACAGCTGGGTGACGCGATCGGCCGCCACGCTGTGAGCGCCCTCCCCCCTGTGTGGCCTGGCGCAGGGGGGAGATGACCATGGCGGGCGCCCGCGCGGTTTCCGGCCGCAGGAACGACACGCGGCCGGAATGCGCAGGCGCCCGCCATCGGCTTCTCGCCGCACGAGGCCGGGCCGCCGCACGTGCGCCCGCGCCGGACGGCGCGGGCGCGACGCTCAGCGCGGCAGGACGGACGGGGCGAACCGGGCGATGGGGTTGACCAGCTCGCCGACCATCTGGAGCGCGGCCGACGGGTCGGCCAGGTCCACCATCTGCCGGTTGTTGCGCAGTTGCAGGCGGTTCAGGCACGACAGGGCGAACGTCTCGGCGAACAGGTCGTAGCGGCGGAACCGCTCCGCGAGGTGCGGCACCGACCGCTGGTAGTCCGCCGCGCATTCGGCGACGGTCCGCCAGAAGGCGTCCTCGTCCAGCACGCCCCTCGTGGCCAGCACGGCGTTGAGGAAGCGCAGGAAGCAGTCGAACACGTCCGTGAAGATCGACAGCAGCCGGTGCTCCTCGGGCACCTCGGCGCGGATCCGCCGGACCTCGGGCGGCAGCTCCACGCCGGAGTCCATCACCACGATCTCCTCGGCGATGTCCTTGAAGATCACCCGTTCCACCACGCCGCCGTCGAGGACCAGGATGACGTTCTCGCCGTGCGGCATGAACGCCAGGTCGTAGGCGTAGAAGGAGTGCAGGAGCGGGACGAGGTACGCGTCGAGGTAGCGCCGCAGCCACACCTCGGGGGCGAGGCCCGACTGCTCGATCAGGGCCGCCGCGAACGAGCGTCCCTCGTGGTCGGTGTGCAGCAGGGAGGCCATGGTGGCCAGGCGCCTGCCCGGCTCCAGGCCCGCGACCGGGCTCTCCCGCCACAGCGCCGCCAGCATCTTCCGGTACGGCGAGTAGCGGTCGGTGGCCGCCTCGAACCGGCGGTTGCGATATCCGACGGCCGCCCGCTCCCGGATGATCCTCAGGCGGGTCGCGCGGAGGACCTCGTCGCTTGCGATCAGGTCGGCGAGCCAGTCGTTGATCGCCGGGGTGCCCTCCATGTAGGCCGCGGACAGGCCCCGCATGAAGCCCATGTTCAGCACCGACAGGGCCGTCTTGACGTAGTGCTTGGACGGCGCGCTCGCGTTGAAGAACGTGCGCACCGACTGCTGCGCGAGGTGCTCGTCGTCGCCGGGGCCCAGGCAGACCAGGCGCCGGTCGGCGACCTCCGCCGCGAACGTCACCGAGATCCGGTTCCACCACTGCCAGGGGTGCACCGGCACGAGCAGGTAGTCGGCCATGTCGAGCCCCAGCCCCGCCAGGGTGTCCGCGAAGCGGGCCAGGACCTCCTCGCCCAGCTCCTCGCGCATCAGCCGGTCGTAGTCGATGTCGCGGGAGCAGGTGAACGTCGTGTGGTCGCGGTGGGCGGCCAGCCAGATCAGCCGTACGGGCTCGGCGGCCTCGGGGGCGTACCGGTGGTGGTCGCCGATCCCGTAGCCGATCCTGCCGCTGTTGGCCACGAAGCACGGATGGCCCTCGGTCATCGCGGCCTCGATCTGCTGGAAGCCGGCCTTGGCCAGCTCGGCCGCGCCGGGCGACGGCCGGCTCAGCTTGTACGCCAGGCTCGCCAGCGTGGAGGTGATCTCCTCCAGGTAGACCGGGAGGATCTCGTCGCTCAGCCCGAGCGAGCCGCGCATCTCGGTGACGAACTCCAGCGCGTCGAGCGGCAGGGGCTCGCCCGACGACCGGTGGCGGGCGACCTCGCCGATGTGCCAGTGGTCGAGCGACATCACCGTGGCGGTGAAGCGATATTCCACCGTGCCGTCGTCGGAGCGCACCATCCACCGGCCGTCGCCGATCGGCCGCGGGGTGAACAGCCGCTCGTGGGCGAACTCGGCGAGCGCCTTGCGCACCAGCCTCCGGTTGGCCTTCTCCCAGGTGGCGGGGGTGAGGTGGGAGACCACCGCCACGGGGTCCGCGACGTCCACAGGGCCTTCTCCGGCCGGGCGGTTCACGCGGGCACCCCCCGGGTCGCCGCGAGGAACCGCTCCCGGGTGCAGACGCTCAGCAGGGCGTCTTTCTCCGGCTTGGCGATCGTGCCGACGACCTCGAAGCCGACGGCCGCGTTGAGCGCGTGGACCGCGGTGTTGCGCACGTCGGGCTCGACCACGACCCGCCGGGTCGCGGGGTCGGCGAACAGCAGCTCCATGACGGTCGTGATCACGGCGAGGGTGAACCCGTGGATCGGGGTGTCGGTGGGCGCGCACAGGAAGTGCATGCCGACGTCGCCGTCCTGCGCGTCGTACAGGCCCGCCAGCTCGACCCGGGCGGGGTCGTAGCTCTCGGCCAGGAACGCCGGGGCGCCGTTCACCAGCCCGAGGAACGCGTCGCGGTGCGGGTGGTCGACGATCCCGCGATACTCCTTCTCCACTGCGGCGACGTCGGCGTCCTGCATCATCCAGAACACCGCCTTGGGGTGGGTGACCCAGGCGTGCACGGTCGGCGCGTCGGCCTCCGGGACCAGGCGGCGTACGGCCAGCTCGCCGACCCGCTCGTCGGTGCGGCGGAAGAGGATGTCGCTCACGCGATCACGCCCTCGGGCGCGCCGAACTCCTGGAAGGCGATGCTCTTCTCGATGGGGTAGTACTCGCGGCCCAGGATCTGGTTGATGATCCAGGAGTTGCGGTACGGGCCCATGCCGAGGTCGGGGGAGGTGACGCTGTGGGCGTGGGCGGCGCCGTTCTGCAGGAAGATCCCCCGGCCGGTGACGTCGATGCTGTAGTTCCTGGCCACGTCGAACCGGCCGTGCCGGTCCCACCGGATCCGGTCGCGTACGGGGTCGAGGAAGGCCGGGGGCTCGTAGCGGTAGCCGGTGGCGAGCACCAGGCCCTGGGTGACGAGCGTGAAGTCGCGCTCCTGCTCCCAGTGGCGCAGCCCGAGCGTGTATTCGCCCCGGTCGGCGTCGTAGGCGGCCTCACGCAGCTCGGTGCAGGTCAGCAGCCGGGTGGGGATCGGGCCGCCGGCGGTCTTGGCGTACAGCAGGTCGAAGATGTCGTTGATCAGCGACGCGTTGATGCCCTTGTAGAGGCCCTTCTGCTCGCCTTCGAGGCGGTATCGGGTGTCCTCGGGCAGCGCGTGGAAGTAGTCCACGTACTCCGGCGAGGTCATCTCCAGGGTCAGCTTGGTGTATTCCAGCGGGAAGAACCGCGGGGACCTGGTCACCCAGTTCAGCCGGTAGCCGCGGGTGTCGATGTCGGCCAGCAGGTCGTAGTAGATCTCCGCGGCGCTCTGCCCGCTGCCGATGATCGTGATGCTCTCCTTGGCCTGCAGCGTGGCCTTGGCCTCCAGGTAGCCGGCGTTGTGGACGAGGTCGCCGCCGAGGCCGCGGCAGGCCTCCGGCACGTACGGCGGGGTGCCGGTGCCGAGCACGAGGTGCGGGGCCCGGTGCTCGGTCTCCTCGCCGGTGTCCGTCACCGAGCGCACGACGTAGTGCTCGTCGGCCTCGTCGTAGGTCACCGAGGTCACGCGGTGGCCGAAGCGGATGCTGCTCAGCCGCCCGGCGGCCCACCGGCAGTACGCGTCGTATTCGCTCCTGAGCTGGTAGAAGTTCTCCCGGATGTAGAAGGGGTAGAGCCTGCCGATCTCCTTCAGGTAGTTCAGGAACGAGTACGGCGAGGTCGGGTCGGCCAGCGTGACGAGGTCGGCGATGAACGGCGTCTGCAGCGTCACCGACTCGAGCATCATCCCCGGGTGCCAGGAGAAGCCGGGCTTCGCCTCCAGAAACACGCCGTCCAGCTCGGCGATGGGCTCGGTCAGGCAGGCCAGGCCCAGGTTGAACGGCCCCAGCCCGATCGCGACGAAGTCATGCGTTGACATGCGTTCCTCCGGTGAGGTCGGCGAGCGGGGCGAGCTCGTCCACGTAGTGCCGGGCGTGCCCCGCGAGGAGGTCAAGGACGTGCGCGATGTCGTCTAGCGTGGTTTCGGGGTTGAGCAGGGTGAACTTCAGGTAGTGGCGGCCGTCGACCTTGGTCCCGGCGACCAGGGCCTCGCCGGAGGCGGCCAGCGCCTCCCGGGCGTACAGGTTGGCGTCGTCGGCGAGCTCGCGGCCGAGGCCGTCCGGCGGCAGGTAGCGGAACACCAGGGTGCTCAGCGGAGACCGCGTGACGACCTCGAACCGCGGGTCCGCCGCGATCAGGTCGTACGCCTCCGCGGCGCGGTCGACGACCTCGTCGAACAGCTCGCCGACCGCGTCCGGGCCCATGACCCGCAGCGTCAGCCAGAGCTTGAGCGCGTCGAAGCGGCGGGTGGTCTGCAGGCTTTTGTCCACCTGGTTGGGGATGCCCCGATCGGCCATCCGCCGGGGATTGAGGTAGTCGGCGTGGTGCACCGCGTGCCGCATGGCCACGCGGTCGCGCACCACCACGGCGCTGGAGCTGACCGGCTGGAAGAAGGACTTGTGGAAGTCGACGGTGACCGAGTCGGCCCGTTCGATGCCGTCGAGCAGGTGCCGCCGCCTGCGGGAGACCAGCAGCCCGCAGCCGTAGGCCGCGTCCACGTGCAGCCACACCCCGGCGGCCTCGCACAGCTCGGCGATTTCCGGCAGGGGGTCGATCGAGCCGAAGTCGGTGGTGCCGGCGGTGGCCACCACGGCCATGACCACCTGCCCGGCGCGGTGGCAGCGCTCGAGTTCGCGGGCGAGCGCGGCCGGCCGCATCCGCCGTTCGCCGTCGGTCTCCACGGTGACGACGGCGTCGGGCGCGAGGCCGAGCAGGTTCGCCGCCTTGCGCACGCTGAAGTGCCCGGCCTCGGAGGTGAGCACGCGCAGCCGCGCCGGCGGGGCCTCCGTACGGGCCTCCTCGCGGGCGAGCAGCAGGGCGTGCAGGTTCGACTGGGTGCCGCCGCTGGTGAAGACGCCGTCGGCGGCGGGGCCGAAGCCGATCCGGCCGGCCGTCCACTCGATCAGGCGGCGCTCGATGAGCGTGCCGCCCGCGCTCTGATCCCAGGTGTCGAGCGACGAGTTCACCGCCGACAGCACCACCTCGCCCAGCAGCGCGGGGATCACCACGGGACAGTTGAGGTGCGCCAGATAGCGGGGGTGGTGAAAGTAGACGGCGTCACGCAGGTAGACGCGTTCGAGCTCGTCGAGGGCGGCGGCGTGGTCGCGCAGCGGCCGTTCGAGGTCGATCGCGGCGATCTCCGGCTCCAGCCGTTCGGGAGAGACGCCGCTGAACGGCCGGTCGACTCGCCGGATCCGCTCCGCCACCCGCTCGGCCCCGGCGGCGATCGCCCGCCGGTATCCCTCCACCGTGCGGTCGTTGAACAGGTACGGCCGTGCGGCCCCGGCATGGGGATAGATCATCGTCATCCTTACCGTGAGAATTTAGGTTAGGCATGCCTAACCTTTTCGGGTCGACACGAATCCCCTGATGACTGTTTCGGTGGGTGATCAGCTGACTTTCTTGGCGTTCCGGATCGCCGTCGCCAGGTTCTCCAGGATCGGCGCGGCCCCGGCGTACGAGAAGCGCGGCACCGGGTCCCAGCCCACGACCTGGTTCGCCTTGACCGCCGGCAGCTTGGTCCAGGCCGGCTTGGACGTCAGGTCCTTGGGCTGCAGCGCCGTGCTGCGGCTGTCGAGCAGGATCAGGTCGGCGTCGTACTTGTCGGCGTTCTCCCAGCTCAGGTTCTCGTAGTAGCCGCCGTCACCGGGCTTTTCCGGCTTGACGATCTCGACTCCGAGCTGGGCGAAGTACATGAGGTCGGTGTTGACCTCGGGGTTGGAGACGTACAGCACGTCGGGGCTGCCGGAGGCGGCCAGGACCTTGACGCCGGGGTTCTCGGCGACCGCCTTGCGCACGCTCTCGGCGGCGGCCTCGAACCGGGCCTTGGCCTCGGCGACCTTCGGGGCGGCAAGGTCCGCGCCGAGCGACTCGGCGAGGGCGGCGTACCGCTCGATCGGCTCGGTCATCGGGACGCGGGCCACGCTGACGGCCACGGTCGGGGCGAGCTGGACGATCTTGTCCTTGCTCTCGTCCGGGACGTACCACAGCGCCCCGGGGTCGTACATGTGCGTGATGAGAAGCTCGGGCCGCAGCGCGGCGTACTTCTCGATGTTGAAC
This sequence comes from Microbispora rosea subsp. aerata, assembly GCF_014647835.1. Classification (GTDB taxonomy): domain Bacteria; phylum Actinomycetota; class Actinomycetes; order Streptosporangiales; family Streptosporangiaceae; genus Microbispora; species Microbispora aerata. The sequence continues at coordinate 41,802 of NZ_BMPY01000026.1, forward strand.
TCGCCCCACACGTTGCCGAGGATCTCGACCTTGTTCACGTCCAGGTCGCCGGCCTGCGGGTCGGCGGAGCCGTCGGCCCGCTTGGTCTCGCCGAAGACGCCGACGATCTTGTCCTGCAGCCCGTAGTCGACCAGCGCCGCCGCCGTTCCGGTGAACGCCACGATCCGCGACGGGGCGGCCGCGGCGGTGACGGTCTCCTTCCTGTCGTCGGTGAAGGACCACGATGTCGCACTCTGCCCCGCGTTCACGCTCGGACCCGCGGTGGTGGACGCCGGGTCGCTCGATCCACAGGCGGCGAGCGCCAGGGCGAGTGCGGCGGCGCCTCCCGCCGCGAAGAAGCCGCGACGGGACAGGGGGGAGTTCAGGTTTCGCACGGTTCGTCTTTCTCTCGCGTGACGCAGGGTCTTGGGGGTAGATCCCTAGTTAGGTTACCCTTACCTAAATTCTTGTCCAGAGGGGGGATGGCCTCCGTCCCCCCGCCCCCACCGGAGCCGTTCGTGGTCGTCACAGAGTCCTCGCAGATCAGCGAGCATGCGCGGGTGCCGCGAAAACGCGTGAAAAACAGCAGGCGCGCCGCGGCGCTGCTGGGCTCGGCGATCGCGCTGGCCGCCGTCCTCGTGCTCAGCCTGGGACTCGGCGCCCGGCAGCTCTCCCCGGCCGAGGTCTGGCACGGGCTCCTCGACGCCGACTCCGCCGCCTACACGGTCGTCCACCAGATGCGGCTGCCGCGCACCCTGCTCGGGCTGCTCGCCGGAGTCGCGCTCGGAGTCGCCGGCGGCGTCATGCAGGCCCTGACCCGCAACCCGCTCGCCGACCCCGGCCTGCTGGGGATCAACGCGGGCGCCTCGGCGGCGGTGGCCACCTCCGCGCTGCTCTTCGGGGTGTCGACGTTCACCGGCTATGTCTGGTTCGCCCTGGCCGGCGCGGCGGCCGTGTCCGTGCTCGTGTACGCCGTCGGCGGCGGGCGCTCCGCCACCCCGGCCCGGCTGGCGCTGGCCGGAGCCGCCATCAACGCCGCGCTCTACTCGTACGTGAACGGGACGATGCTCCTCAACTCGGCCTCCCTGGAAACCATGCGCTTTTGGACCGTCGGTTCGCTCGCCGGCGCGGACGGCGGGACCGCGGCCCTGATGACGCCGTTCATCGCGGCGGGGCTGCTGCTCGCCATGGCCCTGGCCAGGCCGCTCAACGCGCTCGCGCTCGGCGACGACTCGGCGCGCTCGCTCGGCGCGCACCCCGCCAAGGTCCGCGCGGCCGCCATCGTCGCGGTGACGCTGCTGTGCGGGGCCGCGACCGCGGCCTGCGGGCCGATCGTCTTCGTCGGGCTCATGGTGCCGCACCTCGTCCGGGCGCTGACCGGCCCCGACCAGCGCTGGATGCTCCCCTGCTGCGCGCTGCTCGCCCCCGTGCTGCTGCTCGGCGCCGACGTGCTCGGACGGCTGGTGGCCAGGCCCGGCGAGCTGCAGGCCGGCATCGTCACGGCGGTCCTCGGCGGCCCGCTGTTCCTGTACTTCGTGCGAAGGAAGGTCCGCGCGTGAAGACGACCGAACTGCCGGCCGTCGGACGAGGCGGCGGCGTGCGCGCGGCACGGCCGGCGACCGCCGGCCCGGTGACCGTCCGGTGGAGAAGCCTGGCCGTGGGGGCCGGCTGCCTGCTGCTCGCGTTCGTCTTCGGCGTGCTCGCGGTCGGCGGCGGCGACTATCCGATGAGCCCCTCCGACGTCGTACGCACCATCCTGGGCGGCGGCAGCCCGGCGGAGAACTTCATCGTGCATGAGCTCCGCCTGCCCCGCGTGGTCACCGCGCTGCTCGTCGGCGCGGCCCTCGCACTGGGCGGCGCGATCTTCCAGTCGCTCGTACGCAACCCGCTGGGCAGCCCCGACCTGCTCGGGTTCACTCAGGGCTCGGCGGCGGGGGCGCTCCTCGTTGTCGTCGCCGGGGGCGGCAGCGCGGCGCTCGCGGGCGGCGCGGTGCTCGGCGGCGTCGTCACCGGCGTGGTCATCTACGCGCTGGCCTGGCGCGGCGGCCTGCACGGGCACCGCCTCGTGCTGGTGGGCATCGGCGCCACCGCGATCCTCACCGGCGTCAACGGCTACCTGCTGACCCGGGGACGGCTGATGGAGGCGGCGCGGGCCATGCTGTGGCTCACCGGCAGCCTCGACGGGCGCGGCTGGGAGGACGTCTTCCCGCTGCTGGCCGCGATGGCGGTGGCGGTGCCGGTGGTGCTGCTCGGCTGCGCCCGCCCGCTGGCGATCACGGAGATGGGCGACGACCTGGCGCGCGGCCTCGGCGTACGGGTCCAGGGGCTGCGGCTGACCCTGGTGGCGGCGGCGGTGCTGCTCACCTCCCTGGCGGCGGCCGCCGCCGGGCCCGTGTCGTTCGTCGCGCTCACCGCCCCGCACCTGGCCAGGCGGATGACCGGGGCGCCCGGGCCCAACCTGCTCGCCGCGACCTGCACCGGCGCGGCGCTGCTGACCGGCGCCGACCTGGCCGCGCAGCGGCTGTTCGCGGGCCATCAACTGCCCGTCGGGGTGGTGACGGGGGTGCTCGGCGGCGGCTACCTCGTCTGGCTGCTCGCCGCCCAGCGGAAGGCGGGACGCATATGACCGAAATGATCGTGGACAGGAACGCAATGGCAGTCATGCACGAGGACAGGCCGCGCCTGAGCGGCAGCGCGCTGACCCTCTCCTACGACAAGAGAGTCGTCGCCGAGGGCCTCGACGTCGCCATCCCCGACGAGTCGTTCACCGTGATCATCGGGCCGAACGCCTGCGGCAAGTCCACGCTGCTGCGGGCGCTCGCGCGCACCCTCCGGCCCGCCGCCGGGACGGTGCTGCTCGACGGGCACGACATCACCTCCCTGCCCGCGCGGAAGGTCGCCAAGACCCTCGGCCTGCTGCCCCAGACGTCCGTCGCGCCCGACGGCATCACGGTCGCCGAGCTGGTCGGCCGCGGGCGCTACCCCCACCAGCGGCTGCTGCGCCAGTGGTCGGCCGACGACGAGCGGGTCGTACGCGAGTCGATGGAGGCCACCGGGGTCGCCGACCTGGCCGGACGCCTGGTCGACGAGCTGTCCGGGGGCCAGCGCCAGCGCGTGTGGATCGCGATGGCGCTGGCCCAGGAGACGCCGCTGCTGCTCCTGGACGAGCCGACGACCTACCTGGACATCGCCCACCAGATCGAGGTGCTCGACCTGTGCGCCCGGCTGCACGAGGAGCGCGGGCGCACGCTCGTGGCGGTGCTGCACGACCTCAACCAGGCCGCCCGCTACGCCACCCATCTCATCGCGATGCGCGACGGCCGGGTCGTGGCCGCGGGCCCGCCCGGAGAGGTGATGACCGCCGATCTGGTCGAGGAGGTCTTCCGGCTGCCGTGCCGGGTGATCGACGACCCCGAGACCGGCACCCCGCTGGTCGTCCCCACCGCCCGCCGCCGCGCCGTGGCCCCGAACGGGGTGCCGGCGCGGTGACGGCCGCGAGGATCACACCCACGACGGCGGAAGCGGAGCATCGGTTGCCGGGGCCTTCGCACCGGGCGGCGGGGCCCCGGCGCGGAGCGGCACAGCCCTCGGACCACCTGCCGGAGCACCGGTCGCCGGGTCGTCGGTCGCCGGGTCGTCGGGTGTCGGGGCGCTGGGTGCCGGGGGCGCTCGCCTGTGTGCCGGGGGCGTCGTCGTGAGCGTTCGCGTGTATCGGGACGACTGGGGCATCCCTCACCTGCGGGCGGACGATCCGTACGAACTGGCCTTCGCGCAGGGGCGGGTGACGGCCCTGGACCGGGCCTGGCAGATCGAGGTGGAGCGGCGCCGGGCCACCGGCACGTCGGCGGCGGTCCTCGGGCCGGACGCCGTGCCCTGGGACCGCTTCGCCCGGCAGGTCCGCCTGGCCGACACCGCCCAGCGCTGCCTGCACGCGCTGGACGACGACACGGCGCGCTGGGTGAGCGCCTATGCGGACGGCGTCAACGCCGGGCTCCCCGAAGGCGCGCGCCGCGCACCGCAGTTCGCCGCGACAGGGCTCCCAGCGGCACGGCCAGAAGCCACAGAGCCCGAAAGCACACACTCCGACCACGCCGTACCGGAGCCAAAAACGCCGGGGCTGCGAACGGCACGGCCAGAAACCATAAAGCCCGAACCCACACGCTCCGAGGCCGCAGACCACGCCGTACCGGATCCAAAAACGCCGCGGCCGCGAACGGCACGGCCCGAAGCATCGGGACGCTCCGCGGCAGGCGCGGGCATTGCCGACCCGGCCGGCCCCGGTGCCGCCGGGGTCGCGGTGGGGAGGTGGGAGCCGTGGACGCCGCTGGCGATCTGGTTGTCCCACCACATCCTCTTCGCGTACTTCCCGGCCAAGCTGTGGCGTGAGGCGGTGGCCGAACGGCTGGGCCCGGACGCGGTCGCGCTGTTCGCGACCGACGGGCCGGGCACCTCGGGCAGCAACGGCTGGCTGGTGCCCCCGGATCGCACCACCACCGGCGCGGCCCTGATCGCGGGCGACCCCCACCGGTTCATCGAGGACCCCGGTTTCTACCAGCAGATCCGCCTCGCCTGCCCGGAGTTCGACGTGGTCGGGCTGGCCGTGCCGGGCGTCCCGGGCATCGCCCACTTCGGGCACGCCGGCTCGGTCGCCTGGGCGATCACCAACGCCATGTCCGACTATCACGACCTCTACCGCGAACGGCTGCGGCGCGTGGACGGCCGTGTCGAGGCGCTGGGGCCGGACGGCTGGCGTCCCTGCGACGTCCGCGTCGAGGTCGTCGAGGTGGCGGGGGACCGGCCGGTCGAGGTCGAGGTCATCGAGACCGACCGCGGCCCGATCGTCATGCCCGGCGTGCCCGGCCAGGGCGGGTCCGGCCCGACGGGTCCGGGCCACGGGGAAACGGCCGCCGAAGGTCCTGATCACGCGCACCCGCGCGAGGACGGTGTGTCGGACGGCGCTCGAAACCACGCGCAGGAGGCCGTGCGAGACCACGCGCAGGACACCGTGCGGGACCACGAGCGGGAAGCCGTGCGAGACCACGCGCGGGACACCGTGGGGGGAACCGTGCGGGACCACGCTTGGGAGGCCGCGCGGGAGGACACGTGGGAGGCGCTGAGCCTGCGCTATCCGCCCCGGGTGCGGCGTGACCTGGGGTTCGCGGCGCTGCCGGCGCTGCTGCGGGCGAGGACCGTCGCCGACGTGGACCGGGCACTCGACCACTGGGCCGAGCCCGTCAACGTCGTGCTCGCCGCGGACGTCGACGGCGGGCTGCTGCACCGGGTCGCCGGTGTCGTGCCCGTACGCCACCCGGACAACGGGCTGCGGACCGTCCCCGCCTGGGAGCCGGAGCACGAGTGGAGCGGGAACTACGCGCCGCTGCCACGCCGCGCGGTCTCCGGCATCACCGTCATGGCCAACGAGCGGGCGCTCTCCGCGCCGCTCGGCGTCGAGTTCGCCCCGCCGTACCGCGCCGCCCGGATCAGGAGCCTGCTCGACGGCTCGCCGCGCTGGTCGGCGGCGGACATGGCGACCGTCCACACCGACACCCTGCTGCCGAGCGCCGGCCCTCTCCTGGACCTGCTCGCCGGGTTGGACGGGCTCGGCCACGAGGCCGTACGCCTGCGGGACCGGCTGGTCGGCTGGGACCGGCGCATGGACGCCGGCAGCACCGACGCGGCAGCCTACGCCGAGGTCCGGGCGGAGGTGGTGCGGCGGCTGGCGGCCCACCCCGCCCTGGCCACCCTCGCCGGGCTCGCCGCCGAGGCTCCCGAGATCTTCCGGCCGTACCTCGCGCTCGCGCCTCGTGTCGCGTACGCCCTGGAGAGCCTGCTGACGACCGACCGGCTGCCCGGCCTGGACCGGGCCGCACTGGAAGACCTGGCCCGGGCGGCGCTTGAGGACGTGGCGGCACGCGGCGAGGCGACCGGCGTCCGGTGGGGCGACCTGCACCGGCTCGACCCCTGGCGGGCGGTGCCGTTCCCGGCGCCGTCCGTGGACGAACGGCCTGACGTGGACACGGCGGACGCGAGGCCGGCGGGCGACCACGACTGCGTGCTGTCCACGTCGAGCGTGCCCGGCGTCACCCACCACTTCGCCCGGGGGCCGGCGGCCCGCTACGTGTGGGACCTGTCCCGGCGCGACGGAAGTCTGTGGATCGTCCCGTTCGGCGCGAGCGGCGTGCCCGGTGACCCCCACTGGCATGACCAGCACCCGCTGTGGCTGCGCGGCGAACTCGCGCCGGTTGTCACGGACTGGGACAAACTCACCGAGGAGCAGCATGACCACTGAGGCGCACACCCCGGCCTCCGCGCGGCGCGAGGCCGTATGGGAGCAGACGGTCGAAGGCTTCGGCACCGTCCGCGTCGTCCCGGTGGACCCGCCGGCCGACGTCGATCTGATCCACTCCTGGGTCACCGAGGAGCGGGCCCGTTTCTGGGGCATGCTCGACGCCGGCCGCGAACGCGTGCTGGAGATCTACGACTACATCGACGGCCTCGACACCCACCACGCCTATCTCGTCCACCGCGACGACCGGCCGGTGGCGCTCTTCCAGACGTACGAGCCCGAGGCCGACCCGGTCGGGGAGTGCTACGACGTCCAGCCGGGCGACTTCGGGATCCACCTGCTCCTGGCGCCGGCGGCCGGGGATGGCGAGCGCGGCTTCACCGCCGCCCTGCTGTCGGTGCTCCTCGCGTACGCGTTCTCCGACCCGCGCCACACCCGCATCGTGGTCGAGCCGGACGCCCGCAACGACAAGATGATCGCCCGGATGCTGCGCACCGGCTTCACCCTCGGGCCCCAGATCGACATGCCGGAAAAGCGGGCCCAGCTCTGCTTCCTCACCCGAGACGACTACCGCTGAGACCAAGGAGTGCGAGTGCTGCTCGACACGCTTACCGATCATCTCGAAGGCCTCGCGGCGCAGCGGGACGGCGTGCTGGGGGTCCTGCCCGGGCTGATCGCCGACGACTCCCCCGGCTGGATCCCCGCCGCCTCCCTCGTGCGGGAGCCGTACGAGGGGCTGCTCGCGCTGGTGGACGCGACGGCCGCCCAGTGGAGCGCGCCGCGGCACGTGGCGGCGGCGCTGCTGTGGAAGACCTACGGCTACTGGCACACGATGCCGATGGCCCTTGGCTGGGCGCTCGGCCGCCGGGTGCCGCTGATGCGCCTGGAAGACACCCTGGTCAAGCCGTCCGCGGCCGGCGTGACCGTGGCGGCGTCGCGGGTGACCGTGGCCGTGCTGCCCGGCGACCCGCTGGCCGGGGCCGACGGCACGATCGTCGTGCCCGATCTCGGAGCGGCCATCAGGGACGCGCTCCTGGAGAGCCAGTATCCGCTCATCAGGGCGCTCAGCGCCACGACCAAGGTGGGCGAGCGCACCCTGTGGGGCTCCACCGCCGAGGCGATCGCCCACCCGCTGCTCACGCTCGGGTCCTTCGACGAGGCGGCCCGGCTGCTGGAGGAGATCGGGCCGCCCGTGGCCGGGCTGGTCGTGCCCGACGGCGACGGATATCGCCGCCGCACGTGCTGCCTGTGGGTCACGCTGCCCGACGCCGACCCCTGCTCCACCTGCTGCGTCTGCTGAGCCGCGACCCCGCCGGGGTCTTCACCGGCCCGGCGGGCCGGACCGGCCGCGACCCGAGGCCGACGCTCACCGCGTACGGAGGTTGCGGGTCGTGCCGTCGGCGATGGCCCGGAGCTTGTCCGGGTTGGCGACGTTGTGAATGGCGGTGATCAGGCCCGGGCGGTGGGGAGCACGGACGGGGCTCCGCCGCGCGGCGGGTGCCGCGCGGGAGCCCGGCGGCGGGATGTTCGCCGTGTCGATGCGCTCAAAGGGCCGACCGCACGATTCGCACCGCCATGGCGGCCTTGCCCACGCGGAACGTCCCGTTCAGCTCACGCGTCGAGCCCGGACCGGGTCCGTTCCGGCGCGGCGGACCCCTCGCGGCGTACGGCGGCGGCCCGGGCGGCGAGGAGCACGGACAGGGCCTCGCAGTCGTCCGGGGTGAGCGGCGCGAAGGGAAGCAGATAGAGCCTGCCCCCGGGACCGTCGACCAGCTCGACCGGCAGGGAACGGGCAGGCACCTCGATCGGCGCGGTGGTGGTGGTCATGATGAGACCGATTCTTCCGCACGCCACCGACATTCCGGCCCTCCGGCGACCGGGCTCCGCGCCGCGGCGGTTACAGCACGAAGCGGTAGCCCATGCCCGGCTCGGTGATCAGGCGGACGGGACCGGGTGGGCTCCTCCACCAGCTTGCGCCTGAGCTGGGCCATGTACTGCCGCAGGTAGTGCGTCTCCTTCACGTGCCGTACGCCCACACCTCGGTCAGCAACTCAGCAACGCGCCGATCCCGACGAGGAACATGACGGGAGTGCGCCAGGTGTCGCCGGCGAGAGCTCGACGCGGCGGACGCCGTCATCCGACGCGACGCGGTCGCCGACGCGCTCAGGGGACGCACGCTCGTGAACCTGACCGCCGACACGCCCGAACGTGCCCGGAGCACCGCGGCCTGGGCGGCCGAGCACGGCATCGGATATCTCGATGGCGCGATCATGACGCCGACCACGACCATAGGCACCCCGGCCGCGGTGTTCCTCCACTGCGGTCCCGAGGAGCTTTACCGGCGGCACCGGCCGGTGCTGGACGTCCTCGGCGGCACGCACACCCATCTCGGGGAGGAGATCGGCCGTGCGGCGGCCTTCGACATCGCACTGCTCGACGTCTTCTGGACCGCGATGGCGGGCTACGCGCACGCGCTGGCGGTGGCGCGGGCCGAGGGAGTGAGCGCGCGGGAGCTGGCGCCGTTCGCCAAGGGCATCGGCGCGATCATCCCGCCCATCTTCGAGCAGGCGGCGGCGGAAGTGGACAGCGGCGGGTTCTCAGGCGAGGGCAACCCGATCACCTCGGCGGCTTCGTCCATGGCCCACATCGTGCACACCTCCGAGGCGCACGGCATCGACGCGAGTGTGATGCGCGCGGCCGAGGGCTGGGCACGCCGCGCCATCGGGCAGGGCCATGGGACCGACGGATTCATCCGGATCACCGAGATCTTGAATCCCCGCGTCCGCGTCTAGCGCGTCGTCCACCACCATTCACGTAGTGAAGGGAGCGGAGCGGACGAGAGCGAAGACCGCAGCGAAAGCCCGGCGAAGCGGGCTTCGCGAGGACCGAAGGCTTCCTGTCGGCGCAGCGACAGACCCAGCAAGGTTTGTGAACACCCCACTCGGTGGTCTTCTCCGGTCGGACCTTTCGAGGTCGCCGTCTGACCTGTCTTCGACGGTTGCCGTCTGATCTGTCTTCGACCATTCGGGTGCCAGCCCGCTTTCCAAGCCGCTTGGGCGGCGGACCGGCTCCGGCCCCAGCGTCTTGTCGCCGGAGCCGGGAGCGGAAGGTGCGGCTGTGTCACGTGCTGGGCTCGCCTTGCTGAACGCCCCGCGCTGAGCTGACCCTGCTGGGCTCAACTTGCTGAACGCCTGTGCTGGGTTCACGTGCCGGGCGGCCCGGCGTGCCGGGCGGCCTGGTCGTGGGTGTCAGTCGGTGCCCAGCTCCATGGCGGCTTGGTCGAGCAGCTCGTCCTCGGTGGAGGCCTCGCCACGCGAGGCGATCGCCTCGGCGCCGCCCTCGGGCATCGCGCCGATCAGCCCGGTCGAGGCCGCCTGCGCGGCACCGATCAGCGCCGGCTGCTGAGTGCCGACCATGCCGAGCCTGGCGTACTGCTCCAGCTTGGCGCGGGAGTCGGCGATGTCCAGGTTGCGCATCGTGAGCTGGCCGATGCGGTCGGTCGGGCCGAAGGCGGAGTCCTCGGTGCGCTCCATGGAGAGCTTGTCCGGGTGGTAGCTGAACGCCGGCCCGGAGGTGTCCAGCACGGAGTAGTCCTCGCCGCGCCGCAGGCGCAGGGTCACCTGCCCGGTCACCGCCATGCCGACCCAGCGCTGCAGCGACTCGCGCAGCATCAGCGCCTGCGGGTCCAGCCAGCGGCCCTCGTAGAGCAGCCTGCCCAGCCGCCGCCCCTCGACGTGGTAGGCCGTGAGGGTGTCCTCGTTGTGGATCGCGTTGACCAGCCGCTCGTAGGCCGCGTGCAGCAACGCCATGCCCGGCGCCTCGTAGATGCCCCGGCTCTTGGCCTCGATGATCCGGTTTTCGATCTGGTCGGACATGCCCAGGCCGTGCCGGCCGCCGATGGCGTTGGCCTCCAGCACCAGGTCGACGGCGGAGGGGAACTCCTTGCCGTTGATCGTCACCGGACGCCCCTGCTCGAAGCCGATCGTGACGTCCTCGGTCGCGATCTCGACGTCGGGGTCCCAGAAGCGCACGCCCATGATGGGATCGACGATCTCGATGCCCGTGTCGAGATGCTCGAGGGACTTGGCCTCGTGCGTCGCGCCCCAGATGTTCGCGTCGGTGGAGTAGGCCTTCTCCACGCTGTCCCGGTAGGGCAGCCCGCGGGCGAGCAGCCACTCGGACATCTCCTTGCGGCCGCCGAGCTCGTTGACGAAGTCGGCGTCCAGCCACGGCTTGTAGATCCGCAGGGAGGGGTTGGCGAGCAGGCCGTAACGGTAGAACCGCTCGATGTCGTTGCCCTTGAAGGTGGAGCCGTCGCCCCAGATCTGCACGCCGTCCTCGAGCATCGCGCGCACCAGCAGGGTGCCGGTGACGGCCCGCCCGAGCGGGGTGGTGTTGAAGTATGTGCGGCCACCGGACCTGATGTGGAACGCCCCGCAGGCCAGAGCCGCGAGCCCCTCCTCGACCAGGGCCGCCCGGCAGTCGACCAGCCGGGCGACCTCCGCGCCGTACGCGGTGGCACGCCCGGGCACCGAGGCGATGTCAGGTTCGTCGTACTGGCCGACGTCGGCGGTGTAGGTGCACGGCACTGCACCCTTCTCCCGCATCCACGCGACCGCTACCGAAGTGTCGAGACCACCGGAGAAGGCGATCCCGACACGCTCGCCGACAGGCAGAGAAGTGAGCACCTTGGACACGAGTAGAATATATACACCGGAATGCATGATCATGCAATCGGGTGCGAGCGCGACACGGCGAACAGGGGTTTTCCGTCGGCGTCGGCCGGTCCGATGCCACGCCCCGCCCTCGGCCGGGATGATCGATCACGGGTGTGAAGGAGGTCCCGTGACCACGATCGGGCTGCGACCGGCCACAGACGCCGACTACGAGTTCTGCTTCCAGTTGCACAAGGCCGCCATGGGCGACGTCGTCGCCGCGATCTGGGGATGGGACGAGCAGGACCAGCGGGACCATCACGCGCACGTGTTCGACCCCGCGAACACGCGGATCGTCACAGCCGACGGAGCCGACGTCGGCATGCTCAGCGTCGATCACGGCCCCACGGAGATCTACCTGGGCCGGATCGAGATCCTTCCCGAATATCAGGGACGTGGCATCGGCACCCACCTCATCACCGAGCTCCTGCGTCAAGCCGATCGGCAGGGACACGACCTGGTCTTGGACGTGCTGGCGGTCAACCACCGCGCTCACGCTCTCTACCGGCGCCTCGGCCTGCGGGACGTCGAACGCCACGGCGACGGCGACATCAAGATCAGGATGCGCTACCGCGGCCGTACGGACGACCGCGTCTGACAGATCACGACCCTGCCGTGCGTGGCGTTGCCGTCGCCCCGAAAGGGGCTGGGCGCGCACGGCCGGGCGTGACCTGAAACCTGCCGACCGCGGCGGGGAGATCCACGGCAGCGACGGCCCCGTGAGCCGGGCGGGCGTGACCTGAAACCTGCGACCGCGGCGGGGAGATCACACCGCGGCGACGGCCCCGCGAGCCGGGCGGGCGTGACCCGAACCCCCGCCGTCGCCTCAGCCGGCGACCACCGCCGGAGGTCTGCGCGCCCAACCGTTGCGGGCGCGTACGGCGCCGACGGCACGGCAGGCCAGGTAGATGACGAAGGCGATGGTGGTGACGTACGGGCTGATCGGGATGCCGCCGCCCACCGCGATGAGGATGCCGCCGACCACGGACACGACCGCGAACACGACGCTGAGCAGGGGGATCAGGCGAGGGGAGGCGGTCACCCGGGTGGCGGCGGCCGCCGGGGTCACCACCAGGGCGAGCACCAGCAGGGCGCCGACGATCTGGATGGTCGTCGCCACGGCGAGGCCCAGCACCAGGGTGAACACGGGCGACAGAGCCCGTACGGGCACGCCGCGCGCGGCGGCGACGTCGGGATCGAGGCTGGCGAAGGTCAGCGGACGCCAGACGACCGCCAAGACGAGCAGGACGACGACCGACACGCCGATCAGCCAGGCCGTCTGCGGCGTGTCCACGGCCACGATCTGCCCGGTGAGCAGCCCGAACTTGTTGGCGGCACGGCCCTTGTAGAGCGACAGGAACAGCACGCCCAGTCCCAGCCCGAACGGCATCAGGACGCCGATGGCGGAGTTGCGGTCCCGGGCGCGCACGCCCAGGACGCCGATGACCGCGGCGGCCAGGACCGATCCCGCGAGGGAGCCCGCCACCACGTTCACCCCGAGCAGGAGCGCGGCAGCAGCGCCGGCGAAGGACAGCTCGGCGATCCCGTGCACGGCGAAGGCCAGGTCCCGCATCAACACGAATGTGCTGATCAGGCCGCCGACCACGCCGAGCACGGCCGCCGCGACGATCGAGTTGGCGACGAGGGCAAGCACCTGCCCGTAGTCGTCGTAGTTGAAGATCTGGTCCCAGATGCCGCCGCTCATGATCGGACGCCTCCGGCGGGATCGGGATGGTACGGAACGGGGGCGCCGGCGACCAGGTAGCGGCCGTCGGCCCGGATCACCTCGACCCGGCCGCCGTACAGCTCGGACAGGACGGCGGACGTCATCACCTCGTCGGGCGTGCCGACGCGGAACCGGCCCCCGGCGAGGTACAGCACGCGGTCGGCCAGCGGCAGGACCGGGTTGAGCTCGTGGGTGACGAAGAGGACCGCGGTGCCGTGCGCGCGCCGCCGCCGGTCGAGCAGGTCGACGATCGCGTTCTGGTGATGCGGGTCGAGCGACAGGAGCGGCTCGTCGCACAGCAGGATGGCCGGATCGGTGACCAGGGCCTGGGCGATGCGCACCCGCTGCTGCTCGCCGCCGGACAGCAGGCCGAGCGGCACGTCGGCGTACGCGTGCGCGCCCACCTCGGTCAGCAGCTCGTCGATGCGACGCCGCGGCCCTCTGCCGCCGAGGGGCGGGCCCCAGCGATGGCCGTCCACGCCGAGCCGCACCAGGTCGCGGGCGCGCAGCGGCACGTGCGGGGCGACGGCGCGCCGCTGGGGGATGTAGCCGATCAGGCGGCTGCCCCGCCGGGGCGGGCGGCCGTCGATCAGCAGGGACCCGGCCGACAGAGGCAGCCGGCCCAAGACGGCGTGCAGCAGGCTGGTCTTGCCTGACCCGTTGGGCCCCAGCACGGCGACGAACTCGCCGCGGCGCAGCTCCAGATCCAGCCCGGACCACAGCACGCGCTCACCACGGCGCAGCTCCGCATCGGTCAAACTCAGGACGACGGGTGTCCCGGAGGCGGCCTCCGGCACCTCGACGTTCGTACGCTCGATCACTGAGGCGCCGTCCGCACCGCGAAACGCGCGCGGGGCCTCGCGTGGTGAAACCCGGGTCATCGGCCCAGGGCCTTTCCGAGCGTGTCGAGGGTGGCGGCCATCCAGCCGATGTAGTCCTGCCCCGAGGGAAGGGTCTCCGTGACCGGGACGACGGGGATGCCGTTGCCGGTCGCCACCTCGCGAACCTTCTCGCTCTCCGGGCCGGCGGTCTGGGAGTTGTAGACCAGGGCCCGCACCTTCTTGCCGGTGAACAGCGCCAGGGTGTCCCGCAGCACGCGCGGGGAGACGTCGCCGCCCTCCTCGACGGCCTCGCTGAACTCCTCGGGGGTGGCGTTGGTAAGGCCGCACGCCTCGATCAGGTACAGCGGGAGCGGCTCGGTGATCGCGACGGCGGCGCCCTTCGCGGACTGGGCGATGGACGCCTCCCGCTCCTCCAGCGGCTTCAGCCGCTGCTTGAAGGCCTCGGCGCCGGCGATGAAGACGGCGGCCCCGGAGGGGTCGGCCTTGCCCAGCGCGGCGGCGATGGAGTCGGCCAGCCGCGCGACGGACGGGAGGTCGTACCAGACGTGCTCGTTGAGCTCCTCCCCGTCCTGCGCGGTCTTCCCGGAGATCTCGACCGCGTTCAGCACCTGGGCCGAGGTGTTGCCGGAGGCGTCGCGCATCCGGTCCATGAAGTCGTCGTAACCGCCGCCGTTCTCGATGATCACCTTGGCCTTGGACAGGGCGAGCTGGTTTTGCGGGTTGGCCTCGTAGGAGTGCGGGTCCTGGTCGGGGCCGGCGATGAACGAGGTCACCGCGACCCTGTCGCCGCCGATCTGCCGGGCGATGTCGCCGTACACGTTGGTGGAGGTCACCACGGCGACCGCGCTCGCGGTCGGCTCGGGAGACGCCGTGGGAGAAGACGAGCCGCCGCAGCCGGTCAGCAGCGCGGAGGCCAGGCCCGCGAGGACGAGCAGGGAGGAACTACGGAGGGAGGAGGGGGTCACGTCGATCCTTGGAGATAGATGGTCTTCATTCGAGCGGGACGGGGGTCTTCCCGGTCGGCGGACGTCGCCAAGGGACGGCCGACGTCCGACGGCACCGTCCGCCGCGCCGATCGGGAACGCCGTACCGATCGGAAACGCGGCGTCGATCGGGAGCGCCGCGTCGTTCAGGAGCGCGGCCGGGAGGCGTACGGAAGCAGCGCCATCTCGCGGGCGTTCTTGACGGCCCGGGCGATCTGGCGTTGCTGCTGCACGGTGACGCCGGTGACGCGGCGGCTGCGGATCTTGCCGCGGTCGGAGATGAACTTCCGCAGCAGATCGGTGTCCTTGTAGTCGATGTAGCTCACCCCGCGCAGCGGGTTGCTCTTCCCGCGAAGGGCGCGGCGAGGATTCATGCGATCTCCTTGATGTCGAGGATGTGGGCGAAGGGGTCGTCGTAGCCGGCCCACGCGTCGGAGCCCGCCAGGGCCTCCTCCTCGGTGAGCAGACAGGAGTCGAGCAGGCGGTGGAAGTGCTCCCGGTCGAGGTCGGGCCCGGTGAACACCAGGTGCTGGACGCGGTCGCCGGTGATGTGGTCCCAGTCGAGGCCGGCGGCCGCGCGGCGGGCGGGCGAGACCATGTCCCAGGCGGCCTCCGGCAGCGCGGCCAGCCACGGGCCGGCGTCCTCGACCGACACGACGCCGGCGACCGCGTCCCAGGCGAGCATCCGATTCGGCCTGTTGGCCAGCCAGAACCGCCCGCGTGAGCGGACCGATCGGGTGACCAGCTCGTCCACGGCCTCGAACAGACGGGCGGGGTGCAGCGGGCGCAGCCGGCGCCAGACGACCGTGGTGATCTCGTCGGTCTTCGCATCGCAGGGAAGCCGGGCGGTGGCGGGGTCGACGCGTTCGCCCAGTTCCCGCGAGCACAGCCGGGCGCCGGTCACGTCCGGCAGCGACTCGGCGAAAACCGGGGTGCAGGGCGCGAGGTGGGCGAGCACGGCGCGGGAGAGCTCCACGTCCTCTTCGTCACCGCCGTGCAAGGCCAGGGCGGTCGCGTACTCGATCTGCCGGGTCAGGACCTCCGCGAGATAGCGCTGGTCAACGGCCGCGGCCCGCAGGCCGGCCTCGGCCAGGCGGTCGCCGCGGGTGATGTCGACGGGCATGTGCTCGGCGTGCAGCGCGGTCAGCACGCAGGTCAGCCGCAGGATGTCGTGGGCCTCCTCGCAGTCGAGAGCCTCGGCGACCGAGCGCGGCTCGACCGAGTCCCACAGATCGACCACGAGCAGCGACGCGGTGGCGGCGTGCCGCACCAGCTGAGGCAGCAGGTCCTCCCGGACGGTGCAGGTGACACAGCCGTGCGCGAGCCGTACGTCGGCCAGATCGAGCACGGCGGAGGCGTCGCGCACCACGCGCTCCACCCGGCCGGTGGTCACCTCCCGCAGATCGTGGTGAACGGCGACGGAGCCGGGATGGTCGCGCAGAAGACGATCGACGACGGCTGAGCGAGCAGCGCCGTGCAGGCCCGCGACCAGGACGACGGGGGTGGACATGAGGGCCTCCGGATGGCCGGGAATGGAAATGATTATCGTTATCATTACACAGACCGACGACGAGACAGGAGCGGCCCATGGCCAGAAACGAGCTACGCCCCGTGGTCAAGCTGCGATCGAGCGCGGGGACCGGCTACACGTACGTGACCCGCAAGAACCGCCGTAACGACCCCGGCAGGCTCACGCTCCGCAAGTACGACCCGATCATCCGCAGGCACGTCGCCTTCCGGGAGGAACGATGAAAAAGGGCATCCACCCCGACTATCACCCGGTCGTCTTCCGCGACCCGGGCGCCGGGTTCGCCTTCCTCACCCGCTCGACCATCAGCGGCGACAAGACGATCGAGTGGGAGGACGGCAACACCTACCCGGTGGTGGACGTCGACGTCTCCTCGGCGAGCCACCCCTTCTACACCGGGCGCAGCCGAGTGCTCGACACCGCCGGCCGGGTCGAGCGGTTCAACCAGCGTTACGGGAGGGCCTGATGTCCGCGCGCTGCCGGCTCACGGGAGCCGCGCCGGTCTTCGGCAACCGCGTCTCCCACTCCCACCGGCGCACCCGCCGGCGGTGGAACCCCAACATTCAGCACCGGCGCTACTGGCTGCCCAGCGAGAACCGCCACGTACGGCTCACGCTCAGCACTCAGGCGATCAAAACCATCGACAAGATCGGCATCGAGGCCGCGGTCGCCCGGATCCGAGCCCGGGGAGAGAAGATCTGATGGCCGGCAAGGGCAAGATCGCCGCCAACGAGAGGCGCAAGGCCGTGGTCGCCCGCTACGCGGAGCGGCGTGCGGAACTGAAGAGGATCGTACGCACCGGCACTCCGGAGGAACGGGCGGCGGCCGTACGCGAGCTGGCGCGCCAGCCGCGGGACGCGAGCGCGACACGAGTGCGCAACCGTGATTCCGTCGACGGCCGCCCACGTGGTTATCTGCGCACGTTCGGGCTGTCCCGGATCCGGTTCCGTCAGATGGCCCATCGGGGCGAGCTGCCGGGCGTGACGAAAGCGAGCTGGTGATCATGGCCGTGCCCAAGCGCAGAACCTCGCGCAGCAACACCCGGCACCGCCGCAGCCGGTGGAAGGCGACTCCCCCCGACCTGGTGCCGATCACCGTGAACGGACGCGAACTCCTGGTGCCCCGCCGGTTGGTCCGCGCCTACCAGCGCGGCCTCATCGTCCCCGGCTGAACGATCGAGTCCAAGGGTCACCTGCGGAGACAGGGCGAGGGTCCGAGATCTACGGGTGGCGAAAGACCGCAGCGCCCTCGCCGCCGCGCTCCAGAAGAACGACGAGGCGGTGGAGACCCGGCCGGATCTCGCGCCCGCGTCCCGAGCGCGGCATCGCGCCCGCCCTCAGTGACGCCGAAACCGGCGAGCATCCGGATCATGTGCAGGACCAGGCCGGACGCCTTGCGCAGGCGCTTGTCGCAGCCGGACCGGCCGGGCAGGCAGGGGAACGCGCCCCTCGATTCGGTCCGGGCGCAGCGCAGCCGGCGCCCATCCGGAGGTCATGACCCTGCCGGGGGCTGGGGCGAAGCGCGCGCGGATGGTTCGGCGGGCGGGTCGCCGCACCGCGATCACGCGGCCGTCGCCGGAGCGACCGCGCACACCTGCGCACCCGGACACCGGCATAGCGGGAAACCGTGACACCGGAAACACCTGGAGCACCCGAGGGGCAGTCCCCGCACGATGTGGCGGGGACTGCCCATTCGCGTGCCCGCGCTCACGCACCGATCCGGGTGACCGCCGGAAGGCGCGCCGCACGGTGATCGCTCATTGCGCGAGGGCGAGGTTGCCGAGCCGGAGGATCTCGGCGTCGTGCCGCAGGATCGCCTCGTGCATGAGACGCATCCCGGGGGACGGGTCGCTGCCGAGTTCGTCCCTGATCGTCTTGCGCGCCTGCTCGTACGTCGAGAGCGCGCCGCTGGTGTCGCCCACCAGATATTGCGCGCGGATCAGGGCGCTCCAGGCGCGCTCGCGCAGCGGGTTGTCGGACAGAAGCCACCGGAGCGCCTCGATCGCCTCCGGGAACGCGCCGAGGGCGATCTGGACGTCGGCCAGGTCCTCGATCGTGGCCATGTGCTGCTCGTCGAGGATGCCGAGGCGGTGGTCGAGATACTCGGATGTGCGTACGTCGACGCCGGCCGGCCCCCGCCACAGGGCGAGCGCCTCGCGCAGAAGCTCGGCCGCGGTGCAGAGGTCGCCCTGGGACAGGGCCGCCCTGCCTTTCCGCGACAGCATGGCGAACTGCATGGCGTCGAGCTCTCCGGACCGTATATCGAGCGAATAGAGCATCTTGCTGTGCGTGACGACACGGCCTCTGAGTTCCGGGCTGATTTTGGCCAGCGCACGCCGCAGGGCGGCTACGTGCGTGCGCAGATTCGATTCAGGGTTACGCGTCGGCCGGTCCCAGAGCGCTTCGATCAGCTGTCGTGCGGGCACCGGGTGCTGACAGTCGAGTAGTAGAGCCGTGAGAAGTTCGCGTGTTTTACGAGGGCCGGGCGACCATGAAGAGTTGCCGTGGGTGACGGTGACCGGTCCAAGGACGCGAAACATCATGACATCCCCCCGAGGACTCCTCGTTTCCGATTCACTTCGCTCCGCATCGAATCTTCGCCTTGACCGACTGTAATCTCAAGACTGACTCTCGATTCTCTCAAATGCTGATACGGCCGCCTCGGCCTGTCGCGACAAGGGTCGCGGGCGGTGACCGCGACACCCCGCAAAGTGAATAAGGCGCGTCCGAAGTGCCGGTTTTTGATTTCCGAGTCGAAGTCCCGGGGGGAGCGGAATCGAGTTTCCGGGTGACCGGTTCGCAGCCGTCCGCTCGACGGGCCGGAATGCGGCCCGTTTCCGCTGCTCGCGAATGATATGGCGGTTCGGGCCCGTGGTTCCTGTGCAGTTTGTGTGCGCGTTCTGGGCGGAGCCTGTGCGGAGCGCTCCGTAGCCTCTCATAGTGGCGCAAGACCGGCCCCGTGATTCACGTGCACGGGTGCCCATGCCCGTATGACGCGGTTTCGTTTCATCCGGAGGGGGCATTTGTTGTCCGGCAACGCGAATGACCATGAAATTGCGATAATCGGCATCGGATGCCGCTTCCCGGGAGCCGCGAACGCCGCCGAGTTCTGGCAGCAGCTAAAACGCGGAACAGAGTCGATTACGTTTATCTCGCCCGAGGAAATGGACGCCGTCGGCGTGCCCCGGAAACTCCGCGAGGACCCCGACTACGTCCCGGCGCAGAGCGTGCTCACCGATTCCGAGCTGTTCGACGCGGATTTCTTCGGGATCAATCCCAGGGAAGCCACCGCCATGGACCCGCAGCACCGCGTCATGCTGGAGTGCGCCTGGGAGGCGCTGGAAGACAGCGGCTACGACCCCAAGCGCGCCGGCGTCCGGGTGGGCGTCTTCGCCGGCTCCTACAAGAACGACTACGCCTCGTTGCTCCCGGCCGCGGCCGGCGCGGCGGAGCAGTTCATGTCGGGCGTCTCGAACGACGCGGACTATCTGGCCACCCGGATCTCCTTCAAACTCGGGCTCACCGGTCCCTCGGTCTCCGTGCAGACCGCGTGCTCCACCTCGCTCGTCGCCGTCCACCTCGCCTGCGAGTCGCTGCTGTCGGGGTCGTGCGATCTCGCCCTGGCGGGCGGGGTGACGATCCGCTCGGGCGAGCCGCACGGCTATCTCCACCACGCCGGCGGCATCTATTCGCCGGACGGCCGCTGCCGCGCCTTCGACGCCGCCGCCGAGGGCACGGTGCCCGGTGAGGCGGCCGGGCTGGTCGTGTTGAAGAGGCTGGAGGACGCGCTGGCGGACGGCGACAGGATCCGCGCGGTCATCAAGGCGTCGGCGGCCGGCAACGACGGGGCGGACCGCGTGGGGTTCTCCGCGCCGGGCGTGATGGGCCAGTCGCGGATCATCCAGACCGCGCTCGACCGCTCCGGCGTCTCCCCCGACACGATCGGCTACGTCGAGGCGCACGGCAGCGGCACGCCGCTGGGCGACCGGATCGAGGTCGACGCCCTCACCCGGGCGTTCCGCGCGAGCGGCTGGTCGAACGGCAGGTGCTACATCGGCTCGGTCAAGACCAACATCGGGCACACCCACGCGGCGGCGGGGATCTCCGGCCTGATCAAGACCATCCTCATGCTGGAGAACCGGGAGATCCCGCCCAGCCTGCACTTTTCGACGCCGAACCCGCGGATCGACTTCGCCGGCTCCCCCTTCCGCGTCAGCACCGAACTCATGACCTGGGAGAGCGACGGCACGCCCCGCAGGGCGGGGGTGAGCTCCTTCGGCATGGGAGGCACCGGCGTCCACCTGGTGCTGGAGGAGGCGCCGCCCGCCACCCGGGACGAGGACGCCTCCGCGCGGCCGGCGGCCTGGCGGGTGCTGCCCCTGTCCGCCGCCGACGCGACGGCCCTGGACGCCGCCGCGCAACGGCTGGCCGACCATCTCGAAAGCCACCCGGACGCCGATCTGGCCGAGGTCGCCCGTACGCTCCAGGTCGGGCGGCACGCCCTCGACCATCGCAGGGTGGTCCTCGCCCGCAGCCGGGAGCAGGCGATCGAGGCGCTGCGCAGCGGCGACCCGCGGCACGTCCACGGGTTCCGCGCGACCGGCCCGCGCCGTCGGGTGGCGTTCATGTTCCCCGGCCTGGGCGAGCAGTACGTGGACATGGGCCGCGGGCTGCACGAGTCGGAGCCGGTGTTCCGCCGCGAGCTCGACCGCTGCCTGGAGCTGCTGCGCGAGCGCTCCGGCCTGGATCTCGCCCCCGTGCTCTTCTTCCCCGAGGGCACCCGGCGCGACACCGGCGGCGAGACGGCCGGGCCCGACCTGCGGGCGATGCTCGGCCGCCGGAAGGACGACCGGGCCGCCCAGCGCGTCACGCTCGACGAGACCCGGTACGCGCAGCCGGCGATGTTCGCCGTGGAATACGCCCTGGCGCAGCTCTGGCTGTCGCGGGGGGTCGAGCCGGACGCGCTGATCGGCTACAGCCTCGGCGAGTATGTCGCGGCCACGCTGGCCGGGGTGTTCTCACTGGAGGACGCGCTGCACCTGGTCGCCGAGCGCGCCCGCCTGATCGAGGGGCTTCCCGGCGGGGCGATGCTCGCCGTGCAGCTGCCCGAGCAGGAGGTGCGGCCGCTGCTCGGGGCGGAGCTGTCGCTCGCCGCGATCAACGGCAGCGACCTGTGCGTCGTCGCCGGTCCCACGCCCGCCGTCGACGAGCTTCAGGCGCGCCTCACCGGGGACGGCCTGGCGGCCCGCCAGCTCCGCACCACCCACGCGTTCCACTCCGGCATGATGGAGCCGCTGACGGCCGCTTTCATCGAACAGGTCGAGGCGGTCCCCCGGCGGCGGCCCGCCATTCCGTACCTGTCCAACGTCACGGGTGACTGGATCACCGACGCCGACGCCGTCGACCCCGCCTACTACGCGCGGCACATGTGCCAGGCCGTACGGTTCGGGGCCGGCGTGGAGAAGCTCTGGCAGCAGCGGGGCAGGGTGTTGCTGGAGGTCGGGCCGGGCCAGTCGCTCGGGATGCTCGCGCAGCAGGCCCGGCCCCTCGACGCCGACCCCGGTGCGCTGGTCCTGCCCTCGCTGCCCGGCGTCTACGACCCCCGTACGGACGCGGAGGTCCTCGCGTCCACCACGGGCAAGCTGTGGCTGACCGGGGTGGACCTCGACTGGGACCGCGTGCAGCCCGAACGGCGCCGCGCCGTGCTGCCGACCTATCCGTTCCAGCGCCGCCGCTACTGGCCCGCGCAGACGGCCCACGAGACGCGGGACAAGGACACGCGCGCTCCCGCGCCGCCGGACGGGCGGCGCGAGCTCGCCGACTGGTTCCACGTGCCCGAGTGGGAGGCCCTGCCGCCGTTGACGCCGGCCGCCGAAGACCGGGAGCCTGCCCGCTGGCTGGTCTTCGCCGACGACCTCGGCGTCGGCGACCGGCTCGTACGGCGGCTGGCCGAGCGGGGTGAACGGGTGGTCGTGGTGCGGCGCGGGAAGGACTTCACCGCCCGCGACGACGGCTCGTACCTGATCGATCCGGGCAACGGCGACCATTACGACGAGCTGCTGCGCCGCCTGGGCGAGGAGGACGCGCCCACCAGGATCGCCCACCTCTGGCTGGTCGGCGAGGAGCTGGACGACCCGGCGGGCCGCGCCGCGGTCGAGGCCGCGCTGCGGGACGGGTTCGCCGGCCTGGTGTCCCTGGCCCAGGCGGTCGGCAGGCAGGCCCGCGCCGAGGCGATCGAGGTGTCGGTGATCTCCAGCGGGGCGCACGCCTTCGCCGAGGCCGAGCGGTCGCAGCCCGGCAAGGCCCTCGCCCTCGGGCCGTGCCGGGTGTGGCCCCTGGAGAACCCCTCCGTCGCCTGCCGCGCAATCGACGTCGGCACGCCCTCCGACGCCGCGGCGGCGCTGCGGACCGCCGATCGGCTCCTCGCCGAGATGGACAGGCCGATCCGGTCCGACACCGGCGTGGAGGTCCTCGCGCTGCGCGGGCGACGCCGCTGGGCACAGATCTTCCGCCCGGTCAGGCTGGACCGGCCCGCCCGCGAGGGGCTCTTCCGGACCGGCGGCACCTACCTGATCACCGGCGGGCTCGGCGGCATCGGGCTGTCCCTCGCCACCCATCTGGCCGAGACCGTACGGGCGAACCTCGTGCTGGTGGGGAGGTCGGGGCTGCCGCCGCGCGAGGAGTGGCCGAAGTGGGCCGGCCGTCCGGCCGGAGATCCGGTCGCCGACCGCGTCAGGGCGGTGCGGCGGCTGGAGAGCGCCGGCGCGACCGTTGTGGTGGCGCAGGCCGACGTCACCGACGACGCGCGGATGAGCCAGGTCGTCCGGGAGGCGGTCGAGCGGTTCGGCGCCGTCCACGGCGTCGTCCACGCCGCCGGAGTGCCCGGCGGCGGGCTGATCCAGCTCAAGGACCCCGGCGAGGCCGTCGCCGTCCTGGCGCCGAAGGTGCTGGGCGCGCTGACGCTGCGCCGAGTCTGCGAGCCGCTCGCGCTGGACTTCCTCGTGATGTGCTCGTCGGGCATCGCCGTCACCGGCGGCGTCGGCCAGGTGGATTACTGCGCGGCGAACGCCTTCCTGGACGCCCTGGCGCACCACGACGAGGAGGCCGGGCGGTGGCCGGTCGTCTCGATCAACTGGGACGCCTGGCGGGAGGTCGGCATGGCCGCCCGCGTCATCGGCGGAGCCGAGGGCGGGCCGGGTCTCGACCGCGAGATGCGCCATCCCTTCCTCGACGGGCGGCTGGCCGCCGACGACCGGCACTCGGTCTACGTCGGCTACTTCGACGCCGGGTCCTGGCTGGTGGACGAGCACCGCATGCTCGGCCGTCCGGTCGTGCCGGGAGTCGGGCACCTGGAGCTCGTCCGCGCCGCCTTCGCCGACGACCGCGGCCACGAGCACGGGGTCGAGCTGACGGACGTGACCTTCTACACCCCGATCGTGGTGCCCGAGGACGGCCGGGTCGAGGTGCGCGTCGTGCTCGAACGGGACGGCGGGGACGGGGCGCGGTACGCCGTCGTCAGCAGCAGGGACGACCTCGACGCCGACGGGTCCGCCCGCTGGCAGCTCCACTCCTCGGGCCGGGTGGCGCCTCTCGGACCGGCGGGACGCCGGCGGCTCGACATCGAGACGCTCGTCGCGCGTCCCGGCATGCGCGACTTGGGGAGCCCGGAGCACGAGGGCCCGATGGGGTTCGGGGCGCGGTCACGCTGCCTGGAACGCATGTGGGCGGGGGACGGCGAGTTCCTGGCCCGGCTCGCGCTGCCGCCGGCGTTCGCCTCCGACCTGGACGACCTGGGGCTCCACCCGGCGCTCATGGACATCTCGACCGCGTTCGTGGGACTGCATGTCGCCAAGGAGTTCCGCATCCCGATCTCGTACGGCCGGATCCGCGTCTTCGCTCCGCTCCCGGCGCACGTCTACAGCCACCAGGTGTACCGGGACGGCGACGAGGCCGGCAAGGAGACCGTGACCTCGGACGTCACCATCACCGACCTGGACGGCAACGAGCTGGTCGCGGCGGAGCAGTTCGTGCTCAAGAGGGTGCACGACCTCGACGGGCGGCTCACCGCGGCGGAGCGCGCCACGCCGGGGGAGGTCGAGATCTACCGGCATCCGGAAGTCTCCGGCGACGGCCGGGGAAGGTCCGGCGCGCCGGCCGGCTTCCTGCGGACCGCCCTCGACCACGGCATGTCGCCCCGGCAGGGGACGGAGGTGCTCGAACGGATCCTGGCGCACGACCTGCGGCCCCAGGTCCTGGTGAGCACGCGCGACCTGGCCACGGTGCTCGACGGGATCGCCCAGGCGCGGCACACGGACGACGCCGGCCTGCCCGAGTCCTCGCCGTCGGAAACCCCGGCGGCCCGCCATCCGCGCCCCGATCTGCTCACGCCGTACGAGGCGCCGCGGGACGGCGTCGAGGAGCGGCTGGCGAGCCTGTGGCAGGAGCTGTTGGGCGTGGAGAAGGTCGGCGTCCACGACCACTTCTTCGACCTGGGCGGGCACTCCCTGCTCGGGCTGCAGCTCGTGGCGCGGCTGCGGGCGGCCTTCGCGGTCGACCTGCCGATCGGCGCGATCTTCGACGCGCTGACCGTCGCCGACCTGGCGGGCGTCCTGCGCAAGGCGGGCACCGCGGAGCCCGCGGACGCCTAGGAAGCCGATCCGAACGAGTCGATCCGAATGAGTCGATCTGAACGAGAGGCATCGTGATGGACACGGATGTGAAGTCCGTCGGCGTGATCGGCGCCGGCGTCATGGGCAGCGAAGTGGCGCAGGTCTTCGCCCAGGCGGGGTTCGACGTCGTCCTGGTCGACGTGACGGCCGACGCCCTGGACCGGGCGCGCCAGACCATCGAGCGGAGCCTGCGCTTCCAGCGGATACTCAGCTCGCGGAGCGGCGGCTCGGCCTCCATGGGCACCGCCGACCGGGCCGCCGTGCTCGCCCGCATCGCTTTCACCACCGACCTGGCCGACGTCGCCGGCGTCGACTTCGTGATCGAGAACGTGACCGAGGACTGGGACGTCAAGCGGCCGGTGTTCCAGGCGCTCGACGGCCTGTGCAAACCGCACGTGGTGTTCGCGGTGAACACCTCCGTCATCCCGATCACCAAGGTCGGCGGCGTGACCCGGCGGCCCGACAAGATCGTCGGCGCCCATTTCATGAACCCGGTCTCGCTCAAGCCCATGGTGGAGGTGATCCGGGGGTTCCACACCAGCGACGAGACGATCGAGGCGATGCTGAGCCTGCTCGCCGCGATCGGCAAGGAAGGGGTCGTGGTCGCCGACTCCCCCGGCTTCGTCTCCAACCGCGTGCTGATGCTCACCGTCAACGAGGCCTGCTACCTGGTGCACGAGGGGGTGGCCGAGCCGGCCGAGATCGACCGGCTCTTCAAGGGGTGCTTCGGACACACGATGGGCCCGCTCGAGACCGCCGACCTCATCGGCCTGGACACGATCCTGCTGTCCATCGAGGGGCTTCTCGAGAACTTCGGCGACAGCAAATACCGGCCCTGCCCCCTGCTCAAGCAGATGGTCGACGCCGGCCTTCACGGACGTAAGAGCGGTCGCGGCTTCTACGACTACCGGTAGCCCGTGGTCGGGGCCGTGCCCTGCCCGCGGCGTATCTCGGAAGGAAGACAATGACGGACGTCAAGGCAAAGATCACCGAATTCCTCGCCGGGCACTTCAAGAACCACGATCTGGCCGACGACGAGGACATCTTCGCCTCCGGATATGTGAACTCGCTGTTCGTCATGCAGCTCGTTCTCATGATCGAGAGGGAGTTCGCGATCACCGTGGAGGACGAGGACCTGGACTTCGCCAACTTCCGGTCCGTGAACGCGCTCGTGGACTTCGTGTCGCGCAAGCGGGCCGTACCGGTCGCCTCGTGAGATGGGGGCGACGACGATGAGGGTCGGCGTCGAGTCTCTCTCGGACCGGCACGCCAAGGCCATGGAGTCGTTCCTGGAGTTCACGGCGAGCCGGATCGCGCCGTACGCCGGCGACTGGGACAACGCCAGGAGACTTCCCCGCGACGTGATCTCCGCGCTGGGAGAGGCGGGCCATCTCGGCGCCCTCGTGCCGGCCGAGTACGGCGGCAGCGGAATGGACCTGATCGAGTTCGGCCTGCTGAACGAGGCGATCGGCACGGGCTGCTCGTCGGTGCGGAGCGTCGTGACCGTCCACAGCATGGTGTGCCGGGCGGTCCAGCGCTGGGGCAGCCGGGAGCAGCGCGAACGATGGCTGCCCCGGCTGGCCTCCGGCGAGTGGGTCGGGGCCTTCGCGCTGAGCGAGCCCGGGGCCGGCAACGACGCCGCGCGCATCGGCACGACGGCGCGGCGGGACGGCGAGCACTACGTGCTCGACGGCACCAAGAAGTGGATCACCTACGCTCAGGCGGCCGACGTCTTCCTGGTCTTCGGTCACGACGAGGGCCGCTTCGCGGCGTTCCTCGTGGAGCGGGACACTCCGGGGCTGACCGTGGTGCCCATCGACGACGTGCTCGGCACGAGGGCGTCGATGCTCGCGGAGCTGCGCTTCACCGGCTGCCGCGTCCCGCGGACCGCGCTGCTGGGACGGGTCGGGTTCGGCCTGTCCGCCGTGGCCACCGACGCGCTGGAGATCGGCCGCTACAGCGTGGCGTGGGGATCGGTCGGGCTGGCCCAGGCGTGCCTGGAGGCGTCCGTCCGGTACGCCGGCGAGCGGCGGCAGTTCGGCGCTCCGCTCATCAAGCACCAGTTGATCCAGCGCCTGATCACGGACATGGCGACCTCGGTGTCGGCCGCCCGGCTGCTGTGCGTGCAGGCCGGGGAACTCAAGAGCGCCGATCACCCCGACGCGGTCACGGCCGTGTGGATGGCGAAATACTTCGCCTCCACCGCCGCCTCCCGGGCGGCCTCCGACGCGGTGCAGATCCAGGGGGCCAACGGCTGCGATCCCGCCGGATCGGCCCAGCGGCTTTTCCGCGACGCCAAGATCGCGGAAATCATCGAGGGCAGCACCCAGATTCAGCAGACGACGATCGCGAGTCTCGTCTCGCAGGCCGGGGCGGGGGAGGACTGACATGGGTTCTCAGGACAGACCTCGCAAGACGGTCAAGTGCCTGGTGTGGGACCTCGACAACACCTTGTGGCGGGGGATCCTCCTGGAGGACGACGACGTCCGGCTCATCCCGGAGGCCGTGGCCGCTATCAAGGAACTCGACGCGCGGGGGATCCTCCACTCGATCGCCAGCCGCAACGACCACGACCTGGCCATGGCCAAGCTCAGGGAGTTCGGCCTGGACGAGTACTTCCTCTACCCGAAGATCAACTGGAACGCGAAGTCGGCCTCCGTGAAGGAGATCGCTGGCGATCTCAACATCGGCGTCGACACGCTGGCCTTCATCGACGACCAGCCGTTCGAACGGGAGGAGGTCGCCTTCGCCCTGCCCGACGTCCTGTGCCTCGACGCGGCGGAGGTGTCCTCGCTGGCCGGCCGGGCCGAGTTCACCCCCCGCTACGTCACCGAGGACTCGCGGCGGCGACGGGTGATGTACCGGGCCGACATGGAGCGCAACGCCGCGGAGACCGAGTTCGGCGGCCCGCAGGAGGCGTTCCTCGAAAGCCTGCGGATGCGTTTCGGCATCAAGGAGGCGACGGAGGACGACCTCCAGCGCGCCGAGGAGCTCACCGTCCGCACCAACCAGCTCAACACCACCGGTTACACCTACTCCTACGCCGAGCTCGACGCGTTCCGCGTGTCCGACCGGCACCTGCTGCTCACCTCCACGCTGGAGGACCGCTACGGCCCGTACGGCACGATCGGGCTGGCCCTGGTGGAGAAGGGCGAGACGGCCTGGGTCCTCAAACTGCTGCTCATGTCCTGCCGGGTGATGTCCCGCGGCGTGGGCACGATCATGATCAACCACATCAAACGGCTCGCCCGGGACGCCGGGGTCCGCCTGCTGGCCGAGTTCGTGCAGACCGGCCGCAACCGAATGATGTACGCCTCGTACAAGTTCAACAGATTCACCGAGATCGACCGCCGTGACGACTTCGTCATGTTCGAAGCGGACCTCGCGGAGATCCCCGCAGACCCTCCGTACGTGGAGGTCACGGCGTCAACCACCGAAAACTCGTCGAAGTCGTCTCTCTCCTAGGAGCCGGTCCGAATGACGCAGGCAACCGTGAACATCACCGCTCCGGCGACCAACGATCAGCTGCTCGACGCGACCATGAAGGTGATCGCCGGCGGCGGCAGCAGCAACATGCGCAACCTGGGCATCCAGACCCCCCTGGTGCTGGACCGCTCGGGCGGCTGCCGCATCTGGGACGTCGAGGGCAACGAGCTCGTCGACGTGAACATGGGGTACGGCCCGCACCTGTTCGGGTACGCCGACCCGGACATCCTGGGCGCGGTCGCGGACCAGCTCAGGCTCGGCGCCGTCACCGGCATCCCGCACCGGCTCGACCACGAGGCGGGCGAGCTGATAGCCGCCACCGTGCCGACCATCGAGCAGGTCAGGTTCGCCCAGTCGGGCAGCGAGGCGATCGCCTCCACCCTGCGGCTGGCCCGGTTCGTCACCGGCCGGACCCTCGTGGTCACGTTCGAGGGCCACTACCACGGGTGGAGCGAGACCGTCCTGCGCAAGGCGGCCATCACCAACAACGGAGAGGGGAGCACCCGAGCCGTCCCCGGCGCGCCCGGCATGATCCCCGAGGCGCTCGCCCACACCCTTCAGATCCCGTGGAACGACCCCGAGGCGCTGGACGCGGTGTTCCGCGAGCACGGCGGCGAGATCGCCGCGGTGATCCTCGAACCGATCTGCGGCAACGCGGGAGTGGTGCATCCGCGGCCGGGCTTCGTCGAGCGGATCGCCGACCTGACCGCCCGGCACGGCGCCCTGCTGGTCTTCGACGAGGTGATCACCGGTTTCCGGGTGGCGCTCGGCGGCGCCCAGGAGCTGCTGTCCGTACGGCCGGACCTCACGATCCTGTCGAAGGTCCTCGGCGGCGGGTTCCCGGTCGCGGCGTTCGGCGGGAGCAGGGAGATGATGGAGCCGCTCGCCCGCAACGAGGCCTTCCACGCGGGCGTCTTCGCGGGCAACCACGCCGCGGTCGGCGCGGTGGTCGCCACGCTGCGCAAACTCCGCGCGAACCCCTCGGTCTACGACACCCTGGAGACCGACTGCGCCTATCTGGAGCGACGGCTGACCGAGGTGTTCGCCGCGGCCAACCGTCCCGTACGGATCGCGCGCTGCGGATCGGTGATGTCGGTGGCCCTGCTGACCAAGCCCCAGGAGACCGACCCGCGCTACGACGCGGCCGTGTCACTCATCGACTTCGCCGCGCACCGGAGGCTGCAGCTCCTGTGCCAGGACGCCGGCCTCTACTTCCACCCGAACCCGCTCGAACCCTGGTTCCTCAGCACCGCCCACACCCGGGACGAACTGGACACCGTGGTTCAGACGATCGGAGAGGCCCTGGCGAGGCTGTAGCCGTCCGCGTCGCGCGCGGGAACGCCGGACCCTCACCGCGGCGGGAGCGCCGGACCCTCACCGCGGCGGGAGCGCCGGACCCTCACCGCGGCGGGATGGCTCCGCTCCGAAACCGGCTGCCATTCTGGGGACAAGGATCATTCGACACGAGGAGCGTTGAATGTTGGCAACCTTGCTCGCCTTCTCGGTGGCCGTACTACTCGGATCCATGGTGCCGGGCCCCACGACGGCGGTCCTCATCCGCCAGACGCTGCGCGGCGGGAGGAGGGCGAGCGTGTGGACGCTCGCCGGCAACGAGACCGGGGTCTTCCTGTGGGGGCTGGCCGTCGCGTTCGGGCTGTCGGGGCTGCTCGCCGCGTCGCAGCTCGCGTACGACGTGCTGCGGGTGGTCGGCGCGGCGGTGCTGCTCTACCTGGGGGCGCAGGCCCTGTGGGAGAACCGGCGCCGCAAGCCGGGGTCGGAGCCGGAGCCGTCGTCCGCGGCGGCGGAAGCGGCGGCGGAAGCGGCGGACCCCGTGCCCGCGCCCAAGGCGGGCGACGCGTGGCACAACTACCGGATAGGACTGCTGACGATCGTCACGAACCCCAAGTACGCGGTCTTCGCCGTGTCGTTCCTCCCGCAGTTCGTCCCCTCCGACGTGTCGCCTCTCCCGATGTTCATCCTGCTGTCGGTGATGTGGGTGATCCTCGACAGCTGCTGGTTCCTGGGATTCATCTGGTTCATCAACTGGCTGCGGCCCATCTTCTCCCGGTCGCGCGTGCGTCGCTGGCTGGAGCGGACGACCGGCGCGGTGCTGATCGTCTTGGGGCTGAGGCTGGTCACCGAACCGTTCTAATTCGTACGGAGGTGAGCTGTTGGCCATGGAAGCTCTCACTCAGATCCTGCGCGACATCGGCGTCGAAGCCGACGACATCCGGGCGGACGTGAGATTGCGTGCGGACCTCGCCCTCGACTCCACCGAGACGGCGTCGCTGGAGCTGGAGCTCGAGCGCCGGTTCGGGGTCAAGGTCGACCTGTGGGACGCGAAGGACTTCTCACTGTCCGAGCTCGGCGCGCTGATCGAGGCGGCGGCCTAGATGACCGGCCTGCGGCTCGACCTCATCGACATTCCACGGATACCGGAAGAGCGGGCGCGGCGCTACCGCGAGGCCGGACTGTGGCGCTCCGAGACGCTGGACGAGATGATCCTCACGCGGGGGAGCGCGACACCCGACCGGTGCGCGCTCGTCGCCGAGGGCCGGCGGACGACCTACGGTGAGCTGGCCGCGCTGGTCGGGCGGGCCGAACGGCGGCTGCGGGCGGCGGGTGTCAACCGGGGCGACACCGTCGTGGTCCAGGTGCCCAACAGCCGCGAGTACGTCGTCCTCGTCCTGGCGCTCATGCGGCTCGGCGCCCCGCCGGTGCTGACCCTCCCCTCCCTCAGGGAGTATGAACTCGACCGCATCATCGGGCTGGTCCGGCCGTCGTCGATCGTGATCCCCCGGCGGGTGCGCCGCTTCGACCACCTCGGCATGGTCCAGAAGCTCAAACCCCGCCATCCCTATCTCGTCAGGACGCTGGTCGTGGACGGCGAGGCCGCCGAACCGGACGTCGCCGACCTCACCGGGCTGTGTGACCCGCCCGGCGACGACCCGCCCGCCGAGGGCCGGGGCGCGGCGTCCCCGAAGGACGTCGCGTTGTTCCTGCTGTCCAGCGGCACGACCGGCTCGTCCAAGCTGATCGCGCGGACGCACGAGGACTACGGCTACGTCATCCGCACCACCACGGAGATCGCGGCGCTGTCCGCCGATTCCGTCTACCTGGCGGTCATGCCGGCCACCCACACGTTCGTCCTCGCCTATCCGGGAGTCCTCGGCACGCTGGCGGCCGGAGGCACCGTGGTCCTCGGCAGCCCGGAGGACCCCCGCAAGGTCCTGCGGACCGTCCAGGAGGAGCGGGTGACCCACTGCGCCGCCGTGCCGGGCCTGGTCAAGCAGTGGCTCACCCTGCTCGGGCGGGAGCCGTACGACGTCTCCAGCCTGAAGGTCCTCCAGGTCGGCGGCGCCCGCCTCGACGCGCCGACCGCCGCCCGGGCGAAGGCCGAGCTGGGCTGCTCGGTGCAGCAGGTGTACGGCATGAGCGAGGGCCTGACGAACTACACGCGACTGGACGACCCGGATGAGGTGGTGTTCTCCAGCCAGGGACGCCCGGCCTCTCCCGCCGACGAGATCGTGATCGTGGACGAGGACGACGCGCCGGTGCCGGCCGGGGAGGTCGGCCAGTTGCTCACCCGCGGCCCCTTCACCGTGGCCGGTTACTACCGCGACGAGGCGGCCACGAAGCGGGCCTTCACCGCGGACGGCTTCTACCGCACCGGCGACCTGGTCCGGCTCCGGCCGGACGGCAACCTGGAGGTCGTCGGGCGGATCAAGAACGTGATCAACCGGGGCGGCGAGAAGATCTGCGCCGAGGAGCTCGAAGAGCTGGTCCAGGAGCTGCCGGGCGTGAGCGCGGTGGCCGCGGTGCCGATGCCGCACCCCGGCTTCGGCGAGATCGTGTGCCTGTATCTGGTGCCGGGCGGCGAGAACGCGCCCGACCTGGGCGACGTACGGCGTCATCTGGAGTCTCGCGGGCTGGCTCGGTACAAACTGCCCGAGCGGCTGGAGCTGCTGGACGCGATGCCGCTGATCGGAGTCGGCAAGATCAACCGGACCGAGCTGCGCGAGCGGGCCGCCGCCATCGCGGCCGGGGTCGGGTGACGCCCGCGGACGGGCTCGCCGAGGGAGAGGCGCGGGTGTGGTGGGCCCACACCGGACGCGACCTCGTCGGCGACGGCGGGGACGGCCTGATGAGCGACGAGGAACGCGCCCGGGCCCGCGCGATGACCCGGCCGCAGGCCCGGCGCAGGTTCGTGCTCGGGTGCGCGCTGATGCGGCTCGCCGTGGCCCGCCATCTCGGCCTCGCCCCGACCGACGTCCGGATCGAACGCCGCTGCCCGGACTGCGGCGGCCCGCACGGCAGGCCGTGGCTGCCCGGACAGACCGGGCTGCACCTGTCTCTCTCGCACGCCGGTCCCCACGTCGTCTGCGCGGTCGCGCGGGGCGCCCCGATCGGGGTGGACGTCGAGGACGGAGCCGGTCTGGTCGACACGGGCTCGCTGGCCGAGAAGGTCCTCGCGCCGGTGGAGATCGCGGCGTACCGCCGGCTGCCGCCCGATCGGCGGCCGGAGGCGCTGCTCGTCTACTGGACTCGGAAGGAGGCCGTGCTCAAGGCCACCGGCGACGGACTGCGGGTGCCGATGCGCACGCTGGCGGTCTCCGGCCCGTACGCCGAACCACGCGTGCTCGGGTGGGCGCCGGGCGACCGGCCGGGGCCCATCACCCGGGACGACCGGTCAGGGCTCATCACCCGGGGCGACCGGCCGGGGCCCATCGCCCTCCACACGTTGCGGGGGCCGGGCGGCGGCCGGGTCTGCCCGCCCGCCGCCCTCGCCGTACTGGGAAGGCCGCTGTCGACGCTGATCGAGCGTGACGCCGGCCCTCTTTTCGACAGCGTCACGCACAGCTCCTCCGGGGCATGACCGCAAGCCTCTCGCCGTACCGGCCCGCGCGGCCCGCCGCGACGGCGGAGCGACCCTCGAAAGCCAGGAGTGACACGCCATGGACAGCAAGACGTCGTTTCTGACAGGCCTGATCGGCGCCGGCATCGGAGCGTCGCTGAGCCCGCCCCTCCACGAGCGCGAGGCGGAGCTGCACGGTCTCCGGCTGCTCTACCGGCTCCTGGATCTGAACGCGATGAACCTCGACGTGGCCAAGACCCCCGGGTTGCTCACCACGGCTCGGCAGATGGGATTCGCCGGGGTCAACATCACGCACCCGTGCAAACAAGTCGTCCTCGGACACCTCGACGGGCTGTCCCCGGCCGCCGCCGCGATCGGCGCGGTCAACACGGTGGTGTTCCGCGACGGGAAGGCCACCGGGCACAACACCGACTGGCTGGGCTTCGCGCACAACATGCGGAGGGGGCTGCCGGGCGTGCCCATGCGGCACGTGGTGCTGCTCGGCGCGGGCGGAGCCGGGGCCGCGGCGGCGCACGCCGTCCTCACCCTCGGGGCGGACGCGGTCACCGTCGTCGACGTGGACCGGCGGCGCGCGGACACGCTGGCGGAACGGTTGCGCGGCCAATTCGCCGGCAAGCGGATCATGGCCGGGGACGTCGCCTTGCTCGAGCCGTGCCTCGCGACCGCGGACGGCCTCATACACGCGACCCCGACGGGCATGACCGCCAACCCCGGGTTGCCGCTCCCGCCGGACGCCCTCCGTCCCCATCTTTGGGTCGCCGACCTCGTCTACACGCCGCTGGACACGGAGCTTCTCCGGCACGCCCGCGCCGTCGGCTGCCGGACCCTCGACGGGGGAGGGATACTGGTCTTCCAGGCGGCCGAGGCGTTCCGTCTCTTCACGGGGGTGGAGCCGGACGCCGAACGGATGCTTCGCCACTTCGACACCCTCGTCGGCCGAGCCCCCGCCCGGCTGTGAACGCGCCCGGCTGTGAGGGCCTGGTGAACGGGCGGTCCCCGGCCCGGCCTTGAACATGCCCGACGGTCCCGGTCCGGCGCGGCGAATCAAGGCCCAGCCGGCTGCGAACGCCCTCGGCTCTCCGCGCTTCCCGCGCTTCCCGCGTCGCCGACGATCGTCCAGGCCGCGCGGACACGGTCGCGAATCCCCGCGCCGCTACCGCATTCTCCTGCTCGACGCCGGCTTGAGGACGTGTCGGTAGAGGTCCACACCGGCGACTTCACCGGCGCGTCCCCGGCGCCCGTGCCGTCGCGCCTCTGGTGAAGTACGCGCTGCAGCACTGCCGCCTTAGCTCGGGCATCACCCTGCAGGGCAACGCCCTGCAGGTGCTGCGCGACCTTGGCGTATGGGACCGCGCCGGGGCCGGTATGTCGCCGGCGCTTCCAGCAGCGGCGCGGCTATCTGATCTCGACTGCGTTTTCCCTTGTGCGGCTCCATCTTCTTGCAGCAAACTTGTAGTTGCGAATCATTTGCAATAAGGGGGACCGATGAGTCGGTACACGCTGCCCGACCTGCCCTACGACTACGCGGCGCTGGAACCCGCGATCACGGGCGAGATCCTGGAACTTCACCATGCGAAGCACCACGCGGCCTACGTGAAGGGGGCCAACGACACTCTCAACCGGCTCGCCGAAGCCCGGGACAAGGGAGAGTTCGGCAACCTGGTCGGACTGGAGAAGACGTTCGCGTTCAACCTGTCCGGCCACGTCCTGCACTCGATCTTCTGGCAGAACCTGTCGCCGGACGGTGGGGACCGGCCCGACGGCGCGCTTGGCGACGCGATCGACGAGCACTTCGGCTCCTTCGAGGCGTTCCAGAAGCAGCTCACCACGGCGACGAGCACCGTGCAGGGCTCGGGCTGGGGCGTACTGGCATGGGAACCGCTCGGCCGGCGCTTGGTGGTCGAGCAGGTGTACGACCACCACGGAAACGTGGGGATGAACACCACGCCACTGCTGGTGTTCGACGCCTGGGAGCACGCCTACTACCTGCAGTACCGCAACGTCCGGCCGGACTATGTCGAGAAGTTGTGGACCCTGATCAACTGGAACGACGTCATCGCTCGGTTCGAGGCCGCACGCGGCGCGGCCTGACGACCGGCCCCGAACAGGGCCGTACATGACCGGCGACGGCCTGTGTGTACCCGGGAATCCTTCCGAGCGCTGTTCCGACACAGGCCGTCGCTCATGAACCCTACGCCCCGTCGCGTAATGGTCGTCTCGGCGGTTCCCGGCGGTGCACTCGGCGGCCGAGACCGCCACTCGTTGTCTCCGCGCGGGTTCGGCACCTGCACGTGCCTTTGAACCTGCCGAACCCGCCTCGTCGTCATGACCTCGCGGCGGCGGTGACGCCGCTGAGCGCCTTTGCCACGCTCTTCGACGTCATCCCCGCCGCCGGAGGCCGCCCGTGACGTCGCTCCTCGCGACACGTCATGCCAAGCGGGCGATATCGGTGGCTTCGACGCCATCCGTGCCTTGGGGACGGCCGGAGCAGCCGGTAGCTCACCCCGCTGCAAATGGTCACGAGTGCTAGATCATCTGGTGAGTGCGCAGGATCGCAGCGGCTTGACGACGTTCTCCGCGGCGGCCGTGCCGCAGTTCTTGATCCCGCCCGCTGGGACGTTGGAGCCGACCTGGACCCGGTATTTCACCGTCGCGGTAGCGCCGGGAGCCAGCACACCGGGTGCGGCGGCGGCGCTGTTGATCGGGGCGGGGTCCGCGTAGGGGAACCCTCCGCCGACGTCGGGCACGGCCGCTCCGTTGAGAGTGGTGCTTCCGGGAACGTACCGCGCCCCGTTGGGCACCGGGTCGCGGAAGGTGGCGTTCACCGTGGACGTGGGCCCGGTGTTGTTGGTGGTGAAGGTGTACTCCAGGATGTCGCCGGGCTTGACCTGGGCGCCCGGGGATCCGCTCGTCTTCGCGACACTCTTGGTCGTGTCGAGACAGGTCGGCGTTGTGAACGTCACCCCGTCCAGGAAGTTGCCGGCGGTCGGGCTCCCCCCCGCCGCCGACACCGAGCGGAAGGCGAATCGGGTGACGGTCTGCCCAGGAGGAACGACGTACACGCCGGTGTAGTGACCCCAGGCGGTGCTGCCGTCGGAGATGTCCGGGGACGAGGCGCCGTTCGGGATCTGCGGCACGGCCGCGCCCGGTGCGCCGATGAGCACCTGCATCACGTCGGTGCCGAGGCGGCCTCGGTGGTACAGCGACCAGGTCATCCGCGTTCCCGGAACGGTGGGCAGGTCCTGATACATCGTGGAGACCTGGTTGGCGTTGAGCTCGGCGAACTGCCGGCCGTCGGCCGCCGGGACTCCGGCCGCGCTGTTCCACAGCTCCAGCTTGCGATCCGTGGCGGTGGTGTGCCAGCCGACGCCCGGGTTGGTGGACGCGTCGGGGATGTTCCAGTCGACCGTGGCCACGGGCGGCGCCTCGAAGCTGCCGTTGACCAGGTTGACCGGTTTGTGATCACAGCTGGCGGTGACCTTCACCCTGGCGGTGCTGGTTCCGCAGGCGGTGGTGATGGTGTAGGTGAAGCTGTCGGTTCCGGCGAAGCTCGGGTCGGGCGTGTAGATCACCTTGTTGCCGGAGATCACCGCGGTGCCGTGGTCGGGCCTGCCGACACTGCTGACCGTCGCCGCGGTCGCGGTGTCGTTGGCCAGGACGGGCACGCTGACGGGTCTGCCCTGCCCCGTGGTGACGGTGTCGTCGACGGCCTTGGTGGGCGAGATGGACTGCCCGCCGACGATCTGGATCGGCGGGGCGGGCGTGTTGGCTCCCAACTGGCCCGGAGCGGCGATGACGCTGCTGATCCCGGTCGGCCGGATGGTCATGCTGCGCCCGGCGGTGCCCTGCTTGACCCGGAAGGTGATCACCTTCGGCGACGGGTCTCTCTTGGTGCCCGTCGAGGTGATCGACAACGTGCTGCCGCTGATGCTGCCGGTCCCCGACTGCCCGACCACATCGGCATTGGCCAACAGCGACGACAGGTCCCACCTGGTGGTGTAACTGCTGACCAGCAGTGGCCACTGGGCCGTCCGGTGAGTCAGCGTGAGGGTGAAGGTGCCACCCGGTGTGATCTTCCCGCCCCACAGGGACGGGGAGGTGACGACCGAGACCGACCCGCTGCCCAGCCTCATGCCGAGCGCGTTCTTCCAGTAGTACTCGACCGGGTAGTTCGCCTGACCCTGCCGGACGCAGGGCGCGGCGGCGGCACGGGTCACGGCGTGCCGCTCAGCGGTGGCGGCGTTCGCACCGGTGACGGCCGCCGTCTGCGATCCCAACATGGCCGACAGTGCCAGTAGTGCACCCGAGGACGCGGTGATCGCGAATTTGGGTCGTCGTAGCATCGACGGTGAACCCCCGTTTGTCATGAGGCTGTCCTCTGTCATGAGGCTGTCCTCGTAGATCGACTCCTCGAGTGACGTTACTTTAAGTAATCGATTGACAGCTTGATGTGACGGGGCACGTGATTTCGTGTCGCCCCGAGCCGGTGCGCTGTCCCCCGACGTGCACTGAGGCGGAGGGGGCGGAGTGGGCTTGCGACGACCGCAGGCGCCTACCTGCGCAGTGACCGGCTCAGCCGGCGTCGCGGCGATGCGTGCACAGGATGTGACGGCCGGGGCGAGGGAGAGGGGAACCGAGATAGATCTCGGTGACGATGGAGATCTACACGCACGGGGACGACGAGAGCGTGAGGATGCCCTTGAGAGGGTGACGGGTCTACTCGAGTGAGTCTGTTGCAGTACTCGTTGCAGCGAAAAGCCTCGAAGCCTGATCGCTTCGAGGCGTTTACCGTGGTGGGGCTATCTGGATTTGAACCAGAGGCCTCTTCCTTATCAGGACTGTCCGTGCCGTGATTACAGCATCGCGCCGCGCTCCCCGTGAATTAGAAAAGTCCTGGCATGGCGGGCCACCAATGACGACTTCGGCGGCGTTTACGACTGAGCTACCCACGGCCGGAAATCGGACGTGCGCGAGCCCCGCGCCCCCGCCCGAGCCGTACGGCGGGGTGTTCGGGCACGGCGGACTGGTGTGCGGCGGGCGACGCGAGCCGCTGCCGGCCGGGACCGACCCCCAGGCCGCATGCCCGGACGGCGGGCGGGCGAGGGGTCGCGGTGCGGCGGCGCCTTGATACCTAACTAGGAATTTGAGATTTAAGCCATAGCAATCAACCAACCCAATAATGGATACCGAATAACTTTGCAACGGCTACCACGGTACTCGTGTTCGCCGCTCCTCGTCGCGGAACCGACACCTACTGCCTGAGGGTGCGGTCTGGAAGTTTCCGCCTCAGCTGCCTCCGCACTCGAGGTGACTTGTGACCACGCTTGTGATCATTAGCCAGCGGGCGGTCTCGGTTCAATGCCGGGGCTGCCAGTTGGAGTCCTACTCGCAATCATCCTGTCGCTGAAGCCGGAAGTCCTCGGCAAGATCAGGAAGGGAGTGAGTTCGACCATGAAGATCGCCAAGAAGATGCACGACTTCATCTCGATCCGCGCCATCCTGGCGGCTGGAGTAATCGGTAGCTCGCCCGCCTCTAATGATCACGGGCGCTCCTCATAGGTTTCGGAATCTTCACCCAGTGAGCCGATGTGCCCACGCGAGCACACCAACCCGGTGGGACTCGAGCCACTGTAGAAAGCTTCACGCTAGACCACACGGTTCCTGCTGTCGGCAGGAGCTCAACCAAGCCCGTCAGGCGCGAACCGGTCAGCGGCAGGTCACCATGAGCGCGCCCAGGTGGGCGAACTCGGCGGCGACCGGGCGGCCCGGTTCCAGCGGGACAGCGTCGGTCATCCCGCCGGTGAGGACGATCCAGCCCTCCTCCAGGGCCAGCCCTCGCTCGGCGAGGGAGTTCGCGGCGAGCGCGAGCGCCCGCGCCGGATGGCCCTGCACGGCCGCGCCCGTCGCGGTGTCCACCACCGTCCCCGCCACACTCAGCACGCACGCCTCGAGCGCGAGGTCGAGGCCGGCCGGGTCCACTTCCACGTCACCCACCACGAACTGGGCCGACGACGCGTTGTCGGCGACCACGTCGGGGAGGGTGAACCGGAAGTCGCGGTAGCGGCTGTCGATCACTTCGAGGCCCGCGGACACGCTCCGCACCGCCGCCATCGCCGAGGCCGGGGTGACCCCGGGGCCCTCCAACCGCCGACCGAGCGTGAAGACGATCTCGGGCTCCACCCGCGGGTGGATGAGGCGCTCGGTCCGCACGTGCGCGCCGGCGTCGAGCACCATGCCGTCGGTGAGCCAGCCGGTCAGCGGGGCGTCCACGCCCATCCGCCGCTGCTTGGCGCGCGAAGTGAGTCCCAGCTTCACGCCGACGATCCTCTCGCCTCCGGCGACCCTGGCCGCCACCAGCTCCGACTGCACCTGGTAGGCGGTGCCGAGGTCGAGGCCGGGCCAGTCCTCGGTGATGGGGTGGCGCGCCGTACGGGTCGACTCCGCCGCGCGCAGTTCCTCGACGGCCCGATCGACCGTCCATGTGTTCGCCGTCATGGTGGCCAAGGTGGACCGGGGCGGCCACGGCTTCCACCTGGCGTTCCCGCATACCGGAAATCCGGATAGTTGCGTCCGTCACTATCGGTCCTACGGTCACTCCAACCCGCCGTCGTGCCTTGAGGCGGGGGAAACATCCCAGGCTGGAGGAATCCGTCGATGAACAGACAGGAACTCAAGGTCGTCGGCGCGTCGGCCGTCGGCACGGCGTTCGAGTGGTACGATTTCTTCCTCTACGGCGCGCTCGTCCCCGTGATCGGCAGCAGGTTCTTCAGCGACTACGGCACGGCGGCGCAGACCGTGTTCGCGCTGTTGACCTTCGCCGCCGGGTTCATCGTCCGCCCGATCGGTGCGCTGGTGTTCGCCCGGATCACCGACCTGGTCGGCCGCAAGATCGTGTTCCTGATGACGCTCGTGCTGATGGGCACCTCGACGGTCGTGGTCGGGTTGCTGCCCACCGCGGACGAGATCGGCATCCTGGCCCCGATCCTGCTGGTGACCTGCCGCATCCTGCAGGGACTCGCGGTCAGCGGCGAGTTCGGCGCGGCGGTCACCTACGTCTCGGAGTACGCCCCCGCGCGGCAGCGCGCGTACTTCGTCGGCTGGCTCACCGGCACCACGGCTCTCGCCTTTAGTCTGTCGCTGGGCGTGCAACTGCTGGTGCAGGCCGTCGTGGGCGCGGACGCGTTCGAGGAGTGGGGCTGGCGGGTGCCGTTCATCATCTCCGTCGTGCCGCTCGCGCTTTCCGTGTGGATCCGCACCAAGCTGAACGAGAGCCCGATGTTCCTCAAGATGAAGGAGGGGGGCAGCCAGACCAAGGCGCCGCTGCGCGAGGCGTTCGGCTCGCGGGCGCGGGTGCGGATGGTGGCGATCGTGTTCGTGATGGCCGCGACGCAGTCGTTCATCGGCTACCTGTCCACCGTGTACATGGTGACCGCGATGAAGACCTACCTCAAGGCCGACTCGTTCACGGTCAACGCGATCTTCATGGTGATCATGTTGATCGGGTTCTTCCTGTGCGTCCTCGCCTGCCGGGTGTCCGACCGGATCGGGCGCCGGCCGGTGCTGTTCGCGGGGCTCGGGCTGGCCGCGCTGCTCGTGTTCCCGATCACCGGCGCCATCGTCTCGACCACGAACCCGGATCTCGCCCGGGCCCAGGAGAACGTGTCGGTCGTCATCCAGGCCGACCCGGCCGAGTGTTCCTTCCAGTTCAACCCCGCGGGCACCGCCACCTTCACCTCCGACTGCGACCGGGTACGGAATGTGCTCCAGGCCAACTCGGTCACCTTCGAGCGGCAGGACGCGACCGGTCCTACCAGGGTCCTCGTGAACGACACCCAGGTCTCCGGTGGCCCGCGGATGACGGACGAACTGCTGTCGGCGCTCAGGACGGCCGGATATCCGGTCGGCGGATCGGGCGGCACGATCAAGATCACCGGTTTCGGGGACCTCTTCAGCGGGCCCGTCCTCACCGTCGCGCTGCTGCTCCTCGCGCTGGTCGCGTTCGCGCAGATGGCGCAGGGACCGGCCGCGACGGCGATGGCGGAGGTGTTCCCGACCCGCGTCCGGGCCACGGCGCTCTCGATCCCCTACCAGCTCGGCGTCGGCGTGTTCGGCGGTCTCCTACCGGCGACGATGGTCGCCATCGGGGCCGAAGTGGGCAGCACCACCACCGCACTGTGGTACCCGGTCGGGGCCATGGCGCTGGGCCTGTTGATCCTGGTGTTCACGCTGCCGGAGACCAAGGGTGTGGATCTCGCCGATGTGCGCCTGGCCGGCGACGAGGCCGTGGAGCCCGTCGTACGCCAGGCCGGCTGATCGTCGCATCCGTCCCGGAACCGCATCCAGAAAGGTAAGGCTTCATGCCGATCATCGACGTCTCACTGCTGACCGGCCGTACCGAGTCCGAGCTGCGCGAGATGATCTCGGCCGTCCACGACGCGGTCGTGCGCAGCCTCGGGGTCCCGCCCGAGTCGGTGCGGATCCTGGTGCGTGAGCTGCCGCCGACCCACTGGGCCGCGGGCGGCGAGACGATCGCCGAGCGCAGGGCGCGCTCCTAGAAAGCCGGGACGGGCCGGGGCCGACGTCGGCCCCGGCCCGTCTCACGTCGCCGTCAGCCGCGGAAGTGCGTGCTGCTCCAGCCGCCGTCCACCGGGATGGTGAGGCCGGTGACGAACGCCGCCTCGTCCGACGCCAGGAACGCGACAACCCGCGCGACGTCGATCGGCTGCCCGACTCTCGGCAGTGGGCGCGACCGGGTCACCAGGTCGTCGAAGACACCTGCTGCGATCTTCGCGCGGGTGGCCGGGGTCTCGATCAGGCCCGGCGCCACCGCGTTGACCCGGATGCCGCGCCGGCCATACTCGGCCGCCATCTGGCGGGTGAGACTTGAGACCGCGCCCTTGGCCGCCGAGTAAGGCGCGGACCCCGCGACCCCGGTCAGCGCGAACGTCGAGGACGTGTTGACGATCGCCCCGCCCGCGTCGCCGAACGCGATCACCGCGCGGCGGCTGAGCGCGAACGTCGTGCCGAGGTTGGTCCGCAGGAAGAACTCGAAGTCCTCGTCCGTGGTGTCGGCCGCCGGGCGGTCCCCGGCCCGGCCCGCGATGTTGGCGAGCACGTCCGGCGTGCCCACGACCTCGGCGCAGTGGTCGAAGACCCGCTCGGCCGCGCCCGCCGAGGTGAGGTCGACGGCCAGCACGGCCAGCTCGTCACCGGCCGCCGCCACCTCGTCTCGCAGTTCCAGCAAGCCCTTCTCGTCGCGGTCCACGGCGAGCACCGCCGCGCCGCGGGCGGCGAACAGCGCGGCGGTCGCGCGTCCGATGCCCGACGCCGCCCCGGTGACGATCGCCGTCTTACCGCGCAGCTGGCCGTTCACGAATGTCCTCCCGAACCTCGATGCCATGCGCTCCGATGATGCGCGGTGGCTCGATGCCCGGCCACCTGCGGGCTTCCGCTCAATGAGAACCGGTCCTGGTAGCCGGAGCACGCGTCAGGTCAGTTTCGGACCATGGACGTACGTGGACTGCGGGTGACGTTCCCCTCCGATGGGGTCGCGCTGCTGGAACTGGACCGGCCACACCGCCGTAACGCGCTGGACCGCGCGCTGCTCGACGGACTGCCCACGGTGCTGCGTGAGCTGGACGGCGACTGCGCCGTACGGGCCCTGGTGGTGACCGGGCGCGGCGGCGCGTTCTGCGCGGGCGGCGACCTGGACGCGATCGGCGACATGGGGAACGAGGCGCCGCGAGATGCCCGGGAGCGCATGACGCGCGAGTTTTCCGCCGCCGGGCTGCTGCTGGATTTCCACGCGCCGACCATCGCCGCCGTGGACGGCGCGGCAGTCGGCGCCGGGATGGCTTTCGCCCTCGCGTGTGACCTGCGGATCGGCTCGCCCGGCGCGGTATTCGCCAGCCCGTTCATCAAGATGGCGCTGGTCCCCGACTTCGGCGTGACGTGGCTGCTCACGCGGGCGGTCGGCGCGGCGCGAGCGACGGAGCTGGCGCTGTCCGGGCGGAAGGTCGCGGCGGAGGAGGCCGTGCGGATCGGCCTGCTCGACGTCGTCGCGGACGACCCCCTCGCGCAGGCGCTCGGCCGCGCCGAGACGCTCGCGGCGGCGCCGCCCGAGGCGGCGAGGGCGACCAAGCGCCTGATCGCCGCGGCGGCGGGCGGCGGGCTGGCGGAGGCGGTGGACCGGGAGATCGCCGAGCAGATCCGGGCGGTGAACTCTCCGGAGTTCGGGCGGCGGTGGGCGGAGTGGTCGCGCGCGGTGCGCGGCAGCTCTTCCCGGCCAATGGAAACCGGTCGTTGAGCGCACACCGGTCGCGCGCGGAGAGTTACGGCACAGCGATAAAGAGGAGGACCAGCGTGGAATCGTTCGGGCACGTCATCGCGGGCGAGGAGGTCGCCTCCGCCGACGGGACGACGTTCGAGTCCGTGGACCCGTGGACGCGGGAGCCGTGGGCCACGGTGGCGCTCGGCTCGGCCGACGACGCGGAACGCGCCGTACGCGCCGCGCGGTCGGCCTTCGACGAGGGTCCGTGGCCGCGGATGAGCTTCACCGAGCGCGGTGCGATCCTGCACCGCCTCGCCGACCTGCTGGAGAAGCACTCGGAGGAGCTGGCGGCGGCCGACACCGCGGACATGGGCAAGCCGATCACCCAGACCAGGGGCCACGACGTCCCCCGCGCGGCGCGGAACTTCCGCTTCTTCGCCGACCACGCGCAGCTCACCCCCGCCGAGACGTTCCCGATGCCGACAGGGCACCACGCCTACACCGAGTACGACCCGGCGGGCGTCGTGGCCGCCATCGCACCGTGGAACTTCCCGCTCATGATGGCGAGCTGGAAGGTCGCGCCCGCGCTGGCGTGGGGGAACACGGTCGTGCTCAAGCCCGCCGAGCAGTCGCCCGCCTCGGCCACCATCCTGGCCCGGCTCGCGATCGAGGCCGGCCTGCCGCCGGGCGTGCTCAACGTCGTCCACGGGTTCGGGCCGAACTCGGTGGGCCAGGCACTGACCGAGTCGCCACTGGTCGACCGGATCACCT
Organism: Microbispora rosea subsp. aerata; assembly: GCF_014647835.1. Lineage (GTDB taxonomy): Bacteria > Actinomycetota > Actinomycetes > Streptosporangiales > Streptosporangiaceae > Microbispora > Microbispora aerata. The sequence goes on from NZ_BMPY01000026.1 coordinate 85,932, forward strand.
TCACCGGCGAGTCGGCCACGGGCCGCCTGATCTCCAGGGCCGCGGCGGCCAACCTGACCCCGGTGAGCCTGGAGCTGGGCGGCAAGGGCGCGAACATCGTCTTCGCCGACGCCGACCTCGACCAGGCGGTTCGCTGGTCGATCCAGGCGGTCTTCAGCAACAGCGGGCAGGTCTGCCTGGCCGGAAGCCGGCTGTACGTGCAGCGCCAGGTGTACGACGAGTTCCTGGCCAGGTTCACCGCCGCCGCCGAGGCGCTCGTGCTCGGCGACCCGAAGGACCCGGCGACGCAGATCGGCCCGCTGTCCTCCCGGGAGCACTTCACGAAGGTGGCCGGCTATCTCGACATCGCGACGGCGGCAGGCGCGCGACTGCACACGGGCGGCGTGGGCGAGGGGTGGACCGTACGGCCGACCGTGGTGGTCGGCGCGGGACAGCGCGACCGGGTCACCCAGGAGGAGATCTTCGGGCCGGTCGTGGTCGTGCTCCCGTTCGACGACGAGGCGGACGCGGTGGCGGCGGCCAACGACACGCCGTACGGCCTGAACGCCATGCTGTTCACCCAGGACCTCTCCCGCGCCCACCGGGTGGCACGCGCGCTGCGGGTCGGCACGGTGTGGACGAACTGCTTCTTCGTCAGGGACCTGCGCGCACCCTTCGGCGGTGCGAAGGACTCCGGCGTCGGCCGTGAGGGCGGAACGTACAGCCGGGAGTTCTTCACCGAACCCAAGGCCGTCATCATGGAGATTTCGTGACGGGGGTCGCCGCACCGCGGCCGCGCGTCCGACCGGCAAGGAGCACCACATGACCGACATCCGACCCGTCAGCACCCGCAACGCCCCCACAGTGGGCTTCTCCACGGGGACGGCAGCGCCGCTCTCCCAGGCGATCGTGCACGGCGACACCATCTACTGCTCGGGCACCGGGCCGCTGGACCCGCAGACCCGCACCATCGTCTCCGACGACTTCGCCGAGCAGGTCAGGCAGACGCTCACGAACCTGGTGGCGGTCGTGGAGGCGGCGGGCGGCAGCCGGGAGAGCATCCTCAAGTGCACCTGCTTCGTGCGCGACGTGGCCAACTTCCCCGTGTTCAACGCCGTCTACCGCGAGTTCTTCGAGGGGAACCCGCACTTCCCCGCGCGGACCACGGTCATCGCGACCCCCCACCGCGCCGGGGTGCAGGTCGAGGTCGAGTGCATCGCCGCCGTGGTCCGGCCATGACCGACCTGGTCCTGCTCGGCGGCCGGGTGCGCACGCTGGACGCGAACGACACGGTCGCCGAGGCGGTCGCGATCCGCGACGGCCGGGTGTCCGCGGTCGGCTCCGACGCCGAGATCGCACGCCTGGCCGGTCCGTCCACCCGGGTCGTGGGGCTGGCGGGCCGGACCGTGATCCCCGGGCTGATCGACTCGCACTGCCACTTCGAGAACGCGGGCATGGACGGGCACACCGTGTCGTTCGAGGGTGTCCGCACGCTCGACGCCGCGTTGGACCGCATCGCGGCGATGGCCGCCACCCGTGAGCCGGGCGCGTGGCTGCTGGGACAACCGTGGAACCCGGCGCTCCAGCTCGCCGAAGGCCGCGGGCCCGACCGGCACGAGCTGGACCGTGCGGCGGGCGGCCGTCCGGTGTACCTGCCGGAAGGCCACGCCGCGACGGCCAGCACCGCCGCGCTGGAGCTCGCCGGCATCGACCCCGGCGGTCACGACGGTAGGCTGATCGAGGGCGCGGCGCACGCCGTCGCCCGCGTGGTGCCGGAATGGACCCGCGAGGAGCGGGCCGCCCAGCTCACCGCCGCCATGCGGGCGCTCAACCGGCGCGGGATCACCTCGGTCGTGGCGGGCGCCCTGCCGTCGGCAGACGTCGAGGTGATACGAGAGCTGGCCGCCGACGGACGGTCCACGCTCCGCGTCGCCGCGATGATCACGCCCACCGGCGAACTCAATCCGTCCGTCCCGCTCGCGGACTGGGAGGCGGCGCTGGCCTCCGGCCCGCCCGGGCCCGTCGGCCGCCACTACCTCACCCGGGGCGTGAAGCTCCAGGTGGACGGCGGCATGACGCTCGGCACGGCGGCCACGCGCGAGCCGTACCGCACCGATCCCGGCTACTACGGCGAGGTGCTCGTCGGCAAGGACCGGCTGGCCGAGCTGGTCGGCGCGGCGCACCGCGCGGGCTGGGCGGTCGGCACCCACGTGGTGGGCGACGCCGCGATCGACCTCGCCCTCGACGTCTACGAGGCCACCCGGCACCGGGGCCTCCCGCCGGACGTGCTCATCCACGCCAGCCTGATCCAGCATGACCAGATCGCCCGTGCCCGCGCGCTGGGCGTCCAGGCGGCCGCGCAGATCCCGTTCCTGTGGCGCAACCGCGCGGCCATCGCCGGTCACCTCGGGGATGCCCGCACCGAGGCCGCCGTGCCCCTGCGCGACCTCGTGGACGGCCTCGGGCTCGACGGCGTCGCGGCCGGCACCGACTATCCGATCAACGCCCTCGACCCGTTCCAGAACATCTACGCCATGACGACCAGGCGCGACGCGGCGGGCGACGTCGTGGGTGGCGCCCAGGCGGTCACCCGGACGGAGGCGCTGCGCCTCTACACGACGTCCGGCGCCGCGCACACCGGTGAGCAGGGGGTGAAGGGCCGGCTGACCGCGAGCGCGCTCGCCGACCTGGTCGTGCTCGACGCCGACCCGCTCACCGCGTCCGACGACGAGCTCCGCGCGATCGAGGTCCTGATGACGGTCGTCGACGGCCAGATCGTGTACGACACCGGCCTGCTCGGCTGAGCAGCACACCAGGAGGTAACGATGCACCCCAGCCAGATGCCCATCGTCGAGTTGCGGAAGGCGGCCGACGAGCTGCAGGAGAGCGGCAGGCGGGTCAAGGTGCTGTGGCAGGAGAGCGAGTCACTCGCCTTCATCGCCCGTGGGCGCGAATACCGCAGCGAGTTCCACCTCAACCCGAGCGACGAGGTGATGTTCATGGTGCGGGGCTCCATGAACCTCCACTACCGCAAGCCGGAGGGCGGCTCGGACATCGCGGTCATCCCCGAGGGCGGGACCATCTTCACACCGACCGGCATCGCCCATTCGCCCCGGTTCGCGCCGGACGCGTTCGTGCTGGTCATCGAACGGCTCCGGCGGCCGGGCGAACTCGACCGCTTCCGCTGGTTCTGTCCTTCCTGCGATGAGTTCCTGCACGAGGAGGCCGTCCACGTCAGCGACTACCGCACCGACCCGGTGGCGGGCGCCTACCAGCGGTTCTACGGCAGCCTCGACGCGAGGACCTGCAAGTCCTGCGGCGCCGTCATGCCGGACGAGCGGCTGTGAAGGCCATCGGCGAGCTGGTGCTCGACGCGCTGCGCGCCCACCCGGGGCACGTCGCGTTCCGGCACGGAAGCGCCGAGCTGACCTACGGCGAGGCGGAGCGGCTGGTGCTTGGCGTGGCGGACGCGCTGGCCGTGGCCGGTCTGCGGCCGGGTGACACGGTGCTGCAGATCCGGCCCAACGACCCGCTGCAGTGGCTGGTGAACGCCGCCTGCTACGTCGCGGGTCACCGGTCCGCCGCCCTGCCGCCCGGGGCCCTGCGCGGCGCGGCACTGGCCGAGCGGCTGGACCTCGTCGCGCCGGACGCCGTACTCGCCGAGCCGGGCGACCCGAATCTGGACGCGTGGCTGCGGGCCCATCCGGAGGTCCGGGTGCTGACCGATAGTGACCTGACCGCCGCGCGGGAGCCGGGGCCCGCCGTACGTCCGGCCCCGCCCGCGGACGCGGTGGTACGTCTGGCGTTCACCTCCGGCGCCACCGGGCCGGTCAAGGGCGTCGAGCTGTCCGGCGGCGCGCTGGGCGCGGTGGCGACGACGCTGCGCGACACCCTTCCGTGGCCGGAGCGGCCGATCGTGCTGTGCCCGGAGTCGGTGTCCGGCGGCTTCGGCAACATGGTGCTGCCGACGCTGATGCTGGGCGGGACGTTCGTCATCCCGGCAGGTCCCGGACCCGACGCCCTGCTGGAGGCCGCCGCCCGGCACCGCCCGTCCGTGCTGATGGCGATGCCGCCCGCGCTGCGCGCCCTGCTGGCCCACCCGGACGCCGCCTCACACGACTGGTCGTCCCTGGCACTGGTGATCTACAGCGGGGCCTCGCTGACCGACGAGGAGGTCGACCGCGCGCACGCGCTGTTCGGCGAGGTGCTGTGCGGGGTGTTCGGCCAGGTCGAGGCACCCAAGACGATCGCGTGGACCCGCCCGGCCGACCACCTGGACCCGCGCCTGCGCTCCTCGCTCGGCCTGCCGTTCCCCGGCACCGAGGTCCGCGTGTGCGGCCCCGGCGGCCGTGACCTCCCGGCGGGGCAGGCGGGGGAGCTGTGGGTGCGCGGCGCGACCATCGCGCGCGCCTATGCCTTCCCCGGGGGCACGCCGGTCGTGGACGGGTGGCTGCGCACCGGCGACGTCTGCCGGCGCGACGCCGACGGCCGCCTTCACTACGTGAACCGCGTCCAGGACGTGCTGCGGATCGCGGACGCGTACGTGTGCCCGAGCGACCTGGAGGCGGCCGTGTCACGGCGAACCGGGCATCCGGCGGCGGTCCTGCCGACCGGTCCCGGGAGCGTCGCCGTCCTCGTCGAGGGCGAGACCGTGCTTGAGAGCGTGGACGAAGCAGTGCGCGCCGCGCTGCGTGACGTGCCCGTCTCGATCGACGCGGTCGTCCCGGCCGAGCGGCTGCCGCGCGACTTCATGGGACGGCTCTACCGCGCCCGGCTCGCCGAGGCGGTCCGATGAGTGAGACTCCGCCGGTGCCCGGACGGGTGACCGACGTGCACGCCCACGCGCTGCCGACGCCGTTGCTGACCTGGCTGGCCGGCCGCGGCCTCGCCGACCTGTCCGGCCTCGGAGAGGGCGTGGTCAGAATCGACCCACTGGTGTCCGGGATACCGAAGGGCGCGCCGATCCCGCTGCCGCCCGCCCAGTACGACGTCGCCGAGCGGCTGGAGGACATGCGCCGCATGGGCGTCACCCGCCAGCTCGTGTCGGTGCCGCCGTTCGTGACGTGCGCGGACGCCGTCGACGAGGGGGACGTCCTCGCCGTGGTCCGCCGGGGCAACGACGCGCTCGCCGAGTTGCTCGCCGGGGATCGCGGGGTGCTCGACCCGCTCGGGTACGTGCCCCTCGGCACGCCGGCCGCGCCGGACGAGGCCCGCCGCTGCCTGGACGAGCTGGGGTGCGCGGGCATCGCCATCGGCAGCCGCGGCCTCGGCAGGGAACTGGACGATCCCGTGCACGAGCCGCTGTGGGAGCTCCTCGCGGACCGCGGCACGTTCGTCTTCCTCCACCCCAACAGCGTCCCCGGAGGCCCCCGGCTCGCCGACTACTGGCTGTCCCAGCTCGCGGGCTTCCCGATGGAGACCGCGCTCGCCGTCTCGCGGCTCGTGTTCGGCGGCGTCCTGGAACGGCACGACCTGCGGCTGTGCCTGGCGCACGGCGGGGGGTGCCTGCCGTCCCTGTCCGGCAGGCTGGACCTCGGCTGGTCGCGCAAGCCGGTCGCCCGCACCACGCCGCTCCCGCCGAGCGACTACCTGCGCCGCCTCTACTACGACACCGCCACCTTCTCGGCTCCGCTGTTGCGGCGGCTCGTCGAGGACTTCGGGGTCGACCACGTGCTGGTCGGCACGGACTATCCGTTCGAACTCGCCGACACCGACCCGCTCGGGACGGTCGCGGCGCTCGGGCTCGGGCCCGGGGACGCAGCGGCCGTCCGGGCGGGGACGGCTAACGCGCTGCTGACCGGATCGGCGTGACGGTGCCGGGCGGGCCGGCGGCCTCCGGCCCGCCCGCGTAGCCCTTGGCCAGCTCGCGGGAGATCGACATCGCCGCCAGCCGCAGCGCGGGCTCCACCGCTGCCAGCGATCGGGTGTGCGTGACGGTGTGCGAGACGACGGAGAGCGCGGCCACGACCCGGCGGTCGGGTCCGTGGATGGGGGCCGCGACGGAGGCGGTCCCCAGCGACAGCTCCTCGGCGCAGCGGGCGATGCCGGTCTCGCGGATCTCCTGGAGCGACCGCATCAGCAGGCCGGGCATGACGATCGTGTGCGGGGTGTAGCGCTTCAGCCCGGCCGCGAGCACGGCCTGCTGCAGCTCGCGGGGCGCGTGGGCCAGGAGCACCTTGCCGACCCCCGTGGCGTGCAGCGGCGCGCGCCCGCCGACGCGGCTGACCACGCCGACCGAGCGGCGTCCCCACACGCGCTCGACGTAGAGGACCTCGTCACCGTCGAGCACGGCGAGATGGACGTTCTCCCCCGTGGTCTCGTACAGGTCGTGGATGAACGGCAGCGACACGTCCCGCAGCGTGCGCGGCTGCGGGCACAGCGAGCCCAGCTCCCACATCCGCAGGCCGATCCGGTAGGTCCCGTCGCGCTCCTTCTTCAAGGCCCCCAGCTCGACCAGCTCGGTCGCGATGCGGTGCACTGTTGAGACCGGCAGCCCGGTGACGGCGGTCAGCTCGACGAGGCGGAGCGCCGGCCGCTCCTGGGAGAAGGCGTTGAGCAGGGCGAAGACCCGACTGGACACCGTCCGGCCGGCCTTGTGGGCGTCTCGGGGCGCGTTCACGCAGATAATCTTGGTTTCGGTCGTCGAAAACCGGTTCACTGATCGTACCTTCCCGGGCGTCGCAGGTCACGAGCGAGTATGACGATCACGACCGCCGCGACGGCGGTCATCGCCACCGCGAGCCCGCGCGGGTCGGCGGGCTCGGACGGGTCGGCGGGGGAGAACGCGCCGACCAGCCCGACCGCGAGGATCGCGCCAACGTAGCGGGCCGACTGGAACAGGCCGCCGACCACACCGGTCATGCCGGCGGGCGCGCGCTCGTACATCAGCCGCTGCAGGCCGAGGTTGCACAGCCCGTACGGAACACCGAGCACGACGCCGTCGAGCACGACGGCCCACGCGGGCGTCGCCGCGCCGAACGTCGTGATCAGGGCGACCCCGGCCAGCAGCAGCCCGCCGCCGGCCAGCAGGGCCGGCCGGGCGCCGAACCGGCGCATGACCGGCCCGCCGAGCACCGTCGCCACGACGCTCGTGGCGGCGATCGGCATGATCAGCAGCCCGGCCTGCGCCGCGTCGAACCCGAGCGCGGTCTGCAACCACGGCGGCAGCCCGTAGAACGCGCCGTAGTAGGCCAGGTTGAAAAGCACGAACGCGCCGAGCACCGGCACCGGCCCGCCCGCCGCGGCGAGCGCGCGGACGTCCACGAAGGGCTCGGCGGCACGGCGCTCCCACCACAGGAACCCGGTTCCGGCGACGACCACCGCGACCGCGCCCGGAACCGAGACCGCCGGGAGCGCGAGCATCAGGACCAGGAGGCCGACCACCGTCGCCGCGAACAGCACGACGCCCACCGGATCGACCGCGCGGGCCAGGCCGCCGCGCTCGGGCCGCCGTTCGTCGGGGCCGATCGCGCGCCATGCCAGCACCAGTGCGCCCAGCATGACCGGCAGGTTGACCCAGAAGACGGCCTGCCACCCGGCCCAGGAGGTCAGCAGCCCGCCGAGCACCGGACCGACCGCTCCGGCGGTCGTGTTGACCGTCGCGACGGCGGACAGCCGCGAGGCGTCGCCGTCGCGCCGGATGACGACCATCGCGCACGGGAACGCCGCCGACACACCCACGGCCTGCGCGCATCGGCACAGCACGAGCAGCGGCAGCGACGTGGCCGCGGCCGACGCCGCGGAGGCGAGCGCCGCCAGCGCCATCCCGGCCGCGAACAGCCTGCGGGGGCCGACGCGGTCCGCCACCCGGCCGAGCACCGGCTGGCATACGCACGCGGTCAGGTAGAAGACGGTGACGACCCACGTCGTGGTGGCCAGCGGCTCGCCGAGGTCGCGCTGGATCGGGGTGAGCGCCACCGCGACCATCGAGGAGTTGAGCGGCGCGAGCAGAGTGCCGCCGAGCAGCGCCGCGAGTGCCGCCCTCGTCCTGCGCGGCGGCCGTACGGTGGTCGTCATCCCACCGGACCGCCGGCCCGCAGCAGCAGCTTGCCGCGGACCCGGCCGTCGGCCAGCTCGCGCAGGGCGCGCGGCCCCTGCTCGAGCGGGAGCACATCGTGGACGCGGTGCCGCAGCCGTCCGGCCGCCGCCCAGTCGAAGATCTGGCGCAGGTTCCGCTCGTGGACGGCGCGCTCCCGCCGTACGAACTCGCCCCAGAACACGCCGACCACGGAGGAGCCCTTGACCAGCGGGATGTTCAGCCCGACGCGCGGGATGCCGCCGGAGGCGAAGCCGATCACGAGGTATCGACCGCCCCACGCGACGGCGCGCACGGCCGCCTCCGCCACCGGGCCGCCCACCGGGTCGAACACCACGTCCGCGCCGGCCCCGCCGGTCAGCTCCTTGATCGCGATCTTCGCGTCCACGGGATCGGCATAGGAGAAGGTCTCGTGCGCGCCGTATCGGCGGGCCGGCTCCGCCCGCTCCGGCGTGGAGGCGCCCGCGATCACCCGGGCGCCGAGCAGGTTCCCCACGTCCACGGCGGCGGAGCCGACCCCGCCGGCGGCGCCGAGCACGGCGAGCGTCTCGCCCGCGCGCAGCCCGGCCCGCTGGACGAGGGCGTGGTAGGCGGTCGAGTAGGTCACCAGGATCGCCGCGGCGTCCCGGTCGGTGACGTGACCGGGCAGCACGGTGACCCGGTCCGCCCGCACCAGCACGGCGTCGCGGGCGCAGCCGTACTCCTCGTTGCCCGCCACGCGGTCGCCCGGCCGTACGGACGTGACCCCCTCGCCGACGGCCAGCACCGTCCCCGCGTACTCGCTGCCGGGGGTGAAAGGCGGTTCCGGCTGCACCACGTGCGTGCCCGCGATGATCAGGGTGTCGTGGAAGTTCAGCCCCACGTGGCTGACCGCGACCACCACCTCGCCCGGTCCCGGACTCGGCGTCGCCACGTCGGCGAGTTCCAGGTCTTCGGGCCCGCCGAGCCGGGTGCAGACCAGCACGCGTCCTGTCACTTCCCACCTCCGGGAGCGAACACGACGCCCGCGGACAGGAAACCGTCCACCTCACCCTCGGAGAACCCCGCCTCGCGCAGCACCTCCACGGTGTGCGCGCCGAGTTCGGGTGGCGCCGTGCGCAGACCGGGCAGCTCGCCGTCGTAGCGGACCGGGTGCCGCAGCACGGTCGCCCGTTCCTCGCCCACCGGGAACTCGGCCAGCAGTTCTTCCGCGGCCACCTGGGGGTCGTCACGCACGTCGTCGTAGGTGGCGACCCGCTCGAACCAGAAGCCGAGCGGCTCCAGCCGGGCAGCCACCTCCGCATAGGTCATCCCGGCCAGCACCCGGGCCACCGCCGCGGTGTACTCCTCCCGTTTGGCCCGCCTGGCCGGCTGGTCGTAGCCGGCGAGCGCGGGGGAGCCGAGCGCGTCGCCGAGGCCGTCCTCCGACCCGTTCAGCGCGATCACGATCGACGCGTCCAGCAGCCGGTACACCCCGTACGGGGCGTCAATCGACCAGCACGCAAGCTCGGCGGGGCGGCGCACGTCGGTCTGCGTCCTGCGGCCGGAGTAGTACAGCGCGAGCGATTCGGCCTGCAGGTCGAGCCCCGCGCCCAGCAGGCTCGACTCGACCCGGGTACCCTCGCCGGTGGTCAGCTTGCGCGCGTAAGCGGCCAGCACGCCCATAGCGAGCAGCGCCGCGCCGTGCTGGTCCACGACGGGTGTGCCGGCCGCCGTGGGGCGGTCGCCGGTGACGTCCACCAGTCCGGTGCGCGCCTGGACGAGCAGGTCCACCCCCGGCCGCCCGGCCATCGGGCCGCGCGACCCCCAGCCGCTGGCCGAGGCGTAGATGATGTCGGGCTTGATCGCCCGCACCGCCTCGTACCCGAGGCCGAGCTTCTCCAGGGCGCCGCCCCGGTAGTTCTCCAGCAGCACGTCGGCACGCTCGATGAGCGGGCGCAGCACAATGCGGGCGTCGGGATGCTTGAGATCGACGACGATCGAGCGCTTGTTCCTGTTGACCGCCAGGAACGTCACACTGCGCCCGGCGGCCCGGATCCCTCCGCTTCCAATCCTGCGCTCCCACGACCCGCCGGGCGGCTCGACCTTGACGACGTCGGCGCCGAGGTCGGCCAGATACTGCGAGGCCGCGGGCCCCTGTACGAAGTGCGAGAAACTCAGGACCCTCATCGTTTCGATCATGTAACCTCCCGGCAGCGCGACCCCCGCACGCCGACCGTAGGAACGCGGGGTTCCCGCACCCAACGACGCGTTCCCGGTAGATGGAAACGCGCCACGCCGGACGGGACCGCCGGTCCGGCACCATGGTCGCCATGGCTGAAGGGTTCTCCCCGATACGCGTCCGGCTCCCGGGACACGTGGTCAACTGCGTGGTCGCGGGGCAGGGGCCTGCGGTGCTGCTCCTCCACGGGTGGCCGCAGACCGCCCACGCGTGGCGCGAGGTGGTGCCGCTGCTCGCCGGCCGCCACACCGTCGTGGCCCCCGACCTGCCGGGCTTCGGGGCGAGCTCGCGGCCGGCCGGCGGATACGACAAGCGCACGGTCGCGGGCATCCTCGCCCGGCTCATGGCCGCGCTCGGGCTGACCCGCTACCACCTCGTCGGCCACGACGTCGGCGGCCAGGTCGCCTACCCGCTCGCCGCGCTGCACCCGGAGGCGGTACGCAGCCTGACGTTCGTCGAGGCGGGCATCCCCGGCCTCGGCGACAGCCTCGCGGCGGCCAACCCGCTGACCGGCGGGTCCTGGCACTTCGGCTTCAACATGGTGCCCGACCTGCCGGAGTTCCTGCTCGCCGGCCGCGAGCGCGGCTATCTGGAGTTCATGTTCCGCCGCGACACGGTGGGCCTGTACGTCACCGACGCGATCGACGACGCGGCGATGGACGTCTACACCCGTGCCCTGGCCGCCCCCGGGGCGGTACGCGCCACGATGGGCTACTACCGGGCGCTGCCCGCCGACATCGCCGACAACCGCGAGCTGTGCGCCGCCGGGCCGCTGCGGGTGCCCACGCTCGTGGTGGGCGCGCGGCACGGCGTCGGGTTCGGCTGGCTGGACACGGTCCGGGAGGCCGTGGCGGACGTGTCGGCGCGCTGGGTGGAAGATTGCGGACACTATGTGCCCGAGGAGCGTCCCGCCGAGCTGGTGCGGCTGCTGACGGAGGTGTGGCAGGAGGTCGACGTCGCATGACCGGTACGAGTGACGTGGTGCTGATCCACGGGGCCTGGCACGGGGCCGGGCACTTCGCGGCTCTCGCGAAGGAGCTGACCGCCATGGGCCATCGCGTCCTGGCGCTCGACCTGGCGGGCCACGGCTCCCGAGCCCGTTTCCCCGTCAGTTACCTGGCCAGGGACGTCGAGGCGCTGCGTACGGAGGTGTCCCCACTCGCGGACCTGACCCTCGACGACGTGGCGCGGGACGTGGTGGCCACGCTGCGCCGGCTTCCCGCCCCGCCGGTCGTGGCCGCGCACAGCATGGGCGGGGCGGTGGCCACCCGGGTCGCCGAGATCGCCCCCGAGCTGGTGGCCGGGCTGGTGTACGTCGCCGGGTTCGTCCCCACCCTGCTGGGTTCCTCGGGCGCCTACCTCGACCTGCCGGAGGCGAAGACCGCGCTCGGCGGCGGGCTCTACCTGGGCGATCCTGCCGCCGTCGGCGCCGTGCGCATCGATCCGCGCAGCACCGACCCCGCGTACCAGGCCGAACTGCACGCGGCCTACTTCTCGGACCTCGACCGGCCGGACTTCCTGGCGCTGGCCGCCTCCCTCACTCCCGACCAGCCGATGTCGTTCCTCACCACCGCGACCGGCGCCACGGCCGGGCGCTGGGGGACCGTGCCCCGGACGTACCTCCGCACCACCCTCGACCGGGCGCTGCCCGTCGAGCTGCAGGACGTCATGATCCGGCACGCCGACGAGCTGGCCCCCGCGACCGCGTTCACCCAGGTGACCGTCGAGGCCGGGCACGCCGTCTTCGCCGGCGTCCCGGCCGAGGTGGCGGACGTCATCCACCACGCCGAGGCCCGCCCGGAATGGCGGCGAGCAGCTCGCGGGTGAACGGCGCCGCGGGCGCGGCGAGCACGTCGGCGGTCGGGCCGGACTCGACGATCCTGCCGTCCCGCATCACCGCGAGCCGTTCCGCGGCGGCGGCCACCACGGCGAGGTCGTGCGAGATGAGCAGGTAGGCCATCCCGTGCTTGTCCTGCAGCCGGCGCAGCAGTGCGAGGATCTGCGCCTGGGTCACCGTGTCCAGGGCGGACACCGGCTCGTCGAGCACGATCACGTCGGGCGACGGCGCCAGGGCCCGGGCGATGGCGACGCGCTGGCGCTGCCCGCCGGACAGCGCCGAGGGCCGCCGCCGGGCGACCTCTGGGGGCAGGCCGACGTCCTCGAGCAGGCGCAGCACCCGCTCCCGGCGCTCGGCCCGGGTGCCCGCGCGCAGTGCCCGCAGCGGTTCCGCGACGATGCGGCCCACGCTCATGAGCGGATCGAGTGACGCGTACGGGTTCTGCGCGACGAACTGCACCCGGCCAGCCCTGACGGGCGCGCCGTCCAGCAGCACGCTCCCGCTCGTCGGCTCGACGAGCCCGGTGACGACGCGGGCGATGGTCGACTTGCCCGACCCCGACGCGCCGACCAGCCCGAGCGTGCTCGCCCGGTCCAGCGTGAACGAGGCACCCTCGACCGCGATCGTGCCGCCCGGATACACCTTCCGCAGGTCGCGGACCACGAGCAGCGGCTCTCCCGGGGCCGGTGCGGGCCCGGTGAGCGGCTGGGGGGCAGAGCGGAGCAGCAGCCGGGTGTAGGCGGCCCGCGGACTGCCGAGCACCCGGTCCGCCGGGCCCTCCTCCACGACGCGGCCCTCGGTCATGACGGCCACGCGGTCCGCACGGTCCGCGGCGACGCCGAGGTCGTGAGTGATCAGGAGGACGCTGGTGCCGTCCCTGGCCGCGACCTTCTGGACGAGATCGAGCACGGTCTTCTGCACCATGGTGTCGAGCGCGGAGGTCGGCTCGTCGGCGATCAGCAGCGCGGGCCGCCCGGCGAGCGCCATGCCCAGCAGCACCCGCTGCCGGAAGCCGCCGGAGAGCTGGTGCGGGTAGCGGTCGAGCAGCGCCGCCGGGTCGGGGATGCCCACCCGGCCGAGCGCCTCCTCGAGTGCGTCCTCGCCCGGCCGTGGGGTGCCGGTCAGCCGCAGCGCCTCGGCGAGCTGGGCGCGCACGGTCATCAGCGGGTTGAGCGCGGTTCCCGGGTCCTGGGGCACGAACGCGATCCGCCGCCCGCGCAGCCGCCGCCACGCCCGCTCCCGCAGGCCGTCCACCCGCTCGCCGCCGAAGGTGACCACGCCCCCGGTCACCCTGGCCGTGTCCGGCAGCAGGCCGGCGAGCGCGTGCGCGAGCGTGGACTTGCCCGACCCCGACTCGCCGACCACCGCCACGATCTCCCCGGCCTCCACCGTCAGGTCGACGCCGTCCACGGCCGGCCGGCCGCGCCCGGGCGGCCCGTAGCGGACGGTCAGGCCGCGTACGGCCAGCAGGGGTGTCATCGTGTCTCCGATCGCGTACGCAGTACGTGGCCGAGGTGGTTGACCGCGAGCGCCACCGCGGCGACGACGAGACCGGGCACGGTCGTCAGCCACCAGGCCGAGGCGAGGAAGGGGCGTCCCGCGGCGACCAGCGAGCCCCATTCGGGCGCCGGGGGCGGGGCCCCGAAGCCGAGAAAGCTCACGGCGGCGACGGTGAGGACGGCGTTGCCGAGTTCGAGCGTCGCCAGCGCGGCGACCGGCCCCGCGGCGTTGGGCAGCACATGGGTCAGCAGCACGGTGACACGCCCGGTTCCACACACCGCGGCGGCCTCGACGTACCCCGACCCGCGGACTCTGACGACCTCGGCGCGCATGACCCGGGAGAACACCGCCGCGGCCGACACACCGACGGCGAGGGCCACCTCGCGCGTCCCCGGCCCGAGCACCGCCACGACCACCAGGATCAGCAGGAACGACGGCACGGCGAGCAGCACTTCCACCGCACGCATGACCAGGCCGTCCAGCCGGCCCCGGGCTGTCCCCGCCACCAGCCCGATCGCCGAGCCGGCGAGGACGGCGACGCCCACCGCGATGACGGCGGCCTGCAGCGAGGGGGCGGATCCGTGCACGACTCTGGTGAACACGTCCCTGCCCAGCTCGTCCGTGCCGAACGGATGCGCGGTCCCCGGAGGCAGCAGCCGCTGCGTGAGATCGCCGCGCAGCGGGTCGGCGGGGGAGAGCAGGCCGGGCGCGAGCGCGGCGGCCGAGGCCGCCAGGAGCACGAGGGCCGACGGCACGACGCCGAGCCGCCTCATGAACGTCATGCGGCACGCTCCCGCAGCCGGGGGTCCACCAGAGGGTGGGCCACGTCCACCGCGAGCGTGAGCAGCGTGACGACCGCCGTGGTCACCACGACCAGGGCCTGCAGCATGGGCAGGTCCCGGGTCGTGACCGCCGACTCGATCAGGCGGCCGAGCCCGTTGCGTGCGAAGACGGTCTCCACCACGACCGACCCCGACACCAGCCAGCCGACCAGCAGCGCGGTCATCGTCAACGCCGGCATGGCGGCGTTGCGCAGCGCGTGTGCCGTCACCGCCCGCGCCCGTGACGCGCCCTTGGCCCGCGCCGTGTCCACGTACGGCTGCCGCATCTCCACGGTCAGCCGTTCGAGGAGAACCTGCGCCACGAAGGCCGACGAGGGCACCGCCAGGGTCACGGCCGGCAGCACCAGACCGGCGAGCCCGTCCTCGGCCCTGGCGGGGAACAGCGGCAACCCGAACGAGAACGCCTGCAACAGCACCAGCCCGAGCCAGAAGGTCGGGACGGACAGCGACAGGCCGGGCAATGCGCCGAGCGAGCGGCGCAGCCACATCCGCCGGGTGTGCGCGGCCCACCAGGCGATCAGGAAGCCGAGCGGGAGCGCCAGCAGCAGCGCGCCACCCGCCAGCGCGAGCGTGCGCGGCGCCGCCTCGGCGATCGTCGCGCCGACCTCCCGCCCGGTCTGGAACGAGGTGCCGAAGTCGCCGTGCAGGGCGTGGAGCAGCCCGCCGATGTAGCGCTCGGCCGCCGGGCGGTCCAGGCCGTACTCGGCGCGCAGCGCGGATACCCGCGCCTCGTCCACGCCGTTCTCCGGCCCGATCATGATCCGTACGGGGTCGGCCGGGAGGAGGTAGAAGACGGCGAAGGTGAGCGTGTAGACCGCCAGCACCACGGCCGCCGCCTGCGCGAGCCGCCGCGCCACGAACCGGCCCATCTCAGCCCCGGATGTCCAGGAGGACCCGCTGCCCGCCGACCGCCTGGCCGGTGTACAGCACCACGTTGCCCGGCCGGAGCCTGCCGAGCAGCGCGAGGGTCAGCGCGCGCTGACCGCCGGTCGGGATGACGCCGCCGTCGGGCACCGCCACCTGCCCGTCCTGCCGGAGCACCGCGCACCCCGGCCAGGCGGCCGCGTCTCCCGGTTCCGTCGTGGCCTCCGCGGCGGCCGGGCGGGCGGCGTAGCGGTGGCCGCGCAGCGCACGTCCGAGGTCGGTCGTCCATTCGTGGCCGTCGAAGCCCACCACCAGGCTCAGCGTACGGACGACGGGGCCGGCGGCGCCGGAGGGATGGACGGGCGGGCCGGGCACCAGCCGGTCGGTCAGGCCGACCACCTCGACGTCGCCGATCGCCCGCGCCGGGACGGACAGCGTGCTCGCGGTCTCCCCGTCCTCCTGTCCCTGGACGAAGTACGCCGTGTCCTCGGCGACCAGCGTCCCCTCGCGCAGGCCCAGGAGATACGCCGGGCCGAGCAGGTCGCCGTCGAGGGCGACCGGCGGCAGGACCACCGTGCCCCCGTGCTGGAACCCGTAGGCCCCCTCGGCGTATCCGCCCGTCACGGCCTCGGCGGCGAACCGGACGATCGCCGCGTGCGGAATCCGCCGGGTCATCAGCTGGACGGTGAACCAGTCCCGGGCGTCCCGGAGGCGGGTCAGGCCGTCGGCGTCGGCGAGCAGCCGCACCCGCGATGGATCGGTGAACGGGATGAGGGCGTCCCGCAGCAGCACGAGCTGCCACAGCCACTCGTTGTACAGGTTGCGCGCGGCGTGCAGGCCGGGCTCGCCGATGAGCCGCTCGACCACCGGGGGGATCCAGGCGTACCCCACGCAGTTACTGTGGATGTCCAGCGGGCCGGGCATGCCCGTGCCGGACGTGCTCCGCACCAGGTCCAGCACCACCTCGGACACCGCGATGGCGTTGTCCCGCAGCTCGCCCCTGACGCCCTGGTCGGCGAGCCCGGCGTCAAGCCGCAGGGTGGCGTAGGGCCCTGATGTGGCAAGACTCGCCTCCAGCCCGGCGACGAAGTCGGCCCTGGCGGCCTCGCCGCCGCCGGCTGCGGCGACCGCCGATTCCAGCAGTGCGTGCGCGGCGGCGACGAACGCCGCCGGGTCCACCGCGCGGCCCGCGGCGAAGTCGTTCCATGTCATGCCCGTACCTCCGCGTCCTGGAAAATCGGCCGTCCCGAGGCGTCGAGGCGGACCCCTGTCACCCGCTCCGCGAGGCCGATCGACGAGGCCTGCTCGAAGAGCGGGATGCCGTGCCCGCCGGAGAGGATCGCCTCGGCCGCGGCGTCCACGGCGCGGGCGCGCTCGGCGGGATCGAGCACCGTGGCGATCCGGGCGATCGTGCTGTCCACCTCGTCCGGCCGGGTGCGGCGCAGCGGGTTCGCGCTCTTCACCGGATACACGCTGGCGAGGACCGTGGGGTCGCCCCTGGTCACGGCCCACGAGACGAAGTCGTAGTCGCCCGAGCCCTGCCGTGCGCTGTTGGTGGCGTCGTCGAGTGGCGTCGGCCGCAGCTCGATCCCGGCCTCGGCGAGCTGCTGGGCCATGAGCTGGTACAGCGAGCCGTAGGGCTCACTGGCGGAGTAGACCAGGTCGAACGACAGCCGCTGCGATCCCTTCGCGCGCACGCCGTCCGGGCCGCGCCGCCACCCGGCCGCGTCGAGCAACCGGGCCGCCTCACCGGGCGCGTACGCCAGGCCGGCCGAGCGGTCCTTGTAGCCGGGCGTGGTGGTGGCGAGCACGTCGGTCGCCGGGCGCTCGCCCGCCGCGAGCAGCGGCGTGAATTTCGACCGGTCGAGGGCGGCGCCGATGGCCCGCCGTACGGAGGGGTCGCGCAGCGCGGGTCGCGACTCGTTGGGCAGCAGCGTGTACACGATGCCGGGCCGGGTGGCCGACAGCAGCCGGGGACCTCGGTCGCCGAAGGATCGCTGGTCCTGCTGGAGCACCTGCAGGTCGGCATCGAGCTGCCCGGACAGGAGGCTGCCGTGCCTGGCGCTCGGGTCGGTGACGATGGCGAAGGTCAGCTCGCGCACGCGCGGAACGCCCCGGTTGGCGGCCAGCGCGCTCGCCCAGGCGTACCCGGTGCGGGCGGACAGCCGCACCTCCTCGTTGAGCGCGACCCGGCCGAGCACGTACGGCCCGGAGCCGGCGATCCCGCCCGCGCAGCGCTGCTCTGGGGTCTTGCGCAGGGTGCCCGGGGAGAGCATGCCGAGCGTCACCATCGAGGTGGCCTGGAGGAACTGTGCGCTCGGCGCGTCGAACCGAACCTCGACGGTCTTCGCGTCGAGCGCTGAGGCCCCCGCGTAGCCGGCGAGGTAGCCCGAGCCGAGCGGCGACCGCGCGCCGAGCTTGACGATGTCGTCGAGGTTGGCGACGACCGTGGCCGCGTCCAGCGGCGCGCCGTCGTTGAACGTCACGCCGTCGCGCAGGGTGAAGGTGAACCGCTTGGCCTGCTTGTCGACCTTCCACGACGTCGCGAGCCACGGCACGATCTCTCCGGTGCGCGGGTCCTGGTCAGTCAGCGAGTCCACGAGCTGGCGCGATACGTTGAGATTCTGGGTCTGTGGGGTCTGATGCGGGTCGAGGCAGCTCACCGGCTGGGCGAGCCCCGCGGTGAGGGCGCCGCCGGCGGTCTGCCGGGCGTCCGCGGTCGCGCAGGCCGCGGCCAGCAGGGCGCAGCACGCGAGCACAGGGGTCAGTCGAAGCACGGGCCCCAGTGTGGGAACCCGCCTCCCAAAACCCCTAATCCCGATTTTCATTGTGCGGGAACCCTCGAATTCTCGTTGAATGGAACTCGGGCGTTGAGCCCCGCACCACCGAGGCGAGACCGTGCGGGCTATGGACACAACGGAGCGTGACAGGCTCGTGGGCGAGCTGCTGGACGCCTACCGGACCCGCGAACCGGTCGATCCGCCGACCAGCCGGCTCGCCGGGCTCACGATCGACGACGCGTACGCGATCCAGCTCGGGCAGATCGACTGTCTGCTCGCGGACGGCGCGGTCGTCAAGGGCCACAAGGTCGGCCTGACCTCCGCCGCCATGCGGCGGCAGCTCGGCGTGGACGCGCCCGACTACGGCCACCTCACCGACACGATGTTCCACCCGGAGGGCGCGCCGATCGACGTGTCGCGCTTCCTGCAGCCGAGGATCGAGCCCGAGATCGCCTTCGTGCTCTCCCGGCCGCTGCGCGGCCCCGGAGTGACCGTCGCCGAAGCGGTGGCGGCCGTGGACTTCGTGCTGCCCGCCCTGGAGATCATCGACTCCCGGGTCAGGGACTGGCGGATCACACTGATCGACACGATCGCCGATAACGCGTCCTCAGGCGGCGTGGTACTGGGCGGCACCCCGGCCCGGCTGTCCGACCTGGACCTCCGGCTGACCGGGTGCGTGCTGCGGCGCAACAGCGAGGTCGCCGGCACCGGAGCGGGCGCGGCGGTGCTCGGCTCGCCGCTGAACGCCCTCGTGTGGCTGGCCAACACCCTGGGCGAACGCGGTGTGACGCTGGAGGCGGGGCACACGATCCTGCCGGGCTCGGTAACCGCAGCGGTGCCGGTGGCCGCCGGCGACGTCGTCCAGGCGAGCTTCGCTGGCCTCGGCACGGTGACCGCGGTGTTCGGGGAGGACCGATGAAGGTGCCCGCCGCGATCGTCGGGCCGGGCAACATCGGCACCGACCTGCTGGTCAAGCTGCTGCGCAGCGACGTGATCGACGTACGGTACATGGTCGGCGTGGATCCGGCCTCCGACGGCCTGGCGCGGGCCCGCGCGCTCGGCGTCGAGGCGAGCGCCGGGGGAGTGGACTGGCTGCTGTCCCGGCCGGAGCCGCCGCGGATCGTGTTCGAGGCGACCTCGGCGCGGGCCCACCTGGCCAACGCGCCGCGTTACGCCGAGGCGGGGATCCAGGCGGTCGACCTGACGCCGGCGGCGACCGGGCCATTCGTCTGCCCGCCCGTGAACCTGCCCCAGCACCTCGACGCGCCGAACGTCAACATGATCACCTGTGGCGGGCAGGCCACGATTCCGATCGTGCGCGCGGTGGCCGACGTGACGCCCGTGCCGTACGCGGAGATCGTCGCCTCTATCGCCTCCCGCTCGGCGGGACCGGGCACCCGGGCGAACATCGACGAGTTCACCGAGACCACCGCCCGCGCCATCGAGGACGTGGGCGGCGCGGAACGGGGCAAGGCGATCATCATCCTCAACCCCGCCGAGCCCCCAATGATCATGCGGGACACGGTGTTCTGCGCCATCGGCCCCGATGCCGACACCGGCGCCGTCGCCGAGTCGGTGCAGCGGATGGTCAAGGAGGTCCAGCGCTACGTGCCCGGTTACACGTTGCGCGCCGAGCCGCAGTTCGACCGGCCGCGGCCGGAGTGGAACGACCACGGGCGGGTCGCGCTATTCCTGGAGGTGCGAGGCAACGGCGACCACCTCCCACCGTGGGCGGGAAACCTGGACATCATGACCGCCGCCGCAGCGCGGGTGGGCGAACTTCTGGCGGTGTCCCAATGAGTGTTCCCATGAGCGCCCCGGTCAGTGAGGAGACGCACGTGGACGTCCGCATCACCGACACCACCCTGCGCGACGGCAGCCACGCGATGGCACACCGGTTCACGCCCGACCAGGTGCGGGCCGTGGTCCGCGCCCTCGACGCCGCGGGAGTGCGGGTCATCGAGGTGTCGCACGGCGACGGTCTCGGCGGGTCCTCGTTCAACTACGGCTTCTCCGCCGTGGACGACATCGAGCTGGTGCGGGCGGCCGGGGAGGCGGCCCGCGACGCGCGCATCGCGGTGCTGCTGCTCCCCGGCCTCGGCACGGTCGCCGACCTGCGCCACGCCCATGACGCGGGCGCGACCGTCGCGCGGATCGCCACCCACTGCACCGAGGCCGACATATCGGTGCAGCACTTCAGCGCGGCCCGCGACCTCGGTATGGAGACCGTCGGGTTCCTGATGCTCGCGCACATGACCACCCCCGAGGTGCTGGCCCGCCAGGCGCGGATCATGGCCGACGCGGGCTGCCAGTGCGTGTACGTGGTCGACTCCGCGGGCGCGCTGCTGCCCGACGACACGCGGGCACGGGTCGCCGCGCTCGTCGCCGAACTCGGCGGAGACGCGCAGGTCGGGCTGCACGGGCACCAGAACCTATGCCTCGGCGTCGCCAACTCGCTGGTCGCCTATCAGGAGGGCGCCCGGCAGATTGACGGCACGCTGTGCGCGCTCGGCGCGGGCGCGGGCAACTCGCCGACCGAGGTGCTGGCCGCCGTGTTCGAGAAGATGGGAGTGCGGACCGGCCTCGACGTGCCCGCGCTGCTCGACGCGGCGGCGGAGGTGGCGCTGCCGTTCATCCCACGGCTGCCGTGGGCCGAGCGCACCGCGATCGTGCAGGGCTACGCCGGGGTCTACTCGTCGTTCCTCCGGCACGCCGAGCGCGCCGAGGAGCGGTACGGCGTGCCGGCCCACGAGATCCTCCGCGAGGTCGGCGCGGCCGGCTACGTCGGCGGCCAGGAGGACATGATCATCGACATTGCGGTCCGCATGTCGTCCGCCGCGAACGCCGGGTGACCCGAACTGAAGCGCTCCGGGTTGGGTGGAGGCTCTACGGGCTGACTCCAGCCACCGGTTGGGGCTGGTGTTGAGCGTAGTAGCTGGTCTCGTGTTCGGCCGGCGGGATATGGCCGATCGCGGTGTGCAGGCG
>NZ_BMPY01000027.1:0-79619 GCF_014647835.1 Microbispora rosea subsp. aerata
CGAGATCGGGACCGTCGCGCACATCAGGGCGTACGCGCAAGCCCGCGGCCTGGCCGTGCGGCAGGTGGACCTCAACGCCCAGTTCCGCTGCGGCGGCAGCCGTGCGTACGAGGAGTGGGTGCTGCGCCTGCTCGGCCTGAACGGCGAGGATCCGCAGCCGTGGACCGGCGACCCGCACTTCGAGGTGACCCTCGCGGAGTCGCCGTACGAGCTGGAAGGACTGCTGCGGAGGAAGCTGAACGACGGTTACTCGGCACGGATGACGGCCGGTTTCTGCTGGCCGTGGAGCGACCCGGACGGCGACCGCCTCGTCCCCGACGTGCGGATCGACGACTGGTCCAAACCGTGGAACGTCAAGGGCGACCGCGCCGTCGGCGACGCCCCTCCCAGCGCGCTGTGGGCCACCATGCCGGGCGGTTTCGAACAGGTCGGCTGCGTGTACACCGCCCAGGGCTTCGAGTACGACTGGAACGGCGTCATCGTCGGCCCCGACCTCGTCTACCGCGACGGCCGCCTGGTCACCGTACGCGCCGCCAGCAAAGACCCCGCGTTGCTGAAGAAGAACGTCACGGACGAGCAGGCCGACCGGCTGATCCGCAACACCTACAAGGTGCTGCTCACCCGTGGCATGGTCGGCACGGCGCTCTATTCGGTCGACGCCAAGACGCAGGACTTCCTCGCCTCGCTGCTGCCGGATCGATGAGGCATCCGGCTGGAACGCCTCGCAGCCGATGACCCGAGCCGCAATCCCGCACTCGTCACGGGGCCCGGCGACCTCGGCGACCTGCTGAAGATCAGACGCCCGGACCGGTGGTGAGAAAAACATGGAGCGATCGACGCGGTCCCCGCCACCAGGACGTCGGCGTACCTCACGCGGATGGGCCGCCCGCCGGAGCGCACCGGGGCGGGCTGAGGGGATGGACTATGCTCGTGGCGTTCGCAGGATGAACGGGCGTTCGAATAGCGGACGAAGGGAAACGCCATGAATCCGGCCTTCGTCTACGCCGCGGCGCGCACGCCGTTCGGCAGGTTCAACGGCGCGCTCGCGGATGTCCGCCCGGACGATCTGGCGGCCACCGCGTTGCGCGGCGTGCTGGCGAAGCTCCCCGGGCTGGATCCGGCGGAGATCGGCGACGTCGTGTGGGGCAACGCCAACGGCGCGGGCGAGGACAACCGCAACGTGGGCCGGATGGCGGTGCTGCTGGCCGGGCTGCCGGTGACGGTCCCGGCGACCACGGTGAACCGGCTGTGCGGGTCGAGCCTGGACGCCGCGATGATCGGCTCGCGTACGATCGAGTGCGGCGACGCCGACGTCGTCGTCACCGGTGGCGTGGAGTCGATGACGAGGGCTCCGTGGGTGCTGCCCAAGCCGTCGCGGGCCTTCCCCGCCGGTGATGTGACCGCGGTGTCCACCACGCTCGGCTGGCGGCTGGTGAACCCGCGGATGCCCAAGGAGTGGACCGTCTCGCTCGGCGAGGCCAACGAGCGGCTCGGTGAGAGGTTCGGCGTCGCGCGCGAGCGGCAGGACGCCTTCGCCGCGCGGTCCCACACGCTTGCCGACGCGGCCTGGAACGACGGCTTCTACGACGACCTGGTCGTGCCGGTCGAGGGCGCCGGCCTCACCCGCGACGAGGGCATCCGGCCGGGCACGACGCCGGAGGTCCTCGCCGGGCTCAAACCGGCCTTCCGGCCCGACGGCACCATCACCGCCGGCAACGCCTCCCCGCTCAGCGACGGCGCCTCCGCGGTCGTGCTCGGCTCGGAGGCCGCCGCCGGCCGGATCGGCGCCGACCCGATCGCCCGCGTCGCGGGCCGCGGGGCGTGCGCGCTCGAACCCCAGATGTTCGGGTACGCGCCGGTCGAGGCCGCCGACCAGGCGCTGCGCCGGGCCGGCATCGGCTGGGACGACGTCGGCGCGGTGGAGCTGAACGAGGCGTTCGCCGTTCAGTCGCTGGTGTGCCTGGACGCCTGGAAGGTCGACCCCGAGATCGTCAACACCAGGGGCGGCGCGATCGCCCTCGGCCACCCGCTGGGGGCCTCGGGCGGGCGCGTGCTCGGCACGCTCGCCCACGTGCTGCGCGAACGGCGGCAGCGGTGGGGCCTGGCCGCGATCTGCATCGGCGTCGGCCAGGGCCTGGCCGTCGTCTTGGAGAACGTGAGCGCCGCATGACCGCCGTGTTCACCGACCCCGAGGAGAGCCGCGGCGGGCGTCGCGGACGGCCTCAGGTCACCGTGACCGAGAGGTACGTTACGAGCGCGGCCGAGCCCGCCTGACCGGCTCGCGGCGCGACCGGCTGGTCCTGGCCGGGCAGCCGAGGGCGTCAGCCGGGGGACCAATACTTGACGAGCATCTTGTCCAGCCTGCTCACGACCGGCCGCCAGGACGGGGGCAGGGTGTAACGCGTGGCACTGTGCCCCTTGTAGGTGAGCCGGTAGGCGATGAAGTCCGCGCCCGGCGGCCGCGGCTCGGAGCGGCCGAGCCGCAGGTGCTTGAGCGCGGCGCGCAGGCCGCGCCATTCGGCCGTGGTCAGGCACGCGCGGACGGTGCGCCCGGTGCGCCGGCTCAGCGCGGCGCAGCCGTCGGTGTAGACGACCACCCTGTTGCGCAGCCCGGCGAACCCGCCCTCCTCCCGCAACTCCACGAGCGGTTTCCTGTGCGCCGCGACGGCCTCGGCGGGAGCCGTGACGGCCTCGGCCGGGGCGGTGACGGCCTCGGCGGGAGCCGTGGCGACCAGGACGGGCAGCGCCGCCAGCAGCGCGGCACGCGAAATCCTCATGCCCTCTATGACGTATCGCCGCGCCCGCCGGCTCATCGCGGGCAGAGCCGTCAGCTCCGGACGAGGCAGAACGGGTGGCCCGCCGGGTCCGCGTAGACCCTCCAGCCACGCGTTCCGTCACCGGCGTCCAGCAGCGTGGCGCCGAGCGCGAGGACCTTCTCCTGGGCCTGATCGAGATCCTCCACGCCCAGGTCGAGGTGGAACTGCTGCGGATGAGCCGGGTCGGGCCAGTGCGGCGGCCGATAGTCCGCCACCCGCTGGAAGGCCAGCACGATCCCGGACGCGGTGTGGAGGGTCGCCCAGTCGTCGTCCAGTGACCACCGCGGGTCCGGCCTGTTCACCTCGCCGCCGACGAGCGCGGCGTAGAAGCGGGACAGTTCGTGCACGTCGGCGCAGTCCAGCACCACACACTGCAGGTCGGCGATCACGAGGAGCAGATTAGCCCAGCACGCATGGAGGCGGGAGGCGCGCGCGGGGAGTTTGCCCACTGACGGGGACCGGCACGACCGGCCTTCACCCTTACCCGGGCATACGTGATGAGCGCCGTCTTTCCGGGCGGCGACCGGCCGATTGACATGAGGAGACGCCGAATGAGTGCCGACGAGCAGACGCTGAGCTATCCGATCCCCAACGACGCGGCGCTGGATCCGCCCGCGGAGTGGGCCGAGCTGCGCGCCGGATGCCCGGTGGCCCACGTCAGGCTGCCCAGCGGCGACCGGGCGACGCTGCTGACCCGCTACACGGACGTCAAGCGGGTGCTGGCCGACCCGCGCTCCACGCGTCTGCTCAACGCGCCCGACGCGGCCCGGCTGTCGGCCGAGGGCGACGGGGTGTTCAGCGGCGAGCTGGCGGCGATCATCCCCGACAGCGGCGCGGAGCACCAGCACTGGCGGCGGCTGGTCGGCAGGTGGTTCACCGCCAAGCGGATGAACGCCCTGCGGCCCGCCATGGTCCAGATCGCCGAGGATCTCATCGACGACATGGTCAAGCGCGGCGCGCCGGGCGACCTGCGGGCGGGCCTCGGCTTCCCGCTGCCGGTCTACGTCATCTGCGACATGCTCGGCGTGCCCGCCGCCGACCGGGACCGGTTCTCCTACTGGTCCGACACCCTGCTCAACCTCACCAGGTACGGCAAGGAGGAGGCCGATGCCGCCCAGGGCGAGTTCTTCGAGTACATGTCCGGCCTCGTCGCCGCCAAGCGCGCCGAGCCCGGCGACGACCTGCTGAGCGAGCTGATCGCGGCCGGCGGGCCGGAAGACGGCGGGCTGACCGACGTCCAGATCCTGGTCACCGGCATGGCGCTGCTGGTCGCCGGGCACGAGACCACCGCCAACATGATCGGCAAGATGGTCGCCATGCTGCTCGCCGACCGCACCCGATGGGAGCGGCTGCTGGCCGACCCGTCGCTGATCCGCACCGCGGTGGAGGAGTCGCTGCGCTTCGACGCCAACGCCGGGTTCGGCCTGCCCCGCTACCTGAACGCGGAGACCGAGGTCGGCGGCACGGTTCTGCCCCGGGGCACGACCGTGGTGTGCAGCATGGCCGCGGCCAACCGCGACGAGACCGTGTTCGGCAACGCCGGCGAGATGGACCTGGCCCGCAGCCCGAACCCCCACCTGGCCTTCGGGCACGGCGCCCACTCCTGCCTGGGGCAGGCGCTCGCGCGCACCGAGCTGCAGGTCGCCCTGGAAGTGCTGCTGCGCAGGCTGCCGACCCTGGAGCTGGCCGTGCCCGTCGAGAAGCTGGAACGCGTGGAGGGGCTGGCCGTGGGCGGCCTGCGCGAAGTCCCGGTCCGCTGGTGACGTACGACGGCCCGATCGGCGAGGAGGACACGGACATGAAGGTCGTCACCGACGAGGCGAAGTGCTGCGGCGCCGGGCAGTGCGTGCTGCTCGCGCCCGAGGTGTTCGGCCAGCGCGACGAGGACGGCGTCGTCGTCCTGCTCGAACCCCGGCCCGCCGAGGACCGGCATGCCGCGGTCCGCGAGGCCGCCGCCGTGTGCCCGGGCGCCGCCATCCGGCTGGACGAGGACGCCTGAGCCTTCGCGTACGCCCGGCGCCGTCCCGCGTCAGGCCCGGGGACGAGGCGGCGCGGTGCTTTCGCGGACGACCAGGCGGACGGGGACGAGGTCGGTGCCGGGCCGCGACGCGCCGCCCTCGCGGATCTGCCGCAGGACGCCCTGGACGCAGCGCCGGCCGACCTCCGCGAAGTCCTGGTGCACGGTCGTCAGCGGTGGCACGAAGCAGGAGGCGTCGGGGATGTCGTCGAAGCCGACCACGCTGACGTCGGCCGGGACCGCACGCCCCCGCTCGTGGAAGGCGCGCAGCAGGCCGAGGGCCATCTGGTCGTTGGAGGCGAACACCGCCGTGCATCCTGGTTCGTCGGCCAGCGCCAGCCCGGCGGCGTACCCCGACTCCGCGGACCAGTCGCCGTGCAGCGGCGGGGGCACCGGCCGCCCGGCCTCCTCCAGGGCGAGGCGCCACGCCTGGGCGCGGCGCTGGCTGGCGAAGGACGTCTTCGGGCCGGTGACGTGCCAGACCGTCTCGTGGCCGAGATCGAGCAGATGGCGGACGGCGAGCCGGGCGCCCTCGGCCTGGTCGGTGTCGACCACGCTGTAGCGGTCCCCGGCGTCGGAGTCCACGACGACGACGTGGACGCCGGGCGGCAGCGTCACCGTGCCCGCGTCGAGGAGATGGACCTCGATGATGACGATGACGGCGTCGACGGCCAGCTCGCCCATCCGGGTGAAGGCGCCCAGCACGTTGTCCTGGGTCGGGATGCCGATGGGGATCAGCGTGATCGCGTAGCCCTCGGCCGCGGCGTGGGTGGCGATCGCCTCCACGGTGCGGCTGTTGCCGGTCGAGGCCAGCCCGAAGAGGATCACGCCGATCGTGTTGAACTGCCCGTAGCGCAGCGCCCGGGCGGCGCTGTTGGGCCGGTAGCCCAGCTCCCGCATCGCCGCGAGCACCTGCTCGCGGGTCGCGCCGACGACGCCGGGGTGACCGTTGGCGACCCTGGAGACCGTCTGCGACGAGACGCCCGCGAGCCTGGCCACGTCGGCCATCGAGACCCGCTGCTTGCGGCGCCCGCCCGGGATGCCCGAGCCGCCCCGCTGCGCGCCGCCGATCGGCGCCGGGACCTGCCGGGCCGGGCCGTCCGCATCCATTCCCGTGTCGCTCCCGCTTGCTCCCCGTCGCCGGCGATCGTACGCCGAGATCGGACCGGATTGTGACGGTGGGGAACCCTTGACCTGTCGTAGGGCGGGTGTCACCATACCGCAGCAGAAGTTTACGTAAACATAACCCCGGCGACTCGAGAGCACGCGCTGCGGCTGACCCGCGCCCTCGCGGAGCGGTACGGCCGCCACCCCGCCCTCGCCGCCTGGCACGTCTCCGACGAGCTCGGCTGCCACAACGTCTACGACTTCTCCGACGACGCCGCCGCGGCGTTCCGCGACTGGCTGCGGGCGCGGTACGGCACGCTGGAGGAGCTGAACCGCGCCTGGGCGACGTCGTTTTGGTCCCAGCGCTACAGCGACTGGGCGCAGGTCCTGCCGCCGCGCCTGGCGGCCTCCTTCCCCAACCCCACCCAGCAGCTCGACTTCAAGCGGTTCTCCTCCGACGCGCTGAAGGAGCACCTGCGCGCGGAGCGCGACATCCTGCGCGAGCTGACGCCGGACATCCCGTGACCACGAACTTCATGGTGATGGGCGAGACCAAGGGCATGGACTACGCCGACTGGGCCGCCGAGGTCGACTTCGTCTCCAACGACCACTACCTGCTGCCGGGGCCCCGGGCCCGGGACGAGCTGTCGTTCTCGGCGAACCTCACCGGCTCGCTCGCCGGCGGCCGGCCGTGGTGCCTGATGGAGCACTCCACCAGCGCGGTCAACTGGCAGCCGGTCAACCTCGCCAAGAAGCCCGGCGGCCTGGCCCGCGACTCCCACCCCACCTCGCTGATGCGCTACCGCCAGGAGGCCCTGGACTGGTATTCGGCCCTCCTCGACGCGGGCGTCCGCGCCGACGTCGTCGGCAGGGACGCCGGCTTCGGCGGCTCGGCTGCTCGTGGCGCCGATCCTGCACCTCGTGCCCGGCGCGCTGGCCCGCAGGCCGGAGGACTACGTCGCCTCCGGCGGCCACCTCGTGACCACCTACTTCTCCGGCATCGTCGACGAGGACGACCACGTGTGGCTCGGCGGCTACCCCGGGGCGCTGCGCGACCTGCTCGGCATCCGCATCGAGGAGTTCGCCCCCCTCATGGAGGGCGAGGCCGTCGAGCTCGACCTCGGCGTGTCCGGCACCCTGTGGACCGACAGGATCGACGTCACCGACCCGGCGACCGAGGCCGTGGCGGCGTACAAGACGGGCGACCACGCGGGCCGCCCCGCCGTGACGACGCGCCGCACGGGGGCGGGCTCGGCGTCGTACGTCTCCACCCGGCTCGGCCCGGAGGGGCTCGGGGCCCTCCTCCCCCGCCTGCTGGACGTCGCCGGGATCTCCCCGGAGCTGCCGCCCGGCGTCCGGGGCCTGGTCGACCTGGCCATCCGCACCGACGGCGCCCACGACTACTGGTTCCCGATCAACCGTACGGACCGGCACGTGGACGTGTCCGCGATCTCCGGCGAGCCCGTCCACGGCCCCGTCCTCGCCCGGGAGTCCACCCTGGGTCCCCGGCAGGTCCGGATATTGCGGCGCCCCGCCTGACGTGAGCCCTTTATGGGAGCAACAAAATCATTGACAGGAGGTGACGGTAAACGTTTAATGTCTGGCGATCTTGCTGATTTCGTACGGGAGATAACCTATGTTGAGGTTTCCCGGACTGCGGGGTTGGCGTGCGCTCACCGCCGCGGTCGTGGCGGGTGTGCTGGTGGGAGCCGGGGCGCCTGCGGCCGCGACGGCGGCGCGGGACGATCGCGCGGGGTCTGACACGGGCCGGCTCGACGCCTGGCAGCGGGCCCTCGCACGCGCGGCCGAAACCCGGGAACCGGTCGAGGTGACCGAGGCCCGGACCGAGTTCACCACGACGTACGCCAATCCGGACGGCCAGTCGTTCCGCCTGGAGCAGTCCACCACCCCGGTCAGGGTCAAGGGAGCTGACGGGGCGTGGAGGTCGCCCGACGCGACGCTGGAGCGGCGCGCCGACGGGAGCGTGGGCCCGGTCGCCGCCGCCGTGGGCATCTCCTTCTCCGGAGGCGGCGACGGCGGGAACCTCGTCACGATGACCCGGGACGGCCGGACGCTCACGCTGGGCTGGCCCGGGCCCCTGCCCGCGCCGGAGCTCGACGGCCCGAACGCCACCTACCGGGACGTGCTGCCCGATGTGGACCTGAGGATGACCGCGACCACGGAGGGCTTCCGCCAGGTCCTGATCGTCAAGACGCCGAAGGCCGCGGCCAACCCCGCGCTGGCGCGGATCCGATACTCCGTCAGGTCGTCGGGGCTGAAGGTGAAGGAAACCGCGGACGGCGGCATGTCGGCGACCGACGGCAACGCCACCGAGGTCTTCTCCTCGCCCCCCGCCGCGATGTGGGACTCCACCGGGGACCCCGCCGCCGGGCAGGCCGTGGCCGCCGCCGTGGCGGACAAGGGCGGCGCTCCCCGGGGCGCGCCCGCCGCCGGCGAGGGGCGGGCGGCGGACGAGGGGCACGCCGCCGACGGGCCGGCCCCCGGCGCACGGCACGCCGAGCTGCCGATCGAGGTCGGCGAGGACTCGCTCACGCTCGTGCCCGACACCGCCCTGCTGCGGCAGAAGGACGAGTCGGCCTACCCCGTCTACATCGACCCGACCGTGACGTGGGGGGAGACCGACCGGACGCTGCTGCGCTCGGACGGCTACAAGTCGTACAACTGGGGCAACGGCAGCAACAACCAGGGTGAGGGCGTCGGCCGCTGCGGCACCTGGAACGGCTACTACTGCGGGCCCGGATACACCCAGCGGCTGTACTTCCAGTTCTCCCCGGCAAGCCTCAAGGGCAAGCAGGTGCTGAGCGCGGCGTTCCGCGTCACCGAGTCCTGGGCGTTCCAGTGCAGCCCCCGGTGGGTCGACCTGGTGCGGACCAACAACTTCACCTCGTCCACCACCTGGTCGAGCCGGCCCAAGGAGCTCGACTTGATGGTGGACCGGAACGTCTCGGCGGGCCGCGGCTCGGCGTGCGACCCCGACCAGCCGCCCGCGGTGATCGAGTTCAAGGACAACCCCGAGGAGACGAACGAGAACCTGACCCCGACCGTGAAGGACTTCGCGGCGGGCAAGTTCGCCAAGCTCGCGCTGGAGCTGCGGGCGCACGACGAGAGCGACACCTCCGCCTGGAAGCGGTTCAGGAACGACGCGGTGCTCGTGGTCGACTACGTGAGCATGCCGGGGGTGCCGACCGGGGTCGGCCTCGTCACCGGCTCGGGCACCGTCTGCGAGACGAAGGAGTCGGCGCCCGCGATCGTCTCCGACCCCACGCCCACCATGACGAACACCCCGCAGACCCTCGCGGGCGGCGAGTCGGGCGCGATGCTGCGCGGGGCGTTCTACGTGCAGAAGAAGAACGCCGACGGCACCTGGACGCAGGCCTTCCCCACGATCGAGCGGCCGACGAGCGGGCACGTCGGCGACAACGTGAAGGTGACCGCCGACGCCCCGACGCTGTCGGAGGGCGTGCTGTACCGCTACGACGCGTGGACGCGGTCGTACTACAGCAACTACACCAAGTGGCTCGCCGGGACCAGCAGCTACCTGACCGCCGGCTGGTGCTACTTCAAGGTCGACCCGACCGCGCCGAAGGCGCCGGTGGTCACGCTCGGCGCGCCGTACACGCCGTGCACCACCACGAGCTGCACGGCGGCCGGCGGGCCGGGGCAGAGCACCACCGTCACCTTCGCCCCGGCGTCCGGCGACACCAACAACGTCGCCTACCAGTACCGCGTGTCCACCAGCTCGACCTGGTCGTCCGACATCGCGGGCACCACGGCCAAGGCGGTGATCACCCCGCCGGCCTCGGGGACGTTCACCCTGTACGTCAGGGCCAAGGACAACGTCGGCAGGTACGGCGCCACCACGGTCGTCGACTTCCTGGTCGCCACGGGCGCGGGCCCGGTCGGCAGGTGGCACTTCGACGAGGACTCCGGCGTCGCCGTCGACCGGGGCAGCGGGCGTCACGACGCCACGCTCTCCGGCGGAGCCGTACGGGACACCCGGGGACGCCGCGGCGAGGTCTGGTACGACGACGCGGGCAACGCGCTGGACACCCCGAAGACCGACAAGGGCCTGAGCCTGAACGGCACGACGGCGTACGCCGCGACGTCCGGGCCCGTGCTGGAGACCCGGTCGGCCTACACGGTCGCCGCCTGGGTGCGGCTGGACAAGGTGACCGACGACGGCATCGTGCTGTCGCAGGACGGCTCGGCGTACAGCCCGTTCCTGCTGTGGCACGAGAAGGACTACGGCGCCTTCTGCTTCGGCGTGAAGGACAAGGACGAGGCCACGGGCAAGGCCTACTTCGGGGTCTGCGGGAAGAACGGCACGTCCAGGGTGAACGTCTGGACCCACCTGGCCGGCACCTACGACCCGGCGACGCAGAAGCTGAGCTTCTACGTCAACGGCGTGCCGCAGGGCACCACGACCGCGGCCGGCGCGTGGTCGGCCACCGGCCCGTTCGAGATCGGCCGCTACAAGTGGGCCGACGTCTTCCAGCACTACTTCCCCGGCTCGATCGACGAGGTCGCCGCCTGGCAGCGCGTCCTGACCCCCGAGGAGGTCGCGGCCGAGGCGCGGTCGGAGTCTCCGGTGTCCGGGCGCAACGACGTGGAGCTGGTGGCCGGCTGGGACCCGGCGGGAGCGTCGGGGACGCAGCTGCCCGACACGCTGTCGGGCTACGGCCGGGCGCTGACGCTGGCCGGCGGGGCGTCGCTGGACGGCGAGGGCCTGGTGCTCGACGGCGTGGACGACGCCGCCACCGCCGCGGGCCCGGTCGTGGACGACACCGGCTCGTTCACCGTGACCGTGAAGGTCGAGCTCGACCGCGACAAGATCCTGGCCAAGCCGATCGGGACCATCGGCCAGGTGGCCGGGCAGCGCACGGCCGACGGGTCGTCGTGGGGCCTGTGGTTCGAGCTCACCGGCAAGGAGACGCAGCTCGACGACGACGGCGACGAGGTCGGCGTCCCGGTCGGCTTCTGGCGCTTCGGCCGGGTCGGCAAGGACGGCACGAAGACCTGGGTGAGCTCCGACACCACGGCCAGCCTGGACAGCCCGGTCCGCCTGACCGGCGTGTACGACGCGCTGGCCGAAAACGGGCGGGTCGTGCGGCTCTACGTCGGGCACGAGCAGAACGACCTCGACCTGCCCTACACGGCCGAGCCCGGGTCGGGCGACTTCGCGGTCGGCAAGGGCTTCAGCGCGGCCTCCTGGGGTCACTTCCTCCCCGCGAGGATCACCGATCTGCGGCTGTGGGCGGGCGCCATGGCCGACTCCGACCAGCTCGACGCCGTCATCGGCGACTGACGGAAGGCGCGGGGACCGGTGGCGCCGGTCCCCGCGCGGTCTCGCTTCACCCGGTTAATCCGCGGGTTCTCTCTCGTCCTCGTGAGGAGGTTGGGTCATGCGTCGGCCCGCAATTCGTGCTGCCCTCGTCACCGCGCTGGCGGTGGTGGTCTCGTTACCCGTCGGGGTGACGGCGGCCTCGGCCGCCGCCGCGCCGGGCTCGCCCGGGGCCCCTCCCGTGCAGAAACAACGGGCGAGCAAGGTCAGGGTCATGGACGCGAACGGGGCGAAGGAGGCCAGGCAGCGGGTCGCCGCGTCCAAGGCCCGCAACGACGCCTGGGCCGACCGGGCCGCCAAGGAGCGCGAGGCCGCCCGGTGGCCGAGCGCCGGCGAGGCCGACGTGCCGGTCGGCGGCGCGCGGGCCGTCAGCGTGGGCGGGCTCCCGGTGCGCCTGGAAGCGGAAGCGCCCGCCGCCGGGGCGCGGGCGGCCCGCGTGCGGGTGCTCGACCGGGCCGCCGCCGAGGCGGCCGGGGTGGACGGCGTGCTGCTGACCGTGTCGGCGCAGGCCCCGGGCACCGCGACGGTGAGCGTCGGCTACGCCGCCTTCGCCTCCGCGTACGGCGGCGGGTGGAGCGGCCGCCTGCGCCTGGTGCGGCTGCCCGCGTGCGCCGCGACCACCCCGGAGCGCCAGGAGTGCCGCACGCGGACCCCGCTGGACACCGACAACTCGGTCACGGCGCAGAGCCTGTCGGCGCGGGTCGCGTTCGACGCCGCCCCGGCCGTGCTGGCGGTGACCGCCGACGCCCCCGGTGTGGGCGGCGAGGCGGCCGACGGCAGCGGCAACTACGCCGCCACCCCGCTGTCCGCGTCGTCCACCTGGCAGGCGGGCGGCAACTCCGGCTCCTTCACCTGGTCGTACCCGATCGCCCCGGTGGAGCCGGCGGCGGGCCCGGCGCCCGCGCTCGACCTGTCGTACGACTCGGGCAGCGTGGACGGGCGCACCTCCACCAGCAACAACCAGGGCACCTCGATCGGGGAGGGCTTCGAGACCGCCGCCACCTCCTACATCGACCGCCAGTTCGGCACCTGCCACGAGGACGGCCACGACAAGCAGTACGACCTGTGCTGGAAGTACGACAACGCCTCGCTCGTGCTGAACGGCAAGGCCACCGAGCTGGTCAAGGACGACGCCGGCGGCAGGTGGCGGCTGAAGAACGACGACGCGTCCACGGTCATCCACTCCACCGGCGCCGACAACGGCGACGACGACGGCGAATACTGGACGGTCATCACCGGCGACGGCACGAAGTACGTCTTCGGCCTGAACAAGCTCGACGGCGCGGGCGGCCAGCGGACCAACTCGGTGTTCACGGTCCCGGTGTACGGCGACGACTCCGGCGAGCCCGGCTACGACAAGGGCGGCTCCTTCGCCGGCCGGTCCGTCGATCAGGCGTGGCGGTGGAACCTCGACTACGTCGAGGACACCCACGGCAACGCCATGACGTACTGGTACACGGCGGAGACCAACTACTACCGCAAGAACAAGTCCGCCACGGCGACCGCCTCCTACGTCCGCGGCGGCTACCTCGACAAGATCCTCTACGGGCAGCGGTCCGACACGCTCTTCACCGTGGACGCGCCGTACCGGGTGGTCTTCTCCTACGCCGAGCGCTGCACGGCCTCCGACTGCGGCAGCCTCACCAAGGACACCGCGGAGAACTGGCCCGACGTCCCCTTCGACGCGATCTGCAAGAAGGACGCGGACAAGGACGACTGCCACGCGGAGAGCCCGGCCTTCTTCAGCCGCAAGCGCCTGGTGAAGATCGAGACGAGCGTCCTGTCCGGCACCGCGTACAAGCCGGTGGACTCCTGGGCGTTCACCCAGAAGTACCTGGACGGCGGCGACATCGGCAGCTCCGCCGACCAGACGCTGGCGCTGATGTCGATCACGCGGACGGGCTCCGCCGGCGACACGCCGCTGACGCTCGACCCCGTCTCGTTCACCTACACCATGCGGCCCAACCGGGTCGCCGGCGGCACCCAGCCGGGAGGCGGCGACATCCTGCCGCTGACCAGGCCGCGCATCGAGACGATCACCTCGGAGACCGGCGCGATCACCACGGTCTCCTACAACGAGCCCGAATGCGTGCGCGGCTCGACCATGCCGAAGGCCGAAGACGACAACCAGATGTCCTGCTATCCGCAGTTCTGGCACGTCAACGGCGCCACCGACGCCTCCATCGACTGGTTCAACAAATACCGCGTGCTCGCGGTGAACATCGCCGACCCGGCCGGGCACAACCCGCTCGTCGAGTACGCCTACGAATACTCCACACCCGGCTGGCGCTACAACGACAGCCCGTTCACCCCGGCCGGCGAACGCACCTGGTCGCTGTGGCGCGGCTACCGGAAGGTCACGACGCACGTCGGCGCCGCGGGCGGCACCCGCACCACCTCGGTGGCGGTGTATCTGCAGGGCATGCACGGCGACCGGCTGCTCAAGTCCGGCAGCCCGCGGACGCTCGACCCCGACAGGCGGCGCACCGCCACCGTGCCGGGCCTCGACGTCGCCGGGCTCGACGTGCCCGACCTCACCGACTATGAGCAGTACGCCGGGTTCACCCGCGAGGAGATCACCTACGACGGGACCACGCCGATCGAGGTGACGGTCAACGACCCCTGGTCGGCCAAGACCGCCACCCAGCACAAGTCGCACGCCGACACCGAGGCGTACTACGTGCGCGTCGGCAAGACCTCGGAGCACACCTACCTGACCGTCCCCAAGACCTGGCGCACCGTCACCACCACCACGACGTACGACTCGTACGGCATGCCGGTCACGCAGGACAGCACGGGCGACACCGCCAAGAGCGGCGACGAGACC
Organism: Microbispora rosea subsp. aerata; assembly: GCF_014647835.1. Taxonomy (GTDB): domain Bacteria; phylum Actinomycetota; class Actinomycetes; order Streptosporangiales; family Streptosporangiaceae; genus Microbispora; species Microbispora aerata. Next base: position 14,130 of record NZ_BMPY01000027.1, read on the forward strand.
TGCACCCGCACCTGGTACGCCCGCGACGACGCCAAGGGCCTCAACTCGCTCGTCTCCCGCACCCGGGTGGTCGCCCGCGCCTGCTCGGTGAAGGAGGCCGACCTGTCGCTGCCCGCCGACAGCTCCACGGCCGGCGACGTGCTGTCCGACACGGCCACCGTGTACGACAACCCCGCCGCGACCGGATGGTCGGCGGGCCAGAAACCGGTGAAGGGCGACGTCACCTGGACGGGACGGGCCACCGGCTACCCCTCGGCCGTCACCGGCGGCGAGCGGCCGCCGACCGGCTGGCAGCGCACCGCGTCGACCACCTACGACGCGCTGGGCAGGCCGCTGACCGTCACCGACGCGGGCGGCAACGTCACCACCACGGCGTACACGCCCGCGGGGGCCGGTGTGCTCACCAGGAAGGTGGAGACCAACGCCAAGCAGCAGAAGGTGACGACGTTCCTCGACGGGACGCGCGGCCTTCCGGTGCGCACCTACGACCCCAACAACGGCAAGACCGAGCAGACCTACGACGCTCTCGGCAGGCTGACCGGCGTGTGGCTGCCCGACCGCAGCAAGGACGGCGGGCAGACCCCCACCTACGCTTACTCCTACGTCTACGAGCGGGGCAAGGCGCCCGCGATCGGCACCTCGGTCGTCAAGTCGTCCACCACCGCGAGCTGGTCGTACCAGATCTTCGACTCGCTGCTGCGGCCGATGCAGACGCAGAAGCCGACCCCGAACGGCGGGCGGCTGCTGACCGACACGCGGTACGACTCGCGCGGCCTCGCCTACGAGACCTACGCCGACATCTTCGATCCCACGCGGACGCCGAACGCCACCTACACGCGGGAGGAGTACGGCGAGGCGCCCAAGCAGACGAACCTCGTCTTCGACGGCGCCGGGCGGCAGATCCGCAGCACGTTCCTGTCGTACGGCGTGGAGAAGTGGACGACCACCACGACCTACACCGGTGACTCCACCGCCGTCAGCGCGGTGACCGGCGGGTCGGCGGTCCGCGTCATCACCGACGCCCTCGGCCGCACGGTCGAGCGGCGCGAGTACAACTCGCCGTCCCCCGCCGACACCCAGTACGGCGCGCCGGCCTCCAGCGGGTACACATCCACGTCCTTCACCTACCGGCCCGACGGCAAGGAGCTGACCGTCACCGGTCCCGACGGCGCGAAGTGGTCCTACACCTACGACCTGTTCGCCCGGCAGACCGGCATCGACGACCCCGACAAGGGCGCGAGCACGATCCGCTACACCCCGCTCGACCAGATCGACACGGTGACCGGCGCGAACGGCACGGCCTTGCTGTACGGCTACGACGAGCTCGGCCGCAAGACCGGGCTGTGGTCGGGGTCGCGGACCGACGCGAACAAGCTCGCCGCCTGGACCTACGACACCGTGGCCAAGGGCCAGCTCGCCTCGTCCACCAGTTACGAGGGCGGCGTGTCCGGCCGGGCGTACACGAAGAAGATCCTCGCCTACGACGGGCAGTATCGCGCGACCCGCACCCAGATCGACATCGATCCCGACGATCCGATGGTCCTGTCCGGCGCGGCGAAGACCAGCTACGTCTTCGCCAGCGACTACAACCTCGACGGCACGCTGAAGAGCTCCACCGAGCCCGCGGCGGGCGGCCTGGCCGAGGAGAGGATCAGCCTGACCTACACCCCGACCGGGCAGGTCGTCCGGGTGACCGGCACCACCGACTACCTGCAGAAGGCCGACTACAACGCCCTCGGCCAGCCGCTGCGGTTCACCCTCGGCCTGTCGGGAGCCGCGGAGGCCAAGAAGACCTTCCTCAGCAACACCTACGAGGAGGGGACCGACCGGCTGAAGCGGTCCTTCGTGACCACCCAGTCCACGCCGGTCAAGCCGCAGGACCTGACCTACCACTACGACGACGCGGGCAACGTCACCGCGATCGCCGACACCCCCACGCAGGACGGCGCGGGGCAGAGCGACATCCAGTGCTTCGCGTACGACGGGCAGCGGCGGCTGACCGAGGCGTGGACACCGGCCGCCGACGACTGCACGAGCAAGACGCCGGGCGGCGCCGCGCCGTACCGCACCGCCTACACCTACAACGCCTCCGGGCTGCGGGCGACGGAGACGCGCTACGACGGCACGACCGCGACCACCTCGACGTACTGCTACGGCGACACCGCCAGGCCGCACGCCCTGACCGCGGTCGTGACCGGCTCCTGCACGAGCGCGACCGCCACCTACACCTACGACAAGTCCGGCAACACGACCGGGCGGAACGGCCAGGTGCTGACCTGGGACGCGCAGGGCCGCATCGCGACCCTGACCCAGGGCACGCAGAAGACGGTCTACGTGTACGACGCCGACGGGGCGCTGCTGATCCGCCGCGCGGTGGGCGACGGGGAGAGCGTGCTCTACCTCGGCGCGACCGAGATTCACTCGAAGAGGACCGGCGGCACCGTCACCACCTGGGCCACCCGCTTCTACGCCGCGGACACCCAGGTGATAGCGGTGCGCACCACCCAGGGCGGCGGAAACGCCGTGTCCTTCCTCGCGGGCGACCACCACGGCACGTCCTCGCTGGCGGTCGACGCGGCCGACCAGACGATCAGCAAGCGGTTCACGACGCCGTTCGGCGCGCCGCGCGGGAGCACGGTCGGCGGCGCGTGGCCCGACGACAAGGGGTTCCTCGGCAAGCCCGCCGACCCCGCCACCGGGCTCACCCACGTCGGAGCCCGCATGTACGACCCGGCGATCGGCAGGTTCCTGAGCGTCGACCCGGTGCTGTCCACCGACCAGGCCCAGTCGCTCAACGGGTACTCGTACGGGAACAACAACCCCGTCACGTTCAGCGACCCGACGGGCGAGGAGATCGGCTCGCGGCCCAACTCGTGCCAGTACTCCCTCAAGTACTGCGACAGGGAGACGCAGGCGAGCGTCGGGTACGACCCGAAGACGGGCAAGGTCGACCCCGCCAAGGGCGCCGCGCATCGCAAGAAGAAGAATTCCGGGAAGAAGAGCTACCCGACGCCGAGCCCGTCCCCGGGCCCGTCGCCCAAGCCGCCGGCCGGGGGCTGCCAGTGCAAGCCCGTCAAGCGGGACACCGGCGTCAGCCTGCTCAAGGCGCTGCTCACCCGTCCGTTCCACTGGAACAACAACCTCAACGGCGCGAACGCGCTGGCCGTGACGTACGAGTTCCTGGCCAGCGAGGGGTGTGAACGGCGGGCCCTGCAGTACGTCTGCTACGGCGGCTCCCCCGGCGGCGACCAGCCGATGACGGTCGGCGACGTGCACTTCTACCCGTATTCGAAGAAGGAGTTCCAGAACCGGCTGCGGGAGGAGAAGCAGGCACGGGAGGACATCGCGAGGGTCGCCGGGCGGGAGGCGGCGAGGAAGTACGGGCCCGACCTCGAACGGCACGAGGCCGTGCACTCCGAGCAGTGGGCGCGTTACCGGAACGCCGCCGACTACATCGCGGCCTACGCCGGCGCCACCGTACGCTCGCAGTGGACCACCGGCAGCAAGTGGGCCTCCAACAGGTTCGAAGTCGAGGCCAACCTGTGGTGGGGCGGCTACGTCGAATGGCAGCCGCTGCAGGTGGGCCCCGTGAGGTAGCGATCCGGTGAACCGGTGACTCCAAGCGAGAGCAGGAAAGGACGACGATGACGCGCGGAAGAAGGCCGGGGCTCGGACGCACGGCCGCCGCCCTGACCGCCCTGGCCTTCTTCGCCGCGGGGTGCGACGGCGCACCACCCGAGCCCAAGGGCGTCCTCGCCGTCGAACGCGCCGAGGACGGCGGCGTCAGGCTGCTGCTGGCCGACTGCCCCGGCTACGCCGCCAGGGACTTCTCGGTCCTGGAGGACACCGAGGGCGGCGACACGCTCTCCTGGAGCGTGCACAACGGCGGCGCCGGCGCGGCGGTGCGGGACGTCCGGGCGTTCCAGGATCCGCCGGAGGGCTGGCGGGTTACCGACGACAGCCTCGCCGCCCTGCGGGAGGGCGTGCCCTACGTCGCGACCGTCAACGGCTTCGCGGACGGCCGGAACCTGCGGGGCAGGGTGCCGTTCACGACGGCCGACCTGGCGGGTCTCGGCGACGGGCAGGTGCTTGCCTGGGCGGGAGGCGACGAGACCGTGAAGACGGCCCGGGACGCCTTCCTGCACGCCGACCCCGACCGCTGTCGTCCGTGACCGGCGGGCCGCCGTCGGCGGCCCGCCGGTCACGGGATCGGGGCAGCCGTCAGGCCCCCGCCGGCCCGAGGCGGCGCAGGACCTCCAGCACCGCGCGGGGATCGGACAGCACCTCCGGCGGCATGGACACATACAGCTGGATCGTCGTCACCGCCGGGTGGCGGAACCTCTCGATCTTCTCCCTGCACTCCTCCGGCGTCCCGCTGACGAACAGCTCGTCCACGACCTCGCCCGCAAGCGCGTCCTCGGCTCCGCGCCGGTCGCCGCGCTCCCACCGGGCGTACATCTCGGCCAGCAGGCCGGCGTGGCCGAGCCATTCGTGGAACGCCCGGTACGGCGCGCGGTTGAGGATCCAGGCGAGGAACGGCCGGGTGGCCCACCGGACGAAGGCGGGGTCGTCGCTCGGGCACACGAAGACCTTGACGACGAGCTCCTTGCCCGGCGGCTGCGGGCCCACCACCTCGGCGATCTTCGGCACGTCGGAGGCGAACAGCAGGTTGGAGACGGCGCCGTCCCCCTCCGTGAAGCCCAGCCGGAGCATGCCGGGGCGCAGGGCCCCCACGAGCACCTTGGGCGGCGGCGACGGCGTCCACGGCAGCCGGTAGCCGGTGATCCGGAAGGTGTCGAACGGCCCGGTGACGTGCTCGCCGCGCAGCGCCCGCGTGAGGAAGCGCACCACGTCGCGCGTCCGCTTGAACGGCTCCTCGTACGGGATCCCGTTGATGTCGCTGACGTGGGCGGGCACGGAGGCGCCCACCCCGAGCAGGACCCGGCCCGGGGCCGCCTCGGCCAGCGTCGCCGCGGTCTGCGCGAGCACCGCCGGGCCGCGGGTGTGGACGGGCACGATCCCGGTCGCCAGGCGGAGCGAGGACGACCAGGCGGCGGTCAGCGCGAGCGGGGTGAAGGCGTCGGTGCCGCCGCCCTCGGCGGTCCACACATCGCCGTACCCCAGGTCGGGCAGCCGTTCGACGATCGGCCGGTGCTCGCGCAGCGGGATGCCCGGCAGCGGCAGCGTGACCCCCCAGTTCTGCGTCATCGGCCGCCCACCCACACCGTCGTCAGGTCGAGGAACCAGGACTTGGGCTGCACCAGGCCGTGGACGGTGGGCGCGAGCGCCCTGGGGTTGCGGTCGTTGACCACGAACAGCCACGGCGCGTCCCGGGTGACCAGGTCGAGCGCCTTCCGGTAGGTCTCGGCGCGGCCGTCCAGGTCGGGCGACTGCGCTGCGGTCTTCAACAGCGCGTCGACGTTCTTGTTCGAGTAGTGCCCGGTCCAGAACGGGCTGCCCGAGCCGAGGAACAGCGGCAGCAGCGCCTCGGACTGGAACAGCGTGGTCGACTGCGCGATGGCGTCCGCCCCGTACGGTACCGTGCCCGAGGCCTCCTGGCTGAGCAGGGCCGACCACTCGATGGTCTTGATGGTCACCCGGATGCCCACGGCGGCCAGGTCGCGTTGCAGGCTCTCGGCGATCGGCACCGGGGTCAGGTTTCCGGACCCGCCGGTGGGCACGACGACGGTCGTGTCGAAGCCGCCGGGCACCCCGGCCTCGGCGAGCAGGCTCTTGGCCTTCCCCGGGTCGTAGGAGTAGACGTCCCCCTGTGGGTCGTAGGCCGCCGTGGCGCGCGGAGCGGCCTGGTAGGCGGGGTCGGCGGTGCCCCTGAGCAGGTCCTTCGCCAGGGCCTCCCGGTTGACGGCGTAGTTGGCCGCCCGGCGCACCCGCACGTCGTCCCACGGCTTCTTCGAGGTGTCGAGGATCCAGTACCAGATGTGGTCGTAGCCGTTGGTGAGCACCTGGAACCCGGCGTCCCGCAGCACGGCGACGTCGTCGGGGGTGGGGTACTCGATCCAGTTGACCTCGCCCGCGCGCAGCGCGGCGACGCGGGCCGCCGGGTCGGGGATCGGCCGGAGCACGAGCCGGTCGAGCTTGGGCGCCCCTCTCCAGTAGCCGGCGAACGGCAGCAGCTCGAGCTGGCGGCCCTGCCGGATCGAGCCGAAGCGGAAGGGTCCGGTGCCCACGGGATGGGACCCGAAGTCGCCGCGCTTCACCGCGGCCGGGCTGACGATGTAGACATGGGTGAGGTCGTCGGGCAGGTGGCCGTTCGGCTCCTTGGTGACGATCTCGATGTGCCGGTCGTCGACCTTCCGGTAGGAGGCGATGGTGCCGGCGTACTCGGCGGCCGCGCTCTGCAGGGCGGCCGTCGCGTACGGGTTGCCCTTCTGGAGGTAGCGGTCGAGGTTGAAGATCACCGCGTCGGCGTCGAAGGGCGTGCCGTCGTGGAACTTCACCCCCTGCCGCAGCTCGAACGTCCAGGTGCGGGCCTCGTCGTCGTGCGTCCACGAGGTGGCCAGCGCGCCGGTGACGGGCGGCACCCGATCGTCGCGGCTGAGGTCGTAGCGGGTCAGGCCCTCGAAGAGCTGGAACCCGACGAAGCGGGTGCCCTCGAAGCCCTGGCCGTTCAGCACGCCGTCGAGGTTGGGCAGGTCGCTCGAGGTCATGCCCACGACGAGCGTGCCGCCCCGTCCCCGCCCCTGTCCCGGCGAGGCCGGTTCCCCGGCGCCGGCCGCGTCCGGGGAGGACGCCCCGCATCCGGTCGACAGCGTGGCGGCGAGGATCGCGGCCACGACCGTCAGCGTTGTTCTCATGGTCTTTCCTTCGATGGTGACGTGACCCGGCCGTCGCGCATGACGAGCACCCGGTCGCACAGGTGCTCCACCACGGCCGGGTCGTGGGAGATGAACAGGTAGGCGACGCCGGTCTCGCGCTGCAGACCGGCGAGGAGGTTGAGGATCTGGGCCTGGACGCTCCTGTCGAGGGCCGACACCGCCTCGTCGCAGACCACCAGGTCCGGCCGGGTGGCCAGGGCGCGGGCGATCGCCACCCGCTGGGCCTGGCCGCCGGACAGCTCCGCCGGGCGGCGGTCCCCGTGCCCGGCGGTCAGGCCGACCTGGTCGAGCAGCTCCGCGACGCGGGCCCGGATGTCGCGACGCCGCCATCCGTGGGCGCGCAGGTTGAAGGCGATCGACTCGGCCGCGGTCAGCCGGGGGTTGAGCGAGGCGCGGGGGCTCTGCGGCACGAACTGCAGCCGCGCCCGCAGCGGGCGCAGCCGCCGTGGCGGCAGCGTGGTCAGCTCCCGCCCGTCGAACCGTACGGTTCCGGCGTCCGGGCGGGTCAGCCCCAGCACGATCCGGGCGACGGTGGACTTGCCCGAGCCCGAGGCGCCGACGAGCCCGACGGTCTCGCCGTGCCGTACGGCGAAGCTCACGCCGTCGGCGGCGACCACTCCCGAGGGGAAGCGCTTGACCAGGCCTTCGGCGGCCAGCAGCGGCGTGTCAGACATGGCAGGCCGCCCGGTGGGTCCCGCCCGCAGGCTCCGGCCGCGCCCGTAGGCAGACGTCGCGGGCCAGTGCGCAGCGCGGCGCGAACGCGCAGCCGGCGGCCGGGCGTTCACCGGGCTCCGGCGGCCGGCCGGGGATGACCGGGAGGGCGCCCCGCGGAACGCCGGGCGCGGGCTCGGCGGCGAGCAGCCCCCGGGTGTAGGGATGCCGGGGCGCGGACAGGACGGCCGCGGCGGGCCCCTGCTCCACGATCCGCCCCGCGTACATCACCGCGACCACGGTCTCGCGGGCGCCGCCCAGCCGCCGGGCGACGCCGACGTCGTGCGTCACCAGCAGCAGCGAGCGCCGGGTGAGGAGGGCGAGCACCCGCTCGGCGGCGCCGGGGTCGAGCGCGCTCGTGGCCTCATCCGCGACGACCAGCTCCGGGTCGCAGGCGGTGGCGACCGCGATCAGCGCGCGCTGCCGCAGCCCGCCGGACAGCTCGTGCGGGTAGGCGCGGGCGACCCGCGCGGGGTCGGGCACCCCGGCGCGGGCCAGCAGCGCGACGGGGTCGCCGCCGGTCCGGTGGTGGCGCAGCACCTCGGCGATCTGCGCGCCCACCCTGCGCAGGGGGTCGAGCGCGGTCGTGGGGTCCTGCGCGACCAGTCCGATGGACCTGCCCCGCACGCGCGCGGCGTCGACGCCGCCGAAGGTCGCCGTGCCTGTCACGGCCGCGCGGCGGCCGAGCAGGCCGAGGGCGGCGCGCACGGTGACGGACTTGCCGCTGCCCGACTCGCCCACCAGCACGAGCGTCCCTCCGGCCGGAACCGTCAGGTCGACGCCGTCGACGACGCGGACGCCCCCGATGGTCACGGTCAGGTTCGAGATCGTCAGCCCGCTCATCGCGCCGCCCTCCCCGGCGCACCGTCGAGGACGGTGAAGGCCAGCGAGACCACGAAGATCACGATCGCGGGGACCACGGCGACGCCCGGCGCGCTGAAGACGTAGGGCCGCAGTTCGTTCAGCATCGAGCCCCATTCGGCGGTGGGCGGCGCGACACCGAGCCCGAAGAAGGACAGGCCCGCCGCGTACACGATGGCGAGCCCCACCAGCGCCGTGCAGTACGTCAGCACGACGGGGAGGACGACGGGCAGCACCTGGCGGGTCGCGACGGCGAGACGGCCGGCGCCGCTCGCCCGCGCGGCCTCCAGGTAGTCGGCGCTCCTGATCCGCCGGACCTCGGTGAGGGCGACCCGGGCCACGGCGGGGGTGAGCACCACCGACAACGAGACCGTCGTGCTGGTGAAGCCGGGCCCGAGGGCCGACGCGACGGCCATGGCGAGCAGGACGGCGGGGAAGGCGTAGAGCACGTCGAGCACCCGCATGATGAGGTTCTCGACGCGAGGGCCGCCGAGACCGGCGGGCACGCCGAGCGCGGTGCCGAGCACCAGGGCCGCGGCGACGGGCAGCGCACCGCCCGCGAGGGAGATCCGGGCGCCCCAGATGACGCGGCTGAGCAGGTCGCGTCCCTGCCCGTCGGTGCCGAGCGGGTGCCCGGGGCTGCCCGGCGGCAGCAGCCGCGCGTGCAGGTCGCCCGCGGCCGGGCCGTACGGGGCGAGGACGGGCGCGAAGACGGCGGCGAGCGCCACCGCCGCGATGAGGAGGACCGCGGCGCGCCGCACGAGCGTGCCGTTCATGCGCGCACCCGGGGGTCGACGGCGGCGTGGGCGACGTCCACGAGGAGGTTGACCCCGACGAAGCACACCGCGACGACGAGCACCCCCGCCTCGACGACGGGGAGGTCGCGCTGCGACAGGGCCTGGAAGAGGGCCGAGCCGACCCCGGGCCAGGAGAAGACCGTCTCGACGAACACCGCGCCCTCGACCAGGTAGGCGAGCTGCAGGCCGCCGATGGTGAGGAGCGAGGGGACGGCGTTGTGCGCCGCGTGCGCGAGCACCACGCGTCCGGGCAGGCCGCGGGCGCGCAGGTGCTCGACCAGGTCGCCGCCGAGCAGGTCCGCGAGGGCCGTACGGGCCGTACGCGCGATCAGCCCCATGGGCACGAGCCCGGCGGCGATCGCGGGCAGGACGAGGTGGGCCAGCAGGTCGCCGGCGCCTCCGGGGGCGAACGCGTCGTGCATTCCGCCGGTGGGCAGCCGCCCCACGGCGAGGGCGACGAGCACCAGGGCCACGGCGTACTGCGGCGCGGAGACGGCGGCCGTGGCGAGGGCGTCGCAGATCCGCCCGGGGAGCCTGCCGGGGAAGGCGGCCCCCGCGGCGCCGAGCGCGAGCCCGCCGGCGACCGCGAGCGCGAAGGCCGCCGCGGCGAGGATCAGGGTGTTGCCGAGCGCGGCGGCGAGGATCTCCGTCACCGGCCGCTGACGGGCGATGGAGACGCCGAGGTCGCCGGTGAGCGCGTGCCGCAGCCAGGTGAGGTACTGCAGCGGGACGGGGTCGTCCAGACCGAGGCGGGCGACGAGCTCCCGCCGCGCCTCGGGGGTGGCCGCCGGGCCGAGCAGGCTGGTGACGGGGTCGCCGGGGACGAGCTTGATCGTGGCGAACACGACCAGGGTCACGCCGAGGAGCGTGGGCAGCGCGAGCAGGACGCGCCGTAGAACGAAGCTGTACATTTCCCGTCAAACCTGGCGAGATACTCGGCTATTAGCCAGGTCCGCGTTGATGCTGTGAGTGGAGGTATCAGGATGACGGACGCGCGCCGCGCCCTCGGCGAGTTCCTCCGGGCGCACCGTGAACTGGTCCGTCCCGAGGACGTCGGCCTGCCCGTGGGTCCCCGCCGCCGCACCCCCGGGCTGCGGCGCGAGGAGGTGGCGGCGATGGCCGGAGTGGGGGTGGCCTGGTACACCTGGCTCGAACAGGGACGGGTCACCGCCTCGCGCCAGGTGCTGGAGTCGGTCGCCCGCGTCCTGCGCCTCGACGACGACGCGGTGCGGCACGTCCTCACGCTGGCGGGCCTGGCCGCGCCGGCCCCGGCCGCTCCGCTGGCCCCGGAGCTGGTCTCCTCCATCCGCACCCTGCTGGACAGCTGGCCGACGAGCCCGGCCGTGCTGCTCGACGACCACTTCGACATGCTGGCCTGGAACGACGCCTACCGCGCCCTGTGGGGAGACCCCGCCGACATACCCGAGCCCCGTCGGAACCTCATGTGGGTGATGGCCGCCGACCCGCGCGCCCGCGCCCTCCTGCGCGAGTGGGAGCCGCTCGCCATGACGGTCTTCCAGCAGTTCCGGGGTCAGGCGTCGGTCACCGACGTGCGGACGAGCGAGGTCTACGCGCTGCTGGAGCGGGACCGGCCCGATCTCACCCACTGGTGGCAGTGCCCGTCGGTGTCGACGCTCACCATGCGGGAGGCGACCGCCGACACCGCCGCCGGGCCCGTCACCCTGCTCTTCTCGCTGGTCCGGCCGGTCGACGACCCGCGCGCCCTCGTCCTGCTGCAGACTCCCGCCTCGCCCGCGGACCGCGACCGGATGCGCGAGCTCCTCGACCTGCGCGAATGACGGCGCGGGCGGGCACGCCGTCGCGGCGTGCCCGCCCGGCGGCCTCTCGGTCCGGTGGATCCGCGGGCGTCAAAAGCCCGTGCCGGAGAAGGGCAGCGCGTCGGTGTGGAACAGCGCCTCGGCCGTCTCGAGGGCGCCGTCGCGGTGCACGGCGACCCGCCCCGCGCGGGCGTGCTGCCACCAGCGGGAACCGCCCAGGTAAAGGGCGCCCAGGGTCGCGACGTCCACCGTCAGGTCGGCCGGCCCCTCCGTCCTGGCCGCCCCGTCCTCGCTGATCAGGTACGTCCCGGTGTTGCCGGGCAGCAGGTCGTCGGTGACGGCGAGGGCGACCCGGCCCGGCCCCCGGTAGGCGCGCAGGGACAGCGCGGCGGGCACGTCGACGAGGCGCAGCCACGTCTCGTCCCTGACGCAGACCGTGCGGACGGCGCGGTCGTCGGTCAGCAGCAGCGGCAGCGGGTCGTCCGGGGCGGTGGACGGCAGGACGATCCGGTCGACGAGGTCGAGGCCGAGCAGGTAGCGGACCAGCCCGGCGTACGCCTCCGGGGTGGCGGCGACGAAGTCGTCGACGACGATCACCCGGTCCCGGCTGGTGAACCACTCCTCGGTGCCGGTCGGGTGGTAGCGGACGTACCCGTCCTCCCGTCCGTCGCGTCCGTGCACGGCGACGTAGGCGGGACCGGGGGCCGCGGCCTGCCGCTGCTCCTGCTGCCGCCACCAGGAGGCGGGCCTGCCGATCATCCCGGCCCGGCCCGTGGCGGACTCGTAGATCTGGGCGAGCAGCTTCCAGGAGGCGGCGGGGTCGGCGAGGCGGACCGGCCCCCCGCGCGGCACGCCCGGCCGCGGGACGGCCTGCCTGCGCGACACCTCCCGGCGCGCGGACGAACTGGCGATGCCGTACCCGAAACGCTCGTAGATCACGGCTTCGGAGGCCCGGAGGGTCGCGACGACCTCTCCCCGGGCGGCGGCGTCGGCGAGCTGGCGGCGCATCAGCGCCGTCACCACGCCCCTGCGGGTGTGCGTGGGCAGCACGCCCACGTGCGTGACCGCCGCGTGCGGCGCCCGCGCGCCGCCCGGGACGGTCAGCGTGCTCGCGTAGGAGTCGGCGGTGCCGACGAGCCGCCCGCCGTCGAAGGCGCCCAGCGTACGGCCGGGTTCGAAGAACTCGGTGACGTCGGTTCCCGGCGGGAGGGGCGGCAGTCCGATGAGGGCGGTGCGGAACGTCGCCGACGCCGCGAGCAGGTCGTCCTCCCCGCTCAGCACGCGAACGTCGAAACTCATGGGTTCTCCTTCACGGGAGTCAGCGGGCGGCGGGGTCGCGCAGGCGGGTGACGACGTCGACGGCGAACGTCGAGACCACGAAGATCGCCGCGGCGAGGATCGTGGTGCCGATGACGACGGGGAAGTCCCCGCCCAGCGCGGCCTCGACGGCGAGCCGCCCGACCCCGTCGAGGCCGAAGATCTGCTCGGTCACGATGGCCCCGCCCATCAGCGCGGCCAGCTCCAGCCCGCCGAGCGTGATGACGGGGTTCAGCGCCGCGCTGAGCGCGTGGCCGAACAGGACCCTCCGCTCGGAGACCCCCTTGGCCCGCGCGGTGCGGATGTAGTCGGCGCCGAGCACGTCGAGCATGTTCGCCCGCACCACCCGCTGGAAGATCCCGATCTCGGCGACGGCGATCGTCAGCCACGGCAGCGCGAGATGTCTGGCCCACTCCAGCGGGTCCTCGGTGAGCCCGACGTAGCCGCTGGCCGGAAACCACTTCAGGCCGTACGACGAGAGCGTGAAGTACAGGAAGTAGGACAGCAGGATCCCGGTCAGGAAGGTCGGCACGGAAAGGCCCGCGTAGGACAGCGCGGACAGCACGCGGTCCAGCCAGGAGCCGGGCCTGGCGGCCGACGCGACGCCGAACAGGATCGACAGCGTCATCCAGATCGCCAGCGCGCCCAGCGCGAGCGAGAGCGTCACCGGGATCTTCGACAGGATCAGCTCGGTGACCGGCCGCTGCTGCCGGAACGAGTAGCCGAGACCGGGCGGCCAGTTGAACAGGCCCATCGGCGCGCCCTGGATGTCCGGCCCGCGGAAGAGATAGTGCCAGAGCTGGAGATACCAGGGCTCGTCGAGGCGCAGCGCCCGGGTGATGCCGTCGAGGGTCTCCTGGGTGGCGTTGCGGGGCGCGAGCACCGCGGCGGGGTTGCGGTAGGCGATCCGCGTCATCGCGAACGTGATGACCAGCACGGCCAGCAGGGTCGCGAGCGCGCGGGCGGCGTGAGCCGCGATGTGCCTTCTCATACCGGCTATCCCTGGGGGTCGAGGACGGAGCGGATGCCGGAGCCGATCGCGTTGAACCCCAGCACGGTGACGAACATGGCGATGCCGGGCCCGAGCAGGAACCACGGCTGCACCTGGTACAGGGACGTGCGCTGGGCCTCCGCGATCATGTTGCCCCAGCTCGCCGTGGGCGCCTGGACGCCGACCCCGAGGAACGACAGCGTCGCCTCGGCGAGGATGTTCACCGGAAGCTGGACGGCCCAGTAGACCGCGACCACCGGGAGCACGTTGGGCAGGATCTCCCGCACGATCAGCCGGCGGCGGCTCACGCCGATCGAGACGGCGGCCTCCACGAACGGCCGGTTGCGCAGCACCACCACGAGCCCCCGGGTGAGCCGGGCGAAGTAGGTCCAGGAGAACAGCGCGATGACCAGGATGACGAGCAGGACGGGGTCGACGACGGGCTCCCCGTCGCCGCCCCGGTTGAGCGCGACCAGGCTGAGCGCGGTCACGACGAACGGGAACGACAGCGCGACGTCGGTGCCCAGGGACAGCAGCCGGTCGGTCCTGCCCGGGAAGAACCCCGCGACCAGGCCGACGGCCGTGCCGGCGACCAGCGCGAGGGTGGTCGCGGGAACCCCCACGAGCAGGGAGATCCGCGCGCCGTAGAGGGTGCGGACCAGCACGTCGCGGCCGTTGCCGTCCGCGCCGAGCGGGAACGTCGCGCTCGGGCCGATCGGCAGCCCGTTCTCGCTCAGCGCCTCCGCGCGGAACTGCTGGTCGGGGCCGTGCCCGGTGAGCGCCGCCGCGACCGGGGCGAGCAGCGCCGCCAGCACGACCAGGCCGACCAGGACGAGGCCGGCGCGCACGGAGCGCTCGGCCAGGACGGCCCGCACGGCCGGGAACCGCCGGACGGCCTCCTCCCCGCCGTACGTCTTCTCGGTGAGCAGGTCAGACATGGGCCACCCGCCCGGGGATCGAGTCGAGCAGCGTACGGGTGTAGGCGTCCCGGGGCTCGTCGAACACCCGGTGCACCGGGCCCTGCTCCACCACCCTGCCGTGGTTGAGCACGATGACCCGTTCGCACAGGGCGGCGACCGCCCCGAGGTCGTGCGAGATGAACAGGAACGACGTGCCGAGCTCGTCCCGCAGCCGCCGGATGAGGGCCAGGATCTGGGTCTGCGTGGTGATGTCGAGCGCGGAGACCGGTTCGTCGGCCACGACGACCGAGGGCCGCAGCGCGATCGCGCGGGCGATGGCCACGCGCTGCCGCTGCCCGCCGGACAGCTGCGACGGGAGCCGGTGCAGCACGGTCGGGGGCAGCTCCACCCGCGCCGCGAGCGCTTCGACCCTCGTGCGGATCTCGGCGGCGGGCAGGCCGGTGTTGACGGCGAAGGGCTCGGCGAGCGTGGCGGCGACCGTGCGCCGCGGGTTCAGGCTCCCGTAGGGGTCCTGGAACACCACCTGGATCTCGGGGCGCAGGCTCTTGGGGAGCCGCACCCCGCCGGGCCCGTTGTACGCCTCGCCGCGCAGCGACACCGATCCGGCGGTCGGCCTGGCCAGGCCCGCCACGATCCTGCCGATCGTGGACTTGCCCGACCCCGACTCCCCCACCAGTCCGACGATCTCGCCTTCCCGCAGGTCGAACGACACGTCGGTGAGCGCGCGGAACGGCTCCCCGCGTCCGGGCCCGCGGTAGCTCATGTGCAGCCCGCTCGCCCGCAGCAGCGGGACGCCGCCGGCGTCCGGCCCGGACGGCGCGGACGGCGCGGACGGCGCGGACGGCGGCCGCACGAGGGCCCGGCCGTGCCGGGCCGCGGCGAGCAGCTCCCGGGTGTACGGGTGCCGGGGAGCGGCGTAGAGCTCCGCCGCCGGCGCCGTCTCGACCACCTCGCCGTCCCGCATGACGACGACGTCGTCGGCGATCTCGGACACCACCGCGAGGTCGTGGCTGACGAAGATCAGCGCGGTGCCGTGCGACTCCTGAAGCCGCCGCAGCAGCGCCAGGATCGACGCCTGCACGGTCACGTCGAGCGCGGTCGTCGGCTCGTCGGCGATGATCAGCTCCGGGTTGAGGGCGATCGCCATGGCGATCATGACCCGCTGCCGCATGCCGCCGGAGAAATGGTTCGGGTAGTCGCCGATCCGGCGTTCCGGATCCTTGATCCCCACCTCGCCGAGCAGGTCGAGCACGCGCCTGCGCAGAGCGGCCCGCCCCACCCGCTCGTGCGCGGTGACGGCCTCCGCGATCTGGGCGCCGACGGTCTTGAGCGGGTGCAGGTTGCTCAGCGGGTCCTGGAACACGAACCCGATGTGCCTGCCCCTGACGCGGCGCAGCTCGGCGCGGGTCAGCCGGGTGAGGTCGGTGCCCCGGAACAGGGCGCGTCCCCCCACCTCGGCGTGGCCCGGCAGCAGCCCGGTCGCGGCCAGCAGCGAGACGCTCTTGCCCGAGCCCGACTCGCCGACCAGGGCCAGCGTCCTGCCGGGCTCCACGGCGAACGACACGCCGCGGACCGCCGTGGTCGCCCGTCCGCGCCGCCGGAACGCGACGCGCAGATCCTCCACCGAGAACAGGGCCACGGCGGCTCCCTAGCGTGCCGGGACGACGGCGATGTTGGTGATGTCGGCCTGCGTCGCCAGCGACGACCAGGTCCAGTTGCGCACCCGCTCGGAGGTGATGGCGACCTTGCGCTTCTCGAACAGCGGGATCCACGGGAGGTCGGCGGACACCAGCCGGTCGGCCTCGGCCCAGATGGGCCCGGGGTCGTCGGAGGCGAACGCCTTGGCCGCCAGCTTGTTCAGCTTCGGGTTGTCGTAGCAGATGGCGTGCACGTTCCCGGTGCCGCAGGGCGCGGCGTCCGAGTTCAGCCAGCCGCCCAGCAGCATCCGGGTGCTCGGCCCCTGCCAGTCGGGCGCGAAGGACCCGCTGAGGAACACGTCCCACCGGCTCTTCGGGTCCTGCAGGTACGCGCTGGACTGGGCGGGCGGGACGGGGATGAGGTTCAGCTCGATCCCGGCCTTGGCGAGGTCGGCCTTGAGTGTGACGGCGATCGTCTCGAACTGCGCGTTGACGCGGTAGACCGCGTCGAGCTTGAGCCCGTCCGGATATCCGGCCTCGGCGAGCAACCGCCTGGCCTTGGCGGGGTCGCCGGCGTCGCCCGGGGTCGGGTAGGGGTCGAAGTCCTCGTGCCCGAGGATCGTCGAGGTGATGATCTGCCCCAGCGGCTTGGCCGCGATCTTCCCGCCCTGGGCCTGCACGAGGTTGGCCTTGTTCACCGCGTACGCCAGGGCCTGCCGCACCTTGAGCTTGCGCAGCGCCTGCGCGCCGGGCGAGGTCGCCTCGGGGCGGGCGTTGAATGTGATGAAGTTGGCCGCGCCGCTGTCGGAGGAGTGCAGGTAGGGGCTGTTGCTCGCCTGGTACCGCTGGATGGTGGACAGCGGCGGCACGTCGAGGTAGAGCGACAGGTCGGCGTCGCCGGACTGGATCTTCTGCACCACCGCGTCCTCACTGTTGGCGGTGAAGTCCACGACGATCTCGTCGACGTACGCCTTGCGCGCCGGGTCGCCGGCGTGGTCGTAGCCGGGGACCTTCTTCAGCACGAGGCTGCGGCCCGGCTCGTAGGAGGCGATCTGGTACGGCCCGCTGGAGGGGTAGTTCTTGCGGAACTCCAGCGAGTCGCCGACGTACTTGGAGACGACCTCCTCGGGCAGCGGCGACACGAAGTTCATCGACAGGATGCTGAGGAAGTCGTAGTTCTTCGTGTCCGACCTGAGCACCAGCGTCTTGTCGTCGGGCGCGGAGACGCCAGCGATGTCGTGGCTGTCGATGAACGCCTTGGACTTCGCGGGGTCGCCCGCGGGCACCTTGGCGAACTCCTCGCAGTAGTCGGCGAAGCCGGAGAAGGCGAGCTTGAAGTAGTTGATCGCGGCGACCTGCTTGTTCGGGTCGCAGAACCGCTTGATCGCGTAGACGAAGTCGCCCGCCACGATCTCCCGGGTGGACGAGCCCGAGTACCTGATGTTGTCGCGCAGGTGGAAGGTGTAGGTCTTGCCGTCCTTGCTCACCTCCCACGACTCGGCGAGGTCGGGCACCAGCGTCGTGTCGTCCTTGATGTCGGTGGTGCTGCCCGGGTAGGTGACGAGCTGCCGGGTGAGGGCCCGGATGATCTCCCAGGAGTCGGTGCTGTAGCCGGTGAGGGGGTCGAGCGCGTCCAGGTCGGACTGCAGCGACGCGATGCGCAGCGTGCCGCCGGGCGCGGGGGCCTGATCGGCGGCCGGGCCGCTCGCGCCGCCGCCCGCGGGCGCGGCGGGCCCGGCGCAGGCGGCCAGCAGCGCGGCCGCGGCGGACGCGGCGAGCAGGGGCGGCAGCGCCCGGCGCCTTCGGGACGTCGTCTTCTTCACGGTGGTTCTCTTTCGCACGGGCTTGTCGGTGTGTCAGGGGGTGGGGCCGGCGGGGTCGCCGGCCGGGGGCGCGAGCAGGCCCCGGGAGCGGAGCACGGCTCCGGCGCCTTCGGCGAACCAGTACGCCTCCTCGAGGTGGGGCTGGCCGGAGAGGATGAAGTGGTCCAGGCCGAGCGCGTGGTATTCCTCGATGCGGTCGGCGACCTCCTCGTGGCTGCCGACCAGCGCGGTGCCGGCGCCGCCGCGCACCAGGCCGTAACCGGCCCACAGGTTGGGGTAGATCTGGAGCCTGCCGGGGTCGCCGCGGTGGAGTTCGTACATGCGCCGCTGGCCCACCGACTCGCTGGTGGCGAAGTCCTTCTGGACGGCGGCGATCCGCTCGGGACTGATCCTGGACAGCAGCCGGTCGGCCTCGGCCCACGCCTGCTCCGCGGTGTCCCTGCTGATGACGTGCAGCCGGATGCCGTAACGCAGCTCGCGTCCCTCGGCCGCGGCGAGCTCGCGCATCCGGTCGAGCCGCTCGGCGATCTGGTCGGGGGGCTCGCCCCAGGCGAGGTAGACGTCGGCCCGCCGGGCCGCCACCCGCTCGGCGGCCGGGCTCGCGCCGCCGAAGAAGATCTCGGGGGGTCCCCAGGGCCCGGCGTCGACGCGGGCCTCGTCGATGCGGTAGTGCTCGCCCGCGAAGCTGAACGTCTCCCCGGGCGGCAGGCCGGTGACGCCGCGCAGGACCGCGAGGAACTCGTCGGTGCGGGCGTAGCGCTGGTCGTGGTCGAGGTGGTCGCCGAGGCGCCGCTGCTCGACCGAGTCGCCGCCGGTCACGATGTTGAGCAGGAGACGGCCGCCGGAGACGCGCTGGAACGTGGCGGCCTGGTGCGCGGCGAGGGTCGGCGAGATCAGTCCCGGCCGGAACGCGACGAGGAACTTCAGCCGCTTGGTCACCTGGGTCAGCGCCGCCGTGGTGATCCAGGAGTCCTCGCACCACAGGCCGGTGGGCGTGAGGACCGCCTCGTACCCGAGCTGCTCGGCCGACCGGGCGATCTGGCCGAGGTAGTCGATGCTCGGCGCGCGGTAGCCCTCGGCGACGGCGCCGAGCGTCTTCTCCGAGCGGTCGCCGGAGCCGACGATGTCGCGGTTGTCGCCGTTGGTGGGCAGGTACCAGTGGACGTGCAGGGTCATGCCGGCACCCCCACGCGGCGGAAGGCGGCGCCGGGGTGGTCGTCGGCGAGCCTGCGCCGGCCCGCGCCCTGGAGCTTCTCCCGGAAGACCCCGGGCGGGTACTCCTCGCGGACCAGGCCTCTGCGGCGCAGTTCCGGGACGACGTAGGCGATGAAATCCTCGAACGAGCCGGGGCTGACGGCGTAGCCGATGTTGTAGCCGTCGACGCCGGCCTCGTCGGCGAACGACTCGAGCCGGTCGGCGACCGCGCCCGGCCCGCCCACCACCTTGGGGTGGATGCCGCCGACGCCGATGTACTCGGCGACGTCGCCCAGCGTCCACCGGCGGTCGGCGTCGACGCCGGTGAGCGCGGCGAGGGCCGAGCGCCCGGCGTCGGTCTCGACGTACTCCAGCGGGTGGTCCAGGTCGTACCGCGACCAGTCGACCCCGGTCCAGGCGGAGAACAGCGCGAGCGCCGCCTCGACGCTGGTGTAGGACAGGTAGTCCTCGTACTTGCGCCGCGCGGACTCGTCGTCCGGGCCGGTGACGACGGTCACCGACGTGATGAACTTGATGTCGTCGGGGCGGCGGCCCAGCGCCGCGGCGCGCTCCTTGATGTCGGTGACCGCCCGGCGGATCGACGCCGCGTTCGTGCCGCCGAGGAACACCACCTCGGCGTTGCGCGCGGCGAACTCCCGGCCCCGGGGAGAGGTGCCCGCCTGGAAGATGACCGGGGTCCGCTGCGGGGACGGCTCGGACAGGTGCGGGCCGGGCACGGTGTAGTAGCGCCCCTTGTGCCCGATCGGGTGCACCTTCTCCGGGTCGGTGTAGACGCCGCGTTCACGGTCGCGGACGACCGCGTCGTCCTCCCACGACCCCTCCCACAGCTTGTAGACGACCTCGAGGAACTCCTGCGCGCGGTCGTACCGCTCGTCGTGCGGGATCTGCCGGTCCAGGCCCAGGTTGCGCGCGGCGCTGTCCAGCACCGAGGTGACCACGTTCCAGGCGATGCGCCCCTCCGTGAGGTGGTCGAGGGTGGTGAACTTGCGCGCCAGCAGGTACGGGTGCTCGTAGGTCGTGGACACCGTGATGCCGAAGGCGAGGTGCCGGGTGGCCGCCGCCATCGCCGAGACCAGCAGCAGCGGGTCGTTCAGCGGCGACTGCGCCGCGTGGCGCAGCGACGCGTCGGGCGTGCCGCCGTAGACGTCGAGGGGGCCGAGGGCGTCGGCGAGGAACAGCGCGTCGAACCCGCCCGACTCCAGCAGCTTCGCGAGGTCGGTCCAGTACGACAGCGTGGTGTAGCGGCTCGCCTGGTCGCTGGGGTGCCGCCACAGCCCGGCGGACACGTGGCCCACCACGGTCATGGCGAATCCGTTGAGGATGAGGCGCTTGGGGTTGTTGCTCATTTCTCCGTGGTTCCGTTCCGCACTGTCAGAGGTGGTGGGCCGTGCCGTGCCGTTTCGCGGACCGGCCCGCGGCACAGGGCGGGGACATCCGATCGATGGGACTCATGAGGGCTCCTTGTGGTCGTGCGCCGGGTGCGTACGGCGGCCGTGCCGTGGCCGGAGGCGGGGCGTCGCGGGGTGCGGGCCGGTTCAGTCGTGCGGGACGAACTCGCCGAACCGGCCCTGGTGGTAGAGCAGCGGCGTCCCCGGGCCGTGCACCGTCGCGTCGGTGACCAGGCCCACCACCAGCACGTGGTCGCCGATGTCGGCCGTGCTGTACGGCCGGCAGATCAGGTGCGCCGACGCGTCCTCCAGGAGGGGCGCGCCGAACGGGCCGGGACGCCACCGGGTGGGCGCGGCGAACCGGTCCGCCCCCTTGCGCGCGAACCTGGCCGCCAGCTCGCCCTGCTCGCTGCTCAGCACGTTCACCGCGAAGTGGTCGGCCGACCGCATCGACGGCCAGGTGGTCGAGCCGTGGTCGACGTAGAACGACACGAGCGGCGGCGACAGGCTGACCGAGGAGAACGACGTCGCCGTCAGGCCCGCCGGGATCCCCTCGTGCTGCGCCGTGATCACCACCACGCCGGCCGCGTGCTCCGCCAGCGCCCGCCGGAACAGGCCGCCGTCCACCGCCGGGCCCTGCAACGTCTCGGTCATGTCTGCCTTCCCCGCGGCCGTACGGCCGCGCGTGTCGTGAGGTGGAACTCGTGGCGCTCTCGCCGCTCAGTCCGCGACGGGAGCCTCGCGCCGGATCGGGAGCACCGCGTCGAGCAGCGCCCTGGTGACCGGGTGGCGGTCGCCGGACGACAGCTCGCCGGCGCCGAAGGTCTCCAGCAGGACGCCCCGCTCCAGGACCCCGACGCGGTCGCACAGGAACTCGACGATCGCCAGGTTGTGGCCGATGAACAGGTAGGTGAGGCCGAGCTCGTCCCGCAGGTCCAGCAGCAGGTCGAGGATGGCCGCCTGGGTGGACACGTCCAGCGCGGACGTCGGCTCGTCGAGGATCAGCAGGTCCGGCTCCAGCGCGAGCGCACGGGCGATGCCGATCCGCTGCCGCTGCCCGCCGGACAGCTCGTGCGGGTACCGGTCCAGGTAGGAGGCGGGGAGCCGGACGAGGTCGAGCACCTCGGCGGCCCTGGCCCGGCCCTCGGCGCGGGAGACGGCCTTGCCGAAGCGCAGCAGCGGGCGGCCGATCTGCTCGCCGACGGGCACCCGCGGGTTCAGCGAGCTCGTCGCGTCCTGGAACACGAACTGGAACCGCGGCCGCAGCCGCCGCAGCTCCGCCTTCGGCAGCCGCGCGATGTCCCGGCCGTCGAAGACGATCTCCCCCGAGTCCGCCCGCAGCAGGCCGCCGACGAGCCGCGACAGCGTGGACTTGCCGGACCCGGACTCCCCGATGAGGCCGAAGATCTCGCCCCGCTCGATCTCCAGCGACACGTCGCGGACCGCGGTGAAGCGCCGCTTGCGCTGCCCGGTGCCCAGGCCGCCGACCACGAACTCCTTGGTCACATTGCGCACGGTGACCAGCGGAGACCGGGCGGGGCCGGTGACCGCGCCCTCGCCGGGGGTCGCGGCCGCCGCGTCCGCCCGCCCGTCCCCGCCGGCGGCGCGGAAGCGCCGGGGCAGGCCGCGCCCGGCCAGCCGCGCCCGGGAGCCGATCTCGGGGACCGCGCCGATCAGCGCCCTCGTGTAGGGGTCGGACGGCGCGGCGAGCAGGCGGTCGCGCCGGCCCTGCTCGACGATGCGGCCGTCCTTCATCACCGCGACCCGGTCGGCGGCGTACGAGACCACCCCGAAGTCGTGCGTGATGAGCAGCAGCGAACCGCCCGTCTCCCGGGTCACGCCGATGAGCAGATCGAGGATCTGCTTCTGGACGACCGCGTCGAGCGCGGTGGTCGGCTCGTCCGCGATCAGCAGGGCCGGGCCGGACAGGCTCGCCAGCGCGATCATCACCCGCTGCCGCATCCCCCCGCTGAGCTCATGGGGGTAGGCGGACATGACCCGGGCCGCGTCGCCGATCCCGACGTTGCGCAGCCAGGTCTCGGCGATCTCGTGCCGCTCCCGCTTGGAGGCGGCGGGACGGTGCAGCCCGATGATCTCCTTGAGCTGGTTGCCGATCCGGAACGACGGGTCGAGGGAGGCGAGGGGGTTCTGGAAGATCATGCCGATCTTCGACCCGCGGAACCTCGTGACCGACGACCGCTCGGCGGTGAGCACCTCCTCGCCGTCGAGCGAGATCGACCCGGAGGTCACCACCGCGTCGTCCGGCAGCAGGCCCAGGATCGCCGACGCCGTCAGGCTCTTGCCCGCGCCGGACTCGCCGACGAGCGCGAACGTCTCGCCGCGCCGGACGTCGAAGGTGACCTCGTCCACCACGCGCTCGGCCGCCGGCCCGCGCCCGAACTCGACCGACAGGTCCCGCACGCTCAGCAGCGCCCCGGTCATCGTCCCGCCCTCCTTCCGTGCGGGTCGAACACGTCGCGCAGGCCGTCGCCGAGCCAGTTGAAGGCCAGGGCCACGACGAGGACCACGAGCCCCGGCAGCAGCGCGGGATACACGTTCCCCGTGATGATCACCTTGGCTCCCTCGGAGATCATCCGACCCCAGTCGGCCGTCGGCGGCTGCACGCCGATGCCCAGCGCGCTCAGGCTGGAGGAAAAGACGATCATGCCGCCGACGAGGCCGGTGCCGTACACGACGATCTGGCCGAGGACGTTCGGCAGCACCTCGCGGAACAGGATCGAGAAGAACCCCGCACCGAGCGACACCGCGGCCTCGACGTACTCGCGGCCCCGCTGGAGCTTCACCTCCGCGAAGACCACCCTCGTGACGTACGGGACGGCCGAGAACACGATCGACAGCACGACCACCGGCGTGCCGGGGCCGAGGATCACCGCGAAGACCAGCGCGACGATGATCACGGGGAAGGCGAACATGATGTCCACGGTCCGCATGACCAGGCCCGCCGCCCGGTCGCCGGACAAGCCGGCGACAAGCGCGAGCACGCTGCCCACGACCGTGGACGCCAGCGAGGCGACGAGCGCGACGACCAGCGACGTGCGCCCTCCCCAGATCAGCCGGCTGAGGATGTCCCGGCCCAGCTCGTCGGTGCCGAGGAGGTGGCCCGGCGCGCCGACGCCCAGGTACTTCACGCCGCCGTCCGCCAGGTCGGGGTCGTACGGCGCCAGGACCGGGGCGAGCAGGCTCATCAGGACGAACCCGGCGATGAGCAGCAGCGCGATCGTGACCTGCGCGTTCACCCGCAGGCGGGAGCGGCGCCGGCGGGGCGCCGGCCTTCCGGGCGGCCGCGGCGCCCGGGTCTTGGGGGATGCGGTGAGAACCACTGCCGACCTACCTCCTCAGCCGGGGGTTGAGAGCGTCCACCGTGACGTCGGTGAGCAGGTTGACGACGAGGTAGCACAGCGCCACGAGGATCACCCCGCCCTGGATGAGCGGGTAGTCCTTCCCGTTCACCGCGTTGACGAGCTGGGTGCCG
Organism: Microbispora rosea subsp. aerata; assembly: GCF_014647835.1. Classification (GTDB taxonomy): domain Bacteria; phylum Actinomycetota; class Actinomycetes; order Streptosporangiales; family Streptosporangiaceae; genus Microbispora; species Microbispora aerata. Next base: position 37,897 of record NZ_BMPY01000027.1, read on the forward strand.
ATGCCGGGCCAGTTGAACACGCTCTCCACGAAGATCACGCCCGTGATCAGGGTGCCGATCTCCAGGCCGATGATGTTCACGACCGCCGGGAGGATGTTCCGCCCGATGTGCTTGCCGACGAGCCGCCGGCGCGGCACCCCCTGGGAGGCGAACGTGCGGACGTAGTCGCTGTGCGACTCCTGCACGATGCCGAGCCGGACGAACCTGGCGAGCACGAGCGTCGAGATCAGCGCGGCCGACAGCCCCGGCAGCACCAGGTGGGCCAGCAGGTCGCCGAAGCCTCCGCCGTTCCTCGACTCCATGCCTGCGACCGGCAGCCAGCCCAGCCACAGGGAGAAGATCCAGATGAGGACCAGCCCGAACCAGTAGACCGACAGGTTGCTGCCCGTCTGGACGAACAGCATCGCGAAGCGGTCCGGGAACCTCCGGTGGTTGATCCCCGCGATCACCCCGATGACGACCCCCAGGACGGCGCAGATCACCACGCCCGCCGCGGTCAGGATCAGGGTGTTGGCGAAGTTCGGCAGGAGGATGTCGAAGACCGGCTGGCCCTGCGCGATCGACAGGCCGCCGCCCGCCGTGAACAGGTCCTTCACCCACTTCGCGTACTGCTGCCACAGGGGCAGCGTGAGACCGTACGACGCGCGGATGACCTCCACCTGCTCCGGCGTGTGGTCCCGCGCGAACTGCGCCTCGATGGGGTCCCCGGGGGTCAGCCGGCCGACCAGGAAGGTCAGGACCGACACCACGAGGAGCACCGGGACGATGTTGAGCACCCGCCAGAGGATGTGCTTGAAGGTTCCCATCGTCGTGACCCGGCCTCAGCCGGCCAGCCCGACCTTGGTCAGGTCGTACCAGTTGGTGGCGGCGTAGACGAAGCCCCGCACGTTCGGGCCCAGGGCGTAGTACCTGGTCAGCGACACCGCCGGGATGGCGATGGCCCCCTCGCGGACCTTCTTGTCGGCCTCCTTCCACAGCTCCAGCCGCTTGTCCTGGTCGGCCGTGTAGCGCGCCTTGTCCAGCGCCTCGGTGATCTCGGGGAAGTCGGCCGGGTCGAGGCCCTTGACCACGATGTTGGTGTAGTAGACCTGGTAGAGCCATTCGGCGTAGCTGCCGCCGTACTCGTCGATGCTCAGGCCGTCGTCCGGCTCGGGCTTGCCGAAGGCGCGGGCGACGTAGCTCGGGCGGTCGAGGGTGACGACCTTGACGTTCACGCCGATGCCCTTGAGCTGGCTCTGCAGCCACTCGGCCAGGTTCTGGTTGGCCACGTCGGCGACGATGGTGAAGCTGAGCGCGCCCTCGCCGTAGCCGGCCTCCTTCAGCAGGGCCTTGGCCGCCTCGGGGTCGTAGTCGAAGTCGCGGGCGGCGGGGTCGTAGGCCTCGTTGCCCGGCGGCAGGAGGGAGCCGAGCGGGACGGCGTGGCCGTTGTAGACCTCCTTGGCGAGCTTGCCGCGGTCGATGCCCTGGATGACGGCCTGCCGCACCCGCTTGTCCTGGAAGGCCTTGTTCTTGTAGTTGAACGTGAAGTACAGCAGCGCCGCACCGTGCCCCTCCGGCACCTGGAACCCGCGGGACTCCAGGGTGCTCACGTCCTCCGGCTGGACATAGCTGATGATGTCGGCCTCGCCGCTGAGCAGCGTCGCCAGCCGCGTCTGGTTGTTGGGGATGACGCGGAAGACCAGCTCGTCCAGGAGCGGCTTGGGCCCCCAGTAGCCGGGGTTCCTCTTCAGCACGATGCGGTCGCCGACCGTGCGGGAGACGAACGTGTACGGCCCGGTGCCGCTGGGGTGGTCGGCGAACCCGTCGTTGCCGTACTTCTCCCAGGTCGCCGGGTTGCCGATGGTCAGGGTGCTCATCGACTGGGCGAGGATCCTGGGGAACCCGAGGAAGGGCTTGGAGAAGCGGAACTCGTAGGTGTGGTCGTCGACGACCCGGCCCTTGACGAAGTCCCGGAACCAGGTGGCGAGCCTGGGCGCGCCGGTCTTGTCGTAGAACTCGTACGTGGGGTCGGTCACCCGGCGGACGTTCTTGTGCACCGACTCCGCGGTGAAGTCGGTGCCGTCGTGGAACTTGACCCCGCTTCGCAGGGTGAAGGTCCAGGTCGTGCCGTCGTCGGACGCCTTCCAGTCCGTGGCGAGGGCCGGGAGCAGCTTCGTCGGCCCCTCGGGGTCGGACAGGTCCTCCTTGACCAGGCCCTCGAAGATGTTGCTCGACACCCGGTAGGTCTCCCAGTAGCCCTGCCGGTGCGGGTCGAGGGCGAGGGGTTCGAGATACAGGCCGCTCACGAGCGTGCCGCCCGCCTTGGGCGTCCCGCTCCCCTGCGACGCGCCCGCGGCGGTCCCGCCGTTCGCGCCGCCGCAGGCGGCCAGGACCAGAGCGCCGAGGAGCGCGACGATCCCGATGACCGCCGGACGGCCACGTTGTGCCGATATCACGATGTTGTCCTCTCCATGGGGGGAGCCGGCGGGACCGGCCCGCCGGCGGGGATGGGAAGTCAGAAGGAGGGGGTGAAGGCCAGCGGCGGCTGCGGCTGCGGGGGCGGGAAGGCCGGGCGGGCGCCGCCGAGCAGGCGGGCGGGCTCCGGCAGCGCGAGACGCTCGCGCAGCGTGCGTCCCTCCGCCGTGCGCACGATCCCGAGGTCGGCCAGGCGCGGGACGAGCCCGTCGACGACGTCGAAGACGTCCGCGTCCGCGTCCGGCCGCAGGAGGATGCCGTCCACGCCCGCGCGGGCGGCCGCCGACTCGGCCGCCGCGAGGGCGGCGTCGCCGCCGTCGACCGTCACGCGGACGAAGAGCAGGGGCCGCCGGCCGTCCCCGGCCAACCGGGACGACCGGGCCGCGTCGAGCGCCGCGACGGCCTGCGCGATCCGCTCGGGCTCGGCGTCGCCGAACACGACCAGGTCGGCCACCTCCCCCGCCGTCGCGGCCTCCTCCGGGGAGCCCGCGTACCAGGCCAGGACGGGCGAGCCCTGCGGGGTGGACGGCACGGTGAGCGGCCCGGCGACGTCGAAGACGCCCCGGTGGTCGACGTGCACGATCTGCTCGGCGCGCGCGAAGATCCGGGTCTCGTGGTCGGCGACGATCGACTCGTGCGGCCAGCTCTGCCACAGCTTCTGGACGGCGACGGCCGCGTCGCGGGTGGTGCCGGCCTCCAGCGGCGCGCCCTCGGTCAGGCCCGCGCCGCCCCACGCCGTGTCCCCCGGGGCGTACGCGTCGCGGACGCCGAGGATGAGGCCGGAGCGGCCGCGGGACAGGTGGTCGAGCGAGGCGACGCGGCGGGCCAGGTTGTAGGGGTGGTCCCGGTGCGGGGCGGCGGCCGCGAGGAACGCCGTGCCGGGCGCGTGCGCGGCGAGGAACGCGGCGGCGACCGTGGGCTCCACGGTACGGCCGCCGGGGGCGGATCCGTCGATCCTGTCGATGCCGGCGACGACGAACGCCGCCCCCGTGCCGTCGAGCCGGGAGGCCGGCCCGGGGTCCGCGATCAGCGCGGCCAGGTGCTCTCCCCCGAGGCCGATGGCCAGGTACGTGGAGGTGTCTGCGGTGGTCTCACCCATGTGCGGGGCTTTCTGGTGATGGGTCGGTGGGGTCTGGGTGCGGGAGGGGAGCTCAGGCGGAGGCCGCCTGGAAGTGCCCGCGGAGGGTGTCGGTCGTGTATTCGTGCCGGAAGAGGCCGCGCTTGCGCAGCAGCGGGACGACCTCGTCGGCGATCACTTCGAGCCCGTCGGCGAGCAGGTCGGGCTGGAGGTTGAACCCGTCGACCGCGCCGGACCTGTACCAGTCCTCGATGTGGTCCACGAGCTGCTCGGGGGTGCCGACGAAGCCGCTGTGCCCCGAGCCGGTGTACCTGGTCTGCCGCAGGTACTCGCGCACGGTCGGGTCGGTCTTGCGGATCTGCTCGTAGATGGACTGGCGGAAGCCGATGCTGCCCCCGGAGGAGGCGGGGTCGACGATCGCGGCGAGGACCTCTTCGGGGAACTTCTCGTCGAGGTCGAGCGTCGAGACGTCGTATCCGATCGCCTGGGACAGCCACTGCACCGAGTACGACGCCGGGCCGAGGTCGTGCAGCTCGTCGCTGCGGCGCCGGGCCTCCTCCTCGGTGCTGCCGAGGCTCAGCAGGAGCCCGGGCAGGATCTTGACCGAGTCCGGCGAGCGGCCCGCCTCGATCGCGTGCCGCTTCACCTCGCGGTAGTGCTTGATCGCGCCCTCTTTGGTGAGCTCGGCCGCGAACACCCCCTCGGCCCGGCGGCCGGCGAGCACCCGCCCCTTGGGCGAGCCGCCGGCCTGGAGCAGCACCGGGTGGCCCTGCTTGGACGGGGGCACCCGGAGCCGTCCCTCCAGGTCGAAGAACTCGCCGTGGTGGCGGACCTCCTCGCCGGTCCGCGCCGACTCCCACAGCGCGAGGACGAGGTCGACGAACTCCGCGGCCCTGTCGTACCTGTCGTCGCGGGCGGGGACCTCCGGGAGGCCGAAGTTGCGGGCGGCCGCCCCCTCGCGCGTCGTCACGATGTTCCATCCGGCCCGCCCGCCGGACAGGTAGTCGAAGGACAGCAGGCGCTGCGCCAGGTCGAACGGGTCGTTCAGCGTGGTGGACGCGGTGGCGATCAGGCCGATGCGCTCGGTCGCGGCGGCGACGTGGCTCCAGTTGACCGTCGGCTCCAGCCGGCCTGCGTTGGCGTCGTAGGAGGGGTTGCCGAGGGCCGGCGCGTCGGCGAGGAAGACCGCGTCCAGGGTGGCCCGCTCGGCCACCCGCCCGATCCGCTTCCAGTAGTCGGCGTCCACGAAGGAGTCCTGGTGGAGGCGCCGGGACTGCCAGGCGGCCGGCAGGTAGCCGAGCACCAGGACGTTGACCCCGAGGATGACGTGACCCGTGCGTGTGTCGGACATCGTTGGACCTTTCGTCACTCGCTCTGGCCGGCGGAGAACGCGTAGACCTTGGCCGGATCGGCGTCGTTCACGTGCCAGTCGCCGAGGATGCGTTCCTTGTAGACACGGGGGTTGTGCGAGGCGAGCGTGCGGGCGTTGCGCCAGTGCCGGTCGAGCAGCAGGTCCTCGGAGACGCCGGAGGAGCCGAGCGCGTCGAAGACGATGGTCGTGGCCCGCAGCGCCGCCTCGATGATCACGAGCTGGGCCTGGGTGGTGGCGACGTGCCCGTCGAGCAGCGCCCGCTTCACCTCCTCCTCCCCGCCCTCGATGCGGGCGTGCGCGACGGCGTCCAGCGTCGCGGTGGAGGCCGACAGCGCGGCCCGCGCGCCGAACGCGTCGGCGGACACCTTGCCGATGACCTGCAGCAGCTGCGGGTCCTCGCTCGCGCTCGCGGCCAGGCCGTGGCTGTAGTTGCGCTTGCGGGCCTTCAGCGCCGCGATCCCGTCGCGCAGCGTCGCCTCGGTGATGCCGGCGAGGATCGCCAGCAGCGCGGTCTGGTAGAAGAGCCCCTGGTAGGGGAAGCGGTCGGAGGCGGGGAAGACGTGCTCGGCCTCCACCCGGGCGCCGGTGTAGTTCGCGCTGCCGCTCGCCGTGGTCTTCTGGCCGAAGCCCCGCCAGTCGTCCACCAGGCTCACGCCGGGCTGGTCCGCCTTCACCAGCGCGGTGGTGGGCACCCCGTCGGGGGTGACCGCGAGCACGTCCAGCCAGTCGGCGTACAGGCTGCCGGTGGCGTAGTACTTGGCGCCGGTCAGCAGCCAGTGGTCGCCCTCGGGGACGAGCTTGGTCTGGATGTTGGCGTACGTGCCGTTGTTGGCCTCGGTCCAGCCGCCTCCGACGAACTCGCCGGCGAGGAACCTCTCGATCCAGGCGTCCGTCGCGGCGGTACGCGGGGCGTTCAGCCGGTCCTCCACGAACGCCAGGTGGTTGCGCCACACGTGGGCGACGTTCGGGTCGGCGGCGCCGAGCTCGCGCAGGAGGTCGAAGGTCTGCCGCAGCGACGCGCCGAACCCGCCGAGCTCGCGGGGGATGCGGACCGCGCCGAAGCGCGCGTCGATCAGCCACCTGACCTGCTCGTAGGGGAAGACGCGGCCCTTCTCGCGTTCCAGGTTGCCCTCGGCGATCTTGTCGAAGACGGGACGGAACCGCTCGCGCAGCTCATCGAGGTCGGCGGTGGCATGCCGAAGCGAAGACGTGGTACCAGACATGTGCCATCTTTTCGTGTCGGAGGCCGGGCGATCGTGGATGTCCCGGACCTCTCCGGGCGTCACGGAGTAGTGGTCGCCCCGGGCAGGAGAAAAGCCCAGGGCAGGAGAGATCGGTCAAGGCTGACCCGCAGGCATCCCGGCGGAGCGCGGAGCCACGAGGTGGCGCCTTGAGGTGGGAGAGGAAGGTGTCGGAATCCGGACGGGGATTCACCGGTGGCGGACACGTGACCGCCGGCCGCCGCGCCGGCGCCGATGCCGGCGGGGCGGTGAATGCGGCGGCGTCAGCGACAGCGGTTGCTGGCCACGCGCATGAGGTCGACCACGCGTCGGACAGTCAGAGCGACGGTTCCGGACATACCCTTAATTTCCTACATACTTTGTAGGTTTCGCAACTGTGTCTCGCTTTTCGAGACGATCTCGGCAGGTGGACCACGTCGCGACGCCCGTCCTCGCCGCGGCCGGGCGTGTCCCCTGCGAACGGCAACAGGGCGGCCTCCCGTTCCCGGGAGACCGCCCCAGTTGTCCGATCCGGTCGCCGCCTCCCGGCGGCCGGCGCCCGGTCGGGGGGACATCCTCGCCGACCGGAGTCCTCGTCGCTCGAGAGCAGCGCGCTAGGCGTTCCCTCCGCCGATCGCCTCGCGTCCGTGCGGCTCGTCCCAGTCGCCCTCGTGCGGCTCGACCGCGATCCGCACCGGACCGCCGTCCGCACGGGCGGGCGCGGCGGTGAGCCGGAACGCGGCGAAGTCGGTGGTCTCGCGGAACGCGGGGATCTGGTACAGCTCGCGGGCGTACGCCCAGAGGTGGGGGTAGGAGGTGAGCGGGCGCTCGGTGATCCCGGCGAGCGGGTTGTGCAGCAGGTCGTATCTGACCAGGACCACCCACAGCTGCACGTCTGACTCGGTGATGCGGTCCCCGAACAGGTACCGGCGTCCGGCCAGGCGGGCGTCGTAGCGGTCCAGCGCCGCGGCCACCCCGGCGCGCCGCCGCTCGTACTCCTCCTGGGTGGCGGCCCTGGCGACCTGATGCACGGCCTGGCTGAGATCGCGCGCGATCTCCTCGTCCAGGGCCTCGATCTCCTCGCGCAGGTCCACGGGGTAGAGGTCCGTGGTGGCCCACCGGGCGAACGCGGTGCCGAGGTCGAAGGGGATCCGCGCGAAGTCGTTGCTGACGATCCGGCTCGTCCGCCGGTCCCACAGCAGCGGCACCGAGATGTGGCCGGGGTATCCGGGCTCGGTGGCCTCGTACGCTTCGCTGAGGAGCGTGAAGCCGTTGACCGGGTCGGGCCCGCGCCGCTCGCGGAAGGCCCAGCCGCGCCCGTCCCGGTCGTCGTCCACGTAGGACACCGACACGACGTCCCGCAGCCCCGCGAGGTTGCGCACGATGACGGTGCGCTGCGCCCACGGACAGGTGAAGGAGGCGTACAGGTGGTAGCGGCCGGGCTCGGCGGGGTGGCCGCCGGAGCCGTCGGCGGTGATCCGGCCCTGGAAGGGGTACAGAGGCCCGGGCCGGTCGGTCCTGCCCGGCCCGTACGGACCGTAGGTGGCGACGTCCGCGGGGCTCGCGTACGCGGGCGCCTGGGTGGTCATGAAGCCTCCTTGAGGTCGGCCGATGGTGGTCGGAAGGTCAGGTCGGCTCGACGAGACGACCGGGGTGCGGCTGCCCCAACGCGGCGCTCACCTGCGGCGCGACGCGGTTGGTCCAGTCGGACAGAACCCGGTCGAGGTCGGGGATCTCCGCCTCGAGCAGCGCCAGGCCGGGGGTGGGCACGTGCGCGCCCAGCTCGATCAGCACCGGGCGCAGGTGCAGTTCGACGGCGAGGGCGTGCCGCGGGGAGCCCATGACGAGCAGCGGCAGCGCCACCGTCCCGGTCAGCGCGCCGCCGGGGAGGCGGTCGAGGAACGCCTTGAGCAGGCCGGTGTAGGTGGCCTTGTAGGTGGGGCTGGCCACCACGAGCACCTGCGCTTCCGCGACCAGTTCCAGCGCCGACTCCACGGCCGGCGAGGGCGTCTGGGCGAACAGATGCGGCCCGATCGCGGACAGGTCCACGACCTCGGGTGACGCCTCGTGCCCGATCCGGCGCCCCACCGCCTCGGCGGCCGCCACCGCCGCGAGGTGGGTGCGGGACCCGGCGCGCGGATTGCCGACCAGCGCCACGAGAGAGCTCATGAGGCCACCGCCTCGCGCCGCTCGCGGTGTGGGTCCGCGCCGAAGAGCTGATGTGTGGTCAACAGATGGTCCTCCATGTCGGAACGGGGTCGCGTGGGAAGCGGGGGGAAGATCAGGAATGGGCGATGAACCGGCCGAAGCGGCCCTGGTGGTACAGCAGCGGGCGTCCCGGCGCGCGTACCTCGGCCTGGGTGACCAGTCCCACGACGAGGACGTGGTCGCCCACGCCGACCCGCTCGTACGGCAGGCAGATCAGATGCGCGGAGACGTCCTCGAGCAGCGGCGCGCCGAGCGGCCCGGGACGCCACCGGGTGGGCGCGGCGAACCGGTCGATGCCCTTGCGGGCGAAGCGGGCGGCGAGGTCGGCCTGGTCGCTGGCGAGGACGTTGACGGCGAAATGATCCGCCTCGCGCAGCGAGGGCCAGGTGGTGGAGGACTGGTCGACGTAGAAGGAGACGAGAGGCGGATCCAGGCTGACCGAGGAGAACGAGGTGGCGGTCAGGCCGACCGGCACCCCTCCGCTCTGCGCGGTGATCACGACGACTCCCGCCGCGTGCACCGCGAGGGCGCGCTTGTAGGCGTCGGCGTCCAGCGCGCGCTTGTAGTCGTCAGCGTCGAGGCCGGGGCCGAGCAGAGTCTCCGCCATGGCAGAACCTCCTGAAGGTCGCAGCTGCTCTCGGGGGACGATCCCGCCGGCCGCGAGCGGCATGCGGGATCGGGGGATTCGGGTGGAGGCGGGGCCGGGCGTGAGGTCACACCCGGGCTCGCGAGGAGGGCGGCCGCGTGCCGCGCGGCCCGCTCCTCATCGGCACGGTGACGACGGAAGATCTACAGTCGACGACACAGCGCGCCGGCGACGTGGCGGTAGTCCACGCTCATCCGCCGGATCAGACGAACGCCCTGGCTCATACATCGAACGTACGATCACAGGACGAAAAAGTCAATATTTCCTACTTGCTTTGCAGGGAAATTAGATCACCACGACGGGGTGGCGCACCACCGCGTCGAAGCCGTAACCGAGGGTGTTGTACGCCGCCCGGCCGGGCTGCACCGCCCCCGTCTCGTCGGCGGCCCGGGCGAGCAGCCCGGTCTCGCCCGTCTCGCGCGGGGTCCAGGGGAAGGTCCAGCGGACCCAGCCGCGCGGGTGCCGGTCGCCGAGCAGCCGGGCCGGCCGCCACGTCGCCCCCTCGTCGTCGCTGATCTCCACCCGGACCACGCGCCCGCCGCCCGACCACGAACGGCCGCGCAGCAGATGCTCGCGCCCGGCCTCCAGGCGGGCCGGCCAGGGCAGCTCGAAGGCGCTCTTCACCCCCACCGCGGTCAGCGGCGGGCCGCCCTCGGCCGGATGCCCCGGGCCGTGCATCCGGTAGAGCCGCGTGCTCCACGGCGACTCCAGCGGCTCCGCCGACACCTGGATGTCCCCCAGCCACTTGATCGAGGCGATGCCCACCCAGCCCGGCACGACCAGCCGCGCCGGATAGCCGTGGTCGGGCGGCAGCGGACGCCCGTTCATCTCGTAGGCCACCACCACGTCGTCGAGCGCCTTGGCCACGGGAAGGGGGCGGCGCACCCTCCCCAGGTTCTCCCCCGCCTCCACGTAGTCGGCGTCGAGCCCGCGCGGCATCAGCGCGACGGCCCGGTCGCTCATCCCCGCCCGTTCCAGAAGCGTCGCCAGGCGCACGCCCCGCCAGCGCGCGACCCCCACCGCGCCCAGCCGCCAGGGGGTGCCCGACACCTGTTGCTCCTGCTGCTCGCCGTAGAGGCGGCGTCCGTTGCCCGCGCACTCGATGAACGCGGTCACCGACTCGGCCGGCATGCCGAGGATGTCGTCGTAGGTGAAGGAGACCGGCCCGCCGCGCAGGCCGTCGCCCCACAGGGTGAGCCGCCACCTCTCCGCGTCGATCAGCGGTGTGGCCGTGTGGTTGCGGACGAAGAAGAGGTCGTCCGGGGTCAGGTAGTCCTCTCCGCGCAGCGCCTCCCAGCGGGTCTCCGCGTTCGTGCCGTGCACGGCGAACAGATGAGGTGGCAGGGGCTTGCGGACGCCGGACGGGGCACGCGTCCGCTCCGCCCGCGCTCCCTGACCGTTCTCGGTGGTGGTGAACCGTCGGTCCATTGGCCTCCTCACCTGTCGTCGTGTCAGCCGGCCGGCCTCCTCAGGGCGACGGCCGGCACGGGAATGGGCGGGAAGGGGTTGTCAGGCAGCAGGATCACGCGGCGCGGCCGGTCCGCCTGTCCCGCCGCGTCCAGGTGCAGCAGGGCCGCCCCTATCCCCGCCGCCCCGGTGAGGTAGCCGGTGTCGGCCGACACCTCCCCCGGACGCTGCCGCCGGTACGCCTGGTACCAGCGGTATCCCCTGCCGTCGTAGCCGGTCGCGCGGCCGATCAAGTGGTCGGCGAGCTTGCGCGCGTACTCCAGGTGCTCCTGATCCCCCGTCGCCGCCCACAGTCCCACGTACAGCTCGATGAGCCCGGCGGTGCCGCAGCACTGGCAGGCGACGTTCCACAGCCCGGCGGTCTGCCGGAAGGGCGCGCCCGACTCCCGGACGCCCCTGGCCAGCCGCTTCACCCACTCCAGGTCGCAGCGGTCGCCGCTGACCCGGTGCAGCTCGTAGAACATGCGGGCGATGCCGGCGGAGCCCGAGCAGTAGCCCAGGTGGTCGGTGACCATCGCGCTGTCCCCCGTCAGCACGCCGGTGGCCCGGATGACGCCCGCGCCGCGGCGGGCCGCGTCGAGGAACGCCTCCTCGCCCGTCGCCCCGTACAGGCGGGCGAGGAGGAAGGTCGTGCCGGCCGTCCCGGCGAGGAAGCCGGGCGGGGCCGTCTCCACGGACAGGGCCGGGCACGCCGCGGGCCGCTTGCGAGGCACGGTCAGCCGCGCGATCCGCCGCCCCGCCTCGACGGCCGCCTCCTCGTAGGCCGGCACGCCGAGCGCCGCTGCCGCGCGCAGCAGTCCCAGCACGACGCCGCCGTCACCGCGCAGCGTGGGATCGCCCGACCAGCCGATGCCGCCGTCGCCGAGCGCGCGGGCGCTCCTGACGATCTTGTCGGCGGCCGCGACCGCCGCCGCCTCGAAACGCTCCTCGCCGAGGGCCCAGCCGGCCTCGGTCAGCGCCAGGACGACCCCCGCCAGACCGTGGTAGAGCGACATGTCCGCCTGCCGCTGCCACGTCCGCGCGAGGTAGCGCGCGCCCGCGCGAGCGTCCTCCAGGTAGGCGTCGTGGCCGGTCCCCGCGGCGAGTTCCAGGAAGAACAGCACGATCCCGGCCGCCCCGGAGTGGAGGGAGGCGGGCCCGCCGGGCGTCGCCGGTCTGCCGTACGGGTCGGGGTTGGCCCGCCATCGCCTGCCGCCCTCGTCGTCGACGGCGGCCGTGCGGATCCACCGTCCCGCCATGATGGCGGCCGTCAGCGGAGTCTCTGCGCGCTCACCTGATGAGCGGATCGGGTCCCGGCCCATGACCCAACTATTCCACAAACCTGGTAGGTAATAGCAACTATTCGGTCGCGTTCCCTGTATTCCCTATTGACTTGAGGGGGATGACCCCACCACAGTCGAGCCAACACTCGCACTACCGAGAAAGGCGTTCGGCGTGAGCAACGAAAACCCCCCGACCGTCGCCGAGCACACTCGTGCCGCGTTGAACGAGGACTGGGCCGCGACCATCGTCGGCCTCGTCCTCCTTGCCCTTGTCCTCATCGGCGTCATCCCGACGGGGCTGGTGCCGTGATGAGCAGCGAGGCAGCCGTCCCCGCGACGGCGAGAAGCACGTCGTGGCAGTGGCCCGCCCTGGGCGTCCTCGCCGTCCTCGTGCTCGGCGCGGCGACCAGAGCGCTGGACAAGAACGTGCCCGAGTGGTTCTCGGGCTCCGATCTGGCCAAGGCCATCGAGTTCCCCATCTATGCGATCGCCCTCGGCCTGCTGGGCAACGTGGTGCTCACCGTGACCGGGCTGCGCGACCGCCTGGCCGGCGGCTTCCGCACCGAGTTCTTCATCAAGACCGGCCTCGTGCTCCTCGGGGCGTCGATCAACCTGAAGGTGATCGTCACGGCGGCCGGGCCCGCGATCGTCCAGGGCATCGTGCTGATCAGCACGGTGTTCCTGTTCACCTGGTGGCTCGGCGGACGCTTCGGGCTCGACGACAGGCTGCGCGCGCTGCTGTCGGCCGCGGTGTCCATCTGCGGCGTCAGCGCCGCCATCGCCGCCGCCGGAGCCGTGCAGGCCAAGCGTGAGCAGCTCGCCTACAGCGCGAGCATGGTGATCGTGTTCGCCCTGCCGTCCATCTTCATCCTCCCCGCGCTGGCCTCGGCCCTGGGCCTGAGCCCGGAGGTCGCGGGCGCCTGGATCGGCGGTAACATCGACACGACGGCGGCGGTCACCGCCGCGGGCACCATCGTGGGCGAGAACGCGCTGGCCGTCGCGACCATCGTCAAGGTCACTCAGAACGCCCTGATCGGCATCGTGGTGGTCGCGCTGACCGCCTGGTTCGCCTTCCGGATCGAGCGCCGCCCCGGCGCCGAGCGGCCGGGCCTGGGAGAGCTGTGGCGGCGGTTCCCGAAGTTCGTGCTCGGCTTCGTGGCGTCCTCGGTGATCGCGACGTGGTATCTCACCACCGTCGGCGCGGACGAGGGCAAGGCCGTCATCGGCGTCGCCAACGACCTGCGCACCTGGTTCCTCATCCTCGCCTTCGTCAGCATCGGCCTGGAGTTCCGGGTGGCCTCGCTCAAGGAGGCGGGCTGGCGGCCGATCGCCGTCTTCGCCACCGCCACTGTGGCCAACGTGCTGCTGGCCCTCGGCCTCGCCACGGTCCTGTTCAGCGGCTTCACCGTCACCTGACGGCCCTTCACCCGACGACCCCTCACCTGACGGCCCGCCCGGTGGCGCCCGTCAGCGTCGCCGCAGCAGACGCCAGGGACGCCACCGGGCTCCCGCCTCGCCTTCGTCGTCCTCCGGAGCGGCGTCGTCGTCCGGCAGGTCGTACCAGTACGCGTCGCCCGGGAAGGGCTCCGGGGGCGGGCCGGCGAGGTCCCGCACGCCGCCCACGGCGTCCGGAAGGGCGCCGCGGGACGACGGGGGACGGCGCGGATCGGTCACAGCGCCACCTCTTCCAGTAATTCCCTACAGGTTAGCCCTGGAACCTACCACGCCGCGCCCCGTCGTGGACCGTCAGACGCCCGCGGACGCGGTGGCCGGTGCGATGGCCGGCGCGGCCGCGCCGGTGCGGGCGGCGTCCAGCGCCCTGCGGGCGTAGGCGCGGACGTCGGCGTCGGAGTCGCCGAGGGCGCCGCGCAGGGCCCCGGCCACATCCTCCCGCGCCGCCCACGCCGACAGCGCGAGCACCGCCGCCTTGCGCACGTCGAGGTGGGGGTCGGCCAGCGCCGCCGTCAGCGGTGCCACCGCCAGGTCCGGGTCGGCGGCGGCGAGTCCGCGCGCCGCGCCCACCCGCACCTGCCAGGCCGGATCGGCGAGAGCCCGTACGGCCGTCTCCGCGAAGCCCGGCTCCCCGAGCAGGGCTTCGAGCCCGGCGGACGCCTCCAGGGCGGCGGCCCGGACCAGCGGGTCGGGGTCGGCGGCGAGCCGCGCGACGGCGGGGGCGCCCTCCGGCAGGCCGATCGCGCCGAGCCCCTTGGCCGCCCAGATCCGCACCTCCCGATCGTCGTCGGCGGCGGCGCGCGCCACCCGTCCGGCGTCGTCGAGCGCGACCAGCCCCCTGACCGCCTCGATCCGCACCCGGGTGTCGGCGTCGGCGAGCGCCGCCTCGAACAGACCGGCGTCGCCGAGACGCAGCGCCCGCAGGACGTCCAGGACGGCGGCGCGGACGACCGGGTCCCCGGCCCCCGCCGGAGAAGTCCCGGTCGCTTCCCCGTGTTCCGCGTACCCGGCGACGGCGCGAAGCGACGCCCCGAAGGCGGCGGTCGCGGGCAGCACCCCGACGAGCTCCCGCAGGCCGGTCGCGGCGGCGCGCCGCACCGTGCCGTGCGGGTCGGCGAGGGCCCGGGCCAGCGCGGTCTCCACGCCCTTGGGGGTGGTCTCGGTCAGCGTCGCGACCGCCGCCCTGCGGACCTTCGGGTCGGCGTCCTCCAGGTAGGGCGCGATCTGGTCCAGCGCCGGCTCGCCGTCGGCGAGCCGCAGAAGTTCGAGGATGCGCGGCGAGCGCCCGATCGCCTCCACCGCGAGCCGCCCGCCCGCCCCGCGCCGGGCGGGGCTCGCCGAGGCGAACGCGCCGATCACGACGGGCTCGCCCGGGCGGGGCTCGAACCCCTCGACGGGCACGATGTACGGCTCGACCGGGCGCTTGACGAACTCCATCGCCCCGTCGGCGTTCTTGCGCAGGTTGAGGTGGTAGAGCCACTGGTCGTCGTTCCGCTCGGGCAGGTCGGCGCGCTCATGGTAGAGGCCCCATCTGCTCTCGGTGCGGACGAGCGAGGACCTGGCGGCCATCTCCGCGCAGTCCCTGATGAACGTCACCTCGGCGCAGCGCATCAGCTCGTGCGGGGTCCGCGCGCCCATGGCGGCGATCTCGTCGCGCATCCGCTCGAACGTCTCCAGCGCGATGTCCAGCTTCCTGGCGGTCTTCGGCGGGGCGACGTAGTCGTTGACGAACCGGCGCAGCTTGTACTCGACCTGCTGCTGCGGCGGGCCGTCGGGGTTGCGCAGCGGCCGGTAGATCAGCTCGTGCGCGTCGGCGATCTGGTCCTCCGGCAGCTCCCCCGGCTCGCGGTGGTGCTCGGCGGCGTGCGCCCCGGCGAGGTCGCCGAAGACGAACGCCCCGATCATGTAGTTGTGCGGCACGCAGGCCAGGTCGCCCGCGGCGTACAGGCCGGGGACCGTGGTCGCGCCGTTCTCGTCCACCCACACGCCCGAGGCGGAGTGGCCGCCGCACAGGCCGATCTCGGAGATGTGCATCTCCACGTCGTGGGTGCGGTAGTCGTGCCCGCGTCCGGCGTGGAAGGTGCCCCGGGTGGGCCGCTCGGTGGTGTGCAGGATGTTCTCCAGCGCGGTGAGCGTCTCGTCCGGCAGGTGGCTGGTCTTGAGGTAGATCGGGCCGCGGGCCGAGGCGATCTCCCTGGCCACCTCGGCCATCATCTGGCCCGACCAGTAGTCGCAGTCGACGAACCGCTCCCCCTCCGCGTTGACCTGGTATCCCCCGAACGGGTTGGCGACGTACGCGCAGGCCGGGCCGTTGTAGTCCTTGATCAGCGGGTTGATCTGGAAGCACTCGATGCCGCTGAGCTCCGCGCCCGCGTGGTAGGCCATCGCGTACCCGTCGCCGGCGTTGGTCGGGTTCTCGTAGGTGCCGTACAGGTAGCCGCTGGCGGGCAGGCCGAGCCGTCCGCACGCGCCGGTGGCGAGGATCACCGCGCCCGCGGCGACCGTCACGAACCGCCCCGAGCGGGTGTCGAACCCGGCGACGCCGACGGCCCGGCCCCCGCTCGTCAGCACGCGGACCGGCATCACCCGGTTCTCGATGCGCACCTTCTCGCGGATGTCGCGGCGGCGCAGCACGCGGTAGAGGACCTTCTTGACGTCCTTGCCCTCCGGCATGGGCAGGACGTAGCTGCCGGACCGGTGGACGCGGCGCACCGCGTACTCGCCGTGCTCGTTCTTCTCGAACTTCACGCCGTAGCGCTCCAGCCGCCGGACCATGTCGTAGCCGCGCGTGGCCGTCTGGTTGACCGTGCGCTGGTTGACCACCCCGTCGTTGGCCCTGGTGATCTCGGCGACGTAGTCCTCGGGCGTGGCCTTGCCGGGGATGACCGCGTTGTTCACGCCGTCCATGCCCATCGCCAGCGCGCCGCTGTGCCGTACGTGCGCCTTCTCCAGCAGGATCACGCCGGCGCCGCGCTCGGCGGCGGTGATCGCGGCCATGGTTCCCGCGGTGCCGCCGCCGACCACCAGGACCTCGCACTCCAGATGCGTACGGTCGGCCGGGGAAGGGATGTCCACTTTCACAGCTCCTCGATGATGCGGGCGCGCAGCCCGGCGCGGTCGATGTCGGGGGTTCGCGGGTCCGGCACGCTCAGGACGCATCCGATGCCGCCGCGGCCGAGCACGACGACCCGGTCGGCGAGCAGCAGCGCCTCGTCCACGTCGTGGGTGACGAAGACGACCGTGGCGAGGGTGTCGCGCAGCACGTCGAGCAGCAGGCGCTGCATCTCGCCGCGGGTCTGCGCGTCCAGCGCGCCGAACGGCTCGTCCATGAGCACGGCGCGCGGCGTGCCCGCCAGCGACCTGGCGAGCTGCACGCGCTGTCGCATGCCCCCGGACAGCTCCCGGGGCAGCCGGTCCTCGCAGCCGGCGAGGCCGACGCGGGCGATCCAGCTCTCGGCGGCCGTCCGGCGCTCCCGCTTGGGCACGCCGCGGATGCGCAGCGGCAGCTCCACGTTGCGCCGGACCGTGCGCCAGGGCAGCAGCGCGTCGTCCTGGAAGACCATGGCGCGGTCGGGCGACGGCCCGGTGACCGGGACGCCCTCGGCCAGGACCCGGCCGGCGCGCGGCGTCAGCAGGCCGGCGATCGCGCGCAGGACCGTGGACTTGCCCGACCCGGACGGCCCGACGATCACCAGGATCTCGCCGGGGGCGATGTCGAGGTTCAGGTCGTCCAGCACGGCGTGCGGGCCGTAGCCGAGCGACACGCCCTCCAGCCGGATGGCGAGCCCGGCGTCCACGCGCGCGGCCTCCGCGGCGGGGGCGCTCATCGGGCACTCCCTTCCCCGCGCGGCAGCCAGCGGGTGAGGCGCCGGCCGAGCAGTTCGATGGAGGCCGAGGTGACCCAGCCGAGCACGCCGATCGACGCCATGCCGACCAGCACCGCCGGGTAGTCGACCACGGTGTAGGCGTGCCAGGTGCGGTAGCCCACGCCGAACTCCCCGGAGATCATCTCGGCGGAGATCACGCAGATCCAGGCGACGCCCATGCCGACCGACAGCCCGCCGAAGACGCCCGGCAGCGTGCCGGGGAGCACGACGTTCCACAGCACGTGCGCGCGCCCGCCGCCCATCGTGCGGACCGCGTCCTCCCACAGCGTCGGCAGCGCGCGTACGGCGTGCCGCGTGCTGACCATGATCGGGAAGAACGCGGCGGCGAACGTGATGAACACGATGCCCTGCTCGTCGGTGGGAAACACCAGGATCGCGATCGGGACGAGCGCGATCGCCGGGATCGGCCGGACGACCTCGATGGGCGGCAGCAGCAGGTCGCCGATCCACCGGGACCGCGCGACCAGGACGCCCAGGGCGATGCCGGCGACGGCCGCCAGCGCGAACCCGGTGAGGATGCGGATCATGCTCTGGGCCAGGTCGAGGTAGTAGACCCCGGTGCCGAGCTGCCGGCCGAACTCCGCGGCGACCTCGGTGGGCGAGGGCAGCCGGTCGAACCGCAGCCCGACGCGGGCGTCGGTGGCCGTCAGCCACTGCCACAGCGCGACGACGACCGCGAGGGAGCCGAGCCTGACCGCCCATCCGCGCAGGCCGGCCGTCGTTCTCGCCCGGGCCGTCCCCGGCGTCGCGGCGTCCGCGGCCCCGGCGGCGGGGGCGAGCGTCGCGTCCAAGGCCGGAGTGCTCACCGCGACGCGCCTCCCTCGGCCGCGGCCTCGAGCGCCTCGTCGTAGCCGACGATCTCGGCCTCGGGGTGCTCCTTCACATAGGCCCGCGCGCCGTCCTCGGTGGTGAACGGCTTGAACCGGTCGTCCTCGCCCGCCGACGGGTCGCGCACCCAGACCGACTTGTCGGCGAACCAGTGCGTCCCGGTGGCCGCGTCGGGCACGTACGCGGCCCGCACGGTCGTGCCCGCGGAGACGGCGGCGGCGACCTGGCGCAGCAGGCACGTGGGGGTGGCCGCGGGGCGCAGCCGGCTCTCCCCGGCCAGCCAGATCTCGCCCGCCTTCGCCGGGTCGTCCACGGCCGTGCCGCAGGCCTCGTCGGTCCCGGTGATCTTCGCGCGGTTGGCGGTGCTCGCGGTGTCGGCGTCGTAGGAGGCGCCGTACGCCTTCCTGAGGTAGGAGTCGTTGGCGAACTTCGCCACGTCGACCGTGGTGAAGTCGGTGCCGATGGACTTCAGGTACTTCTGGTCGTGGTCGAGGGCGGCCAGCAGCGACGGCTTCAGGGTCACGTCGAACGACGCGATGCCCTCGCGCCCGTTGTAGAGGTAGACGACCTCGGGGGGCAGCCCGGTGGCCTCGGCCACCGCCTCGGCGGACTCGACGGGATGCTCGTGGAGGTACGTCGTGGCGTCGATCTGCGCCCGGAGGAACGCCTGGACCACGTCCGGGTGCTCCTTGGCGTACGCCTGCCGTACGACGACGCCGTGGAACGTCGGCACGTCGAGCGCCGAGCCGTCGTAGACGAGGCGGGCCTGGTTCTGGAAAACGAGCAGGCCCGGCCAGGCCACGAACTGGGCGTATCCCTGCACGTTGCCCGACTGCAGCGCGGACGCGCCGACCGGCGGCTGCTGGTTGACGACCTCCACGTCGGTCGCGGGGTCGAGCCCGGCCCGCTCCAGGGCCTGGACGAGCGTGCCGTGACCGGCCGACCCGGAGCTGGCGGAGACCTTCTTCCCCTTGAGGTCGGCCAGCGTCTCCACGTCGGACGACGGGGAGACGACCACCGAGTTCAGCCCGCCGCGCAGGTTGTAGCCGGTCACCGAGACGAGCTCGGTACGCGCGGTGGGCACGCCCTGGGTGCGGGAGGCGTTGATGAGCAGCGGATAGTCGCCCATCGAGCCGATGTCGATCTTCCCGGCCACCATCTTGGCGGTGATCGGGGCGCCGGTGTCGTAGTCCTGCCACTCGACCCGGTAACGGTCGCCGAGGCGCTTTTCGAAGTAGCCGAGGTCGCGCAGCAGCGTCCCCGCCGTCACGGTGTTGATGGTCTTCGACTGGTAGCCGACGACGACCGTCTGCCTGCCGTCGTCGGCGCCGGCCGAGACGGAGCACCCGGCCGCGGCCAGCAGCGCCACGGCGGCGATGAGCTTACGCATGGGGGTGGTCCTTCTATCGGATCAGGTAGGGGATGTTCACCGTGACCGCGTCGGCCGGGCACCGGTCGGCGCAGGGCCCGCAGTACCAGCACTCGTCCACGTGCATGTACGCCTTGCCGGTGACCTCGTGGATGGCCAGCGAGTCGAGCGGGCACACGTCCACGCACAGCGTGCAGCCCTCGATGCACAGCGACTCGTCGATCGTCACGGGCACGTCGACGCGGCTATTGACCAGGGTCATCGGTGTTCCTCCAGAGATGGCCACGCATGGTGAGGCGGTCGCCGCGGAACCGGACGAACTCCAGGTCAACCGGGCGGCCGTCGGACAGATGGGTGAGGCGCTCGACCATCAGCAGCGCCGCGCCGCGCGGCGCGTCGAGGACGGCCGCGGTGTGGGGGTCGGCGTTCACGGCCTCGATCGTCAGCTCGGCCACGCCGAGCGGCTGGCCGGCGATGCGTTCCAGCAGCACGAACACGTCGTTGTGCACGAGATCGGCGTCGAAGAGCGGCTCCCCCACCTCGCGTACGAGGTAGGTCAGGTCGAGCGAGAGCGGCAGGCCGTTGAGCCTGCGCAGCCGCTCCACGTAGACGACGTCCTCGCCCGGCGGCAGGCCGAGCCGCGTCCGTACGGCGGCCGGAGGCTGGATCAGCCCCATCGCGCGGACTTCGTTGGTCACCTCGCCGTGCTCCCGGAGGGTCTCGGCGAGGCCGAGCAGCCGGTGCAGGCCGTGGGGGTACTTCTCCGCCGCGACCGTGGTGCCGACTCCCGGGCACCGCTCGATGAGCCCCTCGTCACGCAGCAGGTCCAGGGCGTCCCTGATCGTGTTGCGGGAGGTGCCGAACTCCCGTGCGAGCGCGGATTCCAGCGGCAGATGACCACCGCCGAAACCCCCGTGCACGACCTCCCTCCGCAGCAGGTCGGCGACCTGGCGGGCCCTGTCCGCCCGGCGCCGTCTCGCGTACGCCAACTCCATGACGCGTAAGCCTACTGTTCAGGTAGGGAAATGTGGGTAACGGGGGAATTACGCCACCCCGACCGCTCACTCCACCGCTGCGAGCTGCGGTTTTGTCATCAGCCGGCCGACAACCGCCACCCCGGGAAACGGTGACGGAGCCCCCGGATCAGACGCCCGGATCAGCCGTCCGGGGGCTCGCCTCAGGACCGGCGCGAGGAGTGCGGCAGGAGCAGTTCGAGTTCGAGCTCGTGCCGCAGCGGAATGCCGTCCAGCCCGGTCTCCGGAATCGACGGCTTGAGCGCACGGGATCGCGTGACGGCGTCGCGATGCACGGCGACGAGGTCGAAGCCGTACTTCTGATAGAAGCGCAGCGCCCGCCAGTTGTCGTTGGTCGTGATCAGCCACAGCCGGGCGGCGCCGGCCTGGTGCGCCGTCTCCGCCACGGCGTCGATGAGGGCCCTGCCCACGCCCACGCCTTGCCGGGTGGAGTTGAGCGTGACGAGCTCGCACTCCCGGCCGTCGAGCCGGTAGACGGCGACTCCGGCGCGTTGTCCGTCGAGGTAGGCGACGAACCCGGGCAGCACCGTGGTGTCGTGGACGACGCCCCGGCTCACCACCATGGTCCCGCCCCACCACTCGGTGAACAGCTCCCGGATCCACCCGAGCGCGTCCGGGGTGAGCGGCCGCACGACCGGGGAACGCGTTTCCTTCTGGTCACCAACTGTCATGGCCACAGCATCGCAGAGTCCATGCGGCCGGACGCCCCGGCGAGGTGATCGAAAACACGTTGCGGGAGCAGCCGCCACGCGGAACGCTCCAGACGTGAGGATGCACGCGGACCAGCTCACGATCTCCCCGCGGACGGTGCGCGCCCTGGTGGACGAGCAGTTCCCGCAGTGGAGGAGCCTGCCCGTCACCGGCATCGCCGCCGGCGGGACGGTCAACGCCGTTTTCCGCATCGGCGACCGTCTCGCTGCCCGGTTTCCCCTGCAGCCCGGGCCCGCCGACGCGACGCGGCGCTGGCTGGAGGCCGAAGCGGCGGCCGCCGCCGAACTCGCGGGCAGCACCCGCTTCCGCACGCCGGAGCCGGTCGCGATCGGCGAACCCGGCGAGGGATACCCGCTGCCGTGGTCGGTGCAGACCTGGCTGCCCGGCACCGTGGCGAGCGACGAGGACCCGGGCGAATCGGTCGCGTTCGCACACGACCTCGCCCGTCTCATCACCGACCTGCGCGGGGTGCCCACGCGTGGCCGTACGTTCTCCGGCACGGGCCGGGGAGGCGACCTTCGATCCCACGACGCGTGGATGGAGACCTGCTTCGAGCGCAGTGAAGGACTGCTGGACGTCCCCCGGCTGCGCCGGATGTGGCAGGACCTGCGGAGCCTGCCGCGCGAAGCGGCCGACGTGATGACCCACGGTGACCTCATCCCCGGCAACGTGCTCGTGTCGGCCGGCCGGCTGGCGGGGATTCTCGACGTCGGCGGCTTCGGCCCGGCCGATCCGGCTCTCGATCTCGTGAGCGCCTGGCATCTGCTCGAGGCCGGGCCGCGCGAGGCGCTACGTCGCGACCTGGAGTGCGGCGACCTCGAATGGGAGCGGGGCAAGGCGTGGGCCTTCCAACAGGCGATGGGGCTCGTCTGGTATTACCGCGAGACCAACCCGGCCATGAGCCGGTTGGGCCGGCGCACTCTGGACCGCATCCTCGCCGACAGCGGGCCCGACTGACGGCCCTCGCCCTCCACCGTGACGGGGACGGGCACGCGCGGCCACACTTCCCGCGATCGAGAGCGGTAACCGGCGCGAGCGCGGCATCGCCGGGGTCGCGGCCGACTCCCGCCGAAGGGGTCGTGAGGACGAGCGTTACCTCGGGGGAATTCTCGGCGACCATGCCTGGTTTCAGGTGTATGTAGTTGAACGTTCAATCAGGAGGTGGCCATGCCCGCCGTAACCGCCGACACGCTGACGTTGCCGCGCGTCGCCGTACCAGACCCGGCGGTCGCCGCTCCGCGACCCGTGCGGTCGGTGACGAGTGCCGCATTCCGCGCTGGACCCGTTCATCCACATCGACGGCGTCTTCGAGCACCAGGACTCCAACGGCGGCGGCGGCACGATCACCAACGGCGACACCCAGTGGATGACCGCCGGGTCGGGTCTGCTGCACATCGAGAAGCCGCCGGAGCACCTGGTGATCTCCGGCGGCTTGTTCCACGGCATCCAGCTGTGGGTCAACCTGCCCCGCGCGCACAAGTTCCACCCGCCGCGCTACCAGGACATCCGGGGGCGCGAGGCGGCGCTGCTCGCCTCGGCCGACGGCGGCGCGCTGCTTCGGGTGATCGCCGGTGAGCTGGCCGGGCACGAGGGGCCGGGCATCACGTTCACCCCGATCACGATGGTGCACGCGACGGTGAGCCCCGGCGCCCGGCTCGGTCTGCCCTGGAACCCCGCGTACAACGCCCTCGCCTACGTGCTGGCCGGGCGGGGCACCGCCGGCGAGGAGCGGCGGCCGATCCGCGCGGGGCAGCTGGCCGTCTTCGGCCCGGGCGGGTCGCTGACCCTCGCGGCGGACGCCGCCCAGCCGCAGGCCGAGCCCAACCTGGAGGTGCTGCTGCTCGGCGGGCAGCCGATCCGCGAGCCGGTCGTCCACTACGGCCCGTTCGTGATGAACACCCGCGCCGAGATCATCCAGGCGCTGGAGGACTACCAGGCCGGCCGGCTCGGCGTCATCCCCGCCGAGCGCGTGCCGCACGCGGACGGACCGGTTCCCGGCGACGCGTGAGCCCGGAGGGGCCGGCGGCCACTCCGCCGCCGGCCCCGCCCGGGCACGACGGCCCCCGGACCCGGCTGCGCCCCGGCCTACTGCTCGCGGGGCAGGCCGGGCGGGTTGACCAGCGATTCCGGGACGGCCTCGGTGGACAGGCCCCAGCGGGCGAGCACCTTGCCGTAGGTGCCGTCCTTGATCAGCGAGTTGATGGCCTCGCTGATCGGCTTGGCCAGCCCGTTGCCCTTCTGCGTCATGGCGGCGATGAGCCCCTGGAGCGTCGGGCCCGCGCCGGAGAAGGTGCCGACGATCTTCGTGTCCCCGCTCACCGCGGCGTGGTACGCCAGAGTGGGGTTGGGCCCGAAGTACGCCTGGATGCGGCCGGATTTAAGCGCCAGGTAGGTGTCGGCGGGCTGGCTGTAGTACTGGATCTGGACGGGTTTCAGCCCGGCGTCGCGGTTCTGCTTGTCCCAGCCCAGCAGGATCTTCTCCTGGTTGGTGCCGGAGCCGACGGCCACGCTGAGCCCGGCGACGTCGGCCGGTTTGGTGATCGCGGTGATCGTGCTGTCCTTCGGCACCTCCCACGCGAGCTGGTCCAGGCGGTAGGTGGCGAAGTCGTAGACGTCCTTGCGCTCCTCCGTCACGGTGATGTTGGAGAAGCCGGCCGCGTACTTGCCGGACCGCACGGCGAGGAACAGGTTCTCCCACGACGTGGGTTCGATGCGCAGCTTCAGGCCGAGCACGTCGGCGACCAGGGAGGCGATGTCCTCCTCCACGCCGATGGGGGTGACGTTGTCGTCGGCGAGGAACGACAGCGGCGGGTTGAACGTGGTGGTGCCGACCAGGAACTCCCCCTTGGCCCGGATCTCGGCGGGCACCTGGGCGGCGATCGACTCCACCTTCGCCGCCCGGATCCGCTTCTGATCCGGGCTCGTGTTGATCTGCAAGACGCCGGAGGAGGCCGCGGGCGCGGACTCGGTCACGGCGGCCTCGGGGACCGTGCCGCAGGCGACGAGCAGCAGCAGGGCGGACAGGCCGAGTACGGATAATCGATATGCGGTCGACATGTGTTCTTCCTTGAGAGTTGAAAGGCGTCCTTGAGGGACGGAAAGGTCACAGCACCTTGCCGAGGAAGGCGCGGGTGCGTTCGTGCCTCGGGTTGTCGAGCACCTCCGAGGGCGGGCCGTGCTCGATGATCCGGCCGGCGTCCATGAAGACCACGGTGTCGGCCACCTCGCGGGCGAAGCCGATCTCGTGGGTCACCACGATCATGGTGGTGCCGCTGCGGGCCAGGGCTTTCATGACTTCCAGCACCTCGCCCACCAGCTCGGGGTCGAGCGCCGAGGTGGGCTCGTCGAACAGCACGACCTTGGGCCGCAGCGCCAGGGCCCGGGCGATCGCGACGCGCTGCTGCTGCCCGCCGGACAGCTGCCGCGGATAGGCGTCCGCCTTGTCGGCCAGGCCCACCTGTTCCAGCAGCTCGTCCGCGAGCGCCTCGACCTGGTCGCGAGGGCGGCCCTGGGCCGACAGCGGCGCCTCGGTCACGTTCTGCCGGACGGTGAGGTGCGGGAACAGGTTGAAGTGCTGGAAGACGAAGCCGATGTTGACGCGCTGGCGCAGGATGTCGCGTTCCCGCAGCTCGTACAGGCGATTTCCGGACCGGCGGTAGCCGATGAACTCGCCGTCGACGGTGACGTACCCTCGGTCGATCTTCTCCAGGTGGTTGATGGTGCGCAGCAGAGTCGACTTGCCCGACCCGGAAGGACCGATGATCACGGTCACCTCTCCGGGCCGGACCTGCAGGTCCACCCCGCGCAGGACCTTCAGCGGGCCGTAGCTCTTGTGGACGCCCCGCACGTCGACCATGGGCGCGCTCATCGCGCCTCACCTCCGCCCTCGGCCGCGCGCCGCCGGGCGGCCAGCCGTGCGGCGAGGACGCGGCGCAGTCGCTGCACCGGGGTGGGCGGCAGCGCTCTCGCCTGACCTCTCCCGAACCTGCGCTCGACGTAGTACTGCGCGACCGACAGGACCGTGGTGAGGAGGAGATACCAGATCGCGGCCACCAGCAGCATGGCGATGACCCGGCCGTTGCGGTTGTAGATCACCTGCACCTGGTAGAACAGCTCGGGCAGCGCCATGACGTAGACGACCGAGGTGCCCTTGACCAGGCCGATGATCTCGTTTCCGGCGGCCGGGACGATCGTCCGCATGGCCTGCGGAAGCTGGATCCGGAAGATCTGCCTGGCCCTCGGGATGCCCAGTGCGGCGGCCGCCTCCATCTGGCCCGGGTCCACCGACAGGAAGCCCCCGCGCACGATCTCCGCGGCGTAGGCCGCCTGGTGCAGCGCCAGGCCGAGCGCGGCGGCCGTCACGGGACCGATCAGGTCCATCGACTCGACGGAGAAGAACGCCGGCCCGAAGGGCACCCCGAACGAGATGTACTTGTACAGGGCGGCGAGGTTGTACCAGAACAATAGCTGCAGGATGAGCGGCACCGAGCGGAACAACCACACGTAACCCCAGGCCACCGAGGCGAGCAGCGGCACGCGGGACAGCCGCATCAGCGCGAGCACGGTCCCCAGCAGGAAGCCGAGCCCGATGCCGAGCGCGGTCAGCTCGACGGTGAACAGCACCGCCTGCACCACCGAGGGGTGGAACAGGTACGCGCCGACGACCGGCCAGTCCCAGGCCGGGTTGGTGATCAGCGCGTTGACGGCCATCGCCAGCAGCACCAGCACCACGGCCCCGGCGATCCAGCGTCCCGGGTGACGTGCCTTGACGACGGTCAGAGAGCCGGCGGACTCGGCCGGCGCCTCGATCGCGGCGGGCGCGGTCATGGTGTCTCCGCTGCGGTAGGGGGTGGACGGACCTTGCTGCGCGTCGTGGATCGGCCCCCGGGCGGGCACGCCCGATCGCGGTGCCGTCCGACGCGTCTCCATCTTCAGCACAGAAAAGGTTATACCGTCAACACCTACTTGTTTAGTAGGTTTTTGTCTACGATGCGTCGCAGGCGGACGAGTGACGGGAGGTCCGATGCCGAAGGCGTATGTGTTCATCCGAGGGTCCCGGGGAGAGCCGAAGTGAGCGACCGCCACCTCCTGGACAACCCCGCGTGGGCGTCGCTGACCGGCCCGCACGCGCGCTTCGCAGAACGGCACGGCAACGCGCTGCGCTACCCGGGCGACGTCGCCCCCTTCTTCGCGCTGCCCGACGATCCGGAGCCCGCGGACTGGAACGACCTCGCCGTGCTCGCCGGGCCCGGCGTCACGGTCCCGGTCACCGGCGGCACGTTCGCACCGCCGTACGGATGGGACGTGGTGGAGCACGGCGCGGCCGTGCAGCTCGTCGGCGACGAGGTGGCGGCGGCTCCGGACGAGGAGGCGGTCCGGCTGGGGCCCGCGGACGTGCCGGAGATGCTGGACCTCGTCGCGCGCACCCAGCCGGGCCCGTTCCGGCGGCGCACCGTCGAGCTGGGCACCTACCTGGGCATCAGGCGCGGCGGCGCGCTGGTCGCGATGGCCGGGGAGCGGCTGCACCCGCCCGGCTGGACGGAGATCAGCGCGGTCTGCACCGATCCGGCCTTCCGCCGTCAGGGGCTGGCGTCGCGGCTGGTGCTCGCGGTCGCCGCCGGCATCCGGGCCCGCGGCGAGATCCCGTTCCTGCACGCCGCCGCGCGCAACACCCCGGCCATCCGGGTCTACGAGGCGCTCGGTTTCCGCCTCCGCCGGCGGACGACGTTCGCCGCCGTACGCGTGCCCGCCGACGTACCGGTCGCGTGAGGCCGGCCGCTCGGGCGACCGTTTCGAGACACCAGGAGTCCCCGTGACCAAGCAGATCCACCTCGCCGCGCACTTTCCCGGCGTGAACAACACGACGGTCTGGTCCGACCCCGCGTCCGGGAGCCAGATCGACTTCGACTCGTTCCGCCATCTGGCCCAGACGGCCGAGCGCGGCAAGTTCGACTTCTTCTTCCTCGCCGAAGGGCTGCGGCTGCGCGAGGCGAAGGGACGCATCCACGACCTGGACGTCGTGGGACGCCCCGAGTCGCTCACGGTCCTTTCCGCCCTGGCCGCCGTCACCACCCACCTGGGGCTCGCCGCGACGGTCAACTCCACCTTCAACGAGCCGTACGAGGTGGCGCGGCGGCTCGCCACGCTCGACCACCTGAGCGGCGGCCGGGCCGCGTGGAACGTGGTGACCAGCTTCGACGCCTTCACCGGGGAGAACTTCCGCAGGGGCGGCTTCCTGGCCGAGGCCGACCGGTACACCCGGGCGAAGGAGTTCCTCGACACCGCAAGGGAGCTGTGGGACTCCTGGGCGACCGACGCGGTGGCGGCGGACGCCGAGTCGGGACGGTTCCTGCGGCCCGGCGGCGTCACCCCCTTCCGGCACCAGGGGCGGCACTTCGACATCTCGGGGCTGTTCAACGTGCCCCGGGGACCGCAGGGCCACCCGGTCATCATCCAGGCCGGAGACTCCGACGAGGGCCGCGAGTTCGCCGCCTCGTCCGCCGACGTGATCTTCAGCAGGCACAGCAAGCTGGAGGAGGGCCGCGCCTTCTACCACGACGTCAAGCGCAGGCTCGCCAAGTACGGCAGACGGCCCGAGGACCTCAAGATCCTGCCGGCGGTGACGTACGTGCTCGGCGACACCGAGGCCGAGGCCGCGGAACGCGCCCGCGAGATCCGGCGCGCGCAGGTCAGCCCGCAGACCGCGATCTACTTCCTGGAGGCCGTGTGGGGCCGCGACCTGTCGGGATACGATCCCGACGGTCCGCTGCCCGACGTCGAGCCGAACCTGGACGAGGGCGTGACCAAGGGGCACGCGGCGTTCCGCCGCGATCGGGGCGAGCTGGTGGCCAAATGGCGCGCCCTCGCCGCGGAGAAGAACCTGTCGATCCGCGAACTCGCCATCGAGGTCTCCTCGCCGCAGACCTTCATCGGCACGCCGCGGACCGTCGCCGACGAGATCGACCACTTCGTGCAGACCGACGCGGCCGACGGCTTCATCTTCGTGCCCCACCTGACCCCCGGCGGGCTGGACGACCTGGTCGACAAGGTCGTCCCCCTGCTGCAGGAGAAGGGGGTCTTCCGGGCCGACTACACCGGGCCGACCCTCCGCGACCACCTGGGCCTCGCACCCCGCACTCCGAACCGCACCGAGGAGGACTGATGACGCTGCATCTCGCCGTCGCGCTGGACGGGGCGGGCTGGCACCCGGCCGCCTGGCGAGCAGAGGGCGCGCGGCCGGACCGGCTGTTCACCCCCGGCTACTGGGCCGAGCTCGTCACGGAGGCCGAGCGCGGCCTGCTCGACCTCGTCACCTTCGAAGACGGCCTCGGCCTCCAGTCCTCCCACCTGAACGAGCCCGACGGCCGCCTCGACCAGGTGCGCGGGCGGCTCGACGCGGTGCTGATCGCCTCGCGCGTGGCCCCGCTGACCTCGCGGATCGGCCTCGTCCCGACCGCGACCACGACCCACACCGAGCCGTTCCACGTCGCCATCGGCATCGCCTCGCTCGACCACATCAGCCGCGGCCGGGCCGGGTGGCGGCCCCAGATCTCGGGACGCCCCGACTACGTGGCGCACTTCGGCCGCCGCCCGCCGTTCCCGCCGCAGGACTTCTCTCCCGATCGAAGCCCCGAATTCGCCCGGCACCTGCGGGACCTGTTCGACGAGGCCGCCGACGCGGTGGAGGTGGCCCGCCGGCTGTGGGACAGCTGGGAGGACGACGCCGAGATCCGCGACGTCGCCACCGGGCGGTTCATCGACCGCGACAAGCTGCACTACATCGACTTCACCGGCCGGTGGTTCAGCGTGAAGGGCCCCTCGATCACCCCGCGCTCCCCGCAGGGCCAGC
This sequence comes from Microbispora rosea subsp. aerata, assembly GCF_014647835.1. GTDB lineage: Bacteria > Actinomycetota > Actinomycetes > Streptosporangiales > Streptosporangiaceae > Microbispora > Microbispora aerata. Next base: position 66,734 of record NZ_BMPY01000027.1, read on the forward strand.
CGCTGGTCACCTCCCTGGCCCACGAGAGGCTGCCGTACGAGTTCGCCGCGAAGGCGTCCGACGTCGTGTACGTCACGCCGCGCGATCGCGAGGACGCCGCCGCGATCGTCGAGCAGGTCCGGGCGGCGGAGGCGGCCGTCGGCCGCACCGAGCCGCCGCTGCGGATCCTCGCGGACCTGGTGGTCTTCCTCGACGAGCGCGACGCGGCCGGCCGCAAGGCGCGGCTGGACGACCTCGACGGCGCCGAGCTCGTCTCCGACGCCCACATCTTCACCGGCACCCCCGGGGAGCTCGCCGGGCTGCTGCTGGACTGGCGGGAGGCGGGCCTGGCGGGGTTCCGTCTCCGGCCGGGCGTGCTGCCCCACGACCTGACGGCGATCACCAGGGGCCTGGTGCCCGAGCTGCAGGGCGCGGGCGCGTTCCGCACCGCGTACGACACGGGGGACCTGCGCGGGCGGTTCGGCCTGGCCCGCCCGGCCAACCGCTACGCGGCGTGAACGCGGGTGCGGGGCGAGCCGCGTCGGCTCGCCCCGCACCCCGGCGGCCCCCGTCAGGTGCGCGCCCGGGGGCGCCACCAGCAGACGCCCGCCACGAGCAGGGCGAGCACGAGTGCCCCGCAGGCCCAGGCGAACACCGAGGAGATGCCGCCGGCGAGACCGCCGGCGCCGAGCGGGATCAGCATGGCGGCCAGGCCGAGCGAACCCCCGATGGTGAGCGCGGTCTGCAGCACGCCCGCGGCGACCCCGGCGTACTCCCGCGGGGCGGTGGTGAGGACGATCATGTTCAGTGGGACGATCGCCACCCCGACGCCGAGTCCCATCACGACGAGGGCCGGGAGCACGCCGGCGGCGTAGGTGCTGCCGCCGTCGAGCCGGGTCAGCCAGGCCGCCCCGGCGAGCACCACCGCCAGGCCGAGCGTCGCGCGGGTCTTGAGGCCGATCCCGGCGACGCGGCGGGCGAGGATCTGGGTGCTGACGAGCAGCGCCAGCCCGAACGGCAGGATGGCCAGGCCGCTGCGCAGCGCGTCGAAGCCGAGCACCCCCTGGAGATACTGCACCAGGTAGACCAGGAAGCCGGTGAGCACCGCCGCGAGCAGCAGCAGGGCGGCCACCGCGCCGCCCCGTTCCCGCCCGGCCACGACTGCCAGGGGCAGCAGCGGCTCGGCCGCCCGCCCGTCCACCGGCGGCAGCGCCGCGGCCAGCACGACCGCCGCGCCGAGCGAGGCCAGGGTCCAGGGGTCGCCCCAGCCCTGCTCGGCCGCGCGGACCAGGCCGTACACGGCGCAGGTGAGCGCGGCGGCGCTGAGCAGGACGCCGGGCAGGCCGAGAGGGCGACGCCGGGTCGCCTCGTCCCGCACGCCGAGCGCCCGGGCGGCGAGCGCGATGACGGCGAGCCCGATCGGCACGTTCACGAGCAGGCTCCAGCGCCAGTCGCCCGCCCAGGTGAGCACGCCGCCGAGCACCATGCCGGCGGAGGCGCCAAGCCCCGTCACCGTGGAGTAGAGGCCGAACGCCCGCTGCCGGCGCTCGCCCGTGAAGACGATCGCGAGCAGCGCCAGCCCGGTGGGGCCGCAGACGGCGGCGCCCGCGCCCTGCAGGACCCGGCCGGCGATCAGCACCTGCGGGTTGGGCGCGAGACCGGCGACCAGTGACGCGACCACGACCAGGCCGATCCCGGCGAGGAACACCCTCCGGTGCCCGAGGACGTCGCCGAGGCGGCCCGCGAACAGCAGGAGCCCGCCGAAGGCGAGGAGGAAGCCGTTCGGCACCCACGATCCCCCGGCCACGGACAGGTGGAGGTCGGCCTGCAGGGCCGGGAGCGCGACGTTCACGATCGTGCCGTCGAGCTGAAGCATGAACTCCGCGCCGACGATCGCCGCGAGCGCGAGGGTCCACGTGTCGCGGCGGCCGTTTGGTGCCGGGCCGGCGGAGACGTCGCCGGTCGTGGTGGTGCCGTCAGTGCTCATGAGATCTCCATGGTCCGCCCGATCGAGCAACAAGTCGAGGTTGCCTCAGGTTAATGGGCAAGATTCAAGATGAGGTAGCCTCAGGATGTCAAGGGGGAGGTAACCATGGACGACAGGCCCTACATCGCCCGGCGCCCCAAGCGCGCCGACGGCAGGCGCAACTACGACGCCGTCCTCGCCGCCGCCCGCAAGGCGTTCGAGACCTCGGGGGCCGACGCCTCGCTCGAGGACATCGCGAGCCAGGCGGGCGTGGCCATCGGCACCCTGTATCGGCACTTCCCCACCCGCGCCTCACTCGTGGAGGCCGCGACCCGCGACGGCCTGGAGAAGCTCGTCGCCCACGCCGGGCGGCTGACCGGCCATCCCGACCCGCTGGAGGCGCTGAAGGAGTGGATGCGGGAGGCCGTCATCCACTTCAGCACCTTCCGCGGCCTGGTCGGGATCCTCGCGCAGAGCATGTACGACGAGGGCACGCCCTCCCACGCCATGTGCGCCGCGATGCACCGAAGCGGCGCCGAGCTGCTGCGCGCCGCCCAGGCGGCCGGCCGGGTGCGCCCCGACCTCACGCCGGAGGAGCTGTTCGACCTGCTCAGCGGTGCCGCCTGGGTCCGCGAGCAGGCCGCGTCCGGCAGGGACGGCAGCCCGCGGTTCCTGCAGCTTGTGCTCGAGGGCATCGTCGCGGCGCGCGACTGAGCGGGCCTTGCTCGGTGCGCCTCACTCGGTGCGCCTTACTCGGCGCGCCCGGGGAGCCTGGGCACGGCCGCGAGCAGCTCGCGGGTGTAGGGGTGCCGGGGCCGGTGGAAGACCTCGTCGGCGTCCCCCTCCTCCACGGCGCGGCCGTCCTTCATCACCAGCACGCGGTCGCTGAGGTGGCGGACGACCCCAAGGTCGTGGGAGATGAACAGCAGGGCCGTCCCGTCCTGGGCCTGGATCTCGGCCAGCAGGTCGAGCACCTGGGCCTGGATCGACACGTCGAGGGCCGACACCGGCTCGTCGCAGATCAGCACCTCGGGCCGGGACGCGAGCGCGCGGGCGATGGCCACGCGCTGCCGCTGGCCGCCGGACAGCTCGCGGGGACGCCGGCCGAGCAGTTCGGGCGGCAGCCCGACCCGGTCCAGCAGCTCGGCCACGCGCTCGCGGCGCCGCCGCTTCGGCAGCGTGTGGATCGGGTCGGCGACCAGGCGGCCCACGGTGTGGCGGGGATCGAAGGAGTCCAGCGGATTTTGCGCGATGACCTGGATGGCCGCGCGGAGGGGACGCCGCTCCCGTTCCGGCAGCCGGCTCCACGGGCCTCCCCGCAGCGTCACCTCACCCGCGTCCGGCGCGAGCAGGCCGAGGGCCAGCCGCGCGAGGGTCGTCTTGCCCGACCCCGACTCGCCGACGACGCCGAGGGTCTCCCCCGGGCGCAGCTGGAAGGACACCCCGTCCACGGCCGTGCGCGAGCCGTACGAGACCGAAAGCCCGGTGGCGGCGAGCACGGGGTCGGGCGGGGCGGTCCCCGGGGAGCGGGGCGGGCGGCGGGGCCCGGCGGACACGGAGGGCACCGCGGCGAGCAGCGCCCGGGTGTAGTCGTGCCGCGGCGCCGTCAGCACCTCACGCGCCGGGCCCTCCTCCACCACCAGGCCGTCCTTCATGACCAGCACGCGGTCGGCGATCTCGGCCACCACGGCCAGGTCGTGGCTGATCATCAGCAGCGCCGTTCCGGCCGCCTTGCGGTCCGCGAGCAGCCGCAGGATCTGTGCCTGCACGGTCACGTCGAGGGCGGTGGTGGGCTCGTCGGCGATGATCAGCTCGGGCTCGGCGGCGATGGCGGAGGCGATCAGGGCCCGCTGCCGCAGCCCGCCGGACAACTGGTGCGGATACTGCCGCACGCGGACCTCGGGGTCCGGGACGCCCACGGCCTCCAGCAGCGCCCGGACCCGCTCCGGGCGGGCCGCGCGGGGCACCACGTCGTGCTCGGCCAGCACCTCGGTGATCTCGGCGCCCACGGTGCGCAGCGGGTCGAGCGAGACCAGGGCGTCCTGCAGAACCAGCCCGGCGAACCGGCCGCGCAGGCGGCGCCACTCCCGCGGGCCGAAGGTCAGGGCGTCCCCGCCGCCGACGCGGAAGGCCGACGCCCGCACCCGCGCGCCGGGGCCCGCCAGGCCGATGAGCGAGCGGGCGGTCACGCTCTTGCCCGACCCCGACTCGCCGACGAGGGCGACGCACTCCCCCGGCGCGATCGACAGCGACAGCCCCCGTACGGCCTCGACGCCGGAGGCGGGAAAGGAGACGCGCAGGTCCTCGACCGCGACGAGCGGTGCGGCGCCTGCGGCGGGATGGGCGCGGGTGACCGCGAGCTCTGTCATGGTGTCCTTCCCTCGAAACGCCGTTGAAGGTGCCGCCCGGCGATCGTCAGGCACACGACCGACAGGGTGAGGGCCAGCCCGGGCGCGAACGCCTCCCACGGGGCCACGCGCAGGAAGTCCCGCGACTCGGCCAGCATGGTGCCCCACTCGGGGGCGGGCGGCTGGGGGCCCATGCCGAGGAAGCTGAGGCCCGAGGTGGCGATGACGGCCTGGCCGAGCCCGATCGTGGCCAGCACGGGGACGGGCCCGACGGCGTTGGGCAGCACGTGCCGCACGATCACGCGCAAGCGCGAGTGGCCGAAGGTCACCGCCTGCTCGACGTAGCCGGAGCGGCGCACCACGAACGTCTGCGCCCGGACCACCCGCGCGTACGTGGGAAGCTGGGCGATGCCGATCGCGGCGACGACGTTCCACGTCCCGGGGCCGGTGACCGCGATCACCAGCAGCGCGAGCAGCAGCTCGGGGAAGGTCGACAGCACGTCGAACAGGCGGGCCAGCGCCTCACCGGCCAGGCGGCCCGCCAGCCCGGCCGCCAGGCCGAGCAGCGAGCCCGCGCCCACCGCGAGCGCGGTGGCGAGCACCCCGATGCCGAGCGAGTGGCGCGCGCCGTACACGACGCGGGCGAGCACGTCCCTGCCGAGGTGGTCGGTGCCGAGCGGATGGCCCGCGCCGGGCGGGGCCAGCGCCCGCAGCGGGTCGGCGGCCAGCGGATCGACCCGGGTGATCAGGCCCGGGGCGGCCACGGCCACGACCAGGGCGGCCAGCACGAGCAGTGAGACAACGAGGCCGGGGCGCACGCGGGCGCCGGGCCTGACGGCGGGGGCGGCGACGGCCATCAGGCGCTCCTCAGCCGGGGGTCGATGAGCCGGTAGGCCAGATCGAGCAGGGCGCTGATCGTCACGTACACCGCCGCGGACAAGATGACGACGGCCATCACGACCGGCATGTCCTTGCCGGTGACGGCCTGCATCGTCACCCGGCCGAGCCCCGGGCGGCCGAAGAGCGTCTCGGTGATGACGGCCCCGCCGAGCAGGACGCCGGTGAACCAGCCGGCGAGGGTGACGGCGGGCAGCAGCGCGTGCCGCAGGGCGTGCCGGGCCACCACGGCGCGTTCGCCGAGGCCGCGCGAGCGGGCGGTCACCGCGAACGGCTGCTCGAGCGCGCGTTCCAGGCCCTCCCTGAGCACCTGTCCGAGCACGCCGGCGACGGGCAGGCCGAGCGCCAGCGCGGGGAGCACGAGCGCCTGCGGGTCGGCCGCGCCGGAGACGGGGAACCAGCCCAGTGAGAACGAGAACACGAACAAAAGCACGATGCCGATGACGAACTGCGGCACCGACACCGCCACCAGCTCGGCGGCGGAGACGACGCGGCGCGGCCACACCGACCTGCCCGCCGTCGCCACCGCAAGGACCAGCGCCAGCACCACGCCCACCGCCGCCGCCGCGAGGGTCAGCCGCACGGTCGGGCCCACCTGCCCGGCCAGGATCTCGCCGACGTCGCGCTGGAGCTGGTAGGAACGGCCGAGGTCGCCCTGGAGCAGGCGGCCGAGGTAGCTCAGGTAGCGCACGACCTCGGGCCGGTCCAGCCCCCACTCGGCGACGATCCGCGCGCGGATCTCCGGGGTGTCGGCGCCGTCGCCCACGAGGATGTCGACGGTGTCGCCCGGAGCCAGCAGCAGGGCCACGTACGCGGTGGTGGCGGCCGCCCACAGCACGGCCACGGCCGAGACGACCCGGCGCACCGCCACGGCGAGCCAGCCGGGCACGCGCCGGGCCCGCGGCGGCGCCGCCGTCATGCGGCGATCCGCACATCGTAGGCGCCGCGCGGCGTGCCCGACACCGGGTCGAAGCCCAGGCCCTGCACGTTCTTGCTCGCCGCGATCTGGTCGGACGGCACGTAGATGGGGAAGACGATCGCCTCGTCGGTCACCACCTTCCGCTGGACCTTGGCGTACAGCGCCTTGCGTTCCTCGGTGTCGGAGCTCGCCGACGCCTTGGCGAGCCAGCCGTCCAGCTCGGCGTCGGCGTAGCGGGTGCGGTTGATGGCCGCCTTCTCCGGCAGGATGAGGTTGAGCGCGGCCCCGGCGTCGGAGTCGCCGCGCGAGTTCTCGAAGATCTCGTACGCGTCGTCTTCGATCGCCTTCTGCGCCGTGCCCTGGTCCACGATCTTCACCTGGAAGTCGATGCCCGCCGTCTGCTTGACCTGGGCCTGGATCGCCTGGGCCAGGATGTCCCTGCGGTCGCGGACGTACGGCGCCGACGCCACCGAGCGGACCGTCAGCCGCTTGCCGTCCTTGACCCGGTAGCCCTCGGCGTCGCGCTCGGTCCAGCCCGCCGCGTCGAGCAGCGCGTTCGCCTTGGCGACGTCCCCGCCGTACGTCTTCTCCAGCGACCGGTCGTAGAACGGGCTGGTCTCGGCGACGATGCTCCAGGCGCGCTTCGCGGTGCCCTGGTAGACGGAGGCGAGCACGGCGTCGAGGTCGACGGCCTCCCGGAACGCCTGCCGCACCCGCTTGTCGTCGAACGGCGGATGGGAGGTGTTGAAGTAGTAGGAGAACGCCGTGCCCGAGTTGAGCGCCGACTGGAACGACAGGGACGGGTCGCTCTTGATCGACTGGATGTCGGTGGCGGCGACGCCCTCGATGACCTGGACCTGCCCGGAGGTGAGCGCGCCGACGCGGACGGCCGCCTGCGGCAGGAAGCGGTAGGTGATCTCCGACAGGTACGCGGGCCCCTGGTGGGCGCTGCCCTGCGGCGCCCAGTTGTACTTGGGGTTGCGCGTGTAGTGGACCTCCTGGCCCTTCACGTACCGGTCGAGGATGAACGGGCCGGTCCCGACCACGTCCGGCCCGCCGGCCTTGAGGTCCTTGGCCTCCTTCAGGGACTTGGGGGACACCTGCGCGGCGAGCGGCGAGGAGAGGAAGTCGAGGAACAGGCCGTCCGGCTCCTTCAACGTGACCTTCAGCGTGGTCGGCGACAGCACCTCGGCCTTGTCGAAGGCGTGCAGCTGGATGGACGCGACCGCGGGGTTGTAGCCGGGCTCGCGCAGCTTGTCCAGGTTTGCCTTCACCGCCGCCGCGTCGAACTTCGTGCCGTCCTGGAAGACGACGTCGTCGCGCAGCTTGAAGGTGTAGGTGCGCCCGTCGTCCGAAACCTGCCACGACTTGGCGAGCCACGGGACGAACGACCCGTCCTCGCCGCGCGCGACCAGCGCGTCGAACTGGTTGAACACCAGCAGCCTGGCCTTGTTCTGCGCCCACTGGTGCGGGTTGAACGTGATGGGCTCGGTCTCGACCGCCCAGGTGAGCGAGGTGGCGCCCGCAGGCGCGGCGGGCGCCTGCGAGCCGCACGCGGCCAGGGCCGCGACGATGACGAGGGACAGCGTGCCCCTGATGACCTTCACAGTGGTTCTCCTGCCGTGCGCGCGCCGGACGTACGGTGACCGGGGGCGGGACGGCCGTCCGCCTCGGGCGGCGGCGTGCGCCGCGCGGGGCTTACGCGCCACTCCTCGGCGAGCAGCTCGTAGGAGCGGACTCGGTCGGCGTGCCGGTGCGTAATGGTGGTGACGATCAGCTCGTCGGCGCCCGTGACCCGCTGGAGCACCCGCAGCCCCTCCGCGACCGTCTGCGGGGAGCCGACGAACTGGGTGTCCACCCGGTCGGCCACCAGCTCCCTGTCGGCGTCGGTCCAGACGTGCGCGTCCGCCTCCTCCGACGACGGGTACGGGATCGCCCCCCGGCCGGTGCGGATGGCGCGCACCCACAGACCGTACGGCTTGGCCAGCTCCCTGGCGGTCTCGTCGTCCTCGGCCACGACCGCGTCCGCGGAGATGAGGACGTACGGCTCGGAGAGCACCTTTGAGGGGACGAACGCCGCCCGGTATGCCTCCACGGCCTCCAGCACCGTCGCCGGGCTGACGTGGTAGCTGGCGGCGAACGGCAAGCCGCGTTCCCCGGCCACCTTCGCGCTCTGCCCGCCGCTGCTGCCCAGGATCCACAGCTCCACCTCGGCGCCCTCACCGGGCACGGCGTGCACGTCGATCCCGTCCGGCGACCGGTAGGTGCCTTCGAGGAAGGCGATGACCTCGTCGACCTGCTCGGCGAAGTCGGGGGTCTGCGCGCCCGGCTGCTGCAGCAGCGCCGCCTGGAGGGCGAGCCGCGGAGAGTGGGCCAGCTCGGCGAACGAGAACGCGGGCGGGATCAGCAGCCCGTCCACGACTTTGGACTCGCGGGGCGCGGGAGCCTTGGCGACCTGGGGAGCCCGGTTCGCCTCCCCCACGAACTCGGCCCTGCGCTGCCCGGACCGGCCGAGCCCGAGGTCGATCCGGCCGGCATGGAGCGCGTCGATCAGGCCGAACTGCTCGACCACCGCGATCGGCGTCTGATGGCCGAGCTGCACCGCGCCCGAGCCCACCCTGATGCGGCTCGTCGCCGCCGCGATGAGGCCGATGAGCACCGCCGGGGCCGAGCTGGCGACGCCGGCGGCGAAGTGGTGCTCGGCGACCCAGTAGCGGAGGTAGCCCAGGCGCTCGGCGTGGCGCGCGAGGTCGATGCTGTTGCGCAGTGCGTCCCCCGGGCCGCTGCCGGACGAGATCGGGGACAGGTCGAGGATCGACAGGGGAACCGGCCTGCCGGCCTGCTGTTCCGTCGGCTGGGGGACGCTCATGCCAGCTCTCCAATGCTCGTCGCGGGGCTCTGCGGGGTCTCAGTGCTCTTCGGCGTCTCGGCGTTTTCCGGGATCGCGGGCGGGTCGGGGAAGGGCCTGCTCGGGATCTCCTTGCGCAGCACGGGGGCGATCTCGCTCTGGAACAGCTCGAGCGTGGCCCGGTGCTGCGCCGGGGTCAGGCCGTCGCGGTCGGCGCTGATGTGCATGACCTCGTGCCCGAACCGCTCGTGATAGCGCAGGACCTTCTCGATGATCTGCTGGGGACTGCCGACGAGGATCGAGCTGCGTTCGATGGCGTCCTCCAGCGTGGGGAAGACCGGCTCCACGCCCACCGTGCGCAGCAGCGCGACACGGGCGTCGTAGATCGGCCGGTAGGTCGCGATCGCCTCCTGCGAGGTGCGCGCCGCGTAGTATCCGGCGCTGCCCGCGCCCACCAGCGCGTCCGCCGGGTCGTGGCCGTAGTGCACCCATCGTTCGCGGTAGTAGTCGATCAGTTCGGCGTACGGCTCGATGGGGTTGGTGACGTTGGCCGAGAACAGCGGGTCGCCGTAACGGGCCGCCAGATCGACGGATGCCTTGCTGGTGGCGCTGCCGTGCCAGACCCGGATCGGCTGTTGCAACGGGCGCGGCCAGGTCTCCGCGTCGGTGAGGGACGGCCGGAACCGGCCCTCCCAGGTGACCTTGTCCTCCCGCCAGAGCCTGCGGAACAGCTCGTAACCCTCCCGGTTGCGGTCCCACTGGTCCTCGGGGGTGACGTGGAAGAGCCGCGCCTGGGCCGATCCGTTTCCCTTGCCGATGATCAGCTCGAGGCGGCCGCCCGACAGGTGGTCGAGCGTCGCGTAGTCCTCGTACGCGCGTACGGGGTCGAGCAGGCTCAGCGTGGTGACGGCGGTGAACAGCCGGATCCGGGAGGTGCGGGCGGCGATGTGGCTGAGCACGACCGGCGGCGACGAGGAGATGAAGGGCCGCTCGTGCCGCTCTCCCACTCCGAAGCCGTCGAATCCCAGCTCCTCGGCGAGCACGGCTTGGTCCACGACCTCACGGAAGCGCTGTGTGGTGGATTTGGTCTTGCCGGTCAGTGGGTCGGGCCCGTGCGCGATGAGGGTGATGGCAAGGAATTTCACGGCGTCGCATACCTCTCGGGAGAATCCGGCCGCGAGTGGACAGGTTACCTACTAACTATGTAGGAAAAGCATGTATTGTCAATGCCGTTTTCGCCGCGCGGACCCGGATCTCTCAGGGCCTCCGCACCCTGAGTCAGCCCGAGGCTCCCGCTGCTCGTTCCCGTAGACACCGGTGACGGCCAGGGCGTGCACGTCGGCCGGATGGTGTGCGATGGTGCCCGGGACTCCGGTTGCTGCGGACGCAGGCCCGCGCTACCGCCGCAGTGCTCACAACCGCCTGCTGCATGCGCAACCACCTGGTCATACGCGCTGCCCCGGCCGTTTGGCCGTGCGAGACCTCTTACTCCCGTGGCTCACAGCCGCCGCCGGGTCTCATAGCCGCCGTGCTCCCGTCAGACGGTAATAGGTGAAGGCCCAGCGGTCCTTGCCCACCTCGCAGCGAACGCTGGTGGACGGACAGGCAGGCGTGCTCGCGCACCCGGTCCGGGCGCGCATCATCCGGGCGCGGATCGCCGGCCGGGCGTGGATCACCCACCGGTCGCGAGGGCGCCCACAGCGAGCCGAGAGCGGTGGGTGACGGCGTCTCTGCTGTCACTCCCGTGGCCTCCGAACTCCCGCGAGGCGGTGGTAGGTGAAGGCCCTGGCCCGCCGCGCCTTCCCCGCCCGTTTGATCATGCAAGCCGCCCTCTCGCCGTGGCTCATAGTCGCCGGACTCCCGCGAGGCGGTGGTAGGTGAAGGCCCAGCGGTCTTTGCCGACCTTGCGGCGGGTGTAGCGGTCGGGGTGGCGGTAGCGGTCGCGGTTGTGGAACTGGCACGCGGGCCCCAGCAGCTTCAGATCGGTCAGGCCGCCGCTGCTCCAGTTGTCGGCGTGGTCGATCTGGCACAAGGTCGCCGGGAGGGGGCAGCCGTCGACCCAGCAGGTGGCATACCGGGCGAAGACCGCCCTGCGCTGGGCCGGGGTGGCCAGCCGGACCTTGCGGCCCATGTCGAGCACCTGCCCGTCGGCGTCCATGACGATCCGCACGAGGGTGGAGGTGCGGGCCAGGCGGTGCACGCTGGAGACGGGCAGCACCTGCCCGGTCGCCAGCAGCAACCCCGGCACCAGCCCAGGCACCACCCCCAGCCCCAAGCCAGCCGACCCAGGCCCCGATCCACGCGGCGATCCAGGCCCCGGCACTGCGCCCAGCCCGGCACCCGACGGCGCGCCCAGCCCGGCACCCCGCTCCGCGCCCGGTCCAGCACTCGACGCCGTCCCAGAGCCGGCCCCCAGCCCGGCATCCGACGCCGCCCCGGACGCGGCCCTCAACCTGGACTCCGACCCGGCACCCAGCCCGGCGCCCCGCGCCGTGCCCGACCCGGCACCCCACGCCGCCCCGGACGCGGTCCCCGTCCCGGCGCTCGACCCGGGCCTCGACGCCGTCCCAGACGGCATCCCCGCCGGGTCACCCGGTCCTGAATGGGTTGACGCCTCCGGGCCTGTTGCCGGTGAGCCTTCCAGCTCCAATTTCAGGGTGCTGGACGGCCTAGCCGCGTGCCCCGGCCCATGCGGGATTACCCCCGCGGGCCGAGGCCCGGCGTAGGTGTGACGAGCACAGGAATCCCCGGGAGCGTGACGGGCACAGGCATCCCCGGGCGGATCACACAACCGCCACTCACCCCATCGCGACTCTCCCGAGCGCGGCACCTGCCCCTGCGCGTGCCCATGCTGCGGTGTGCTCCCAGCCTCGTCTGCGGGCACGGCGGCCCGGCGGTTCTCCCGGGCCGCCTCACGGCCCAGGCCGTCCCCGATGTCCTCAGCGGCTTCATTGTCTTCGATCACCTCGGCGTTTTCAGCGTCCTGGGCATCCTCCCTCTCTTGGCCACTGTCAGCGCGCTCAATCTCGAACGTCGCGGAGCGGTCAGCGCCCTCGTCCCCGGCCTCGGGGAGGGCGATGGTGGGGTGGCAGGTCTCGGAACAGTCTGCGCCACGAGGGTTCCCAGCAGCGGCCGCAGCGCAGTTCTCGGGGACAAGGCGGTCGCCGCTGCCGGAGTTCCCGGCCGCAGCGTCAGACTCAGGATGGTCGGAACTCTCAGAGCGCTTCGTGACGAGGTCGCAGATCCCGGGGCGATCATAGATGCCGCAATTCCCGGCAGCGGCGTCAGCGGCGAAGTCGTCCACGAAGCTGGGATGGTTCCCGGCGGTAGCGGCCTCAGGGCGGACGACGCTCTCAGAACGCTCGCCCCCGAGGGTTGCGGGGCGGTCAACGCTCCAAGCGTCCCCGGCTCCGGGGTGGTCAGCAGCGGAGTCGCAGGTCCCGGAGTAATCGCCGCTGCCGTTCCCGGCGGCAGGGCGGTCGGTGGTCTCGAAGTGGGCCGTGGCGGGGTACTCAGCCTCAGGGCGGACGACGCTCTCAGAACGCTCGCTCTCAGGGTCGTCGGTGCTCTCGGGACGCTCCCCCTCGGGGTGACCGCAGTGCTCAGCGGCGTCGAAGTCCTCGGCTCCCTCGGCGTGGTCTGAGTCCTCAGCGGGCTTAGGGCCGGGGCGCCCAGAGCAGTCAACGTCCTCGAGGTACTCGTCCTCGGCGTTGTCTGAGTCCTCGGTGTCCTCGGTGTGGTCAGGGTGGCCGGGTGCGGAGTGGGCCTCCTCGGTGTCGGGTTCGGGGTCGGCGGGGAGGGATTCGGCGCTGACCAGCACCAGCAGCTCGGTGACGATCTTGTCCTCCAGCAGGGCGATGAACGCATCGGCGTAGCGGACCCGCAACGGCCGATCGTCCCCCTCCGCCTTGGGCTTGGCGTAGGCGTCC
>NZ_BMPY01000027.1:79770-106639 GCF_014647835.1 Microbispora rosea subsp. aerata
GTAGAACTCCCCTTCCACGCCGCCACCCGCACCCGGCCGCACCCGCAGGAACCGCCGCCCATAGTCGGCCTGCTCGTCCCGTTCTTCCCCGTCGGGGTCGAGCACCGCCCGCAGATAGCGCCCGGCCTTGGCCACCTCCGCCGGGCCCGCCTTGCCCGCCAGTTCCAGCAGGATCGGCTCAGCCAAAGCGGCTTGCTCGTCGGTCAGGCCCGAGATCGCGTGGCAGATGGCCTCCACCACCCCGGCCGCCAGATGCCCGGCGGCGAACGCCTCCCGCACCCGGGGCAGACGCGCCAGCTCCACCGCCAAAGTGAGCAACCGGCCCGCCCCACCCGTGGTCATCCCCGCACTGGTGCGCAACCAGGACCGGGTGGAGGCATGCCCATGCTGTTTCGCCTGGCCCGCCCTATGTACCCGCCCCACCCACTCGGCCACCGCACACGTGATCCGATCCTGGGCGAACAACAACTCCTCCACCCCGGCCAGGCACACGTCCGGGTCCTCCGGGGCCGGCGTCACCACCAGCTCCCGCGCCGCCTCACGCACCGACACCACCACCGCCCACGGCGACCGGGCACGGCCACCACCCGCACCAGCGCCACCCGCACCCTCATCGACACCCGCGACGCCCGCACCAGCGTCGGCACCAACACGACCGGCACCAACACCACCAGCACGGTCGCCACCGGATGCCGCACCACCATGGGCGAAGCCGTCCCCGTGCCGGGGAGCACCATCACCACCGGCACCGGCAGCCGCGCGATTGGCATGCTCACCACGGGCACGCTCACCGCCGACAGACGTACCAGCACCCGCGCCGACACCCACGCGATCAGAACCAATACCGGCACCACCGTCGGCGACGGCTCCAGGACCTGCGCCATTGGCACGGTTACCACCGGCACGCTCACTGCCGGCAACCGCGTCGGCATCCCGCTCGCTGGCATCCGCACCAGTACCAGCGCGCATGCGAGCGCCGGCAACCCCGTCGGTGCGGACGCGACCGGAACCGGCAGCCGCGCGATCGGCATGCTCGCCACGAACGCGCTCGCGCTCATCGCCGCACGCCATACCACCAGCGGCAAAGCCGTTCCCGTTGCAGGCGGCGCCACCGGCACCGGCACCGGCAGCCGTGCCGCCGGGCGTCGCGCCGCCGGTACGGACACCCCCGGGCGTCCTGCCGCGACCGGCAGCTGCCCTGTCATCGGTGAAGGCGTCATCCCGGGCAGCGCCGTTCCGGGCAGCGCCCTCGGCACCGGCCGTGCCATCGCGCCCGGCCGTGCCACCTTCGTGCGCACCGTTGCCGGTGTCCGCATCATCACGTGCTCCCGCGCCATCACGCCCACCACGACCGGCGAAGGCGTCACCGCCCCCGGCAGCGCCCGACGCAGTGTCCGGGGCAGTGCCCCAAACCCCGAGGCCACCGGCTCTCCGGCTCCCGCCGGAACGCGTGATACCGAAGCCGGCTTCCACGCCGGTGTCGGCCATGCCGCCACGACATGTGCTGCCGATGAATGCGGCCGTGCCGGGCGCAGATCCTTCGCCGCCGGAGCCCGTACCACCGATCGGATTGTCGGCCCCATGTGATGAAGTGAACAAAAGGGTGAAGCGGCTGTCGTCGCGGGCGAGCGACCCCTCGCTCGACCACAGAGGGGAATTGGCGATCAGCCACTCCCACCAACCGCCGTCACTATCGTTCGAACGATGATGGCGCACTGGATCAATATCAAACGAATCCATGACGCTTCCTCGCTCGTGATTCGAAAACTTGTTTTAATTTTCTCTCACCGCAGTCACTCTCCGCAACCGTGCAACACGATTTGTTGGAGTCACAGGTCCACGAAGACGCGTGCCGCGCTAGTGGGCAAGAACGCGCACCCGCGCGGGCCCAGCGGGAACAGCCACGGCCGCACCCGCTCAAGCGGTGCCCATCACCATTCACCGGGGCGGAAGAGCACAATCGTCTTCGCGACCGCCTGCTGCCGAGGCCGGTCGGCGCCCTCTCCGCGGCGGACCGGCCGGTGACGGACCCAGGCGCGGCCCTCGCACCCGCGGCACACCTCCCCCGCTGGCAGGATGCTTGCGGCAGTTGTCATCACGGCCACGTATATGACGTCCGATCGAGCGAACCGGAGGAGGCCGATGAGCCCGCGGAACCACCGCGTCGCCGTGCTCGTGCTGGAGGGCGCCAAGCCGCTCGACGTCGGCATCCCCGCGCAGGTGTTCTCCAACCGGCCGAGCATGCCGTACGAGGTGCGGGTGTGCGGTCCCACGCCGGGGCTGGTGACCGGCGGCGACGGCCTGTCCTATCACGTAGCCGAGGGCCTGGAGGCGTTCGAGCAGGCCGACACCATTTTCATCCCCGGCTATCGGGAGCCGGCGACCACGGAACCGCCGGCCGCGGTCGTCGCCGCGCTCAAGGCCGCCCACGAGCGCGGCACCAGGCTCGCGGCCATCTCGACGGGGGCGTTCGCGCTGGCGGCGACGGGACTGCTCGACGGCAAGCGCGCGACGACTCACTGGCACTACACCAGGGCGCTCGCCGTCAAGCACCCGCTCGTACGGGTGGACGAGAACGTGTTGTTCGTGGACGAGGGAAACGTGCTGACCTCGGCGGGCGCGGCGTCCGGCATCGACCTGTGCCTGCACCTGGTGCGGCGCGACCACGGCGTCGGGCTGTCCAACCACGTGGCGAGACGGCTGGTGGCCGCGCCCTATCGCAGCGGCGGGCAGGCGCAGTACGTCCCCCGGAGCGTGCCCGAGCCGCTCGGCGACGTGTTCGCGAGCACACGGGAGTGGGCTTTGGCGCATCTGTCCGAACGGCTGACCCTGGAGACGCTCGCCCGGCACGCGCGGGTGTCGGCGCGGACCTTCTCCCGGCGGTTCGTGGAGGACACCGGCTACACGCCGATGCAGTGGGTGCTGCGGGCGCGGGTGGACCTCGCGCGCGAACTTCTCGAACGCACCGATCTCACCGTGGAGCAGATCGCCCACCGGGTCGGGCTCGGCACCGGCGCGAACCTGCGCCTGCACTTCCAGCGCATCCTCGGCACCTCCCCCACCGAGTATCGCCACACCTTCTCCGCCTGACCCCACGCGGACGGCGGTGGCGAGATCCTTGCGACCGGTGGCGAAACTTCTGGCGAGATCCTTTCGGATGGTGTCGTTCATGCCACTGTCGGCCTCAAACACGGATGCCGACCATGGAGCGCGACACCGAAAGGAGCACCATGACTCGCATCGCCGTGAACGGGTTCGGCCGCATCGGACGCAACACGCTCCGCGCCCTGCTGGAGCGCGGCAGCGACCTCGAGGTGGTCGCCGTCAACGACCTCACCGCCCCCGAGGCCCTCGCCCACCTGCTCAAGTACGACAGCTCGCTCGGCCGTCTCGGCCGTCCCGTCGAGGTCGACGGGAGCGACCTCGTCGTCGACGGCCGCCGCATCGCCGTGCTCGCCGAGCGTGAGCCCGCCAAACTGCCGTGGGCCGAGCTCGGCGTCGACATCGTGCTCGAGTCCACCGGCCGCTTCACCAAGGCGGACGCGGCCCGCGCACACATCGACGCCGGCGCCCGGCGCGTGCTGGTCAGCGCCCCCTCCGACGGCGCCGACGTCACGATCGCCTACGGCGTGAACACCGAGGCGTACGACCCCGCCCGGCACGTGATCGTGTCGAACGCCTCCTGCACGACGAACGCGCTGGCCCCGCTGGCGTCCGTGCTGGACGACCTGGCCGGCATCGAGCACGGGTTCATGACCACGGTGCACGCCTACACGCAGGAGCAGAACCTGCAGGACGGCCCGCACCGCGACCTGCGCAGGGCCCGCGCCGCCGCCGTGAACATCGCACCCACGACCACCGGGGCCGCCAAGGCCATCGGCCTGGTGCTGCCGAAGCTGCACGGCAAGCTGTCGGGCGACTCGATCCGCGTGCCGGTCCCGGTGGGTTCGCTCGTGGAGCTGAACACCACGGTCTCCCGCGAGGTCACCCGCGACGAGGTGCTCGCGGCCTACCGCGCCGCCGCCGACGGCGCGCTCAAGGGCATCCTCGACTACGCGGACGAGCCGCTGGTCTCCAGCGACATCACCGGCCACCCGGCGTCGTCGATCTTCGACGCCGCCCTCACCCGGGCCGAGGGCAGGCACGTCAAGGTGGTTGCCTGGTACGACAACGAGTGGGGCTTCTCCAACCGTGTTGTCGACACGCTGGAGCTGCTCGCGCGCGCCTGAGCGCCGCCGCGACCAGGCGGCGCAGACCCCGCGCCGCCGGCATGCGAACGGCCGGCGTGCCCCCGTGCGGGCACGCCGGCCGCCTCCCGCTCACGCGATCCCCTACGCCGTACGACCCGCTTCAGGCCCCCCGGACCGGTGATGTCGGGGTCGAGCGTGGCGGCCCGGCATGGCGGCCACGGAGATCCGTCAGACGTCGAAGAACCGGTCGGCGAAGGTCTCCCACTGGGCGAGGAAGTCGATGTCCGGGTCACGCAGCCAGTTGAGCTGCAGGCCGTCGAGGAAGGCGAGCAGGTCCACGGCGGCCTGGCCGGGCCGGGGATGCCAGGCCAGCAGGTAGCGCTCCAGCATGGCGCGGCCGTCGCGAAGCCGCGTCTGGAAATAGGCGTGGGCGGGGTGCGCGGGATCCAGCGCCTCGGCCGACAGCACCGTGTAGAGCTGCACGAGTGACCGCTGCGCGAGGTTGCGCCGGACGAATCCCGTCATGACGGCGCGGGCGGCGGCCGGGTCCGGGGCAGGTTCCAGCGTGTCGACCACGGTGGTGAGGTCGAGTGTGTCGCGGCGTTCGAGCACCGCGATGAGCAGCTCCTCCCGTGAGCGGAAGTGGTGCAGCAGCCCCGCCTTGGTCATGCCGCAGGCGGCGGCGAACGCCTCAAGGGTGACGCCCTTGAACCCCACGGCGGCGATCAGCTCGGTGGCCGCCTTGAGGATCTCCTCCCGGCGTTCGGCGAGCGGCAGCCTGCGCCGTCCCTGCGTGGGGGTCATTTCGTCCTGACTCCTCCAAGGCGGGGTTGATTTCGATCACGGTACCAGCCTAGGTTACCTACCGTTTGGTAGATAGCGCTGTCGCGCCTGTTCAGAGAGTTGTGTGCGCCATGCCGACACCCTCTTCCCCGCCCGCCTCCCCGGCGTCCTCTCCGACCGCCTTCTCCGCCGCCGTCGACGCGGTTCGCGCCGGACGGCCCCTGGACGAGGCGGCCGACGAGCTGCTGTCGCAGCTGACCCGGGAGGAACGCCTGTGGCTGCTCGACGGGGACCTGCCGTTCTGGCGGGGCATGGCCGAGATGATGACCGAGGGCTACAACCTCACCCCCATCCCGATGGGCCGCGTGGAGCGGCTGGGCATCCCCGGCCTGCTGTTCTCCGACGGCCCGCGCGGCGTGGTGATGGGCAAGTCGACGGCGTTCCCGGTCTCCATGGCCCGCGGCGCCACCTGGGACGTGGCGCTCGAGGAGCGCGTCGGCACCGCGATCGGGCTGGAGCTGCGCGCCCAGGGCGCCAACTTCTTCGGCGGCGTGTGCGTCAACCTGCCCCGCCATCCCGCCTGGGGCCGGGCCCAGGAGACGTACGGCGAAGACCCGGTCCTGCTCGGCGAGTTCGGCGCGGCGCTGACCCGGGGCGTGCAGCGCAACGCCATGGCCGTCGTCAAGCACTTCGCGCTCAACAGCATGGAGAACGCCCGCTTCACGGTCGACGTCACCGCGGACGACGCCGCCCTGCACGAGGTCTACCTGGCGCACTTCCGCCGGGTCGTGGAAGAGGGCGTGTCGGGCGTCATGACCGCCTACAACTCCGTAAACGGCGAGTGGGCCGGGCAGAACGAGCACCTGATGGAAGGCGTGCTCCGCGGCATGTGGGGCTTCGAGGGCGTCACCGTCTCCGACTTCATCTGGGGCCTGCGCGACGCCGCCGCCTCGCTGCGCGCCGGGCTGGACGTGGAGGAGCCCTTCCGCCAGCAGCGCGCCGAGCACCTGCCCGCCGCCCTGGAGACGGGCCGGGCGAGCTGGGACGACGTCGACCGGGCGGCCCGCCGCATCTTGCGCGTCCAGCTGCGCCACTACGCCGCCCGCACCGACCCCGAGCCGCCGCCGGAGGTGGTTTTCAGCCCCGAGCACCGCGCGCTGGCCCGCGAGGTCGCCGCCCGCGGCATGGTGCTGCTGAAGAACGACCCGGTCGGCGACGCGCCCGTGCTGCCGCTGCGGCGGGACGCCCTGTCTTCCCTGGCCGTCGTCGGACGCCTGGCCGACATGCCCAACACCGGCGACAACGGCTCCTCCGACGTACGCGCCCCGGAGGTGATCACCGCGCTGCGGGGCCTGACCGAGGCGCTCCCGGACACCCGGATCACGCACGTGGCCGACGACGACCCGGCCGCGGCCGCCGCTGCGGCGGCACAGGCCGACGTCGCCGTCGTCGTCGCCGGATACACCGCCGCCGACGAGGGCGAGTGGGTCGGCGGCGACGTGCTGACCAATTCAGAGCTGCTGGCGCTGTTCCCGCCGCCCGGCGACGACCCGGCCGGGCAGTCGTTCGCGGCCTTCCTGGCCGAGCCCGGCGCGGTGGACTCCATCAGCGGGGGCAGCGCCGGCGGCGACCGCGCCGGCCTGCGGCTGCGGCCCGTCGACGCCGAGATCATCCGCGCCGTGGCGGCGGCCAACCCCCGCACCATCGTCGTGATCGTCACCGCCGGGGCCGTCATCACCGAGGAATGGCGCGACGCCGTGCCCGCCGTGCTCGTCTCGTGGTATTCCGGCTGCGAAGGGGGCCGGGCCCTCGCCGACGTGCTGCTCGGCGACGTCGACGCCGCCGGGCGGCTGCCGTACTCCATCCCGGCCGCCGAGGAGCACCTGCCGTACTTCGACCGCGACGCCACCGCCATCACGTACGACAAGTGGTTCGGCCAGCGCCTGCTGGACCGGGACGGCCACACGCCGGCCTTCCCGCTCGGGTTCGGGCTGTCCTACACCAGCTTCGCCCTCTCCGATCTCGCCCTCGGCGCTCCCGGCGGCGACTCCTTCGAGGCCGTCGTGACCGTGACCAACACCGGATCGCGTGCGGGCCGCCACGTCGTGCAGCTCTACGGGCGGCCCACGGGCGTCGACGCGACCGCCGACGACTTCCCCACCCGGGTGCTGCTCGGCTTCGCGACCGTCGAGCTCCCGGCCGGGGCGTCGGCCCGGGTCACCGTGCCCGCCTCGACCCGGCCCCTGCAGAGGTGGACCTCCGCCGGGTTCGTCCCGGCCTCCCCCACGGCCGTGGTCGAAGCCGCGGCGTACGCCGGCGATCCCGACGCCGTCACCGCCGAGCTCACGCTGGCCTGACGGTACGGGCGGGGCCGGCCGTCCCCCGGCCCCGCCCGTCCCCGCCGTACGGGACTCACACCTGGGTGCGGGTCCACTGCTGGTTGGCGCCGCCGTTGCAGGTGTACTGGGTGATGTCGGCCCCGTCCGCGGTCGAGGCGCTCACCACGTCCAGGCACTTGCCGCTGTGCCGCGCCCGCAACTGGTGATAGCCGCCGCCGACGTCCACCCACTGCCACTGCTGGTTGGCGCCGCCGTTGCAGGTGTATTGGATGACGTTCGCCCCGTCGGCCGTCGACCCGCTCGCCACGTCCAGGCACTTACCGCTGTGCTGGCTCACCAGCCGGAAATAACCACCGCCGACGTCCTGGAACTGCCACCTCTGGTTCGCCCCGCCGTTCCACGAGTACTGCTTCACCTCCGCGTTGTTCGCCGTCGACGCGTTCACCACGTCCGCCACCTTCCCGCTGTGCCGCGCGGTGAGCCGGTAGGACGGCGTGGAGCCGCTGCCGGTGACGACGCCGGTCGCGGTGTCGATCGTGATCTGCGGATACCAGGTCAGGCTCATGCTCGTCGCGGTCGGGAACGTGATCGGCAGCCAGACGTACTGGGAGTCGTTCACCCGCCCGCCCCAGGCGCCGGCCCAGCGGTCGCCCATGTAGAGGTAGCTGGTCGTCGTCGAACCCTGGATGGGCAGCACGAACGCCGGCTGGGAGTTGAAGGTCGTGCTGTCGCCGACGTTGGTCCACCCGGTCCACGGCCCGGAGATGCTCGTCGCGGTCGCGTACTTCGCCTGGTTCGGGTTCCAGCCCGTCGCCCCCGAGGTCAGCAGGAAGTAGACGTTCCCCCGCTTGAACATCGCGGGGGCCTCGCGGTGCGCGTCGTTCCAGAAGTTGCCCACGAGTGAGGCGACGTTCAGGTAGTCGGGCGTGAGGCGGTAGATGTGCAGGTCGTAGTTCTCGTCCGCCGCCGAGATCATGTACGCCGTGCCGTTGTCGTCGAACAGCGTGATGTCCCGCGACATGTACTGCCCGAGCGGCCGGAAGCTGCCGTGGTAGGTGTAGTCGCCGTCCACGGTCGCCGAGGAGGCGACCGCCGCCCGCGCCTCGCTGTAGTTCGACCCGTTCTCCTTGTGCATCCACATGACGTATCTGCCGGTGGAGCTGTTGTAGATGACCTTCGGCCGCTCGATGTTGGCGACGTTCAGCTCGGGGGCCGACCACTGGGTCAGGACGTCCCTGCGGAACTCCCAGTTGCGCAGGTCCGTGGACCGGTAGACCGACACCGCGCGGAAGGTGTTGTCGGGGTTGCGGTTCTCCCCGAACCAGTAGTAGTAGTCGCCCACCTTCAGCACGCCGCCTCCGTGCGCGTGCAGCACGTTCCCGTTGGTGTCGAAGAACTGGGTGCCGTTGGTGATGGTCACGGCCGCCGCGTGAGCCGGCGCCGTGGGAGCGGCGACGGCGGCCACGAGCAGGATGACGGCCGCGATCGCCCGGAAAATCCGGCGAACATGAAGTCGGGGCACGAGTCGTCTCCTCACGTCGGGGTCGTCCGGGACTGACGGACGCCGATCGGGGCATCGAGGGTCGACAGGAGATGGTGACGTGAACACGCGCCGGCCCCCGGCACCTCGGGTGAGCCGTGACGTGCGGGGACGACCCACGGGCATGTGTGTGGCGTCTTTTCCCGCAGTGTTGACGTCGCTGGAAACGGGTGTCAACACGCGGTCGCGGACGCCCCGGCGGCCGCTCACAACACCGCAGGTCCGCCGGTGATCCGCTCCGTTCGACGGTCGAACAGGATGAAAGGTTTCACACCGGCCATCTGATGGTCCGGGCCGGCCCGCGCGCCAGGACACGGGCCGGCCCGAGGACTGGAATGACCGGGGGCCGCGGCGTCGCCGGGGTCATCGGATCAACCCCGGCGACGCCCACCCGGTGTCAGACGCGGGTCCACCTCTGGTTGGTGCCGCCGTGGCAGGTCCAGATGTGCACCTTGCTGCCGTTGGCGGTGCCGTAGTTGGCCACATCCAGGCACTTGTCGGCGCCGACGGCGGTGATGGTGCCGTCGGGGTTGAAGCGCCACTTCTGGTTGTCCTGGCCGTTGCAGTCCCAGATGATCACCGATGTGCCGTCGGCGGTCCCCCGGTTATACACATCCAGGCATTTATTGCCGTAGACCCGCAGCTCGCCCGCGCTCGTGTACGTCCACTGCTGGTTGGCCCGCCCGTGGCAGTCCCAGATCACCACCTCGGTGCCGTTGGCCTGCGACGCCTCGGTCACGTCCAGGCACCGGCCCGACCCCACGCCCTTGAGCGTGCTCGTCCCGCTGGGCGTGGGCGTCGCCGAGGGCGAGACCAGGCCCCCTCCGGTGACGACGTACATCGCGGCCCCGTGCGCGGGCACCTGCGCGCTGATCGTCCCCGTCGAGGAGAAGGTGGTGTGCGCCCACAGGTCGCGGACCTGGTAGGAAGACGCGGCGCCGAGCCCGAGGGCGGAGGTGGTGGTGGACACCGTCGCCGTGCCGTTGCCCCGGTTGAGCAGGACGACCGCGACCGACCCGTTGGACATCGGCTTGCGCCACACCTCGAGGTTGCCGTTGTCGCTGATCTTGTGGCCCTGCCTGCCGCCCCAGTCCTGGTTGACGGCGATGACCTCGGTGTTGGTGAGGATCTCGCGGGTTTCGGCGCTCATCGTGCGCAGGTCGTTGCCCGCGATGAGCGGCGCGTTCAGCAGCGCCCAGAGGCTGAAGTGCGCCCTGCCCTCGGTGCCGGTCACGGAGCCGACGCCGACCTCGAGCATGTCGGGGTCGTTCCAGCCGCCCGGGCCCGAGTACGCCTCCAGCCCGACCTGCTGGTCCAGGATGCTGGTGATCGAGTTCCAGTTCGCCTGGATGTCTCCGGTCGTACGCCAGGAGTTACCCGTCCGCATGCCCCAGGTCCAGACGCTCTCCTGGCCCCAGTTGCACAGGCTGAACAGGATCGGACGCCCGGTGGCCGCCAGCGCGTCGCGCATCGCCGCGTACCGCTCCTGCCCGCTCTTGCCCTGGTGGTCGCCGCAGTTGTCGTACTTCAGGTAGTCGATGCCCCAGGATGCCCACAGGGCGGCGTCCCTGCGCTCGTAGCCCAGGCTGGCGGGGTATCCCGCGCAGGTGGTGGTGCCCGCCGAGGAGTAGATGCCGAGCTTCAGCCCTTTGGAGTGGACGTAGTCGGCAAGCGCCTTGATGCCGTACGGGAACTTCTGCGGGTCGGGCACCAGGTCGCCGTTGGCGTTGCGGCTCCTGGTCGACCAGCAGTCGTCGATGTTGACGTAGGTGTAGCCGGCCGCCGCCATGCCGCTGGCGACCATCGCGTCCGCGGTCTGCCGGATCAGGCTGTCGCTGACGTTGCAGCCGAACGTGTTCCAGTTGTTCCACCCCATCTGGGGTGTACGGGCGAGCCCGTTGTCCAACGCGGCGGCCGGTGACGTCATGCTGCCGGCCGCGACCAGCGACCCGGCGGCCAGCGCCACCGCCATCGCCCAGCGGAGAATCCTGCCCATCTCACCTCTCCTTCGGCGGTTGTCAGGGGGTAGTGAGGTCGAATCGGTTGACGGTGACCGCCCCGCCCAGGGACTGGGTGGCGTAGTTGAAGATGGCGAAGCGGTAGCCCATGAAGAACTGCCAGGCGTTGCCCATCGTGAAGGCGGGCCCGAGCGCGGTGAAGTTCACCCCGTCGGTGCTGTAGGAGAACCTGGCCTGCCTGCCGCTGCCCGGGCGGATGTCGGCGTTGACCCGCAGCCAGATCCGTCCGCCGGAAACCGACGCGCTCGCGGCCTCGTAGCCGGTGGAGGTGGTCTGCCAGCTGCTGTTCATGGTCAGGCCGTTGGTCATCACCACCCGGGTCTGGCCGTTGTCGCGCTTGACGCCGATCCAGGCGGACGAGTCGCGCAGCATCGCCAGCCCGGCCCGGTCACCGTCCCGCATGCCCGAGTAGTCCAGCTCGATCGTCGCGGTCGAGGACGGGCCGAGGATGCGGTGGGTGAGGGTGTTGCGGGCCGAGTACAGGTCGTTCGTCACGGTGGCGGTCTGCAGCCGCAGCCCGTTGTTCACACTGAACTTCGAGGTGTCGGGGTTGTGGTTCCACTCCCACTCCGGGCCGAGCTGGGTGCCGCTGAACGTGTCGGTCCCGGTGGGAGACTTCACCTGCCGCGGCGGGGTCGGCACGTCCGGGACGGGATAGGAGGCGCCCCAGGCTCCGTTCACGGTCTGAATGGTCGGCCAGCCGTCGGCGGTCCAGGAGATGGGGGCCAGGACGGGGATGCGGCCGCCGGGGTAGGCGTCCTGGAAGGCCATGTAGTACCAGGCGCCCTTCTGGGTCTGCACCAGCCCGCCCTGGTGCGGCACGCCGCCGCCGGCGACCGGGCCGGCCATGTTGAGCAGCACCTGGCGCATCTCGTACGGGCCGAACGGGCCGTTGGTGGACTTCAGGATGTACTGCCCGTTGGCCGGCCGGGTCAGGAAGATGTAGTAGGCGCCGTTGCGCTTGTACATCCGCGCGCCCTCGAGCGTGCCGACGCTGGACGGAGTGCTGAACACCTGCTGGCTGCGGACCTCGCTCTTCCCGTCGGCCGACAGCTGGGCCACGCTGATGTTCGTGTTGCCGTAGGCGACGTACATCGTGTCGTCGTCGTCGATCAGCAGCCCGGCGTCGTAGTAGCACTTGTTGATCGTGGTGTGCCGGTTCCACGGGCCTTCGACCGAGGTGGCGGTGTAGATGTAGGTCCTGCTGAAGTCGATGCAGCCGCCCCAGTAGAAGGTCTTGTTGCTCTTGCGGTAGTTCAGGAACGACGCCCAGATCCCGTTGACGTACGCCCGTCCGCCGTTCATGTCGTACTTGGACCCGAAGTCGAGCCGGGGCACGGAGTGGCCGGCGTACTCCCAGTGGACCAGGTCGTAGGAGCGCAGGATCGGCGCGCCGGGCGAGTAGTGCATCGTGGAGGCCGAGTAGTAGTAGGTGTCGTCCACCCGGAAGATGTCGATGTCGGCCAGGTCCTCCCACAGCACCGGGTTGGTGAACTGCCCCGAGGACGGAGTGGGTGACGGGGTGGAGGTGCCGCCGTCGACCCGGACGAGCTGCCACTGCTGGTTGGCGCCGCCCCAGTCGGAGTACTGCACGATCCTGCCGCCGTCGGCGGTGGAGGCGTTCTGCACCTCCACGGCCTTGCCGCTGTTGCGGTTGATCAGCCGGACGTAGCCGCCGGACGAGTCCACGAGCCTGAACTGCTGGTTGGTGCCGTTGTGGTCGGCCCACTGCACGATGTCGGCGGCGTCGGCGGTGGAGTAGTTGTAGACGTCGAGCACCTTGCCCGAGTGGCGTGACTGCAGGCGGTAGTAGCCGTCGCCGGAGTCGACGAACCGCCACTGCTGGTTGTTGCCGTTGGTGCGGGACCACTGCACGAGCGATCCGCCGTCGGCGGTGGACCAGTTGTAGACGTCGAGGGCCTTACCGCTGTTGCGGTTGATCAGGACGTACCAGCCGTTGGTGTCGACGCTCGCGGCCGAGGCCGGGGTCACCCATACGAGCGCACCGGCGAGCACGGTCGCGAGCGCCGCCAGCAGGCACGTGAGGACGGCGGGGAGCGATCGTCGCCGGCCGCCCGTCGCACGGGGTGGCGCAGGGAACATGTCTTTCTCCTTGGGGGGGTGCGGTGGCGGGACGCGGCCCGCGCCGGGGAAGCAGGGCGGACCGAACCCGTCCGGCCCCTCGCCGGCGGAGTGGCGAGGGAACGTGTTTCGGCGGGTGGAGACGCCTGGCAGGTGGTGGTGCCGTCGAAGGTGCGCGGCTCGCCGGGGGAGGTGGACTGGGGGCGAGCGGCACGACATGTTTCCGGGGCCATCCCGTCCGAGCACGGTCCGGGCCGCGTCGGACGGGCGAAGCAGCCTCCGTGTGAGCGCTAACATTCGGCCATATATGACTCCCTTCTTTACAGCGGACGGTTGGCGGTGGTGTCGCGGCGGAGCAAATACGACCCGGCACGTTTCTGTCAAGCTCCGGTTCTCACTCCCTCACACCCGTCCGCCCGTCGTGTGTGTTTCATTTGGCATGACGGGCCGCGAACGCGGGCGCGACGATGAAACGTTCATCGCCCCTGCCGCCGCACACCGCCGCGGCGAAGGCGTCCGGAAAATTACCGAAGCGATCGCAACAATCACCGCAGCGTACGGCTCTCCGCATCAGGGCCGACATGGAAACTTACCGGAAATTATCTTGACAAGTTTCGTAGCGATCTTCAGACTCTCTCCTCGAGGCGGCCTCAGATCGCGGTGATGGTCCACTGGAGGTTGGTGCTGGGATCCGGTGTCCACAGCTTCACCCTCGCGCCCACCGTGGAGTCGCCGCCGCTGTCCAGCGCCGTGCCGGTGCCTCGGTTGACGATCTGATAGCGGCCGTTGCCGAGGCTGTTGAGCCTCCACTGCTGGTTGGCGCCGCCGTTCCAGGGCGCCTGCAGGCAGGTCGCGCCGTTGGCGGTGTTGCCCCAGCTGTCGGCGACCATGCCGTTGGTCCGGTTGACCAGCCGGTAGTAGCCGTTGCCCAGGTCGACCAGCTGCCACTGCAGGTTGGGGCTGCCGTCCCAGAACCACTGTTTGAGCCCCGAACCGGAGGGGACGCTTCCGCCGCTGTCCAGGACGTGGCCGGTGGTGACGTTGGTTATGCGCACCCATCCCGTCGGGACGGGCGCGGATCGCAGCTCGGGGATCTGGCCGTTGAAGGTCAGCTTGACCACGTACGCGGGGGCGCTGAAGGGAGGGTTGGACGAGGGCATCGAGATGTGCAGGGCGGAACCGTCCTGCGTGAAGCCCGGAAGGGTGATGTACTGACCGGCCGACGGGCCGAGCAGCCGCACCGACGCCAGATTGCTCAGGTTGATCCGGTTGGCGCCCAGCGTCGTGATGTGCAGGGTGCCGCCCGGCCAGCCCAGCACCGTCGCGTACAGCACGGTGTTGTCCTTGCTGCGGGTGAAGCGGATGTCGGCGCCGGTGCCCGCCCGGGGCTCGGTGAAGGAGCCGCCGCCCATCTGCGTGGGGCCTTCGCCGAAGGTCTCCCAGGCGCGGGTGGTGTAGACGGACTCGCCGAACCGCTTGAGGTAGTCCCCGATGCCCAGCAGGATCGACCGCTGCCCGGACGGGATGGTGCCGTCGGCCATCGGGGCGATGTTCAGCAGCATGTTGCCGTTCTTGCTGACCCGGTCGATCAGCGAGTGCAGCATGGCGTTGAGCGAGTAGTAGCCGATGCCGACGGTGTAGCACCAGCTGGAGCTGGAGATGCTGTCGTCGGTCAGCCAGTAGGGGACCTGGATGGCGGCCGGCCCGCCGCGCTCGTAGTCGAAGACCTCGCCCCTGGTGTTGAACCCGTCCTTGTAGGTCGCGACCACGTCCTTGTTCCAGGCGACCGCCTGGTTGTAGTAGTACGCGAGAAAGGCCAGCCGTCGCGATTCGTCGATGCGGCTGAGGTTGAAGTCCTGCCAGATGATGTCGGGCTGGTAGCCGTCGACGATCTCCTTGAGCTTGTCGAACCACAGCTGCTGTTCCTCGGCGAAGCTGAGCTGGCCGTACAGCTTCTTCAGCGAGGTCGTCGGCTGTTGCGGCACCCACTGGTAGAAGCCGGTGAAGTTGTAGGCGTGGTGCATCGCCACCAGCAGCTTGAGCCCCTTGGCCCGGATGGCGTCGGCGTGCAGCCGCAGCAGGTCGAGCCTGGGCCCGGTCGCGACCGAGTTCCATTCGTTGACCCGGCTGTTCCACATGGAGTAGCCGTCGTGGTGCTCGGCCACCGGACCGGCGAATCTCGCGCCGGCGTCGGCGAACAGCTGCGCCCACTCGTCCGGGTCGAAGTTGCCCCCGGCCGACTTCAGCTTCGGCGCGAACTGCACCCAGTTGCCGGCTCTGTCCCGCGCGCCGTTGATGAAGTTGTGGTACGGCCACGCCGACGGATCGCCGTAGACGCTCTTGTGGTGGTTGTTCTCGTGCGACCCGTTGTTGTACATGTTGCGCGGGTACCACTCGTTGGCGTAGGCCGGGACGCTGAACACCCCCCAGTGGAAGTAGATCCCGAACTTCGCGTCCTGGAACCACTCGGCCGCCGGGGGATGCTGGTCCACCGACGACCAGCTCGGGGTGTAACTCTGCGGGCCGGCGGTGGCCCACGCGGGCCCCACCTTCAGCAGGCCCGCGGCCGCGGCGGCCCCCGCCGCGACAAGCATCTGCCTGCGACTGAACTGCAACGATGGCGAAGACATCGGCCGAGTCCTTTCACGAGGGGATGTTCTTCTCACACACGTGAGGCGCGAAGCAGAGATTTCGGGCGTGCGGCCCGCGCGGAAACACGTCGTGGGGTCCGCGGGCCGAAGCGATCGGAGGCTGCCCGGCGGGAGCCCGGCCGCCCGTGGGGGCGCGGTTCGTCTCCCGCGCCCGGCCCCGCCGCTCACCACCGGCCACCGCGAGGCCGGGCGTCCGAGCGTCAGTCTGGAAACCGTTAAGAAACGTGTCAAGACTTTCGGCGGATAGTTTCGAAACCTCGGGTGAAAACACCTGTCATCGACGAGGCGATTCTTCGTCCGGTCGAGTGAAATTTCGCCCGGCTCTCGTTCGCGGCCCGATTCCGCTCGCCATCACCGTGTCGTCGCGGTGAAAGTTTCACCGATCGCGTCTCTCCGGCGATCGGTCCGGCCCTCGTCGCGGCGGATGAGGCGCTCGGGGCCGACCGGCCGCCTTGACGAGAGATCGACGCGTCGTGTTTGCTCCGCGCACCACCACCTATGTCAGCGGAGAAAGGAGCCCGGCCCGCGGACGGCATGTGATGTTAGCGCTAACACCACACCTGACCGGGACCCGGCGGCGCAGGCGCCTGGTCACGCGGGCCCGTTGGCCGCTGACAGAACCGACCCCGTCACTCCAAAGGAGCATCGATGAGCCTCGCACGCCTTCGGCGCCGGATCAGCGGCGGCGCCTCCGTCACGGCCGGCGAAGCGGCCCGCGGCCCGGGTGCCGGCGACCGGACCGGCCTCCCCCGCGACCCGGACGGAGGGCCGGCCGTGCGTACGTGGAGACGATGGTGGACCGCGGCGCTGCTGACCGTGCTCGTGGCGGCGACGAGCGCGGTGCTGGGCACGGGCGCCGCCGTCGCGGAGTCGAACGGCGGCGTGCGGGTGATGCCCCTGGGCGACTCGATCACCGAGGGCACGCAGGTGCCGGGCGGATACCGCATCGGGCTGTGGCAGCGCCTGGCCGCCGACCGCTACACGATCGACTTCGTCGGGTCGCAGTTCAACGGGCCGGGCAGCCTCGGCGACCACGACCACGAGGGGCACCCGGGCTGGCGGATCGACCAGATCGACGCCAACATCACCGGCTGGCTGCGGACCTACACCCCGCGTACCGTGCTGCTGCACATCGGCACCAACGACGTGCTGCAGAACTACAACGTGTCCACCGCGCCGCAGCGGTTGTCGGCGTTGATCGACCGCATCACGACGGCGGCCCCGGACGCGGACGTGTTCGTGGCCACGATCATCCCGCTGTCGAACCCCGGCCAGGAGGCGGCGGCCAGGACGTTCAACGCGGCCATCCCCGGCATCGTGCAGAGCAAGGTGAACAGCGGCAAGCGCGTCCACCTGGTCGACATGCACAGCAAGCTGACCACCGCCGACCTCATCGACGGCGTCCATCCGACCTCCGGCGGCTACGACAAGATGGCGGCCGCCTGGTATGACGCGCTCCGGTCGGTGCCCGGCAGCATCGGCCAGCCGGGCGCCACCCCCAGCGCGACGCCGACGCCCTCGTCCACGAGCATGATCAGAGGGGTGGGCTCGGGCCGGTGCCTGGACGTCGCCGGCGTCTCCCAGGCCAACGGCGCCCAGGTGCAGATCTGGGACTGCCACGGGCAGGCCAACCAGCAGTGGACCCTCACGAGCGCCGGTGAGCTGCGGGTCTACGGCAACAAGTGCCTGGACGTGTACGGCGCCGGCACCGCGGACGGCACGCAGGTGGTCATCTGGGACTGCAACGGTCAAAGCAACCAGAAGTGGCGCTTCAACTCCGACGGCACGATCACCGCGGTCGGCGCGAACAAGTGCCTCGATGTCGTCGGCGGCGGCACCGCCAACGGCACGCGAATCCAGATCTACTCCTGCTGGGGAGGCTCCAACCAGAAGTGGGCCCGCGTCTGACGTCGACGCCCCCGCCGGGGCCGCCGCCGTGACGACCACGGCGGCGGCCCGTCGCGCCCCCGGGCCACGTCCTCGGCCCGCGGGCGCGACGACGGGCCGTACCGGCGGGGCCGCAGGGTCGCCCCGCCGGGCGATCGGGTCATGTCACCTGCGGGTCCACTTCTGGTTGCTCCCGCCGTTGCAGGCCCACAAGACGATCTTCGTGCCGTTGGCCGTGCCCTGCCCGTAGGCGTCCAGGCACAGTCCGGACTGGACGCCGGTGACGGTGCCGTCGGCGTTCAGGTTCCACTGCTGGTTGGCCCCGCCCGTGCAGTCCCAGATGACCACCTGGGTGCCGTTGGCGGTGCCCTGCCCGTAGGCGTCCAGGCACTTGTCGCCGTACACCCGGAGCTGCCTGTCGGAGGTGTAGTGCCACTGCTGGTTCGCTCCGCCGTTGCAGTCCCACAGCACCACCTGGGTGCCGTTGGCCCGCGTCTGGTTCGGCACGTCGACGCATCGGCCGGAGGCCTGGCCGCGCAGCACCTCGCCGGCGCCGCCACCCTGCCCGGGGATGATGGACAGGTTGTCGAACTGCGCCGTCTCGGTCATGCTGGTGCCCACGCCGATCTGGCCCGCGCCCCAGGTGTTGTCGGTGACCGAGCCCACCTGTGTGCCGTCGATGCTCGCGGTGATGACGTTTCCGGAGAAGCTCAGGGCCAGGGTGTGCCACCGGTTGGTGCCGAGCGCGGCGACCGTGCCGCTGCGCAGCGTCGTCATCGCGTTGTCGATGTTGTTGCGCAGGATCTGCCAGGCGCCGTTGTCGCTGACCCGCAGGTAGTAGGCGTTCAATCCCTCGGGGCCGAAGGCGTGCTGGGCGCCGGCCCGGCCGATCAGCTCGACGTAGCCGCTCTGTTCGAGCAGCACGTCGCTGGAGACGGTGTAGTTGCTCCAGCTCAGGTCGCCGAGCAGAGCGTAGGGATGCGAGCCGCCGGTCCAGAGGATCGGCTGGCGCGGAGCCATCTGGCGCACGCAGCGGCCGGACCGCCCGCCGCCGCAGTTCACGATCTCGAACGAGCCCTGCATGTCCATCAGGTACTTCGCCTCGCGCCCGACGCCGTAGGAGTCGAAGTCGTCGGAGTACGGCAGGGCCATCGAGCCCCGGCCGGGGCTGGTGGCGGTGCCCTTGCCCTGGCCCGTCGTGGTGGTGATCGAGTACACGTGCCCCGGCTGGACGGTCAGGGAGAAGGCGCCGTTCGAGGGCGTGATGTCGGCGGTGTGCACCATGTAGTCGGCGGGGTTGCCGGAGTTGACGTTGGTCGCCCACACGTGCACCTGCCCGGTGGACAGCCCGCCGGTCACGGTGAAGTCGAGCGTCTGGGCGGCGGTGGCGTCCATCGTCTCGATGATCGTGCTGTAGTCGGATGTGGTGGGCGACCTCAGGGAGACGTAGCTGCCGTTGTTGCGGTTGCCGCCGATGTAGCCGCTGGAGGCGTCCAGGTATCTCCAGCCCGGCGCGGTGAACTGCGTGGTCTGGGCCATGACCCAGGCGTTCTTGCCGATGGAGTAGTACCCCGACCAGGGCTCCGGCGCGACCGCCACGCCCATCGTGGCGAAGGGCAGGTTCGGCGTGATCGCCGCGATGAGCGGCCAGTTGATGTAGGCCGTCATCTTGCCGTCGATGTAGTCGCGGTTGATCCCCCTCGCCAGCGCCTTGGCGCCGTCGTTGTAGTCGTCGGAGCCGTTCTCACTGGCCCAGAGGATCTTGCCGGAGTTGATCGCGGTGGCGGAGCTGGGGCAGTTGGTCTGCGGGCCGCGGTAGCCGCAGACGTAGTGCGACCCGAACACGTCCACCGCGTCGCGGAAGGCGGGGTTGCGGGCCGCGTCGTCGGCGACGTCCCAGCCCCAGTCGTCGGACGCGACGATTTTCACGTTGCCGAAGCCGCGCGAGTCCAGCGCCGCGTTGAGGTTGACGTACCAGTTCAGGTTGCGGCCCTTCTCGTTCCAGCCGCCCAGATAGTCGATCGTCAGCCCGTGGCTGTTCTTCGCGCATCTCAGCCAGTCGACCAGGTAGTCGATGGTGTCCTGCGACCAGAAGTTGCCGCCTCCCAGCCAGCCCGGGGCGCCCCAGGCCAGCCCGGCCAGCTTGATGTTCGGGTTGCGGGCCTTGGCCTGCTCCATCAGCCACCACTCGTAGCCGCGGTCGCAGTCCAGGTCGCCGGAGGTGTGCCGGTGGCTCGGCTCGGCGCCGTCGGTGGAGTTGGTGTCCCCGCCGATCTCGACCTTCAGGATCTGTACGGCCGCGCCGTACCCGGGCTTGAACAGGTAGTCCAGGATCTGGCTGCGCTGCGGCTCCGGGTAGTCGATGAGCAGGCGGCTGTTGCCCCCGCCACCGCTGATCGCGCCGACACCGTCGAAGGTGCGGCCGCCCGAACTACCGTTGATCGTGATCGCGACCGCCGCCCGGGCCGGTGACACGGCCACTAGGGACATCGCGACTGACAGGAGCACGACCACGACACTCATGGCGACGCGCGCCATGCTCTCTCTTCGCCGGCTCATGGGGGTCCTTTCGATGTGGTGGGGCGAAAGGTTTCGCCGTCGCGGGCCCAGCGGGCGATCCGCTCAGACGCGGGTCCACCTCTGGTTGGTGCCGCCGTGGCAGGTCCAGATGTGCACCTTGCTGCCGTTGGCGGTGCCGTAGTTGGCCACGTCCAGGCACTTGTCGGCGCCGACGGCGGTGATGGTGCCGTCGGGGTTGAAGCGCCACTTCTGGTTGTCCTGGCCGTTGCAGTCCCAGATGATCACCGGTGTGCCGTCGGCGGTCCCCCGGTCGTACACATCCAGGCATTTATTGCCGTAGACGCGCAGCTCGCCCGCGCCGGTGAAGGTCCACTGCTGGTTGGCCTGCCCGTGGCAGTCCCAGATCACCACCTCGGTGCCGTTGGCCTGCGAGGCCCCGGTCACGTCCAGGCACCGGCCCGACCCCACGCCCTTGAGCGCGCCCGTGCTCCCCGACGGCGACGGAGAGGGCGAGGCCGGCGGGTTGTTCTCGAACTGCGTCAGGAACTTCCACACCTCGGCCGAGGTCCAGGTCCTCCAGCCTTCACAGTTGCACCCGTCGATCGGACCCGGCGTGTGGCCTCCGTCGAACGCGGCCCACACGACCGGGTATCCGGGGCGGCAGCCGGAGTACGTGGTGACGATGTGGGTCAGGCTGCCCGGTCTCGGCTCGGCCGGATTCTGGGCGGCGCAGCTGTTGTTCCTGACGAACGTGTCCCGCAGCCCTCGTCCCAGAGAGATGTTGAGCACGGGGTCCCCGATGCCGTGCACCCCCATGTACGCGACGGGCTGGGTGCCGCCGGCGCATCCGCTGAGCTGCGCACCGGAGTAGACCACGACCGCGCGGAAGACCGTCGCCCGGGCGCAGGCGAGCGCGTAACTCATGCCCCCGCCGTAGCTGAAACCCATGGCGAAGCGCTGTGTCGTGTCCACGCACAGATCCGCCTCGATCCGCCGGATCATGTCGTCGGTGAAGGTCACGTCCTCACCGCCGGAGTTGGCCCAGCCGTTGCCGATGCCCTGAGGCGCGACGAATATCGCGCTGTTGTTCGCCAGCCGCAGCTGTCCGTAGTAGGACCAGAGGCTGCCGTCGGTTCCGCCCGAGTCGACATCGGCAGCGGTTCCGCCGCGCCAGTGGTACGCGAAGATCAGTCGATAGGGGGTGGTGTTGTTGTAGTTGTCGGGGAGTCTCAAGATGAAGGAGCGGTTCTTCCCACCGCTTTGGATCGTGTGGGTGCCGCTCCGCATCGTCGGGGTCTTGCCGCATCCGGCGGTTGCCGCCGCGGCGACGGTGGTGTCCTCGGCCGACGTTGTTTCGCCGAGTGCCGCACCGCTCGTGCCCAGAACGAGAAGTGCCGCCGCCGCTACAGCGGCGAAGAAGGATTTGCGGCTCAACTTACGCACCTCCATGCGCCGTTCGGACGATGACGTACGTGGGGAAAATGCATGTCCTCCTCCGGATAGGGCCGTCATTCGGGGGTTCGGGCATCCCCGCCGACAGGGCGCTTCGGAAGGGCTGTCACGGGACACGCCGGCCACCCGGTCCGAGGCGGCCTGGAGAAAAGCACGGCGGAGACGGCCGCGTACCGCACCCGGGCAGCCTGTGCCGGTGCCGGTGACGGACGGTCGCGCCCCCATACGGAGTCACGGGTGGAACCGGCCCGCCGTGACGGCGGCGCCGTGGGAGCCGACCGCTTCTTGATCCTTACGCTCGATGGGACGTCGTCATGGTGCAGGAGACCGAAGGCGTTCCGGGTCCGTGCGTGGACCCCGCCCGCGCGAAGCGCGTGTACGGGGGGAAGAAAGGGTCGCGGACCGCGGCGATCACCATCGTGTTAGCGCTAACAAAATGACGAGAGCGTCGATCCTTCCTGCCGGGCGGATAGGGATGGCGGGTGCAGCGAAGCAAATACAACCGCCCGAGCGCCTGTCAAGGACCTCGTTTCTCTTCTTTCCATCCCGTGTAAGGGCGTGTGGTCCCTTCCGGCGCCGTCAGCAGGGACGCTCGCGATCCCCCCTCGGGCCGTACGCGGATGAAAGATTCACCGGCCGCCTCAGGCGGGTGACTCCTCGGGTCCCGGCGCACCCCGGCGGCCGGCGGCATCACGCCGACGGCGGGAAACGTTCCGGCCGTTCGGATGGAACGTTTATCTCACGCGGCCATGCAGATATGCGTTCCCGCAGGCCAGAGCGGTTCTTGCCGGTGACGACGAGATGAGGCGCGCATTCCGGCGGCGAAAACAACCGCACTCAAGGTCTTGACGGGCCTGAGCGCCGGCATCGTAATTGGTAGCTGGGCACCCGGAAAAACCTTTTCCGAGGGGCCCCACGGCTGAACCACACGGCGGGTGTGCGGAGGCGCGTGCACGTCTCCGCACCGTGGTCGGCCACGTCGGCTTCCATCGCCTCACTCCACTCCGGCCCCTCGTGGGACCACGTGAGGCCACGCCATCATGGAGAAGCACGTGACCGATCGGATCGAGCATCCGCCCTCACCGGCCGCGGTGGTGAGACCACCCGTGAGACCCTCCCTGGCCGGTCTCGTCCTCACCACGCTGATCGCGGCGATGGCGCTCGTCGCGCCGGCCACCGCGGCCCGCGCCGCCACCACGACCCTCTACGTCTCCCCCTCGGGCACCGGCACCACCTGTTCCTCCGCCCAGCCGTGCTCGCTGCCGGGCGCGCAGGCGGCGGTGCGCGAGCGCAACGGCTCCATGTCCGGCGACATCATCGTCCAGCTCGCCGACGGGGTGTACCGGCTCTCCGCGCCGCTGCGGCTGACCGCCGCCGACTCCGGCGGCAACGGATATCAGGTCGTGTGGCAGGCCGCCCCGTCGGCGCGGCCCGTCATCAGCGGCGCCAGGGCCGTCACCGGCTGGACGCTCGCCGATCCGGCCAAGAACATCTGGCAGGCGAACGTCGGCGCCGGGATCGACACCCGGCAGCTCTACGTCGACGGCGCCCTCGCCACGCGTGCGCGTACGCAGGTGAACCGATCCGACTTCACCGCCACCGGCGCCGGGCTGAGGATCGTCAACGGCGCTTTGAGCTACCTGAACAACCTGGCCGACCAGAGCCGGGTCGAGCTGGAGAGCATCGGCTCCTTCACGGACCGGTACGTGCGGGTGCAGAGCATCAGCGGCAACTTCATCACGATGCAGCAGCCCGGCTGGAACAACAACATGTTCGGCTACGACGTGTTCACCAGCCCGCACCGGGCGGGTCCGCTCTACATCGAGAACGCCTACGAGTTCCTCGACTCGCCGGGAGAGTGGTATCTCAACCCGTCGACCGGCGTGCTCTCCTACATCCCCCTCCCCGGGCAGAACATGAACAGCGTCCGCGTGGAGCTGCCGGTGTTGCAGTCCCTGGTGAACATCGGGGGCACCTACGACGCGCCCGCGCACCACATCACCTTCAGCGGGATCACCTTCAGCGGCACCAGCTGGCTGGGGCCCAGCAGCAACCAGGGCTTCGCCGACCAGCAGACCGGCGCGTACATCGCGGGCAACTGGAACTGGCCCGCCGACCTGCCGAGCTCCTGCCAGGAGGGCTGCCGGCAGTTCGAGGCCGTCAGGCCGCACTGGTACCAGATGCCGGCGGCGGTGCAGGTGTCGGCGGCCCACCACGTCACCTTCACCGACTCGCGCTTCGTCAACCTGGGGCAGACGGCCGTCGGCATCGGCAACGACGCCAACGCGCACGCCAGCGGCGTCGGCCTGGGGGCCGGCGACATCACGGTCACCCGGTCGGAGATCGCCTACAGCTCCGCCGGCGGCATCGTGGTCGGCGGGGTGCGCGCCGACGCCCACCACCCCGGCGACCAGCGGATGGTCAACCGCGACATCACCATCAGCGACAACCGCATCCACGACCTGGGGCTGGACTACCGGGGCAGCGTCGCGGTCCTGAGCACGTACGTCACCACCACCGACGTGTCCCACAACGAGGTCTACAACATGCCCTACACCGGCATGTCGATCGGCTACGGGTGGGGCGCCAACGAGCCCGGCGGCAGCACCCATTACGCCAACCGGGGCCTGTACGACTACCAGCCGCGATACACCACGCCCACCACCGCGTCGGGCAACAGGCTCGTCGGCAACTACGTGCACGACGTCATGCAGCAGATGACCGACGGCGGATGCATCTACACGCTGTCGTGGAACCCGAACGCGCTGATCAGCGACAACTACTGCCTGCGGACCAACGGCTGGTTCGGGCTCTACTTCGACGAGGGCTCCAAGTACTACACGGCCAGGAACAACGTCCTGTCGAACACCGGCACCTGGGCCACCGCCAACTACTGGGGCGGCGAGAACATGGGCAACTTCACCGTCACAGGCAACTGGTCGTCCAACGGCAGCACCAACATCGTCAACGGCGACCGCGGAAACGTCGTCTACAACAACACGACCGTCGCCAACGGTCAATGGCCGTCGGGCGCCCGGGCTGTGATGGACTCCGCCGGGCCCCGGAACGGAACACCGACGCCATCTCCGTCGCCGTCGGGGAGCACGGGCGCGCTCAAGGGCGTGGGGTCGGGCCGGTGCCTGGACGTGACCGGGGCCTCGCAGGCCAACGGCACCGAGGTGGTGATCTGGGACTGCCACGGGCAGGCCAACCAGCAGTGGACGTACACGAGCGCGGGCGAGCTGCGCGTCTACGGCAATAAATGCCTGGATGTGTACGACCGGGGGACCGCCGACGGCACACCGGTGATCATCTGGGACTGCAACGGCCAGGACAACCAGAAGTGGCGCTTCAACCCCGACGGCACCATCACCGCCGTCGGCGCCGACAAGTGCCTGGACGTGGCCGACTACGGCACCGCCAACGGCAGCAAGGTGCACATCTGGACCTGCCACGGCGGCACCAACCAGAGATGGACCCGCAGCTGACCCGCTCCCCTCATGACCGCGGTCCGCGTCGTGGACCGGGATGAGGCGCGGGTCGCGCCCGGCGCGCCGAGGGCGGCACGCCCGTCACCTCAGCTCCGGCCGCCGGGCCGGCGTCCCTCGGGAGCGGCGCGGCGATGGGCGACGCGCCCGTCGCCGCGCCGCCCGCGGTGATCGGCTCGCACGCCGCGCCCGGCGCCGGCCACATCCCGAAACCGCTCGGCGAGCGGCCGGACGAAACGCCTCTGTTCAACGATCGCCACGCCGCCGGACATCATGGCCAAGCGCCTCTCCCGGCCGAGCCTCCGTCGGACACGCGGCACAGCCGCGCGGACACCGCAGCGACCGGCCGGGGCACAGGGGGCGGACCGGCTGCGACGGGGATGTCGTATCCGGGTGACGCGACGAAAGCGGCCGTCCGGAGCGTCCGCCTCCGCCGTAGTGAACCTCCTCGCTGCCGACGTTCCGGGGGGCGGTTCCGGGGACGTGGTGTCTGTCCGCGAGACCGCGCCAAGACTGCATTGTTAGCGCTAACATTTACGCTGACCGGTGGTTATTCGCCGGTTTGGTGGCAGGCCGGATCCAATAGGAGACGACGAGGCGACGTCAAGGCGGCATCTCGCGCCCGCGTACGGGCCGCGCGCCGGGCGTACGCCCCATCAGGCGTTACACCGGTGACGGCACGGACCCCACGCTGAAACTTTCGCGAGGGCTTGACACGTTTCGGCGTGATTTCCAGACTGACTCCTCGAGGCGGCTTCCTCCTGTCCTGTGGTGGTGCGCGGTGAGGACCGCCGTTCGCGACGCCCTGGTGGTGTGCGTCTCCTGATCATGGGACGCGGCGTCGATCGCGGGGTGACCCGCCCTGTCCGCTTTTCACGCAACGGCCTCGCCGGTGCCGGCTGGCCGCGCGACGTCCGGGTTCACCGCGAACGGCATCGCGGCGCCCGGCCGCTGCCCGCACCAGCCTCCGACGGCGGCCGGAGATGACGATGAGGAGATTTCAGATGCGTCTGCCCTGGCGAGCGCGGTCACCGCGCCCCTCCGCCGTCGCGAGCGCGACGCCGCTCCGGCGGTTTTCGCGCCGGAGCCTCGCGATCGGCGCCGTTCCGGTCCTGCTGGCGGGAGCCGGCGCGCTGCTGACCACGCAGCCCGCCCAGGCGGCGATCGCCTGCCGGGTCGACTACACCATCGCTTCGAGCTGGCCGGGCGGCTTCAACGCCAACGTCACCATCAACAACCTCGGTGACGCGGTGGACGGCTGGCGGCTGAGCTGGTCCTTCGGCGCCGGCGAGCAGATCACGCAGATCTGGAACGCCACCCACACCCAGTCGGGCTCGTCGGTCACCGCCACCAACGTCTCCTACAACGGCAGCATCCCCAGTGGCGGCAGCACGACCTTCGGGTTCAACGGCTCCGTCAACGGCTCGCCCTCGTTGCCCACCTCGTTCTCCCTGAACGGTGTGCCCTGCACCGGCAGCCCGGGCACGCCCAGCCCCTCCCCCACCCAGTCGCCGACGCCGTCCCCGTCGCCGTCCCCCTCGGCGACGCCGACCGGTGGCACGTGCAACCTTCCGTCGTCGTACCGGTGGACCTCGACGGGCCCGCTGGCGAACCCGGCGTCGGGGTGGGTCTCGCTGAAGGACTTCACCAACGTCGTGCACAACGGCAAGCACCTGGTCTACGCCACCACGCACGACTACGGGACGAGCTGGGGCTCGATGGCCTTCAGCCCCTTCACCAACTGGTCCGACATGGCCTCGGCCAGCCAGATCCGGATGAACTTCTCCACCGTGGCGCCGACGCTGATCTACTTCGCGCCGAAGAACATCTGGGTGCTGGCCTACCAGTGGGGCGGGACGGCCTTCTCCTACCGGACCTCGACCGACCCCACCAACCCCAACGGCTGGTCGGCGCAGCAG
>NZ_BMPY01000028.1 GCF_014647835.1 Microbispora rosea subsp. aerata
CCCCTTCTACCGGAGGCTCCACGTCTGTTTTCGGCGCCATAGATTTGTCCGCGTGTCTACCTGAACCTGATCGTCCATGCAGAGGAAAGCCTTAATGTCTGATTCGTTCAGGCTGAGAAAACGTCATTGGACCACATATCACGACCTTGCCACCCTGGTGGGCGCGTCGGCAGCGGAAGTCGGAGGCGTCATCGCCCAAAGCGCCCACGTTCATCGCGTCCTGCAGACGGGCGGGCGGATCTCCCCGCAGTTCCGGTGGCCGGACCCGGAACGGACTGACGATCCGCGTAAGGTGCTCGAAAAGGAAGGCGTGACCTTCGACCACACCGGCCGGGCGAACCCGAAGCGGCACGTCACCGCCGACCGCTTCCGCGCGATGCTCGCCGAGAACGGCGTCGTCCTCCCGTCCGGGGACGGTCACCAGCCTCCCCCCGACCCGACTCCCGCCGCGTTCGAGCAGTTCCGGCAGAACCTCGCGTACGCCCGGCAGCTCGTCGACGGCGGCCGGAGCCTGGAAAAACTCGCGGTCGGCTCCTTCGACGTCACCGATCTCTACCGCGCGGCCTGGACCCAGGCCGTGGCGGCCCTCGACCACTGGGTCACACGAGAGATCATCGACCGGGGCGTTGCCCTAGCGCTGACCCCGGGAGCGCCCCGCCCCCGCAAGTTCAACACGCTGGACATCCCGGTGGAGTTGTTCGAGAAGATCCACCATCGCAACGAAGACCTCGGCAGCGCGTTCCGAGCTCATCTCGAGCGCCATTTCTCGTTCATGTCTTTCCAGAGCCCGGACAAGATCAAGGACGGGTTCGCGCACGTCAGTGAGGTCAACCTCTGGGTCAAAGTCGCCGAGGTCCTGACCGATCAAGACCCGGCGAACCCGATCACTGCGGACGGCGTCCGCACGAGGCTTCGGGACATCGCCTGGCGCAGGAACAACATCGCCCACACCGCCGACCACGACCCGGTCCGCCCTGGAAAGAAGACCCCGATCACCGCGGACGCGGCGGAGGCGACCATCGATTGGCTCGAAACGATGGCCGGGGCCATCCGGGATGCCGTCGGCGACCCCATTCCCGCCCCAAACCCCGACGGCCCAAGTGGCATGAGCGGCGTTTCCCCTACGGCGGGAGCGGAACGGACCGCAAGCCGCCGGGTGAAGCGGACGTGGGAGGAGCCCGACTTCCTCCACGGGGTCGAGCAGTACTGTCCCGGCAGCGTGCGCGACACGCTGCTGGCCGTCTACCGCCATGCCGAGAGCCATCCGTCCTTTCACGAGTACTACTTCGGCGACGGCGAGTATCCGTCGGTGACCGCTTGGTTCAACCTCGGCTCCGACAAGGCCTCCGTCTGGAGCATCTACACCAGTCCCGAAAAGTCCGTCATGACCCTTAACTATGGAGCGATGCGCAACCACGGTGCGTCACGAGAGCGCATGGCGCGGCTCGCCGAGAGGATCGGCGTCCTCCCGGGGGCGGGCCACATCCGCGACCAGCTCGAATCCGCCGACTACACGAAGCATCCCTCGCTTCAGCCGTTCACCCTCGCGCATCCGGAGGCCCGGAAGGTCATCATCACGGCCCTGGATGAGTTCCTGAGCGGCGAAACACCTCGCTGACCTCGGCAGAAAGCAGCATCGGCCCGGGCACCCCGCTCCGGCGCCCGACACTGCAGCCCGAACCGGGGTGGCCGATGGGACGTGGCCACCCCGGCTTCGTTCCGGGATTGATACGTCTTACCTCACGGCTATTTCTGTCAGATTGACAAAAAGCTAGTCTCGGCCGCATGACCGAGGACCAGTGGGTGCCGCCCGTCGTTCTCCTCGCGGTCGACCTGGTGATCCTGACGTTGCGTCGGTCGCGCCTGCACGTGCTGCTCGTCGAGCGCGGAGTCGAACCGTACAAGGGCGCACTCGCGCTACCCGGCGGGTTTCTCCAGCATGCCGAAGAGGAGATCATCGCTGCGGCTCACAGGGAGCTGGCGGAGGAGGCCGACCTCGACGTCGAAACCCTCCGCCTCGAGCAACTGGGCGTGTACGGCGACCCGGGTCGCGACCCGCGTGGCCGAGTGGTATCGGTCGCCTATCTGGCCATCGCGCCCCGCCTGCCGGAGCCGACCGCGGGAACGGATGCGGCCGACGCAGGATGGCAGCCCGTCGAGCGGGTGCTTACCGGCGACCTCACGCTCGCCTTCGACCACCGGCGGATCATCACCGATGGTGTGGAACGCGCTCGCACAAAGCTTGAGTATTCCTCCCTCGCCACGGCCTTTTGCGGGCCGACGTTCACCATCACCGACCTGCAGAACGTGTACGAGGCGGTTTGGGGCATTCCGCTTGATCCCAGGAACTTCTATCGCAAGGTTCAGAAGACCGAAGGTTTCATCGTCCCGGCAGGGACGGCTCGCAGATCCGCTACCGGCCGGCCGGCTCGGCTGTTTCGGGCCGGTCCGCACACAGCCCTCTATCCGCCGATGGTCCGGCCCGCCGAGTCGGCGGCCGAAAAGGAGTAGGAGAGTGAGCGACCGTCCGATCGTGATTCTCACCGCACTGGACTTAGAATACCAGGCAGTGCGGCAATTACTGGTCGACACGAAGTTGCATCGCCATCAGCACGGCACTCGATTCGAGGTCGGCCGTCTCCAGGGTGGTCGCGGCCGGCTAGCACTCGCCCTAGTCGGCGCGGGTAACCAATCGGCGGCCGTGCTGGCAGAACGGGCCATCGCCGAGTTCGCCCCCGCCGCTCTGCTTTTCGTG
Source organism: Microbispora rosea subsp. aerata (assembly GCF_014647835.1). GTDB lineage: Bacteria > Actinomycetota > Actinomycetes > Streptosporangiales > Streptosporangiaceae > Microbispora > Microbispora aerata. The sequence continues at coordinate 2,756 of NZ_BMPY01000028.1, forward strand.
GGCGTCGCCGGCGCCCTCCACTCCCACATATCCCTCGGGGATGTCGTGGTGGCGACCCGTGTCTACGCCTACCACGGCGGAACGAGCGAGGACGATGGTCTCAAGAGCCGTCCTCGCGCGTGGGAGACCTCGCACGCCGCCGAGCAGCTCGCGCGGCACATCGGTCGTACCGGCGCGTGGACGCGGGGACTCGCCGATCCCGGCCGCCTCCCACAGGTGTACTTCGGCCCGATCGCGGCCGGTGAAGTGGTGCTGAACTCCAGGGTGTCCGGGCACGCGCGGTGGATCCGGCAGAACTACCACGACGCCTGTGCGATCGAGATGGAAGGCGCGGGCGTGGCTCAGGCCGGGCACCTGAACAGCGCACACCCCGTCGTCGTGATCAGGGGCATCAGCGACCGGGCCGACGGAACCAAGGAGGTGACCGACCGCGATCAATGGCAGCAGCGGGCCGTGGCCAACGCCGCGGCGTTCGCGGCGACGCTGGCGGAAGAGATCGCCGCCGAGGACCGGGACGGCAACTGGCTGACACAGAGCACGGCGGCGAAAGGACGCACCATGCCGGAGCAGGGGACGACGTACAACATCGCACGTGACAACGCCCGGGTCGGCGTTCAGGCTGGCATCGTGCACGGTGACATCCGGTTCGGCCCCGATTTGAGTCAGCCGGCCGACCTGGAGCAGGCGCTCGCCGCGCTCCGCGCCCGGCTTGAACGGACATACGCGGACGGCCGTCTGGACAAGGACACCTACGCGGCGGCGGAGGCGGAGCTCGCGGCGGCGGACGAGGCCCTGCGGGCGAAGACCCCGCAGGGCAAAAGCCAGCTGACCCTGGCGCTAAAGAAGCTCCGCGGGCTGGTCGGTGACGTCGCCGAGCTGGCAACGGAGCTGGCGGCCATCATCGCTCTCGCGCAGGCCCTGTCATGACGCCTCCACAGGACACCACAACAAACATCGCCGCCGACGATGCTCAGGTCGGCATGCAGGTGGGCATCGTGCACGGCGATGTCTACTCTTACGTGGTCGCCCCGGATTCGCCGGCGGACAAGAAGTTCGAAGCAGGCATGCGTTTCCTCGAGGGCGGTGCGGCGGGCCGGGCACTGTGGCTCATAGACAAAGCAATCGAGTCCGGCTACGTAACGAACCGGGTGTGCTTTTACTGGCTGCTCGCTATGGTCAGCGGCAGGACCCGCCGGGAATTGTCCGCCGAGGAGACGAATCGCCTCCGCGACTGCGACCGCTTCCTTCCGCTTACCGGCGACGACTCCTGGGCCGATGGTGTGCGAATCATCCGGCGGCTCCTGGACGCCGCGGAGAAGACCGACGCGGACGTCCGCGTCCTCATGAAAGAGCTCGACGAGCTCCGTCCGATTCAGCGGGACATGATCTTGCGGCATATGGCGGTGTTTCTCCATGGGCCGCTGAAAGACCAGATGTGGGATCGTGGCCTGCAACGCGCGCGCGAACAACAAATGAGCGGCGAGCGGAGTGAGCGGGTTAGGAAGTTCTTTCAGCCGAAGCCTGCCGTGCCCCGGGTGCGCGAGGCCGTGCCGACAAGGATCTCCGGCCCTACCTGGTGCAAAGCGGTGGCCGGGACGCTGGTGTTTGTGCCGGCGGCCGGGTACATCGGTCTCCTGTTGATACAGGGCGGTCGGATCTCCGCTCTGCTCGCATACATCCTGTGCGTCGCCGCGGCCTGTTTCGCCGCCCCCGCGGGCGTCGAATGGCGCTTCCGTTCCTTGCGCCGCCGGATGCTGGACGAGGCGTACGCGCCGACGCCACTTCCCAGAGCCGACACGCCCTCTGATCCCTTAGCTAAGAGGATCGACCATCAGCTCAGGTACTACCTCGCCAAGTACGTGCCGGACGGGATGGACCGTGAGGTGTGGCTCACCTGGACGGCCGGCATCCGCAGGCGCATTCGGGACGAGATCGCGGACGCGTACTGTGACAGCGGCACCAAGGTCGACACGTTCGACTGGCTGATTCGCCATCGGGCCAGTGAGGTGGCGCGCCGTTGGAATAAGGGCACGCTGTGGAGCTACCGGCAGGAACTGGCCACTCCCCCGCGCACCGCGGCGACGGCGGTTCTCGGCACGATGGCCTTCGCCGCCGGAGGAACCTGGGCGATGAGCGGTGCGGTGCAGGCCGGCGGGCTCTCCGTTATCGCGCCGGTCGTCTTGGCCCTCGCGGGTGGCTGGATCGCCGGGAACGCCTGGCTGCGGATCGTCCTCGAACGCCGCCGATATCGCGCCGACAAGGCTGACTTCGACAAACTGTCGGCCGACTGCGAGATGGCCTATCGCAGGTGGAAGGACTGGCTCGCCGACACGCCCGACGACAAGGAGATGGCCACCTGGCTGGACTGGGATCGCAAAGTGCTGCTGAGCGAGGCACTGCAGCAGTACCGGCTCAAGATGAGCGACGTCGTCGCGTACGCCTTCATCGAGGCGCGGAGCGGCTCCGCGACCCGGGCGCGGGTAAGGGGCGGTCCCTGGCGGTACCGGAAGTACGACATGAAGATCTTCCTCATCACCGCCGACGGGGTACGGCAGTACAACGCCAGGCTGCACTTCGACGACGGCACCTTCCACGACCGGAATCGGCTGAACTACCGCTTCGAGGCGGTCACAGCGGTCCATGTCCAGCAGGCGGACGACAACTCGCACACCTTCGAGCTCTCCCTCATGGACGGCCAGAAGATCACCGCTCAGATGATCGGGCCGGAGCTCGAGGAGCAGCAGCAGCCCGAGGATCCCGAAGACGTCTCCGAGGTGTCGTTGGACGCGGCCGGGCTGCACCATACGCTGCATGTCCTCGAGGGTGTCGCCGCGGAGGGCAAGGCGTGGATGACGCGTGAGCGCGCAGCGACCAGCCAGGATGAACCCGGGCAGCCCGCCGCGTAGACGGGCGGGGAAAGTGCGGCTCCGCCGTCGGCCGAGACTGCGGCCGACGGCGGAGCCGGACACGGACCTCGTCAGGCTCTCGGGGCTCAGCGGATGGGGAGGCCGGTGACGGCGCGGCTGATGATGAGGCGCTGGATCTCGCTGGTGCCCTCGAAGATGGTGAAGATCTTCGCGTCGCGGTGGAAGCGCTCGACCGGGTGCTCACGGGTGTAGCCGGCCCCGCCGAGGATCTGGATGGCCTGCTCGGTCACCCAGACCGCGGTCTCGCTCGCGACCAGCTTGCTCATCGATCCCTCCGCCTGCTCGAAACGGCGGCCGTTGCGGGCCATCCACGCGGCCCGCCAGGTCATGAGCCGGGCGATGTCCACCCGGGTGGCCATGTCGGCCAGCAGGAACGCGACCGCCTGGTTCTCCCCGATCTTGCGGCCGAACTGCTCGCGCTCACGGGCGTAGTCGCGGGCGTACTCGTAGGCCGCGCGGGCGACGCCGACGGCCATGGCGGCGACGAGGGGGCGGGTGGTCTCGAAGGTCCGCATCGCGGCCTGCTCGCCGGACCGCGCGCCGGCGCGCACCCGGGCGAGCCGCTCGTCCAGCTTCTCCTTGCCGCCCACCAGGCACCGGCCGGGCACCCGTACGTCGTCCAGGACGACCTCGGCGGTGTGCGAGGCGCGGATGCCGTGCTTTTTGAACTTCTGCCCCTGGGACAGGCCGCGCGCGCCGGGCGGGACGATGAAGGACGCCTGGCCCCGGGTGCCGAGGGAGGGGTCGACCGAGGCCACGATGACGTGGACGTTGGCGATGCCGCCGTTGGTGGCCCAGGTCTTCACGCCGTTGAGGACCCACTCGTCCTTCGCCTCGTCGTAGACGGCGCGCGTCCTGATCGCGCCGACGTCGCTGCCGGCGTCGGGCTCGGAGGAGCAGAACGCGCCGAGCTTGACGTCGTCGGGGGTGCCGAACATCTCGGGCAGCCACTCCCCCATCTGCTCGGGGGTGCCGTTCGCGGCGATGGAGGCGGCGGCCAGGCCGGTGCCCACGATCGACAGGCCGATGCCGGCGTCTCCCCAGAACAGCTCCTCGAACGCCACGGGCAGGCCGAGCCCCGACTCCTCGAACCACTGCTGCGCGAAGAAGTCCAGCGAATACAGCCCGATCTTGGCGGCCTCCTGGATGACCGGCCAGGGCGTCTCCTCACGCTCGTCCCACTCCGCGCCCGCCGGGCGGATGACGTCCCGGGCGAACTCGTGAACCCAGCCGCGCAGCTCGCGGACGTCGTCGCTCAGATCGGGGCAGAAGGCCATGTGGGGATCTCCTCTCTGTAGTGTTACCAACGGTAACACTTGGCGGGAGGAGCCGGTCAGCGCAACCGGGAGGCGTACTGAGGGATCGTCGCCATCGGCGGACGCTCGGCCACTCCGACGTCCCGCGTCAGCGGGCGGTGCCCGGCGGGGCCGCGTTCGAACTGGACGAGCCGCGCGGACGGCTCGTGCAACGGAACGATCTTGTCCTGGCGCTCCAGCCGGGCCCAGGCGGTGTGCATGATCTGCCCGGCCATCACGCCGAGCGCCCCCGTCGACTGATGGGAGTGGACCCGGCGGCCCAGGTCGACCTGCGCGAGCGCGTCGAGCCCCACCAGGTCCAGCAGGTCGATGAGCAGGCCCAGCTCCACGCCGTACCCGGTGACGAACGGCACCCGTTCGAGGACCGCGCGGCGGCCGGCGTACTCGCCCGCGAGCGGCTGCACGAACCCGGCGAGCAGCGGCCAGTGCAGGTTGAGCAGCGGCCGGGCGACCAGCTCGGTCACCCTCCCGCCGGCGTTCGGCTCCGCCGCGCCGAGCAGCGGCCGGTCATAGCACGCCTTCACGTAGCCGACCGCGGGATCGGTCAGCAGGGGCCCCAGCAGACCGGTCACGAACGAGGTCCGGAACTCGCGCAGGTCGGCGTCGACGAACACCACCAGGTCGCCGGTCGTCACCGCGAGGGACTTCCACAGCGCCTCGCCCTTGCCGTCGCAGCGCGGATCGTGCAGCTCGGGCAGGATCTCGTCCTGCGCGAAGACCTTCGCCCCGGCGCGCAAGGCCCGGGCCGCGGTGTCGTCGGTCGACCGGGAGTCGATCACGACCAGCTCGTCCACGAGCGGCACGGCCTCGACGAGGTCGCGGCGCACGGCCGCGACGATCTCCCCGACCGTCTCCTCCTCGTTCCTCGCGGGCAGCACCACCGAGATCGAGACGCCTGCCTTGGCGGGCAGCAGCGCGCGGGCCGGCCAGTCGGCCGCCGACGAGGTACGCCGGCTCAGCCATCGCTCCACCTCAGGCAGCACGCCCGTCCTCCCCCTGTCCGCCGGCTTCACGTGCATCACCTTATGCGGCGGCCGGAGGAGCCGATCAGCGGCTCAGCCGTCGGAGGCGTGACGCTCCAGGAACGCGTACACGTCGGCCTCGTCGACGCCGGGGAACGACCCCGGCGGCAGCGCGGCCAGCACGTGGGAGTTGGCGCGGGCCGACGGCCAGGCGTAGCCCTCCCAGCGCTGCGCCAGCTCCGCGGGCGGGCGGCGGCAGCACTCCCCGTTCGGGCAGTTCGACTTGGTGCGGTGGGTGGTCTCGCGCCCGCGGAACCACCGCGACTCCCGGTAGGGCACGCCCAGCGTGATCGCGAAGTCCTTCTCCTGCGACGGGTCCACGTGGGCGACGCAGAAGTACGTTCCGGTGGGCGAGTCGGAGTATTGGTAGTACACCGAGAACCGGTCGGGCGAGAGGAACACCTGGCGCCCCGACCACTGCCGGCACATCCGCTGGCCCTCGATCGCCCCCTGCTCGTCGGCCGGGAAGACGATCCCGTCGTTCTCGTACGCCTTGTAGATGATGCCGCCGGCGTCGTTGCGCACGAAGTGGCACACGAGATCGAGATGGCGGGTGGCCAGGTTGGTGAAGCGGTGCGCCGCCATCTCGTAGGACACCGCGAACACGTCGCGCAGGTCCTCCACCGACAGCGCCTTGTCCTGCTTTGCCTCCCGCAGGTACGGCACGGCAGCCGCCTCGGGGACGAGGAGGGCCGCGGCGAAGTAGTTGGCCTCCACCCGCTGCCGGAGGAAGTCGGCGAAGTCGCGCGGCTTGTGGTGCTGGAGCGCGATGTGGCCGAGCGTCTGCAGCAGCACGGTGCGCGGCGTGTGCATGCCGAGCTGCTGCCTCTTGACGTAGATGCGCCGGTTGCGCAGGTCGGTCACCGAACGCGCCGACCGCGGCAGGTCGGGCGCGGTGTGCACGGTGTATCCGAAGTGGGACACCAGCGCCTGGACGGTGCTCTCCGACAGCGCGCCGGTCCGGTAGCCGACGGCGGTCAGGGCCTCGGCGGCGGCCTTCTCGATCTCCTCGAAGTAGTTGCCCAGCTCGCGCTGCTTGCGCCGCAGCTCGGCGTTGGCCGCCCGCGCCTCCTCCGGCGTGGCCGTGCCCTTCGCCTCCCGCGCCTTGAGCTCCTCGAACAGGGCGAGGATGTGCTCGAGCACCTCGTTGGGCACCCGCGAGGAGACCTTCAGCCGGCTCAGCCCGAGCCCCGCGTACAGCGGGTCGCGCTGCGCCTCCTCCAGGGCGATCTCGAGCTGGGCCCGCCGGTTCGGCGCCTGCCTGCGCAGCAGCTCCTCCACCGGCACGTTCAGCGCGGCGGCCAGCGACTTCAGCAGCGAGAGCTTCGGCTCGCGCTTGCCGTTCTCCAGCAGGGAGAGCTGGCTGGGGGCGCGCCCGACGCGCTCGCCGAGCTCGGTGAGCGTCAGACCGCGCTGCTTGCGCAGGTGCTTGAGCCGCTGGCCGAAGGCCAGGAGATCGAGCTCGTGCGTCAAAGACAGCGGTTCTTCGCCGAGGACGGAGGTCATGACCCGATCTTATGCGGAAAATCGGCGTTTCTTCCAACGGCGAGTGATCCACCTCACCAGAATTGGTCTAGTCCATAGCGAAAACTCTGCGCTTCTTCACTGTCGAATACCCATCAGTCTTACCCAACACGGAAAATTTGGCGTTCTTTCCATCGATGTCGCCTTGTGAGTGTCTTGATATCGACACAAACTCGGAAGCAAGCCCCTGGTGACGACAACGCACGCAACAAGGGAGTGACCGGAAATGTCGGATCGCCTCACCGCCGCCGCCCAGCGGCTGCAGCAGGACTGGGACACCAATCCGCGATGGACGAACGTCGAGCGGACCTACACCGCCGAGGACGTGATCCGCCTGCGCGGCTCCGTGCAGGAGGAGCACACGCTGGCCAGGCTCGGCGCCGAGCGCCTGTGGGACCTGCTGCACCACGAGGACTACGTCCACGCCCTGGGCGCGCTGACCGGCAACCAGGCGGTCCAGCAGGTGAGGGCGGGCCTCAAGGCGATCTACCTGTCCGGCTGGCAGGTGGCGGCCGACGCCAACCTCAGCGGTCACACCTACCCCGACCAGAGCCTCTACCCGGCCAACTCGGTCCCCGCCGTGGTCCGCCGGATCAACAACGCGCTGCTGCGCGCCGACCAGATCAGCTGGGCGGAGGGCGACGAGCGCGCCCCGCACTGGCTGGCGCCGATCGTGGCCGACGCCGAAGCCGGCTTCGGCGGCGTGCTCAACGCGTTCGAGCTGATGAAGGCCATGATCGCGGCCGGAGCGGCGGGCGTGCACTGGGAGGACCAGCTCGCCTCGGAGAAGAAGTGCGGCCACCTGGGCGGCAAGGTGCTGATCCCCACCGGTCAGCACATCAAGACCCTGAACGCGGCCCGGCTGGCGGCCGACGTGGCGGGAGTGCCCACCCTGGTCATCGCGCGGACCGACGCCCAGGCCGCGACGCTGCTGACCAGCGACGTCGATCCCCGCGACCGCGAGTTCTGCACCGGCGAGCGCACCGCCGAGGGCTTCTACCGGGTCCGCAACGGCGTGGACGCCTGCATCGCCCGGGGCCTGGCCTACGCGCCGTACGCCGACCTGCTGTGGATGGAGACCTCCACGCCCGACCTGGACGTGGCCCGCGAGTTCGCCGAGGCGATCAAGCGGGTGTACCCCGACCAGATGCTCGCCTACAACTGCTCGCCGTCGTTCAACTGGAAGAAGCACCTGGACGACGCGACGATCGCCAAGTTCCAGCGCGAGCTCGGCCACATGGGGTACAAGTTCCAGTTCATCACCCTGGCCGGCTTCCACTCGCTGAACTACTCGATGTTCGACCTGGCCCGCGGCTACGCCGAGGAGGGCATGACGGCGTACGTCGGGCTCCAGGAGGCCGAGTTCGCCGCCGAGCGGCGCGGCTACACCGCCACCCGCCACCAGCGCGAGGTCGGCACCGGATACTTCGACCTGGTCAGCACGGCCATCGCGCCGGACTCCTCCACGACGGCCCTGCGGGGCTCGACGGAGGAGGCGCAGTTCGCCGGGGCTCACTAGACACAGGTCGATTACGGGCCCCGTCGCCCGTCCGCAGGTCACCCCCGGGGATCTGACGGATCGGCGGCGGGGCCTCGCCGTACGCGGGAAGGTCCCGGGGCGGCGTCACAGGCGCAGGGCGCGGGCGTACCAGCGGCCGTCCAGCGAGTCGATGCGCAGGCGCCGACCGAAGCAGTCGGACAGGTTCGGCCCGGTGAGCACCTCCTCCACGGGGCCTGCGGTCAGGATGCGGGTGTCCCGCATCAGCAGCGCGTGCGTGGTGGTGGCGGGCACCTCCTCCAGGTGGTGCGTCACCATCACGGTCGTGAGCCCCGGCCGGGTGCGGGCCAGGTCTTCCAGCGCCTCGATCAGGTCCTCCCTGGCCGGCAGGTCGAGGCCCGCGAAGGGCTCGTCGAGCAGCAGGATCGCCGGGTCGGCCATCAGCGCCCTGGCCACCCGGATCCTGGCCCGCTCCCCCTGCGAGCACACCTGGAACCTGCGGTCGGCCAGGTCCTTGCAGCCGAGGTCGGCCAGCAGCCGGTGCGCCCGCTCCCGCTCCTGTTCGCCGTACCGGTCCCACAGCGGCGCGCTCGTCCCGGTGTGCCCGGTGAGCACGACGGTCAGCGCGGTCGCGCCCTCCTGCTCCAGCAGCGCCTCGTCCACGAGCCGCTGGCTGGCCGCGACCAGGCCGATGCTCCGGCGCAGCTCCCGCAGGTCGACCCGGCCGAGCCTGCGCCCGAGCACGGTGGCCGTCCCGGAACTCGGATGGCGTACGGCGGCGGCGACCGAGAGCATCGTCGTCTTTCCCGCGCCGTTGGGACCGAGGATCACCCAGTGCTGGCCGTGCTCGACCCGCCAGTCGGCCCCGCTCACCAGGGTCCGGCCGACCACGCGGACGGTCACGTCGTCGAGTTCGAGAGCTGCGTCCATGAACACACAGCATGCTGCATGGGCTCGCCCGCCCACGACGGCGTTTCAGGGAATGGACGGCGCGGGGGTGACCACGACGCCGGGCTGCGGGCTCTCCGGCTGCGGGCTCTCCGGCTGCGGGCTCTGGGCGGGCGGGGGAGACTCCCCGTCTCCCCACTGCGGATCGGGGCTGATCCCCGTGGACGGCTGCGGGGAGTGGCCCTGCCCCGGCGGTCCCGACTGCCCGATCCGGTCCGGCGGGGACGGCCGGGCCGTACGGCAGTCTCTCGGCCGCCCGGTGAGGCAGTGCCCGTTCGCCGGCGGGCGCAGGGTCACCCGGGCCCGCGGCGGGGCGGTCCACGCGCCGTTCCCGCCCGGCTCCGCGGGGGCCGGCTCCGGGGGCGTCGTCGAGGGCGGTGCGGAGGACGGCCGGGGAGGCGGCATGGTCCGCGTGGCCGTCACCGTCACCCTGGGCCGGGCGCCGTCCGCGATCGGCACCACCGGCGGCCGGGTGGAGCCGAGCACGTCGTCCGGCGGCAGGGCGCTGTCCTCACCGGGGATGACCACGGGCAGCGCGGGCGGCGGGTCGGCCGTCCGCTGCATGCGGGCCGATCCGGCACCCGCCGCGACCACGGTCACCGCGGCGATCGTCACGGTGGCCAGCGCCGCGAAGCCCGCGTGCGACATCTGCCCCCGCGATCGCGCCACCCGGCGCCGGGCCGCCCTGCCCTGTGCCGACCTCTGTGCCGCTTCCTGCTGCGCCGGGCTCTGTGTCGGGCCCTGAGCGGTCCGCGTACGCCTGCCGAGCGCGGCGGCGGGGTAGGGCACGGGCTGCCAGATCTCGCCGAGCACGGCGGCGACCGCCCGCCGGGGGTCGTCGGTCGCGTGGACCCCGCCCGCCGCGAGCAGGAAGGCCAGCAGATCGGCCGCGTCCGGGCGGTCGGCGGGCTCGCGCCGCAGCGCCGCCGCCACGCCCTCGCGCAGCGGCTTCGGCACGGCGTCGATGCGCGGCTCCTCGACCAGGATGCGGCGGGTGAGCGCGTCGAGGTCGCCGCCGCCGAACGGATGCATCCCGGTCGCCGCGAACGCGACCAGGCAGCCCCAGGAGAAGACGTCGGAGGCGGGGATGGCGCGGTGGCCCCGCAGCCGCTCGGGCGCGACCCAGCCGGGGCTGCCCATGATCTGCCCGGCCTGGGTGTGGGCCACCGCGACGTCCAGGTCGCGGGCGATCCCGAAGTCGATGACGAACGGCCCGCGCGGCGACAGCAGCACGTTGCCGGGTTTGAGGTCCCGGTGGACCAGCCCGGCCTCGTGCGTGGCGGTCAGCGCGCCGGCCGTGCCGAGGGCCACGCCGTACGCGAGATCGGGGGTGAGCGGGCCCCCGGCGGCGACGACCTGGGAGAGAGCGGGGCCGGGGACGTACTCGGTGACGAGATAGGGCCGCTCGCCGTCGTGACCGTCCTCGATGACGGCGGCGGTGAGGAACGGCACCACCCGCCGGGAGAGCGCGACCTCCTCCGCGAAGCGGGCCCGCAGCGTGGGGTCGCCGAGGTGCACCGGATGCGGCGTCTTCAGCGCGACGAATCCCCCGCGGGGGTGCTGGGCCAGGTAGACCACGCCCATGCCGCCGCTGCCCAGGCGGCCGAGCAGCAGATAGCGGCCGATGACGACCGGGTCGCCCACCGTCAGGGGGCGCACCCCGGGAGGCATGCCGTGCTGGGGAGCCGTTCCGCCACGCGCCATACGGAAGCTACCTCTCTCGAAGTGCCGCACAGCCACTGTGACCGGTTGGACCGCGCCACGCGGGTCAAGTGGCGACAAGCGGCATGAGAGGTAAGGCCAATAGCGCCTTCTAGTTAGGCCGAACGGAGAAACCGCAGGTCACATAAGTCCCATAAGCCACAAAAAGACAGTCACACCGAGGGTCAGGGCACGCGCCGAGAGACACCATGATCAGCTCGCGATCGACCCCATTCGTCCGGAGCATTCGGCAATGGCGCCGACCCAGGCATGGTGCCGGCCGGTCACGCTCGCCGCCGATCCGCCGGCCCGGTTACGCCTGCTCCCCTCGACCACCCCCCGGACCCGCACACAGCCACACCCGCCGTCCCGCGCCGTCTCCTGCTCCAGATCCCCGCACACCTCGTCCGGCGTGCCCGCAAGCGCCCGAGCACGCGTACGGCAAGGACCTCGACGCGCTCATCCGTGCTCCGCGCGAAGTCCGGTGAACCGCCCGGCGGTCAGGCGGCCTCGGCCTCGCTGCCGGAGACGTGGTAGGCGTGGACGGCGTCGAGGAAGCGGGAGACGTGATCGAAGAAGAGGCGGCCCTCGGGGAGGACGTCGGCGAAGAGCGGGAAGACGTGCGGCATGCGGCTCCACTCCTCGTAGGTCACCCGCACGCCGTACTCGCGGGCGCTGACGGCGACGGAGCGGGCCTCGTCCCGCAGGACCTCGGTGGAACCGGTGACGATCATCAGCGGGGGGATGCCGGTGTAGTCGCCGTACACGGGGGACACCAGCGGGTCGTAGCGGTCGAGGCCGGCGGTCCAGCGGCGGGCGAGCCAGTCGACGCGGCCGGCGGGGAGCATGGGGTCGGACCAGACGTTGGCGCGCTTGCGGCTCGAGCTGAGGTCCGCCCAGGGGGACAGGCAGATGCCCGCTGCGGGGAGGGGCATGCCGCGGTCGCGGAGGGCCAGCAGCGTCGCGAGGGTGAGGTGGCCGCCGGCCGAGTCTCCGGCGAGCACGATGTCCCGGGCGGCGTAGCCGCGGTCGAGCAGGCACTCGTACGCCCGGAGCGCGTCGGTGAGCGACTCCGGGAGGGAGTGGACCGGGCCCTGCCGGTAGTCGAGGGAGAACACCGGGCGTCCGGCGGCGGCCGACAACCGCCAGGTGATCGGCCGGTGGGTCGCCGGGGAGCAGACGAAGTAGGCCCCGCCGTGGAAGTAGAGCACCGCCTTGCTCTCGTCCAGGCCGGGTCCGCCGTGCACCCATTCCCCTCGGCACGAGCCGAAAGCGCCCGGGACGACGGACACGTGCTTGGGGCAGTTGGGCACCCGCTCGCCGAGGCCCATGATGCGGCTGGCCAAGGCCATGCCCGCGGTGTTGCGCACGAGGATGCTGGAGATCGGCTTCATGGTGCCCCGCAGGACCCCGTTGATCGCGGCGGCCTGCCAGCTGACCGGATATTCCGGGTGAACGTCTACATTCAGTTCATAACCCATGCAAGCCTCCCAAAAGGGACATTCCCCGATTGGTCATCCGTTCTACCTGCTGGCATGTTTCACCCCCCTTACAGCCTTGTTACGACAGAGTAACGGCCGAAGGGCATAGGAGGCCATGGGTGGTTGTACGGATGCTCCGCTGCCCCGGCGTGCGTGCTGTCAACCCGGGCCGCCGCGTGTCGCGGGTAAACGCCGGGCAAAGCTCGCCGGCGGCGGGACGCGGGCGTGGCCGCCCCGACGGGCGGGGTCCCGACGCGCGACCGCCCCGCACGAGCGCCTCGCACAGGGCGGCTTCCACGCGCAAGGCAGCACGCGGCGGGCCGGGTTTCATGCGCGCCCCGCGCCGGTGTCTTGCGCGGAGCGCGGCCGGAAAAGCAGGCCGCCGCGCCCCGGCGGCGAGGGCCGAGAGACATCTCGGTGAGGCACGTCCCTCAGGCCCGGGAGCCGATGCCGCACGCCTCGGGCTCGGGGGCCGAGTGACGACCTCGGGGTCAGTAGCCGAGGGACTCCTCGTACTCCTCCTCTTCCTCGTCCCGCTCCGGGCCGGCCCAGCGGGACGGCATGAGCACCGGGAGGAACAGCGCGATGCCGAGCATGCCGTACACGCCGGTGGACAGCAGGGTGAGCATGCCCCGGCCGGCCTGCAGCAGCTCGGCGTGCACCGACGACCCGGTCGGCACGAGGCTCGCGGCGCGCGACACGTCGAGGACGTAGACCACGGTCCAGGCCAGCAGCGCCATCGACGGGACGAACGCCGCAAGCGGAGACACCCGGGCGACCAGCACCAGCCCGAGCAGCAGGCCGACGGCGGCCATCACCCCCAGGGCGATCAGCATCCGCGTGTCCCTGGCCGGGTCGATGCTCTGCGCCGCCCCCCGGACCGCCTCCTGGGACGCCCATCCACCACCGAGGAGAAGAGCCGCCGCGACGACAACGCCCAGGAGCAGCCCGAAGAAGTGCCGCATGAACAACCGCCTTCGGTGAGAGGTCCGCGGCAACACTAGCGACAAAGAACGGCAAAGGGCAGCCTTTACGCCGTGATGTCCTTGCTCGTGAGGCGCGACCAGGCGACGGAGCCGAAGATCAGCGCGTAGGCGGCGAAGACGAACAGCCCCCGGCCCATCCGGTCGGCCGCCATCGGCGTCCGCAGCGCCTCGTCGAACGCGCCCCACCACGAGGTCAGCAGGATCGGCCGCACGGCCGCGACCTGCGGGATCGCGGTCAGCACCTGGCTGACCACGACCAGCACGACGCTCGCGGCCACCGCCCCGATGGGCGCCTCGGTGAGGGTGGAGACCGCGAGCGCGACCGCGCCGAGCGCCGCCAGCCCCGCGGTGGCGTAAAGGACGACCACCCCGGCGCGCAGCAGGGCCTCGGCCGCCGGGATCGTCGTGCCGGACAGCAGCGTCACCGGCCCGGCCGGGAACAGCACCAGCCCGGCCGCCAGCGCCGACAGCGCCACCACCGCGCACGCCGCGAGGCAGAAGACCATCACGTTGACGTACTTCACCAGCAGCAGCCTGGTCCGGCCCGCCGGGGCGACGAGCAGGTAGCGCAGCGTGCCCTGGGCCGCCTCGCCGGCGACGGCGTCGCCCGCCACGACCGCCACGGTCAGCGGCAGCACGATCGGCATCATGACGGCGAACGCGGCGAACGTCAGCGTCAGGCCGTTGCCCGCGATCTGGCCGACGATCGAGCCGCCCGCGTCGCTTTCGGAGGCGACCCGCACCGCGACGCCGATCACCACCGGCACGATCGCGAGCACCCCGAGCATCGCGAGGTTGCGCGGGCGGCGGAACGTCAGCGCGATCTCGGAGGCCAGCAGCCGCGTCAGATGCCGCGCCCCCGCTCCGCTCCCCCGCCAGGTCCCCGGCTCCGGTGTCCGGGCCGTCGCCGCCGGGCCGGTGCCGCCGTCCCGCGCGTCGGGCCGGGCCGGTGTCACGATCTCACGCACCGACATCGAACCCCTCCCCCGTCAGTCCCACGAAGACCTCCTCGAGCGTGGGGCGCACCACGCCGAAGCCGCGTACGGCCACGCCCTCCCCGACGAGCAGCGCGCAGATGCGTTCCGGCGCCTCGTCACCGGCGTCCGCGGTGACCTCGCCGTCCCCGGCGCGCACGTCGCGCAGCCCGGCCCCGGCCAGCACCGTCGCCGCCGTGCCGACGTCCGGCGTCTCCACGCGCAGGCGCGGCGGCCGGCCCGACGCCCGCAGCGCGGCGATCGGACCCTGGGCGACGAGCCTGCCGGTGCGCATGACGCCGACGTGGGTGCACATCTGCTCCACCTCGCTCAGCAGGTGGGAGGAGACGAAGACGGTGGTGCCGTCCTCCGCGATGTCCTTGATCAGCGCGCGTACCTCCCGGGTGCCCTGCGGGTCGAGACCGTTGGTGGGCTCGTCCAGCACGAGCAGCTCCCTGGGGGCGAGCAACGCGGCGGCGATGGCCAGGCGCTGGCGCATGCCCAGGGAGTAGTTGCGGTAGCGCTTGCCCGCCGCGGCGGTCAGCCCCACCCGCTCCAGCGCCGCGCCGATCCTGGCCCGCGCCGTCCGGGGGTCGGCCCCCGGGTCGGCCGCGTCGAGGCGGCGCAGGTTCGCCTCGCCCGACAGGTACGGATAGAAGGCCGGCCCCTCGACCACCGCGCCGACGCGCGGCAGCGCCCGGGCCAGCCCGGCGGGCATGGCCGTACCGAGCAGCGACCACGTGCCGGAGGTCGGGGCGACCAGGCCGAGCAGCATGCGGATCGTCGTGGTCTTGCCCGAGCCGTTGGGGCCGAGGAAGCCGAAGACCGATCCGCGCGGCACGGCCAGGTCGAGGTCGTCGACCGCCACCTGGCCGCCGCGGAAGCGCTTGGTGAGACCGGACGTGACGATGGCGTGCGCGCCCGCCTCCGCGGGGGAGGGCGGGGGCGCCCCGGTGTCCTCCCGTGGCGCCCCCGCGCGCGTGCCCGCCGTCACCGCGTCCGCCCGGTCCACCGCGATCCCCGTCCGTCCGCGGTGCGTGGGCTCGCTCATCCCTTCACCCCGCTCATCCCTTCGCGCCGGCCGCGCGGTAGAGGGCCTGCGGGGTCACGGCGCCGGCGAGCAGGCGGCCGTCGTCGGTGATCAGGATCGACACGACCTTCGTGCGCAGCAGCCGGCCGCTGCCCCACTCCCCGCTGACGGGGGTGGCCGCCTTCTCCAGGCCGTCGAGCAGCGCGGCGAGGTCCACGCCGCCGTGCCGGTCCTCGTCCCGCTTCGCGCCGGACAGGTCGGGCAGGGCGGTGACGAGCACGCTGTCCCAGCCGGAGCCGACGACGCGGCCGTGGTCGTCGTGGTCGTGGTCGTGCGCGTGGGCGGCCTCCCGCGGCCGGTGCCCGGCCGGGGGCGACACCGCCTCCTGCTCGACCTTGGCGCCGGGCGGCGGGGTGAAGGTGAAGTTCTCCGGCGCGGGGGCGGTGAACGACAGCGACTCGAAGCCGACCTCGAAGACCGGCTCGGCCGCCCCCTTGGCGTACACCTGGACGCGCAGCGGCATCAGCTTCTCGCCGTCGAGCGCCACCCGGATGTCCTTGATCAGCGAGTCGGCCGGCTTGGGCGTCAGCACGATCTGGTAGGCCGCGCGGCCCGCGACGGTGACGGCGTCGCCGACGCTGATCGCGGTGTCGGCGCCGGCCGCCTCCAGCACCTGCCGGGCGAGCCGGTCCGGCGTCGCGTACGGCGAGGCGAGCCCGGACCGCGTCGGGAACGGGGTGTGCGCGGCGTGGTCGTGGCCTTCCGGGGTGGTGAGGCGGGTCGCCGTGTTGGCGGCGCTGTCCCACAGCCACACCGTGCCGCCGTTGGCGATCAGGTCGGTCTCGCTCATCTCCCCCGGCAGCATGAGCCGGAACCGGTCCTCCCCGGCGTACCAGATCTTGAGCTGGTGCGACCCCGACAGCAGCGACACCGGCGAGGCCCCGGCGTGCCCGGGCGGCGTCGTCAGGCCGGGCAGCGCGGGCAGGCCGAGCGACGCCGTCTCGACGATCGTGCCGGACATCTGCGGCATCCGGCCGTTCTGCCAGGTGCGCGCGACGTCGGCCAGCAGCTGCTCGGCCGTGCGCTCCGGAAGGGACGGGTCGCTGCGCACCGCCGCGATCACCGGTCCGGTCCCCACGGCCGCCGCCACGACGGCCACCGCGGCCACCGGCACTCCCCACCTCACGGCGCGGGCTCTCTTCGACATTTCACATCTCCCACTATGGGCGGAAAACCTGACGACCCGAGGCTGCCGGGACGTTCCTGTGCCGACGCTGAGACGGACTGAGAGAGCTCTCAGGCTCGCCGCGCCGGCTCGCCCGGAAGGGGTCACACTGGGGCAATGCGGGTTCTGGTGGTCGAAGACGAGCGGCGGATGGCGGCGGCGCTGCGCCGCGGGCTGCAGGCGGAGGGCTTCGCCGTCGACCTGGCGCACGACGGGATCGAGGGCCTGCACCTGGCCCGCGTCGGCGACTACGACGTGGTCGTGCTCGACATCATGCTGCCCGGCATGTCCGGCTACAACGTGTGCAAGCAGCTGCGCGCGGAGGAGAACTGGGTGCCGATCCTCATGCTGTCGGCCAAGGACGGCGAGTATGACATGGCCGACGGGCTCGACCTCGGCGCCGACGACTATCTCACCAAGCCGTTCTCGTACGTGGTGCTGGTGGCCAGGCTCCGGGCGCTGCTGCGCCGGGGCGGCGGCCGCAGGCCGGCCGTGCTGCGCGCGGGCGACCTGTCGCTCGACCCGGCGGCGCGGGTGGTCACGCGGGGCGAGACCCCGATCGAGCTGACGCCGAGGGAGTTCGCCCTGCTGGAGTTCCTGATGCGCCGGCCGGGCGAGGTGGTGTCGAAGCCGGAGATCCTCGAGCACGTGTGGGACACCTACGACACCGACCCGAACGTGGTCGAGGTGTACGTCGGGTATCTCCGCAGGAAGATCGACACGCCGTTCGGCCGCGCCGCCCTGCAGACCGTGCGCGGGGCCGGATATCGGCTCGCGAGCGACGGCGGCTGAGCGTGTCCGGTCTGCTCACCCGCCCGGTGACGTGGTGGCGGCGGCAGAGCCTGCGGTTCCGGGTGACCGCCGCGGCGACGGCCGTGGTGGCGCTCGCCCTCGCCGTGTCGGCGTACGTGTTCGTCGCGGTGCTCGGCGAGGCGCTCGTCCGCGGCATCGACGACCGGGTCTACCAGCGGGGGCGTGAGATCGTCGCGCTGTCGGACGCGGGCCGGCTGTCCGACCCCGTCGTCCCGGTGGACAACACGATCGTGCAGGTGCTCGACCGGGACGGGCGGATCGTCGACGCCACCCCGAACACCGACCGCCTGGTCCCCCTGCTGTCCGCCGAGGCTCGGCGGGCCGCCGCGCGCTCCGGCGAGCCCCTCTTCCTGGACGGCCGGCCGTACGCCCTGCCGGGGCCGCTGCGGGTGCGGGTCCTCAGCGCCGACCGCGGCGTCACGGTGATCGTGGCGCGGTCGTTCGCCGAGGTGGAGAGCAGCCTGGCGACCACCGGCCACGTGCTGATCGCCGGCATGCCGCTCCTGCTCGCGCTGCTGGCGGCGGTCTCGTGGCTGGTCGTCGGGCGCACGCTGCGGCCGATCGCGCTGCTGCGGCGGGGCGCGGCGGAGGTGGGCGCGACGGCGCGGTCGCGGCGGCTGCCGGTGCCGGAGGCGCGCGACGAGGTCCACGCGCTGGCCACGACGCTCAACGACATGCTCGCGCGGCTTGAGGAGGCCGACGCGCGCCAGCGGGCGCTGGTCTCCGACGCCGCGCACGAGCTGCGCAGCCCGCTCGCGAGCATCAGGCTCCAGCTCGAGGTCGCGCTCAGCCACCCGGAGGGGCAGGACTGGAAGGAGACGGCCGAGGGGGTGCTCGAGGACACCCTCCGGCTGTCCCGTCTCGCCGAGGACCTGCTCGCGCTCGCCCGGCTCGACGAGGGCCGCCTGGGCCGCCGGGAGCCGGTCGACCTGGCCGACATGGCCCGCCGTACGGCCGAGCGGCACGGCCTCGGCCTCGACCTCGCGCCCGGCGCGCCCGCGGTCGTGCTGGGCGACGCGCTGGATCTGCGGCGGGTGCTGGCCAACCTGGTGGACAACGCCCTGCGGCACGCGGCGTCCACGGTCCGGATCGGCGTGCGCGCCGAGAAAGGCGTCGCCGAGCTGACCGTGACCGACGACGGGCCGGGCATCCCGCCGGAGGACCGGGAGCGGGTGTTCGACCGGTTCACCCGGCTCGACGACGCCCGCAGCCGCGACGACGGCGGCGCGGGGCTGGGTCTGGCGATCGTGCGCACCACGGTCGAGGCCCACGGCGGTACGGTCCACCTGGAGGACGCCTCCCCCGGACTTCGCGCCGTCGTCCGGCTCCCCCTGGCACGTTGAGGAGTGTGCATGCTTCCCGAGTACGGCAGGCCCGTCACCGAACTGCTCGCCGAGCTGACCGCCCTCAAGGCGGCCGACCTGCCGGTGCGCGGCGGCAAGGTGACCGCGTACGTCTACGACACCGGCCTGCCGGAGGTGCACGAGGCCGCGCACCGGGCGTACGCGGAGATGCTCGAGGTCAACATGCTCGACCCCACGGCCTTCCCCAGCATGGTCGCGCTGGAGCGGCGGGTCGTCGGGGCGGTCGCCGAGCTGCTGGGACGGCCCGGCGCGCCGGGGATCTTCACCAGCGGCGGCACCGAGTCGATCATGCTGGCGGTGAAGGCGGCGCGCGACGCCCGCCCCGGCGCGGCCCGGGTCGTGCTGCCGGTCACCGCGCACCCGGCGTTCCACAAGGCCGCGCACTACCTCGGCCTGGAGATCGTGCCGGTGCCGGTCGACCCGGTCACCTACCGCGCCTCGGCCGAGGCGTTCGGCGACGCGCTGGACGACCGCACGGCGCTGGCGGTGGTGTCGGCCCCGTCCTACCCGCAGGGCGTCGTCGACCCGGTCGAGGAGGTCGCCGCGCTCGCCGCCGCGCGCGGCGTGCCGTGCCACGTGGACGCCTGCGTGGGCGGCTGGCTGCTGCCGTGGCTGCGCGAGGCGGGCGCGGCGATCCCGCCCTTCGACCTGAGCGTGCCCGGCGTCACCTCGATCTCCTGCGACCTGCACAAGTTCGGGTACGCGCCGAAGGGGGCGTCGGTGCTGCTGTTCCGCGACGCGGAGCTGCGCCGCCGGGCCTACTTCGCCTCGGCGGCCTGGCCCGGTTACACGATCATCAACGCGACCGTGCAGAGCTCGCGGTCGGCCGGCCCGCTCGGCGGCGCCTGGGCCACCCTGCAGGCCCTCGGCCGGCAGGGCTACCTGGAGCTCGGCCGCCGCACGCTGGAGGCGACCCGGCGGCTGGTGGAGGGCGTGGGGAAGATCCCCGGCCTGCGGGTGCTCGGGGAGCCGCAGGCCGCCCTGGTCGCGGTCGCCGGGTCGCCGGAGGTGGACGTGTTCGTGCTGGCCGACGAGGCGCGCCGGCTCGGCTGGTTCCTCCAGCCGCAGCTGTCGTACGCCGGGATCCCCGCCAACATCCACATCACGGTGACCGGTGTGACGCTGGCGGGGGTGGACGCCATGCTGGAGGTGATCGCGGAGGCGGCCGAGGCCGCCCGGCGGCGGGGACCGGCCGAGGTGCCCGAGGGCCTGCCCGAGCTCATCGCGTCCCTCGATCTCGACGCGCTGGACGACGCCACGTTCGCCGAGCTGGCCGCGTCGGTGGGGATCGATCTCACCGCCACGGCGCGGCCCGGGACGGCGGCGGAGTCCGGGGCGGCCTCGCAGCCGGGGATGGCGGTCGTGAACGCCGTGCTGGACGCGCTGCCGCCCGCGACCCGCGAGGCGATCCTCGTCCGGTTCCTGTCGGTCATGTACTCCTGACGGGCCCGTCCTCCCGATCATCGTCGTTCCGGGCGGCCTCTGCGGCGGTGCCGGGCTCGCCGGCCCGCCGTGCCGCCAGGGCCGGGAAGGCCGGGGCCGCAGCGGCGAACGCCAGCGCCACCAGCAGCGCGCTGACCCACAGCGGGCCGCGGTAGCCCAGCCCCGCGTCGATGGCGGCCCCGCCCAAAAGGGGCCCGGCGGTCGCGCCCACGTTGAGCGCGGCGGTCGCGAACGAGCCGCCCAGGGACGGCGCGTCCGACGCGGCGTACAGCGCCCGCGTGATCAGCGTGGAGCCGACCGCGAACGACAGCGTGCCCTGCGTGAAGACGAGCACGAACACCGCCGCCGTGTCGCCCGCGGCCGCGCCGAACAGGACCCAGCCCGCCAGCAGGGCCAGGCCGCCGGGCAGCAGCAGCCGCATCGGCCGGGTGTCGGCCATCCGGCCGCCGATCGACACCCCGGCGAACGACCCGAGGCCGAACAGCGCCAGCAGCACCGGCACCCAGTGCCGGCCGTACCCGGCGACGTCGGTGATCACCGGGGCCAGGTAGGTGAAGGTGCAGAACGTCGCGCCGTTGACCAGCGCGCCCAGGAGCAGGACCACGAGCAGCCGGGGCCGGCGCAACGCCCGCAGCTCCCGGCGCGCGTCGGGCGCGGCGGCGCCGGGCGGGGTGGCGGGGACGGAGCGCGCGACCGCGACGACGGCCGGCACCGAGACGAGCGCCACCGCCCAGAACGCCGAGCGCCAGCCCCACAGCTGGCCGAGCACGGCGCCGGCCGGCACCCCGGCCACGCAGGCGAGCGTGATCCCGCCGAGCAGCACGGAGGCGGCCCGGCCCTTGGCGGCGGGTCCCGCCAGCGCGGTCGCCGTGGCCAGCCCCACGGCCAGGAAACCGGCGTTGGCCAGCGCCCCGGCGACGCGGGCGGCCAGCAGGACGGCGAAGCTGGTGGTGATCGCGCCCACCACGTGCACGATCATGAAGGCGATGAGGAAGACCAGCAGCGCGCGCCGTCGCGGCCAGCGAATGCCGAGAACGGCGGTCAGCGGCGCGCCGACGATCATCCCGACGGCGAAGGCCGAGGTCAGCGCCCCGGCGGCCGATACGGACACGTGCAGGTCACGGGCGATGCCGGGAACCAGGCCCGACAGCATGAACTCGGACGTGCCCTGGGCGAAGACCGCCAGTCCGAGCATGTAGACGGCTATCGGCATGACAACTCCACACCGCGTCGTAAGAGGTCACGGAGATCGATGCGGACGCGGCGAGCCACCGGGAAACCACGGCGGGGCGGCGAGGCGGCCGTCCGGCCGGGCACACGGGATCACCGCGCGCGGGAACCCGGGTTCCGGCGAGCCGAGCCGGCCGGCATGTCGGCGGCCGTGGTGCGGAGCCCGGGAGAAGCGGCCCGTACGAGGGTGATTCGGTGGCGGGCGGACGCCGCCGCGTGCCGCGACCGGCGCGCGGGAGCCCCGGCATTACGAGACAGCGTTACGAGCACGATGGACGGCGGCCCGCCGCGACGCACGCGGCATGACAGCCGTGGAGAAACCCGCCGGCCCCGTGCGGGGGCGGCTCCGGCAGCGCGGCGAACCGGCGCTGCGATGCTCGGCGCGGCGGTCAGCCGCGCGACGGCTCAGCCACCGAATGACCGGTGGCTAGCGTCTTGACGCCTCGGGGCTCGACATGGCCGTCACCTTAACCAGGCGCGAGCGCCGTGTCCACCGCTTTGATCGCGACATGGTCACCCCCGTGACGGCCGTCCCCGCCCGCGCCCGCCCCGGGAGCGCGGCCGAAGGCGTGCTCGAAAGCGCCTCGCGGACGCCGCCCGTCGCGAGTCAGATGGACGCGTCGCACGGCGGAGGAGGCCACAGCGGAGCCATGGGCGGCGGCCCCCCGGTGGGCCGGGAACGCCGCGAGGCGGGCCTCACCAGTGGGGCATGGGGCCTCCGGGCGAAGTGGATTGAATCGACTCACTCCACGCCGGAAGGCCGCCTAGTGCCGCGTGCCGGCGAGGCGGGAGACGACGGCGAGGGCCGTGCGGGCGCTCGCCGCGTCGTGGACGCGGAACACCCGGGCGCCCTGCAGCGCCGACACGGCGAGCGTGGCCAGCGTGCCCGCGTGGCGCTCCTCCACCGGCAGGCCGCCCAGCGTCTCCCCGACGAAGTCCTTGTTGGACACGGCCACCAGCACCGGCCACCCGGTGGCGGTCAGCTCGCCGAGCCGCCTGCTGATCTCCAGCGAGTGCCAGGTGTTCTTGCCGAAGTCGTGCGCCGGGTCGATGAGGATCGCGTCGCGGCGCACGCCCGCGGCGACCGCCCGCTCCGCGAGGCCCGTCGTGTACGCGACCACGTCGGCCACCACGTCGTCGTACGCGACGCGGTGCGGCCGGGTGCGCGGCCGCACCCGCCCCGCGTGCGCGCAGACCAGGCCGATGTCGTACGCCGCGGCGACCTCGGCGAGGTGGGGGTCCACGCCGCCCCAGGTGTCGTTGAGCAGGTCCGCCCCCGCCTCGGCGACGACCTTGGCGACCTCCGAGCGCCAGGTGTCGACGCTGATGACCACGTCGGGGTGCCGCTCGCGCACCGCCGCGACGACCTCGGCCACGCGGCGTATCTCCTCGGCCGGGTCGACCTCGGTGCCGGGACCGGCCTTCACGCCGCCGATGTCGACGATGTCCGCCCCCTCCTCGATGAGGCGGGAGGCGGCGTCCACCGCGGCGGAGAAGGCGTAGGTCGACCCCTTGTCGTAGAAGGAGTCGGGGGTCCGGTTCACCACGGCCATGACCGCGAAGTCGCCGGGGCCGAAGGCACGGCCGCGCAGGCGCAGGACGGACGGCCGGCCGGGCGCCTCGGCGGGCATCGGCTTAGTGGACATCGCCGCCAGCGTACTCCAGGCCGGGTCCGCGGACGCGCGGACCCGGCGCCGGATCACAGCGCGGGGCCACCGCTAGAGAATGCGATGGTCCGGCCGGAAATGCCGGTGGAACGATCCAAAAACGGTGCATACGGTCATGCCGCGGAGCCGCCCTCGGCCAGGGCCAGGAAGTCCTGCGCCATCGCGGGCAGCCGCCGCCGGGCGTGCACGACCGCGATGATCTTCCGGAGGCAGGGGTCGAGCGAGCGCACCGTCAGGCCGGCCCTGGCCGCCTGCTCGGCCATGGCCCGGTACCACAGCAGCGACGCCCGTCCCTCCCGTACGGCCCGCAGCCAGCTCCGGCGTTCGTCGGACTCGACGGCCGGGATCGGGCGGACGCCGTGCGCGGCGAAGATCTGGTCGAACTCCCTGCGGCGGGGGCTGCCGGGGGCGGGTAACACCAGCCGCATGCCGTCCAGCCGGGTCACGGGGACGGGGTCGGGCAGGTCGAGGCCGGGCGGGGAGATCAGCACGATCTCCTGGCGTTCGAGCGGGTGGCTCACCAGGTCGGTGGGCACCGGGAGATCGGTCAGGCCGAGATCGGCACGCTGCTCGCGTACCGCGCTGACCACCCCCTCCCGGCCCTCGCACCGCACGATGTGGACCCGGATGCCCGGATGCTCGGCCGCGTAGGCGGGCAGCAGGCGCCCGGCGAGGCCGGGCTCCAGGCTCGGCGTGGACGCGATCCGCAGTTCGGCGCCGGCGGAGGCGTTGCTCTGCGTCGCGAGGGCCTCGATCTCGGCCACCGCGTCGAGGGCCTCGCGAGCCAGCTTCACGACCCGGCGCCCCTGGGCCGTCACGACGACCCCGCGGCCCGAACGCGCGAAAAGCGTCATTCCGAGTTCACGTTCCAGATCGCGTATCGCGCGGGACAGCGCGGGCTGCGCGATATAGAGCGATCTGGCGGCATCGGTCATGGTGCGGTGCTCCGCAGTGGCGACCACGTAACGGAGCTGCTGCAGATTCATGCGAAAAACGCTAGGGCAGACGAGCCCGGCGATTCCGGAACATCGCAGAGATCACGTCGGTCGATTACGGATTGTACCCGACATCCGCTACATCCGTGATGGATGAGAAATCAGTATTCTTTTGCCCCAAATCCACAAAGGGGGCAATGTCGTGGCGCAGCAGTACCCTCCCCAGGAACCGCGCGCGGGGAGTTCTCCCTATTCGGGGCCGCATTCAGGGGCGGCGTATTCGCCGCACCCGGCCGTGCCCGGCCCGCCGCGGGAAGGACCGAATCCCCCCGGCCCGGCTCCGGGACCGTACGGCCCTCCGTACGGCGCGCCGCAGGGCGGCTGGCAGCAGCACGGCTCCCCCGCGCCGACCGATCAGGCTCCCGGCGGCCATGTCCCCGGGCACCCCGGCGCCCCGGCCTCCGGCCCGTACCGCCCCCCGTACGGCGCGCCCCAGGGCGGCGCGTATCCGCGGAGCGGCACTCCGAATGCGTACGGCGCGCCGGCCGGCGGGACTCCCGCCGCGCCGCCGGGGGGAGCCGCCCCCTACCCGGGGCCGCCCCAGCGCGGCGCCCACCCCTACGGCCCGCCGCCGGGCAGTCAGCCGCAGCCGCAAGCGCCGTACCCTCAGGCGCAGCCCCAGGCCATGCCGTTCCAGGCGCCACCGCCTCCGGGCCCGCCCCAGGCGACGCCGCCGGGGCAGCCGGAGTGGGCTCCGCAGGTTCCGCCTCCCCCGCGCGGGCCGGCCGCGCCGTATCCGCCGCCCGCCTGGCGTCCGCCGCGCCGCAAGTCGGGCGCGGGGGTGGTCGTCGGCGCGCTCATGGGCGTGCTCGCGCTGGTCTTCGTGCTGGTCGTGGTCGTGGGCGCGCTGGCCGGTCTGTCGCGCCGCAGCGAACCGGTCTCGCCCGTCGCGCTGCCGACCTACACCTTCTCGCCGTTCCCCACGGACGAGGCCACCACGGACACCGAACCCACCTCGAAGCCGACCGCGAGGCCCACCTCCACGCCCACGTCGCGGCCGGCCCAGGTGCTCAACCGCACGACGAAGAACAACTCCCTCTACCGGGCCGGGTCGCTGGCCAGGACGAACTGCCGGGCCGGGAACGCGAGCATCTACAACCACGCCCAGTTCAAGGCGCTGATCCTCAAGACCGGCACGTGCATGGGCAAGGCGTGGGCGCCGGCGCTGCAGCGGGTCGGGATCCGCTTCAGCCCGCCCCGATACATGATCGCGGCCCGCAAGGGCAGGGGCGCGTGCGGCGACTATCCCGCGCCCGGCAGCAACGTGCCGTACTACTGCCCGAGCAACGCCACGATCTACGCCTCCACCTCGGCGATGGCGCGGGAGTACGGCCCTCTGGGCTCGTGGAACGGGATCATCATCAGCATGATGGCCCACGAGTACGGCCATCACATCCAGAGCCTGTCGGGCATCTCCGAGTCCTGGTGGCGGCAGACGCTCGACTCCTCCTCGCGCAGCGGCAGGCTGGCGCTCAGCCGCCGCCACGAGCTGCAGGCGACGTGCTTCGGCGGCTTGTTCATGCGCTCGGTCGCCGCCTCGTACCCGATCGACGCGACCCGGCGCAACACGCTCCTGTGGGCGTACAGCCACCTGGGCGACCCGCCGGGAGGGCCGCGCGACCACGGAAGCACCCGCAGCAACGCCGCCTGGTTCCGCCAGGGGTACACGCGCCCGAAGGTCTACCAGTGCAACACCTGGGTCGTCGGCGCCGCGTCCGTATCGTGATCAATCGGTTGGCGTAAACCTTGTCCGGACATGGTGGTTAGAATCCCTAGCCACAGCTTCGGAGGAGAAAGCGGTGAACCATGCGAGGCGGGGGTCCCGCTGACGACGCCGGGGATGCCCGGAGCGGTCAGCGTGCAGGTCAGCGTGGTGGGAGTGGGGAAACCAAGGAGCCCACGGGCCCGCCGCCTGGGGCGGCCACACGCGGCGGGGAGCCGCGTTTCGGTCGTCCGCTGACCACCGCCTCCCTGATCGGCTGGACGGCCCTTTCGGCCGTCCTCCCCGGGGCGGCCCACCTGCGGGCGGGCAACCGCCGCACCGGCGTCGCGCTGCTCGCGACGTTCGGCGTCGTGCTGGTCGCCCTGGTGGTCCTGGCCCTGCGCCTGAAGGACAACGCGGGCGTGGCGCTGCGCGGCAGCACGCTGACCGCCGTCATGGTCGGCGCGGCGGTCTGCGCGCTCGCCTGGTTCACGCTCGTGCTCCTGTCGTTCGTCGCGCTGCGCCCGCAGCGCCTGCCGCAGACCGGGCAGGTGGTGTCCGGCATCGTCGTGGGCGTGCTGTGCGTGGCCGTGATGGCCCCGTTCGCCTTCACCGCGAACACCATCAGGACGGCCAACCAGCTACTCGACGACGTGATGGCGCCGGTGGAGGGCTCGACCCCCGTCCCCGTACGCGCGGAGGATCCGTGGAACGGCCGCAAGCGGGTGAACTTCCTGCTGATCGGCGCGGACGCGGCGGGCAACCGGACCGGCGTGCGCACCGACTCGATGACCGTGGCCAGCGTGAACATCGCCACCGGCAACACCGTCCTGTTCAGCCTGCCGCGCAACCTCCAGTACGTCCGCTTCCCCGCGAGCAGCCCCCTGCGCAAGGTGTTCCCCAACGGCTTCGACGCCGAGGGGCAGGGGCTGCTCAACTCGGTCTGGTACTGGGCCGACAACAACCCGCAGGTCATGGGGGGCAGGAACCGCGGCGCGCAGGCCCTCAAGGACGCCATCGGCTACACGCTGGGCCTGCACATCGACTACTACGCGATGGTCGACATGTACGGCTTCGCCGCCCTGATCGACGCGGTCGGCGGGCTCAAGATCCGGGTCGAGCGCGACATCAAGTGGGGCGGCAAGTTCGGCACCGCCGGGACCATCAAGGCCGGATACCGGACGCTGAACGGCGAGGAGGTCCTCTGGTACGGCCGCTCGCGGGTGGACAGCGACGACTTCTCCCGCATGGCCCGCCAGCGCTGCGTCATCGGCGCGCTCACCCAGCAGGTGACCCCGGCCACCGTGCTCGCGAACTTCAACAAGATCGCCACGGCGACGCGGCACCTGTTCCGCACCGACATCCCCCGCGACCTGCTGGAGCACCTCGTGCCCCTCGGCATGAAGGTGCGCAACGCGAAGATCACCAGCCTTCAGTTCGTGCCGCCGCTCATCTACACCGGCAACCCGGACTGGGCCAAGATCAGGAGGCTGACCCTGGAGGCGATCCGGGAGTCGATGGCCGACCGCCGCAGCGCCGTCGCGGCCACCGCCTCGCCGGCGGCCTCCCCGGGATCGACGCCGTCCACCGGCCCGTCGGGCTCGCCCGCCCGGACCGCGTCGCCCAGCCCGTCGCCCTCGCGCACGCCGCTCGTCGCCGGGGCGAGCCCCCGCACGACCCCCACCCCGAACGACAAGGCGGCCAAGAGCCTGTCGGAGCTGTGCGGCTTCTGACCGGGCGCCGCTGAGCGGCCGGACGCCGGACGGGCGGCGCCCGGCCGCACACCCGTACATCGGGCCGTGTTTTCGCCGGAACGCGTGGACGCCGCCTTCCGGATGCAGCAATGTTGTCACGTAACGTATCCACACAGTCACGATCCGCCTAGTTACGAAGTGGACTCGTCGTGCGCGTACTCATCCAGATGCGTCCGTCCCCCGACCTGGTCGCCGCCGTCGCCGACCCGTCGGTCCCGTCGACGACGTCGGACGTGGCCGACGGCCTGCCCGGGGTCGTCCTCGACCACTCGTACGCCCCCGTGGCCGTGCCCCGCCCGATGCCCGCCGCCCCCGGCGGCGACCCGCTGTCGCTCAACCAGCCGCTGGTCTTCTCCATGGCGCCGCAGGACGCCTCGGTCGTGGTCCGCGGGGAGATCGCCGACGACGAGGTCGCCAGCAGGATGGCCCTGCTGCCCGCGGCCCGCCGCGACGTGGTCGCGGTGTACGCCGACCCGGCGATCGAGACCACGCTCACCTGCGCGGGCGACCCCGCCGTCGGCGACTGGCACGACGTCGAACGGCTGCTGTGCGTGCCCGACCTGGCGGCCGAGGGGCTGGACGGCTCCGGCGTCCCCGTCGCGGTCGTCGACACGGGCGTCAACGCGGCCTACCTCAAGGCGGCCCGCGGCCAGGACGTCGCCGTCGATCAGGAGCGAAGCTGGAGCCCCCAGAGCGTCTCCGGAACCCCGGGGGACTTCCCGGTGGACCACGGCACGATGTGCGCCTTCGACGCGCTCATCGCCGCGCCGAAGGCGTCGATCCTGGACGTGCCCGTGCTGCTGACCCGGCGGCGGGGCGGCTCGACGCTCGACGGCCTGCTGTCCGACGCGATCGCCGCGTACGCCCACCTGCGCGAGGTGCTCGACGCCCAGCCCGCCGAGTCGCGGGCGCTGGTGGTGACCAACAGCTGGGGGTCGTTCTCCCCGCGCTGGGACTTCCCGCCCGGCAGCCCCGGCAACTACTCCGACAACCCCGCCCATCCGTTCAACCTGATCGTCGGCAGCCTGGCCGAGGCGGGCGCGGACATCCTGTTCGCCGCGGGCAACTGCGGGAGGCAGTGCCCCGACGGCAGGTGCGCCTACCCCGACCGGCCCATCGTCGGGGCCAACTCGCATCCCCGCGTGCTGTCGATCGGCGGCGTCGACACCACGGGAACGCGGGTGGGCTACTCCTCCCAGGGCCCCGGACGGCTGGCCGGGCGCAAGCCCGATCTGTGCGCCTACACGCACTTCGCCGGCTCGGGCGCGCTCGGCGACGACGAGCCCGACTCGGGCACCTCGGCGGCCTGCCCCGTCGCGGCCGGGCTGGTCGCCGCCGTGCGCTCCCGGTGGCCCTCCACGGTGCTGTCGACCGCCCAGCTGCGGACCCTGCTCCGCCGCACGGCCGATGATCGCAGTGCCGTAGGGTATGACTACGACTACGGATACGGCGTGGTGGACGCCGCCGGCGTCATCGCCGCGCTGCGCCGCCGCGCCGCGAAGGCGGCCTGACAACACAGCCGCGCGAGCGGCCCGAAACCATGCGGAGCCGCGAAGGCGGCCCGACGGTGCGGCGCCGCCGAGACGACGTCCAGCGTGGGGAGGCGGGCAGGTGGCCGATGTGCTCATCACCGTGCGGCTGCCCGCGCCCGCCACGCTGGAGGCCGCCATGCGGCGGCTCGGCCTCGCCGAGGACGAGGTCGACGCCGCGTACGGCCTGGTGCCGGTCGACCCGGCCAGGGACCTGTACGTCCTGCGGGTGACGGAGGACGCCGGGCGGCGCGTCGGCGGCGGAGCGGACGGCGGGCCGTTCTCCGATCCGCCCATCGAGCCCTACGGCCCGCCGCGATGAGCGCTCCCGTCTGGGTGGTGTCCGGCCCGCCGGGCGCGGGCAAGTCGACCGTCTGCGACCTGCTGCTGGCCCGTCTCGACCCCGTGCCCGCCCTGCTCGACAAGGACACGATGTACGGCGGCTTCGTCGAGGCCACGCTCGCCGCGTACGGCAGGCCCGTCGGCGAGCGTGAGGGGCCGTGGTACGACGAGCACGTCAAGCGGCACGAGTACGCCGGGATGACCGCCACGGCCCGGGAGATCCGCTCCCACGGCTGCCCGGTGATGCTCGGCGGCCCCTTCACCTCCCAGGTGCACGACGCCGCGCTGTGGGACGCGTGGGTGGAGGCGCTGGGCGGCCCCGAGGTGCGCCTGGTCTGGATCCGCTCCGACGGCCCGACGCTGCGGGAGCGGCTGGTGCGCCGGGGCCTGGCCAGGGACGGGCAGAAGCTGGAGAGGTTCGCCGAATATCTGCGCGCCATCCGCGTGGACGAGCCGCCCGCGGTGCCGTACGACGAGATCGACAACCGTCTCGGCGCGCCCCCGCTGGAGGCCCAGATCGACCGGCTGCTGGCGAGGGCGTAGCCGCCGCCCTCCGCCCCTCACGCCGCCCCTCGTGCCGCCCGCGGGGGCCGTCACACGATCTCGTGCTCGTAAGCGGCGGCGAGCGGCTTCAGGTCGGGGACGCCGAAGGCGGCGCACATCGCCGCGAACGCCTCGGCCTTGTCGTCGCCGTACCGGCGGACGTGGGCCGCGTAGGTCTCGGCGGTGACGAACCTCGGCGGGTCGGTCTTGCTGTGGAACTTGTCGGCGAACATCACGAGCTCTTCCTCGGCCGACTCGGCGAGATAGTCGCGGGGCGGCAGCGGCAGGCCCTGCCGCAGCACGTCCCCCCGGGTGATGCCCACACCGGTGTGATGGGAGCAGAACCGGCACAGGACCTCGGGTAAGCCCTCCTCGCGGAGCAGCTCGTGGCCGAGGATCCCGTGGCGCACGTAACCGGCGTGGTCGAGCCGGCCCTCGTCGTCGTAGAGCCGGTAGACGCCGATGTCGTGCAGCAGGGCTCCGGCCCGCACCAGCTCGGCGTCGACGTCGAGCCCGGCGCGGCCGGCCAGCCGCAGGGCGATCTCGCGGACGATCTCGCAGTGCGTGTGGACGAGGTCGAACGCTTCCTTCGTCGGCGCGTGTTTCGCGTGCAGTGCGCGGATCTCAGCGTCCGTCGGAAGCCGCATGGGCGGAGTCTAGCAAGCGACGATCATGGGCCGGGGGCACCGGCATCGAAGGTCCGGAGTGCACCCGTTCGCCCAGGCTCTCGCGCAGGCTCCTGATCTCCTCGCGCAGGGCCGCCAGCTCGGTGAGCGTCGCGCGGTCGTCCCTGGCCTCCTCCTCCATCGCGCTCACCACGACCGCGATGAAGAGGTTCAGCACGACGAACGTGCAGATCAGCACGAACACGACGAAGTAGATCCACGACGAGGGGTGGGTCCGCATCAGCTCGCGGTTGATGTCCGACCAGCCGTCGCCGGTCATGACCTGAAACAGCGTGTACAGCGACGTGGGCAGGTCGCCGAAGTACTCCGGCGCGGCGGCGCCGTACAGCTTGGTGCCCATGACGGCGGCGACGTACAGGACCAGGCCGAGCAGGACGACGATCGAGCTCATCCCGGGGATGGCGGTGAGCAGCGCGGAGACCACCCGGCGCAGCGACGGCACCACGGAGATCAGCCGCAGCGCCCGCAGGACGCGCAGGGCCCGCAGCACCGACAGGCCGCCCGCGGTGGGCAGGAACGAGAAACCGACGATCACGAAGTCGAAGACGTTCCAGGGGTCGCGGACGAAGCGCCACCGGTATACATAGATCTTGGCCAAGATCTCCGCCACGAAGACGTACAGGGCGATGTGGTCGGCGACGTGCAGCTCCGTGCCGTAGCGGGCGACCGCCTCGGCGGAGGTCTCGATGCCCAGCGTGGCCGCGTTGAAGAGGATCACCACGGTGATCGCCTGCTGGAACCGCCGCGACTCGACCAAGCGGCGGACACGTTCACGCACGAAGAACTCCTGGGGGGCCATTGAAGATCGGCACAGAGCCTAGTGCCCCCGCCCGACATATCTGATCTCAATCGCCCCGCGGCCCCGGCGCCCGGCGTCCCATCCCCTCGGCGCGGCCCGTCGCCGCGCGGCGCGTACGCGCAAGGCCGCGGCGCCCCGGGCAGCGCGCCGCTCCTCCGGGACGGCGGCGTGGAGCCGGTGCGGGACGCCCCGCCCGGCAGGCCGTACGTGGCACCCGGGCCATCGCGATCAGCGCGGTCACGATGGCGGGCGCCCACCCCCCGCCCGGCGAGACGGCCCCGGCGGAGGCGCTCGCGCAGGCCCGTTCCCCGACCGGCGCGCGACGCGGCGCGGGCGGGTTTCGCGGCGGCGGGCCTCAGCGGGCGGCGGCGTCGATCGCCTGGGGCGACAGGACCTGGTCGAGGACCATGAGGGCGCAGCCGGTGATGCCCGCGCCGGGGCCGAGGCGGCTGCGCTCGATGCGCAGGCTGCGGGTGGCGAGCTGGGTGGAGCGCCGGTAGACGACCTCGCGCACGCCCGACACCAGCGGCTGGAACATCTCGGCGACGTCGCCGCCGAGCACCACGACGGCGGGGTTGAGCAGGTTGACCGCGCCGGAGATGACCTCGCCCAGCCAGCGGCCGGCCTGCCGCACCACGGCCATGGTCTCCGCGTCGCCGGCCCGGACCAGGGCGGTCACGTCGGCGAGCGACGTCACGTCGCGGCCCTTGGCCCGCAGGTCGCGCAGGATCGCGGTGCCGCTGGCGACCGAGTCGACGCAGTCGAGGTTGCCGCAGCGGCACAGCACGCCCCCGCCGTCCCGCACCGGGATGTGCCCGATCTCCCCGGCCGCGCCGAGCGCGCCGCGCAGGATGCCGCCGCCGGAGATGACCCCCGCGCCGATGCGGGTGGAGACCTTCACGAACAGCAGGTCGTCGAGCTCGGACGCGTAGACGACGCGGTGCTCGCCCATCGCGATGACGTTCACGTCGTTGTCCACGAGCACCGGCACGGGGAACCGCTCGGCGATGATCGGCGGGATCACCACGCCGGTCCAGCTCGCCATCACGCGGGCGCTCTCGACCCGGCCGGCGGCGAACTCCACGGTCGCCGGGACGCCGAGGCCGATGCCGACGACGTCGTCCCGCCCGTCGAGCAGCTTCTCCCAGGTGTCCATGAGCAGGGGCAGCACGACGCCCGGCCCCTCCTCGACGTCGATGTCCACGTCGGTGCGGTGCAGCACCTCGCCCGCGAGGTCGCACAGCGCGATCTGGGTGCGGCGGGCGCCGAGCGAGGCCACCGGGACGACGCCGCCGGAGGCGTGGAAGCGCAGCCGCATGGGCGGGCGGCCCCCGGTGGACGGCCCCTCGGCGTCCTCCACGATCAGCCCGCGCTGGAGCAGGTCGGCGACGCGGTGCGCGACGGCGGGCCGGGACAGGCCGGTCACGCGGCCGATGTCGGCGCGCGTCACCGCCTCCCCGCTGCGGATGAGCTGGAGGACCTCGCCAGTGGTGGCTAAACGAGACATCAAGCGTAAGTGAAGCATAGGAACTCACCCAAGTTCAATGACTTATTCATTCCGAGTTACAAAAGTTGGCTTGAAAAGTGGCATAACTTCCCGATACTGTCCCTTCCGTGCCCGATCGACACCTGGTGCCCGATCAAGGAATCGGCGCCGGGGGTGCGCGGCGGGCACGCGTCCCGGGACGACGTCTCCGGGGCGAGATCGACCCGCCTCACGGCGGCCCCGGCAGGAGGAGGACCTTCCGTGACGAACCCCGTTATCACCGAGGTCACCGAGCGTGTGGTGGCACGCAGCCGGGACACCCGCGAGGCGTACCTGGCGCGGGTGCGCCGCGCCGGGGCCGAACTGCGTGAGCGGGGGCCGGCCCGGGGGCGGCTCGGCTGCGCCAACCTCGCCCACGGCTTCGCCGCCGCGCCCGCCGAGGACAAGCTCGACCTGCGCGGTACGGCGAAGCCGGGCGTGGCCATCGTGACCTCGTACAACGATATGCTGTCGGCCCACCAGCCGTACGAGACCTACCCGCCGGAGCTGAAGCGGGCGGTCCGGGAGGCGGGCGGCGTGGCGCAGGTGGCGGGCGGGGTGCCCGCCATGTGCGACGGCGTCACCCAGGGCCGGGCGGGCATGGAGCTGTCGCTCTACAGCCGGGACGTGATCGCGATGGCGACCGCGATCGCGCTGTCGCACGACATGTTCGACGCGGCCCTGCTGCTCGGGGTCTGCGACAAGATCGTCCCGGGGCTGCTCATCGGCGCCTTACGCTTCGGGCACCTGCCGGCGATATTCGTGCCGGCCGGGCCGATGACCTCGGGCCTGCCCAACAAGGTCAAGGCCAGGGCGCGGCAGGCGTTCGCGGAGGGCAAGATCGGGCGCCTGGAGATGCTCGACGCCGAGGCGGCCTCCTACCACTCCCCCGGCACCTGCACGTTCTACGGCACCGCCAACTCCAACCAGCTCCTCATGGAGGTCATGGGCCTCCACCTGCCGGGGGCGACGTTCGTCAACCCGCACACCGAGCTGCGGCACGCGCTGACCCGGGCGGCGGCGCGGCGGGCGGTCGAGATCACCCCGCACGGCGGGCAGTACACGCCCCTCGCCGAGGTCGTGACCGAGAAGGCGATCGTCAACGCGGTCGTCGCGCTGCTGGCCTCCGGCGGGTCCACCAACCACACGATGCACCTGGTCGCCGTGGCGGCGGCCGCGGGCATCGAGCTGACCTGGGACGACATGGCGGCCCTCTCGAAGGTCGTGCCGCTGATCACCCGCATGTACCCCAACGGCCAGGCGGACGTGAACCACTTCCAGGCCGCGGGCGGCATGGCGGTGTTCATCGGCGACCTGCTCGACGCCGGGCTGCTCCACGAGGACGTGCTCACCGTCGCCGGGCGCGGCCTCGGCCTCTACCGGTCCGCCCCCGCGCTCAAGGAGGGCGAGCTGGTGTGGGAGGAGCGGACCGAGCCCGGCGGCGACCCCGAGGTCCTGCGGCCGGTCGCCGACCCGTTCTCCCCCGACGGCGGCATCCACATGCTGTCGGGCAACCTGGGCCGGGCCGTGAGCAAGGTCTCCGCCGTCAAGCCCGAGCACCTGGTGATCGAGGCCCCCGCCAAGGTGTTCGACGACCAGCTCGACCTGCTCGCCGCGTTCGAGCGGGGCGAGCTCGACGGGCAGGACTTCGTCGCGGTCGTCCGCTACCAGGGCCCCCGTGCCAACGGCATGCCGGAGCTGCACAAGCTCACCCCGCCGCTGGCGGTCCTGCTCGACCGCGGCCAGAAGGTGGCCATCGTCACCGACGGCCGCATGTCCGGCGCCTCGGGGAAGGTCCCCGCGGCGATCCACCTGTCCCCCGAGGCCGCCGACGGCGGGCCGATCGCGCTGGTGCGCGACGGCGACGTGATCCGCCTCGACTCGGCCGCCGGGACGCTCACCGTGCTCGCCGACCTCTCCGGCCGTACGCCCGAGGGCCGGCCGCCGACCGGCGAGGAGTGGGCCGGCACCGGCCGCGAGCTGTTCGCCTCCTTCCGCCGGGCCGTCGGCCCGGCCGAGCGCGGGGCGAGCGTGTTCGGAGGTGCCGTGTGAGCCATCCCTGGCTGGTCGCGGACATCGGCGGAACCAACGCCAGGTTCGGTTTGGTGACCCGGCCCGGAGGGCAGCCGGAGGCGGTAGCCGTACTCGACGTTTCCCAGCATCTCGGCCTTGCCGATGCCGTAGCCGCTTATCTCGCAGACCATGCGGGCGGAGTTCGGCCGGGGGCCGCGTGCCTGGCGATCGCCGGTCCGGTGGACGGAGACCGATACCGGCTGACGAACGCGGGATGGTCGGGATCGGTGACGGAGCTCGGCATCCCGCACACGGCGCTGCTCAACGACTTCGAGGCGCTGGCGATCTCCCTGCCGCACCTCGCGGGGGACGATCTCGTGCCGCTCGGCGGCCCGCCGCCGGTCGCCGGCCTGACCAAGGCCGTGCTCGGGCCGGGCACCGGGCTCGGGGTGGCCGGGCTGGTCCCCGTACGCGAGGGCTGGCAGCCGGTGGCCGGCGAGGGCGGCCACGTGGCGGTCCCCGTCGTCACGGAGCTGGAGATGGAGATCGTCCGGGCGCTGCGCGCCGACGGCATGCCGTACGTGGACGCCGAGCACCTGCTGTCGGGCAGCGGGCTGCCGCGCCTGTACCGGGGGCTCGCGCTCGTCCACGGTGTCACGCCGCAGGCCCGTACGGCCGCGCAGATCACCTCCTCCGACGAGCCGCTGTGCGCCGAGACCGTCGAGGTCTTCCTCGCCCTGCTCGGCGGTTTCGCCTGCGGCGTGGCGCTCACCTTCGGCGCGCGGGGCGGGGTCTACCTGGGCGGCGGCGTGCTGCCGCGCCTGGTCTCGCGGATCCCCGGCAGCGCGTTCCGCGCCCGGTTCGAGACGACCGCGCCCGCGCTGTCGGAGTACGTCGCCGAGATCGCCACCCCACTGATCATCGCCGAGCAGCCGGCGCTGACGGGTGCGGCCGCCTGGCTCACCCAACGATCCCCAGATGTGGAGCGTGTATGAGCAACCTTCTCGACCTCGCGCCGGTCATCCCGGTGATCGTCCTCGACGACGCCGAGAGCGCCGTCCCCCTCGCCCGGGCCCTGGTGGGCGGGGGCCTGCCGGTCATCGAGGTCACGCTGCGCACCCCGGCCGCCCTCGACGCGATCCGGCGGATCGCCGCCGAGGTGCCCGACGCCGTGGTCGGGGCGGGCACCGTGCGCTCGCCGCGGGACGTGGAGGCCGCGACCGGGGCCGGCGCCCGCTTCCTCGTCTCCCCCGGCACCACGCCCGGCCTGCTCGCGGCCATGCTCGACGCGGGCGTGCCGTTCCTGCCCGGCGCGGCCACCGCCACCGAGGCGATGGCGCTGGCCGAGCGCGGCGTGCGCGAGCTGAAGTTCTTCCCGGCCGAGCCGGCCGGCGGCGTCGCCTACCTCAAGGCGCTGAGCGGCCCGCTGCCGGACGTCCGGTTCTGCCCCACGGGCGGGATCACTCCGTCGAACGCCCCGGCCTACCTCGCCCTGCCCAACGTCGGGTGCGTCGGCGGGAGCTGGCTCACCCCGCGCAGCCTGGTCGCGGCGGGCGACTTCGCGAGGATCGAGAAGCTCGCCTCCGAGGCCGCCGCGCTGCGGCCCTGAGGCTTCCCAGCTCACCGGTCCCGGCCGCCTCCCTCGCCGGAGCCGGTGGCCATGCTCGCGTCCGCGACCCGGGCACGTCCATGGGCCGGGCCCGCGACCGCTCACCGGCGGCCGGGGGCCCGCGCATCGCCTCGCCACCGCCTGACGGCTTGGCCTCACGTCACCGCGCCGAGCAGGGCGGCCAGGCCGATCGGGTCCTCATGCGTGCCCTCCGTGGTGCACGCGTGCGCCCCGGCCACCGCCCCCAGCCGTACGCACTCCTCCAGGGGCCGGCCGGTCAGGCGGCCGTACAGGAAGCCGGACGCGAACGCGTCGCCGGCGCCGTTGCCGTCGACCACCGGGCCGGGCGGCGGCGCGGCCGGGAAGGCGCGGATCTCCCCTCCGGCCAGCACGTGGCAGCCCTCCGCCCCGTCCGTGCACACGACCACCGACGCGCGGCCCCGCTCCGCGATCGCCCGCATGACCCGCTCGCGCCGCCCGCCCAGCCTGGCCGCGGACAGGAAGACCACGTCGGAGGAGCAGGCGAAGTCCTCGTGGTACGGGTTCTCCCCGTCCCAGTCGTGCAGGTCGGTCGAGACCGTCGTGCCGTCCGGGATGTCGGCGTAGACGTGCCGGGCGAAGTCCACGATCGAGACGTGGACGTGCCGGGCCGACCGGAGGGCCGGCAGGTAGAGGTCGCGGGGCATCCGCTGGCCGGGGACGGCCCTGGGGTCGAACAGCGACAGGCGCCTGCCGCCGGGGTCCACGAGCAGGACGCTGCGGCGGGTGCCCGCCTCCGACGTGGCGTAGGCGAAGTCCACGCCGCGGGCGGCGAGGTGGTCGCGGATCAGCGCGCCCTGCGGGTCGTCGCCGATGAGGTCGACGAACTTGACGCGCAGGCCGAGGGCGTGGCAGCCGAGCGCGACTCCGGCCCCGGTGTTGCCGATCCGGTCCACGACGGGCGGCACGGCGTAGGTGTCGGCGTACGGCAGGGGCAGCTCGGGCACGTAGACGGTCGTGTCGACGCCGGCGCCGCCGACGACCAGGACGTCGATGATGTGATCGGTCATTGGCAACGCTCCGCGGGAGGTCGTGGGAGTCCCGGCGCGGCGACCGCGCACGGCCGCCGGGCCGGGGACAAAC
This sequence comes from Microbispora rosea subsp. aerata, assembly GCF_014647835.1. Classification (GTDB taxonomy): domain Bacteria; phylum Actinomycetota; class Actinomycetes; order Streptosporangiales; family Streptosporangiaceae; genus Microbispora; species Microbispora aerata. The sequence goes on from NZ_BMPY01000028.1 coordinate 40,524, forward strand.
AGACGCAGGGCCGGGAAAGGCGGACGCCGGCCAGGGGAAGGCGGACGCCGGCGGGGCTCAGCGGCTGACGCGGGGCCCGGAGCTGGTTGAGCCCCGGACCACGAGCTCGGGCTGGTAGACCAGCTCGACGTGCTTGGCCGGGGTGCCGCCGATCTCCTCGAGCAGCGTCTCGACGGCCGCGGCCGCCATCGCCCCGATCGGCTTGCGCACGGTGGTGAGCGGCGGGTCGGTGAACGCCATCAGCGGCGAGTCGTCGAACCCGACGACCGACACGTCCCCGGGCACCGACAGCCCGCGCTCGCGGGCGGCGCGGATCGCGCCGAGGGCCATGAGGTCGCTCGCGCAGAAGATCCCGGTGCAGCCGCGGTCGAGCAGCGCGGAGGCGGCGGCCTGCCCGCCCTCCACGGAGAACAGCGAGTGCTGGATCAGGTCGTCCACGTCGCTGAGGCCGAGCAGCTGCGCCATCGCCTGGCGGAAGCCTTCGATCTTGCGGATGACCGGGACGAACCGGCGCTGCCCCAGCGCGAGGCCGATGCGCTCGTGCCCGAGGTCCACCAGGTGCTGCACGGCCAGGCGCGCGGCGAGCCGGTCGTCGGGCGAGATGAACGGCGCGGCGATGGTCTCGTTGTAGCCGTCCACGAGCACGATCGGCAGCCCGCGGTCGGTGAGGCGCTTGTATCGGTCCATACGCGCCGTGGTGTCGGCGTGCAGGCCGGAGACGAACACGATGCCCGACACGCCCCGGTCGAGGAGCATCTCGGTGAACTCGTCCTCGGGGGCGCCGCCGGGCTCCTGCGTGCACAGGATCGGCGTGTAGCCGTGCTGGATCAGCGACTTCTCCATCGCCTGGGCGAAGGCCGGGAAGATCGGGTTGCCGAGCTCCGGGATCACCAGGCCGATCAGGCCGTTGCTGCGCTGGCGCAGCCGCTGGGGCCGCTCGTAGCCCATCAGGTCCAAAGCGGTGAGCACGGCCTGGCGGGTGGCCGGGGAGACCCCCGCCTTGCCGTTGAGCACGCGGCTCACCGTCGCCTCACTGACTCCGGCCTGAGCAGCGATGTCGGCGAGCCGCGTGTTGTTCATGAGCATTACTTTAGACATTCTCGCGGGTCCACCAGGTGGCGGAGTCGGGCGCGAGCCGCACGACCGCGCCGGACGTCTCCGGCCCCCCGCTGGCCAGCAGCAGGTCTCCCGGCGCCTTCGTCTCCACCCACTCGGAGGTCATGTTGACCAGGCAGACGAACGACTCGCCGCGGCGGAACGCCAGCGTGCCGGGCGGGCTGTCGATCCAGGTCAGCGTGCCGTCGCCCAGCTCGGGGTGCTCCCGCCTGAGCCCGAGCGCGGTCCGGTAGAGGCTGAGCGTCGACGCGCCGTCCCGCAGCTGCGCCTCGACCGACAGCTCCCGCCACTCGACCGGCACCGGCAGCCAGCTCTCGTAGACGCCCGGCGGGGTGAAGCCGTACGGCGGCTCGCCCGCGGCGGTCCACGGCAGCGGCACCCGGCAGCCGTCGCGCCCGCTGTCGGGGTCCCGCAGCCGCTGGGGGTCCTGCAGGTACTGCTCCGGCAGGTCGAGCACCTCCGGCAGGCCCAGCTCCTCGCCCTGGTAGATGTAGGCCGAGCCGGGCAGCGCCAGCATGAGCAGCGCCGCCGCCCGCGCCCTGCGCAGGCCGCGCTCGCCGCCGCCGTACCGGGTGACGTGCCGTTTGACGTCGTGGTTGGACAGCACCCACGTCGACGGCGCGCCGACCAGCGACGCGGTGCGCACCGACTCGTCGATGACCTCCCGGAAGCGCTCGGCGTCCCACGGCGTCTTGAGGAAGTGGAAGTTGAACGCCTGGTGCAGCTCGTCCGGGCGGACGTAGTTGGCCAGCCGCTCGGGGGTGGGCGCCCACGCCTCGGCGACCCCGATCCGCTCGCCCTCGTAGGAGTCGAGGATGCGCCGCCAGGCCCGGTGGATCTCGTGCACGCCGTCCTGGTCGAAGAACGGCACGACCTGGCTGCCGATCATCTCGGCCTGGCCGCGCGCGCCGACGTCGGGCAGGCCGGGCGCCTTGACCATGCCGTGCGCGACGTCGATCCGGAAGCCGTCCACGCCGAGGTCGAGCCAGAACCGCAGCACGTCGGCGAACTCCTCGTGCACCTCCGGGTGCTCCCAGTTGAGGTCCGGCTGCTCGGGCGCGAACAGGTGCAGGTACCACTGGCCGTCCTCGACCCGGGTCCAGGCCGGCCCGCCGAAGATCGACTCCCAGTCGTTGGGCGGCAGCTCGCCGGCCTCGCCCTTGCCCTCGCGGAAGATGTAGCGCTCGCGTTCCGGGCTTCCCCGCCCGGCCCGCAGCGCCGCCTCGAACCAGGGGTGCCGGTCGGAGGTGTGGTTGGGGACCACGTCCACGATCACCCGCAGGCCGAGCTTGTGCGCGTCGGAGATCAGCGCCTGGGCGTCCGCCAGCGACCCGAAGACGGGATCGACGTCGCGGTAGTCGGCCACGTCGTACCCGAAGTCGGCCATCGGCGAGGGGTAGAACGGCGTCAGCCAGATCGCGTCCACGCCGAGGTCGGACAGGTAGCGCAGGCGGCTGCGCACCCCCAGCAGGTCGCCGATCCCGTCGCCGTTGCCGTCCGCGAAGCTGCGGACGTACACCTGGTAGATCACCGCGTCGCGCCACCACCGGGTCGCGACCGCGGACGGCTTGACGGCGAGTTCGGTCATTGGGATCCCCCGATTCTCATGTAGGGTCACGCCTTCGTCGCACCGGCGGTCAGGCCGGTGACGAGGTGACGCTGGACGAGCAGGAAAACGACGGCCGCCGGGATCGCGATCAGCACCGACGCGGCCGTGAGCAGGCCCCACTCCGCCTTGTGCTGGCCGACGAACTGGCTCAGGCCGACCGCGAGCGTGTACTTGTCGTCGCCGGTCATGAACGCGGTCGCGTACGCGACCTCCGCCCAGGCGGTGATGAACGAGTAGAACGCGGCCACGGCCAGGCCGGGCTTGGCCAGCGGCAGGATGAGGCGCCAGAAGGTGCCGAAGGGGGTCAGGCCGTCCACCCGGCCCGCCTCGTCGATCGACACGGGGACGGTGTCGAAGTAGCCCTTCATCATCCACGCGCAGAACGGCACGGTGGAGGTGAGGTACGCGATGACCAGGGAGGGGAACTGGTTGATCAGCCCGAGGCCGGCCATCAGGTTGTAGATCGGCACGATCAGGATCGCCACCGGGAACATCTGGGTGATCAGCAGCATCCACATCACCGAGCGGAAGCCGGGGAACCGGAAGCGGCTGACCGCGTAGCCGGTGGTGGCCGACAGCAGCACGCCGAGCACGGCCGTGACGAGCGAGACGATCACGGAGTTGGCGGCCCAGGTGAGGAACCGGGTCTCCCCCAGGACCTGCGTGTAGTTGGCGAGCGTGGGGTGGTCGATCGGCGCGACCGACGCGGTCTCGATGACCTGCCGGGGCTTGAGCGAGGTCAGCACCAGCCACGCGACCGGGAACACCGACACGATGCTCGCCGCGATCAGCGTGAGGTGCAGCGCGACCGACTTGCCGGGACTGCGCCGGTCCCGGCTCCACCCGCCGGCGGGAGCGGGGGCGGGGGCGGCGTGGCTCACCATGCCTCCCCCTGCTGCCTGAGCGCGCGGCGGTAGACCGCGGCCATCACGACGAGCAGCGCGAGGATCACCATGCCCCAGGCGGCGGAGCCCGAGTAGTTCCTGATGCCCTCGAACGCCTGGCGGTAGGCGTACGTCACGAGGATCTCCGTGGAGCCGCCCGGCCCTCCCTTGGTCAGCAGGAAGATGACCGGGAACTGGTTGAACGTCCAGATCGTGCCGAGCAGGACGACCGTGCTCGACACCGGGCGCAGGCCCGGCACCGTGATGTGGCGGAACCGCTGCCACGGCGTGGCGCCGTCCACCTCGGCGGCCTCGTACAGCTCGCGCGGGATGGCCTGCAGGCCGCCGAGCAGCGCGAGCATCATGAACGGCACGCCCAGCCACACGTTGCAGGCGATCACCGAGACCTTGGCCCAGAACGGGTCGTCCAGCCAGGCGATCCCGGAGAACCCGGCGGCCCGCAGCATGGCGTTGACCACGCCGAACTCGCCGTTGAGCAGGTAACGCCAGATGAAGGCGGACACGAAGGCCGGCACGGCCCAGGGCAGCACGAGCAGGATCCGGTACAGCGACCGCAGCCGCATGGGCCGGTTGAGCAGCAGGGCCAGGCCGAGGCCGATGCCCACGTGCAGGGCGACGCAGACGACGGTCCACACGACCGTCCAGGTCAGCCGGCCGAGGAACTCCGCCGAGGTGAGGATGTCGGTGTAGTTCTTCAGGCCGACGAACTCGTAGGTCGACGGGATCACGTTCATCCCGATCGTGCGGCCCATGTTGCCCTCGGTCGCGTCCGTGAGCGACAGGTAGATCCCCCGCGCGAGCGGATAGCCGACCAGCACCAGCGTCACGATGACGACCGGCGCGGTCATCGCCCAGGCGTACCAGTGACGCGACAGGAGGCGCCGCGCCCCGCTGCGGGGCGCGGCCCTTCTCGTCGCGACGACGTCGGCCGTCATCGGCTACAGGCTCCAGCCCTTGAGGATGCCCTGGTAGGCGGTGGCGACGTCCTTGAGCATGGGCTCGGTCGTCGTCTGGCCGCCGGCGAGCTTCTGGTAGCCCTCGACCAGCGGCTGGAACAGCGAGGCGGCCTCCGGGATCCACGGACGCTCGACGGCCGTCTCCATCGGCTTCTGCCACTGGGCGATCTTCGGGTTGGCCGTGGCCTCGGGGGCGCTGTAGGCGGGCTGGCGGGTCGGCAGCAGGCCGAGCTTGCCGGCGATTTTCGCCTGGCTCTCCGCGCTGGCCATGAACTGGACGAACAGATAGGAGGCGTCGAGGTTCTGGGAACCGGCGTAGACGGTGTAGTCGTGGCCGCCCAGCGGCGAGCCCGCCTTCACCGAACCGGCCGGAACCGGAGCGACGCCGAAGTTGTCCGGGTTGTCCTTGAACACCTTCCCACCGAGGTTGTCGGCGTTCGACCACGGACCATTGAAGATCATCGCGACCTTGCCGTCCTTGAACGCGGTCTGGGCGTTCGTGTAGCTGTCCTGCAGCGCCGGCTTGACGGCGGCGCCCGACGTGATCAGGTCTTCGACGATCTTCACCCCCGCCACGCTCTGCGGGGACGAGATCGTGATCTTCTTGTTCGGGACGTCGACGAAGTCGCCGCCCTCGCCGTAGATGAACGGAAGCAGGAAGTAGGCGTCCACGTTCAGGGCGAGGCCGCCCACCCCGGTCTTCGACTTGACGTCGAGCGCCACCTTCTTGAGGTCGGCCATCGTCGCCGGAGGCTCGTCGTAGCCCGCCTTCTTCAGTAGCTCCTTGTTGTACAGGAGGCCGAGGGTGTCCGTCACCTGCGGCACGCCGTACGTCTTGCCGTTGTACTTGCCGCTGGCGGCGGGGACGGGCAGGAACTCCTCGGGCTTGTCGACGGCGGGGGTGCCGTCGAGCGGCGCGAGGTAGCCGAGCGACGCGAACTCCGCGACCCAGCCGACGTCGGTGCGGAGCACGTCGGGGGCGCCGGACCCGGACTGCGCCGCGGTCTTGAACTTGTCGCGCGCGTCCGCGAACGGCACGTTGACGTAGTTGACCTTGATCTTCGGGTACTTGGCCTCGAACTCCTTGACGAGCTCCTGGAAGACCGGGCCCTCGGTGGTGGCGTCCGAGGTGTCCCACCAGGTGACCGTGCCGGACACCTCGGCGGGGGCCACGCTCGTGGCCGGGGCCGATCCGGCGGCGTCGCCGGAAGAGTTGCCACAGGCGGTGACCGCCAAAGCGAGCGCCGCGGCGACCGCCGCGGACGTGAGGACTCGCCTCATCTGCGTCGCACTCCTTGCTCAGGTGGATTTGAGCGGAACGTAACAGGGGCGCGAAGGACATGAAAGGCCTTACAGAAACTTTCAGCAAATTCGTTACATTTGACGCGCTCCACACGATCATGCGGAGGTCACGCCGCAACCCTGACAGACGGCTTTAGCAAGGGGAAAGTCGGCAGTAACGAGAAGTTGCACGTAGATGCCGGATCTTTCACGACACGTATGGACACGAGTGCCCGTGACGCGATGTACTACCTCATCATTCACACCGATGGCAGGGGATCCGGGCGCGCCTGCCCGGGAGGAACGAGCTTTCATGAGCACCGTCGTCCTCGACAATGTGACGAAGATCTACCCGGGGGGATACCTCGCGGTCGACCGCATGAACCTGCGTGCGGACGAGGGAGAGCTCCTCGTCCTGCTCGGGCCGTCCGGCTGCGGGAAGTCCACGCTGCTGCGCATGATCGCGGGGCTGGAGGAGATCACCTCCGGTGACCTGTGGCTGGGCGGGCAGCTCGCCAACCATCTCGCCCCCCGGGACCGGGACGTCGCGATGGTCTTCCAGAACGGCGCCCTGTATCCCCACCGGACGGTACGCGGCAACCTGTCCTTCCCGCTGGAGATCGCCAAGGCGGACCCCACCATGGTGAAGCAGCGGGTCGTCGAGCTGTCACGCGCGCTGCACATCGACGAGACGCTGGACCGGCGGCCGGGCACGCTGTCGGGTGGTCAACGCCAGCGTGTGGCGATGGGCCGCGCGATCGTGCGCCAGCCCTCGCTGTTCCTGATGGACGAGCCGCTGTCCAACCTGGACGCCGGCATGCGCACCGAGCTGCGCATGGAGATCTCGTCGCTGGTGCGCGCCCTCGGGGTCACCACCATCTACGTGACACACGACCAGGTCGAGGCGCTCACCCTGGCCGACCGCATCGCCATCATGAACCGGGGCGTGCTGCAGGACATCGGCACCCCGGCGCAGGTCTACAACGACCCCGCGACCGCGTTCACCGCCGCGTTCCTCAACTCCCAGCAGCTCAACCTGCTCGCGGCGACCGTGCGCACCCCGCAGAACCAGTTCATCATGCTCGACTTCGGCCCGCACCAGATCACCATGCCCTGGACCGATCCACGGGCGTACGCGGTGTCACAGCACACCGGCATGCAGATCATCGTGGGGATCCGGCCGGACGGGCTGGTGCCGGTGCCGGAGCGGACGGAGGGCCCGACCTTCTTCGGCCGGGTCAGGACGCTGGAGTATCACGGCCACGAGTGGCTCGCCTACCTGGAGGCCGGGATCCCGGCCGTCACCGTGCCGGAGCCGCCGGACCGCCGCCAGCTCAACGGCGGGGGCGCCGGGGGAAGGGCGCGGTCCATGATGCGCCGCCTGCTGAACGGCTTGGCCGCCGCGGAGGAGGAGCAGCCGCCGCCGACCACGCAGCCGGGCACGCACCGCCGCGCCGACCTGATCGTCAGGCTCGGCAACCGGCCGGTGTGGCGCGCGGGCGACGCCGGGCGGGTCGCCGTCGACGTCTCCAGGCTCATGCTGTTCACGATGGACGGCAAGCGCATCGACCCGCCGCGCCGCTAGGTGTTCCGCTAGAAGGCGCGGCTGACGCCGCGGGCCAGCACGGAGACGATCCCCACCAGGCGGACGATCTTGTCCAGCTCGGCCCGGTGGAACGCCGGTCCCTGGGCACGGGCCACCACCAGGTGGACGCCGTCCATCGGCACGCTCGCCAGGTGCAGCCCGCCCTCCTCGAACGCCGCCGCGCGCAGCGGGGTCAGGTCGGCGGCGGGCACGGTCTGCGGCGCCTGCCAGCTTCCGTGGACGACCTTGCCGTCGGCCGAGTCGACCGCCACCGCCCACTCCGCGCTGACCAGGTCGGGCACGGCGTCGACCAGGGTGATGTACGCCCGCTCGGGGTCGGCGGCGACGTGGCCGAGCAGGTCGTAGTCGGGGCTCGTGCCGGGCACCTCCCTGGTCGGCCACACGCCCTCCACGCGGGTGCCCGGCACCACGCCGATCCGGTCGCGCAGCTCGCCGGGCTCGAACACCCCCGACCAGGAGACGGTGAAGTCGTCCACCGCGCGGCCCCCCTGCCGCTCCAGCACGGTGACCTGCAGGATGTCCGCCCCCATCACGCCGAACGCGCGCGCCACCTGGCCGAGCACCCCGGGCCGGTCAGGGAGCGAGACCCGCAGCCGCAGCAACATCCCCCACCACCTCCTCTTCGCGGCCTTCCCATTCGCGACACCAACAGTGTCGGACACAGGTTTCGCCACTGTTACACGGGTGGGTCACGGAATGGCTGCAATATTTCTGGAAGTTGCAGCAATATCTTGCACGAACCAGTGTCTAACAGTAGCTTCCCGGCCATGGTGACCCCCCAGCACCGGCGTACGCGCGCGCCCGGGGCAGCCCTGAGGGCAGCGCTCACGGCACTGACCACCGTCACGGCCCTCACCGCCGCGCTCGCCGTCCCGCCGCTCACACCTCCCGCCGCCGCCGCGCCGCGCCCCCCGGCCGCACCGGGCGCGCCGTCCGACGCCGAACTCGCCCGCGACGCCCTCCGCGCGGACCTGTCCCGCGAGCGGCTGTACTTCGCGATGACCGACCGGTTCGCCGACGGCGACCCCTCCAACAACCGGGGCGGGCTGTCCGGCGACCGGCTGACGACCGGCTACGACCCCACGGACAAGGGCTTCTACCAGGGCGGCGACCTCGCCGGCCTGATCGGCAAGCTCGACTACATCAAGGGCCTCGGCGCCACGGCCGTCTGGCTCACGCCGTCGTTCAAGAACCGGCCCGTGCAGGGCGCCGGGGCGGACGCGAGCGCCGGCTACCACGGCTACTGGATCACCGACTTCACCAGGATCGACCCGCACCTCGGCACCAACGCGCAGATGAAGCGCCTCGTCAAGGAGGCACACAAGCGCGGCATGAAGGTGTTCTTCGACATCATCACCAACCACACCGCCGACCTCATCGACTACAAGGAGAAGACGTACGGCTATCGCGGCAAGGCCGCCCATCCCTACGTGGACGCCTCCGGCCGGGTCTTCGACGACCGCGACTACGCCCTGCGCGACGACTTCCCGAAGGTGACCGCCGAGTCGTTCCCGTACACGCCGGTGGTGACGGCGAAGACGAAGGTGCCGTCCTGGCTGAACGACCCGACGATGTACCACAACCGGGGCGACTCGACCTTCTCCGGCGAGAGCTCCGAGTACGGCGACTTCTCCGGCCTCGACGACCTGTGGACCGAGCGTCCCGAGGTCGTCAAGGGCATGATCGACATCTACAAGACGTGGGTCAAAGAGACCGGCGTCGACGGCTTCCGCATCGACACCGCCAAGCACGTCAACATGGAGTTCTGGCAGCGTTTCGCGCCCGCCCTGCACGGCTACGCCGCCAAGCTCGGCAACGACCGGTTCTTCATGTTCGGCGAGGTCTACAGCTCCGACCCCGCGTTCGAGAGCCGCTACACGACCACGGGCGGGCTCGACGCCACGCTGGACTTCGGCTTCCAGGAGGCGGCGCGCTCGTTCGCCGGCGGCGGCGACGCCGCGAGCCTCGGCAGGCTGTACGCCGCCGACGACTACTTCACCGACGCCGACTCCAACGCCTCGTCGCTGCCGACGTTCCTCGGCAACCACGACATGGGCCGGATCGGCTACTTCCTGAAGCAGGACGACCCCGCGGCGGACGACGCGACGCTGCTCGCCCGCGACCGCCTGGCCCACCAGCTCATGTATCTGACCCGCGGCCAGCCGGTCGTGTACTACGGCGACGAACAGGGCTTCACCGGCGGCGGAGGCGACAAGGACGCCCGGCAGCCGATGTTCGCCTCGAAGACGGCCGACTACCTCGACGACGACCTCATCGGCACGACGGCGACCCACGCGACGGCCAACTTCGTCACCACCCATCCCCTCTACACCTCGATCGCCGAGCTGGCCCGGCTGCGCGACCGCTACCCCGCGCTGGCTGACGGCGCCCAGATCGTGCGGCTGGCGAGCGGGAACGTGTTCGCGTTCTCCCGGATCGCCGCCAAGGAGCGGGTCGAGTTCGTGGTGGCGCTCAACAACGGCGCGGCGGCCAGGGCCGTGCGGATCCCGACCTACTCCCCCGGCGCCTCCTTCACCCAGGTGTACGGCGGGGCGGCGAGGCTCACCAGCGGCTCCGACGGGACGCTGGCGGTGACCGTGCCGCCGCTGTCGGCCGTCGTCTACCGCGCGGACAAGCCCCTGGCCGCTCCCGCGGCGGCTCCGCGGGTCACCCTCACCCTGCCCGGCCAGACCCTGCGCGGCACGGCCGACGACGGCCGCGTGCCGATCTCCGCCGAGGTGCCCGGCGACGGGTTCGCGCAGGTCACCTTCGCCGTCAAGGCCGGGGAGGCGCCCTGGCGGGTGCTCGGCACCGACGACGCGCCCAACGGGCGCACCTACCGCGTCTTCCACGACCTCACCGGCGTGCCCGAGGGCGCCCCGCTCACGTACAAGGCCGTGGTGAAGGACTCGGCGGGCCGGTACGCCTCCGCCACGGCGACCGCCACCGCCGGCCCCGAGCCCGCGGCGGAGGAGCCGGGCGCGGTCACGCGCGACTACCTGGTGGTCCACTACAAGCGCGCCGGCGGCGACTACGACGGCTGGGGCCTGCACGCCTGGGGCGACATCGACCAGACCGTCGAGTGGGGCTCGCCGGTCGCGTTCGAGGGCGAGGACGCCTTCGGCCGCTTCGCCTGGCTGAAGCTCAAGCCCGGCGCGACCGAGGTCGGACTGATCACCCACAGGGGCGACACCAAGGACCAGGGCGACCGCATGGTCAACCCGGCGCGCACCGGCGAGGTGTGGCTCGTCGAGGGCAGGCCCGAGGTGTACGCCTCCAGGGCCGCCGCCGAGGGATACGCCACGATCCACTACCACCGGCCCGACGGCGCGTACGACGGCTGGGGCCTGCACCTGTGGGGCGAGGCGATCGCCGACGGCGCGGGCACCGACTGGAGCTCCCCGCGCCCGCCGGACGGGACGGACTCCTTCGGGGCCTTCTGGCGGGTGCCGCTGAAGAACGCCGACGCGCCGCTGAACTACATCATCCACAAGGGCGACACGAAGGACCCCGGCCCCGACCAGTCGTTCGTCCCGGCGCGGCAGCCCGAGGCGTACGTCACCTCGGGCGGGACGGCGATCCACGCGAGCGCGGCGGCGGCCCGGAACGTCGCGGTGCTGCACTACCACCGCGAGGACGGCGACTACACCGGCTGGGGCCTGCATTTCTGGGGCGACGCCGCCGGCTCGGTCGAGTGGGGCGACCCGCTGAAGCCGGCCGGGACCGACGCCTTCGGCGTGTACTTCGAGGTGCCGCTCAAGGACGACGCGAAGACGCTCGGCTGGATCATCCACAAGGGCGACGTCAAGGACCAGCAGGCCGACCAGGCGCTCGACCTCGGCGTAACCGGCCACGAGGCGTGGAAACTGTCGGGTGTGGACGGATACCTGCTGCCGCAGCCCGCGTCCTTCGGGGCGGACGCCGACCTGACCAAGGCGACGGCCCAGTGGATCGACCGGGACACGGTCGCCTGGAAGGGCAGGGTCGCCGAGGCGAACCGCTACGCGCTGGCCTACTCCCCGAAGGGCGACATCGCCTACGCCAAGGGCGACCTGACCGGGGACGTCCACCTCATCCGCCTGACGCCCGGGCGGCTCACCGAGGCGCAGCAGGCCGCCCGGCCGCATCTGGCGGCGTACGGCGGGCTGAAGGTGGACCCGCGCGACGCCGACCTCGTGCGCGACGCGCTGCGCGGCCAGGTCGTGGCGATCGAGCGCGGGCCCTCCGGCGCGCTGCTGACCGCCACGGGCGTGCAGATCCCCGGCGTGCTCGACGACCTGTACGCCGGGGCCGCGAAGGTCCCGCTCGGGCCGACCGGCCGCGGCGGGCTCGCGGTGTGGGCGCCCACGGCCCGGAAGGTCGAGCTGGCCCTGTACGACGGTCCCGACGGCGACCGCAGGACGGTGCACCGGATGCGCCGCGACGACGCCACCGGCGTGTGGTCGATCGACGGCCCGGCCTCGTGGCGGGGCAAGTACTACACCTACCTCGTCACCGTCTACGCCCCCGCCGCCGGGAAGATCGTGACCAACGAGGTGACCGACCCCTACAGCCTGTCGGTCTCGACGGGCTCGGGGCGCAGCCAGATCGTCGACCTCGGCGACCGGGCGCTGCGGCCCGCCGGATGGACCTCGCTGAGGAAGCCCCCGGCGGTGCGCCAGGACCGGGCCTCGATCTACGAACTGCACGTGCGCGACTTCTCCGCCTCCGACGCCACGGTCCCCGAGGCCGAGCGCGGCACTTACAAGGCGTTCACCGAGGCCGGCAGCGCGGGGATGACCGAGCTGCGGAGCCTGGCCGAGGACGGGCTGACCCACGTGCACCTGCTGCCGGCCTTCGACTTCGCCACCGTGCCGGATCGGAAGGCCGACCGCACCGAGCCGGGCTGCGACCTGGCCGCGCTGCCGCCCGACTCCGACCGCCAGCAGGCGTGCGTCGCGGAGACGGCCGCGAAGGACTCGTTCAACTGGGGCTACGACCCGCTGCACTACACCGTGCCGGAGGGGTCGTACGCCACGGACCCGGACAAGCGGATCAAGGAGTTCCGCGAGATGGTCGCGGCCCTCAACGGGGCGGGCCTGCGGGTGGTCATGGACGTCGTCTACAACCACACCCACGCCGCCGGCCAGGACCCGGGGAGCGTGCTCGACCGCGTCGTGCCCGGCTATTACCACCGGCTCTTGGACGACGGCACGGTGGCCACCTCCACCTGCTGCGCGAACACCGCCCCCGAGCACACGATGATGGGCCGGCTCGTCGTCGACTCGGTCGTCACCTGGGCGAAGCAATACAAGATCGACGGCTTCCGGTTCGACCTGATGGGCCACCACCCCAAGGCCAACATCCTGGCCGTGCGCGAGGCGCTCGACGCGCTCACGCCCGCAAAGGACGGCGTGGACGGCAAGTCGATCATCCTGTACGGCGAGGGCTGGAACTTCGGCGAGGTGGCCGACAACGCCAGGTTCGAGCAGGCCACCCAGGCCAACATGGCCGGCACCGGCATCGGCACCTTCAACGACCGGCTGCGCGACGCCGTGCGCGGCGGCTCTCCGTTCGACGCCGACCCGGGCATCCGGGGCTTCGGCTCCGGCCTGGGCGACGAGCCCGGCGACCGGCTCGCGCACTACGAGGACATGATCAAGGTCGGGCTCGCGGGCAACCTGCGCGACTTCACGTTCACCGGGTCGTCCGGCGCGCCGGTCAAGGGCTCGGAGGTCGACTACAACGGCGCGCCCGCGGGGTACGCCGCCACGCCGGCCGACTCGGTGACGTACGTCGACGCCCACGACAACGAGACCCTGTTCGACGCGCTCGCCTACAAGCTGCCCGCCGGCACCCCGATGGCCGACCGGGTCAGGATGCAGACGCTGTCGCTGGCGACGGCCCTGCTCGGCCAGGGCACGGCCTTCGTCCACGCGGGCAGCGAGCGGCTGCGGTCCAAGTCTCTCGACCGCAACTCCTACGACTCGGGCGACTGGTTCAACCGCCTGCTGTGGGACTGCCGCCAGGGCAACGGGTTCGGCGGCGGCCTGCCGCCCGCGCGGGACAACGAGGCGCGCTGGCCGTACGCGCGGCCCCTGCTCGCCGACCCCGCGCTGCGGCCGGACTGCGCGGCGATCGGGGCGGCCCGGGCGAGGTTCGGCGAGCTGCTGCGGATCCGCTACTCCTCCCCCGCCTTCTCGCTGGGCTCCGCGGCGGAGATCGGCAGGCGGGTCTCCTTCCCGCCGTCCGGCACGCCCGGTGTGATCGTCATGCGCATCGACGCCGCCGGCGTCGATCCCGCGAACAAGGCGATCTACGTGGTGTTCAACGCCACCGGGAAGACGGCCGCACCCTCTGTGCCCGCGCTGAAGGGCGCCGAGGTCGCGCTGCACCCGGTGCAGGCGGCGTCGGACGACACGGTGGTGCGGCAGGCGTCGGCGGACCCGGCGACCGGCACGCTGACCGTGCCCGCCCGCACGGTCGCGGTGTTCACCGAGACGCCATAAGGGATGGCGTTGGTGGCGCGTCCCGGCCCGGGGCGCGCCACCGACCAGGCTTGCGGAGTAATGGGAGACTTTGGGCATCTTTGGCGGGAGCTTTTCGGTGTCGCGAGTTTCCCTAAAGATGACCATGAGTAGCCTCGGGTAATGCTCCTCCCCAGGCGCTCCCCGTCGCTGCGAGCCCGGCTGGCACTCCTCGCCACCGGGACCGCCGCGATCCTCCTGATCCCGCTCGCGATCCTGGTGCACGTGCTCGTCCGGGACATGGTCGCGGACCAGATCTGGGACGAGAGCCTGAACACCGCCACGCACGTCGCCGCGCAGGTCCGCGACGGACGCCTGAGCGACCCCATCCCGGTCGGCGAGAACGGCATCAACCTGATCGAGGTGACGAGGCCGGACGGCCGGATCGTCGCCGAGAGCGCCGCCGCCAGGGCCCTGACGCGCCTGAGCCCGTTACGCCCGGCGCCCGACCGCGAGATCACCCAGACCACGGCCTGCTCGCCCGCCGGGCGGGACTGCCTCTACGTGACCGTGCTGCGGGTGTCCCCCGACTCCGGCCCGGCCCTCATCTACGCCGGCCGGGCGGCCCCGCCGATCCTCGGCACCCCCTTCGCGCTGCCGTCGCTGTTCCTCCTGGCCCTGCTGCTCACCGCCCTGGCGGGCTGGACGGCGTACAAGGTCACCGGCCGCGCGCTGCGGCCCGTGGAGGCGATCCGGTCGGAGCTCGCCGAGATCAACGAGAACAACCCCGGCGGCCGGGTGCCCGAGCCGCCGGGCGACGACGAGTTCTCCCGGCTGGCCCAGGCGGCCAACGACGCGCTGTCCCGGCTGGACATGTCGATCCAGCGGCAGCGGCAGTTCGCCGCCGACGCCTCGCACGAGCTGCTCACCCCCATCACCGGGATCCGCGCCCAGCTGGAGAGCGCGCGGCTGCACCCGGAGGACACCGACGAGGCCGTCCGCGCCGCGCTGCGCGACACCGAGCGTCTGGAGGCGATCGTCGCCGACCTGCTCCTGCTCGCCCGGATCCCGACGGTCCCCGAGACCGCCAGGGAGGAGGTCGACCTGTCCCACCTGGTCGCCTGCGAGGTCGAGCGGCGGCACGAGCGGCTGCCGACCCACCTCCACAACACCCCCGGCGTGATCGTCCGGGGCATGCGCAGGCACCTCACCCGGGTGGTGGCGAACCTGCTCGACAACGCCGAGCGGCACGCGCTGACCCTGGTCTGCGTACGGCTCGAGCGCACGGAGGACGAGGCCGTCCTGCACGTGCGCAACGACGGCCGGCCGATCTCCGAGGCCGACTGCGAGCGGATCTTCGAGCGGTTCTACCGCACCGACACCGCGCGCAGCCGCGACCGCGGCGGCACCGGCCTCGGCCTGGCCATCGCCCGGGAGGTCGTGGAGGCGCACGGCGGCTCGATCCGGGTCGAGAACGTCACCGACGGCGAGCCGGGCGTGCGGTTCGTGATCAGGTTGCCGCTGGTTCCGGGCGCCGCCGCCCCGGTGAGCGGCGACACGGTGAGCGGCGACACGGCGGGCGGCGACACGGAAAGTTAACAGGCGCGCCCCTGGTCGTTCAGCCGAGTAACCCCGAACGAAAGGACCTGCTGGCTAGTTTTCGGGACACCCGGCCCCCTTGGGTCACACGGGTCCCCCGAAGTCGCAGGTAGAGGAGTCACTCGTGCGAGTGCTGGCCGTCGTCCCCGCCCGTGGAGGATCGGTGGGCGTCCCGCTGAAGAACCTGGAGAAGGTGGGCGGCGTCCCCCTCGTCGCCCGGGCCGTGGACGCCTGTCTGCGCGCGGAACTGGTGGACGAGGTGGTCGTCAGCACCGACCACGACCGGATCGCCGAGGTGGCCGCGGCCGCCGGCGCCCGGGTCGTGCGCCGTCCCGCCGAGCTGAGCGGCCCGACCGCCTCCAGCGAGTCCGCCGTGCTGCACGCGCTGTCCGAGCTCCCCGGGGAGCAGCCGGAGATCGTCGTGCTCGTCCAGTGCACCAGCGCGTTCCTCGATCCCCGCGATCTCGACGCCGCCGTCGCGAAGGTGCTGGACGGCGAGGCCGACTCGGTCTTCTCCGGCACCGAGACCTACGAGTTCGTCTGGACCGGCGCCGGCCGCGGGGTGAACCACGACCCGGCCGTGCGCCCGCGCCGCCAGGACCGCGACCCCCACTACCGCGAGACCGGCGCGTTCTACGTCATGCGCGCCGGCGGCCTGCGCGAGCGGGGCCACCGCTTCTTCGGCAGGGTCGCGGTGCAGCCGGTGCCCGCCCGGCACGCGGTCGAGATCGACACCCCGGAGGACCTGGAGATCGCCCGCGCGCTCGCCCCGTTCGTGGACGAGCCGCGGCCGATCGACGTGGACGCGGTCGTCACCGACTTCGACGGCGTGCACACCGACGACCGCGCGTTCGTCGACTCCGACGGCCGGGAGATGGTCGCGGTCAGCCGCTCCGACGGGATGGGCGTCGCGCTGCTGCGCCGGGCCGGGGTGAAGGTGCTCGTGCTGTCCACCGAGCGCGACCCGGTCGTCGCCGCCCGCGCCGCCAAGCTCGGCGTGCCGGTGCTGCAGGGCCTCACCGCCAAGGACGTCGCGCTGCGCGAGTGGCTGGCGGCCGAGGGGCTGGCCCCCGAGCGGGTGGCGTACGTGGGCAACGACGTCAACGACCTGTCCTGCATGGCGATCGTCGGCTGGCCGGTCGCGGTGCCCGACGCCCACCCGCGGGTGCGCGCCGCCGCCCGCGTCGTGCTGTCGGCCCCGGGCGGCGCCGGAGCCGTGCGCGAGCTGTCCGACCGGGTGCTCGCGGCCCGCCCAACCGCGCCGCAGACGGCCCCCGCGCCCGTCGCGGTCCCCCGCCGCGCCGGGCGGGTGCGGCCGGTGCGGATCGGCCGGTCGCTGGTCGGCCCGGGGCAGCCGGTGTACGTCATCGGGGAGATCGGCATCAACCACAACGGCGACGTCGACATCGCCCGCAGGCTGATCGACGTGGCCGCCGACGCCGGCTGCCAGGCCGTCAAGTTCCAGAAGCGCACCCCGGAGATCTGCGTGCCGCCGGAGCAGCGCGACCAGATCCGGCAGACGCCGTGGGGCGAGATGACCTACCTGGAGTACAAGATCCGGACCGAGTTCGGCGCGGACGAGTACGCCCACATCGCCAAATACTGCGAGGAGCGCGGCATCGACTGGTTCGCCTCGCCCTGGGACGTGCCGTCGGTGGAGTTCCTGGAAGACATGGACGTCGTCGCGCACAAGGTCGCCTCGGCCTCGGTGACCGACCACGAGCTGCTGCGCGCGCTGGCCGCCACCCGCAAGCCGATCATCCTGTCCACCGGCATGTCGACGATCGAGGAGATCGACGCGGCGGTGGAGATCCTCGGCACCGAGCGCCTGGTGATGATGCACGCCACCTCCACCTACCCGCTGCCGCCCGAGGAGGCCAACCTCCGCATGATCACCACGCTTCGGGAGCGGTACGGCGTGCCGGTCGGCTACTCGGGGCACGAGCGCGGGCTGCAGATCTCGCTCGCCGCCGTGACGCTGGGCGCGGTGACCGTGGAGCGGCACATCACCCTCGACCGGGCGATGTGGGGCTCCGACCACGCCGCCTCGCTGGAGCCCACCGGCCTGGAGCACCTGGTCCGCGACATCCGCATCATCGAGACGGCCCTCGGCGACGGCGTCAAGCGCGTCTACCCGGGCGAGCAGGCCCCCCGGGCCCGCCTGCGCCGCGTCACGGCGTGATCACCCTCTCGGTGGTGGTGCCGGTCCGGGACGGCGAGGCGTACCTCGGCGACGCGCTCACCTCGCTGGTGCGCAACCGGACGCCCGAGTTCGAGACGCAGGTGATCGTCGTGGACGACGGGTCGGCGGACGCGACGCCGGAGGTCGCCGAGGACTTCCGGCGCGACCTGCCGCATCTCACGGTCGTCCGCAACCCGGCGCCGCTGGGGCTGGCCGGGGCCCGCAACGCCGGGCTGGAACGGGCCGACGGCCGCTACGTCACCTTCCTGGACGCCGACGACTGGCTGGCGCCCGGCTACCTGCCCCGCCTGGTGGCCGCCGCCGAGGGGCTCGGATGCGACTTCGTCCGGGTCGACCACGTCCGGGCCGAGGGCCGCAGGCGGGAGACGCACCGGGCGCCGCAGCCGCGCCGGGGCGTCGTGCTCGACCCGCGCGAGGGCATCCTCCCGGCCGATCACAAGACCATGGTCGACTACCCCTACGCCTGGGCCGGGATCTACCGGCGCGCGCTGGGCGACCTGCTGACCTTCCCCGCCGGGCTGCACACCGCCGAGGACCGCCCGTGGATCTGGCGGCTGCACCGCCTGGCCCGGTCCTACGCCGTGGTCTCCCTCGCCGGGGTGTTCTACCGGAGAGGGCTGGCCGGCTCGCTCACCCGGATCGGCGACGAACGGCAGCTCCACTTCTTCGACGCCTACGACATCGTCCTCGACGAGGCCGAGCCCGAATATCTGCCCAAGGCCGCGCGCAGCCTGTGCGCGCTGCTCGCCCACCACGTGGAGCTGGCCGGCCGCTTCACCCCGGACGTACGCGAGCGGTTCGACGAGCGTGCGGTGGCGGCGCTCGCCCGGCTGCCGCACGAGGCGCTGACCGCGGCGATCGGCGGGCTGGAGCCCGCACGGGCGGCCCTGCTGGGCCCCTACCTGCCGGGAGGGCCGCGTGCCTGACGTCACGCTGTTCTACGCCTCCACGCTGTTCGGCGCGATGACGCTCGCCGCGGCGATCGACGAGGGGCGTTTCCCCGGCGGCGGCGACCGGGTCCTGCTCGTGTCGAACAACGCGGCGATCCCCGAGATCACCCCGGCGCTGGACGAGGCGCCGGGGTTCGCCGCGCTGCGTGACCGGTTCGACCGCGTCCTGTCCTGGAACGAGATCATCGCGCCGCTGCACCCGTCGGACTGGCGGCCCCGCTCGATCGAGACGCCGATGCTCGGCCGCATGCTGCGCCGCCTGATCGGCGAGCCGGCCGAGCTGGTGGTCGAGTCGATCGCGGTGCCCCCGTCGCGCACGCTCGCCGGCCTGGTCAAGGACTGCCCGATCACCGTCTACGCCGACGGGCTCATGAGCTACGGCCCGACCCGCGACCCGCTGCCCCGGGAGATCGCCGGGCGGATCACCCGGCTGCTCCATCTCGACCTCGTCCCCGGCCTGACGCCGCTGCTGCTGGCCGAGCACGGGGTGCCGGCCGAGGCGCTGACGGACACCTCGTTCGCCCGGGTGGTGGGCCGGGCCGCGGAGGCGGCCGAGAAGGCCCCCCGCGCGGAGGCGGTCGTCCTGGGGCAGTACCTGTCCGCGCTCGGCCTGGTCACGGCGGCCGAGGAGGCCGCGCTGCACGAGCTCATGCTGCGCGGGGTGGCGGCGCGCGGCCACCGGACCGTGCTGTTCAAGCCGCACCCCGCCGCCGCGCGGCGGCACGCCCGCGAGCTGCGGCCGGTCGCCGCGGAGCTGGGCGTCGACCTCCTCGTGGCCCCCGCGGCGACCCCCGCCGAGGCGTGCTTCGCCGCGCACCGCCCGGCCCTGGTAGTCGGCTGCTTCTCCACCGCGCTGACGACCGCGCGGCGGCTGTTCGGCCTGCCGGTCGCGACCACCGGCACCGGCCTGGTGCTCGAACGGCTCACGCCGTACGAGAACGGCAACCGGATCCCGGCGACGATCGCGGACGCCGCGCTGCCCCGGCTGGAGGCCGACGGCACGCTCACCGAGCCGCCCGCCGCCGACCTCGCCGCCCTGGTGGCGGCCGTGGGCTACTGCATGCGGAGCGCCGCCCACCCCGGCCTGCGTGAGACGGCGGCGGCGTACGTCGCCGCGCACGGGCCGGCGCGCTACTTCAAAAGGCGCAGGCTGGAGTCGCTGGGCCTGATCGATCCCCCGCCTCCGCCTCCCCCGCCCGCGCCGCCGGAGCGGCCGGTCTCACGCCTGCGCCGCCTGCTCGCCCGCTGACGTCCCCTGCCCGGGGGTGCGGATGAGGAGGATCGCGTGCGCCTCCTCGCCTCCGAGGGCCGCGTACACATGGGGGACGTCCGAGGCCCACGAGACGTGCTCCCCCGGTCCCGCGGTCAGCGGCGCGTCGGCCGGGCCCGCCTTGACCGTCCCCCGGACGACCGACAGATGCTCGGTGACCCCGGGCGGATGCGCGGGCGAGGTCTGCTCGACCCCGGCGATGATCCGCAGGCGGAACAGCTCGTAGGTCACGCCCGGCTCCCTGAACACCTCCAGCAGGGTGGAGACGACGGCCGTGCCCCGCACCGTCGCGGCCTCGCCCGCCGGGGCGCCGGGGTCCAGCGTCAGCGCGCTCATCGGGACCGACAACGCGGCCGCGATCGCGTACATGGTCTCCAGCGTGGGGTTGCGGGTTCCGTGCTCCAGCCCGGACACGGTGGCCTTGCCGACGCCGGCCCTGCGCGCGAGCTCCGACAGCGACAGCCCGCGCGCCTCCCGGAGCCCGCGCAGCCGCCGCCCGATTGCCGGATCGATCCGGCTTGTCCCGTCTGTACCCACGTGGCTATGGTGTCATCGGAAGTCGTTCCGTAAACGGAACGGTCGTGTTCCGTGGAGGAGCGGTGCGTATCCTGCAGCCGGTGCTCGCCGGTCTGATCAGCGCGGTCGTCGGCTATGCCAGCTCGTTCTCGATCGTCCTCGCGGGCCTGCGGGCGGCCGGGGCCGACTCCCGGCAGGCGGCCTCCGGCCTGCTCGCGCTGTGCGCCGGGATCGCGGTCGCCGCCGCCGTCCTGTCCCTCCGCCATCGGATGCCCATCGCGATCGCGTGGTCCACCCCGGGCGCCGCGCTGCTCGTCGCGACCGGGCCCGTGGACGGCGGCTACCCGGCGGCGGTCGGGGCCTTCGCCGTGTGCGGGGTCCTGACCGTGCTCGCCGGGCTCGTCCCCTGGCTGGCCCGCGGCGTCGCCGCGATCCCCGGCCCCATCGCGGCGGCCATGCTCGCCGGCGTCCTGGTCCCGCTGTGCACCGCCCCGCTCCGCGCGCTGGCCGAGGTCCCGTTGCTGGCCGGGCCGGTCACGCTGACCTGGGCGCTGCTGATGCGGTACGCCCGGCAGTGGGCGGTCGCCGGGGCGCTGGTGGCGGCCGCGGCCGGTCTCGCGGTCAGCGGCACGACGTTCCCCGCCGCGTCCCTGCGCCCCGACCCGGTGTTCACCACGCCCGGCCTGACCCTGCCCGCCCTCGTCGGCATCGCGCTGCCGCTGTTCCTGGTGACCATGGCGGGGCAGAACGTGCCCGGCGCGGCCGTCCTCGCCACGTACGGCTACCGCGTGCCGCTGCGCGGCGCGCTGGTGACGACGGGGCTGGTCAGCACGGCCGCCGCGCCGTTCGGCGGGCACGCCGTCAACCTCGCCGCGATCACCGCCGCGCTGACCGCCGGGCCCGACACCCACCCCGACCCGGCCCGCCGCTGGATCGCCACCCTGGCCCTCGGCGCCGGGCAGCTCGCGCTGGGGCTGGGCGCCGCCTTCGCCACCGCGCTCGTCGTCGCCTCGCCGCCGGTCCTGGTCACCGCCGTGGCCGGGCTAGCGCTCCTGCCGGCCCTCGCCTCCTCGCTCGCCACCGCCTTCACCGGGCCGGACCTGCGGGAGGCGGCGGCGGTCACCTTCGTCGTCACCGCCTCGGCGACCTCCATCGGGGGCGTCGGATCGGCCTTCTGGGGGCTGATCGCCGGTTCGCTCGCGCTCCTGCTCACCCGGCGGCGTACGGCGTCGCGCCCGCCCGAGCGTGCCGCGCGCGCGGAGACCGAGCCGGTCCCACAGCCCGAGCCGGCGCGTCCCGTCGCCACCTGAGACGCCACGCCAGATCGGCATTAGTTAGCCGGACGGCGTTTCAGCCGCGTTAGGGCGGGAGTCATTCCCGCTGTCAAACATCCCCGGTGGACGTTCGCCCCGACGCCACCACTGGGGAGCATCATGGAGCCCGCCCTCAGCCGCCGCGCCTTCCTCCTCGCCTCAGGAGCGACCGCCTCGGGCGTCGCGCTGGAGATCGCGCTTTCCGCCGTCCCCGCCACCCGGGCCGCGACGCCCGCGACGACGGTCCACACCGTCGCCAGGCCGAGCGGCGCCGGCGGATACCGGAGGCTGTCCGACGGCCCCGGCTGGCGGCGGGTGACACGCACCGAGCTGGCGGAGGCCAAGAAGGGCAGGGCCGGGCGCCGCACGGTGCTGGCCTGCTTCGTCCAGCTCACCGACCTGCACATCACCGACGTGCAGAGCCCGCAGCGCTACGAGTTCCTGCGCGCCGCCGACCTGGGCTTCTGGCGGCCCCAGGAGGCGCTGACCGCCGTCGGCGCGGTCTCGATGATCGAGCGGATCAACGCCCTGCGGTACGGCCCGGCCACCCGTGCGCCGATCGGTTTCGTCATGACCACCGGCGACAACACCGACAACAACTCCCACATCGAGATGGAGTGGTTCCTCACCGCCATGACCGGCGGCCGCTTCACCCCCGACACCGGCGACCCCGGGGCGTACGAGGGGGCGCAGAACTGCGGCCTGGGCCTGTACTGGCAGCCCGAGTCCGGCCTGCGCGACATCGACAAGCGGGCGGGGTTCCCCCGCCTGGAGGGCTTCCTGGAGGCGGCGATCCGCGAGGTGAGCAGCCCCGGCCTGGCCGTGCCGTGGTATTCCACCGTCGGCAACCACGACCGGTTGTTCGGCGGCGCCTATCGCGAGGCCGGCGGCTTCTTCGCCGACCTGGCGACCGGCTCGCGCAAGCTGTTCTCCCTGCCCGCCTCCGAGGCCGGGGCCGTCTACCGGGCGCTGCGCGGGGGCGACCCGGCGGGCGCCCGCTTCCGCGCCGCGTGGGAGCGCCACAAGGGCAAGGCCCGCACGGTCACCGCCGACGAGCGCCGCGCCCCGTTGAGCCCGCGCGCCTACGTCGCCGCCCATCTCGACCCGGCGTACACCGGCCCGGGGCCCGCCGGGCACGGCTACACCCGGGACAACCTCGACAGCGGCCGGCTCGACTACTCCTTCCGGATCTCCGACGGGGTGGTCGGCATCAGCCTGGACACCACCGACCGGGGCGGCGACTACCGCGGATCGGTCGGCACCCGGCAGCTCGCCTGGCTGAAGCGGACCCTGAAGGCCCACGCCGACGACCTCGTGCTGGTCTTCAGCCACCACCCGAGCTGGGCCATGACCAACCTCACCCCCAGCCCGGACCGCCCGCGCGACAGGCGCCACGGCGGGCAGGAGCTGCTGGCGGTGCTGCGCGGGCACCGCAACGTGGTCGCGTGGATCAACGGGCACTCCCACCGCAACAAGATCGTCCCGCACGGCGGCCTGTGGGAGATCTCCACCGCCTCCCACGTCGACTACCCCCAGCTGGCCAGGGTCGTCGAGCTGGCCGACAACCACGACGGGACGCTGTCCCTGTTCACCACGCTCGTGGAATCGGCCGCGCCGCACCGCACCGACTTCACCGATCTGTCGCAGCGCGGGCTGGCCGCGCTCTACCGGGAGCTGTCGTTCAACTCCCCCGGCCTCCGCAGCGGGCTGGCGGGGCTGCCCGGCGACCGCAACACCGAGCTTCTGCTGAGGAAGCGCTGACGGGACGCCCTCGTCTACAGGGCTTTGAGGTAGCGGCGCATCCGGCGCTTGGCGCGGTAGCCGTACCGCAGGACTCCGGGCGGCACCTCCAGGCGCAGCCGGGCGCGGCGGCGGGCCGCCGCGTACTCGGGCCCGTCGAGGAGCGAGCGGGCCGGCTCGAGCGTCCCCGCGCGGGCCGCGGCGACCAGCGCGGCGACGCGGCCGGTCCAGTCGCCGGCCGAGGGGTCGTGGAAGTAGTTGGCCCGGCACCACTCCTCGGCGGGCATCCGGAAGTCCGCCTTGACCAGGTCGTCCAGGGTGCCGAGGCAGCCGCTGCCCTCGAACACCAGATTGATCATCTCCGCGCCGACCCCGAAGTCCGACAGCACGAGCAGCGGCACGTTCCCGGCGATCGCCTCCAGCGCGGCCGTGGAGCTGACCGTGACGAATCCGGCGGCGCGGCTCAGGTGCTCGTGCATCGGGCCGGCGGCGAAGCGCACCGCGCCCGCGGGCACCCGGCCCTCGGCCTCCAGCGCGGCCCACAGCCGCTCGTAGTGGTGCCGCTCGTTGTGCGTCTGCCGCTCGTCGTCGCGGGCCCGCAGCTTGACGACCACGTCCAGGTCGGGCCGGGCCCGCCCGAGCTCGGCCAGGGCGAGCAGGATCCGCTCCCGTTCCTCGCGCCGCCTGGGCACCTTGGCCTGGGTGGCGAACACGACCCTGTCGCGTACGCCTCCGGCGTCGTGCCGGGGCAGGAGATCCAGGTAGGGCAGGCGGGCCAGCGCCACCGTCCCTCCCCCGCCCAGCTCGCGGCCGACGGCGGAGAACTCGGCGACCTCCCGGCCGCTGTGCACGACGAACAGGTCGCAGCCGCTGCGGAACCGCCACGCCTTCTCCGTCGCGGGCACCGAGATGCCCGGCAGGCCCGACACCAGCACCGGCCGGGGCCGCAGCCCGGACAGCGTCTCGGCCGCCAGCGCGTCCACCACCGGGCCGGTGCAGGCCAGCAGCACGGCGTCGGGCCGGAACCGTTCCGCGGCCCGACGCAGTCGCCGGGCGGGCAGCACGGGCGGCGGCTTGCGCCCGGCGCGGGTGCCGCTCACCGCGGCGGCGATCTGCGCCGCCGACGGGGCGATGGGCGTGCGGACGACGGCCAGGTCCGTGACCCAGTCCGGCGGGGTCGCGTCGAGCAGGCCCGCGGCCCACTTGAGGTAGGAGTCGGAGTCGGCCACGGCGAGCAGGCGGGTCAAGGAGCGACCTTTCCGGGATGGCGGGGACGATACGGCTGATGCGCGAAGAGCTGGAGGTGGGAGCGCAGCGACGGGACGGCGGACGCCGTCCACCAGTCCTCCGGCACGTCCACGGTCTCCACCGGCACTCCCCGGGCCGACAGCAGGACGCGCAGCGAGGTCACCGCGGTGGACGGCAGGCTCAGCACCCGCTGGTCCGGCCGCAGGTCGCGCAGCGTCATCTCGGCGGGCGCCCCGGTGTCGTACACGGTCAGCCCGCGGATGCGGCGCACCCGGTCGAGGTCCCTCGGGTCCTCCCTCCGGTGGGGGAAGTACGCGACCGGCTCGCCGATGCGCTCCAGCCAGCGCAGGTAGCGGTCGCGGCGGATGAGCCCGTTGCGGACGAGCGAGGTGCCGAGCACGATCGTGCGCTCCGGCGGCGGCAGGTCGGCGGGCTGGGCGCGCAGCCAGGCGAAGTCGTGCCGGACCAGCCGCATCCCCGCGCCCTCCACCGCCTCGGCGAGGCCGGCGGGCACCGGCAGCGCGGTGAACACCGTGAGCTCCCGGGTGCGCAGGCGGAACGCGGCGGCCGCGCCGAGCGCCCTGCGGCCGAGGCCCGGCGTCCCGCGGGCGCGCAGCAGCGGGCGCCGCGCGACCAGCAGCTCCAGCAGGCGGATCGTGGCCAGCCCGTCGTCCACCAGCACCGTGGGACCGGACGGGGCCGTGACGAGGGCGAGCTGGACCCGCCCGGAGAAGGCGTCGCCGGCCACCCAGGCGCGGCTCCCCCGGCCCGGCCGGGCGAGGCGCTCGGACGGCTCGGCGAGCTCCAGGCCCTCGGGCGGCCCGAGGCGCGCGAGCTCGCGGCGGGTCAGCCGCAGCGCGGGCAGCCCGGCCCGCGGCACCACGCGCGTGGCGGGGCCGAGGAGCCCGGCGTGGTGGGCCTCGACGACGCCCAGCATCTGCAGCGGGGACTCCACCCACGCGACGGCCGGCCCCTGCCCGGCGGCGTGGCGCCGTCTCCTGATCTCCACGCCCCGTAAAGAAACGTTCACGACGCGCTCACCCTAGCCGCCGGACACGACGGCCACGGGAACACGCGGTGAACAGACCCGGAAGGGATCACCGCGGGCAGTTACGGCAGCATGGGAGGCATGAACGTCATCACCTTGAACAACAACGCGCGGATGCCCCAGCTCGGGTTCGGCGTGTGGCAGGTGCCGGACGACGAGGCCGAGAAGGCCGTGGCGACCGCGCTGGAGTGCGGATATCGCAGCATCGACACCGCGAAGCTGTACCACAACGAGGAGGGCGTCGGCCGCGCGCTGCGCGCCTCGGGCATCCCGCGCGAGGAGCTGTTCGTCACCACCAAGCTCTGGAACGACGAGCACGGCTACGACGAGGCGCTGCGGGCGTTCGACGCCGGCCTGCGCCGGCTGGGCCTGGAGACGATCGACCTCTACCTGATCCACTGGCCGGCCCCGAAACAGGACAAGTACGTCGAGACCTGGAAGGCGCTGGAGAAGCTCTACGCCGACGGCCGGGTGCGGGCGATCGGTGTGTCGAACTTCACGGTGGACACGCTCACGCGCCTGCTCTCCGAGACCGGCGTGATCCCCGCGATCAACCAGATCGAGCTGCACCCGCAGCTCGCCCAGCGGGAGCTGCGCGGCTTCCACGCCGAGCGCGGCATCGCCACCGAGGCGTGGAGCCCGCTCGGGCAGGGCAAGGGCCTGCTCGACCTGCCGGTGCTCGCCCAGATCGGTGCGAAGTACGGCAAGACGGCCGCGCAGGTGGTGCTGCGCTGGCACATCCAGCTCGGCAACGTGGTGATCCCGAAGTCGGTGACGCCCTCGCGCATCAAGGAGAACATCGAGGTCTTCGACTTCGAGCTGAGCCCGGAGGACATGGCGACCGTCAACGGCCTGGACGAGGGCCGCCGCCTCGGCCCCGACCCCGCCACCTTCGGCTGACGGCCGGGCATTTTCCGGCGGAGTTCGCCGCGTAACGGACGCGGCGCGATCAGTTGATCACACCCCGTGCGTTTCCGCTGGTGAGAGCGTGGAATTATTGCTGCCGTGCCCAAATCACTACGACGATCGAGAAAACTTTGGGCCGGGCTCGCCGCGCTCGTGCTGTGCGCCGCCCTCACCGGCGCGGCGCGGGTCGGGCCCGTCCCCGCACCCGCTGCCCATCGGCCGAACATCGTGCTGATCCTCACCGACGACCTGGACGCGGCGGATCTGAGCCGGTTCCCCAACATCAGCAACCTCCTGGTGCGCCAGGGCGCCACGCTGTCCCGCTTCTTCGTCACCAACCCCTGGTGCTGCCCCTCGCGCTCGTCGATCCTCCGCTCGCAGTACATGCACAGCCACAAGGTGGAGAGCAACCGCTCGCCCACCGGAGGGTTCCCGAAGTTCCGGCCGCTGGAGGCGTCCACGCTCGGGACGTGGATGCACGACGCGGGCTACCGCACCGCGTTGATGGGCAAGTACCTCAACAACTACCCCGAGGGCGCGCCGCGCGCGTACGTGCCGCCCGGCTGGGACGAGTGGCACGTCCCGGTGACCCGCCTCTACCAGGAGTACGGCTACGCGCTCAACGAGAACGGCGTGATCCGGCAGTACGGCCACGCCCCCGAGGACTACCTGGAGGACGTGCTCAGCGCCAAGGCCGCGGCGTTCGCGACCTCGGGCGACGACCCGTTCTTCCTGTATCTGGCCCCGGTCGCGCCGCACCTGCCCGCGCACCACGCGCCGCGCCACGCCGCCGCCTTCGCAGGCGAGAAGGCGCCGCGGACCGCGTCGTTCGACCAGGCCGATCTGTCCGCCGAGCCGCGCTGGCTCGCCGAGCGCAAGCCGCTGTCGGCCGCCGACACCCGCAGGATCGACCGCGTCTACCGCGACCGGCTGCGCGCGATGCTGGGGGTGGACGACATGGTGGGCGCTCTGGTCGCGGCGCTGAGCCGGGCGGGCAAGCTGGACGACACCTACATCTTCTTCACCTCCGACAACGGGTTCCACCTGGGCCAGCACCGGCTGCGGCCGGGCAAGACGACGCCGTTCGAGGAGGACATCCGGGTGCCGATGGTGGTGCGCGGGCCGGGCGTGCCGGCCGGGGGCGTGATCGACGCGCTCACCTCGACGGTCGACCTCGCGCCCACGTTCGCCGAGCTGGGCGGGGCCGCGGTGCCGCCCACGGCCGAGGGCCGCTCGCTCGTCCCGCTCCTGCGCGGGCAGGACGTCCCCTGGCGCGACGCCGTGCTCACCGAGTTCTACCACCCCTCCTACTCGCCCCACTCGCCTCCCTCCTACGCGATGGTACGCACCGAGCGGTACGCGTACGTGGAGTATGAGACAGGAGAGCGGCAGCTCTACGACCTGTGGAACGATCCGGCCGAGCTGCACAACCTCGCGGCGTCGGCCGATGAGAGCCTGATCGCCGCCCTCTCGGTGCGGCTGGCGCTGTTGCGCGCGTGCTCCGGGCCGGTCTGCCGGATCGCGGACGCCGCGGGCGCCGGGGCGTCGATCGAGGCGGGCGTGTCCCTGGGGGCGGCCCCGGGGGCGTGACGATCTATATAAGGGCGGGCATCCCGGCAGGTTCGGGGTGCCCCCTAATAATTTCTGCCCATATGGTGATGGGAGCGCTCCCAAGCGTGGTATGTCCTAGTATGTCCAGTTGAACGGTGGTTACCACCAGGGGAGTAACAGTTAGGTTTCGGCATATTGACGCCCGCATTGCTCATAGAGGACCCTTCGTGGGAGCGCTCCCAACGGCGCCGAGCACTTCGGTGCCGAGGAACGACCACAACCTCTGATCGCGGGCCGTGCAGTCGGGGACCGGCCTGGGATGCACCTCCCAAGAACGATTCGGGATACCACCTGAGAGGGGTCCAGAATGATTAGCAAATCGCGCCGCGGCAGGCTGCTCGCGGTCGCCGCGGTGGCGGCGCTGACCCTGGGCGCCGCCGCCTGCGGCTCGGACGACAGCTCCCAGCCCGCGGCCGGGGGCGAGTCCTCGGCGGCGTCAGGCCCCATCACCATCACCCTGCAGACGTTCGGCGGCGGCAAGAACTTCGGCTACAAGGAGGCCGTCGACAAGTGGAACGCCGAGCACACTGACATCAAGATCAAGTACGACAACCTGACCGACCAGTTCGAGCAGGTCTACTGGCCGCAGATGATCCAGTGGCTGCAGTCGGGCGCGGGCGCCGGCGACGTCGTCGGCATCGACGAGGGCGGCATGGGCCTCGCCAAGGCGCACCCCGAGTGGTGGGCCGACCTGGGCGAGTTCGGCCTGCAGAACCGCCAGAGCGACTTCGCCGCCTGGAAGTGGGAGAACGGCGTCACCGCCGACGGCAAGCTGTTCGCCCTCGGCACCGACGTCGGCGGCATGAGCCTGTGCTACCGCCGTGACCTGTTCGAGAAGGCCGGCCTGCCCTCCGACCGCGACGAGGTCAGCAAGCTCTGGCCCACCTGGGACGACTTCATCGCCGTCGGCAAGAAGTTCCAGTCCAAGGTCAAGGACACCAAGTTCGTCGACGGCACCAACACGCTCTACAACGTGGTCCTGGTGCAGGAGGCCGCCAAGAACGGCAACGTCTCCTACTTCGACAAGGACAACAACCTGATCGTCGACAAGAACCCGGCGGTCAAGACGGCGTACGACTTCGCCCAGAAGATCAGCCAGGAGGGCCTCACGGCCAAGCTGCGCAACTTCACGCCGGAGTGGAACACCGGCATGAAGAAGTCGCAGTTCGCCACCCTCGGCTGCCCGTCCTGGATGCTCGGCGTGGTGAGCGGTGACGGCGGCGCCGGACCGGACTTCAAGGGCAAGTGGGACGTCGCGGCGGTGCCCGGCGGCGGCGGCAACTGGGGCGGTTCCTGGCTCGCGGTGCCGAAGCAGTCGAAGCACCCCAAGGAGGCGGCGCAGGTCCTCGACTACCTGACCGGTAAGGACGCCCAGGTCAGCGTCTTCAACTACGCCGGCAACATGCCGTCCAACCTGCAGGCGCAGCAGGACCCGGCCGTCCAGGGCGCGAAGAACGAGTACTTCAACGACGCCCCCGTCGGTGACATCTTCGCCAAGTCGGCCTCCGCGCTTCAGCCGGTCTTCCTCGGCGTGAAGCACGCCCAGGTCAAGAACGCCATCGAGTCGGTCGTCTCCGCCATCGACGACGGTTCCGTGCCGTACGCCAACGGCTGGCAGAAGCTCGTCGACGACGCCGTGAAGGCCGCGGGCTGACCTGCCCGTGAAGTGAGCACCGGCCCGCCGCAGCGGCATCCCGCCGGCGGGCCGGTCGCCTGCTTTCACCCGAAAGGTAACTTATGAGCCTGCACGTCGACGCCGGGCAACCCACCCGGACACCGATACCGCCCAGCCGGAGACGAGCCCACCCGAGATCGGGCCGGTCCTTCCTGACCTGGCTGGATCTCAAGGCCGCACCGTACCTGCTGATCTCCCCGTACTACCTGCTCTTCCTGGCCTTCGGGCTCTTCCCGCTCGGCTTCACCCTCTACTACTCGTTCTTCGACTACGACCTCACCGGAACGGTCGAGTGGACGGGCCTCGGCAACTACACCGCCATGCTCGGCGACGCCTCCTTCTGGAAGGCGGTCGTCAACACCCTCGCGATGTTCGTCATCGCGACGGTCCCGCAGATCCTGCTGGCGCTGCTGCTGGCCAACGCGCTGAACAAGCGGATGAAGGCCCAGCTGTTCGTCCGGATGGGCGTCCTGCTTCCCCTCGTCACCTCGGTCGTCGCGGTGGCGGTCGTCTTCACCCAGCTGTACGGCCGCGACTGGGGCGTGATCAACTGGATCCTGAGCTGGTTCGGCGTGGATCCCATCGACTGGAAGGCCGAGCGGGTCCCCTCCTGGATCGCCATCGCGACCATGGTCGACTGGCGCTGGACCGGCTACAACGCGATCATCTTCCTGGCCGGCATGCAGACGATCCCGAAGGACCTCTACGAGGCCGCCTCGATCGACGGCGCGTCCCGGCGGCGCCAGTTCTGGCAGATCACGATCCCGATGCTCCGGCCCACGATGATCTTCGTGGTGCTGAACTCCACCATCGGCGGACTCACGCTGTTCTCCGAGCCGACGACCTTCTACAACGGCAACGTCCACGGCGGCACCGACAGCCAGTTCCAGACCGTCTCGATGTTCGTCTTCGAGCAGGGCTTCCGCGAGTTCGACTACGGCTACGCCTCCGCGGCCGCCTGGCTGCTGTTCCTGCTCATCCTGATCGGATCGGCCATCAACTTCCTGCTCATCCGCCGGATCGGGGGCAACAAGTGACCACGCTCTCCGCGCCAGCCACCAGGCGGCGACGCCGCGCCACGGCGCCGGGAGGTGCCGCCGGCCTCTGGAACGCCACCCCGATGACGAAGCTGATCCTCGCGATCACGATCGTCATCTCGGCGTTCCCGCTCTACTACATGATCGTCATCGCCTCGCGCACCAACACCGAGGCGACCGACATGCCGCCGCCGCTCCTGCCGGGCGGCAAGCTCGGGGAGAACATCCGCAGTGTCCTGGCCAACCCCGACGCGCACTACCTGACCGGTCTCACCAACTCCCTGATCGTCGCCGCCACGGTGACGGTCTCGGTGGTGGTGATCTCGACGCTCGCCGGCTTCGCGTTCGCCCGGCTGAACTTCAAGGGCGGCAAGATCCTGCTGCTGCTGGTGCTGCTGACCATGATGGTCCCGCTGCAGCAGATGGGCATCGTCCCGCTCTACCGCCTCATGGTCAACCTGGAATGGGTCGGCTCGATCAAGGCGGTGATCCTGCCCTACCTGCTCAACGGGTTCGGCGTCTTCCTCATGACGCAGTACACCGAGCAGGCCGTGCCCAACGAGCTGGTCGAGGCCGCCCGCGTCGACGGCGCCTCCACCCTGCGGATCTGGTGGAACGTCATCCTGCCCGCCGTACGGCCGGGCATGGGAGTGCTGGGCATCAACACGTTCATGCTGAACTGGAACGAGTTCATGTGGCCGCTGATCGTGCTGACGCCGGACAACCCGACGGTCCAGGTCGCCATCAACTCGCTCAACGCGAAGTACGGCACGGACTATGTGCTGATCTTCAGCGGCACGCTCATGTCGATTCTTCCGCTCATCGTCGTTTTCATCGCGTTCGGCCGACAGATCATCGGCGGACTCATGGAAGGTGCGGTCAAGGCGTGACGACGCAAGAGACACGACCCGAGGCAGAGGCCCCCAGCCTGTTGTTCCCCACCGGGTTCGTCTGGGGCGCTGCCACCTCCGCGTACCAGATCGAGGGCTCGCTCACCGCCGACGGGCGGGGCCGCTCCATCTGGGACACTTTCTGCCGGCAGGAAGGGCGGATCGTGGGCGGCGACACCGCCGAGATCGCGATCGACCACTACAACCGGTATCGCGAGGACGTCAAGCTCATGGCGGACCTCGGCCTGACCGCCTACCGGTTCTCCGTCTCGTGGCCGCGGATCCAGCCCGACGGCTCCGGCGCGTACAACAGCAAGGGCCTCGACTTCTACAAGAGGCTCGTCGACGAGCTGCTCAGC
Source organism: Microbispora rosea subsp. aerata (assembly GCF_014647835.1). Classification (GTDB taxonomy): domain Bacteria; phylum Actinomycetota; class Actinomycetes; order Streptosporangiales; family Streptosporangiaceae; genus Microbispora; species Microbispora aerata. The sequence continues at coordinate 72,808 of NZ_BMPY01000028.1, forward strand.
TACGGCATCGACCCGTGGCTGACGCTCTACCACTGGGACCTGCCCCAGGCGCTCGAGGACGCGGGCGGGTGGCCGTCGCGCGACACGTCGAAGCGCTTCGCCGACTTCGCCGCGACCGTGCACGCCGAGCTCGGCGACCGGGTCAAGCACTGGAGCACGGTCAACGAGCCCTGGTGCGCGGCGTTCCTCGGCTACGCCTCCGGTGAGCACGCGCCGGGGCGGCGCGAGCCCGCCGCCGCGCTGCGCGCCGCGCACCACCTCAACCTCGCGCACGGCCTGGCGGTGCAGGCGATCCGGGCGCAGAACACCGGCTCGCTGATCGGCGGGTGCGTCAACGTCTACCCGGTCACGCCGGCCACGGGCAGCGAGGCCGACCTGGACGCCGCCCGCCGCATCGACGGCCTGCAGAACCGCTTCTTCCTGGACGCCCTGCTCAAGGGCTCCTACCCCGAGGACGTGCTGGCCGACCTGCGCCACCTGTCCGACATGGAGTTCATCCAGGACGGCGACCTGGCCACGATCGCGGCGCCGATCGACATGCTGCTGATCAACTACTACAGCCGCTTCACCGTGTCGGGCGGCCCCGGCGGCGCGACGTCCGCCGCCGCCGCGCCGACCGGCGCGGGGTCGCCGTGGATCGGCAGCGAGCACGTGGGCTTCGTCAACGGCGGCCGCCCGGTCACCTCGATGGGCTGGGAGGTCGACGACAGCGGCCTGCTGGAGATGCTGCGGCGCATCGCCGACGAGTATCCGAGGATCCCGCTCTACATCTCGGAGAACGGCGCGGCCTACGACGACGTGATCGGCGAGGACGGCAGCGTGCACGACCCCGAGCGGGTGGCCTACATCGACGCCCACCTGCGGGTCTGCCACCAGGCCATCCAGGCGGGCATCCCCCTGCGGGGATACTTCGCCTGGTCCCTCATGGACAACTTCGAGTGGGCCTGGGGGTATGGCAAGCGTTTCGGTCTCGTGTATGTCGACTACGAGACCCAGGCGAGGACAATGAAATCAAGCGCTTTGTGGTATGCCGACACCATCAGACACGGCGGCCTGCTGGGTCGGGCACAATAAGCGCAGACGTGATAAGGGGGCAGTATAGATGAACGGGGACCGCCGTTCCGGAGGCCGACCGACTCTGGAAGCGGTCGCCGCGCGCGCCGGGGTCGGCCGCGGCACCGTCTCGCGGGTCATCAACGGCTCGCCCAAGGTGAGCGACCGGGCCCGCGACGCGGTGTTACTGGCGATTCAGGAGCTCGGCTATGTGCCCAACCGGGCGGCGCGCACCCTCGTGACCAACCGGACCGACACCATCGCTTTGGTGGTGTCGGAGTCGGAGCAGCGCGTCTTCGACGAGCCGTACTTCGCCGGGCTGATCCGCGGCATCGGCTCGGCGCTGTCGGAGACCGGCCTCCAGCTCATCCTCACGATGGCGCAGAACCGGGCCGAGCACGACCGGCTGGAGCACTACCTGACCGGGCAGCACGTCGACGGCGTGCTGCTCACCTCGGTGCACGGCGCCGACCCGCTGCCGGGACGGCTGGAGGAGATGGGCGTGCCGACCGTGCTCGGCGGCCGCCCGGTCGGGCTCAACCCGTACAGCTTCGTCGACATGGACAACCGGGCCGGCGCCCGGCAGGCGGTCAAGTATCTGCTCTCCAAGGGCAGGACGAAGATCGCCACCATCGCCGGTCCGCAGGACATGGGCGTGGGTGTCGACCGTCTGGCCGGCTACCGCGACGCGCTGCTGGCCACCGGTATGACCGAGCGTGTCGCGTACGGCGACTTCTCCGAGGAGAGCGGGGAGGCGGGCATGCGTGACCTGCTCTCCCGCTACCCCGACCTGGACGCCGTGTTCACCGCCTCGGACCCGATGGCGGTCGGCGCCCTGCGGGTGCTCAAGGAGCAGGGCAGGGTCGTGCCCGACGACGTCGCGGTCATCGGCTTCGAGGACTCGAAGGTGGCGCTGCACACCGATCCGCAACTCACGAGCGTGCATCAGCCGACGGAGGCAATGGGCCGGCAGATGGTCCAGCTGCTCATCGCCCGGATCAACGGCGAGCCGCTGGAGCAGCCGGTCGTCATTCTCGACACCCACCTGGTGATCCGCGCCTCCGCCTGACCCGGCCACGAGCGGCACGAGAACGCCGCGCACCCCTCGGGGTGCGCGGCGTTTCCGCGTCGCGGCCGAGCCGCCGGTCAGCGCTCGGCGGACGCCAGCAGGCGCTCGGCCTCCTCCTCCGACATCTCCTCCAGCTCGGCCACCAGCAGGTCTTCGATCGCGACCGCCAGCTCGGCCACGGTGCGCCGCTCGAAGATCGTCCGGACCGGGACGTCCAGCCCGATCGCCCGGCGCAGCCGGGCGGCGATACGGGTCGCGAGCAGCGAGTGGCCGCCCAGGGTGAAGAAGTCGTCGTTCACGCCGATGGAGTCGACGCCGAGCAGCTCCGCCCAGATCTCGGCCACCAGCACCTCCGCGTCCGTGCTCGGCGGGACGTGCCCGGCCGACGACGCCCGCACCGGCGCGGGCAGCGCCGCGCGGTCCACCTTGCCGCGGCTGGTGAGCGGCAGGGAGTCGAGCACGACCCACGCGGTCGGGACGAGGTGACGCGGCAGGGTCCGCGCGAGGTGCGCCGCGAGCTCCTCCCCCGTGGCGGTCCCGGTCACGTACGCCACCAGCTCCTCGGCGTGGACCGTCACGAACGCCTGGCCGACGCCCGGGTGGTCGAGCAGCCGCGCCTCGACCTCCCCCGGCTCGATCCGGAAGCCGCGGACCTTGAGCTGGCCGTCGGCCCGGCCGAGGAACTCCAGCTCGCCGCCTTCGTTCCAGCGCGCCCGGTCCCCGGTGCGGTATCTGCGCGACCCCGGCGGTCCCAGCGGGTCGGGGACGAAGGCGGCGGCCGTGAGCGCCGGGCGGCGCAGGTAGCCGCGGGCCACCCCGGCGCCGCCGATGACCAGCTCGCCGATCGCGCCCTTCGGGACCGGCGCTCCGGCGGCGTCGAGCAGGTGGACCGTCGTCGCGCCGAGGGGCCGGCCGATGGGCGGCCTGCCGTACGGCGCGGCGCCGAGGTCGGCGGCGGTCGCGATGACCGCGGCCTCGGTCGGGCCGTAGGTGTTCAGCAGGCGGACGCCGTCGCCGAACCGGTCGCGCCAGCGCGCCACCGCGCCGCCGGACGCCTGCTCGCCGCCGATGATGACCAGGCGGAGCGCGGGCGGCCAGGCGATCTGGTCGATCTCCTCGACCAGGTGGTGCCAGTACGCGGTGGGCAGGTCGAGCACGGTGACCCGCTCCCCGCCCGGGGCGGCCAGCAGGTCGGGCAGCGTGGCCGCCCCGCCGGGCAGCAGCACCAGGGTCGCCCCCGCGGCGAGCGTGGGAAAGACCTCTTCGAGGTGGGTGTCGAAGCTCAGCGACGCGAACTGGACGACGCGGTCGCCGGGCGCCAGGCCGTACTCGCCGCGCATCCATGCGACGCGTGCCGCGATGGCGCGGTGCTCGACGGCGACGCCCTTGGGCTTGCCGGTGGAGCCGGAGGTGAAGATGACGTACGCCACGTCGTCCGGGCGCGCCTCGCCCGGGCCGCCGAGGGCGTCGTCGCCGCCGGCCAGCGGGTCGACGGCGGTGAGCCCGGCGGGCGGCGTCCGCGTCGTGATCACATGCGTCGCCCCGGCGTCCGCGAGCGCGAAGGCCAGGCGCTCGTCCGGCTCGTCCGGCTCGAACGGCAGGTAGGCCGCGCCCGCCCGCCAGACCGCGAGCAGCGCGGTGATCGCCTCGACCGACCGGGGCAGGCAGACGCCGACCACGTCGCCGGGGCGCACGCCGCGCGCCCGCAGCGCCGCGGCGAGCCGTGCCGCCCGCCGGTCCAGCTCCGCGTAGGTGACCTCGGTCTCCCCGCAGGTCACCGCGACCGCGTCAGGTGTGCGGCGGACGGTCTCGGCGACCATGCCGGGGACCGTCGCGCCCGTGCCGCCCGGCACGGCGTCGGCGCCGTCGCCGGCCAGGGCCCGGATGTCGGCCTCGTCGTCGGCGGTCCACACGCGCAGCTCGGAGATCCGGCGATGCGGCTCGGCCGCGATCGAACCGAGCAGGACCAGGAAGCGGTCGGCGAGCCTGCGGACGGACCGCGCCTCGTGCGGGGAGCCGCTTGACCCGTCGTGGCTGAACGACAGGGCGATCTCGCCGCCGTCCATCCACGCCTCGACGTACAGGCCGAGCTTGACCTGGTTGTATCCGTGCGGGAAGGGGCCGACGGACAGGCCGCCGAACGACCGGGTGGGTCCCGAGGGCTGCGTGTGCAGGATGAACATGCTCGGCATCAGCGCCTCGACGGGGTGCCCGATCCGCTCGAAGGGCACCTGGGGCCGGCTCATCGCCGTCAGCGCCTCCTGCCGGGTGCGTCCGAGCAGTTCGAGGAACGACGGGTCCCCCTCCAGGTCGCCGCGCAGCACGACCGTCTGCGACAGGTAGCCGACGATCGGCTCCAGCTCGACCCGCTCGCGCCCGGCGACGGCCGTGCCGACGAGGACGTCGGTGTGGCCGGTGTGCCGGTGCAGGAGCACCTGGTAGGCCGCCATGAGCACGGTGAACAGCGTGGTCCTGTGCTCGCGGGCGAGCCGGGACAGCTCGTCGGCGATCTCCCGGCCGGCCCGGACGATCTGGTACGCCGGCTCGTCCGCGTCGCGGACGCCCCCGGGGGCGTCGCCGCCGATGCCGTACGGCAGGTCGGGCGGCGGCGGATCGGCCAGCCGCTCCTGCCAGTACGGCACCGCGCGCTCGGCCCGGCGGCGCTGCCAGCGGGCGTAGTCGGACGGCTGCACCGGCAGCGGCGGCAGGTTCGGCGCGCGGCCGTCGAGGCGCGCGGTGTAGCACTCCGCCAGGTCGTCCAGGAGGATCTGCAGCGACCAGCCGTCGCCGATGATGTGGTGCATCGTGACGCACAGCACGTGGTCCTGCGGCCCGATCGCGACGACGGCGACGCGCAGCGGCACGCCCTCGGCGAGGTCGAACGGCGCGTTCACCCGCTCGGCGACGATCCGCCGGGCGTGCTCCTCGTCGTCCGCCTCGATCCACTCGACCCCCGGGGCGGACCCCGGCGCGCCCGCGGGCTCGGCGACCGCCCAGGGGACGCCGTCCTCCTCCTCGAACCGGGTGCGCAGGCTCTCGTGCCTGGCCGCGAGGTCGGCGAACGCCCCGTCGAGGGCGCCGGAGTCGAGGGGCCCGCGCAGCCGGTGGACGAGATACATGGTGTAGGAGGCGTCACGGGGGTCGAGCCGCTGCAGGAGCCACAGCCGCTCCTGGACCGGGGACAGCGGCGCCCTCATTTGTCCGCCGCCATTTCGTCGAGCACGGCCGCCAGGTCCTCCGCGCTGAGGCCGTCGAGCTCGTCGCGGAGCGCGGCGATCTCGGCGAGGTCCAGGTCGTCGTCGTCGAGCCGGTCCATCGCCGCCGCCAGCTCGGCGATCGTGGGGTTCTCGAACAGCACCACGATCGGCACGTTGACCGCGAAGCGCGCCTGGATCCTGGCGATGATCTGGGTGGCGGTCAGCGAGTGGCCGCCCAGCTCGAAGAAGTCGTCGTCCACGCCGACCGGCTCCGCGATGCCCAGCACCTCCCCCCACATCGCCGCGAGGTCCTCCTCCAGCGCGGTGGAGGGCGGCCGGTACGGCCGGCTGCGCGCCCGGGTCCACTCGGGCACGGGCAGCGCCTTGCGGTCGAGCTTGCCGTTGGGCGTGAGCGGCAGGGCGTCGAGCACGACGAGGTGCGCGGGCACCATGTAGTCGGGCACGCTGCGGCGCAGCCGCTCCCGGAGGGACGGCCACAGGTCCGCCGCCTCGGGCTCCCCGGCCGTCCGCACGACGTAGGCGACCAGCCGCGGCAGCCCGTCGGGGCCGTCGCAGACGCCGACGGCGGCGTCGGCCACCTCGGGCGCGGCGCGCAGCACGCTCTCGATCTCGCCGAGCTCGATGCGGAAGCCGCGCACCTTCACCTGCTGGTCGGCCCGGCCCAGGTAGCGAAGCCTGCCGTTCTCGACCTTGGCCAGGTCGCCCGTGGCGTACAGGCGGGCGCCCGGCACCGGGGAGAACGGGTCGGGCAGGAACCTGGCCGCGGTCTGGCCCGGCATGCCGCGATATCCCCTGGCCACGCCGGCGCCGCCGATGTGCAGCTCGCCGACCTCGCCGGGCGGCACGGGCCGCCCGTCGGGGCCGAGGATGTGCACCGTCGTGTTGCCGATGGGCCGGCCCAGGTCGACCGGGGCGGGCGACGGGCCGACGCGCCCGGCCGTCGACCAGACCGTCGTCTCGGTCGGGCCGTACACGTTCCACAGCCGGGCGCCGCCCGTCAGGAGGGCGTCGGCGAGGTCGCGGGGCAGCGCCTCGCCCCCGCACAACCGGGTCGCGATGGTCTCGGGCACCCCGCCGGACTCGAGCAGGATGCGCCAGCTCGCCGGGGTCGCCTGCATGATCGTGACGGCCTCGGACACGGCCCTGGCGCGCAGCGCCCGCCCGTCGGCCGTCTCCTGCGCGGACGCGACCACCACCCGCGCCCCTTGGGTCAGCGGCAGGAGGAGCTCGAGCACCGAGATGTCGAACGACAGCGTGGTGACCGCCAGCCAGGCGTCGCGCGGGGTGAGCTCCAGCAGGGAGGCGAAGGACTCCAGCAGGTTGACCACCGCGCGGTGCGGCACGGCGACCCCTTTGGGCCTGCCGGTGGAGCCGGAGGTGTACATGAGGTAGGCCAGGTCGCCCGCCGGTCCGCCGCCCGGCCCGTCGCCGGAGGGCGCGCCCGCGACGGGAACGCCGTCCCAGGCCAGCTCCACGACGTCCGGGACGCCGTCGAGCAGCCGGGGCTCGACCCCCTGCCCGGCCAGCACCAGCCGGATGCCCGCGTCCTCCCGCATGTACCTGAGCCGGTCCTCCGGGAAGGCCGGGTCGAGCGGCACATAGGCGCCGCCGGCCCGCCACACGGCGAGCAGGGCGACGATCATGCCGGGGCACCGCTCCAGGCACAGGCCCACCGGGACCTCCGGGCCGACGCCCCGGGCGCGCAGCAGCGCGGCCAGCCGGTCGACCCTGTCGAACATCTCCCGGTAGGTCAGCACGCCGCCGGCGCCGCTCACCGCGACCGCGTCGGGGCTGGCGTCACGCCACCGGCGGATCAGCGCGAGCGCCGTATCAGGGCCGGTCACGCCGCTCACCGCGTCAGTCACTTCCTTGCACCTTTCACTTCGATGACGCGCCGGCGACGGCGCCGCTCAGCGCGGACAGCGGGATGTCCGGGTCCGCCCCGGCCCGCCGTACGACCTCGGCGAAAGCGCCGACGAGGCGGCGCGCGGTCGCGGGCGCGAAAAGATCGCTGCTGTAGTCGAGGACGCCGCCCAGCCCCTCCGGCCCCCGCCACAGGTCCATCGAGATCTCGGCCTTTGTGTGGCTGGGCGGGACGGTGTAGACCTCCCGGTCGAGGTCGGCCAGCCGGGTTCCCAGCAGGTCCTCGTTCGGGAGGTTGTGCAGGTTGAACATGGCCTGGCACAGCGGCGGCCTGCTGATGTCGCGGGGGACGCGCAGCGCGGCCAGGACGTGCTCGAACGGCACCTCCGCGTGCCGCATCGCGGCCAGGGCCGCCTCCCGCACGCGGTCCAGCAGCTCGTGGAACGACGGGTCGCCCGACAGGTCGGCGCGCAGCACCATCGTGTTGCCGAAGTAGCCGATCAGCGGCGCCAGCTCGCTGCGGGAGCGGCCGGCCACCGGCACCCCGACGCAGAAGTCGGTCTGGCCCGACGCCAGGGCGAGGGTCGCCTGGTAGGCGGCGGCCAGGGCCATGAACGACGTGCAGCGCCGCTTTCTCGCCACCTTCTCCAGCGGCGTGATCACCTCCGGCGGCAGCAGCAGCTCCTCGCGTCCGCCGCGCCCCGACCACCGGGGCGGCCGGGGGTGGTCGGCCGGAAGGTCGAGCGCGGGGGCGCCGGCCAGCCGCCGCGTCCAGAACTCCAGCCCCTCGGTGTGGTCCCGCTGTCTTTCCCGCACGGCGAAGCGGGGATACTGCGTGGGCAGCTCCGGCAGCTCGGGCTCGCGTCCCTCGCGCGCGGCGGCGTAGCACTCGGTGAGCTCGCGCAGCAGCACGTCGAGCGACCAGCCGTCCGTCACGATGTGGTGCATGACGATGCACACGACCGCGTCGTCCTCGCCGAGCGCGGCCAGGCCGGCCCGCAGCGGAGGCTGGTTCTCCAGGTCGAACGGGCGGTCGACGAACTCCCGCAGCGCCCGGTCGAGGTCCGCCTCCCCGGCGAGCGCGAGCCGCTCCACCGGCACCGGCGCGGGCGGCAGCACGACCTGCACGGGGGCGTCCCCGCGCAGCCGGAAGCGGGTCCGCAGCACCTCGTGCCGCTCCGCGATCCTGGTGAACGCCGCGGCCAGCGCGGCCACATCGAGCGGCCCGCGCAGCCGCATGCACCAGGGTGTGTTGTAGCTGGTGTCGGCGGGGTCGAACCGGCTGAGGAACCACAGGCGCTCCTGGCCGGGCGACAGCGGCCACTCCTGCCCGCCCGGGTCCCGGGTCGCGCCCCCGAGGGAGCGCAGCAACGCCGCCCGGCGCTCGGGAGGCAGCGCGGCGAGCTTCTCGATCAGCGCGGCGCGGCGCTCGGCGGCGGTCATCTGCCCCGGTCGCGCGTGCTCAGCGGCCGCATGTCGGTCCACACCGTCTCGATGTGGTCCAGGCATTCCTGGCGGGTGCCGGTGAAGCCGGTGGGCCGCCACCCGGCGGGGGGCTCACGGTCGCTCCACCATATGGAGTACTGCTCCTCGTCGTTGACGACCACGAGCATGGGGATATCGGTCATGTCATCTTTCCCAGTGGTTCGTTGCGGGGGAACTGCTCCCGGCCGTCGCCCTCGGCCAGGCGGGGACAGCCGGGCCAGCCGGCCGCGCCGGCCGGCGGCGCCGTGCACAGGACGTAGTGATGGGGGGCGAGCACGTCGGTCCGGCCGGCCGCGGCGCGCATGACGGCGCCGTGGACGGCCCCGGGCGTGTCCAGGCCCGGACGCGCGACGAGATACCCGGTCAGCCGCGTGCCCGCGTCGCCGGCCTCCTCCGCCACGACCGCGGCCCCGGGGCCGCACACCCGGCGCAGCAGCGCCTCGGTCTCCGGCAGGCTCACCCAGTCGCGGCCGATCGCCGTCCACCCTTCGGGGCGGCGTACGGGGTCCAGGCCCGCGATCTTCGCGACGTGGTCCAGCGGCACCTCCTCCGAGACCGCGCGGACCAGCAGCTCCTCCAGGCCGGTGAGCATCCGCTCGGCGACGGCGCCGGGCAGGAAGGCGGTGTCCACCAGCACGTAGAACTCGCAGGTGGACGGGGCGGGACCGGTGGCGAAGAAGATCCTCGCCTTGACCGCGGGGTAGGCGCCGACGAAGAACGTCCTGGTCCGGCCCCGCAGCGCGGCGAGCGCCGCGGGGTCTTCGGGATCCACCTTCGGCAGGCTCCCCCAGCGGCCGGCGTGCCTGACGTCGTTGAAGAACGCGTCCAGGTCGATGTCGGCGCCGCGCCGCCACGCCTCCGCCCGCCACGCGGCCAGCACCAGCGCGGGGTCGTAGTGCCCGTTCCGGTACGTCGCCATGGTCCTGCGATGCCCGTGCCGCAGCGCGTCGGCGAAGGTGCCGTCCCCCAGGTCGACGACGCACAGCCCGTCCTGGGCGGCGGGCCCGGCCATCTCCCCGAGACGCGGGTGGTGCCGGTTCGACACGATCAGCTGCAGCGCGACCGTGCGGTGCCCGGTCACGGCGCCGAGCAGGGCGGCGCAGGCGACGGTGAGCACGCTGGAGGTCGTCACGCCGTGCCGGGCGGCGAGCGCCTCGGCGGCCACGGCCGCCGCCGGGGAGTCCATCCCGTGCCGGACGAAGCGCGGCTCCTCCGGCTCCCTCGTGGGGAAGTCGAACATCGACCGGGGCGCGGACGCCAGACCGGTCCGCCAGTGCCGCAGCGCCTGGCCGCCGGGCGGCGGGTCCGACCGCTCGACGGCCGCCTGGTCGAGCGGCTGCCACCGCGGCGCCGGCAGGTCCTCCCCGGCGACCAGCCGCGGCCACTCCGCGGCCACGATGTTCAGCGACCAGCCGTCGAGCGCGAGGTGGGACAGCGCGAGCGCCACCGCGCGGGGCCGGCCCGCCTGGCAGACCACCGCGCACCGGATCGGCAGCTCGCCCGCGTAGTCGAACCCGGTCGCGGCCAGCTCGGCGGCGAGCGCCTTGGCCGCGCTCATCGGCTTGGCCGCCGCCTCGTACACGCCGACCGTGAGCCGGCCCTCCCGGCTCACCCGCTGGACCGTGTCCCGCCCGCCGTTCTCCCCGCCGCCCTCGCCGTCCCGGACGAACGCCGTACGCAGCGTCTCGTGCCGCTCGATGAGGCGGCCCACGGCGCGCAGCACGGCGTCCACGTCGGCCGCGCCGGTCACCGGCAGCGTCCAGGCCAGGTTGAAGTAGGGGTCGCCGTCGTCCAGCCATCGCGTGGAGCGCCAGATCCCCTGCTGACCCCAGGTCAGCCCGGCCTGCCCGCCCCGCGCGCCGCGGAACTCCACGACGCGCGGGGGCAGCGCGGAAAGGCCGGGAGGGGCCGCGGCCGGGCTCACCGTCACTTCCGCTGCCCCGCGATGTGCTCGACCAGGCCGTCGAGCGTGTCGAGGTAGCCGCCGTCGATGTCGACGTCGCAGTCGAACTCCGCCTCCAGCAGGTCGATCAGCCGGAGGTAGGCGATCGAGGTGAGGCCGAGCGCGGGCAGGCTGCAGTCGGCCGTCAGGATGTCGGCGACGGCCAGCTCGCCGCCGCTCGCCTTCGACACCAGCTCGGCCACGCGCTCTCTCAGCATGCTTCCTCCCGCAGGCGGGCGACCTCCGCCGCGATCCCGGCGATCGTCGGCTCGTCGAAGAACACGTCGAAAGACAGCTCCACGTCCATCCGCTCGCGCACCTTGGCGATGATCTGCGTGATCGACAGCGAATGCCCGCCGAGGTCGAACAGGTCCTCGTCCGGGCCGATCTCCGGCATGCCGAGCACCTCGCGCCAGATCTCGCCCACTTCCGCGAGGTACGGCGCCGCGTCCGCCCCGCCGCCCGCCGCGGCCGGGGCCTGCTCCCGCGGGGCGAAGGACGGCTCGACGGGGGACGGCAGCGGCAGCGCGGCCGTCTCGGCGTCCGGGGCTGCGGCGACCGCGCGCAGCAGAGACAGCAGGTGCCCGGCGACGGTCTCGCAGCCGGAGCGGCTCAGCACCGCCGGGTTGAACTGCAGCCGCGCCGCGATGCCGTCCGGCGCGTCCACCACCTGGAGGTGCAGCGTGCCGCGCACCGCGCCGTTGAACGACATCCAGTCCACCGACGCGGTCACGCCGGGGAACTCCGGAGTGACCGCGTCACGCCTGCGGTAGCTGACCGACACCGGCGTCAGCGCGGTGCGGGGGCTCACGCCGCCGACGGCGCGCGCGAGCGGCACCTGCCGGAACCGGTAGACGGCCCGCAGCTCCTCGCGCAGCGACCGGGCGAACTCGGCGAACGTCCGGGCCGGGGCCGGGGCGGGCACCGGCAGCTCGTTGACGAAGGGGCCGATGTGGTCCCGCGTCTCCTCGGTCCGCGTCGACAGGTCGACGGCCACCGCCGCGCCCTCGTTGCCGTACGCCGCGAGCAGGGTGTGCACGGCGGCGAGCACCAGCTCGAACCGGGTGACGCCCATCTTGCCGGCGGCGTCGGCGAGGTCGGCGGGCAGCGGGAAGTCGACGGCGTCGCCGGCCGCGGCGCGGATGGAGACCCCCGACAGGCCGGGCAGGCGCAGGTCCTGCCGGTCGTGCCAGCGGTCGCGCCAGAACTCGGCGGCCTCGCCGAGCAGCTCGGCCACCCGGGCGTTCTCCCGTTCGACCGCCTCGCCGTACGCCGCGGGAAGGGCCGGCGACGGCAGCCCGGCGTAGGCGCCGGCCAGGGCGCGCACCAGGATGTCCTTCGACATGCCGTCGAAGACGGCGTGGTGGGCGACGGCGACGAGCAGGTGCCGCTCCGGCGCGAGCCGGAACACGGTGAACCGGGCGACCGGCCCGTTCTCCAGGTCCAGGGCCCGCGCCGTCTCGCGGTCGACCAGCTCGCCCGGCTCGCGCCCCGGGGCGTCCTCGATCGCGATCGGCGGGGGCACGGCGGCCGGCGCCAGGCGCAGCACGCCGTCCCGCTCCGCCAGGGCCGCGCCGAGCTGGGGATGCGCGCGGACCACGTCGTGGCAGGCGGCCAGCAGCCGGTCCGCGTCGAGGGGGCCGTCGAACCGGATGGCCAGCGGCATGTGGTACACGCGGCCCCCGCAGCCCATCCGCTCCGTTATCCACATGCCGTGCTGCGCGAGGGACGCCTGCTCCCCCTCGCCTACGAGCGTCGGTGACATCTCACTTGCCTTCCGTCGTGCTGATCGCGGAGTCGCCCAGCAGCGCGGGCAGCTCCTTCTTGATGACCTTTCCTGACTGGTTCCTGGGCAGGCTGTCGACCACGAGGACCCGTTCGGGCAGCTCGTGCCAGGCCAGCCGGTCCATCAGGAAGGCACGCACCTCACTCGCCGGCAACCCGGGCGACCTGGGCACGACGGCGGCGCCCAGCACGGAGCCCAGCACCGGGTGCGGGAGCCCGAACACCGCCGCCTCGGCGACCAGCGGGTGCTCGTACAGCGCGGCCTCCACCTGGAGCGTGGACACCTTGAACGCGCCGACCTTGACCACGTCGCTCTCCCGGTCGACGAGGTAGAGGTAGCCGTCGGCGTCCACGTATCCGATGTCGCCCATGCGCACCCACCCGTCGCGGAACGACCGCGCGCTGGCCTCCGCGTCGCCGTAGTAGGACCGGGTGGCCGTGGGCGAGCGCATCCACACCTCGCCGGTCTCCCCGGGCGGCAGCGGGTTGCCCTCCTCGTCGGTGATGCGCAGCGCGCCGCCGAACGCCGGCCGCCCCAGCGCGGCCGGCCGGCTCCGGTCGTAAATCATGATCGTCTGCGCGGGCGCGGCCTCGGTGGACGTGTAGTAGTTCGTCACGGTCGCGTTCGGGAACGCCTTCGCCAGGCGTTCCGACAGGGCGGGCGGAAGCGCGGCCGCCGCCGAGCCGAGCAGCACCACGCTGGACATGTCGTGCCGCTCGTGCAGCCCGGCGTCGAGCAGCTCGATCGCCATGGAGGGCACCAGGAACACGGTGCCCGGGCGGTAGGTCTCGATCAGCCGGGCGAACCGGCCGGGGGTGAACCTCGCCGGGGTCAGCACGGTCGGCCGGGCGTCCAGCGCGTTGATCAGCATGGTCTGGCCGGCGTTGGTGCCGATCGGGAAGGCGTGCAGCAGATGCCGCGAGTGGGCGAACCTGCGGTGCTTGGGCTGGGTGACGCACCCGTAGGCCAGGTTGGCGTGGCTCGCGCCGACCCCCTTGGGCCGCCCGGTCGTGCCGGAGGTGTAGAGGATCTGCGCCAGGTCGCCGGGCCGCACCCGCGGCAGGTCCGGCGCCGTCTCCGCCTCGACGCCGGCCTCCAGCTCCGCCGGGGTCGCGCTCCAGTGCTCCCCCTCGGGCGCCGCGAGGTTGCGGCCGAGCAGCACCGCCGACGCCGCGCAGTGCCCGATCATGTAGCTCAGCTCGGCCCGCGCCAGCCGGTCCGACATCGGCACGGCCACCGCGCCCGCCTTCAGCACGCCGAAGAACGCCACGGCGAAGTCGATCCAGTCGCGGCTGCCGAAGTGGAGCGCCACCCGGTCGCCCGGCTCGATCCCCCGGCCGGCCAGCCCGGCGGCGAGCGCCGCCGACCTGCGGTCCCACTCGGCGAAGGTGAGCCGCCCCTGCCCCTCCACGATCATCGCGGCGCCGTCGGGCTCCTGCCCCGCGCGCAGCCGCAGCAGCTCCGGCAGGGTGAGCGCGGGCGCGCCCCGCGTCCTCGTCGTCCCCGTCATGCGTGCTCCTTCCCGGGTTCGCGCGCCGCCCGCGTCTTGCGGGCGGCCGCAAGGCGCTCGGTCAGCGCCTGGTAGCCGACGACGTCGTCCGGCAGCGCGTCGGGCACCTCGGTGTCGAACCGGCGCAGCACCGGGACCCGCATCGCGACCAGCGCGATGACCGCGATCGCCAGCGCGAAGCAGGCGTACATGAAGCCGATCCCCCGGCCGGCGCCGGTGCCGAGCACCGCGCCCACCGTGCCGGCGAGCGGCCCGTCCGGGGCGAGCAGCGGCTCGAAGACCTGCGCGCCGTACGGCGCGACCAGGCCGAACCCGATCGGCAGCGTGGACCAGGCGATCAGCGTGTTCAGCGCGATGACCCGGCCGTGGAACCGCTGCGGCACCTTGACCTGGATGATCGTGGCGTAGACGCCGTTGAGCATGGTGAGGCACAGCGACATGCCGAACGAGCCGACGGCGATGAGGAACAGGTCCTGCCGCAGCCCGGTCAGCAGGCAGAACACCGACAGGGCGAGCGTGAACAGCAGCACCCCGTACAGCCGCCTGCGGCGCGGGCCGCCCCAGGCGGCCATCGCCAGGCCGCCGAGGAAGGCGCCGAGCCCGCCCGCGAACGACACCCGCCCGACCTCGGCCAGCGTGCCGAACGACAGCACCAGCGGCGAGATCATCATGAACAGCGGGGACAGGAAGACGTTCAGCACCGCGAAGTAGAACAGCATCGCGCGGAAGCCCCGGATGCCCCAGGAGTGGCGGATGCCGCCCAGCATCTCCGCGAGCACGCTCTCCCGCCGCTTCCAGGCCATGGCCGCCGGGAAGCGGATCAGCACGACGGTGAGCGTGGCGACGGCGTAGCTGGCCACGTCGATGACGAGGATGCCCTCCAGCCCGATCGTCGACATCAGCCCGACCGCGATCAGCGGCACGATGAGCTGCGCGGTGCCGGTGGCCATCTGGACGACGCCGTTGGCGTGCCCGAGGAACCGTTTCGGCACGAGCTGCGGGATCGCCGAGTTGTACGCCAGCCGTTGGAAGGTGAGCGCGACCGACAGGCCGACCAGCAGCGGATAGATGTGCCAGACCTGCAGGTTGCCGGTCCACAGCAGCAGGCCGAGCGCGAGCTGGGTGCCGCCGGCCGCCACGTCCCCGGCGATCATGACCTTGCGCCGGTCGAAGCGGTCGACGATGGCGCCGGCCAGCGGGGCGACGAGCATGCCGGGCACCAGGCCGAGCACGGAGAACAGCGCGAACCGGGCGAGCGACCCCGTGGTGAGGTAGATCCACAGCGGGATGGCGAACTCGGTCAGCGCGGAGCCGGTGATCGAGGCGAGCTGCCCGGCCGCGACGAGGAGGAAACGCCGCATGCTGGGCGGCGGGCCGACGCGCGCCGCCGCGTCCGCCGCGCCGCCGGTGCCGTCCGGGCCGTCCTGCGCCCCGCCCGGCTCGGCCTCGGCCGCACCGGACCGGCGCGAGACGCCCTGCAGCCACCAGGTGCGGCTTTCGTCTCGTTCCAATGGCTCCGTGCGCCCGGAGGCGAGGGCGGCGTGGGTGCCGGTGACGATGTCGGCCAGCTCCTCGTTGCGATACCGCAGGAAGAAGTGGCCGGCCTCGTCGAGGACGACGCACGCCGCCGTGTCTGACAGGCAGTGCCACTCTTTGTAACGTTCCTGGTAAAACTCGGCCGCCGGGTCGCGTTCGCCGACCACGGCGATCACCGGCGTGCGCAGCGCCGGGCCGCCGCCCTCCTCGAAGATCCGGGTGAAGTACCGCTCGGCGGCGCGAGTGCCCTCGCGGCGGTTGCGCACGATCAGTTTGATCTGCTCGCGGCCGAGCTCCTCCACGTCGAGCCCGGCGGCGGTCAGGGCGTTGACCCGCTGCTGGTCGCTGGTGATGCGGTCGAGGAACGTCCCGAGCCAGTTCAGGCCGCGGCCCGGGCGGGCGAAGGGGAACACGCCGCCGAGATACAGCGCGTCCACGGTGCGGCCGTCCGCCTCCAGCCTGCGGGCGATCTCGGTGGACATCATGACGCCGAGGCCGCAATGGCCGTACAGCACGAGCGAGCCGCCGTTCCTGTCCATGATCTGGGAGATCTCGGCCACGCAGCCGGCGACGACCTCGTCGAACGGCCTGGACTCCTCGCCCAGCTCGTGGCCGGGCACGGCGACCGAGTACAGCGCCCAGTCGTCCGGCAGCGCGTCCGCGAGCGGCTGGTAGACGACCGCGCTCCCCCCGCCGTACGGCACGCACACCAAGGTGGTGGTGGCGGGCCCGGCCGGGGTGAGCCGGTGCAGCAGGGAGCGCGGCGCGTCCCCTTCGGCCGTGAGCAGCCGGGCCAGCTCGCGGACGGTGCGGTGCTTGAACACGTCGAGCACCGTGATCTGCCGGTCCGGGTGGGCCTTGCGCAGCCGGGCGATGACCCGCATCGCCAGCAGCGAGTGGCCGCCCAGGTCGAAGAAGTCGTCGAGCGCCCCCACGCGCTCGACCTCCAGCACCTCCGCCCAGACGCGGGCCACGTCCTCCTCGGCTCCGGGCGCGGGGGCGACGTATTCGGCCGCCGCCACCTCGGCCTCCGGCTCGGGCAGCCGCGAGCGGTCCACCTTGCCGTGCGACTTGAGCGGCAGCTCCTCGAGCCAGGCGTACCGCGAGGGCACCATGTAGGCGGGCAGCCGGTCGGCGAGCCAGGCGCGCACGTCCGCGGTCTCCGGCCGCGCGCCGTCCCCGGCGCTCCCGGCGTCCCCGGCGTTTCCGGCGACGGGGACGAGGTAGGCGACGAGCTGCCCGCCGCGCGGCTCGACCACGGCCTGGGCGACCGCCGGGTGGTCGGCCAGCACCGACTCGACCTCGCCGAGCTCGACCCGGTAGCCGCGGATCTTCACCTGCAGGTCGCGCCGGCCCAGGAACTCCAGGTCGCCCGAGTCGGTCCACCGGCCGAGGTCGCCGGTGCGGTACATGCGCGACCCCGGCGGGCCGTACGGATCGGGGAGGAACCGGTCGGCGGTCAGGCCCGGCCGGTTCAGGTAGCCGCGGGCCAGCCGGTCGCCGCCGAGGTAGATCTCCCCCGGCACCCCGGCGGGCACCGGCCGCAGCCGCTCGTCCAGGACGTACGCCCGGGCCCCGGGCAGCGGCGAGCCGATCGGCAGGCTCACGCTCGCCTCGGCCGGGCCGTCGGGCGCGGGCAGCCGGGAGACGTCGTAGGTGGTCACGCCGACGGTGGCCTCGGTCGGCCCGTAGTGGTTGACGACCCGGCAGCGGCCCGCCGCCGCCAGCTCGGCCGCCCAGCCGCGCGGCGCGGCCTCGCCGCCCAGCAGCAGCAGCTTCCTGGGCAGCAGGCCCTCCGGCCCGGCGTCGGCGAGCAGAGCCGCCAGGTGCGACGGCGTGATCTTGAGGTAGTCGATCCCGGTCCGCCGGAAGATCTCCGCCAGCTCCGGACCCGCGGTGCGCGAGGGCACCAGGTGCAGGGTGCCGCCGGTCATCAGGCACAGGTAGAAGACCGTGACGCCGAAGTCGAAGGCGAGGGACTGGAGCAACGCGAAGGACGAGCCGGGCTCCACGCCCAGCCGCTCGCGCACCCCGGCGAGGTAGACCATGACCTCGTGGTGCTGCACCGCGACGCCCTTGGGCCGCCCGGTGGTGCCGGAGGTGTAGATCACGTACGCCAGGTCGCCCGGCGCGGCGGGCTCCCGGGAGCCGCCGGGTTCGGGCGTCTCGTCGTCGAGGTGCACGGCGGTGACGTCGCCGGGGAGCCGGTCGCGCAGGTCCGGGCTGGTCACGACGATCGACGCGCCGGCGTCGGCCAAGACGTACTCGAGCCGGCCGCGCGGGTGCTCCGGGTCGAGCGGCAGGTAGGCGGCGCCGGCCTTGAGCACGCCGAGCACCGCGACCGCCAGCCCGGTGGACTGCTCCAGGCAGATCGCCACGCGGTCGTCGCGCCGCACGCCGAGCCCGCGCAGCCGCCGGGCGAGCCGGTCGGCCGCGGCGTCCAGCTCGGCGTAGGTGAGGGAGTCGCCGCCGCAGACGACGGCGGTCGCCGACGGGGTGCGGGCCGCCTGCGCGGCGATCGCCTCGTGCAGCACGCGGGCCCCGCCGAACGCGTCCGCCGCGGGCCCGTCCGCCGCCGCCCCGGCGAACCCGAGCACGCGGTCGCGCTCCCGCGCCGGGAGCAGCTCCAGGTCCGACACCCGCGCGTGGGGGTCGGCGACGATCGACCGCAGCAGGTTCTCGAAGCACTCCGCCATCCGCGCGATGGTGGCGGGCCGGAACAGCTCGGTGCGGTAGGTGATGGTGCCGCGCAGCCCGTCGCCCTGGTCCATCAGATACAGCGCGAGGTCGAAGCGGCTGGCGGTCACCTCGAACGGGTAGGCCGACATCTTCAGGCCCTGGGTGCGCAGCGGCGCCGACCGGTAGTTCTGCAGCGCGAACATCACCTGGAACACCGGCGACCTGCTGACGTCGCGTTCGACGCCGAGCTCGCCGACCAGCCGGTCGAAGGGCAGCTCCTGGTGCGCGTAGGCGTCCAGCGCGGTCTCGCGGACCCGGCCGAGCAGCTCGACGAAGGTGGGGTCGCCGGACAGGTCGGCCCGCATCGGCAGCGAGTTGATGAACAGGCCGACCACCCGCTCCAGCTCCGGCAGGTCGCGCCCCGACACCGGCGACCCGACCGCGAAGTCGTCCTGGCCGGAATACCGCGCCAGGAGCA
The DNA here is from genome assembly GCF_014647835.1 of Microbispora rosea subsp. aerata. Lineage (GTDB taxonomy): Bacteria > Actinomycetota > Actinomycetes > Streptosporangiales > Streptosporangiaceae > Microbispora > Microbispora aerata. The sequence goes on from NZ_BMPY01000028.1 coordinate 91,427, forward strand.
CCTGGAAGGCGGCCAGCAGCGTCATGTACAGCGACGCGCCGTTCGCCCCGCCCAGCTCCGTGAGCGCGTCGACCAGCTCGCGGTCCAGCACGACGTCGTGGGCGGCGCCCGCCGAGCCCTGCTCCGGCGGGCGCGGCAGGTCGGTCGGCAGCTCCAGCGGCGGCAGCCCGGCCAGCCGCTCCCGCCAGTAACGGATGTCGCCCTCGTGGGTCCGCCCGCGTTCCCACAGGGCGTAGTCGCCGTACTGCAGCGGCGGCGCGGGAAGACCTGCGTCGGTCCCGGTCCGGTACGCCTCGTGCAGCGCGAGCAGCTCCTCCATGACGATGTCGCAGGACCAGCCGTCGGTGACGGCGTGGTGCATGGTCAGGAGCAGCACGTGCTCGCGGGCGGCGAGCCGGACCAGGAGCAGCCGCACCAGCGGGCCGGTCGCGAGGTCGAACGGCCGGCCCAGCTCCTCCTGGACGGTCTCCCGCACGGTGGCGGGGTCGTCCGACACCCGCAGCTCGACCACGGGCTCGTCGTCCAGCACTATCTCCGGCGTGCCGTCGTCGGTGGTGACGAACCGGGTGCGCAGGCTCTCGTGGCGGCGGGCCACCTCGGCCAGGGCGCGTCGCAGCGCCGTCTCGTCGATCTCGCCGCCCTCCAGTCGTACGGCGAAGGCGACGGTGTAGGCGGTGGTCCCCGGGGCGTACTGCTCCAGGAACCACAGGCGCTCCTGGGCGTGCGAGAGCGGCGGGCGGGTGCCGACCGGCCGCGGTGGCACGGTGACCGTCGCGGCTTTCCCGGCCCTGAGCCGCTGCGCGAGCAACGCCTGCTTGGCCGGTGACAGGCCGGTCCGCGTCACGACGCCGGCACCTCGGTTGAAATTTGCATCAAAAACATGGCATTCCTCTGTGCGCCGCGCCCCGGCACGCCGGCGATTCGTTGCAAAGACGCGGGTGGCCGACAACCCGGCGGCAGATCACCGCCGGTGAGCTTCCTGCCTGGTGCCTGGCGCAGCGTGGAACCCCATTGCCGCTCGCGCCGTAATCCCCATTTCGGACGCCTGAGTGGGAACGCTCCCACGCTAGTGGAGGCTAGGGATTTCGGCTTTCATTCGTCAAGTGTCATGGAAGTTTCTGTCCGTTATAAACCTCAAGGGGATGGATTGTGAGGATATTGCCGCAGATCACGGATAATGCGGCCTTATCTGCCCAACATCCCTCTATCGCTAGGGGATTGACACAGCCACGTGCCGCACTTACCCTCCGTGGGAGCGCTCCCAGACAGGGTGCCCCTGTCCAGGGATGCTGGTGCTCCTGTCAATGGTGCTGTGGTGCTCCTGTCCCTGGCAGCGGGGCCCGGCGTCGAGCGCGCCCTCGACCGCAGACGCACCAGGAGCGGACCACTTGATCGTCACCGCTGCACCGGCCCGGAGCCCGCGGCACCTCGTCACCGATGGAGATCTCCGCTCACTCCTGCTCATCCGGCATTTCGAACGCGCTCTGCTCCGCCTGTTCGAGCAGGGCGTGCTGAGCGGCACCACCCATACCTGTCTCGGGCAGGAGTACATCCCGGTCGCGCTGTCCGCCCTGCTGCGGGACGACGACTTCGTGTTCAGCAACCACCGCGGGCACGGCCACTTCCTCGCCCGTCACCCGGATCCGCACGGGCTGCTCGCCGAGATCATGGGGCGGGAGGGCGCGCTGTGCGGGGGCGTCGGCGGCAGCCAGCACATCTACCACCGCCGTTTCCTGTCCACCGGCGTGCAGGGCGAGAGCCTGCCCGTGGCCACCGGGGTGGCGCTCAAACTGGCCGGCACGGGCGCGCTGGCCTGCGCGTACATCGGCGACGGCACCTGGGGCGAGGGCGCCGTCTACGAGGCGCTGAACATGGCGTCCCTATGGCGGGTGCCGCTGCTGGTGGTGGTCGAGCACAACGGCATCGCCCAGTCGACCCCCACGTCCGCGCAGATGGCGGGCACGATCGCGGCCCGGGCGGCGGCCTTCGGCATACGCCACCACCACGTCGCCTCCGACGACGTGGACGAGATCAGGCGGGCCCTCGCCCCGCTGGTCGACGCGGTGCGCACCGAGCCGTCCCCGCTGGTGGTCGAGTTCGCCACGCACCGTCTCGGACCGCACAGCAAGGGCGACGACACCCGCCCGCCGGAGGAGATCCGCCGGGCCCGGGAGTCCGACTGGTACGACCGGTACGCCGAGGCCGATCCCGAGCGGTTCGCCCGGATCGACGCCGAGCAGCGGGAGCTGGTCGAGCGGGTGGTGGCCGAGGTCTCCGCCCGGCCCCACGCCCGCCCGGGGGGAGCGGCGTGAGGGTCTCCGAGCATCTCAACCGCGCATTGCACGACCTCATGGAGTCCGACCCCTCGATCCACCTGCTCGGCGAGGACGTCAGCGACCCGTACGGCGGCGCGTTCAAGGTCACCCGGGGACTGTCCAGCCGGTTCGGCTCCCGGGTGAGATCCACGCCGCTGAGCGAGGGCGCGATCGCCGGAGTGGGGGCCGGGCTGGCCCTCGCCGGCGACAAGGCCATCGTCGAGATCATGTTCGCCGACTTCGTGGCGCTGGCGTTCGACCAGATCACGAACTTCGCCGCCAAGTCCACCTCGATGTACGGCAGGCCCGTGCCGGTGCCGCTCGTGGTGCGCTGCCCGACGGGCGGCAACCGCGGCTACGGCCCGACGCACAGCCAGAACCCGCAAAAGCACTTCATCGGCGTGCCGGGGCTGTCGCTGTTCGAGATGACGCCGTTCCACGACGCGGGCGAGCTGTTCACCCGCATGTTCGGGCTCGGCGGGCCGTGCCTGTTCTTCGAGGACAAGGTCCTGTACACGCGGCAGATGCACCAGGTGGACGACCTGTTCACCGTCGAGCTGGTGGACGACGTGGCGCGGGTGCGCGTCGACGGCGCAGGCTGGCCCGACTGCACGCTGGTCACCCACGGCGGCCTCGTCCACCGGACGCTCGACGCCATGCGGGCGCTGCTCCTGGAGGACGACCTGGTCTGCGAACTTCTGGTGCCCGCCCAGCTCTACCCCGTGCCGCACCTGCCGGGGCTGGACGACGCCTCGCACGTCTGCGTCGTCGACGACGCGACCGAGGGCGGCACCTGGGCGGCCGAGGTCGCCACCGTGCTCTACCCGCGCCTGTGGGGCCGCCTGCGCCGCCCCATCACGCTGGTCAACTCGGCGGACGGGGTGATCCCCGCCGCCCCGCATCTGGAACGCGAGGTGCTCGTGCAGGCCGACGGCATCCGCGCAGCGGTGAGGGAGGCGCTGTCATGACCGGCTTGCGAGTGCCCAAGCTCAACAACAACGACACGTCGTACATCCTGCTGGAGTGGCTGGCCGAGGACGGGCAGGCGGTGCGGGACGGTGAGCCGATCGTGCTGCTCGAGACGTCCAAGGCGATCGAGGAGGTCGAGGCCCCGGCGGACGGCGTCCTGCGGCGGCTGGTCTCCGAGGGCGCCGAATGCGAGCCGGGACAGGTGATCGCCCACCTGCTCGGGGCCGCGGACGAGGCCGCCGGCGCGACCGCGCAGGAGACTCCGCGCGGGCCGGACGCCCCGGCGCCGGGCGGCGGCGCCTCCGGCGTGGTCGTCACGGCCCCCGCGCGCGAGCTGATCGAGGCGCACGGCGTCGCCATGGAGCGGGTGTACGCCCTCGGCCGCAAGGTGATCAGGCGCGTGGACGTCGAGGAGCTGCTCCGCGAGGACGCCTCCGCCGCGGACGACGCCCCGGCCGCGGCGGCCGGCCCGGACGGGGACGACGCGCGGTGGATCACGCTGTCGCGGGCGCAGCGGCGGACGGCCGAGGTCGTCGAACGGTCCCTGCGCGAGATCCCGGCGGCCTTCACGGCGATGAACGTGGACGTGACCGAGGTCCTGTCGCTCGCCCGCGATCTCACCCGGCGGCTGCGCGCCCTGGTCGGCCTGCCCGAGATGACGGTGAAGGCGCTCGGCGGGCTGCTCGACCGCTTCCCGGTCTTCTTCGCCGAGCCCGCCCCCGGCCTTCGCGCGCGACGGGCCGACACCGCCGACGTGGGCGTGACGGTCGACGTGGGCCGGGGGCTGTTCATCCCGGTCGTCCGCGACGCCGGCAACCGGCCGCTCGCCGAGATCGCCCGCGACCTGGTCCGCTTCCGCGAGACCGCGCTCACCGGGTCGTTCCGGGAGCGCGACCTGCGGGGGGGCGCGATCACGCTCACCCTGCACACCCACGACGGCATCGTGTTCGCCGTCCCGATCGTCTTCCCCGGCCAGACGTGCGCGCTGTCGCTGACCGCGCCACGCACCGAGGTCGTCCAGGACGGCTCGGGCTTCGCCGTACGCAAGACCGCCACACTCGGCCTCGCATACGACCACCGTTACATCAACGGTCGCGATGCCGCGGAGTTCCTCGCGGAGCTCCGCACGGCGCTCGAATCACCCGCGCGTTTCCTCACCGAGAATGGATGAAGCCATGAACTCACCCGCACGGTTTCCGGCCGACTTCGTCTGGGGCGCGTCCACCGCGGCGTACCAGATCGAGGGCGCGACCACGGAGGACGGCCGCGGGCCATCGGTGTGGGACACGTTTTGCGCGGTCCCCGGCAACGTGCTGAACGGCGACAGCGGAGAGCACGCCGCCGACCACTACCATCGCTACGCCGAGGACCTGGACCTGATCGCCGACCTGGGCCTGACCAGCTACCGCTTCTCCATCGCCTGGCCGCGGATCCAGCCGACCGGCTCGGGCGCGCCCAACCAGAAGGGCCTCGACTTCTACCGCCGGCTCGTGGATGGGCTGGCCGAACGCGGCGTCCGGCCGATGGCCACGCTCTTCCACTGGGACCTGCCGCAGGAGCTGCAGGACCGAGGGGGCTGGGAGAACCGCGACACGGCCGCGCGCTTCGCCGAGTACGCCGAGATCTGCTTCGACGCCCTGGAGATCAGGGACTGGCTGACGATCAACGAGCCCAAGACGGTGGTCGACTGCGGGTATCGCCTCGGCACCCACGCGCCGGGTGTGAAGGACGACGCGCGCGCGTTCGTCGCCTGCCACCACCTGCTGCTCGCCCACGGCCTGGCCTCCCGCGTGCTGCACGAGCGGCACCCCGGACGCCGCGTCGGGCCGGCGCTCAACCTGCACCCCACTTACCCGGCCGACGACACGCCGGAGGCGCGCGAGGCGGCCCACCACCAGGACGGGCTGGAGAACCGGCTCTACCTCGACCCGATCTTCAAGGGCCGCTACCCCGAGGACACGCTGCGCTGGATCTCCGAGCGCGGCCCGATGGCCGACTACATCCTCGACGGCGACCTCGAGGTCATCAGCGAGCCCATCGACGTCCTGGGCGTGCAGTACTACACCCCGGTCTTCGTGGACGGCAAGGGCGAGCGGGTCTTCCTGCACGAGCGGGCCCAGGCCGAGTGGCTGGAGATCTACCCCGAGGGCCTGCACGACATCCTGCTCCGGGTGCAGCGGGACTACCCGGGCGTGCCTATGGTCATCACCGAGAACGGCCTGGCCGTCGTCGACGGGCTCGACGCCGACGGCCGCGTCCGCGACGAGCGGCGGGTCAGGTATCTGCGCGAGCACCTGAGCGCGCTGCACCGCGCGATGGAGGCCGGCGCGCGGGTCGAGGGCTACCACGTGTGGTCGCTGCTCGACAACTTCGAGTGGGCCGAGGGCTACAGCCAGCGCTTCGGCATCGTGTACGTGGACTACGCGACGCAGCGGCGCGTGCTCAAGGACAGCGCGCTGTGGTACCGCGACGTGGTGAAGAGCGGCGAGCTGCGCTGACGGCCACGAACATCGTCGGGTGAGCGGCGGTCCGGCCCGGGCCGCCGCTCAGCGCGTCACGCCCATCGCGGCGTGACCGGCACGCCCGCTCGCACGCGGTGCGAGGGGATGTCTCCGCCGGTCGGCGGGGTCGCGTGCCGTGCCCGGCATGCGGCCGGACACGCGTGCGGAAAGCGCACGACAACGGGGTGACGGCCGGGCCCGGGCGGTGAAAATTTCAGGGGAAGCCGATGGGCGGTCGCCCATGCACGTGCACCCGATCACCGATCTCCGGAAATTAGCACGTTTGTATCGTTCTACACGCCAATTCCGTGAATAAGTTGACGCGCCCACCAAAAAGACTTAGCTTTACCCTCGGTGGGAGCGCTCCCACTTTAGTCTCACCCTGCTTGGATCAAGGGCGATGAGCTGGGATAAAGTCCCTGCACATGGTCAGATGACCCACTTGTTGACGGCGCGTAAGCGAGAGGACTCCCCGTGCCCGACTACACACTTGCCGGCGGCGGTTACCAGGCCACGATCAGCGAGCGGGGCGGCGCGCTCCGGGCGTTGCGCCACGGGGACCGCGACCTGGTGACGAGCTGGCCGGAGGGCGGGCCGGTCCCGTACTTCAGCGGCACCATCCTCGCCCCCTGGCCCAACCGCGTGGTCGGGGCCACCTACGTCTTCGAGGGACAGCGCCGCCACCTGCCGGTCAACGAGCCCGACCGCGGCCACGCCCTGCACGGCCTCGTCGCCGGCGTCGACTGGAAGTGCGCCGAGCTGCTGTCGGTGGAGGACCACCACGGCCACGTACGGCTGACGCACGTCATCGAGCCCACGGAGGGCTACCCGCACCGGATCGCCCTCGAGGTGCGGCACTCGGTGTCCGAGGAGGGCCTGTCGACCACGCTGACGGCGCAGAACGTCGGCGAGACCGCGGCGCCGTACGGCTGCGGGCCGCACCCGTGGCTGCTGGCGGGCCCGGACGTCACCGCCTACGAGCTCGCCCTGCCGGCCGGGCGGGTGCTGCTCACCGACGACCTGCTCGCCCCCACCGACCTGGTGGAGGTCGCGGGAACGCCGTACGACTTCCGGACGCCGCGCGTGATCGGGGACACCGCCGTCGACCACGCCTTCACCGCCGTGACGGAGGGGCGCGTGCGCGTCCTCGGGCCCGAGGGCGGCGTGGAGCTGACCTGGGACCCGGCGGTGATGCCCTGGGTCCAGATCTGCACCGGCACCGGGCTCGGCCACCGGGGGCTGGCCGTGGAGCCGATGACCTGCCCGCCCGACGCGTTCAACTCGGGCACCGACCTGATCGTCCTGCAGCCGGGGGACAAGCACGAGGCCACGTGGACCATCGCGGTCACCACGCCGTAACCGCGCCGCGGCGAGCCTCGAAGCCACGGACTCCACCGACCTCACGGGAAGACTGAATGGACAGCAGGACGAAGAGGCGGTTGTCCCCCGAGCAGCTCGACGCGGTCACCCGCGACGCGCTCGGCTGCGGACTGGCCTCGTCGGTGGAGCTCACCGACGGCTTCGCGAACGCCGTCTGGCGGCTGGACCTCGACGACGGGCGCCAGGTGGTGCTCAAGCTCGGGCCGCCGCCGGACCTGCGGCTGCTGGCGTACGAGCGGCACCTGCTGCGCACCGAGGCGATGGTCTACCACCTCGCCCAGCCGGCGGGGCTGCCGATGCCCACTCTGCTCAAGGCGTCGTTCGACGACCCGGCGCTGGGCGGCGACTACCTCATCTTGTCCGCGCTGGACGGGGTGCCGTGGAACAGGACGACGCTCAGCCCCGCGGAGGAGAGCGCGCTGCGGTTCGAGCTGGGCCGCTGCCTCGCCCGGCTGCACGCCATCCCTGGCACGGGCGTCTTCGGCTACCCGTACGCCGGGCTGACCGGCCGGACATGGCGGGAGGCGTTCCTCGTCATGATCGGCGCCCTGCTGGACGACGCCGTCTACTACAACACCCCGCTGCCCGCGACGATCGTGGACATCGTCGGGCTCGTGCACATGAACGCGCACGTCCTCGACCAGGTCACCACTCCCTCGCTGGTGCACTTCGACATGTGGCCGGGCAACGTCTTCCTGAACGGCGACAAGACCGTCGAGGCGCTCATCGACCACGAGCGGGCGTTCTGGGGCGATCCCCTGGCCGACTTCGTCACCCCCACCCTCTTCGGCGAGCTGCGCGAGGACGATCCGATGCTCGCGGGCTACCGGCAGGAGCGCGGCCCGGTGACGCTGGACCGGGACGCCCGCATGCGCATCACCCTCTATCAGGTCTACCTCTACCTGATCCTCCTGGTGGAGGACGGCCCGCGGCAGTATCCCGAGGAGTCCTACGCCCGCATCCGGGACCTCACCACGCGGTCGCTCGCTGCCTGCCTGGACCTGCTGCGCGCCGGTCTCCCGGAGCACGCCCGCGCCTGAGCGCCGCGTCCGAGGTCACGCCCCGCCGTAGCCCTGAGGAGACATCCGGCGCGCCGCTGTCCGCCTGTTCGCCGCCGCCGAATGCGCTGATTCGCTGAGCCGGGCGTCGTCACCTCTCACCGGCGGAACGCCCGCGACGGCATCGGCACCGCGGCACCGCGCTGAAGGCGGAGGGGCTCCGCGATGGAGGCGGGGATCACGCCTCCAGCGTGAGCGACTGCGCCCCACATCCGTTGCCGGTGTGCGGCTCACCGTCGCCGGTCGCGGCAAGGGCCGCGGGCGCCGCGAGGGTCAGCGACGCCACGAGGGACAGGACCATCGCCCCGGCCGCGACGCGCGGCAGGTGGCTGACACGAGGACTCATCGACGACTCCCGCAAGACCGGCTCCGTTGATCAAAAAATACCGGCACGGCTCGCACTCCGGTAGCCCCACGCTCTAGCTGTACTCCCCCAGGAGGTTGGTGACACGGCTGATGGGCTGGCCGGTGGCACAGTTGTGCCAGATGGCGGGGTCAACACCGGAATCCGCCGGGTGCACGGCGGCTCTGCAGGGTAAAGCGCCCCGGCGCTCGCCGCGCCCTCCCCCGCTGTCTGGCCCCCGCCGTCTGGTCGTCACGCGAGCCCCGGCGGCTCTGTTGTCCGCCTCTCATAACCGCCGGGCTGCGGCAAGGCGGTGATAGGTGGAGGTTCCAGCCCGTCGCGTCATCCCCCGCCGTCTGGCCATACGAGCCGCACCTCTTCCGCCATGGCTCGCAGCCTCCGGGTCTCATGGCCGCCGGGCTGTGGTGAGGCGGTGGTAGGTGAAGGCCTCGGCCCGCCGCGCCGTCTCCGGTCGCCTGGTCATGCGAGCCGCCCTCTCGGCGGTGGTTCATAGCCGCCGGGCTGTGGTGAGGTGGCGACAGGCGAGCCCCGGCCCCTTCCCCTGCCGTCTGGCCGTCATGATGCGAGCCTCCGCAGCTCTCATAACCGCCTCTCACAGTCGCCCTGCTCTGCCGAGGCGGTGGTAGGTGAAGGCCCAGCGGTCTTTGCCTACCTTTCGGCGGGTGTAGCGCTCGGGGTGGCGGTAGCGGTCGCGGTTGTGGAACTGACACGCGGGTCCCAGCAGCTTGAGGTCGGTGAGTCCGCCGGTGCTCCAGTTGTCGGCGTGGTCGATCTGGCACAAGGTGGCGGGCAGGGGGCAGCCGTCGACCCAGCAGGTGGCGTAGCGGGCGAAGATCGCCCGCCGCTGGGCCGGGGTGGCCAGGCGGACTTTGCGGCCCATGTCGAGCACTTGCCCGTCGGCGTCCATGACGATTCTCACGAGGGTGGAGGTGCGGGCCAGGCGGTGCACGCTGGAGACGGGCAGCACCTGCCCGGTGGCCAGCAGCAACCCCGGCGCCAGCCCAGGCACCACCCCCAGCCCCAATCCAGCCGCCGATCCACGCGCTGATCCACGCGCTGATCCACGCGGCGATCCAGGCTCCGCACCCGACGGCGCGCCCCGCCCTGCGTCTCGCTCGGCGCTCAGCCCGGCATCCGGTGCCGGCTCGAACACGGCCCCCATCCTGCTGCCCAGCCTTGTACCCGACCTGGCGCCCGACGCCGTGCCCACCCCGGCACCCGCCCCGGCATCCGACCCGGGCCTCGACGCCGTCCCAGACGGTTCCCCCACCGGGTCACCCGGTCCTGAGCGGGTTGACGCCTCCGGTCCTGGTGCCGGTGAGCCTTTTGGCACTGCTTTCGGCGTGCTGGATGGCCTGTCCGCGTGACCCGGGCCATGCGGGATCTGCCCCGCGGGCCGAGGCCCGGCGTGGGTGTGATGGGCACAGGCATCTCCAGGAGCGTGACGGGCACAGGTATCCCCGGGAGGATCGCACGATCGCCATTTGCCCCACCGGGGCTCTCCCGAGCACAGCCCATGCCCCTGCATGTGTTTCCTCCGCCGACTGCTTTCGGCGTCGCCTGCGGGAACGACGGCCCGGTGACTCTCCTGGGCCGCCTCGGCGTCCCGGCCGTCTTCAGTCTCCTCAGTGGCTTCGCTGTCTTCAATCGCCCCGGCGTCCTGGGCGTCCTCCCGTCCTTCGCCGCTGTCGGCGCGCTCGGTCTCGAAGGTCGCGGGGCGGTCAACGCTGCCCGAGTTCCCAGCACCGGCGTCAGCGGCGAAGTCGTTCGCGAGGTCGGGGTGGTTCTCGGCGGCAGCGTCGATCTCAGGACGGCCAGCGCTTTCGGGACGCTCAGTCTTGAGGGTCGTGGAGCGGTCAGTGCTCCCGGCGTGCCCGACCTCGGGGCCGACCGCGGTGGGGCCGGGGCGGGTCGTGGTGGGACTGGTGGCAGCGGGGTCCTCGCCGGCAGGGCGGTCGGCGCCGCCCACGTGCCCGGCGCGATTGGGGGTGGAGTCGCTAGGATCGTCGGCCTCGCCCAGAGCAGAGTCGCCGGTATCAACCGCTTCGCTCGGCTCCTTGCAGCTTCCGATGTCGCCGGAGGCGCTGACGTCCTCGGCGGCGCGGGCGTCGTGGGTGTCTTCGATGTCTTCGATGTCTTCGCGGTGGTCAGCCTCGGGGTGCTGCGTGGCGGGGCCGGTGGCAGGGTGGCCGGTGCGCTCCGAGTGGTCTGTGGCAGGATGCCCGGCCTCGGGGCGGTCGGTGCTACCAGGACGCTCGCCCTCAGGGTGGCCGGCGCTCTCCGGGCGGTCGGCTTCGGGGTCGCGGGCGGGGTGCTCCGTGGCGGGGTCGGCAGGGAGGGACTCGGCGCTGACCAGCACCAGCAGCTCGGTGACGATCTTGTCCTCCAGCAGGGCGATGAACGCATCGGCGTAGCGGACCCGCAACGGCCGATCGTCCCCCTCCGCCTTGGGCTTGGCA
>NZ_BMPY01000029.1 GCF_014647835.1 Microbispora rosea subsp. aerata
GCGGAGGGGGACGATCGGCCGTTGCGGGTCCGCTACGCCGATGCGTTCATCGCCCTGCTGGAGGACAAGATCGTCACCGAGCTGCTGGTGCTGGTCAGCGCCGAGTCCCTGCCCGCCGACCCCGAACCCGCCGACCCCGCCACGGAGCACCCCGCCCGCGACCCCGAGACCGACCACCCCGAGCCCGACGACCCGGAGAACACCGGCCACCCTGAGGGCGAGCGTCCTGGTAGCACCGACCGCCCCGAGACCGGGCACCCCGCCACAGACCACTCGGAGCGCACCGGCCACCCTGCCACCGGGAACCCCGGCAGCGCCGACCGCCCTGCCGTCGAGGACTCCGCTGCCACCAGCCCCGCCACAGATCACCCCGAGGCTGACCACCGCGAAGACATCAAAGACACGCAGAACGCCCAGGACGCCGAGGACGTCAGCGCCTCCGACGGCTTCGAAGGCTGCGAGGCCCCGAGCGGGGCCGTTGGCACCGGTGACTCTGCTCTGGGCGAGGCCGACGACACCATCGACCCCGTCCTCGACAGCGCTGGGAACCACCCCGACCCTGCGGACGGCTTCGCCACCGCCATCGCAGGCGGGAATCCGGGCAGCGCCGACCGCGCCGGGACCCCCGGGACCTGCTGCCCCGCCACGGGCCACCCCGAGACCTCCAGCCATCTCGAGGCCGGGCACGCCGGGAGTGCCGACCGCTTCGCGACTCTTGAGGCCGGGCGCGCCGACAGCGGTAAAAGGCGGGAGGACGGCCAGGACGCCGAAAACGCCAGGACGGTTGAGGACATCGAAGCCGCTGAGGACACGGAGGCCACTGAGGGCATCAAGGATGGCCGGGGCTGCGAGACGGCCCGGCAGGGCCGCCGGGCCGCTGTGCCCGCAAATGACGCCGAGAGCAATCGGCGGCAAAGGGACACGCAGGGGTATGGGCCGCGCTCAGGGAGGTCGCGGTGGGGTGAGTGGTGGTCACCCGATCCTCCCGGGGATACCTGTGCCCATCACACCCACGCTGGGCCTCGGCCTGCGGGGGAGATCCCGCATGGGCCGGGCGGCGGTGCGGCCTGCGACGACCGGAACCACGGCTGCTGTGAGACCCGCAGTCCCCAGAACCACGGTCGCCATGTCCAAGGCTGCCAGGTTCACGGTCGTCAGGTCCCCGATTGCCAGAATCACGGCGACGAGTACCGGGGGCACGGCGAGGACACGCGCACGTGCGGGTGTGGGTGCGGCGGCAGAGTGCGGTGCTTGTCCCGCTCGTCCGCAGCGCTGGGCACACCACACACACCGGGAACGACACCCACGCCGGGAACACTGGGCACATCGCGTACATCAGGGACGACACGCCCGCTGGGAACGCCGGGGACACCGCAGGGCGCACCGGGACCAGAGCCGGAGACGACACTGGGAACAGAGGCGAAGGCGTCACCATGTCCGGGGCCGGAGGCGTCAACCCACTCAGGGCCGGGTGACCCGGCGAGGGTGCCGTCAGGGACGGCGTCGGCCGCTGGGATGGGGGCCGCGTCCGAGGCGGTGCCGGGTGCCGGGACGGGGACCGCGTTCGGGACAGGGGCAGGTGCCGGGCTGGGCACGGCGTCGGGCGCCAGGTCGGGCACGACGCTGGGCACCAGGATGGAGGTCGTGTTCGAGCCGGCACCGGGTGCCGGGCTGGGCGCCGAGCGAGGCGCAGGGCTGGGCGCGGCGCCGGGTGCGGAGCCGGGGGCGCCGCTTGGGTCGGGGCCTGGGTCGGCTGGCTTGGGGCTGGGGGTGGTGCCTGGGCTCGTGCCGGGGTTGCTGCTGGCCACCGGGCAGGTGCTGCCCGTCTCCAGCGTGCACCGCCTGGCCCGCACCTCCACCCTCGTGAGAATCGTCATGGACGCGCAGGGGCAGGTGCTCGACATGGGCCGCAAGGTCCGCCTCGCCACCCCGGCCCAGCGGCGGGCGATCTTCGCCCGCTACGCCACCTGCTGGGTCGACGGCTGCCCGCTTCCGGCGACCTTGTGCCAGATCGACCACGCCGACAACTGGAGCAGCGGCGGCCTGACCGACCTAAAGCTGCTGGGTCCGGCCTGCCAGTTCCACAACCGCGACCGCTACCGCCACCCCGACCGCTACACCCGCCGCAAAGTCGGCAAGGACCGCTGGGCCTTCACCTACCACCGCCTCGGCAGCGCCCGACGGCTATGAGCCACGCGCGAGGGCTCGGACGACCAGGCGGCCAGGGAGAGGGCCGGGGCTCGCCTGTCGCCGCCTCGCCGTAGTCCGGAGGCTATGAGCCACAGCGGAGGGACGGCCCATATGACCGGGCGGCAGGGGAGGGCGCGGCGCGCCGGGGCAAGCCGAGGGCGGAGCAGTGTGTCGGGCGCCGAGGTGCGGGGGCGATAACAGGGGGCCGATGGCAGGGGCGCATTACAAATGTCACCGCGAAGGCCGGATGCAGTGCACTGACGCCCTGCGGGTCCCGATTCCTACCGTGAGGGCATGAACGCCATCGCCTTCACCGAGGTCACCAAGAGATACGGTGACGTGCTCGCGGTCGACGGGATCGACCTGGAGATCCCCGCCGGCGCAACGGTCGCGCTGCTGGGGCCCAACGGGGCGGGCAAGTCCACCTCGATCAACATGCTGCTCGGCCTGCTGCGGCCCACGTCCGGCGAGATCCGGGTCTTCGGCGAGCCGCCGGACAGGGCGGTCGCCGCCGGGGACGTCGGCGCGATGCTCCAGGAGGGCGAGCTGATCCCCGAGCTGACCGTGGCCGAGACCGTGGACTTCGTCCGGCGGCTCTACCCGCGTCCGCTGCCGATGGAGGAGATCCTGCGGGTCGCCGACCTGACAGACATCGCCGGGCGGCGAGCGGACCGGCTGTCGGGCGGGCAGACCCAGCGGGTCCGGTTCGCGCTGGCGATCGCGGGCGGGCCGAGGCTCCTGCTGCTCGACGAGCCGACCGCGGCCATGGACGTCGAGTCCCGCCGGACGTTCTGGGACAACATGCGCGCGTACGCGGCGCGGGGACGGACGATCCTGTTCGCCACCCACTACCTGGAGGAGGCCGACGAGAACGCCGACCGGGTCGTCGTGATCGCCCGCGGCCGGGTCGTCGCCGACGGCAGCGCCGCCGAGATCAAGGCATCGGTCGCCAGTCAGGCGGTGAGTTTCCTGCTGGGCGAGCAGCCGGTGGCCGGGCTCGACGCCCTGCCCGGGACGACCGGGGTGGAGCTCCAGGGTGGCCGGGTCACGCTGCGCACCACCGACCTGGACGCCACGGTCGCCGCGTTGTACCGCAAGACCACCCTCGACATCCGCGACCTCCAGCTTCACGGGGCCGACCTGGAGGACGCCTTCCTCGCCCTCACCAAGGAGACCTGACGATGCGGCACTACATCAAGGTCGAACTGCTGCGGATGCTCCGCAACAAGCGCTACGTCATCTTCGTGGTCGCCTTCCCCGTCGGGTTCTACCTCCTCTACGCCAACCTGTGGGGGGCGGAGGCGGACCAGACGACCGGGCTGCGCGGCAGCGTCCTGCTGATGGTCTCGATGGCCGCGTACGGCGCGCTGGCCGCCGCGATGATGTCGACGGCCGTGCCCTGGTCGCAGGAGCGGCACAGCGGCTGGCTGCGGCAGCTGCAGATCACCCCGCTGCCGGGCCGGGCGATCATCGCGACGAAGCTGGTCTCCTCGCTGCTGCTGGTCCTGCCGTCGCTGCTGCTGGTCGGCCTGGCCGCGGTGCTGACCCAGCACGTGACGCTGTCACCGCTCCGCTGGGTGGAGCTGATCCTGGCGATGTGGGCCGGAACGATCCCCTTCGCGGCGCTCGGCCTGGCGATCGGGTCCCTGCTGCCGCCCGACACCGCGCAACCCGTGGCGATGATCGGCATGTTCGGGCTGGCCCTGCTCGGCGGGCTCTGGTTCCCCGAGAGCATCATGCCCGCCGCGATGAGGAGCATCGCCCACCTGACACCGTCGTACGACTACGCGAGCATCGGCTGGCGGATCGCGGCGGGCCAGGCCCCGCACGCGGCCGACGCGGCCGGAATCCTGGTCTGGGGAGTGGCCTTGGTCGCGCTGGCCCTCGTCGCATACCGTCGTGCGACGGCACGCACCTGATCCGCCTCGTTCGGGAGGAACAGCGGGATGAGCCGGCTGGCCAAAGTGCTCACCTTCGGCGGGACCGACGACACCCCCTCCCGCCTGCGGCGCCTGATGGGCACGTCGCTGGGCTTGATCTACCTTCTCTACCCGCTGTCCGACGTCACCGACGGCAGGCTGAGCGGTCAGCAGGCCGCCTGGCGGGTGATCGCGCTCGCCGCCTTCGTCGCCGTCTACCTGTCGGTCGTGCTGGGACCGCGCGACCTCGACCATCGGCCCCGGTCGATGTTCCCGCTGCTCGGCGTCGCGACGGCGATGGCGGCGGCCTTCCCGCTGCTGTTCCGCAGCGCCACCTGGCTGGCCCTGCCCGTCTATCTGGTGGTCGTCTACGCGATGGCCCTGCCGCCCCGCCGCGCCGTGCCGGGCATCGCGGCCATGACGGCGCTCATCCTCGCCGAGGGCCAGGTCGTCGAAGCCGACAGCGGCCTGCAGTGGTCGCTCGCGCTTCAGGCCGTCACACTCGGCGTGCTGTTCATGAGCGTGCGCAACACCCGCATCCTCGTCGCCCAGCTCAGGCAGGCGCAGGGCGAGGCGGCCAGGCTGGCCGCCGCCGATGAGCGGCTGCGCATCGCCCGCGACCTGCACGACCTGCTGGGGCACAGCCTCTCGCTGATCGTGCTCAAGAGCGAGCTGGCCCGGCGCCTGGGCGAGCAGGGCTCGCCGAAGGCCGCCGCGGAGGTGGCCGACATCGAGTCGGTGGCGCGGCAGGCGCTGGCCCAGGTGCGCGAGGCCGTCAGCGGATACCGCCGGCTCCACCTGGCGGAGGAGATCGAGGGCGCCAGGTCCGCGCTGGCCGCCGCCGGCGTCTGCCTCGCCGTACGCACTCGCGGCACCCCGCTGCCCGAGGACCTCGACGGGCTGTTCGCCTGGGCCGTACGCGAGGCCACCACCAACGTCGTACGGCACTCCCGGGCCACCCGCTGCGAGATCGACCTGTCGTACGGCGAGGAGGGCGCGGTGCTGGAGATCGCCGACAACGGCGGCGTCCAGGCGTACGAGCCGGGCAACGGCCTCACCGGGCTCGGGGAGCGGGTGCGCGCGGCGGGCGGGGATCTCACGGTCGAGGCCGGCCAGCGGGGGTTCCGGGTGCTGGTGGCGGTGCCGCCGCCCCTGGACCGTCCGGCGGGTGCGAACGCGGATAGGTTGGGCCGATGATCAGGGTCGTGCTGGCGGAGGACCAGAGCATGGTGCGGGGAGCGCTCGCCTCCCTGCTCGGCCTGGAGCCAGACATCGAGGTGGTCGGGGAGGCGGCGAACGGGGACGAGGCGGTCGCCGTCGCCGAGGCGACCCGGCCGGACATCGCGCTGCTCGACATCGAGATGCCCGGCAGGGACGGGATCTCCGCCGCCGAGGAGCTGCGCCGCCGGGTGCCCGGGTGCCGGGTGGTGATCCTCACGACCTTCGGCAGACCCGGCTACCTGCGCCGCGCGATGGAGGCGGGGGCGGTGGCCTTCCTGGTGAAGGACAGCCCCGCGAGCGAACTGGCCGCCGCGATCAGGCGCGTGCTGCGGGGCGAGCGGGTGATCGACCCGGGGCTGGCCGCCGCCGCGCTCAGCGCCGGACCGAACCCGCTGTCGCCGCGCGAGCGCGACGTGCTGTCCGCCGCCGCGGACGGTGCGACGATCAGCGACATCGCGCTGCGGCTGCACCTGTCGGAGGGCACGGTGCGCAACTACCTGTCGGCGGCGATCCAGAAGACCGGCGCGCGCAACCGCATCGAGGCCGTACGGAAGGCCCAGGCCCAGGGCTGGCTCTAGCAGGAGCCGTGGGGCGGGTGTCGGGCCGTCTCGTCGCGGGCGGCGGCGCGTCAGCGGGCGGACTGCAGCTCGGCGGTGTGCCGGAGCAGATCGCCGACCCTGACCACGCCCATGCATCTGCCGACCTCGTCGACCACCACGAGGTCGTCGTACACGCGGGCGTTGTCCCGGCCCGCCACCTGGATGGCCGCGATCACCGGCGTCGTCTTCGCCACGATCTTCGGGGTGTCGGCCAGGCGGCCCGCGGGCTTCTTCGCGTGCAGCGCGTGGCCGTAGGCCCCGGCCATGAAGAGCAGGAACCGGCTGCGGTCGATGCTGCCCCGCGGCCGCTGATACTCGTCCACCAGGATCACACTCGTGATCGAGGGCTCGGCGCTCAGCACCGCGACCACCTCTTCGGCCGTCGACTCGACCGGCAGCGTCACCGCGGGAAGCAGGAGCTCCTGCACGCGCGGGCCCAGTCCCCGCAGGCTCAGCGCGGCGGTGACGGCGTCGGCCTCCGGCACCGGCAGCGGCACGTGAACCCGGTTGTACCCGTGGGAGGGCCGCCAGCCGGACGGCGTGAAGAGCGGGCCCTGGGCGAGCCTGATGCCCCAGCCGCGTACGGCCGCCAGCTGCGTCTCGTCCCGCACGCCGGGGGCGAGCACATGCGCGCCGACGCCGCCTGCCAGGCGTACCAGCGACTCCGCCAGCGTGCCGCGCCGGGCGTCGCGCGGCGCCCGCGCCACCAGGTCGGCGGACAGCGCGATCACGTACGGCGAGGCGTCGGCGAGCAGGTCGAGCGGCAGCGCGGCGGTGCCGAGCCCGCCGAACGCGATGAGGTAGCCCACCGCGCGCAGGCCGTCGATCCCGGACAGCAGTGCCGTGCGGTCCACGGGCGCGAGATCGCCCTCGATCACCAGGATGACCTCGCGCGGGCGCCGGTTGCAGACGCGCAGCGCCTCGTGCAGCGGCGCGTGGCCGGCCGAGCCCCCGGCCACGGCGGCGGCGGTGATCGGCAGGACGAGCGGCAGCAGAGCCTCCTCGCGGGTGGCGGCGAGCAGGCCGTTCACCGTGCCGGCCACGCCGGGGCCGCCGGCGGACGCACCCTCGGTGAACACCTCGACGGCCACGGCGCCGCCGGTGTCGAGATCGACCACCGGGAGGAACGGCGGGGCGGCGGGGCCGGGGAGGCCGGGTGTGACCGTGCGCCGGTCGTACGGCTGGGCGGCGGCCGGGGCGTATCGCCGCGCGATGTCCGCCGGGTCGTGATCCCGCGCGTTCTCCGCGGGGGACGGGGTCGCCGAGGCGGGGCCGGACGCCGGTACGCGCCGAGGGGTCGCGGCGAGCGGAGCGGCCGAAGGGGAAGGGAGCGACACGATTGAATTGTGGGACGCCCCACGCCGGACATTGAGGTTCGAAGGCGGAAATTCACCCACATTTCCCCGTCAGTTGCGGATTCCCTGGAGGCGAGGACGGCCCCGGCGGCGGGGCGGGGAGGGGCCGGTCGTGCGGTGAGGGCGGATCGGTGAGGCGCGGCGGCGGCGGCTTCGGCGCAGGCGGTGGTGGAGACGGCGGCACTACACTTGGGCCCATGTGCGCTCCCGGCTGATCGCTCCCGGTGCCGATCCTGACCTCATCACCGCACGGGAGTGTCCCCTTCATCATGATCATCGCTACCGACATAGAACTTCGCGCTGGCTCACGCCTGCTCATCGAGGGCGCCTCGTTCCGGGTGAACCCCGGTGACAAGATCGGCCTGGTCGGCCGCAACGGCGCGGGCAAGACCACCCTCACCAAGGTCTTGGCGGGAGAGGGCCTGCCCGCCGCGGGCACGGTCCAGATCACCGGCAGCGTCGGCTACCTGCCGCAGGACCCGCGCACCGGCGACCTGAGCGTGCTGGCGCGTGACCGCATCCTGTCGGCCCGCGGCCTCGACGAGGTGCTCCGCGAGCTGCGCGAGGCCGAGGCCGGCATGGCGGCCGACGACCCGCGCGTGCGCGACAGGGCGGTGCGCGCGTACGGCCGCCTGGAGGACCGCCTGCACGTCCTCGGCGGCTACGCGGCCGAGTCGGAGGCGGCATCCATCGCCTCCAGCCTCGGGCTGCCCGACCGCGTCCTCCGCCAGCCGCTGGAGACCCTCTCCGGAGGTCAGCGGCGCCGGGTGGAGCTGGCCCGCATCTTGTTCTCCGGAGCGGAGACTCTCCTGCTTGACGAGCCCACAAACCACCTCGATGCGGACTCAATCAGCTGGCTTCGTGATTTTTTGCGCTCGCACCAGGGCGGCTTGGTGATCATCAGCCATGACGTAAACCTTCTTGAAGCGACGGTAAACCGGGTGCTCCATCTCGACGCCAACCGCTGCGTCATCGACACCTACAACGTCGGCTGGAAGGCGTATCTCGCCCAGCGGGAGACCGACGAGAAGCGGCGCAAGCGGGAGCGCGCCAACGCCGAGCGGCAGGCCTCGGCCCTGCTGGCCCAGGCCGACCGCATGCGGGCGAAGGCCACCAAGGCCAAGGCGGCGCAGGACATGGAGCGGCGCGCCCGGCGGCTGCTGGCAGGAGTGGAGAGCGAGCGCCGCTCCGACCGCGTGGCCAAGCTCCGCTTCCCCGACCCCGCGCCCTGCGGGAAGACCCCGCTGACAGCCCGCGGCCTGTCCAAGTCGTACGGCTCGCTGGAGGTGTTCACCGACGTCGACGCCGCCGTCGACAGGGGTTCGCGGATCGTCATCCTGGGCCTGAACGGCGCGGGCAAGACCACGCTGCTGCGCCTGCTCGCCGGCATCGAGAAGCCCGACACCGGCGAGGTGACGCCCGGCCACGGGCTCAAGATCGGCTACTACGCGCAGGAGCACGAGACGCTCGACCCCGAGCGCACGGTCCTGGAGAACATGCGCTCGGCCGGGCCCGACCTGGCCGACGTCGACCTGCGCAAGGTGCTGGGGTCGTTCCTGTTCACCGGCGACGACGTGGACAAGCCCGCCGGGGTCCTGTCCGGCGGCGAGAAGACCCGTCTCGCCCTCGCGACGCTGGTGCTGTCGAGCGCCAACGTGCTGCTGCTCGACGAGCCCACCAACAACCTCGATCCGGCCTCCCGCGACCAGGTGCTGGCCGCCCTCGGGTCCTACACCGGCGCGATTGTGCTGGTCACACATGACGAGGGTGCCGTGGAGGCGCTGAAGCCGGATAGGGTGATTCTGTTGCCAGACGGAGTAGAAGACGCGTGGAGCGACGAATTTTCCGATCTTGTGGCGCTTGCCTGATCTTAATTTGAGCGGGTAGGGATCTTTTCCCGCGGAGTAGGTAGCCGATCCCGTCGAAATGACTGATCATGGGCTGAAGTAACGCTGCGGAAGTCTGGCACTACAGGAGGTACTCGTGGCCGAGACTCTGAAGAAGGGCACCCGGGTGACCGGGGCCGACCGGGAAAAGCTGGCCGCCGATCTCAAGAAGCGCTATTCCGCGGGTGAGAGCATCCGCGCTCTGGCTGCTTCCACCGGCCGGTCGTACGGGTTCATCCACCGCATCCTGAGCGAGTCCGGGGTGACTCTGCGCGGGCGCGGCGGCGCGACCCGGGGCAAGTCCAAGCGCTAAAGATTCACCTCAAAACGCCCGACCGCAGCCGCTCGTTCCTGCCGGAGGAGCGGTCGCGTCCGACTCGCCAGAACGATATTCGGTAAGCTCGGGCGCGACCGCGGGATGGAACAGGAGGGCGGACGCCGGCACGGACGGTGCGCCGCACCGGACCGGCCGTGCGAGGCGACGTCGCTCCGCACCGGACAGGAGCAGGGCATGGCGGAAGCGGCTATAGGGGGGAATCCGGAGCACGCCCTCAAGGCGGGTGGCTCCGATGTGTCGACGATCTCGGCGGCCGCGCCGGCCGAGGTCGGACTGCGCTTCGAGGTGGACGGCGAGATCGCGACCGTCACACTGGACCGGCCGGACAAGCGGAACGCTCAGACGTTCGCCACCTGGTCGGCCCTGGCCCGGATTGGGGAGACCCTTCCGGAGCAGGTGAGAGTGGTCGTGGTCAAAGGCGAGGGGCCGTCCTTCTCAGCCGGGATCGACCTGCGCATGTTCACGCCCGAGGGGGTGCCCGGGCAGGGATCTTTCGCGAGCGCCGCCGCGCTCGGCGACGCCGAGTTCGAGCAGTTGATCGCGGAGGCCCAGAAGGGCTTCCTGTGGCTGCGCAGGCCGGAGATCGTGTCGATCGCAGCAGTGCAGGGGCATGCGATCGGGGCGGGCTTTCAGCTCGCACTCGCGTGTGACCTGCGTGTCGTCGCGGACGACGTGAAGTTCTGCATGAAGGAGCCCGCGCTGGGGCTGGTTCCCGACCTGACCGGGACCAAGCCCCTGGCTGACATCGTGGGGGTGCCGCGGGCCATCGAGATATGCCTGACCGCGCGTACCGTGGGGGCCGCCGAGGCCGTACGGCTCGGCCTGGCCGAGATCGCGGTGCCCGCGTCCGAGCTGTCCCAGGCCGTACAGGACCTGGCCGCCGCGCTGCTGGCGACGGACCGCGCCGCCGCGGCCGCCACCAAGAGGCTGCTGCAGGCCGCGCCGGGACGCACCCTGGAGGAGCAGGCCGCCGCCGAGCGGGCCGAGCAGATCCAGCGCGTCCGCGCGCTGTTCGGGCAACGCTGACGCGCGCCGTCACGGGCGGATCGGCGTAACCCGTTCACATGCCCAGGTGACGGGCACTGTCAGGCTGAGAGCGGGTGTTCGCTTCGAGCTGACGCAGGAATCGGGGGAGTCCTCCCACCGCTGCACGCCTGGGAGGATGTACGGCATATGTCGATGATGAACGGAGGCTACGGCTTCCAGGTGATGCGGTCCCTGCGGCGTGACAGCTCCGTGACGAAGGAGCGGCTCGCGCCCGGGACCGTCCGGCGCATCGTCGGCTACGCCCGGCCGTTCCGCGCGCAGATCGCCGGTTTCCTCACGCTGGTCGTGGTCGACGCGGTCATCGTGGTCGCCAACCCGCTGCTGATGAAGGCGATCATCGACTACGGCATCGTGCCCGGACGGGTCGACGTCGTGGTGTGGCTCGCGGTGGCGATCGGCGCGCTGGCGGTGGTGGACGCCGGGCTCGGCCTGCTGCAGCGGTGGTTCTCCGCCCGCATCGGCGAGGGCTTGATCTACAACCTGCGCACCGAGGTCTTCGACCATGTGCAGCGCATGCCGGTCGCGTTCTTCATGCGGGCCCAGACCGGCGCGCTGGTCTCCCGGCTGAACAGCGACGTCATCGGGGCGCAGCGGGCGCTGACCAGCACGCTGTCGTCGGTGGTGTCCAACGTCATCAGCCTGGTCATGGTGCTCGGCACCATGCTCGTGCTGTCGTGGCAGGTCACGCTGGTCGCGCTGGTCCTGTTACCGATCTTCATCTTCCCCGCCAAGTGGGTCGGCCGCCGGATGTCCGCGCTGACCCGCGAGCAGATGCAGCTCGACGCCGAGATGAGCTCGGTGATGACCGAGCGGTTCAACGTGGCCGGGGCCATGGTCGCCAAGCTGTACGGCAGGCCGGACGACGAGGCGGTCCACTTCGCCGAGCGCGCGGGCCGGGTGCGCGACGTGGGGGTGACCGTCGCCATGTACGGCGCGGTGTTCCGCATCGCGCTTGGCCTGGTCGCCGCGCTGGCGACCGCGCTCGTCTACGGCCTCGGCGGCGTGCTCGCGATCGGCGGGGCCTTCGCGCTCGGCACCCTGGTCGCCCAGTCGTCCCTGCTCATGCGCCTGTACGGCCCGCTGACCAGCCTGTCGAACGTCCACGTGGACGTGATGACGGCGCTGGTGAGCTTCGACCGGGTCTTCGAGGTGCTCGACCTCAAGCCGATGGTCGCCGAGAAGCCGGACGCGCGGCCGATCCCCGAGGGGCCGGTCACGATCGAGTTCGACGACGTCCGCTTCCGCTACCCGGCCGCGTCCGAGGTGTCGCTCGCGTCGCTGGAGTCGGTGGCCCGCCCGGACACCGGGCCCTCCCAGGAGGTGCTCAAGGGCGTGTCGTTCACCGCGCGGCCGGGCGAGCTGGTGGCGCTCGTCGGTCACTCGGGCGCGGGCAAGACCACCATCACCCAGCTCGTGTCCCGGCTGTACGACGTGGACGAGGGCGCCGTACGGATCAACGGCGTGGACGTCCGCGACGCCACCCTGGACGGCATCAGGGACACGGTCGGCGTGGTCATGCAGGACGCCCACCTGTTCCACGACACGATCGGCAACAACCTCCGCTACGCCCGTCCGGACGCGACCGACGAGGAGATCTGGGAGGCCCTGCGGGCGGCCCAGATCGCCGACCTGGTCAAGAACCTGCCCGAGGAGCTGGACACGGTCGTCGGCGACCGCGGCTACCGGCTGTCGGGAGGGGAGAAGCAGCGCATCGCCCTGGCCCGCCTCCTGCTGAAGGCCCCCCGGGTGGTCGTGCTGGACGAGGCCACCGCCCACCTGGACTCCGAGTCGGAGGCGGCGGTGCAGCAGGCGCTGAAGACCGCCCTGCGGGGCAGGACGTCGCTGGTGATCGCCCACCGGCTGTCGACGATCCGCGAGGCCGACACGATCCTGGTGATCGAGGACGGCCGGGTGATCGAGCGCGGCAGGCACGAGGAGCTGCTGGAACGCAGCGGCGCGTACGCCGAGCTGTACCGCACCCAGTTCACCGGCTCTGGCCAGGGCGGCTCCTGAACCGGCTCCCGGGACGGGCTCTCACGACGGCGCCGGGTCAGCGGTAGCCGAGGCGGGCCAGCTCCTCCCTGGCCACCTTCTGCACCAGCCCGGCGTCGTCGGCCGACAGCCGCCTGCGCCAGCTTCCCGGCCGGGGGACCGCCGCGCCGTACAGCGCGATCGTGGAGACCTCGGCCTCCAGGAACGACGACACGGCGTCCATGGCGTCTCCCGGCGAGGCCACCATGTCCTCGTACCGGAGGGTGAGCAGGTGCTCGGCGGGCAGCTCGCGGCGCAGGGTCGCGCTCAGCCGTACGGCGCCGCGCCAGCGCAGCGCGCACTTGCCGGCGGGCGGCATCGCGGCCCAGCGCTCGCGGTGCTCGGCCGACCGCACGCCGAGGAACGGGTTGGGAAACTCGGCGTCCTCGCTCAGCATGTGGGGCTTGACCCAGGTCATGCAGGCGGGGTCGGACAGCATGTCGGCGACCACGTCACGCCCGTCGCGGATGATCTGGATGAACCGGGCGTCGGGGAACGCCCGCAGCAGCACAGGGGCGCTGTAGAGCAGGTCGGGGCTGGCGTCGCCGAACCGGGACAGCACGCCCGGCCCGACGCACGGCCCCGCGCCGACGATGCCGCCCGCCTCACGGCAGGCCGGTGTGCACTCCGCGCACGCCGCCGGGGCCACCTGCCAGGCCTCGGCCAGCACGTCGCGCAGCACCTGCGGGGCGCCGCCGCTGCGGGCGATCGAGGGCCTCCTGGCGAAGGCGTAGACGACCCGGGTCACCGCAGCCCTGCCCATGGTCACGTGGAAGCCGGGCGAGCGCTTGAGCGCACGGCCCAGCAGATCCGCGCCGGAGTGCGGGGCCGCAACGACGAACACCGGACGGCGGACCTTGACACCGTTGACCACGAGGATGTGCGTCGGAGGTCGCATAGATACCGCTAAGTCTGACACCCTTTGAAGGGTGAGCGAGCGCTTCGGCGGCGGGGCGGGCGGTGACGCCTCCATAACGGTCCCGAGCCTGCCGCGGCGGCTGCGGCCCGGGGACACCGTCGCGCTGGTCGCGCCGTCCGGTCCCGTCGATCCCGTACGGCTTGAGCGCGGCACGGAGGTCCTGACCGGGCTCGGGCTGCGGGTCGTGCACGGGGAGTCGATCCTCGCTCGGGAGGGCTACCTCGCCGGATCGGACGCCGTGCGGGCGGCCGACCTCCAGGCCGCGTGGTGCGACCCGGGGGTGGTGGCGGTGATCTGCGCCAGGGGCGGCTACGGCGCCACCCGGCTGCTCGGGCTGCTCGACTGGGACGCGATGGCGGCGGCCGGGCCGAAGATCCTGCTCGGGTCGAGCGACATCACCGCGCTGCACCGGGCCTTCGCCGACCGGCTCGGCGTGGCGACGCTGTTCGGGCCGATGCCGGCGACCGCGGTGATCAGCGCGCCGGAGGGGCCGGAGCCCGCCACCCTCGCCAATCTGCGGGAGGCGCTGTTCGAGGACGGCACGCCCGCGCCGATCAAGGGCGACCGGGTGATCGTGCCGGGCCGGGCCGAAGGCCGGCTCACGGGGGGCAACCTCGCCCTGCTCGCCGCCCTGTGCGGCACGCCGTACGCGCTGCGGGCGCGGGGGCGCGTCGTGCTGCTCGAGGACGTGACCGAGGAGCCGTACCGGATCGACCGCATGGTGACCCAGCTGCTGCAGGCGGGCTGTCTCGACGGCGCGGCGGGCATCGTGCTGGGATCGTGGGTGGACTGCGGCGACCCGCTTCCCATGCTGGCCGAACGCCTCGCCCCGCTGGGCGTTCCGGTGCTCGCGGGGCTGAGTGTGGGCCACGGCACACCACAGATGAGTGTGTGGTTGGAGTCAAATGTGGCTATTGTGACCGAATCGTATTCTCTCTCGGGCATGTTCCGCGACTCGGATGCGGCAACCTGAGACCCGCCCCGGAGGCATCCGGGCGGTGGCGAAGGGATGGTGCGTTGGGACTCTTGCGGCGACTGCTCAGCCGGACACGGCCGAACCATCCCGCCCCGAGAGCCGTCGAGGACGTCGATCTCGACTCCCTGCTCGCCCTGGTCGCCGAGACCATGGGCTATGCCTGTGTGTTCGCGGCCGACGGCACGTCGCTGACGCTGACCTCGCCCGAGCGTGAGCGGGTGGTGAACCTCGTCGGCCTGCGCCGGGAGGCCGGCCGCCGGGCCCGCGAGGACTGGCCGATGCTGGTCTCCGAGCACCTGGCCCACGCCGTCTCAGGCGAGCCGTTCGACGCCTGCAACCTCACGCCGATCAAGCCGCTGCTGCGCACCCGGGTCCACGCGGCCGACGACCCCGCCTTCCCCGACCCCTCCCGGATCATCGGCCGCCACCTCAGCGCCGACCTGATCGAGGTGCTGACCATCGGCGCCCGCCCGGTCCGGCCCGAGGAGGCGTTCTGCTGGCCCATCCCGCCGGCCGAGGCGCTCGAGGTGGCCATCGGCAACGCCCTGACCGACGAGCGGCCCACAATCTCGCGCCTCGACCTCGCCGGGACCGAGGTGTCGCTGCTGAGCGCGCCCAGCGCCGCGGCCCACCTGCGCCGCCTGACGCACTACATGGACGTGCCCGAGGACGGCATGCTCGCGGCGCTGCCGCACCGGGGCGTGGTCGCGGTGCACCCGGTGGCCGGCATCGGCGTGGTCCGCGCGATCGAGCGCCTGCGCATCTTCGCCCACCGCGAGCACGCCGGCCGGGCCGACGGGCTCAGCCCCCACGTGTACTGGTGGCGCAGGGGCAAGCTGACCCGCATCCAGGCCGATCTCATCAGCCACGACGGGCAGACCCGCCTGGTCGTCGCCCCGCCGCCGGAGTTCGCCCGGCTCCTCGCCCGCATCGCCGGCCAGTCGTAGCCCGCGGGCTCCGGGGACCGCGGCTACCGCCGCCCGGCGTGGCGGGTCAGCGCCTGGGCCGTACGGATCAGGTGGATGTGGCTGAAGGCCTGGGGGAAGTTGCCGAGCTGGCGGCCCGCCTTGGGGTCGTACTCCTCGGCGAGCAGGCCGACGTCGTTGGTGAGGGCGACGAGGCGTTCGAAGAGCTCGACGGCCTCGTCGTAGCGGCCGGTCATGGCCCTGGCCTCGGCGAGCCAGAAGCTGCAGGCGAGGAAGGCGCCCTCGCCGCCGGGCAGGCCGTCGACCGGGTTGTCCTCCGCCACCGGGTAGCGCAGGACGAACCCGTCGGTCATGAGCTCGCGTTCGACGGCCTCGATCGTGCCGGTGACACGGGGGTCGTCGGGCGGCAGGAAGCCGACGATGGGGATCTGCAGGAGGGCGGCGTCCAGCTCACGCGAGCCGTAGGACTGGGTGAACGTGTTGCGCACGGGGTCGTAGCCCTTGTCGCACACCTCCGCGTGGATGCGGTCGCGCAGGGCGCGCCAGCGCTCCACGTCGCCGCGCCGGCCCAGCTCCTCGATGACGCGGACCATGCGGTCGGCCGCGACCCAGGCCATGACCTTGGAGTGGACGAAGTGACGGCGGGGCCCGCGCACCTCCCACAGCCCCTCGTCGGGCTGGTCCCAGCTGTGCTCGAAGAACTCCATGACCTTCGTGATCAGGGCCCAGGCGTGGTCGTCCGGCGCCATGCCCTGCTTGCGCGCCTGGTAGAGCGCGTCGACGACCTCGCCGTAGATGTCGAGCTGCAGCTGGGTCGCCGCGCCGTTGCCGATGCGGACGGGCCGTGAGCCCTCGTAGCCGGACAGCCAGTCGAGGGTCGTCTCCGGCAGGCGGCGTTCGCCCGCCACGCCGTACAGGACCTGGATGTCCTGAGGGCGGCCGGCGATGGCGCGCAGCAGCCAAAAACGCCAGGCGTCGGCCTCCTCGACGTACCCCGCGCCGGTCAGCGCGTCGAGCGTCATCGCCGCGTCGCGCAGCCAGCAGTAGCGGTAGTCCCAGTTGCGCACCCCGCCCAGGTGCTCGGGCAGCGACGTGGTCGGGGCGGCCACGATGCCGCCGGTCGGGCTGTACGTCAGCGCCTTGAGCGTGATCAGCGAGCGGATCACCGCGTCGCGCCAGGGACCCCGGTAACCGCATCGGGAGACCCACTCCTCCCACAGGAGCCGGGTCTCCGTGAGCTGCTCCAGCGGGTCGATGCGCTCGGGTTCCGGCTGGTGGGAGGGATGCCAGGTGAACACGAAGGGCAGCCGCTGCCCGGCGGCGACGGTGAACGTCGCCTCGTGCCGATAGTCGCCGCCGTGCAGCGGGACGGGCGAGTGGATCCACACCGAGTCGGGGCCGCCGATCGCGTGCAGGTGGCCGTTCGTGCGCCGCGCCCAGGGGACGATGCGGCCGTAGTCGAAGCGGATGCGGATCTCCGTCGTCATCTCCACGGTCCCGGACAGGCCCTCCACGATCCGTACGAGATCGGGGTTGGCGTGCCGGGGCGGCATGAAGTCGATCACTTTCACCGCGCCGGTGGGCGTCTCCCAGAAGGTCTCCAGGATGAGCGTGTCCTCGACGTACGCGCGGCGGGTGGCCCGTTCGTGCCCGGTGGGGGCCAGGCGCCAAAAGCCGTTGGACTCGTCGCCGAGCAGCCGGGCGAAGCAGGAGGGGGAGTCGAACCGCGGCAGGCAGAGCCAGTCGATCGAGCCGTCCCTGCCGACGAGGGCGGCCGACTGCATGTCGCCCACGAGAGCGTAGTCCTCGATCCGCATGCCCGCCACGGTACCCGGCGCGGCCCGGCCGCACATCCGCGCGTTTGAATCGCGGATCGTATCCACGCTGATCACGGACGCGAGCGCTCCGGGGGCGAGTCCGCAACCCGCTGTATTTGGCGCTGAGGGAGGCCCTGCGGACGGCCGAGCCGCTCGTCGAGGAGATCGACAAGGCCGTCGAGGGCCGTCATCGCACTGGTGCTTGCCGCTTCAGGAGGGCTTCGTATCCGAGGGGCGCGTGGTGTCCGCGGCGGGAGCCCACAGCTTCATGAAGACCTGCGTCGTCGGGCCGATCGTCAGGGCGAACACGACCGTGCCGATCCCGACCGTGCCGCCGAGCAGCCAGCCCACGGCGAGCACGCTGATCTCGACGATCGTGCGGGCCAGCCGGATCGACAGGCCGAGCCGGTTGAGGCCCGTCATCAAGCCGTCGCGCGGCCCGGGCCCGAAGCCCGCGTGGATGTAGAGCCCGGAGGCGGCGGCGATGGCCACGATCCCGCCCGCGAGGAAGGCCCACTGCACCGGCCAGGCCGAAGGTGCGGGGACCAGCGCCATAACCCCGTCGGCGCTGGTGCCGACCACCAGGACGTTGCTGATCGTGCCGAGGCCGGGCCGCTGCCGCAGGGGGATCCACAGCAGCAGCACCAGCGCGCCCACCAGGTTGATGCACAGGCCGATCGACCATCCGGTGCGTACGGACAGCCCCTGGTGGAAGACCTCCCAGGGGTCGAGGCCCAGCCCGGACCTGACGAGCAGCGCGATCCCGGCGCCGTACAGCGCCAGGCCGATGTAGAGGCGGACGAGCCGCAGGGGGAGCGAACGGGGACGAGGGAGGGATAGTTCGGTCATAGTCGGCCCATCGTGCCCGCCGGCGGGGTTGCGAGAAAAGGGCCAATCGGAGAAATTGGCCTGCATGGACCGGTATCTCAGTGCCTCCCAGCTCGCCCGGCTCGTGCGGGGTGTCCAGGAACGGGCGCAAAGCGGAGCGAAAAGAGCACAGAACGGAGCGGGGAACGCCCGACCGTACTACCGGGCGCTCGCGGAGGCCGTGCGCGGCCTGGTCCTCGACGGCAGGCTCGCCGTGGGGGTGCGCCTGCCGGCCGAGCGGCACCTCGCCGAGGAGCTCGGCGTGAGCCGTACGACGGTGACCGCGGCGTACGACCGGCTGCGCGAGCAGGGTTACCTGGAGAGCAGGCAGGGGTCCGGCAGCCGTACGGCCCTGCCCGACCCGGGCGCGCTGGGGACCGACAACCCGTGGCTCGCGCCCGACGACGGCGACGGCCTGCTTCCGCTGCACGCCGCCGCGCCCCCGGCGACGGCCCTGCTCGGCGAGGCCATCGAGGAGGCGGGCCGGGCCTATCACCGGTACGCGCTGGGCATGGGCTACCACCCGGCCGGGCTCACGCCGCTGCGGGAGGCGATCGCCCGCAGGTACGGCGAGCGGGGGCTGCCCACGCGCCCGGAGCAGATCCTCGTCACCGCCGGGGCCCAGCACGCCATCCACCTGCTGATGTCCGCGTTCGCCGGCCCGGGCGAGGCGGTGCTGGTGGAGTCGCCGACCTACCCGCACGCGATCGACGCGGCCCGGCTGCGGGGGGCCCGGGTGGTGCCGGTGGGCGTGCAGGAGGACGGCTGGCATCTCGACCTGGTGAGCTGCGCGATGCACCAGTCGGGGGCGCGCCTGGCGTACGTCATGCCCGACTTCCAGAACCCGACCGGCCACTTGATGCCCGACGCCGGCCGCGCCGAGCTGGTGGAGGCGGCCCGCCGCCACGGCGTCACCCTGATCGCGGACGAGAGCTGGGCCGAGATCGCGCTGGATGAGTCGGCACGCGCGGCGCCGCTGGCGGCGTTCGACACCGGCAGCCGGGTGATCAGCGTGGGGTCGGCCTCGAAGCTGTGGTGGGGCGGCCTGCGCGTCGGCTGGGTCCGCGCGAGCGCCGCGACCGTCCGCCGCCTGGCCGGGCTGCGCGCCGCCGTGGACATCGCGGGCGGGATCTTCGAGCAGCTCGTGGTGGCGCACCTGTTCGAGCGGATCGAGGAGGCGCGCGCCGAGCGCCGCCGCGGGCTCGGCGCGTCGTGCGCCGCGCTCGCCGCGGTCCTGCGCGAGGAGATGCCCGGCTGGGCGTTCACGCCGCCGCGCGGCGGCGGCTCGCTGTGGGTGCGGCTCGACGGGCCGGTGGCGCGCTCGGTCGCCGAGGCCGCCGCCGCCCGCGGCGTACGGCTGGCTCCGGGGCCGTGGTTCGGTGTGGACGGCACGCTGGAGCGATATCTGCGGCTGCCGTTCACCCAGCCGCCGGCCGTGCTGGAGGAGGCGGTGCGCCGCATCGCCCGCGACCCGGCCGGTTATCGGCCGTGCGAGCCGCTCACGCCGACCCTGTGACGGCTCAGCCCGCCGCCGGCACCGGCGGCACGTGGTGCTCGGCCATCATCGTGCGGAGCCTGCGCACGAACACCAGCATCACAAGGCCGGCCGCGATGGCGGCGAGCGCGAGGACGAGGTAGTACATGGGCATCGGCACGACCCGGGTCAGCCGGTAGGCCTGGCCGCCGACGGAGTCGCCGAGGGCCATGGACAGGAACCATAGGCCCATGAGCTGGTTTTCGAAGGCACGCGGGGCGAGCTTGTTGGTGACGGAGAGCCCGGCCGGGCTGAGGAACAGCTCGCCGACGGTCTGGATGAGGTAGACCGACAGCAGCCACAGGACCGACACCTTCACCCCGCCGGAGGCGATGCCGGCCGCGACCGACATGACGACGAAGCTCAGCCCGACGAGCACCAGGCCGACCGCGAACTTCAGCGGCGTGCTGATGCGGTTGCCCGCCTTGAGGAACATCTCCGCGAAGAGGGGCGCGACGAGGATGATCGCGAGTGAGTTGACGTTGCCCACCCAGCCCGGCGGGATCGTGAAGCCGAGCACGTTCAGGTCGGTGTCGTTCTTGGCGAACAGCAGCAGCGCGCTGCCGGCCTGGTCGTAGACGAGCCAGAAGATCGCGGCGGCGAGGAACAGCCACACGTACGCGAACAGGCCCTTCCGCTCCTCGGCGGTCACCTCGCGGGAGGAGAACAGGAAGGCGAAGTACGCGATCGGCACGGCGGCGGTCACGACCGTGAGCACGACGGCGAAGCGGTCCACGGTGAGGGTGCCGCTGAGCGCCCACAGGGTCAGCGCGCCCGCGCCGACGGCGAGGCAGACGCCCGCGACGACCTTGAAACGCCGCTCCTCCTCGGGGGTGAGCCGGTGGTCGGGCTCCTCGCCGGCGCCGCACAGCGTGGACCGGCCCCGTACGTACTGCACCAGGCCGAAGGCCATGCCGAGCGCCGCCGCGCCGAAGGCGAGGTGCCAGCGGCCGCCCGTCTGCAGCCACGGCACGATCATGATGCCGAGGAAGGCGCCGAGGTTGATGCCCATGTAGAAGATCGTGTAGCCGGAGTCGCGGCGGGCGTCGTCCTCGTGCCGGTACAGCTCGCCCACCAGCGCCGACATGTTCGGCTTGAGCAGGCCGCTGCCCAGCGCGATCAGCACCAGGCCGAGCCAGACGAAGCCCCCGCCCATGGGCATCGCCATGCTGACGTGGCCGCCCATGATGACCAGGGCGCCGCACAGCACGGTCCTGCGCGCGCCGAGCAGCCGGTCGGCGAGCCAGCCGCCGGCGAGGGCGAGCAGGTAGACCGAGGCGATGTAGACGCCGTAGACGCCGACCGCGGTGGTCTCGGGCAGCCCCATGCCGCCGCGCGCGACGGGCGCCGTCAGGAACAGCACGAGGACGGCGCGCATGCCGTAGTAGCTGAAGCGCTCCCACATCTCGGTGCCGAACAGTGTGGCCAGCCCCCGCGGATGGCCGAAGAACGTCCGCTCGCCCGCCGGCGGACCCGATCTTCCGGATGTCATGCGTACTCCCCCCGGTCACGCATCGTCTCCGGTACCTTACCTGGCTTTATGTCCTGTTTGTCCGATTAAGACGGCCGCATATACCACATCTCGTCGTGCTTCCCTCCACCGGGGTCTTGTGTGCGTAGATCTCCTGTGGTGCGATGCAGGCCACGCGTGCGAGATGCCCGTTGGGAGGCGCGATGACCGCCGTACTCGAGGAGCGGGCCGCGATCGAGCAGGAGATCGCGGGAAGGACGGTTTGCGAGCAGCTCGGGTGGGCCGCGCGGGAGCATCCAGATGCGCCGGCCTACTCCGATCCCGCCGGTGACGGCTGGACGACCCTGACCTACGCGGAGGCGCGCGAGAGGGTCCTGAAGATCGCCGCGGGCTACGCCGCGCTGGGCCTGCGGCCGGGCGACGCCGTCGCGCTGATGCTGGTCAACCGCAGCGAGCACGTGCTGGCCGACCTCGGGGCCGTCCACGCGGGCGCCGTCCCCTGCTCCGTCTACGCCACCTTCGCCCCCGAGCAGGTCGCGTACGTCGCCCGCGACGTCGGGGCGCGGATCGCGGTGCTCGGCGGCCCGGCCGACCTGGCCCGCTGGGAGCCGATCCTCGGCGAGCTGCCGGCGCTGACGCGGATCATCATGATCGAGGGCGCCCCCGAGGACGACGAGCGCTTCCTGAGCTGGGAGGCGTTCGTGAAGCTCGGGGAGGACGCGCTGGCCGCCGACCCGGCCGCGGTGGAGGCCCGCTGGCGCGCGGTCACCCCGGAGGACACGCTGACCGTCCTGTACACCTCGGGGACCACCGGCAACCCCAAGGGCGTCCCGCTGACGCACGCGAACGTCATGTTCGAGATCGTCGCGACCCAGCGGATGATCGACCTGCCCGTGCGCAGCACGCAGATCTCCTACCTCACCTACGCCCACATCGCCGAGCGGGTGCTGAGCCTCTACCTGCCGCTGGTCAAGGTCAACCACGTCTACTTCTGCACCGACCTGGCGAACCTCGGGGCGACGCTCGGCCAGGTGCACCCGGTGCTGTTCTTCGGCGTCCCCCGCGTGTGGGAGAAGATGATGGCCCGGCTGCAGGCGCTGCTGGCCACCCAGCCGGCCGAGCGGCAGGAGAACGTCCGCGCGGCCATGGCCGCCGGGCTCGCCTACGTCGAGGGGCAGCAGCACGGCCACACGGTCACGCCCGAGGTGCGGGAGGCGTACGAGCGGGCCGACGCCGCGCTGCTTTCGATCGTGCGCGGCCTGATCGGGCTCGACCGGGCCGCCTGGTGCGCCACCGCCGCCGCGCCGATGCCCGAGGAGGTGCAGCGGTTCTTCGCCGGCCTCGGCCTGAAGGTCCTCGACGTGTACGGCATGACCGAGACGACCGGCGCCTTCACCGGCAACACGCCGGAGGTCTTCAAGCTCGGCACCGTGGGCCGGGCCGAGCCGGGCGTCGAGGTGCGGATCGCCGAGGACGGCGAGATCCTCACCCGCAGCCCGCTCAACACCCGCGGCTACCTCGGCCTGCCCGAGGCGACCGCCGACCTCCTCGACGAGGACGGCTGGCTGCACACCGGCGACGTCGGCTCGATCGACGAGGACGGCTTCGTGCGCATCGTCGACCGCAAGAAGGAGCTGTTCATCACCTCCGGAGGGGAGAACGTCTCCCCGGCCGCCGTCGAGGGCCATCTGAAGGAGCACCCGCTCATCGGGCAGGCCCTCGCGTACGGGGAGCGCAGGCCGTACCCGGTGGCGATCCTCACCCTGGACGGCGAGGTCGCCCCCGAATGGGCGCGGGCGCGCGGCATCGCCTTCGAGTCCCTGGCCGAGCTGGCCGCCCACCCCGACGTGCTCAAGGAGGTCGAGGCGGCGGTCGAGGCCGCCAACCGCAAGCTCGCCCGGGTGCAGCAGGTCAAGCGGTGGCGGCTGCTGCCCGTGGAGTGGACGGCCGAGTCCGCGGAGCTCACGCCCAGCCTCAAGCTCAAGCGCCGGGTCGTCCACGCCAAGTACGCCGAGGTGATCGAGGAGCTGTACGCGGCGGGCTGACCGGCGCGGGTCGGGTCCGCCGCCAGACTCATTTTTTACCGTCGGGGGAGTGTGTCGGGGGCGGGGAGGGCGCCGGGGCGTGCGTACGGTCTCGGGGCATGATGAGACCTCTGCTCGCGACGCTGGTCCTCGCGGCCGCGACGACGGCGGCCGCCGCGCCGGGCCCCGCCTCCGGCGACCTGGCCATCCGCTCGGTCGAGGTGCGCCCGTCCGACCCGGTGGTCGGCCCGAGCGGGTCGGTGCGGGTGGTCGTCGACGTGGTGGCGCGCGGCGCGGACCGCGTCTCCGTCGTGCTGGAGCCCGGCCGCGCGCCGTCCGGGGGCGGCGAACCCGGAGGGGAGCCGGAGCCGGATGTCACGCCGTCGCCGCCGTCCGCCTCCCCGGACCCGGTCTCCCCGGAGCCGGCCTTTCCGGAGGGTTCGGCCGTTCCCGTGACCGTGCCCGCCGTGGTGCCCCTTCCGGGGCTGGGCGGGCTGGCGTCCGCGGCGGTGCCCGGTGTGGTGGGCGCCTCGCGCACGGGCGGCAGACCGGCCCGGCGGGCCTCGTCCGGGGAGTGGGAGACCTGGCGGTTCCTCCCGGACAAACGGCTGTCGCGGTGGTATCCGCACGGCCCGTGGACGGTCACCGCGACCGCGGTGAACGCGCGGGGCGAGCGGGTGGTCGCCCACGCGGGCTTCAACCTGCGCCGGGCCACCGAGATCGAGGGGCTCAAGGTCGTGCGGGACGGGGACACCGTACGCGTCACCGGGACGCTGCTGCGGGTGGACCCGGTCGGGAAGGTCGACTACCGGCCCTTCGCGGGGCAGCGGATCGAGATCCGCTTCCGCCCCGCCGGGTCGTCCCGGTGGAAGACCGTGGGGGAGGCGGTCACCCGGAGGGACGGCTGGTTCAGCGTCCGGGTCCGCGCGGACGGCGAGGGCACGTGGCGTGCCGAGTACGCCGGCACGTCCCGCTACGCCGCCGACGCCAGCCCGCAGCGAAGAGCATAAAAGCACAAATCATGCCACATGCATCCATGAAGAGGACATAGAGGACAGTTATCGATTTGTTATCTCTTTAACGGCGTCTTTGCGGCAACTTTTCTCTCCCTTGTGGCGTCTATGGACGTAGGCGCGCCCCAAACGGGGGGTGCTTTACCGAACGGGGAGAGGAATTACCCTCATGGTGAAACGAGCTGCTACCACCCTGGTAGCGGTCGCCATGGGCGTCACGGCGCTCGCGACTGCGCCCGCGTATGCGGACCCTGCCGCGCCTTCGCCGTCGCCCAAGTCCGACCCGACCCCTGCGGAAACCGCTCGTAAGCCGTACACGCCCAACCCGCGCATCCTGTCGGTCGACGTCGACCCCGATGTGGTCGTGTTGCGCAAGGGCCGGTCCGTCCAGGTCACCGCGCGGGTCACGACCCGGGATGTCCGGAGCATCGACATCGACCTGTGGCGTCCGGGGGGTCACGGCGGCCACGGCGGCAACGGCTGGTTCGGCAAGCCCAAGAGCGGCCACCACGGTCCGAAGTTCGACCACGCGTCGCGGTCGTGGAGGTTCGACTGGAACGACCGGACCGGCACCTACAAGGTGCACGTCGAGGCGGTCGGCCTCGACGGCAAGAAGTACCACGAGTACCGCAGCTTCACGGTCAAGCGCGAGGAGCGGCACTGGCCGCGCCCGACCGGTCCGAAGGCGACCCGCATCGCGGGCTTCGACGCCACGCCCGAGCCGGTCCGCAAGGGCCGCACGCTGACCCTCAAGGGCACGCTGCAGGTCGCTCAGTGCTGGGGTGACTGGTACTACGGCTGGAACGACTACTCCGGTCGTCGCGGGGGCGACCGCTTCTGCCTCGACAACCGCAACTTCTGGCATGACTGGCACTGGCTGGGCTCGCAGGACGTGAAGGTCTACTTCCAGCCCGCCGGCTCCCGCAAGTGGCACTACGTGGGCACGACCGAGACCAACGGTCACGGCCACTTCGCCACCAAGGTCCGGGCCTGGCGTTCCGGCACCTGGGCGGTGCGCTTCGACGGCAACCGCCGTCTCAAGGGCTCTCAGGCGACCGACTACGTGAAGGTCCGGCGTCACTAGAAGACCCGACCGCGACGCCCGGCTCCCGTACGGGGGCCGGGCGTCCGGCTTTCTGACGCGGTTCGTGAAGGAAGATAACAGTCGGGGTAGACAGGTCCCGGCATGCCCGGATAACCGCCATAGTGAATGCAGCGCGGTCACCCAAGGCGAGCAACCGCTCGCGCCGCGTGTAGGGGGTCTGGCTTGATCCGACTGATGCTCGCCGAGGACATGCACCTCATCCGCAAGGCGCTGGTCGCTCTGCTGTCGGGCGAGGACGACCTCGAGGTGGTGGCCGAGGCGGACAAGGGCGAGGACATCGTCCGGCTCGGTTGCCTGCGGCGCCCCGACGTCGCGGTGCTCGACATCGGGATGCCCGGTGTCGACGGCCTCACCGCGGCGGCCGAGCTGCACCGCCGGTTGCCATCCTGCAAGACCGTCGTCCTCACCGGGCTCGGGACGCCGATGGCGCTGCGCAAGGCGCTGGACGCCGGCGTGCGCGGCTTCGTCGTGAAGGACGCCTCGCCGAGCCATCTCGTGGACTGCATCCGCCGCGTGGCCAAGGGGGAGCGGGTCATCGACCCCGAGCTCGCGGTGGCCGCGCTCGACGCCGACAGCAACCCGCTGACCGCCCGCGAGCTGGACGTCCTGGAGACCGCGGCCGGCGGCGCCACGGTCGGCGAGATCGCCACTCGTCTGTCGCTTTCGCCGGGAACGGTCCGAAACTACCTGTCCCGCATCCTCACCAAGGTCGGCGCCCGCTCACGCGTCGAGGCGATCCAGATCGCCTCCGAGTGCGGCTGGCTGTGGCCCGCGCCCGGCCGCGACATCGGCGTCCTGCGCTACCGGCCCCGCCGGTGACCGCCCCGGGCCCTCCCAGTGGCCCACCAGGTCCGCGTACAGCGGGGAGGCGGCCACCATCTCCTCGTGCGTGCCGAGCAGGACGCGGGTGCCGTCCATGACCAGCACCCGCCGGGCGCGCAGGGCGGAGGAGATCCGGTGCGCCACGACGATCAGCGTGCCCCCGCGGGCCGCGAACGCCGCCTCCGCCCGCGCCTCCGCCCGGGGGTCGAGGTGGCAGGTCGACTCGTCGAGCACGACGAGCCGGGCGGGGGACAGCCAGGTCCTGGCCAGCGCGACGAGCTGCCGCTCGCCCGCCGACAGCTCGGCCGGGTCGAGCGGGCCGCCCCCGGCGCGCCGCGCGAGCTCCGTCAGCCCGAACGCCTCGACCGCCTCGTCCACCCGCTCGGGGGACGCCTGCGGCGCGAGGTAGGTCAGATTCTCCGCCAGCGTGCCGGGGAAGACGTACGCCTCCTGGGGGATCAGCGCGCGGGCGGCCGGGTGGACGCGCGCGGCCGGCACACCGCCGACCAGGACCTCGCCGTCGTCGGGCGTCAGCACCCCGGCGACCAGCGCGGCCAGCGTGGACTTGCCGATCCCGCTCGGGCCGACCACGGCCAGGTGGTCGCCCTCGGGCACGTCGAGGTCCAGGCCGTCGATCACCGGTTCGGCGGCCTTGCGGCCGCCCGTGCCGTAGGCGAAGCGCACCCCGCGCAGCTCCAGCCGCACCCCGTCGGGCCGAAGGTCGCCGTGCGGCACGGGCGGGCCGGGCGCGTGCAGGATGCGCTCCAGCGTGACCGCCAGGTGGACGCCGCTGACGCCGAGACCCTGCACCAGGCCCCCGAGCGCGGGGGCGAGCGACTGCGTCACGTAGGTCAGCGAGCCGAGGATCACCCCGGCGGTGACGCCCTGGCGCACCAGCCAGGGCGCGCCCGCGATCAGCAGCACGATCGGCAGCCACGCCCCCACCGCCAGCGACAGCGTCCGCGACGCCGTCACCCGGGCGAGCGCGCGGGCGGCCCTCGCCTGCCGGGACACCTCCCGCCCGACGCTCGCCGCCACGCGCGCCTCGCCGCCGCAGGCGGT
This sequence comes from Microbispora rosea subsp. aerata, assembly GCF_014647835.1. Classification (GTDB taxonomy): domain Bacteria; phylum Actinomycetota; class Actinomycetes; order Streptosporangiales; family Streptosporangiaceae; genus Microbispora; species Microbispora aerata. The sequence continues at coordinate 27,122 of NZ_BMPY01000029.1, forward strand.
CACATCCCGCAGGCCGCCCGCGAGCGCGGCCACCGCGGCGGCCGTACGCTCGTCGGCGACGATGAACTCGCGCTGACGCCGGGCCAGGGCGGGCAGGCGGACGAGGAACAGGCCGAGCCCCAAGGCGACCGGCCCCAGCACGAGCGGAACGACCCGCGGCGCGAGGGTCGTCAGCCCCACCGCCACGCTCACCAGCGTGAACACGAAGGTCCTGACCACCGTGATGATCGCGCCGAAGGCGTCCCTGGCCAGCTCGACCTGGTGGTTCATCCGGGCGACGGCCGAGCTGTCGCCGCCCCGGCCGGCCCGCAGCGCCCCGGTCACCACGCGTTCGAGCAGGTCGTCGCGGAACGGCTCGACGATCCCCGCGACGATCAGCACCACCTGCCGGGCGGCCAGCGCGGCCACCGCCCACGCGGCGGCGAGCACGCCCAGCCACATAAGGCCGACGCCCGGCCGCCCCGCGCCGAAGCCGTCGTCCACGGCCCGGGCGATCGCGTAACCGCCGCTCAGCGCGGGCAGCGCCTCCGCGACCGACCAGCAGGCCAGCCACACCAGCCGGGCAGGCGCGCGCGACAACGCCCGCGCGATCACCCGTCCTGTCGCGGGAGGCGCGGCGCACGCGTCGGCTCCGTCGGCTGTGCGGCGTGTCATGACACCTCCTCGGCGCGGAAGACCGCGCGGTAGCCGGGGTCGTCCCACAGGCGGTCGTGGGTGCCGATCGCGCGGACCCTCCCGTTCTCCAGCCACACGACCTGGTCGGCCTGCGCCGCCGTCGTCACCCGGTGGGCCACCACCAGGCGGGTGCGGCCGGACAGGGGGCCGGTGAGCGCCCGCCCGACCTGCCGCTCGGTCACCGTGTCCAGGCTCGACATGGCGTCGTCCAGGATCAGCAGCCGCCCGGCCTGGGCGAAGGCGCGGGCCAGGCCGACCCGCTGGATCTCCCCTCCGGACATCGGGGCCTCCTCGACCGGGGTGGCGTACCCCCTGGGCAGCCGCCGGATGAACGCGTCGGCGCGGGCCGCGCCCGCCGCCGCCCGCACCGCGTCCGCGCCCGGCGCGGCGAGCCCGAAGGCGATGGCCTCGCTCAGCGTCTCGCCGAACAACGCGGGCCGTTCGAACGCGTACCCCACCGCGCGGCGCAGCGGCTCGCGGCCGATCTCCGGCAGCGGCACGCCGTCCAGCAGGACGGTGCCGCGTTCGGGGTCGACGAGCCGCCCGGCGACGGCGGCCAGCGACGACTTGCCCGAGCCCGACCGGCCCACGACCGCCGTGCACGTGCCGCCCGGGACGACCAGGCTGACGTCGCTCAGCAGCGGCACGCCGCCGGCCCGTACGGTCACCTCGCGCAGCTCCAGGGTTCCCGGGCCCGGCGGCAGCGGCCGGTCCCCGTACGCCGGGGCCGGCACGGCGAGCAGCTGCTCCAGGCGCCGGGCGGCCGACCGGGCGCGTGCGATGCGGGCCGCGTATCCGAGCGCGGACCCCAGGCCCGCCCCGAGGACGACGTAGCGCGCGGCGGCGAGCAGCTCCCCGGCGGTGAGGTCGCCGGCCGACAGGCGCAGCCCGCCCACGGCGAGCACGGCGATCTCCAGGAGCGGGACGACGACGGCGGCCTGGACCCCGGCCCGCGCCTGCAGCCGCCACAGCGCCAGGCCGTGGGCGCGCAGGCGGGGGAGCGGGGCGAGCACGCGCGCGGCCTCGCGGTCCTCGGTCCCGGCCGCGGTGATGGTGCGGGCCCCGGCGAGGGCGCCGACCAGCATGGCCGCGATCTCCCCCTGGGCCTGCTGGTAGCCGCCGGAGGCGGCCGTGGTCTTCCGCATGAACGCGCGCAGCACGGCCACGATCAAAAGCAGTCCGGCCACCAGGGTGATCGCGAGCCACGGGTCGATCAGCGCGAGGGCGACGACGCTGCCGGCCGCGGGCACGATCAGCGTCGCGGCGGTGACCACGGCGTCGGGGATCCGCCCGGTCTCCTCCACGTTCACCCCGGCGCGGGTGACGATCTCGCCCGGCGTGAAGCGGCGGGTCATGCCGGCGCCGACGGAAAGGGTGTGGGCCACGACGCGCGAGCGCAGCCACTGGGCGGCGCGCGCGCCGCTCACCCCGGCGGCGAGCACGCCCAGCGCGTCGCACGCGACGACCAGCGCGACCAGGAGGACGGCGGCGGCGAGCGGCCCGGCGAGCCCGGCCGCGGCCTGCGCCCCCGCCTGAGTGCGTACGACGGCGTCGAGGGCGCGGCCGAGCGCCGCGGGCAGCAGCAGGTCGGCCGCGGCGCCCAGCAGCGCCGTCGCCGCCAGCACCGCGAGCCAGGGACCGCCGCGCCGTACGGCCCGGGCGATCAGCAGGTCCGCCGGACGCAAGCTCACGTAGCCCTCCCGAACCCGGAAATATGTGTCGGAGCCTGGAAACGACCCGGAAAACGCGAGAGCCTGGACGGCCGCGGCGACCGTCCAGGACTCCCGCGCGCGTATTACAACAGGCCGCAGATCAGGCTGAGGCTGCTGTTCTCGTGCGGGGTGCAGCCGAGCAGCGACAGGTTGCTGCCGCCCCCGCCGTGGCCGTGGCCGCCGGGAACCTCAAGGGCCTGCAGGTCGAGAAGCGCCATTTGGGATCATCTCCTTGTATGGGGTCATCAGCCGGGGATGAGGCTGACGTTCGTGTTCGCCGAAGGGTCGTCAGCCGCAGATGAGGCTGAGGCTGCTGTTCTGGTGGGGGGTGCACCCGAGCAGGCTCAGGTTGCTGCCGCCCCCGCCGTGGCCGTGGCCGGGGGCCTCGAGGGCCTGCAGGTCGAGGAGCGCCATACGTGATTCACCTCCTTCCGGTGCCGTTCGGGATGGGCGACCCGGCGGTGGTGCGCAGGGGGTCCTGCGCCTTCGACCGTCCGGGGGGCTCGAGGAACGGGAGATGGACCGGCTCGTCGTGCAGCGCGGTGCCGAGCGCGAGCAGCACGCCGGCGCTCCCGGTGGCGAGATCCATGGACAGGCGGAGCAACTGGGCCCCGGGGAAGGCCAGCCCGCCTTTGTAGGGCAGCTCGTGCCAGGTCAGCCGGGCGATCTGCGCCGCGGCGGCCTCGGGGTCGGGACGGGAGCCGGACGACAGGCAGGCGATCATGCCGGCCCGGCCCGCGAACAGCCCCGGCTGGACGTAGTAGTGCAGCGTCGTGACCGGCCGGATGGCGGCCAGCGACTCGGCGAAGGTCTCGTCGTGGCGGTGGGCGAGGTAGCGGTCCAGCACCAGGCCGATGCCGGCCGACCCCTCGTCGAGGTAGGGGTTGGTCCGCCAGCCCTGCTGCACCTGGAGCTGGCCGTCCTCGCGGCCGACGCACCTGCGCAGGTCCTGCCGCAGCGCGGTGGCCGCCAGGTCGAGCAGCCCGGCGTCGCCGGTGCGCTCGTAGGCGTGCAGGAACATCAGGGCGGGCCCCGACGAGCCGTACATCAGCCCCGCGTGCGGGTGTTTCCCGCCGCTGATCTCGGGCACGTCGTCCGGGCCGCCGAGCCGGTCGGCCACCTCCGCCACAACGCGCTCCGCCCGCTCGCGCAGCTCCGGCTCGCCGGTGGCGTCGTGCAGGTGCATCAGGGCGAGGGCGACGCCGGACAGGCCGCGATAGAGGCTCAGGTCCAGCCCTTCCCCCGGCTCCCGTGTGCATCGTTCCACGACGTCGAGCGCGTCGTGGCGGCGGCCGAGCGCCTCCAGCGCGTACGCCACGCCGTGCAGGCCGTTGTAGAAGCCGACGCCGGCGCCGGGCTTGGCGGCCTGCCGGACGAGCCACTCCTCGTGCTCGGGGAACCGCCCCGCCCCGGTCGCCGCCAGCGCGTACAGGACGCCGGCCGCGCCGTTGGCGAGGCTCACCCCGCCGCCGGGCTCGAACTGGACGATGTCGCCGGGGAACAGCCGGTCCTCGCGCTCCGGCGTCGCCGAGGCGAGGATCGCCGTCGCCAGCGCCTCCCGCACGGCGGGCCAGCCCTCCCGCATCCGGTCCGGCTCCGGAAGACGGCTCGGCTCCGGCGCGGGCCGCTCCCGCCCGAGGATCGTCCGTACGGCTTCCTCGATCAACGCGGGCGGGACGGGGAACGTCTCGGTGATCAGCCGGCCGAGCCGGGCGGCCTTGGGCCGGTGGAGCTGGAGCAGCATGGTGGTCATCGGGGCGAACACGCCCAGGTGCAGGCAGGCCAGCGCGTACTCGTCCGCCTCGACGCCGGCCAGCTCGCGCGGCGGCATGTAGCCGGGATTGGCGAGCGTGGGCCGCCTGCGCTCCTCGATCGGCGAGGAGACCTCGAAGTCGATCAGCACCACGCGCTCGCCGTCGACCAGGATGTTGAAGGGGTGCAGGTCGCCGAACACCACGCCGCGCCCGTGCAGCGCCGACAGCGCCGCCCGCACCTTGGCGAGCATCCCGACGGCCCACTCGGTGTAGTCCGCGTCCATCTCCGGGGTGCGGTCGGCCCGCGTGAGCGGGTGCCTCTGGGCGATGAGCTGGCTGAGCGAGGTGCCGTCCACGTACTCCTGCACCAGGAAGTGGTGCTCGCCGACGGTGAGGTAGTCGCGCAGCGCCGGCACCGCGTCCAGACCGGCCAGGCGCTCCATGATCGCCGCCTCGTGCCGCAGCCGGGTGACGGCGTCGCGTCCCTCGATGTCGAGCCCGGCGTGCGGGCGGGCCTCCTTCAGCACCACCCGCTCGCCCGTGCGCTTGTCGCGCCCCAGGTAGACGCCGCCGCCGTTGGAGAAGTGCAGCACGCCGTCCACCGCGTACGGCAGGCCCTCCAGCGTCACGGCGTTGCGGGCGGCCAGGTGCGGTTCGAGGAACGCGGGCAGGGTCACCCAGGAGGGCAGGGCGAACGCGGGGCCGCGCACGTCGGGGACGAGGTTGCCGTCGGCGTCCTCGATCGCGAGCACCCGCTCGCCGTTCTCGTCGAGGCAGTGGCGCTCGGCGAACCCGCCGTACCGGACGAACAGGGGGCCGTCGCCGTAGCGAAGGTCGCTGAGGATGTACGGGCCCTCGACGCCGTCGAGGATCTCGGCGAGCTCCTTCAGCGTCAGTTCGAGCTGGGTCTCGTCGACGGGGTAGATGGTGACCAGCTTGCCGCTCGACCCGCGGAAGGCGTACTTGGAGTTCTGCATCGTCATGACCCGCCGGCCGCGCAGGAACTTGAAGGCCAGCCCGCGGGGCACGCAGTAGTCCCACGCCGCCGCGATGACCCGCTCCGCCTCCGGTACGGAGGAGGAGATGTGGATCTTCCAGCCCTGTGCCGGCAAGGCCGCGCCGGCCGGCGCGTAGTGCAGCCACGTCTCGCTCTCGGCGTGCGCCCACCCGTCGGGGGTGGGCCTGGCGGCGATCGCGAAGTCCGGATGCTCCGCACGCCTGGCGTCGAGCGTGTCGTAGAACAAGGGATCCGCGAGGCAGTAAATCTCGTACTTACTAATCACCAGATGTCCCCTCAGGCCCGGTCACGTCAAAGAATTTCGGAAATAGCGAGATGGGCCAAGTTACGCCCGTCAACTACGTCGTATGAAATTTGCACATAACGAACCATGACGCGGTCATGGATGGGGAGTGATGCCGTTCACGGCCGTTCCCGAATTGTCCGCATGGACAATTCGGTCAAATCGCTGGTCAAATGCGTAGCCCCGCCTGGCGGGGGCGCATGAGGCGGCCCGGGCGCGGGTGTCACGGGCCGTGCGGCACACGGCGGAGGACGGCCCCACGAGGCTCGCGTCAAGACGGGAATGACCGCCGGTTCGGCCGGCGGAGCCGGCTCGGCGCCGCACGCCGCGTAATGGGGGCTGACAGTCGCGCGGTGCCGGGCAATGGTCGGGTGCCGCGCGAGGGAAGCCGCGGGGAGCTGCGCCCTCGCGGTGGAAGCCGACGGCGCCGGGTGTCGTGCGTGCGGGGGAGGCCGCTGGGCTTGGCGCCTCGCGGTGGAAGCCGACGGCGCCGGATGTCGCGTAGGGGGAGCCGATGAGGGCTGGGCGTCTTGGCGTGGGGCGATGGGGCCGGGAGCCCGGCGGGGGTCAGCGGCGGTCTTTGCCCTTGCGGGGAATCTCGACGATGAGGCGGAACCAGCCGTCCGGGTCGAGGATCGTTCCCAGCATGCCGCCGAGCGCGGCGGCCCGGGCGCGCAGGTTGTCCAGGCCGCTGCCGTCGCCGGGCGGCGTCGATGGGTCGACGCCGTCGTTGGCGACGGCGAGCGTCACCACGCCGCCGCGCAGGAGGACCTCGATCGTGCACAGGGTCGCCCTGCTGTGGCGCAGGACGTTGGTCACCGCCTCCCGCACCATGATCGCGAGAGCCGCGCTCACCTCGTCGTCCAGCTCCCCCTCGTCGATCTCGACCTTGCAGTCGGTGCCGTACGCGCGCAGCACGGCCCGCGCGTTGGCCAGTTCGGAGGCGAGCGAGACGTCCCGGAAGGAGCGGGTCACGTTGCGGATGTCGGCGGACGCCTGGCGGATCGCCTGCACCACGTCGGCGAGCGCCGGTCGCAGGGGGCTGTCGTCGTCGGCGAGCCGGTAGGCGAGCTCGCTGCGCAGGGCGGCCAGCCACAGGCGGCTGCTCACGAGGTCGTGCACGTCGCGGCTGAACTGCTCGCGCGCCTCGGCCGCCGCCTGCCGTACGGCCTCGGCCTGCATGGCGCGGAGCCGGCGCAGGCGGACCGCGAGGATCGCCAGAGCGCCGATCAGGAGCGCACCGAGCAGGACAAGCACGGCTATTAGGGTGATTTGCGGCAAGTAACGACCCTCCAGTCATCCTTGCCGTAACATCGGCCTCGCCGTTAGGTGCACACGTTAGATCTTTGCACACCGGTCACGAAATATGGGGCTACTTCCTCCGTCTCGATGTGAATTCGATTACCCGCGCATGGAGCGACGCCGGAGGTCCCGAAAACGGGCGTTCATCAACGGTGAATCCGGTTATGCCGATCTCAAACGCCCCGTCCGATTCCACCGGAGGCGCGCGTCAGGCGAGCGTCCGCACCGCGGCCCGGAAGACGGCGGGCAGGCGTCGCGCGGCCGGCACGATCAACCGGGCCGCGGGGGGATGCCCCCGGGCCCGCACGAGCGCGGCCGTCAGCAGCCGGGAACGCCACGACAGACGCCGCCAGGCGGTTTCGTAGTCCTCGGGGCGGCCCGCCCGCAGGCAGCCGACCAGCGCGCGGGCCGACAGCAGCGCGAGCGTGATCCCCTCGCCGGTGAGCGCGTCCACGTAGCCCGCCGCGTCGCCGACGAGCAGCACCCGCCCGGCCACCCGCCGCCGCACCCGCTGGCGCAGCGGCCCCGCCCCGCGCACGGGCGTGACGGGCGGGCCGTCCAGCCGGGCGAGCAGAGCGGGGAAGCGCGCCAGGTGCTCGTCGTACGGCCGCCGCTCGCCGCTCAGCACGGCCACGCCGACCAGGTCGTCGGCCACCGGCGTGACGTACGCCTCGCCGCCGGGCGCCCAGTGCACCTCCACGAAGTCCGTCCACGGCGCGACCCGGTAGTGGCGGCGCAGGCCGTACCTGCGCGGGCCCCGGGACGGCAGGTCCAGCCCGAGCCGCGCCCTGATCGGGGAGTGCAGCCCGTCGGCCGCGACCAGCCACCGCGCGCGCAGCTCCCCGGCGGTCAGGCGGGCGTGCACGGCCTCGCCGGCGGTGCGTACCTCCGCCACCCGGCCGGGCACGACGCGGACGCCGAGGTCCCGCGCGCGGGCGGCGAGCGCGGCGTGCAGCGCCGTACGGCGCACGCCCAGCCCGGGGCCGTTCCGGAACTCCGCCTGCACCCGGTGGCGGCCGTAGACGTAGCGGATGCCGAGGAACGGCCTGCCCTCCGGGGCCGCCACCCCGAGATCCGCCAGCGCGGCGGCCCCCGTGGGCATCAGGCCCTCCCCGCACGCCTTGTCGATCGGGCCGGGCCGCGGCTCGACCACGACCGTCTCCATCCCGGCCAGCGCCGCGTGGATCGCGGTGGCCAGCCCGGCGGGCCCGCCGCCGGCCACGAGCACGTCGATCACGCCGCGGTCCCGGCGTCGCGCGCGGGCCCGGAGGCGGCGGTGGCCAGGGCGGCGTTCTCACACCGCAGGCGCACGGCCATCAGCGGCCCGTTGAGCAGGGTGAAGGCCAGGGCGGTCAGCCAGGCGGAGTGCACGAGCGGCAGCGCCGCGCCCTCCACCGCCACCGCCACGTAGTTGGGGTGACGCAGCCACCCGAACCGGTACGGCCCGCGCGTCACGAGCGGCATGCCCGGCACGACGATGACCTGCGTGTTCCACCGCGGGCCGAGCGTGACGACGCACCACCAGCGCAGCGCCTGCGCCGCCAGGACCAGTGCGAGCATCGGCCAGCCCAGGCCCGGGACGAACGGCCGGTCCGCCAGCCACACCTCGATCAGGCATCCGGCCAGCAGGCCGGTGTGCAGGGCGACCATCCAGGGATAGTGCCCCCTGCCGTACACCACGCCGCCCCGGGCGAGGCTCCAGCGGGCGTTGCGGCGCGCGACGACGAGTTCGGCGAGCCGCTCCATCGCGACGAGCGCGACGAGCAGCGCGTACGCAAGCGGCACGGGGTCTCCCTACCAGCGCAGCAGGACGAGTTCGGAGCAGAACCCGGGGCCCATCGCGAGCAGCAGGCCCGGCGTGCCCGGCGGCGGGGGCCGCAGGGCGAGGGTGTCGCGCAGCACGTGCAGCACCGAGGCCGACGACAGGTTGCCGTTGGCGGCCAGCGAGCGCCAGGTGAGATCGAGCGCGCCGTCCGGGAGCGCGAGCGTCTCCGCGACGGCTTCGAGCACCTTGGGACCGCCGGGGTGGCAGACCCAGGCGGCGATGTCACCGGGGGTCAGCCCGTGGTCGGCGAGGAACCCGTGCACGTCGTCGGCCAGGTGCGCGCGGACCACGTCCGGCACCCGGGCGTCCAGCACGATCCGGAACCCGCTGTCGCGCACGTCCCAGCCCATCACGCGTTCGGAGCCGGGATACAGGCGGCTGCGCGTCGCCACCACCACCGGCCCCGCCGCGCCGTCCACAGCGCCGTTCGCCGTGCCGTTCGCCGTGCCGTTCGTCGTGCCGTTCACGGAGCCGCCGGCACGGGGAGGCTCGCGGTCGTCCCCGCAGGCGACCACGGCGGCGGCGCCGTCCCCGAACAGCGCGCCCGCCACGAGGTTGGCCGTGGAGGTGTCGTCGCGCTGCAACGTGAGGGAGCACAGCTCGACCGAGAGCAGCACCGCCACGTGGCCGGGCCAGCCGCGCAGGTAGTCGTGCAGCCGCGCGATGCCCGCCGCACCCGCCACGCATCCGAGGCCGAACACCGGCACCCGTTTCACGTCCGGGCGCAGCCCGATCCGGTTGACCAGCCGGGCGTCCAGCGACGGCGCGGCGATGCCGGTGACCGACGTGGTCATGATCATGTCGACGTCCGCGGGGGTGAGGCCGGCCGCGTCCAGCGCCCCCGTGACGGCCCGCGCGCCCAGCTCGAGCGCGGCCTCGATGAACAGGTCGTTGGCCGTGCCGAAACCGTCGAGCTTGCCGTACTGGTCGAGCGGCAGCACCAGGTTGCGGTGCTCCACCCGGGCACTGGCGTGCAGCCTGTCCAGAAGCCGGCGGTCGGCGCCCGGCGGGAGGCAGACCCTGGCGAGGGCGTCCGCGATCTCCGCCTGTGAGTGCCGATGAGGGGGAACGACACCGTGCACGGCCGCGATCCGCGTCATCTCACATCCCCACGCAGGCGAAAACTGTGACAAGTGCCTCTTGCCCGTTGGTGAGCGCTACATACCCTTCAGGAGCACCGAAGATCCGATAACCGACATATCCGGTTAACCTCGGGATCATGACCGGCTCAGCGGCGCCGCCCGACGACACGGCGATCGAAGGCGGCCCGGATGCCGCCGCGCCGCTTCGCGGCGCGCGTCCAGGGCGGCTGAGGACCGCTCCCGGGCCGGTGCGGACGGCGGCCGGGCTGGTCCTGGCCTGCCACCCGGGCCCGACCGCGGCGGTGACGGCTCTGGTCACGGCGCTGGTGGCGCTCACCGGGCGAGGCCCGGCGGGAGCCGTGCCGACGGCGCTCGCCGTGCTGACCGGGCAACTGTCGGTGGGCTGGTGCAACGACGCCGTCGACGCCGCCAGGGACGCCGCCGCGGAGCGGACCGCCAAGCCGATCGTCGCGGGGCTGGTGACCGTGCGCACGGTGCGCGCCGCTTCGCTTGCCGCGCTCGCGGCCTGCGTGCCGCTCTCGCTGGCCTGCGGCCCGCTCGCCGGGGCGACGCACCTGTTCGCCGTGGCCGCGGCGTGGGCCTACAACCTATGGCTCAAGTGCACGGCGGCCTCGTGGGTGCCGTACGCCGCGGGGTTCGGCGCGGTGCCGGTGTTCGCGGCCGCCGGGATGCCGGGCGGGGCCGTGCCGGCGTGGTGGGCGGTGCTCGCCGCGGCGCTGCTCGGCTGCGCGGCGCACCTCGCCAACGTGCTGCCCGACATCGACGCGGACGTCGCCACGGGAGTGCGCGGCTGGCCGCAGCGCCTCGGCGCCGCCCGGGTGCGGGCCGTGTTGCCGCTGCCGTTGCTGGCCGCGTCCGTGCTGCTGGTGGCAGGGCCGCCGGGACCGGCCGGTGCGGCCCGGTGGCTCGCGCTCGCGGCGGTGGCCGCGTGCGCGGCGGCCGGCCTGCTGCTCGGGCGTCGGATGCCCCGCGCGCCCTTCGCCGCCGCGACCGGCGCCGCCGCCGTCGACGTCCTGCTGCTCGCGGTCACGCCCGGCGTCGTCTCCTGATGCCTGGGCGGCCGGCTAGGGGCGGGTGAGCACCACGTAGCCCGCCTCCCGGAACACCACCCGGTAGCCCTGTCCGAGCAACGCCGTGACCCGGGCCACCTGCGTGCGGACCGAGTCGAAGGGGAACGCCCTGGCTCCCACGTCGGCGGCCACCCACGGCGCCCCGCGCGGCGTGCGATCCCACAACAGGGTCCGCGTACGCGGCGACAGGGCCGGGGCGAGGGAGTCGGCCGCCTCGACCAGCGCGCCGTCCGGCACCGCCGCGACGGCCCGTTCGGCCGCGCGGGTCCGGGCGGTCTCGGCGTGGAAACCGGGGGTGAGCAGCGCGCCGAACGAGAAGAACGGCACGAGCGCGAACGCCACGCCGAGCGTCAGCAGCGCCCATCCCCGCACGAGCCTGCCCCGCCGTGCCGGGAAGCGGGCCGCCGCCCGCAGCGTGCCGTCGACCCCGGCGGCGAAGACGACCGCGACGACGAACGCCGTGTAGTGGTATCGCGGCGTCCACCAGTTCGGGTAAGTGACGGCGAGCATGCGTTCCAGCAACGGCGGCAGCAGCGCCAGGCCCAGCGGGGACAGCGCGGCGGTGAACAGCACGGGGGCGAGCGTCAGCACGAGCGTGCGCAGCTTCAGCGGCGGATCGGCGAGCAGCGCCACGACGTCGCCCGGGTGGGTGACGGCGTGCGCCACGGCCCTGGGGAGGTCCGGGCCGAGCGTCCAGTACGCCCAGTAGTAGTCGGCCCTGCCCCCGAAGTGCGGGATGAGCACGCGCGTCGCCACCAGGGTCGCGGCGACGCCGCCGGCGACGAGCAGCGCCCCCGCGACCCGCTCGCCGCGGCGGGTGAGGAGAAACAGCCCGAACCCGGCGAGCAGCAGACCCATGTCCTCCTTGACCAGCAAGAGCGCCAGCCCCCCGAGGAGCGCGGCCCGCCTGCGCCCGGCCTGGTAGCGCTCCAGCGCCGCCGCCGTGAGCAGCGGCGCGAACGCCACCTCGTGAAAGTCGAAGGCCACGGCCTCGGTGATCGGCCACGACAGGGCGTAGGCGACCGCGACCGGGTAGGCGACGCGCCGCCCGGACGTGACCGCCGAGCAGGCCCGGAAGGCGTACGCCGAGACGAACGGGATCGACAGCGCGAGGAGAACGGCCTGCGCGACGAGCAGGGTCGCCGGCCCGTCGTGGATCCAGTACAGCGGCGCCAGCAGCGCGAGCGCCGGAGACCAGTGGTCGCCGAGCACGCAGAACTCCGGCCCGAAGCCGTTGTGCACGCCCTTCAGCATCGAGACCGGTGCCTGCAGGCGCGCGTACGACCGGATCGCCTGGTCGAAGATCACCAGGTCGTACGCGCCCGCACGGAACCGGGCCAGCCGCACGCAGGAGTAGAAGGCGTAGAGCGCCGCCGCCGCGGCGGTGAGGGCCGCGACGCGGGCGACGTCCTCGCGGGGCACACCTCCGGTGGCGGGGCCTTCGGCGGCGCCGTGCCCGCCGGTGCGGTCGCCGCGCCGCGCCCGCCATCGCTGTGCGACCGTCCGCACGACCGTCCGCACGACCGTTTGGGCGACTGTTTGCGCGACCGCGCGCGCGATCCCCGCCATCCGTCCCGTTCGCTTCCGCCTGCCTCCCGCGCAGGCTATCGGCGCCGCCGCCGCGCGGGCCGCAACCGCCGCCTCCGTTTCCCCCCATCGGCTCCCCAAGCCCGGGCCGCCCGCCGGCCGCGCGGGACCGGGAGCGCCGGGGCCGTGCGGCTATCGGCTCAGAACGGAGAACCAGCGGCCGGCCTCGGTCCACACCTCCACCGGGCGCAAGCCGGTGCGCCCGGCGAGCGGCCCGATGTCGGACACGCTGACCCGCGCCCAGGCGAACCATCCGGTGACCCTGCCCTCCCGGCGCAGCCGGACCCGTTCCGTACGGGTCGCGGCGCCGGGCGGGTCGAGCTCGGCGATGACCTCGCCGCCGGGCCGCAGCAGCTCGCGGACCCGGCGCAGCAGGGCGTCGGGGTCGCCGCCGATGCCGATGTTGCCGTCGGCCAGCAGCACCGTGCCCCAGCGGCCGGTGCCGGGCACGTGGCCGAACACGTCGCGGCACAGGGCCCGCCCGCCCGCCAGCCGGGTGAGCCGGACGGCCCGGGGAGTGACGTCGATGCCGAGCGCCCGCACGCCGCGCTTGGTCAGCGCCACGGTCAGCCGCCCCGGTCCCGAGCCCACGTCGAGCGTGGGGTCGGCGCAGCGGGCGAGCATGGCCTCGTCCCCCTCGGCGCCGTGGAGCCAGCGCCACGCCTCAAGCGGCCAGGTGTCGCCGTCGGCGGACTCGACCTCGACCCGCGCGCCGTCCAGCGACTCGGCGTAGAGAGGGCCGATCACGCCGGGACGCCCGTGCCGAGGGCCGCCAGCGCCGCCGCGAACCGGGAGGAGGGGGCCAGCGCGGCCACCGCGCGCGCGTCGGCGGCGGTGTCCACGTCGGTCAGCTCGGGCAGCAGGGCGCAGCGCACGCCCGCGGCGCGGATCCGCTCCATCAGCAGCGCTCCCGTGTCGGGCCGGGACATCGGCAGCCCGGCCAGCAGGGCGGGGTCGGGCGTGCGCTGCCCGAGCAGCCAGAACCCGCCGTCGGCGGCCGGGCCGACCACGACGTCGTGCCCGTCGAGCAGCCGCCCCGCCTCGGCCAGCAGCGCGGGGGTGACCTGCGGGGTGTCCATGCCGATCAGCACGACCGGGACGGGCAGCGCGGCCCACGCGTCGGCGAAGGCGGCGGCCAGCCGCTCGGCCAGGTCGCGGCCCCGCTGCGCCACCACGTCGTACCCCTCGGGCAGCCAGGGCCCCGGCTCGCCGAGCAGGGCGAGCACCCGGCGCGCGGCGGGGGCGGCGGCGACGGCCGCCAGCGTGTCGCGCAGCGCCGCCTCCGCCAGGCCGGCGGCCTCCCGCGCGGTGTACGGCGGCGTGAGCCGTGTCTTGACGGCCCCCGGCACGGGCGACTTGGCGATGACGACGAGCTGCGCCGCGCTCCGGCCGTCGCCCGGCCTCACGCCGCCCGCCACATGTCGCGCACCGTCCGCACGGTGCCCCGGACCGTCCCCGTCACCTTCGACCGGCCCACCCTCGGCAGGTAGTCGACGTCGACCTCGCCGATGCGCCAGCCCGCCTCGCTCGCCCGCAGCACCATCTCCAGCGGGTAGCCGAACCGCCGGTCCCGCAGGTCCAGGGAGAGCAGCGCCGTACGGCGGGCCGCCCGCATCGGGCCGAGGTCGTGCAGCGGCGCGCCGGTGCGGCGGCGCAGCCGCCAGGCGAGCACCCAGTTGCCCAGCCGGGCGTGCGCGGGCCACGCCGACGCGGTGACGGGCCTGCGGCGGCCCAGCACCAGGTCGGCCGCGCCGGTCACCACGCCCTCCGCGACGTACGGGATCTGCCGCGGGTCGAGGGAGGCGTCGGCGTCCATGAAGCACACCACGGGGGCGGTCGCGGCCTCCAGGCCCGCGTGGCAGGCGGCGCCGAAGCCCGGCCTCGGCTCGGTCACCACGAACGCGCCGTGCCGGGCGGCCACCTCGGCCGACCCGTCCGTGGACCCGTTGTCCACCACGATCGCGCGGTAGCCGTCCGGCATCCGGCCGAGCACCCAGAGCAGCGCCGCCGCCTCGTTGAGGCAGGGAAGCACCACATCGATCTGCATGTCGCAGAAGCTAGGGCCGCCCGGGCCGCCGAGTTCTTACGAAGTGGCTACGGGCCGCCCCGAGGGCGGGGACGGCGGTCCCGGCCCGCCTAGCGTTGGCGGTCGTGACGACAGGACGGAAAACGCCGGCGGCGCGGCGGCGGGCACTCATGCCCTGGCATAGGGCACTCACGTCACGGCGCGGGGTGTCGGCGGCCTGGGCGGCGCTGGTGGCGGGCGCGTTCGCGGTGGGCGGGCTGCTGCACGCCCAAGGGGTGCTGCGCATCGACCATCTCCCGCCGCTGCACGGGCTGGCCCGCCTGCCCACGGCCGCGCTGCTCCCGGCGGCGGCCTTCGCCGTGCTCGCGGTCGCCGTGCTGCCCCGGCTGACCGCGCACCTGCCGATGCGCGCGGCGCCGGCGGCGGCCTTCGCGGCGTCGCTCGCCTGGACGGTCCTGCTGTCGGTGTCGGGGGAAGGGCTGGCCTGGCCGTTCACCCACCGGCAGGAATACCTGGCCGGGCTCGGGGCCGTGGGCGACGACCCCCTCGGCTGGCTGGCCGGCTTCACCCGCGACCTGCCGGCCTACCCCACGCACGTGCGCGGCCATCCGCCGCTGCCGGTGCTGGTGCTGTGGGCGCTGGCGGCCGCAGGACTGCCGGGACCGCTGTGGGCCGCTCTCCTCGTGGTCGTGGCCGGGTGCTCGGCCGTGGCCGCGATCGGCCTGGCCGTGTGGCGCGTCGCGGGGGAGGAGGCGGCCCGGCGCGCGCTGCCGTACCTCGCGCTGTGCCCGGCGGCGGTGTGGATCGCGACGACCATGGACGCGTTCTTCGCGGGCGTGGCCGCGTGGGGGACGGCGCTGCTGGTGCTCGGCGCGCGGAGCCGGGCGGGCCGGGTGGCGCTCGGCCTCGGCGCGGGGCTGGCCCTGGGCGCGCTGCCCTACCTCAGCTACGGCCTGGTGCCGTTCCTGCTCGTCCCGCTCGTCGCGGCGGTCGCGGTGGGAGTGCCGCGCTCGACCGTGGCCGCCTGCCTGGTCGGGGCGGCGGCGGTGAGCGCGCTGTTCGCCGCCGGGGGGTTCTGGTGGCCGGCCGGTGTGCTCGCCACCCACGCCGAGTGGGCGGCCGACCCCGGCGCGGCCCGGCCGTACCTGTATTTCCTGGTCGCCAACCTGGCCGTGCTCGCCCTGGTGACCGGCCCGGCCACCGCCGTCGGGCTCGTGGCGCCGGGATCGGCCCGCGACCGGATCCTGCCGCTCGCGGCGCTGGTCGCGGTGCTCGCCCTCGACCTCAGCGGCGTCACCAGGGGCGAGGTGGAGCGCATCTGGCTGCCGTACGCCCTGTGGGTGGGCGCGGCGGCCGGGCGCACGGCCGACCGCCGCCTGCTCGCGGTGCAGGCGGCGGTGGGTCTGCTGCTGCAGGGGTTCGTGAAATCCCCCTGGTGACTCAGCCGGCCGTCCCGAGAGGGGCGTGGGCGAACTCGCGCATGCCGTCGGCGAAGCGGATGCGCGCCCGGAAGCCCAGCTCGGCGGCGGCGCGATCCGGGGAGGCCACGATGTGCCGGACGTCGCCGAGCCGGTAGCGGCCGGTGACCTCCGGGGCGGGCCCGCCCCGCGCCGCGCTGAGCGCGTCCGCCAGGTCGCCGATGGTGTGCGGCTCGCCGCTGGCCACGTTGTACGCGCGGAGCCCGCCGGGCGGGGCGTCCCGCAGCGCGTCCAGCGCGGCGAGGTTGGCCGCCGCGACGTCGTCGACGTGGACGAAGTCTCGGCGCTGGCCGCCGTCCTCGAACACCAGCGGCGGCCGCCCGGCCTCCAGCGCGGACCGGAAGATCGCGGCCACCCCCGAGTAGGGGGTGTCGCGCGGCATCCCCGGGCCGTACACGTTGTGGTAGCGCAGGGCGACCGCCGCGCCGCCGGTCTCGCGGGCCCAGTTGGCCGCCAGATGCTCCTGGGCGAGCTTGCTCGTGGCGTACGCGTTGCGCGGATCGGGCGGGACGTCCTCGCCCACGGTGCCCGGCGCGAGCGGGCGGCCGCAGCGCGGGCACACCGGCTCGAACCGCCCGGAGGCCAGGTCTTCCTCGGCCCGGGGTCCGGGCCGCACCCGCCCGTGCCCGGCGCAGTCGTACACGCCCTCGCCGTAGATCACCATCGACGACGCCAGGACCAGCCGGGAGACCCCGTGCCGCGCCATCGCGGCGAGCAGCACCGCCGTCCCGAGCGCGTTGACCGACGTGTACGCCGGCAGGTCGGACACGTCGACGCCGAGACCGACCTTGGCCGCCTGGTGCACGACGGCGTCGGCGCCGGCGAGCGCGCGTGCGACGGCGTCCTCATCCCGCACGTCACCCGTCGTGACGCCCTCGCCGCCCCGCAGGTCGAATCCCCGCACCTCGTGCCCGGCGTCGCGCAGCAGCCCGGCGACCCGGCTCCCGATGAAACCGGCCGCGCCGGTGACCACGATCTTCATCTCGCCACGGTATCGGCGGCCCGCCGGGGTGAAAGTTTCACAATTCTTACGGAACGACCGGCGGGGACGCGGGCGGCCCTTTGACCGGCTCCTCCGGCCGACCGATCATCCGGGCACATCGACGAGGAGCTTCGTCTTCGGAAGAGGTGGAACGTGCCCAGACTGTCATGGCCCGCCGCGTGGGCGGCGGCGGGCGCCGCCGCCCTCGCGCTGTTGGCGGCCAACGTCGCCGCGCCGCCCGTGCTCGCCGGCAGCACGGCCCAGATGCACGCCGCCCGCATGCTGACCACGGCCTCGCCGACACCGTCGCCATCGCCGGGGTCGGACCTGACGCGGCCGACGGCGCCGGGCGACCTGCGGGCGTGCCCGCCGCCCCCGCCGCCGAGCGGGAGCTTCCAGGGTGTGGTCGGCCTGTGCTGGACGGCGTCCACCGACAACGTCGGGATCGCCGAGTACAAGGTGGTCATGCTCAAGCCGAACGGCTTCTTCGAGGTCGCCTCCACCTCCCAGACGACGGCCGTCATTCCCGGGCTGGTCCACGGCCGGACTTACACGTTCTACGTCGTCGCCAGGGACGCCGCCGGAAACACCAGCCGGCCCTCGGAGCTGCTCAGCACCCCCGCGGTCTCCGGCGCGAACGTGACGCCGACCCCCGCCACGGGCGACACCACGCCGCCGACCAAGCCGACCGGGCTGCAGCCCAACTGCGTGCCCGACTTCAACGGGACCTCATTCTGCTGGACGCAATCCACCGACGACGTCGGCGTCACGGGCTACGACGTGTACCGGCGTACCGAGAGCGGCTGGCAGCGGGTGAGCAACCTGCCCGGCACGGCGGACACCTTCAGCGAGACCGGCTACAGCAACGTCCCGGGTCAGCAGTACATGTACTTCCAGCCCGGCGCCTCGTACGTCTACTTCGTCGTGGCCAAGGACGCCGCGGGCAACCTCAGCCTGCCGTCCGACCTGGTGACGGCGACGGTGCCGCCCGACTACCCCACGCACTCGCCCTCCCCGGCGACGTGCCGGGTCGAGTACGACACCTGGACGTGGCCCGGCGGCTTCACGGCCAGCGTGAAGATCACCAACATCGGGTCCGCCGACATCGACGGGTGGGAGCTGCGCTTCACCTTCCCCGAGCAGGGACAAGAGCTCACCAGCGGCCACTCGGCGACCTGGTCCCAGTCGGGCAGGGACGTCAAGGCCGTGAACGCGGCCTGGAACGCGAAGATCAAGCCCGGTGAGTCCGTGCAGATCGGCTTCAACGGCACCCAGACGGGCGTCAATCCCGAGCCTCGGGTCTTCACCCTCAACCTTCGCAACTGCGTGGTGAGCTGATCCCCGCCGCCGTTCGGCCCGCCCGGGGCGGGCCGTACGGCCGGGATGCCGCGCGGGTCGCCTGCCCGGAGTCGTGGAACAGCCCTGCGTCGTGAAACAGCCCGGCGTCGCGGAGCGGCCAGGAGGCCGGCTCCCGATGAAACCGGCTGTGCCGGTGACCACTTCATCTCGCCGCGGTATCGGCGGCCCGCCGGGGTGAAAATTTCACGATTTTCACGGAACGACCGGCGGGGACGCGGGCGGCCCTTTGACCGGCTCCTCCGGCCGACCGATCATCCGGGCAAATCGATGGCGGACTTCGTCACCGGAGGGTGAACCGTGCCCAGACTGTCATGGCCCGCCGCGTGGGCCGCGGCGGGCGCCACCGCCGCCGCGCTGATCGCGGCCAACGTCGCCGCGCCTCCCGTGCTGGCGGGCAGTGCGGCCCACCTGCGCGCCGTCCAGGCGACCACCACGGCCCCGCCGCCGGTGTCGCCCACGCCGGGGGCGGACGTGACGCCGCCCACCGCCCCGAGCGACTTCCGGGCGTGCCCGCCGCCCCCGCCGCCGAGCGGGAGCTTCCAGGGTGTGGTCGGCCTGTGCTGGACGGCGTCCACCGACGACACCGGGGTCGCCGAGTATGAGGTGTTCCTCCTCACCGCCGACGGCTTCGTCCCGGTGGCCTCCACCACCCGCACGTCGGCCGTCGTCACCGGGCTGGGCGGCGACCGGACCTACACGTTCTACGTCGTCGCCAAGGACGCCGCCGGCAACGTGAGCCAGCCCAGCGCGCTGGTCAGCGCCCCGGCGCTCGGCGCGGGACCGACGCCGACCCCCGCCCCGGCCGACACCACGCCGCCGACCAAGCCGACCGGGCTGCAGGCCAACTGCCTGCCCGACTTCAAGGGGACGTCGTTCTGCTGGACGCCGTCCACCGACGACGTCGAGGTCACCGGCTACGACGTCTACCGGCGCACCGACACCGGCTGGGTGCGGGTGGGCACCAGGCCCGGGAACTCCCGGCACTTCACCGAGGGCAACCTCGTCACCGGCCAGTCGTACGTCTACTTCGTCGTGGCCAAGGACGCCGCGGGCAACGTCAGCGAGCCGTCCGACCTGGTGATCGCGACGGCGTCGGGCGGCTACCCGACCTACACGCCGCCCCCGGTGAGCTGCGAGATCGAATACACCGCGTGGTCGTGGAGCGACGGCTTCTCGGCGACCGTGAAGATCACGAACCTCGGTCAGACGCCGATCAGCGACTGGACGCTGCGCTTCGTCCTCCCGGACGCCGGGCAGAAGATCACCAACGGCTGGTCGGCCGTCTGGTCCCAGTCCGGAAAGGACGTCACCGCGACGGCCCAGCCGTGGAACTCGACGATCCAGGCCGGCAAGTCCCTGCAGAT
Organism: Microbispora rosea subsp. aerata; assembly: GCF_014647835.1. Classification (GTDB taxonomy): domain Bacteria; phylum Actinomycetota; class Actinomycetes; order Streptosporangiales; family Streptosporangiaceae; genus Microbispora; species Microbispora aerata. The sequence goes on from NZ_BMPY01000029.1 coordinate 46,660, forward strand.
CGGGTTCAACGCCACCCACACCGGCGCCAACCCCGATCCCACCGGCTTCAGGCTCAACGGCGGCACCTGCATCCGAGCCTGACCACCGCCGCCCGTCCGGCCCCGGCCGGACGGGCGGCGCCCGTTTCCGGCGGGCGGACGCGGGCAGTCGGGACGTATGCCGCTGCTCGGCACCACGCCGCTCCTGCCGTTCTGGGGCTACGCCTGGCTGCCGGCCGGGGCGGCCGCGCCCCGCGAGACGGCGGGGGCGAAACGGCAGCGCCCGGCGGCTCACCCCTTGTAGTTGAACACCTGGCGCAGCGTGTGCCGGACCTCCACGAGGTCCTTCTGGTCCGCCATCACCTGGTCGATCGGCTTGTACGCCTCCGGGTGCTCGTCGACCAGGGCGGCGGCCCGGTCGGCGTTCCAGGTCCGGCCGCGCATCGCCTCCCGCAGCGACGCCGCCGACAGCTCGCGCTTGGCCCGGCTCCGCGACATCCTGCGCCCCGCGCCGTGGGAGCAGGAGTTGTACGACAGCGGGTTGCCCCGTCCGCGCACGATGTAGGACCGGGTGCCCATCGAGCCCGGGATCACGCCCTCGTCTCCGGTCTCCGCCTTGATCGCCCCCTTGCGGGTGATCCACAGCTCCTTGCCGTCGTGGACCTCCAGCTGCGTGAAGTTGTGGTGGCAGTTGATCGTGCGGACCCGTGCGCCGGCGCCGACGACGCGGAACAGCGCCTCGCTCAGCACCTTGTCCATCCGCGCCCGCGACGCCATCGCGTAGCGCTGCGCCCACAGCATGTCCTCGATGTACGCGGCGAACTCGGGGGTGCCCTGGGTGAAGTAGGCCAGGTCGTAGTCCTCCAGGCCGATCCCCAGGTTGCGCATGAGCCGCTTCGCGCCGTTGATGTGCGCGGTGGCGAGCTGGTTGCCGATCCCGCGCGAGCCCGAGTGCAGCACGGTCCAGACCCGGTCGCGCTCGTCGAGACAGACCTCCACGAAGTGGTTGCCCGAGCCGAGGGTGCCGAACTGGCAGGCCAGCGTGTTCTCCTGCTTGGTCGTCAGCTCGGTGTGCGGGCGGCCCAGCTCGGCGAGCGCGCGGTCCACCGCGCGGTCGTCGTGCCCCTTGCCCACGCCCGCCGGGATGCGCCGCTCCACCAGCCGCATCAGCGGGTCCAGCGAGTCGGGCAGGTCGGCGGCGGTGAGCGTGGTCTCGGTCGCGACCATGCCGCAGCCGATGTCCACGCCGACGGCGGACGGGATGATCGCGCCCTCGGTCGGGATGACGGAGCCGACCGTGGCGCCGATGCCCACGTGCGCGTCCGGCATGAGCGCGACGTGACCCGGCACGAACGGCAGGCGCGCCGCCCGGGCGGCCTGGTCGATCGTCGCGTCGTCGATCTCGCTCGCCCAGGACAGCACCTTCGGGGCGATGTGCTTCGGCATGGTGGGAACTCCTCCTTGGTCGAGATCCACTGTGCCGGGCACCGGGCGGGAATCCCAACCGAATATCGCGGCGGAAAAGTCGTTTGCCGCCCTACCCGCCCGTCGCCCATCATGCCGGGATGAGCGACGACCTCCGGGACCACGACGGCCGGGACGAGCAGGAGCGGCGTCCCGGTGACGACGGCCCGCCCCCGCCCGCCGCCGGCGTACGACTGCCGTGGGCCGCCGTACCCGCGGACCTGCGGCGGGCCGTCGAGCGGCACCTCGGGGACCGCGTGATCGAGGCCGTCACCCAGCCCGGCGGATTCTCCCCGGGCGTGGCGGCCCGCCTGCGGCTCGCCGGTGGGGGCAGGGCCTTCGTCAAGGCGGTCGGACCCGAGCCGAACCCGATCAGCCCCGGCATCCACCGGGCGGAGGCCCGGGTGGCCGCCGCGCTGCCGGCCACGGCGCCCGCGCCCCGGCTGCTCGCCTCCTTCGACGAGGACGGCTGGGTGGTCCTGCTGTTCGAGGACGTCGAGGGCCGCGCGCCGGCCCAGCCCTGGACGGCGGCGGAGCTGGACCTCGTGCTCGGCGCGCTGGCCGAGCTGGCCGAGGCGCTCACCCCCGCGCCCGTGGCCGTGCCGCCGGCCGGGGAGCGGTTCGCGGAGGAGTTCCAGGGCTGGCGGCGCCTGGCGGCCGGCGCGGACGGCCCGGGATCGGGCGGCCTCGGCGGGGACGGGCCCGACGCCGCGTGGGCCCGGCGGCACCTGGACCGGCTGGCGGAGCTGGAGGCGGCCTGGGACCGGGCGGTGGCGGGCGACACGCTGGCCCACGCCGACCTCCGGGCCGACAACCTGCTGCTCACCGCGGACGGGCGCGTCTACGTGGTGGACTGGCCCTGGGCGTGCCTGGCGGCCCCGTGGTTCGATCTGCTCGGGATGCTCCCGAGCGTGGTCATGCAGGGCGGGCCGCCGCCCGCCGAGGTCTTCGACGGCCACCCGGTCGCGGCGCGGGCCGACCCCGACGCGGTCACCGCGGTCCTGGCCGCCGTGACCGGCTTCTTCCTGCAGCGGGGCAGCCTCCCGCCGCCGCCGGGCCTGCCCACGCTCCGCGCGTTCCAGCTCGCGCAGGGCCGGGCGGCGCTGGCCTGGCTGCGGCAACGGACCGGCTGGCGATGACGCCCGAGGAGATGCTGTCATCCGAGCGGCAAGCGGGATCTCCGTACGCGTGACCCTGGATCGGGGACCGGCGGGCACGCGTGGAACCCTGGGCGAGGGCGACGGCGGACGCCGTGACCGGTGGGACCGCTCACCGGAGCCCGGCCCCGCCCCGCCGGGTTCGCGCGTGCGAGAGGAGTAGCGAGAATGAACTCCGCCTCGGCCGCCGTGGGAGGTGCGGCCACCTTCGTCTGGCTCGGGATGGTGCTGGCGATCTCCTTCCTGGAGGCGCCGCTGAAATTCCGCGCGCCGGGGGTGACGATCCCGATCGGGCTCGGCATCGGCCGGCTCGTCTTCCGCGCGCTCAACGCCGCCGAGGTCGTGCTGGCGCTCGTCGTGATCGTGGCGGTCGCCACCGGATCGCCCGGCACCGCCGTGATCGTGCTCACGGCGGTCGCCGCGCTCGCCCTGCTGATCCAGCTCGTCGCCGTGCGCCCGCCGCTCAACCGCAGGTCGGACCGCGTCCTGTCCGGCGAGGACCCGGCGCTGCGCAGGTCGACGGCGCACCTCTACTACGTGGCGCTGGAGGTCGTGAAGGTCCTGTCGCTGCTCGCCCTGGGCTGCCTCCTCCAGGCCGCCTAGCGGCTCAGGGGCGTATCACGACGGTGAGCAGGACCGCGCTGTCCTCCACGGCGTCGAGCGCGTGCCGTGCGTCCGGGATGGCCAGCAGATCGCCCGAGCGCCCCTCCCAGGAGGCGTCGCCGCTGCTCAGCCGTACGTGACCACGCAGCACCAGCAGGGTCGCCTCGCCCGGGCTCTCGTGCTCGGCGAGGCCGGACCCGGCGGTGAGAGCGAGCAGCGTCTGGCGCAGCGCGCGGTCGTGGCCGCCGTGCACGGTGTCCGCCGCGCGCCCGCTGGACGCCGCCGCGGCCCGCTCCAGTAGCCGCGCGGCACGCACGTCGAGAGAGATCGGCTCCATGTCCCCCAGTCTGCCCGCGCTCGGCCCGCCGTTGCGGGAACGGCGATGGCCGTGCCGCGGACGCGGAGGTTAAGCTGTGCCTCGCACACGAAAACGCGGTCCCGGTTGGTAGCCCGGGCACCCGTCGTCACCGGCCTCGGACCGGTGCCGGCGGTCTCGTATCCGCCTCTCGTGTCCCCCTCGGGGAACCTCGGAGGATGTCCGGTGTGCCGGAAAGCGGCTTCGGCAAGCCGCCCGTCGGCATACCCGTGGAGGCATCGTGGTTTCCCTGTCCGTCTACTTCGAGAACCCGTTCTGGGTGGGCGTACTGGAGATCGTCGAGGACGGCGAGCTTCGCGCGACCCGGTTCGTCCTCGGCTCCGAGCCCACCGATCCCGAGCTGTACGCGTTCCTCATGCGGCACGGTGTCGCCCTGCTCGAACGCGCCGAGGCGGCCCCCGCCGTACCCGTGGACAGGCGTGAGGAGCGGCGGGTCAATCCCAAGCGGGCCGCGAAGCTGGCCGCCCGGGCGGCGGCCCGGGTCACCCGGCGCGGCACGGCCGCCCAGGAGGCGCTGCGGCTCGAGATGGAGAAGGCCAAGGGCGAGGCGCGCGTGAACCGGCGCGAGCGCGAGCGCGCGCTGGCCGAGCACCGCCGCGAGGTGGCCCGCCGCAAGCGGATCGAGCGCCGTCGCGACCGCTGACCACGCGCGGCGCGCCGTGGGCCCGCTCCGGAGAAGGATCCGTCCCGGAGCGGGAATCACGGCGGGGGCACGGGGGTTGCCGCCTGATGACGGCGAGGGCCTAGGCTTGAGGCTCTCTAGGCGTGGAGGTCCTTTCGTGCTGGTTGACTCGTTCGGCCGGGTCGCGACCGATCTGAGGGTGTCGCTGACCGACCGGTGCAACCTGCGGTGCGCGTACTGCATGCCGCCCGAGGGCCTCGACTGGCTGCCCAAGCCCGAGCTGCTCACCGCCGGGGAGATCATCCGCCTGGTGACGATCGGCGTGGAGCGGCTCGGCATCCGGGAGGTCCGCTACACCGGCGGCGAGCCGCTGCTGCGGCGTGAGCTCGTCGAGATCGTGGCGGCGACCGCCGCGCTGCGCCCGCGTCCCCAGGTGTCGCTGACGACCAACGGGATCGGCCTGGCCCGCCTCGCGGAGCCGCTCGCGCGGGCCGGCCTCGACCGCGTCAACGTCTCGCTGGACACCCTCGACCGCGACGTGTTCGTCCGGCTCGCGCACCGCGACCGGCTGCGCGACGTGCTGGAGGGGCTCGACGCGGCGTCCGCGGCGGGGCTCGTCCCGGTCAAGGTCAACGCGGTGCTGATGCGCGGCGTCAACGAGCACGAGGCGGTGCCGCTGCTGCGCTACTGCCTCGACCGGGGGTACGAGCTGCGCTTCATCGAGCAGATGCCGCTCGACGCCCAGCACGGCTGGCGCCGGGATGAGATGATCACGGCCGACGAGATCCTCGGGCTGCTGAAAGACTCCTTCGACCTCGCCGAGGACGACCCCCGAGAGCGGGGCAGCGCGCCGGCCGAGATGTTCCTGGTGAACGGCGGCCCGCACCGGGTGGGCGTGATCGGCTCGGTCACCCGGCCGTTCTGCGGCGCCTGCGACCGGGTCAGGATCACCGCCGACGGCCAGGTCCGCAACTGCCTGTTCGCCACCGAGGAGTCCGACCTGCGTACGGCGCTGCGTTCGGGGGCCGCGGACGAGGAGCTGGCGCGACGGTGGGTCGCGGCGGTGCGGGGCAAGAAGGCCGGGCACGGCATCGACGACCCCGCGTTCCTCCAGCCGGCCCGCCCGATGTCGGCCATCGGCGGCTGACGGTCGTCGGAGAGCTGGAAGAGCCCCATGCGTTCCGTTTCCGGCGCGGATGACGCGGCCGGCGCCCCGCCGTACGACGCGGTGATCCTGGCGGGGGGACGGGCCGAGCGGCTGGGCGGCGCGGACAAGCCGGGCGCGGTCGTCGGCGGGCTGCCCCTCGTCGGGCGGGTGGCGGCGGCGGTCCGCGACGCCCGCGCCGTCGTCGTGGTGGGCCCGCCCAGGGACATGCCGGGCGTGGTGTTCACCCGTGAGGACCCGCCCGGCGGCGGCCCGGTTCCGGCGCTGCGCGCCGGGCTCGCCGAGGTGACCTCCCCGCTGGTCGTCCTGCTCGCCGCCGACCTGCCGTTCGTCGCCCCCTCCCATGTGCGGGCGCTCCTGGCGGCCGTGCCGCGGGACGGCGCGGGGGCGGTGATGGTGGACGACGACGGCCGTGAGCAGTGGCTCACCGGCGCGTGGCGGACGGCGGAGCTGCGGGCCGCGCTCGGCGACTACCGGGGGCGGTCGCTGCGCGGGCTGCTCGGCCCGCTGGGGCCGGTGCCCGTGCGCCCGCCGGTGGCGCCGGGCGAGACCCCGCCGTGGTTCGATTGCGACACGGTGGATGACCTGCGTGTGGCCCGCCAACGGGCGGCGCGAGTGAAAGGAGTGCACGTGAACGTGCTCGAGGAGTGGACGGCTCTGGTCTGCCGCGAACTGGGCGTGGACCCCGCCCGGGTGGACAGGACCGCCGTGCTCGATCTGACCAGGGATGTGGCGCACGGCGTGGCGCGGCCTGCCGCTCCGTTGACCGCCTACCTGGTGGGGCTGGCGCAGGGGGCCGGCACCGCGCCGCCGGACGCGGTGGAGCGGGTGTCCCGGCTGGCGAAGGACTGGGCGCGGGCCGCGGAGTCGTCCGGCGAGTCCTGACGCGGGGTTCCGCGTCTGTGTTTCGCTGCCGCGGCCCCGGCGCGCCGCATAGAGGGGAAGGGCGGGCGCCGGGGGCCGCTTCGGCGGAAGGGCCGTTCCCCGGGAGGGGGACGACCGCGACGGCCGGTCTATGAAACTCTGCGAAATTATCGAAAAAGGGCGACGCCGGGTGGTTACGGGGGCAAACCACCCGGCGTCGCTTCATCGGCGTTCCGACGGGGGCCCGGAACGCCGGCACCAGCGCTCCGACGGGGGACCAGAGCGCTTGGCTAAACTGTACACCTCCTGCCCTTGGGTTGCGTCAAGAGTTTGTCACGACCCGATCTCGCGTCGATGGCGTGGTATCTCGTTTTGGTCAGACGAGGTCAAGCCCGGGGGTGGAGGAGGCTGATGACCTCTTTGATTGGCCCCGATTACGGCAACGTATGGCAAAAGAACGGCCCCCGCGACGAACAGCGCCTTGACCGGCCAGGGGGCGGGCACCGCGACGGCCAGAATGAGGCAGAGGAGGCGGATGCCCATTTTGATGAGGTAACTGATCTCCCGCTTGCGCATGTCGTCGGACAGCGACGGCTGGGCGTCCGTCACCTGGTGAACGACCGGGCGGTTTTTTCGCAACCTGCGCCATGGATTCACGATTTCCACGGTAGACCCCGAGGGAGGCGGGGGTGACGCCCGCATGGCGCTACGATCACGCCACAGGCGCAGGCAGGAGGACGTGATGTCGGATCGCACCTACCGGGTGACCGAGATAGTGGGCACCTCGGCCGAGAGCGTCGATCAGGCCATCCGCAACGGCGTCAGGCGGGCCGCTCGGACGCTGCGGCACCTGGACTGGTTCGAGGTGACCGAGGTACGCGGGCACATCGTGGACGGAGAGGTGGCCCACTTCCAGGTCGGCATGAAGGTCGGCTTCCGCCTGGAGGACGCCGAATAGGCGGCGCGGCGGACCCGGATCCCCGGGAGCGCCGCTCCCGGGGAGATCCGTGACGGAGGCGGGCTCTAGCTGGCCTGGCTGACCGTCGACATGTTGAAGTCGGGCACGCGGATCGGCGGCATGACGGTGCGGGTGAACCAGTCGTTCCACTCGCGGGGCAGCGTCTGCTCGCTCGCGCCCACCTCGGTGAGGCGGCCCAGCAGGTCGACCGGCGACTCGTTGAAGCGGAAGTTGTTGACCTCGCCCACGACCTCGCCGTTCTCCACGAGGTAGACGCCGTCCCTGGTCAGCCCGGTCAGGAGCAGCGACTGCGGGTCGACCTCCCGGATGTACCACAGGCAGGTCAGCAGCAGGCCCCGCTCGGTCGAGGCGACCATCTCCTCCAGCGACCGGCCGCCCTCGGGCCCCGTCATGATCAGGTTGTCGATCTGCGGGGTGGCGGCGAGGCCGGTCAGCTCGGCGGAGTGCCGGGTCTGCACCAGGTTGGCCAGCGTGCCGTCGCTGATCCACTCGGTGCGGGCCAGGGGCAGGCCGTTGTCGAAGACCGACTGCTCCCGGCTGGAGGAGTGCGCGACGACGAACGGCGCGCACTCGATGCCCGGCCGCGCCGGATCGCTGTGCAGCGACACCGGCAGCGGCGACAGCCGCTCGCCCACCCGCGTGCCGCCGCCGGGCCGGGAGAACACCGTGCGGCCGTCCGCGGCGTCCCGCGCGCCCGCCGACCAGTACAGGTAAATCATCAGGTCGGAGACCGCCGTCGGCGGAAGGAGCGTCTCGTAGCGGCCCGGCTCCAGGCTGATCCGCCGCTTGGCCCAGTCGAGCCGCCGGGTGAGCGCCTCGTCCAGGGCGGCCACGTCCACGTCGGAGAAGTCGCGGGTGGCCACGCCCGTCCACGCCGAGCGCGACAGGTCGGCCGACTTGGCGTTCAGTTCGAGCCGGCCGGTCGGCTGGTCGTGGCGCAGCCGAAGGCCGGTGGACGAGCCGACGAACGTGGAGGTCACGATGTGCTCGGCGAAGCCGTACAGCTTGCGTCCCGAGACGTCGGCGGCGGCGAACGCCTCGCCGAGCGCGGGGGCGAAGTCCTTGAACACGTCGATGGAGGTCGGCTCCACCGGCCGATCCCAGCCCTCGCCGGCGGTGCCCTCGACCAGCGGCCGGACGTCCTCCGACGGCTGGGCCTCCCGCGCGGCGCGGTCCGCCGCCGCCACCACGTCCGCGAGCTGGCCGGGCCGTACGGCGGAGCGTGAGACGACCCCCACCCCGGCGCCCACGACGGAGATCACGGTGAGCGATGACGAGCGCGCGACCCCGTTGGTCGTCAGCGTGTTGCCGGCGAAGCGCAGGTTGGCGGTCGAGCCCTCGTCCACGATGACGACGCAGCCGTCGGCCTCGCTCAGGGCGAGCGCCCGCTCCACCGTCTCCTGCGGTGTGGTCACCCCGTCGCTCACTTGCCACCCTCCTGGACGGTGTTGAGGATCCGTACGCCGCGGAACAGCGCCGCCGGAGCGCCGTGGCTGACCGGCGCGACCTGGCCCGGCTGGCCCTTGCCGCAGTTGAAGGCGCCGCCCAGCACGTAGGTCTGCGGGCCGCCGACGGCCTCCATGGAGCGCCAGAAGTCCGTGGTGGTCGCCTGGTAGGCCACGTCGCGAAGCTGCCCGGCCAGGCGGCCGTTTTCGATCTTGTAGAACCGCTGGCCGGTGAACTGGAAGTTGTAGCGCTGCATGTCGATCGACCAGCTCTTGTCGCCGACGATGTAGACGCCGCGCTCGACCCCCGAGATCAGCTCGTCGGTGGACGGGCCGTCCGGGGCCGGCTGGAGCGACACGTTGGCCATCCGCTGCATCGGCACGTGGCCGGGGGAGTCGGCGAACGCGCAGCCGTTCGACCGCCCGAGGCCCTTCAGCAGCGCCATCCGCCGGTCGAGCTGGTAGCCGACGAGCGTGCCCTCGCGGACGATGTCGAAGGACTGACCGGCCACGCCCTCGTCGTCCCAGCCGACGGTGGCCAGGCCGTGCTCGACCGTGCGGTCGCCCGTCACGTTCATCACCGGCGAGCCGTAGCGCAGGGTGCCGAGCTGGTCGAAGGTGGCGAAGGAGGTGCCGGCGTAGGCAGCCTCGTAGCCGAGCGCCCGGTCGAGCTCGGTCGCGTGGCCGATCGACTCGTGGATCGTCAGCCACAGGTTCGACGGGTCGATCACCAGGTCGTACGTCCCGGCCTCCACCGAGGGGGCCTTGAGCTTCTCGTCCAGCAGGTCGGGGATCTGGGCCAGCTCGGCGGGGAAGTCCCAGCCGGTGCCGGTCAGGTACTCATACCCCCGGCCGACCGGCGGGGCGAGCGTGCGCATGTCGTCGAACCGCTCGCCGTCGGCCCGCATCGCGGTCAGGACCGGGTGCACCCGCACGCGCTGCTGGGTGGTCACCGTGCCGGCCGTGTCGGCGTAGAACTTCTGCTCCTTGACCTGCATGAGCGAGGCGGAGACGTGGTCGGCCCGGCCGAGCAGGCCGGCGGACCACTCCGCGAGCAGCGCCGTCTTGTCCCGCAGCGGCACCTCGAACGGGTCGATCTCGTAGGACGACACCCAGGTCACGTCGTCGTACACCGGCTCGGGGGCCAGCTCGACCGGCTCGCGGTTGATGGGCGCGCTGACCGCCGCCACCCGCACGGCCTCCTCCGCGGCCCGCGCCGCCGCCTCCGGGGTCAGCTCGATCCCGGACGCGAAGCCCCATGTGCCATCCTTGATCACGCGTACGGCGAAGCCGAGGTCGTCGGCGTCCGAGGAGCCTTCGAGCCGGGCGTCGAACATGCGCAGCGTCTCGGCGCGTACGCGTTCGAGCCGGAACGAGGCGTGCTCGGCTCCCAGGTCACGGGCGCGCTGCAGGGCCGCGTCCGCCAGCCGCCGCAGCGGCAGGGCGAGGAAGTCGGGGTCGATCTGGCGCATGTCCACGATCCTAACCCTGTGATCTTGTGCCCAGCGGACAAGTGGGCTACCCCCAAGTAGCCGATACCGTCGGTCGCATGGTTCGCTCTGTACTCGTCACCGGCGGAAATCGCGGCATCGGCCTCGCGATCGCCCGCGAGCTCGCCGCCGCGGGGGACGCCGTCGCCATCACCTACCGTTCCGGCGAGCCCCCGGAGGGGCTGTTCGGGGTCCGCTGCGACGTGACGAGCTCCGCCGACGTCGACGCCGCCTTCGAGAAGGTCGAGGCGGAGCACGGCCCGGTCGAGGTGGTCGTCGCCAACGCGGGGATCACCAAGGACACGCTGCTGCCGATGATGAAGGAAGAGACCTTCACCGACGTCATCGACACCAACCTGACCGGCGCCTACCGCGTCGCCAAGCGAGCCGTGCGGCCGATGCTGCGCATGCGGCGCGGGCGCATCATCCTGATCTCCTCCGTCGTCGGCCTGTCGGGCTCGGCGGGCCAGACCAACTACGCCGCTTCCAAGGCCGGCCTGGTCGGCTTCGGCCGGTCGCTCGCCCGTGAGCTCGGCCCGCGCGGCATCACGGTGAACGTGGTCGCGCCGGGGTTCGTGGAGACCGACATGACCGCGGTGCTCAGCGAGGAGCAGCGGGAGCAGATCCGCAAGAGCATCCCGCTCGGGCGGCAGGCGCAGGCGGAGGAGGTCGCCCGGGTCGTCAGGTTCCTGGCGAGCGACGACGCCTCCTACATCACCGGGGCGGTCATCCCCGTCGACGGCGGCCTCGGCATGGGCCACTGAGCCGGACACCCGACTGACTGGAGCTGGACATGGGTTTGCTGGACGGGAAGCGACTGCTGGTCACCGGCGTCCTCACCGACGCGTCGATCGCCTTCAACGTGGCGAAGCTGGCCCAGGAGGAGGGCGCCCGGGTCGTGCTGACCGGCTACGGCCGCCTCAGCCTGGTCGAGCGCATCGCCAAGCGGCTGCCCGAGCCGCCTCCGGTGATCGAGCTGGACGTCCAGAACAACGATCACCTCGACACGCTCGCGGACCGCGTCGGCGAGCACCTCGACGGCCTGGACGGGGTGGTCCACTCGATCGGGTTCGCCCCGCAGTCCTGCCTGGGCGGCAACTTCCTCAACACCTCGTGGGAGGACGTCGCCACCGCGGTCCACGTCTCGACGTTCTCGTTCAAGTCCCTCGCCGTCGCCTGCCTGCCGCTGATGAAGGAAGGCGGCGCGATCGTCGGCCTCGACTTCGACGCGACCAAGGCGTGGCCGGTCTACGACTGGATGGGCGTGGCCAAGGCCGGGCTGGAGTCGTGCTCCCGCTACCTCGCCCGTGACCTGGGCAAGCACGGCATCCGGGTCAACCTCGTCGCCGCCGGTCCGCTGCGCACGATGGCGGCCAAGAGCATCCCCGGGTTCAAGGAGTTCGAGGACTCCTGGCCGGAGCGCGCGCCGCTCGGCTGGGACCTGGCGGACACCGCGCCGGCCGCCAAGGCGTGCATCGCGCTGCTGTCGGACTGGTTCCCCGCCACCACCGGCGAGATCGTGCACGTCGACGGCGGCGTGCACGCGATGGGCGCCTGACGGCGCGACGGGCTCGCATATCCGAACGTCCGGCACGGGCCGCGGTTCACATGACCGCGGCCCGTGCCCGCGTGTCGTCAGCGGGGGCGCCTCATCGGGGCGCGGCGCCGGCGAACGGGATGGCGGCGGGCACCGGCTCCTCCGCCGCGCCCGCGGGGTGCCGCCACAGCCCCTTGCGGCGCAGCAGGGGCAGCACGCCCTCGCCGAACCAGTAGGCCTCCTCCAGGTGCGGGTGGCCGGACAGCACGAACTCCTCGATGCCGAGCGCGTGATACTCCTCGATCCGCTCGGCCACCTCGGCGTGGCTGCCCACGAGCGCCGTGCCCGCCCCGCCGCGGACCAGGCCCACCCCAGCCCACAGGTTCGGCGAGACCTCCAGCGCGTCGGTGCGGCCCCCGTGCAGGGCGAGCATCCGCCGCTGCCCCTCCGACCCGCTGCGCGCGAGACCGGCCTGGACCGAGGCGATGACCTCCGGGTCGAGCGCGGCCAGCAGCCGCTCGGCCTCCGCCCACGCCTGCGCCGAGGTGTCCCGGCTGATGACGTGCAGCCGGATGCCGAACCGCACCTCGCGGCCGGCCGCCGCGGCCTCCCGGCGGATCCAGGCGATCTTCTCGGCGACCTGCGCGGGCGGCTCGCCCCAGGTCAGGTAGACGTCGCTGTGCCGGGCCGCCACCCGGCCGGCGGGCGCGGACGAGCCGCCGAAGTACACGGTGGGCGCCGGGGACGGCACCCGGCTCAGCGCGGCGTCGGCCACCCTGACGTGCTTGCCGTCGAAGGTGACCCGCTCGCCGCGCCACAGGCGGCGTACGACCGTGAGGAACTCGTCGGTGCGCTCGTAGCGCTCGTCCTTGGTCAGGAAGTCGCCGTAGGCGCGCTGCTCGTGGTCCTCGCCGCCGGTGACGACGTTGACGAGCAGGCGTCCGCCCGAGTGCCGCTGGAAGGTGGCGGCCATCTGCGCGGCGAGCGTGGGCGACAGCAGCCCCGGCCGGAAGGCCACCAGGAACTTCAGCCGTTCGGAGCCGGCGACCAGCATGGCGGTGGTCAGCCAGGCGTCCTCGCACCAGGCACCCGTGGGGGTGAGCGCGCCCTCGAAGCCGAGCTGCTCGGCCGCGCGCACGATCTGGCCGAGGTACGCCAGGGTGGCCGGGCGGTCCCCGCTCGCCGTGGTGATGTCGGTGCCGTGCCCGCCGCCGACGAGGTGCCGGCTGTCGCCGTACGTCGGCAGGAACCAGTGGAACGTCAGTGTCATGGGGGTCCTTTCACGAGGCGGCCAGCAGCGGGCGGCGCGCGTCCACGGCCGACGCGAAGGCGTCGACCACGCGGTGGAGCGGGGCGGCGTGCTCCGGGTCCAGGGCGACCTCGCCGCCGTCGATCGTGATGTGCCGGTCGAGGACGAACCATCCCGGCACCACGTGGTCGGCTCCGAGCGAGGTCAGCACCGGGCGCAGCGCGTAGTCGATGGCCAGCACGTGGGCGGGGCTGCCGCCGGTGACCAGCGGCAGCACGACCTTGCCCGCGAACGCGAACTGCGGCAGCAGGTCGAGCAGCGCCTTCAGCAGGCCGCTGTAGGCCGCTTTGTACACGGGGGAGGCGACCACGACGCCGTCCGCCTCCTCGACGAGGCGGACGGCCTCGGCGATGCGCGGATGCCCCGTGTCGGCCGCGAGCAGCGCCCTCGCGGGCAGGTCGCGCGCCCGCAGGGCGGCGACCTCGTGGCCGGCCCGGCGCAGCCGGTCGGAGACGTGCGCGCACAGGGCCGCGGTACGCGAGACGGCCGAGGGGCTGCCCGACAGGACGACGATGGTGGACATGGCGGAACCTCCGTCAGATGAGGCCGGATCGGGGTGGGGCCGGATCCGGGGTCAGATCAGGCCGTGCCGCGGGGGCGGGGTCCGGTTCAGCGCGTACCGGCCGATGTGCTGGATCTTCCAGCGCACCGGGTCGTGCAGGGTGTGGGTGCGGGCGTTTCGCCAGTGCCGGTGCAGGTTCAGCGAGTCCAGCGCCGACCGGGTGCCGGACACCTCGAAGAGGGCGTCGGCGACCCGCACGGCGGCCGGGTCGGCGAAGGCCTTCGCCGTGGCGACCGCGATGGAGGCCGCCGCGGCGCTGTCGTCGTCGAGCCGTTCCCGCGCGCGGTCGACCGCCCGCCCGGCCTCGCCCAGCAGGGCCTCTGCGGCCCGTACGGCGACCTCCAGCTCGCCGAAGCGCTGGATCGTCAGGGGATCGTCGGCGGCCCTGTCGACGCCGCTTTCGAACCACGGCCTGCTGCGGGTCCGGACGAACTCGGCGGCCTCGGTGAGCGCGCCGCGGGCGATGCCCACGTCGATCGCGGCGTGCAGCAGCTGCGCGTGGGCGCCGTGCAGCTGCGGCCCGGTGAAGGTCAGGTGGTGCGGCACCACGTGCTCCGCCGGGACCCGCACCCCCTCCAGGCGGACCGTGCCGCTGGCCGTGGTCCGCTGGCCCATGCCGTCCCAGTCGTCCACGACCGTGAGCCCGGGGGCGCCCGCCGGCACGTACGCGACGACGAGCCGGTCGGCGGGGTCTTTCGCCAGCACGGGGATCCAGTCGGCGAACAGCGCGCCGGTGGAGTAGTGCTTGACGCCGTCGAGGACGTAGCCGCCGTCCTCGGCGGGCCGCAGCCGGGTGCGGTAGTCCTGCACGTGCCGGGTGCCCGCCTCGGACTGGGCGTTGCCGAACCGCCTGCCCGCCAGGACCTCGGCGAAGAAGAACTTCCGCTGCGCCGCGGACCCCTGCTGCCGCAGCACGTTGACGTACACGAAGTGGCTCTGCGGGATCTGGGCGATGTTCGGATCGGCGGTGGCGAGCAGGCGGACGACCTCCGCCAACGTGGCGCTGCGCACGTCGGCGCCGCCGTGCTCGCGGGGGACGGTGATGCCGAGCAGGCCGCTCGCCGACAGCTCGGCCAGCTCGGCGTACGGCAGCTCGCGGCGGGCGTCGCGTTCGGCGGCGCCGCGCGCGAACCGGCCGGTCAGCTCGGCGGCGACGGCGAGGGCCTCCTCGTCGCCGGTGATGACGTGCGCGGTCTCAGGCGGGCCGGCGAGATCGGTCATGGCTCAGGCCCGCGCGGGTTCCGCCGGGAAGGCGCCCGAGGCGGCGAGCTCGCCTTCCAGCTCACGGATGATGGGCAGCACGCGGCGGCCGAAATACTCGACCTCCTCGTGGTAGTGCAGGAAGCCGAGCAGGAACAGGTCGACGCCGCGCTTTTTGTACTCGATGACCCGGTGCGCGATCTGCTCGGGGGTGCCGATGAGGCGGGTGCGGAAGCCGTCGTTGTACTGCACCAGGTCCTCGAACGAGGAGTCGGCCCACATCCCCCGCCCGTCCTGGGTGGACTGACCGGCCTGGCGGACCGCGTCGCGGAACCCGTGCACGGCCTCGACGTCGGCCTTGGCCACGATCTCGCGCAGCGTCTCGCGCGCCTCCGCCTCGGTGTCCCTGGCGATGAGGAAGCCGTTCAGGCCGAAGCGCACCCGGCGGCCGTGGGCCCGCGCCGCCGCGCCGATCTCCTCGACCTGCTCGGTGACGCCGTCGAAGTCCGTGCCGTTGCTGAAGTACCAGTCCGAGACCCGGCCGGCCATGGCGCGGGCCGCGGTGGAGTTGCCGCCCTGGAAGATCTCGGGGTGCGGGCGGCCGGGCCCCGACAGCGGCTTGGGCTGCAGGTCGTACCCGTGCAGCCGGTAGAAGTCGCCCTGGAACTCCGCGTGGTCCTCGGTCCAGCTCGCCCGCAGCACGCGGATGAACTCCTCCGACCGGCGGTAGCGCTCGTCGTGCTCCAGCCACGGCTCTCCCAGGGCGGTGAACTCGCCTTTGAACCAGCCGCTCACCACGTTGACCGCGGCGCGGCCGCCGGACAGGTGGTCGGCGGTGCTGACCAGCTTGGCCAGCACCCCCGGATGCCACAGGCCCGGGTGCACGGCGGCGATCACCTTCAGCCGCTGGGTGGCGAGCAGCAGCGCCAGGCTGAAGCTCGTCGACTCCTGCTGGAACGCGGCGCCGTAGCTGGCCATGTAGCGCACCTGGGTCAGGGCGTACTCGAAGCCGTTGTTCTCCGCGAGCACCGCGAGCTTCCGGTTGTAGTCGTAGCCCCAGTCGGTGCGCTGCTCGATCGTGCTGGTGACGAGCCCGCCGCTGACGTTGGGCACCCAGTAGGCGAACCGCAGCGGCTCGGGACTGACGTTCGCGGACACGAAGGATCCCTTCCATATATTTCCTACTCAGATAGAAGGGATCGTATGCCGGTCGTCCCGGGAGTGCCAGACGCTATCGGCGGGGTGGTGATAGGGGCGCCCTTTCACCGGCGCCCCGTGGCCCTGACCTCCTCACCCCGCGGCGCGCGCCTCGGAACGGCACTCGCGCGCCCGGTCGAGGAGGAACCGGTGCAGGTCGCGGGCCGCGTGCGGGCCGGTGACCGACCGCTGCGACTGGATCACCAGGTGGACCTCCGCCACCCGCTGCGCCAGCGGCCGGTAGGTGATCGCGCCGCTGCGCAGCAGGGGGTCGCCCGCCACGCTGAACTCGGGCAGCACGGTGGCGCCGAGCCCCTCCGCCACCATGAGCTTTCCCATCTCCGCGCCGTCGGTCGAGTAGGAGAACGACGGCGCCCGCCCGTCGAGGAGGCGGTGCACCAGGCGGTGCATGACGTAGCCGGAGCGCATCACGATCAGGGGCTCGCGGAGCAGGTCGGCGACCTCGACCGCGGGCAGCGCGGCCAGCGGGCTGTCCGGCCGCACGCACACGACCGGGCGGCCGCGCAGCAGCTCGGTGGTGGCGAGGTCGGGCGGCAGGTCGTCGCCGCTCAGGTAGTTCACCAGCCCGAGGTCGAAGCTGCCCTCCCGGATGCGCCGGTGGATCTCGGCCTGCTGCGCGCCGACGACCTCGACCTGCGTCGCCGGATGGGCCTCGCGGAACGCCCGGATGGCGGGGATCAGCAGCGGCACCGTGGCCGCGTTGACCGTGCCCAGCCTGACCATGCGGGCCGTCCGGTGCTGCTCGTCGGCCGCGACGCGCAGGCGGTCCACCGCCTCCAGCACGCCGTTGATGTACGGCAGCAGCTCGCGGCCCTTGTCGCTGATCGTGGCGCCGGACCGGCGGCGCTCCAGGAGGTCCACGCCCAGCTCGCGCTCCAGGTTGCGCACGGTCTCGCTCAGCGCCGGCTGGGACAGGTGCAGATGGTCGGCCGCCCGGCGCAGTGAGCCGAGGCGGGTCACCGCGCGGATGTACTCCAGCTGCTCGATGCGCATCGTCTCCACCTTGGTCGGGAAGTCTGCCGGGGTGTGCAAGGGCGACCCTACCGGCCGTTCGGCAATTTCCCCACTTAACAAGTAGAGAAAGTTGCCTAACCTGGTGGCGACAGGAGGCGCAACGCCCCGCACACGAGAGGAGACGACCCGTGACTATCGCCCGCGACAGCCGTACGGACTGGACCGACGGCCCGGCGCCGCGCACTCCGGACGAGTGGATCGGGCGCGCCGGCAAGGTGGCGGCCGTCCTCGCGGTGGACGCCGCCGAGCGGGACAAGGCCGGGAAGACGCCGTACGCCGAGATCGGGCTGCTGAAGGACTCCGGCCTGGTCACGCTGCTCGGACCCGCCGAGCACGGCGGCGCGGCGCAGGACTGGCCCACCGCCTACCGCGTCGTCCGCGAGGTGGCCGCGGCCGACGGCTCCATCGGGCAGCTGCTCGGCTACCACTACCTGTGGAACTGGGCGGCGCGCCTGGTGGGCACCCGCGAGCAGTGGGAGCGGATCGAGGCCGACGCGGCCCGGCACCGGTGGTTCTTCGGCGGGGCCGTCAACCCGCGCGACAGCGACATCGTCGTGCGCGACGAGGGCGACACCCTCGTCTTCGACGGGCGCAAGACCTTCTCCACCGGCAGCAAGGTCTCCGACGTCACCGTCCTGGAAGGCGTGCTCGAGGGCACGGACAAGCACGTGTTCGCCATCGTCCCCTCCGACTCCGAGGGGCTGACCTTCCACGACGACTGGGACAACATCGGCCAGCGGCTGACCGAAAGCGGCAGCGTCACGATCTCCGGCGTGCGCGTTCCGTGGGCCGACGCCCTCGGCTACGTCGGCAAGGAGTTCCAACCGCGCGTCTACGCCACGCTGAACGTCCCCACCATCCAGCTCGTGTTCGTCAACTTCTACCTCGGCATCGCCCGCGGGGCGCTGGAGACGGCGCTGGCCTACACGAAGGAGCACACCCGCCCGTGGCTGCACGGCGGGTACGAGCGCGCGGTCGACGAGCCGTACATCATCGACCTCTACGGCGACCTCACCGCCAAGCTGTGGGCGGCGGAGGCGCTGGCCGACGAGGTCGCCCGGGAGGGCCTGTGGTTCCACCGCAACCCGGACGAGGTCACGCCCCGGCTGCGCGGGGAGCACGAGGTGCGGGTGGCCGCGGTCAAGGCGCACGCCACCGACGTGGCCCTGGAGGTCACCTCGCGCGTCTTCGAGGCCACCGGCGCCCGCTCGACCGCGTCCCGCTACGGGCTCGACCGGTTCTGGCGCAACGTGCGCACCCACACGCTGCACGACCCGGTGGCGTACAAGCGCCGCGAGGTGGGCGTCTACCGCCTGCGCGACGAGATCCCCGAGCCCACCTGGTACTCCTGAGCGGCGCCCCCGCGCCGGCGGCTAGGCGAGCCGGTGGCGCCCCGACCCGCCGGGCATCCGCAGGCCGCCCTCGAACGGGATCGACGCGCGCGGCTCCTGCTGCCCGGCGCGGGCCCGCCGGGCGGAGACCACGCGGGTGGCCAGCAGCGCCGACAGCAGCAGCGCCGCGGTGAGGGCCGTCCCCGCCGCGTCGTAGGAGCGCTGGGCGCGCACGGGCGCGCCCAGCGGGTCGCCGCGCAGCTCGGGGAGCACGGGCGTCTTCTGCCCGGGCCACAGAAGGGGGATGAAGCCGTCCTTGTCGGGATTCACCCTGGACCGGCGTCCGGACCCCGGCGCGTCGTCGCGCGCCGCGACCAGATGCGGCCGGTACGGCTCGGTCGTGAGGGTGCCCTCGGGGGTGGTCGACGTCTTGGGCCGCGCAGGCTTCTTGCCGGCCGGCCGTGCCTTCTCCCGGGGCTGCGCGCCCTCCGCACCCTCCGCGCCGTCCTCCTCGCCGTACGGGCAGCCCTCGCCGGCGACCAGGGGCAGGCAGGTGTCCTGGACGGCGCGGGTCAGGTCGTCGGTGAGCTTCGTCACGCTGGGGACGGGGGTGTGCGGGGGCGCGGACTCGGCGGCGCCGTCGTCGTCGTCCGCCGCGCCCGTCACCGCGCCCGTGACCGCGCCGGTCACCGCTCCGGTGGCCGCTTCCGCCGCCGTGTCCGCGGCCTGGCCGGCCGTGCCGGTCGCGGCGCCGGCCGTCCCGGTGAGCTTCTGACCGGTCGTGTCGACCGCCTTGCCGACGTCGTTCACCACCGTGCCCGCGACCCCGGTGGTCGTCTTCACCGTGTCGTCCACGAGCTTGGTGAGCGGGGCCGTCACCCCGCCCGTGGCCTTGTCCGCGACGTCGGTCACGCCGTCCGCCAGGCGGCCCACGCCGTCGACGAGGGAGCAGACGCCGCTGGTGACGCCCGAGATCAGTCCGCCGCCGCCCTCGCAGTCGAGCGCGTGTGCCGGGGATGCGGCGAGAGGAAGCCCTCCGGCCAGGGTGATCGCGAGAGCCCCGGCAGAGATCGCGGAGGCCTTGCCTACGATCCCCATGTGTCCCCTTCCGCAGTCCTTCGGTCCATCCCCCGACATACCCGCCACTCTTCGCCGGAGCGCGGGGTTATGCAGTAGAAAGTTGCAGTTCGGTATCGACGTGTGATACGCGAGAACGATTCTCATTCGCCTCTCGGTCGCCGGCGCGGAGGGGACCGCGGCGATCAGGGGTCGGAGACGTCGTCAAGTGCCTCGCGGATCTCCCACGGCAGAGTCAGCTTCTCGGCCTGCAACACGCCGAGGAGCTGCGCGTGGGTGCGGGCGCCGACGATCGCCGACGACACGCCCGGGCGGTCGCGCACCCAGGCGAGCGCGACGGCGAGCGGCGACACGCCGAGCCCCTCCGCCGCCGTGGTCACCGACTCCACGATCCTGCGGCACCGTTCGTCGTCCAGGTAGGGCCGTACGAACTCGGCGAAGTGCGGGGTGGCGGCGCGGGAGTCCGCGGGGATCCCGGTGCGGTACTTGCCGGTGAGCACGCCGCGCCCGAGCGGCGACCAGGCGAGGACCCCGGCGCCCACGTGCGCGGCGGCCGGCAGCACCTCCTCCTCGGCCTCCCTGGCGAGCAGGGAGTATTCCACCTGCGCGGCGACGATCGGGGCCCGCGACTCGCCGCACCGCTGCCACGTGGCGGCCGCCGCGAGCTGCCAGCCGGTGTAGTTGCACACGCCCGCGTAGGCCGTACGGCCGGTGGAGACGGCGAAGTCGACGGCGGCGAGCGTCTCCTCCAGCGGCACCCGGGGGTCGAAGGCGTGGAGCTGCCACAGGTCGACCTCGTCCAGCCCGAGCCGGGCCAGCGAGGCGTCGAGCGCGCGGACGAGGTGACGGCGGGAGGCGTCGCGCTCCCCGCCGGGGGTGAGCACGGCCTTGGTGGCGATGACCAGCTCGGAACGGGGCACGACGTCGCGGATGAGCCGCCCGATCAGGCGCTCGGCGTCGCCGCCGCCGTACACGTCGGCGGTGTCGATCAGCGTGCCGCCGGCCTCGGCGAAGGCGGTGAGCTGAGCCGTCGCCTCCTCGGCGGAGGTGTCGCGGGCCCAGGTCATGGTGCCGAGCCCGATCCTGGACACCGACAGACCGCTGCGCCCGACTAGTCGCTGGTCCATGGTGCGGACAGACTAGCCGATAGGCTGTCCGCACCATGGACGTACTAGAGGCGATCGTGCTCGGGCTCGTGCAGGGACTCACCGAGTTCCTGCCCATCTCCAGCTCGGCCCACCTGCTGATCGTGCCGAAGCTGGCCGGATGGGGCGATCCCGGCGCCGCGTTCACGGCGGTGATCCAGCTCGGGACGATGCTCGCGGTGCTCATCTACTTCTGGCGCGACATCGTCCGGATCACCTGGACCTGGCTGCGCAGCCTGTGGACGCCGGAACTGCGGGGCGACCTCGACGCGCGGATGGGGTGGTACATCGGGCTCGGCACGATCCCGATCGGCGTCGCCGGCCTGCTGTTCAAAGACGCCATCGAGGGCCCGGCCCGCAACCTGTGGCTGAACGCGTCCATGCTCATCGTCTTCGGCCTGCTGCTGCTCGTGGCCGACCAGATGGGCCGGGGGAAGAAGGAGGTCGCCGACCTCAACATGCGCGACGGCCTGATCATCGGCGCCTGGCAGATGCTGCCGCTGATCCCCGGCGCGTCCCGCTCGGGCTCCACGATGACCGGCGCGATGTTCCTCGGGTACACGCGCGAGGCGGCCGCCCGCTACTCCTTCCTGCTGTCGATCCCCGCGGTGATCCTCTCGGGGCTGTTCGAGCTGCGGCACGTCGGCGACGGCGGCGGCCCGCCGGTCACGCCGACCGTGATCGCGACCGTCGTGTCGTTCGTCGTGGGGTACGCCTCGATCGCCTGGCTGCTGCGCTACGTGGCGCGTCACTCGACGATCGTCTTCGTCGTCTACCGCGTCTTCGCCGGGGCGTTCCTCCTCACGCTGCTCGCCCTCGGGGTGGTGCAGTCATGACGACCGTCATCCTCGTACGGCACGGCCTCACCGCGATGACCGGCCCGGTGCTGGCCGGCTGGACCCCCGGGGTCCACCTCGACGAGCGCGGCAGGCGGCAGGCGCGCGCGGTGGCGGAGCGGCTCGCCCCCCTGGAGCTGGACGCCATCGTGTCCAGCCCGCTGGAGCGGTGCCGGGAGACCGCCGCCGCCATCGCCGAGGGGCGCGCGCTCACCGTCCAGACCGACGACAGGTTCGGCGAGTGCGGGTACGGCGACTGGACGGGCAGGCCGCTGAGGGAGCTCGCCGAGGAGCCGCTGTGGAAGGTGGTGCAGGCCCATCCCAGCGCGGCGGTGTTCCCCGGCGGCGAGTCCCTGGCGGAGGTGCAAAGCCGCGCCGTGCGGGCCGTGCGCGACTGGAACGGGCGCCTCGGGGAGAAGGCCACCTATCTGGTGTGCAGCCACGGGGACGTGATCAAGGCGATCGTGGCCGACGCGCTGGGCCTGCACCTGGACCAGTTCCAGCGGATCACGGCCGATCCCGCGTCCGTCACGGTGATCCGCTACACCCCGCTGCGTCCCTTCCTGATCAGGGCCAACGACGTGGGCGGGGGAGTGGCGAACTTGGTACCCCCGCCGGAGGTGTCGGAGGACCGGGACGGGGGAGAAAACATCACCGGAAGCGATGCCGCCGTCGGCGGCGGACCCGGGACCGCATAAGGTCGGGCTATGCCGGTCTTCGACTACGATCCGCCTGAGAGGTTCGTGGCCGGTGCCGTGGGGCAACCGGGCGCACGAGCGTTTTTCCTGCAGGCCCGCGGCCAGGGCAGGATCACCACGGTGGCGCTCGAGAAGTTTCAGGTCGCCGTGCTGGCCGACCGTCTCGACGAGCTGCTCGACGAGGTGCTGCGGCGCAGCGGCGGGCGCGCGCCGGTCCCCGCCATCGCCCCGGCCGAGCTGGCCGACGAGGGCCCGCTCGACATGCCGATCGACGAGGACTTCCGCGTGGGGACGATGGCGCTCGCCTGGGACCCCGAGACCGCCCGGGTGATCATCGAGGCGCAGGAGGCGACCGAGGGCGACGAGGACGACGAGCCGCTGGACGACCGGCCCGAGCCCGCCATCCTCAGGGTGCGGATCAGCGCCGCCGCGGCCCGCGCCTTCAGCCGCCGGGCGCTGGAGGTGGTCGCCGCGGGCCGTCCGCCGTGCCCGCTGTGCGGGCGGCCGCTCGATCCCGAGGGTCACATCTGCGTCCGCCTCAACGGCCACCACCCCGGGGGATTCTCGGCATGAGAGGCGTGGCGTGAACGGGTGGAGTCGCGGCGTGGCGCCGCATGGGCGGGAAACCGGATGACTGCTGAGGGCGAGGCGAGCATCAGCGACGTGGACGGGCCGGGGCTGGACGACGCGGCGGCCATACGCCTGCTGCGGGAGGGCACCTTAGAAGTGGCCGGACGACTCGTCGAGGCCACGAACATGACGCTCTACTGCTCCATCAGGGACGGCGAGCACACCGCCGCGTGCGTGTACAAGCCGGTGCGGGGCGAACGCCCGCTGTGGGACTTCCCCGACGGCACGCTCGCGGCCCGGGAGGTGGCCGCCTACGAGGTGGCGGCGGCGACGGGGTGGCGCATCGTGCCGCCGACCGTCTACCGGGACGGCCCGCTCGGCCCCGGCATGGTGCAGCTGTGGATCGACGCCGATCCCGTGACCGACCTGATGGCCCTGATGCGCAGCCGCAACCCCGCCCTGCGCCGCATGGCCGTGTTCGACGCCGTGGTGAACAACGCCGACCGCAAGGGCGGCCATCTGCTGCCGCTGCCGGACGGGCACGTGTACGGGGTCGACCACGGGGTCTGCTTCGCGGTGGAGGACAAGCTGCGCACGGTGCTGTGGCAGTGGCGCGGCAAGACGCTCCCGCGCGAGGCGGTCAACGTGCTGGTGCGGCTGGAGCGGGAGATCGAGCGGGGCCGCCTCGGCCGGCGCCTGCGCGAGCTGCTGACCCAGGCCGAGGTGGAGGCGACGTGGGAGCGGGTCAAGAGGCTGCTGGCCACCGGGGTTCACCCGCATCCCTCCGAGGACTGGCCGGCCATCCCGTGGCCTCCGCTCTGATCAATATGGGGAGGCTTGCGCAGAACGTGTGGATTGTGCACTCTGCAGGGGTCTCTACCGATATTGGAGGGAACACGCATTGTGCACAGTCATCGTGAGCGTCGAGCCGGAGTCCGGCGCGCCGGTGCTCCTGGTGGGAGTCCGTGACGAGTTCGTCACCCGGCCGTGGATGTCGCCGGACCGCCACTGGCCCGCCTATCCCGGCCTGATCGGAGGCCGCGACCTCCAGGCGGGCGGCACCTGGCTGGCCGCCGACCCCGCCGCACGGCGGGTGGCCGCGCTGCTCAACGGCGAGGGCGTATCGGCCCCGGCGGGCCGCCGTCACTCGCGCGGCGAGCTGCCGCTCCTGGCCGCCGCCGCGGGGGAGTTGCCACCGCTCGACCTGTCGTGGTTCGACCCGTTCCATCTCGTCCTCGGCGGGCTCGACGGCGTACGGGTGTGGAGCTGGGACGGACGGGCCCTTTCCGAGGAGAAGCTGCCCGAGGGCGTGCACGTGATCGTGAACTCGGGCTGGGACCGCGGCGGGGACGAGCCGCGCACCGCCTGGTTCCTGCCCCGCTTCGCCCGGGCCGCCCGGCCGGGATGGACCACGGGCGGCTCGTCCGAGCGGTTCTGGGGGGAGTGGCTCGACCCCGCGTCGGGGGCGGGGATGCCGGCCGACGACCCCCGCGCGCTCATCGTGCGCCGCCGGCTGCCGGACGGGCGGATCCACGCCAGCCTGTCGGTCACGCTGATCGCGATCGGGCAGGAGGGCCTGCGCTACGACTTCTGCCCGCAACCGGACGATCCCGCCACTTGGCACGAGATCGACACGTCATGGGGCACACCGCCTGAACGGCCTCGACAGGCGCGCGGATAGGCTTCACATCATGCGATCGTGGTCTGCTCCGAATGTCCCCAGGTTGCCTGGTCCAGGCCTTCCGCTCCGTCTGTACGACACCGCCGCCCGGGAGGTGCGGGAGACGGCGCCCTCCGGCGAGGCCCGGCTGTACGTCTGCGGCATCACGCCGTACGACGCCACCCACCTGGGGCACGCCAACACCTACCTCGCCTTCGACCTCGTCAACAGGGCGTGGCGGGACGCCGGCCACGACGTGCACTACACGCAGAACGCCACCGACGTGGACGACCCCCTGCTGGAGCGGGCCGAGGCGACCGGGACCGACTGGCGGGCCCTCGGCGAGCGCGAGATCGAGCTGTTCCGGTCCGACATGGAGGCGCTGCGCATCCTGCCCCCTCGCGAGTACGTCGGGGTCACCGAGACCATCGGGCAGATCGCCGAACTGATCACCCGGCTGACCGAGCGGGGCGCCACGTACGAGCTCGACGGGGACGTCTACTTCTCGGTCGCCGCCGCGCCCAAGTTCGGCGCGGTCTCGGGCTACCCCGAGGAGACCATGCTGGAGCTGTTCGCCGAGCGCGGGGGCGATCCCGGCAGGGAGGGCAAGCGTCACCCGCTCGACTGGCTGCTGTGGCGGGCCGAGCGGCCGGGAGAGCCGTCCTGGGAGTCCCCGTTCGGCCGGGGCAGGCCCGGCTGGCACGTCGAGTGCACCGCCATCGCCCTGCGCAACCTGGGCAGCGGCTTCGACGTCGCGGGCGGCGGCTCGGACCTGATCTTCCCCCACCACGAGATGGGCGCCTGCGAGGGCCACGTGGCCACCGGCGAGTGGCCGTTCGCCCGCGCGTACGTCCACGCCGGCATGGTCGGCCTGGACGGCGAGAAGATGTCGAAGTCCAGGGGCAACCTCGTGTTCGTCTCCAAGCTGCGGGAGACGGCCGACCCGATGGCCGTACGGCTGGCCCTGCTCGCGCACCACTACCGCACGGACTGGGAGTGGACGCCGGACCAGCTCGTCGCGGCGCGGGAGCGGCTGGCGCGATGGCGGGCGGCGGTGGCGCGCCCCGCGGGCCCGGCCGGCGGCCCGCTGCTGGCGGCGGTGCGTGAGCGCATCGCCGACGACCTCGACGCCCCCGGCGCGCTCGCGGCGATCGACGCCTGGGCGGCGGCGGAGGGCGACGACGCCTCCTCCCCGGCGCTGGTGCGCGACGTCGCCGACGCGCTGCTCGGCGTCGCCCTCTAACCGAGCGGCACCCGCGAGGCCAGCCAGGGGAACACGGCGTACCACAGCCCGGCCACCGCGGCGCCGGTCAGCAGCAGCACGACGGCCAGCCGGAGCGCGGTGCCGCCGGGCAGCTTCCGCCAGAGGAATCGGTACACGCGGGATCTCCCTCGATCAGTCCCGGCGTTCCTCGCGGCGCACCAGCACGCCGTGGACGACCAGGCGGTGCGTCGCCGAGAACTCGGGGTGACATGTGGTCATCGTCATCAGGGCCGCCGTGGGCCGCCGCCCGGGATGTCCGGGCACGGGCTCGACGACGCCGAGGTCATCGGGGTCCACGACCTGCGTGCGGGTGACCTCGTAGACATAGCGGGCGTCCCGGGCGTCCACCACGATGTCGTCGCCGCGCCGTAGCTCGTCGAGGCGGTTGAACGGCGCGGCGTAGGTGGTGCGGTGCCCGGAGAGCACGAAGTTGCCGAGCCGGCCGGGCAGCGCGGTGCCGGGGTAGTGACCCGGCCCCTTGCGCAGCTCCTCCGGGCCGACGCCCTCCACCACCGCGAACCGGTAGCCGGCGCCGAACCGGGGGATGCGCAGCAGTGCCAGGGCCTCGCCGGTCTTCACCGCGCCCGGCGCCGCGCGCCCGCCGTCCCTCCGGAACACCTCGCCGAGCCGCCGCTGCAGGACGCGCTGCTCCCGTTCGGTCTCGGCGCCGGTGCCCCACAGCAGGTACGCGTAGAACAGCAGCAGGACCAGCCCCACGGGCAGGCACACCTCGCCGACGACCCTCGTGATCGCCCTCACGGCTCGGTCGTTTTCCCCCCGCACACACCCGAGTATCGCCCTGAGACATCCCGCCGTGTCGGCCGTGAGAAGGGCGTTGGCGAATTCTTTGGCACGCCGTACGCGGAGACGGCAGGTCCGCGTCAACGAAGCGAAAGCCTGGACGATCCTTCGGTAAGCACCGTGCGCCGAAACCGATCGGCACCTGGCCGGGCGCATATAACGGCTGGGCAGCGAAACCGCTGGCAATCCGACAAATGCTCTATCAAATGAGCGACCGTTATCGGGAGTCCCAAGTGGCGCGAAAAAATACGGTACCTGTTCTTCTGGCGGTGACGGTCGCGGGCGGCCTGACACTCGGCACTCACGGAATAGCCAGTGCGCAAACGCGGTCGTCCGAGCCGCGGCCCGCCACTCAGCCGGAGCAGTACTCGCCCTCGCTCGACGCCCCCGAGTCGGCGGAGAAGGAGAACACGGGCGGCCCGGTCCGGGACGCGAAGGACTCCACCCCGGCGAATCCGGTCGCGGGAGACCCTGCCGACGCCGAGGCCGCGACACTGGCCGCGACCGCCGCGCCGGTCGCGGCGACGGCCCAGGCCGGAGAGGTGACGGACGCGGTCCCGATCTCGGCCCCGGCCGGCCGCGAATGCGACGAGGACGCCGCGGCGGCCGCTCAAGTGGCGAAGCCCGCCGCGGGCGGGCTGGTGACGAAGCCGGTGCCGATCACGGTGTCGCTCTCGTTGTCGCTTCAACTGCCGAAGGCCGCCCTGGGCGGGCCGGTGAAGGCGCCGGTCGCGGTGGGGGCCTCGGGCGCGAAGGCCGCCCCGGGCCGGCCGGCGACGGCGACGCAGCCGGTCGCGGACGCCCAGGCCACGACGGGCGTCAGGACGCTCCCGGCCCCCGTTCCGGCCGAGGCCGCCGCGGCCGTCAAGGGCGAGCCGGCGACGGCGACATGGCCCGCCGCGACGGGGTCGCAGCCGGACGCGGTCCCGGTCGGGTCGGCGTCGGGGTCCGATGTTCTCCCGGTCGGGTCGATCTCGGAGTCGGACGTGCTCCCGGTCGAGTCGGTGTCGAACTCGGACGTGCTCCCGGTCGCGGCGGAGGCCCAGGGCGCGGCGGACGCCCAGAGTGCGACGGACGTCAAAACGCTCGGGGCCGCCCAGCCGGCGGCGACCGGCGCGCGGACCCTGGCGTCCGCCGACGCGCTGCCCCTGACGGCCGGGTACGGCCCGGCGGGGTACGACGGCCTGCGCGCGGACGGCACGTTCGCGGACGACGCGTTCCTCGAAGACGCCGAGGCCGGCGAAGACGACGAGGCCGACGAGGCCGACGAGGACGAGGCCGAGGACGCGGACGACACCGCGAAGGCGACGGCGGCCACCGCCGCGCCGGTGGAGACCGACCCCGTGACCGTGTCGCGGCAGGTCGCCCTGCCGGACATGGTGGAGACCGGCAACTGCCCGAACGGCAACTGCGGCAACAACTTCTGGGTCCAGCCGGCGAACTGGTCGTGGAGCAACTGGCCCCAGACCTACACGCACAGCGACACCCAGAACAACGACGGCCAGGCCCAGCCCATCGTGACGCCCGCCGGCGCGGGCGGCGGCGGCCCGGTCGCTCCCGTGCAGAACGCCATGCAGGCGGCCGACGCCTCTCCCACGGGGCCGGTCACGCCCGAGGAGATGCCGGCCGAGGAGTTCCTCGAGGGAGAGTCCGAGTATCTGCCCGAGGCCGAGGCCGAGGAGGAGTTCGACAACGAGCCGGAGACGACGTCCGAGTCCGACGAGGACTTCTGGGAGGAGGAGGCTCCGCCGATGATGGGCGCCGCCCCCGAAGGCCCCGCCGCCCAGGGCCCCGGCGGCTCGCGGCTGCCGTTCACCGGCGCGCCCGCGGGGCTGGCCGCGGCGGGTGCGGGCCTGCTGGCTCTCGCCCTCGGATGCGGCCTGCTGCCGGGACGGCGTCGCCGGGCCACGGAGTAGGTCGCAGGCCAGAGCGGACGGGGCGGGGCCGTACCAGGGCCGGGCGCTGAAGCCCGGCGACGGCGGCCCGCCCCGCACGCCGGGCGGCCCGAGAGCCCGTTGCCGGCCCGTTCCGGGGGGCCGTATGCCCGCCCCGGAGGCCGGGTGATCCGGGGGCCGTGCGCCGGCCCCGGGCGCGCCGCCGCCCACCGGCGGAAGCCGGACGAGTTCTTCCGAAGCGACGGTCACGGATGGTCCCCGTAAGGGCCGCCCGTGACCGTCGCTTCTGTATTCGCCCGCCGGGCCATCGGCCCCCGCCGTGCTGCCGCGTCATCCCCGGGCCGGCCGGGGGAGCGGGCCGGGTGCCTCCCGCGCGCCGCCGGATTCTCAGGCGGCCGTGTCATGCCCCGCCGGGGGCTTCCCTCGCACCGGCGGGTTTGCAGGCGGCCGGGTCAGGCGTAGTCGCGCCTCGTGAGGTCGTGCGGGCCGACCGCCGGGCCGTGCTCGTACGGCAGATCGCCGATGAGGGGGGCGTTCCCGTACGAGCCGTCCGGCAGCGCGAGCCGCGGCGGCGGGGGCTCGTCCCGGCCGGAGCCGCGGTCGCCGAGTCGGCGCGCGACGTCGTCCCGCAGCTTCGGCAGGTGCGCGTAGAGGCGGTCGCCCGGGCACGCGGTGCGGTTGAGGTCGCGGTGCCCGATGATCGCCTTGTGCGGGTCGAGGTCGTACACGTCGCACAGCCAGGCCAGCAGCTGCGTGAGCGCGGAAAGCTGGCGTGCCGGGGGCAGGACGGAGGTGTACGTCCCCTCGGTCTCGATGCCCAGCGTGTGGTTGTTGTGGTTCGCCGCCTGCGCTCCCATCACGTGCTTGCCCGCCTCGACGGCCGGCAGCGAGCGGTTGCGGCCCTCCATGATGTATCCACCCCGGCTGACGGTGAACTGCTCGCCGATGTCCTCCCAGCCGTTGTGCTTCATGTGGTAGCGCTGGATCGTCCTGGACAGCCGGAAGGCCGCCTCCAGATCGGTCGGGCCCGTGTTCGAGGTCGCCGTGTGATGGACGACGAGCCGGTCGGGCGCCCGGTCGAGCACCTCGGCCTTGCTCTTGGGCGGGGCGGCCTTCCAGTCCGACCGGGTGTACACGCGGGGCCGGCGCGGGCCGTCGTCGGCCCGGACGGGCGCGGCCGCCGCGACGAGCCCGGACTGCGCGGTCAGGCAGAGCGGCCAGAGGATCCCCGTCGTGAGAAACGCGCGGCGCGAAACCGCTGGCATCCATCCTCCCCGAGTCCACGCGGGCCCTCGGGGGCCCTCGTCCGGCGGGAGGCGGCATCGATATCCCCTTCCCTCGCCGCGGATATTCCTGCAGACACAAAACCGGTCACCTGTCAGCCGAAATGTCCGCCCCATTCCCGTAGAGGAAAAGCCGCACTCGAGCCGGGGGATGGTAATGCCGCGAATCGAAAGAAATGTCCAGACCTGTCCTCATGTGTCCGAAATTTCGGACACCATACGCGCACTGGCCGTCAGGTCGATATGACGCGCTGACCTTGTGTGATGGACGCCCCGCGGCGCGTACGGGGTGACGAAACGCGGACGAAACACAGACCGGGCGAGAGGCGGTCTCGGGTTACCGAGATCTTGCGGCTGTGATGCCTGTGGATTACATGTTTCGCGGGTGCGGCGCATGTAACGGCCGCACGGTCACGCATGGTCAAAGTGCGTAACGCGCTTTACCTAGCTTCTGATACCGGCCCCAGCCGACAAAGACGCGGGAGGAACGATGACGGAGACACATACGGCGGCACCGGGGAAGGGCCGCTGGATCGGCGACTGGCGTCCGGACGATCCGGTCTTCTGGGAGAGCACCGGCAAGACGGTGGCCCGGCGCAACCTGGTGTTCTCGATCCTGGCCGAGCACCTGGGCTTCACGCTGTGGACCGTGTGGAGCATCGTCTCCGTCAAGCTCGGCGCCTACAAGTTCAGCACCGACCAGCTCTTCTGGATCGTCTCGCTGCCCAACCTCGTGGGGTCCGCGCTGCGCATCCCCTACACCTTCGCGCCCGCCCGGTTCGGCGGCCGCAACTGGACCGTGATCAGCGCGCTGCTGCTGCTCGTGCCCGCCGTGCTGCTCGCGGTGGCGGTGAACAACCCCGACACGCCCTACTGGGCCTTCCTGCTGATCGCGGCGACGGCCGGGCTCGGCGGCGGCAACTTCGCCTCCAGCATGGCCAACATCACCTACTTCTACCCGCAGAACAAGCAGGGCGCCGCCCTCGGCCTGAACGCCGCCGGCGGCAACATCGGCGTCAGCTCCGTGCAGCTGCTGATGCCGCTGGTCATCGCGGGGTTCGGGCTGGCCGCCGCCGGGTTGTTCTGGGTGCCGTTCATCCTGGCCTCCGCGCTCGGGGCGTACTTCTTCATGGACAACCTCACCTCCGCCAAGGCCGAGCCCAAGGAGATGGCCAAGGCGGCCGGCCGGGCGCAGACCTGGATCATGTCGGTGCTCTACATCGGCACGTTCGGCTCGTTCATCGGCTACTCGACCGCGTTCCCGCTGCTCATCAAGTCGCAGTTCCCCGAGCACGCCGGGCTGACCTCGCTGGCGTTCCTCGGCCCGCTGGTCGGCTCGGTCATCCGGCCGGTCGGCGGCTGGCTGTCGGACCGGCTCGGCGGGGCCGCGGTGACGTTCTGGAACTTCATCGCGATGATCGCCTCGGTCCTGCTCGTCTGGCAGGCCATGTCCGCGCACAGCATCGTGCTGTTCTTCGTCGCGTTCCTGCTGCTGATCGGCACCTCCGGCATCGGCAACGGCTCCACCTACCGGATGATCCCGGCGATCTTCCGGGCGAAGGCGGTCGCCGGCGTCGAGCCCGGCACCCCCGCGTACGAGGCGGCGCTGGCGACCGGCAAGCGCGACGCCTCGGCGGCCATCGGGTTCATCTCCGCCGTGGGCGCCTTCGGCGGGTTCTTCATCAACCGGGGCTTCGGCAGCTCCATCGCCGCCACCGGCGGCGCGGGGGCGGCGCTGGCGGCCTTCGCCGCCTTCTACGCCGTCTGCTTCGCGCTGACCTGGTTCTGCTACCTGCGAACTTCCGGCGCGAAGGCCGCGTCCAGCCTGGCCGCGGCCCGTGTTTGAGCCTTCGTCGCGGGCGCCTCACGGCGCCCGCTTTTTTCTGGACCTGCACCTCACCGGCGGCGACAGCACAAGTGAGCTTTCGAGACGACGGGGTCTCTCACAGGCCGGGGCTCGCCGACGTTAGCGCCGTTGGCGCCTTGTAGCACAGCGGTAACAGAAGGGACCCAGTGGTGAAACCCCCTGTAAGCACCATCGGAGACATGCCGATCTCACCGCACGCCTCCGCTCCTGTGATGTCACAGGTTCACGTGGGTGCGGCCACGCACTGCCCGTACTGCGCGCTCCAGTGCGGCATGTACGTCGCGAACGGTGAGATCACCCCGCGAGAGGACATCCCTGCCAACTCCGGCGGTCTGTGCCAGAAGGGCTGGACGGCGGCCGAGCTGCTCGAATCGCCGGAGCGGCTCACCACCCCGCTGCTGCACGGCAACCCGGTGAGCTGGGACGAGGCGCTCGACTACGTCGCCGCGCGGATCGAGGCCATCAGGGCCGAGCACGGGCCGGACGCCGTGGCGGTGTTCGGCGGCGGCGGGCTGACCAACGAGAAGGCCTACCAGCTCGGCAAGTTCGCCAGGGTCGCGCTGCGGACCAGCCAGATCGACTACAACGGCAGGTTCTGCATGTCATCGGCGGCGGCCGCGGTCATCCGGGCCTTCGGGATGGACCGGGGGCTGCCGTTCCCCATCACCGACATCGCCCGCGCCGGCGCGATCTTGTTCGCCGGGGGCAACGTCGCCGAGACCATGCCCCCTTTCGTGCGGCACCTGACCGCGATGCGGTCGAGGGGCGGCAAGCTCGTCGTCGCCGACCCGCGCGTCACCCAGACCGCCAAGATGGCCGACCTGCACCTGCAGCTCACCCCCGGCACCGACCTCGCGCTGGCGCTCGGCCTGCTGCACATCGCGATCGCCGACGGGTACGCCGACCTGGACTACCTCGCCGCGCGCACGACCGGGTTCGAGGAGGTGCGCACCTCCGTGTCGGTCTGGTGGCCGGAGCGGGTGGAGCGCGTCACCGGCGTCCCGGTCGCGCACATGCGCGAGGCCGTACGGATCCTGGGCGAGGCGGAGCGCGCGATGGTGCTGACCGGCCGGGGCGCCGAGCAGCACGCCAAGGGCACCGACACGGTCACGGCGTTCGTCAACCTGGCGCTCACCCTCGGCCTGCCCGGCCGTGAGGGCTCCGGCTACGGCTGCGTGACCGGCCAGGGCAACGGCCAGGGCGGCAGGGAGCACGGGCAGAAGGCCGACCAGCTCCCCGGCTACCGCAAGATCGACGATCCGGCGGCGCGGGAGCACGTCGCGGCCGTGTGGGGGATCGACCCCGCCGACCTGCCCGGCCCCGGCAGGTCCGCGTACGAGCTGCTGGACGCGCTCGGCACGCCGCGGGGGCCGAGGGCGCTGCTGCTGTTCGGCTCCAACCCCGTCGTCTCCGCGCCCCGCGCGGGCCACGTGACCAGCCGCCTGGACGCGCTCGACCTGCTCGTGGTCTCCGACTTCGTGCTGTCGGAGACCGCTGCCATGGCCGACGTCGTGCTCCCCACCACGCAGTGGGCGGAGGAGGCGGGCACGATGACCAACCTGGAGGGGCGGGTCCTGCTGCGCCGCCAGGCCGCCGCCCCGCCGCCGGGGGCGCGCAGCGACCTGGAGATCCTGCGGGGCCTCGCCGAGCGGCTCGGCTGCGGCGAGAAGTTCTCCGCCGACCCGCGCACGGTCTTCGACGAGCTGCGCCGGGCCTCCGCCGGGGGCCTCGCCGACTACTCCGGCATCACCTATGAGCGGATCGCGGCCGAGACCGGCGTGTTCTGGCCGTGCCCCGACAACGGCGGCGACCCCCACCCGGGGACGCCGCGCCCCTTCCTGGACCGCTTCGCCACGCCGGACGGCCGGGCCCGCATGGTGCCGGTGGACCACCGGCTGCCCGCCGAGGACGTGGACGAGGAGTTCCCGCTCTACCTGACATCCGGGCGGGTGCTCGCCCACTACCAGTCGGGCGCGCAGACGCGCCGGATCCGCCCCCTGACGCAGGCGTCGTCCGAGGTGTTCGTGGAGCTGCACCCCCACCTCGCCGAGCGTCTGGGCGTCAGCTCCGGCGACCGCGTCCGGGTGCGCAGCCGCAGGGGCGCCGCCGAGGCCGTGGCCCGGGTCACCGCCTCGATCCGGCCGGACACGGTGTTCATGCCGTTCCACTGGGAGGGCGTCAACCTGCTCACCAACCCGGCGCTCGATCCGATGTCGCGGATGCCGGAGTTCAAGGTCTGCGCCGCCGCCGTCGAACGCTGCGACGACCGGGAGCGTGCCGCGTGAGGCTCGTCGTGGTGGGCAACGGGATGGCCGGGTCACGCCTGGTGAGCGAGGTCCGCGCCCGGGACAAGGACACGAAGGTCACGGTGTTCGGCGCCGAGGCGTGGCAGCCGTACAACCGGGTCCTGCTGTCGAACGTGGTGGCGGGCACGTCGAGCCCGGACCAGGTCCGGCTGCTCGACCCCCGCTGGTACGCCGAGCACAACGTGACCGCCCGCCTCGGCGTCGAGGTCACCGCGATCGACCGGGACAGCCGGACCGTGGTCGCCGCCGACGGCACGCGCGAGCCGTACGACGTGCTCGTGCTCGCCACGGGCAGCGAACCGATCGTCCCGCCGATCCCCGGCGTGGAGCGGGCGACGGCTTTCCGCACGCTGGACGACTGCGAGCGGATCAGGCGGGCCGCCGAGAGCGCGCGCAGCGCGGTCGTGGTCGGCGGCGGGCTGCTCGGCGTCGAGGCGGCGCGCGGCCTGGCCGGCCGGGGCGTCTCGGTGACGCTGCTGCACCTGGCCGGACACCTGATGGAGCGCCAGCTCGACGAGGAGGCCGGGCTCATCCTCGGCGAGACGCTCGGCGCGCTCGGCGTCGCCATCCGCACGGGCGTCACGGTGAGCGCGATCGGCGAGCGGCACGTGGAGCTGGCCGGCGGCGAGCCGGTCGAGGCCGACATGGTCGTGCTCGCCTGCGGCGTACGGCCGGTCGTCGGGCTCGCCCGCGACGCCGGGCTGGAGGTCGAGCGCGGGATCGTCGTCGACGACGAGCTGCGCACCGACGACCCGTCCATCTTCGCGATCGGGGAGTGCGCCCAGCACGCGGGCCGCGTCTACGGGCTGGTGGCGCCCGGCTGGGAGCAGGCGTCGGTCGTGGCCGACCTCGTCACCGGCACGGACAAGGGCGCGCGCTACCGGGGCTCGCGGCTGGTCACCCGGCTGAAGGCCAAGAGCGTCGAGCTCGCGGCGATGGGGGAGACCCAGCTGACCGACGACGAGGCGGAGATCGTCCGCTTCTCCCACCGGCACAAGGGCACCTACCGCAAGCTCGTCATCCGCGACGACCGGCTGGTCGGCGCGATCCTGCTGGGCGAGACCTCCGCCGTGGG
The DNA here is from genome assembly GCF_014647835.1 of Microbispora rosea subsp. aerata. Taxonomy (GTDB): domain Bacteria; phylum Actinomycetota; class Actinomycetes; order Streptosporangiales; family Streptosporangiaceae; genus Microbispora; species Microbispora aerata. Next base: position 81,452 of record NZ_BMPY01000029.1, read on the forward strand.
CACGCTGACCCAGCTGTTCGACCGGGGAGGCCCCCTGCCCGGCGACCGCACCGGGCTGCTGTTCCCCGATCTCGCGGGCGCCGCGGCGGTGGCCGACAGCCCCGTCCGGATGCCGGACTCCGCCCGGGTCTGCCAGTGCAACAACGTGACGAAGGGCCAGATCAGAGCGTGCTGGGAGTCCGGCGCGCGGAACGTGGAGGCCGTGGCCGCCGCGACGAGGGCCACCACCGGCTGCGGCAGCTGCCGCGACGCGGTCGAGGGCATCGTCGGCTGGCTGTGCGAACAGGAAGGCGTAAGCGCATGAAGGACGGCGAGCACATGAAGGACGACAAGCGCATGAGACTCGTCGTGGTGGGACACGGCCCGGCGGCGCACCGCCTGCTCGAGACGCTGACCAGCCGGGGCTTCGACGGGACGGTCACCGTGTTCGGGGAGGAGCCGCGCCCGGCGTACGACCGGGTGGCGCTCACGTCCTACCTCACCGGCACGAGCGTCGAGGACCTCACCTATCCGGTGCCGGACGGCGTCACGGTCAGAACCGGGGTCCGCGTCACCTCGATCGACCGCGCCGACCGCGTCGTCGTCACCGACGCCGGCGACAGCGAGCCGTACGACGTGCTGGTGCTGGCCACCGGGTCGGCGCCGTTCGTGCCGCCGGTGCCCGGCCGGGACCTGCCCGGCTGCTTCGTGTACCGGACCATCGACGACCTGGACGCGATCAGGGAGGCGGCCAAGGACGCCCGGTCCGGAGTGGTCATCGGGGGCGGCCTGCTCGGCCTGGAGGCGGCCGACGCGCTGCGCGGCCTCGGCCTCGACACGCACGTCATCGAGATGAGCGGCTGGCTCATGCCCCGCCAGGTGGACGAGGGCGGCGGGTCGGTGCTGCGCGGCCACATCGAGGGGCTCGGGCTCACCATCCACACCGGGGCGGGCGTGGCCTCGATCGAGGCCGGCCCGGACGGCCGGGTCGCCTCTCTCGTGAAGCCCGACGGCGAGGCGATCGCCGCGCAGGTCGTCGTCTTCTCCGCCGGCATCCGGCCGCGCGACGAGCTCGCCCGCGCCTGCGGCCTGGAGGTCGGCGAGCGCGGCGGCATCGTGGTCGACGAGGGCATGCGAACCTCCGACGAGCACATCTACGCCATCGGCGAGTGCGCCCTCGCCGGAGGCATGGTCTACGGCCTCGTCGGGCCGTGCAACACGCAGGCGGAGGTGGCCGCCGACCGCATCCTGAACGGATCGGCCGCCTTCACCGGCGCCGACATGTCCACCAAGCTCAAGCTCCTCGGCGTCGAGGTCGCGCAGTTCGGGGCCATGTCGGGCGCGCTCGACGTCACCTATATGGACCCCGTGGGGGGCGTGTACAAGCGGCTGTTCGTCAGCGACGACGCCAAGACCCTCCTCGGCGGCATCTGCGTCGGCGACGCCGGGCCGTACAACACGCTGCGGCCGTTCGTCGGCAAGCCGCTGCCCGGCACGCCGAGCGACCTGCTGTTCGCCGGCGCGGGCAAGGCGTCGGTGGACCTGCCCGACGACGCGCAGGTCTGCTCGTGCAACAACGTCACCGCGGGGACGATCCGCGTGGCCATCGCCGACAAGGGCCTGACCGACGTGCAGGGAGTCAAGGACTGCACCCGGGCCGGCACCACCTGCGGCAGCTGCGTGCCGATGCTCAAGCAGATCCTGGTCAAATCCGGTGTCGACGTCGGCAAGGCGCTGTGCGAGCACTTCTCCTACAGCAGGGCCGAGCTGTTCGACATCGTCAACGTCCGCGGCATCACGACCTTCTCCCAGCTCATCGCCGAGCACGGGACCGGCCGCGGCTGCGACATATGCAAGCCGGTGGTGGCCTCGATCCTCGCCTCCCTCGGCCGCGGCCACATCCTCGACGGCGAGCAGGCCGCGCTGCAGGACACCAACGACCACTTCCTCGCCAACATCCAGAAGAACGGCACATACTCGGTCGTCCCGCGCATCCCGGGCGGCGAGATCACCCCCGAGAAGCTCATCGTCATCGGCGAGGTGGCCCGCGACTTCGGGCTCTACACTAAGATCACCGGCGGGCAGCGCATCGACCTGCTCGGAGCCCGGGTCGAGCAGCTGCCCGCCATCTGGCGGCGGCTCGTCGACGCCGGCTTCGAGTCCGGCCACGCGTACGGCAAGGCCCTGCGCACGGTGAAGTCCTGCGTCGGGTCCACCTGGTGCCGGTACGGCGTGCGGGACTCGGTCGGCCTGGCCATCGCGCTGGAGCTGCGCTACCGGGGGCTGCGCTCGCCGCACAAGCTCAAGGCGGCCGTCTCCGGCTGCGCCCGCGAGTGCGCCGAGGCCCGCGGGAAGGACTTCGGCGTCATCGCCACCGAGCAGGGCTGGAACCTCTACGTGGGCGGGAACGGCGGCTTCACCCCCCGCCACGCCGACCTGCTGGCGTCCGACCTGTCCACCGACGACCTGGTCAGGACCATCGACCGGTTCCTGATGTTCTATATCCGCACCGCCGACCGGCTGCAGCGCACCTCCGCGTGGCTGGAGAGCCTGGACGGCGGGCTCGACTACCTCCGTGAGGTGATCATGGAGGACTCGCTCGGCATCTGCGCCGACCTCGACGCGCAGATGGAGCGTCACGTGTCCGCGTACGTCGACGAGTGGCGCGCCACCCTCGAAGACCCCGACAAGCTGCGCCGCTTCGTCAGCTTCGTCAACGCCCCCGGCGTTCCCGACCCCTCGATCTCCTTCGAAACCGAGCGCGACCAGATCAAGCCGGTGCTGATTCCCTTGGAGGTGACCCGCAGATGACCGTCCTCGACATGACGGCGACCCGTGCCGGCGAGTGGATCCCCGTCTGTTCCTACACCGACCTGCTGCCCGAGCGTGGGGCGGCGGTGCTCGTCGGCGGCCGGCAGGCGGCAATCTTCCGCACCTTCGACGGCGCCCTCTACGCCCTGGGCAACCTCGATCCGTTCAGCGGGGCGCAGGTGATGTCGCGCGGCATCGTCGGCACCAGGAACGGCGAGCCGACCGTGGCCTCGCCCATGCACAAGCAGGTGTTCTCGCTGGTGACCGGCGTGTGCCTGGATGACCCCAGTGTCGCCCTGCCGACCTATCCCATCCGAGTAACGGACGGAACCGTGGAGGTGAGCGTGGTATGACCGCGCTGGTGGACGAGCCCCAGATGAGCCTGGAGACGGCGCCGGACGCGCTGGCCGGGTTCACGATCGGGGTGACGGCGACCCGCCGCAGCGAGGAGCTGGCCGCGCTGCTCGAACGGCGCGGCGCACGGGTCGTGCGGGCGCCCGCGATCCGCATCGTGCCGCTCGCGGAGGACGCCGGGCTGCTCGCCGCGACCCGGGACTGCCTCGCGGCGCCCGTGGACTACGTGGTCATCACCACGGGCGTGGGGTTCCGCGGGTGGATGGCGGCGGCGGAGGGCTGGGGCCTGTCCACCGATCTGAACGCGCACCTCGGCAACGCGAGGCTGCTCGCCCGCGGCCCCAAAGCGCGCGGGGCCGTGCGCGCGGCCGGCCTGGTGGACTTCTGGACGCCGTCCACGGAGTCGTGCGAGGAGGTCAAGGAATACCTGCTCGCGCAGGACCTGCGCGGCCGCCGCATCGCCGTGCAACTGCACGGCGAGCCGCTGGACGGCTTCGTCGCGTCGCTGCGGGAGGCGGGAGCCGAGGTGATCGAGGTGCCGGTCTACCGCTGGCTGCCCTACCGCGACACCTCCCCGCTGCGCCGCCTGATCAGCCAGACGATCACGGGCTCGGTGGACGCGGTGGCCTTCACCAGCGCGCCGGCGGTGCTCGCCATGCTGGGCGCGGCCCGCGCCGACGGGCTGGAGGACGCGCTGCTCGCGGCGTTCGACACCCGCGTGGTGGCGGCGTGCGTCGGCTCGGTCACCGCCGGGCCGCTCACCCAGCGCGGCGTGCGGTCCATCCTGCCCGACCGTCCCCGGCTCGGCGCGCTGGCCCGGACCCTCGCCCGCCACCTGCCGGAAAGCGGCGTCACCCGGCTCGTGGCGGGCGGGCACTCGCTGGAGATCCGCGGTCACGCCGTGGTCGTCGACGGCGAGCTGAAGCCGCTGCCGCCCGCGCCGATGGCCGTGCTCAAGCGGCTCGCCGAGCGCCCCGGGCACGTCGTGAACCGGGCCGAGCTGCGGGTCGTGCTGCCCGGCGGCCCCTCCCGCGACTCGGCCGAGCACGCGGTCGAGATGGCCATCACCCGGCTGCGCCGGGCGCTCGGCCCCGCGGGCATCGTCGAGACCGTCGTCAAGCGCGGCTACCGCCTCGCCTGCGGCCGCGACCAGCGCTGATCCGGGACCGACGTGACGAGATCGACGACGAGCGCCCCGTGGCCTCGCGGTGAGGAGCACAAGACGGTGACCCCGATCCTGGCGACCCGGAGGCCGGCGGCGGCCCCGACGCTGGTGATGGCGGCGCACGGGGCCCGCAGCGGCCATTGGGAGTCGGTCATGGAGTCCCTCGCGGCACGCGTGCGCCGGGCCAGGCCCGGCGCACGGGCCGAGCTGGGGTTTCTGGAGATCAGCGCGCCGCTGCTCGCCGACGTCCTGGCGGCGGCGCCCGGACCGGTCGTGGTGGTCCCCCTGCTGCTCGCCGGGGGATACCACGTCCACATCGACCTGCCGGCCGTCGTCGCCCGCGCCCGGCCCGACGCGGTCGTCGCCGGGCAGCTCGGCCCGCACCGGCTGCTGACCTCGGTGCTGGCGCGCCGCCTGGCCGCGGCGGGCCTGCGGCCCTGCGACGCCGTGATCCTGGGCGCGGCCGGCTCGTCCGACCCCGCCGCCCTCGACGACGTGCGCGCCGCCGCCCGGCTGCTGTCGGTGCGGCTGTCGCGCCCCGTCACCGCCGCCTTCGCCTCGGCGGGGACGCCCACCGTCGCCGAGGCGCTCGACCGCGTCAGGGCCGGCCTCGCCCCGCGCGTCGCCGTCGCCTCCTACCTGCTCGCGCCCGGCTTCTTCCACGACCGGCTGGTGAACAGCGGCGCCGACCTGGTCAGCGCGCCCCTCGGCGTGGACGACGACCTGGCCGCCCTCGTCTGGACCCGCTACGACGAGGCCCTCGCCCGGTCCGGCGTCGCGTCTGCGCACGTCCCCGCGCCGTACGCGGTCGGACCCGGCCGCTGACCGGGCCCACGCCGGGTCGTCCCGTCGCCGGGGGCTCGGCCGGCGTCACGCGTCGTGCCGCGACCGCCGGCCCTCGACCAGCAGGTCGAACGCCGTGTCCACCGCCGCCGTGGGAGCACTCGCACAGCGTGACGCTCCTCGGAGACGCCGCGCACCTCATGCCGCCCCTGGGCGTCGGCGTCAACCTCGCCGTGCTCGACGCCGCCGAGCTCGCGCCGGCACTCGCCGGCTCCGCCACGATCGGCGCCGCCGTGCGCGGCTACGAGAAGACGATGCTCCCGCGCTGAGACGGCCCGGACGCTTGAGAACGGCGCCGAGTTCCTGCCGGAGGCGACAACCGGGGCCGCTCACGCCCGGCCCCGAGGGCCTCGCGTTCTCGTGCCGAGGAAACAGCGGGTCAGCGGTCGGTGCCGCGGTCGCGGCGGCGCAGGTAGCGCTCGAACTCCGCCGCGATGGCGTCGCCGCTGGCCTCGGGCAGCTCGGCGGCGTCCTTGCGCTCCTCCAGCTCCCGCACGTACTCGGCCACCTCGCTGTCCTGGGCCGCCAGCTCGTCCACGCCGTGCTCCCAGGCCCGCGCCTCCTCGGCCAGGTCGCCGTACGGCATGGGGATGTCCAGCATGTCCTCGATGCGGCGCAGCAGCGCCAAAGTGGCCTTGGGGTTGGGCGGCTGGGCGACGTAGTGCGGGACCGACGCCCACAGGGACACCGTGCGCAGTCCGGCGCTGCCCAGGGTGTGCTGCAGCACGCCCACGATGCCCGTCGGGCCCTCGTACTTGGTCAGCTCCAGGTTGAGCGCGCGGGCCATGCCGGGGTCGCTGACCGAGCCGGTGATCGGCACGGGCCGCGTGTGCGGCGAGTCGTTGAGCAGCGCGCCCAGCAGGATGGCGAACTCGATGCCGAGGTCGTGGCAGAGCCCGACGATCTCGGCGCAGAACGAGCGCCACCGCATGTTGGGCTCGATGCCGCGCAGCAGCACCACGTCGCGCTTGGCGCCCGGCGGGCGGGCCAGCAGCAGCCGGGTCGTCGGCCAGACGATGGAGCGGGTCAAGCCGTCGCCGAGCTCGACCATCGGCCGGGTGACCTGGAAGTCGTAGTAGTCCTCCGGGTCCAGCTCGACGAGCGGGGTGGCCTTCCACTCGGACTCGAGATGCGCGAGCACGCCGCTGGACGCCTCGCCGGCGTCGTTCCACCCCTCGAACGCGGCGATCAGCACCGGGTCGACGAGCTCGGGGAGCCCTTCGAACTCGATCACGCGCCGCCTCCTCACTGGCCTTGTGCAGTATGGCTCAGTCCAAGACTATTCGGTGCGGGGGCCCCGGCGTCACCTCCACCCGTCGCCGGCCGTTCCCCGGTCCGCCCCTGTCCGAGGCTTATTCCCGTTTCGCAGGCGATCGATATTTCCGGCGGGCGGGCCGATAGGCTTGCTCCATGACCAGCAGACCGTCGTTCCGTGAAGTGCTGTCCGAGCGAGTCCTCGTCGCCGACGGAGCCATGGGGACGATGCTGCAGTCCTACGACCCCACGATCGACGACTTCCAGGGCCACGAGGGCTGCAACGACGTGCTCAACGTGAGCCGGCCCGACATCGTACGCGCGGTGCACGACGCCTACCTGGAGGCGGGCGTCGACTGCATCGAGACCAACACCTTCAACGCCAACCGCGCGGCCCTGGGCGAGTACGGCATCGAGGACCGGATCTACGAGTTCTCCGAGGCGGGCGCGCGGCTGGCAAGGGAGCGCGCCGACCACTGGTCGACGCCGGACAAGCCGCGCTTCGTCCTCGGCTCGATGGGCCCCGGCACGAAGCTCCCCACGCTCGGCCACCTGCCGTACGAGACGCTGCGCGACGCCTACCGCGACAACGCCGCCGGGCTGATCGCGGGCGGGGCCGACGCGCTGATCATCGAGACCTGCCAGGACCTGCTGCAGGTGCGGGCGGCGGTCGTCGGCGCCAAGCGGGCGATCGAGGCCGCCGGGCGGGACGTGCCGATCATCGCGCAGGTCACCATCGAGACCAACGGCGCGATGCTGCTCGGCTCCGAGATCGGCGCCGCGCTGACCGCCATCGAGCCGCTCGGCGTCGACCTGATCGGGCTCAACTGCGCCACCGGCCCGGCCGAGATGAGCGAGCACCTGCGCTACCTGGCCAAGCACTCGCGAATCCCGATCTCCTGCATGCCGAACGCCGGGCTGCCGCAGCTCACCGCCGACGGCGCGTACTATCCGCTGAGCCCGGCCGAGCTGGCCGGCGCGCACGAGGCGTTCACCCGCGACTACGGGCTCGCCCTGGTGGGCGGCTGCTGCGGCACCACGCCCGAGCACCTGCGTCAGGTGGTCGAGCGGGTGGGCGGGCGCCCCCGCGGCGAGCGGCGGCCGCGCCCGGAGGCGGGAGCCGCCTCGCTGTACCAGCACGTGCCGTTCCGGCAGGACACCTCCTACCTCGCCATCGGCGAGCGGACCAACGCCAACGGCTCCAAGGCGTTCCGCGAGGCGATGCTGGCCGGCAACTACGAGGAGTGCGTGGAGATCGCCCGGGCGCAGGCCCGCGACGGCGCGCACATGCTCGACCTGTGCGTCGACTACGTCGGCCGCGACGGCGTCGCCGACATGAAGGAGCTGGCCTTCCGCTTCGCCACCGCCTCGACGCTGCCGATCGTGATCGACTCGACCGAGCCCGCCGTCATCGAGGCCGGGCTGGAGATGCTCGGCGGCCGGGCCGTGGTCAACTCGGTCAACTACGAGGACGGCGACGGCCCCGACTCCCGCTTCCAGAAGGTCATGCGCCTGGTCAAGGAGCACGGCGCGGCGGTGGTCGCGCTGACCATCGACGAGGAGGGCCAGGCCCGCACCGCCGAGTGGAAGGTGCGGGTCGCGACCCGCCTCATCGAAGACCTGGTGAACAACTGGGGCATGCGGGTCGAGGACATCATCGTCGACTGCCTGACGTTCCCGATCGCCACCGGCCAGGAGGAGACCCGGCGCGACGGCGTCGAGACGATCGAGGCGATCCGCGAGCTCAAGCGCCGCTACCCGGGCGTGCAGACCACGCTGGGCGTCTCCAACGTGTCGTTCGGCCTCAGCCCGGCGGCCCGGATCGTGCTGAACAGCGTGTTCCTCAACGAGTGCGTCAACGCCGGGCTCGACTCCGCGATCGTGCACGCCTCGAAGATCCTGCCGATGAACCGCATCCCCGACGAGCAGCGTCAGGTCGCGCTCGACCTGGTGTACGACCGCAGGCGCGAGGGCTACGACCCGCTGCAGCGGTTCATGGAGCTGTTCGAGGGCGTGGACGCGGCGTCGCTGAAGGCCGGCAAGGCGGCCGAGCTGGCCGGGCTGCCGCTGTGGGAGCGGCTCAAGCGGCGCGTCATCGACGGCGAGCGCAAGGGCCTGGAGGCCGACCTCGACGAGGCCCTGGCCCAGCGGCCCGCCCTGGAGATCATCAACGACGTGCTGCTCGACGGCATGAAGGTCGTCGGCGACCTGTTCGGCTCCGGCGAGATGCAGCTGCCGTTCGTGCTGCAGTCGGCCGAGGTGATGAAGTCGGCGGTGGCCTACCTCGAACCCCACATGGAGAAGGTCGAGGGCAGCACCAAGGGCCGCATCGTGCTGGCCACGGTCAAGGGCGACGTCCACGACATCGGCAAGAACCTCGTCGACATCATCCTGTCCAACAACGGCTACGAGGTGATCAACCTCGGCATCAAGCAGCCGGTGTCGGCGATCCTGGAGGCCGCGGAGGAGCACCGCGCCGACGTGATCGGCATGTCCGGGCTCCTGGTGAAGTCCACGGTGGTCATGAAGGAGAACCTGGAGGAGATGAACTCCAGGGGGCTCGCGGAAAAGTACCCCGTGCTGCTCGGCGGCGCCGCCCTGACCAGGGCGTACGTCGAGCAGGACCTGGCCGACCTGTACCGCGGCGAGGTGCGGTACGCGCGCGACGCGTTCGAGGGGCTGCGCCTGATGGACGCCTTCATGGCGGTCAAGCGCGGCGAGGACGGCGCGACGCTGCCGCCGCTGCGCACGCGGCGGGTGAAGACCGGGGCGGTGCTGAAGCGGACGGCCGAGGAGGACCTGCCGGCCCGCTCCGACGTCGCCGCGGACAACCCGGTGCCCAAGCCGCCGTTCCTCGGCGACCGGGTGGTCAAGGGCATCCCACTGGCCGACTACGCCGCCTTCCTCGACGAGCGGGCGACGTTCATGGGCCAGTGGGGCCTCAAGGGCGCCCGGGGCGGGGACGGCCCGTCGTACGAGGAGCTGGTCGAGACCGAGGGCAGGCCCCGGCTGCGGATGTGGCTGGAGCGGCTGCAGACGGAGAACCTGCTGGAGGCGGCCGTCGTCTACGGCTACTTCCCATGCGTGAGCGAGGGCGACAGCCTGATCATCCTGGACGACGCGGGGAACGAGCGCACCCGCTTCACCTTCCCCAGGCAGCGCCGCGACCGGCACCTGTGCCTGGCCGACTTCTTCCGCTCCCGGGAGTCCGGCGAGACCGACGTCGTCGCCCTCCAGGTGGTCACGATGGGCAAGCGGATCGGCGAGGCCACGGCCGAGCTGTTCGCCAAGGACGCCTACCGCGAATACCTGGAGCTCCACGGCCTGTCGGTGCAGCTCACCGAGGCGCTGGCGGAGTACTGGCACGCGCGGGTGCGGTCGGAGCTGGGCATCGGCGGCGACGAGTCGCTGGAGGACATGCTCAAGGTGAACATCACCGGCTGCCGCTACTCCTTCGGCTACCCGGCCTGCCCCAACCTGGAAGACCAGGTGCAGGTCATGGAGCTGCTCGATCCCGCGCGCATCGGCGTGACGCTGTCGGAGGAGTTCCAGCTCCACCCCGAGCAGGCCACCTCCGCCCTGGTCGTCCATCACCCCGAGGCGAAGTACTTCAACGTCTGACCGGCCGCACCGGCGTTCACACGCGCCCCTTACCATGTTGCTCCCCCCTGATCGGGGGAGCGCCGGGGGAAAGGGGCCACGTGGACGCCGTGCTGTTCGACATGGACGGTTTGCTCGTCGACACCGAAGGGGTCTGGTTCGAGGTCGAGACCGAGGTGGTCACCCGCCTCGGCGGCACCTGGGGCCCGGAGCACCAGGAGCAGCTCGTGGGCGGCTCCTGGGACCGCACGGTCGCGTACATGCTGGAGCTGACGCAGGCCGACGTCGATCCCGCCACGGTGGGGGAGTGGCTGATCGACGGAATGGAGAGCCGCCTGTCGAGGGGCGTGGAGCCGATGCCGGGGGCCCTCGACCTGCTGCGCGCGCTCGCCGACCGGGGGGTGCGCACGGCGCTGGTCACCTCCTCGCTGCGGAGCATCGCCGACGCCGTGCTCAAGGCCGTCGGGCGGGAGCACTTCGAGGTCGTCGTGACGGCCGACGACGTCATGAACACCAAGCCCCACCCGGAGCCGTACCTGACCGCGACCGGCCTGCTGTCGGTGGACCCGGGGCGGTGCGTGGCCCTGGAGGACTCGCCGAACGGCGTCGCGTCGGCCACGGCGGCCGGCTGCCGGGTCGTCGCCGTCCCGGGCGTGCTGCCCATCGCCCAGGCGCCCGGGCGGGTCGTCATGCCGTCGCTGCTCGACGTGGACGTGGATTTCCTGCACTCGCTCGTCCGGTAGCGCGCCCCGCGAGATCGCGCCGCGGGTGCCAGGATGGGGGTACGCCGTGGACGAAGGGGACCCGTCATGACTTTCAACGACATCGCCTGGCTGCCGCTGTGCGCGGGCCTCACGGCGGTGGGGATCGGGCTCAGCTACCTGGCCTTCCGGCGGCGGGGGGCGACCGCCGGGCTGCGGGCCACCGCCTGGTCCCTGCTGCCGCTGGCCGCCTATCTCACCGGCGCGCTGCAGACGCTGTGGAACATCGGCGCGGCGGCGGTGGGCTTCGTGACCGGCCTGGTCCTGTCGCCGTCGGTGTGGGCCGGGGTGATCCTTGCCGGGCTGTCGGCGCTGCTGTTCGTCGTCTCCGGCACGCTGCGCGGCCGGGCGCTGTCCCGGGCCCGTACGGCACGGCCGGAGGGCGGCGCGGCGGCGCCGGAGCGGTCCGCTACTCCCAAACCCACGCAGACCGGAAAAACGGCACAAGACGGGAAGAAGGCGCCGCGACAGGTCGAACAGTCCACTGGGGATGATTTCTCCGACATTGAGGACATTCTGAAGCGCCGGGGGATCACCTGACCATCCCACATCGTGGGACCAAGTTACCCATCAGTGCAATGTTACAGTTCCACGACACAATCGAAACGTGACTCGGACAAACCATTCAAGATCAACACGAATGAGTTTCGCATGAATCACAGTTGAGCCACAGCGCACCTCTGGGGGCTGGTCATCCCAGCTCAGACCATAGATTCTGCCTCCGGGGGTCGCACACCACGCGGCCCCTTATGACAATGTCGTCTGGGATCCAGGGGGCCTGCACCACATGGCCGTGCGAGGCAAGGTCGTAAGCGGCCATCGCTTATCCGTCGCCGGTTCGATCCCGGGCCACCCCGAGCGTGTCACCGCCAACGCGGCCGGCTCGGGCAGGGCGAAGGAGGACCGATGACCGCGCCGATGGACGTCACCGGTGGGGACACGCACGCCACTCCGGAAGCCGTCGTCGGGGCGTCGGGCGGGAAGGCGATCCAGGGCCGGTCTCTCGGTCAGATCGCCTGGATGCGCCTCAAGCGCGACAAGGTCGCCCTGACCGGTGGACTGATCGTCGTCTTCCTGATCCTGGTCGCCGTCTTCGCCCCGGTGATCGTCGGAGCGTTCGGGCAGGACCCCACGCAGTTCAACTCCGACCTCATCGACAGCTCCACGATGGCGCCGAAGACCGGCACCGGCATCAGCGCCGAGCACCTGTTCGGCATCGAGCCGGTGAACGGCCGTGACATCTTCAGCCGCGTGGTGTACGGCGCGCGGATCTCGCTGCTCATCGCCTTCCTGGCCACGCTGCTTTCGGCGGCCATCGGCACCCTGCTCGGGGTCACCGCCGGCTACTTCGGCGGCGTCGTCGACTCGATCATCAGCAAGGCCATGGACGTCTTCCTGGCGTTCCCCATCCTGGTCTTCGCGATGGCGCTGGCGGGCACCGTCCCCGACTCGGCGTTCGGCCTGACCGGCGACGCGCTGCGCGTCGCGCTGCTGGTGTTCATCATCGGCTTCTTCAACTGGCCGTACATCGGGCGGATCGTCCGGGGGCAGACGCTGTCGCTGCGCGAGCGGGAGTTCGTCGACGCCGCCCGCAGCCTGGGCGCGCGCGGGCCGTACATCATCTTCCGGGAGCTGCTGCCGAACCTGGTCGCGCCGATCCTCGTCTACGCGACCCTGCTGATCCCCACGAACATCCTGTTCGAGGCGGCGCTGTCGTTCCTCGGCGTCGGCGTGCGCCCCCCGACCCCGACCTGGGGCGGCATGCTCTCCGACGCCGTGCGGTTCTACACGATCCCGCACTTCATGTTCTTCCCCGGCATGGCGATCTTCATCACGGTCCTGGCCTTCAACCTGTTCGGCGACGGCCTCCGGGACGCTCTCGACCCGAAGGCCCGCTGAGCACCGCCCTTTCTCCGTAAAAGTCCCCCGGCTCCTACCATCAAGGGGTTTGCAGAATGCACAGAAGAAGACTGGGTGTGGCGGCCACCGGCGCCGTGCTTGCCCTCGCCGTGGCCGCCTGCGGCGGCGGTTCGGGCAGCAGCACGTCGTCCTCCGGCGGCTCCGCGGCCGGCTCCGAGAGCAAGAGCGAGTTCAACGCCGCCCTGACGCAGGTGGTGAACCCTTCGGACAAGAAGGGCGGCATCCTCAAGCTGGCCAATCCCGGTGACTGGGACTCGCTCGACCCGGCCGACACTTACTACGGCTACTCCTGGAACTTCATCCGGCTGTACGGCCGGTCGCTGCTGATGTTCAAGTCCGCCGTCGGCAAGGAGGGCAACCAGCTCGTCCCCGACCTCGCCGAGGACCTGGGCACGCCCAGCGACGACGCCAAGACGTGGACGTACAGGATCAAGAAGGGCATCAAGTTCGAGGACGGGACCCCGGTCACGTCCAAGGACGTGAAGTACGCGATCGAGCGCTCCTTCGACAAGGAGGTGTTCCCCGACGGGTACACCTACTTCAACGACTTCCTGGACTGGCCCAAGGGCTACAAGGGCCCGTACAAGACGCCGGACATCAACACCGACAGCGCGATCGAGACGCCCGACGACCACACGATCGTCTTCCACCTCAAGCAGCCGCTGAGCAACTTCGACTACTTCGCCCAGCTTCCCGCCACGATCCCGGTCCCCAAGGACAAGGACACCGGCGCGAAGTACAAGGAGCACGTCATCTCCACCGGGCCGTACAAGTTCGAGAAGAACGAGATCGGCAAGGGCTTCACGCTGGTCCGCAACGACCAGTGGGACCCGGCGACCGACCCCAACCGCAAGGCCCTGCCGGACGGCTACGAGGTCTCCACCAACGTCAACGCCGACGACGTCGACAACCGGATCCTCTCCGGCGACCTCGACGTCGAGGTCACGGGCGTCGGCGTGCAGTCGGCGGCGCTCGGCCGGGTCCTGTCCGACCCCGCGGTGAAGGCGAACGCCGACAACCCGGTGAGCACCCGGCTCTGGTACACCTCGGTCAACGGCAACGTCCCGCCGCTGGACAACATCGAGTGCCGCAGGGCCGTCCAGTACGCCACGGACAAGGTGGCCCTCCAGAACGCCTGGGGCGGCGAGGTCGCCGGCGGCCAGATCGCGACCAGCCTGCTCCCGCCGGCGATCCCCGGCCACGAGGACTTCAACCTCTACCCGCCGGGCCCGGACAACAAGGGCGACCTGGAGAAGGCCAAGCAGGCCCTGGCGGCCTGCGGCCAGCCCAACGGCTTCGAGACCAACATCGCCTACCGGGCGGAGCGGCCCAAGGAGAAGGCCGCGGCCGAGGCGCTGCAGCAGGCGCTCGGCCGGGTCGGCATCAAGCTCACCCTCAAGCCGTTCCCGCAGGCCGACTACTTCGGCACGTACGCCGGCAACCCGGGCTACGCCAAGAAGAACAAGCTCGGCCTGGCGATGAACGGCTGGCAGTCCGACTGGCCCGACGGCTTCGGCTTCCTGCAGCAGATCGTCGACAGCCGCGTCATCCGCGAGGCCGGCGGCTCCTCCAACATCAGCGTCCGCGACCCGGAGGTCGACAAGCTGATCGACCAGGCGGTGCGGGAGACCGACACCAACGCCCGCAACGCGCTGTGGACCGCGATCGACAAGAAGGTCATGGAGGACGCCTTCATCCTGCCGAACGTGTGGACGAAGACCCTGCTCGTGCGCAGCAAGAACGCCACGAACATCTTCGTCAACGACGCGTACGGCATGTACGACTACCTCGGCATGGGCGTGAAGTAAGCCCCCGCCGAGACCAGACGGATTCCATAGACGCGTGAACGCGGCAAGGGGGCCGGTCCCGGCGGGCCGGCCCCCGGAGCCGGGGGGATTGTGGGCACATACATCATCCGGCGGCTGATCTGGGCGGCGGTGATGCTCACCATCGTGAGCATCATCACGTTCGCCATCTTCTTTCTGGTGCCGCGCCTGGCGGGCGCCACCCCGGAGAGCCTGGCCTCGCGCTACGTCGGGCGCACCGCCACCGCGGAACAGGTGAAGGACGCCGCCGAGCAACTCGGCTTCAACGATCCGCTGATCGTGCAGTACGGGCGGTTCGCCAAGGGCATCGTCCTCGGCGCCGACTACAACTACGGCCCCTCCGTGGAGCACTGCCCGGCGCCCTGCTTCGGCTACTCCTTCCTCACCCGGCTCCCGGTCTGGCCCGACCTGCTCGACCGCCTGCCCGTGACGATGTCGCTGGCCATCGGGGCCGCCGTCATCTGGCTGATCGCCGGTGTGGCGACGGGCGTGCTGTCCGCGCTGAAACCCGGCAGCGTGTTCGACCGGGCGGCGATGGGAATCGCCCTCGCCGGTGTGTCGCTGCCCATCTTCTTCACCGGCATCGTGT
The DNA here is from genome assembly GCF_014647835.1 of Microbispora rosea subsp. aerata. Taxonomy (GTDB): domain Bacteria; phylum Actinomycetota; class Actinomycetes; order Streptosporangiales; family Streptosporangiaceae; genus Microbispora; species Microbispora aerata. Next base: position 96,554 of record NZ_BMPY01000029.1, read on the forward strand.
CGCTCGTCGTCTTCAGCTACGGGCATCCGTTCCGCATAACCGCGCCTGGCGGCAGTTTCACCCCGTTCTCGGAGAACCCCGCCCAGTGGGCGTACAACCTGATCCTGCCGTGGATCACGCTGGCCTTCCTGTACGCCGCGGGGTACGCGCGGCTGACCAGGGCGGGCATGCTCGAGACGATGAACGAGGACTACATCCGCACCGCGAGGGCCAAGGGCCTGTCCGAGCGGGTGGTCGTGGTCAAGCACGGCCTGCGCGGCGCGCTCACTCCCATCGTCACGATCTTCGGTCTCGACTTCGGCCTGCTCCTCGGCGGCGCGGTGCTCACCGAGAGCACCTACTCGCTGCCCGGCATCGGCAAGTACGCCATCGACGCCATCACCAACCAGGACCTGCCCAAGGTCATGGGCGTGACGCTCGTCGCCGCGTTCTTCGTGGTCCTCGCGAACCTGATCGTCGACCTCCTGTACGCCGTCGTGGACCCGAGGGTGAGGCTGGGATGAGCTTCCTGGAAGTCAAGGACCTGCGCATCCACTTCCCGACCGACGACGGGCTGGTCAAGTCCGTCGACGGGCTGTCGTTCTCGCTCGAGCGGGGCAAGACGCTCGGCATCGTCGGCGAGTCCGGCTCCGGCAAGAGCGTGACCAGCCTCGGCATCCTCGGGCTGCACAAGGGCGGGCGCGCCCGCATCTCCGGCGAGATCTGGCTGGACGGCGAGGAGCTCGTCGGCGCGAGCCAGGAGCACGTCCGGACGCTGCGCGGCAAGAAGATGGCGATGATCTTCCAGGACCCGCTGTCGGCGATGCACCCGTTCTACACGGTGGGCGACCAGATCATCGAGGCGTACCGCATCCACAACGACGTCAGCAAGAAGGTCGCCCGCAAGCACGCGATCGACATGCTCGGCCGGGTGGGCATCCCGCAGCCGGACCGCCGCGTGGACAGCTACCCGCACGAGTTCTCCGGCGGCATGCGGCAGCGCGCCATGATCGCGATGGCGCTGTGCTGCGACCCGGAGCTGCTGATCGCCGACGAGCCGACCACCGCGCTCGACGTGACCGTGCAGGCGCAGATCCTCGACCTGATGCGCGACCTGCAGCGCGACTTCAACGCCGCGCTGATCATCATCACGCACGACCTCGGCGTGGTCGCCGAGCTGTCCGACGACATCCTCGTGATGTACGGCGGCAAGTGCGTGGAGTACGGCGCGTGCGAGGACATCTTCGAGCGGCCCGAGCACCCCTACACGTGGGGCCTGCTCGGCTCGATGCCCCGCCTGGACCGCGAGCCGACCGAGCGGCTGATGCCGATCAAGGGCTCGCCGCCCTCGCTGATCAACGTGCCGTCCGGCTGCGCCTTCCACCCGCGCTGCGCGTTCGAGGAACGCACGGGCGGCCTGTCCACGACGCAGGTCCCCGAGCTGCTGGAGACCGAAGGCGGCCACCTGGTGCGCTGCCACCTGCCGCGCGAGCGCAGGCGCGCCATCTGGGAAAACGAGATCAAGCCGAACCTGGAGGCTTCGTGAACGAGGAGCCCTTGCTGTCCGTACAGGGGCTGGAAAAGCACTTCCCGGTCACGAAGGGCCTGCTGAAGCGGCAGGTCGGCGCGGTCAGGGCCGTCGACGGCATCAGCTTCGACGTGAAGAAGGGCGAGACCCTCGGCCTGGTCGGCGAGTCGGGATGCGGCAAGACCACCACCGGACGCCTCATCACCCGGCTGATCGAGCCGACCGGCGGCAAGATCCTCTTCGACGGCAACGACATCACGCACATGTCCCAGGGACGGCTGCGCCCGCTCCGCCGGGACGTGCAGATGATCTTCCAGGACCCCTACAGCTCGCTCAACCCTCGGCACACGGTCGGCGCCATCGTGGGCGCGCCGTTCCGGATCCAGGGCATCAAGACCGAGCAGGGCACCAAGAAGGCGGTCCAGGAGATCCTCGAACTGGTCGGCCTCAACCCCGAGCACTACAACCGTTACCCGCACGAGTTCTCCGGCGGCCAGCGCCAGCGCATCGGCATCGCCAGGACGCTCGCGCTCAAGCCCAAGCTGATCATCGCGGACGAGCCGGTCTCCGCGCTCGACGTGTCGATCCAGGCCCAGGTCGTCAACCTGCTGGAAGACCTGCAGAGCGAGCTCGACCTCACGTACGTGGTGATCGCGCACGACCTGTCGGTGGTCCGGCACATCAGCGACCGCGTCGCGGTGATGTACCTCGGCAAGATCGTCGAGATCGCCGACCGCAAGGGCCTGTACGACACGCCGATGCACCCGTACACCAACGCGCTGCTGTCGGCGGTGCCGATCCCGGACCCCAAGCGGCGCAAGGAGCGCGAGCGCATCCGGCTGCAGGGCGACGTGCCGTCCCCGCTCAACCCGCCCCCCGCCTGCCGGTTCCACACCCGGTGCTGGAAGGCGCAGGAGATCTGCAAGCAGGTCGAGCCGCCGTTGCAGGCGCTCGCCCCCGGCCACCAGGTGGCCTGTCACTTCCCCGAGAACGCCCCGGGGGCGTCGGGGAACGGGGTCGTCCAGGAAGCGGCGAACGGCGCCGCGTCCAAGGGATAGGAGCAGCGGGCAGCGCCGCGTCCGGAGGGCAGGGGCGGCGCTCGCGGACCGGCTGCCGGTCACCGGGAAGTTCGCGTGTGCCCGGCTTGCGGCGCTGCCATCGCCCGAGGGTGTCGGCGGAGCAGAGCGCGTTGTCGTGGAGCGGCTGCCGGTTACCGGAAAGATCGGGTGCCCGGCTTGCGGCGCTGCCGCCGCCCCGCCCTACCGGTAAAGCCGTAGATCCGGCAGCCGGGGCGCGGAGGTGACCAAGGACGCGGCTTCAGCGACCGAGCCGGGCGCGCAGCACCTTCTGAAACTCGACCAGGGTCGGCTTGGTGCTGTTGCGGTCCAGCCAGGTCATGGTGGTGGTGTGCAGGTCGGCGTCGATGACCGGCACCATCGCGATCTCCCGCCGGTCCGCCTGGGCGCGGACGGCGAGCGACGGCGGCAGCGCGCAGCCCATGCCGGCCGCGACGCAGGCGCTGAGCGTGCCGATGCTCGACACCTCCGCGATCGGCTCCAGCACGGTCCCGAAGGCGCCGTCGAACATCTTCCGGAAGCAGCAGCCCCGCTCTGTCGCGAGGAAGGGCTCGCCGTACAGCTCCTCAAACCGGGCCTCGCCGCGCTCGGCGAGACGATGCCCCGGAGGCACGATGACCACCAGAGGCTCGGCGGCCGGTTTCTCCGAGCGCAGCGCGGTGTCGGGCGGCGCGTCGCCGAAGGTGAGACAGAGCTCCATGTCGCCCCGCCGCACCGCGTCGTACAGCTCACCCCGATTGCCCTGGCCCACCCGTACGCGTACGTGCGGATATCGGGCGCGGTACCACGTGAGCACCTCCGGCATGTGATGCACGCACAGCGTCTCCAGCGCGCCCACCACAAGCTCGTCGCCGGGCTGCGCGACCGCCCAGCGGGCCTCCTCGACCAGTTTGAAGACGCGGCCGGCGTACTCGGCCAGCGTGGCGCCCTCCGGAGTCAGCCGCAGCCGGCGCTGGGTCCGGTCGAACAGCTCGGTGCCGAGTTCGCGCTCAAGGGCGAGGATCTGGTCGCTGACGCTGGACTGGGCGTAGTGCAATTCCTTCGCCGCCTGAGTGACGCTGAGTGTGCGGGCGACCACCTCGAACGTTCGAAGATGCCGCAGTTCCGAGATTACGCGTCCCCCTTTTTTCGGCGAGCCATCGGCCCAGCCGATGATAACCATAGGAGAATCCGTGTTTTCGGGGCGGGCCAACGGGCGTCAGATTCGATTTACTGGCCTGGTGCCGCACCCGTGACCTGAGTTCCGGGTGCGCGTGGAATGCCTTCACGCCAGAGGAGAAAATTGTCAACGCGGGCGGAACGGAAATCCACTCCTGCCTACGTGCGAACCGTCCCGGAAAATCCGGCGCGCACATTGCTGACAGGTCTGTCGCTCGGTTATTTCATGGTTCTGCTCGACCTGACCATCGTCACCGTCGCATTGCCCGGCATCGGCGCCGACCTGCACACCGGGCTCAGCGGACTGCAGTGACGTTTTCTCAGCCTGAACGAATCAGACATTAAGGCTTTCCTCTGCATGGACGATCAGGTTCAGGTAGACACGCGGACAAATCTATGGCGCCGAAAACAGACGTGGAGCCTCCGGTAGAAG
>NZ_BMPY01000030.1 GCF_014647835.1 Microbispora rosea subsp. aerata
TTTCGGCGGTTATAGCGGCAGGGAAACACCCGGTTACATTCCGAACCCGGAAGTTAAGCCTGTCAGCGCCGATGGTACTGCATCGGGGACGGTGTGGGAGAGTAGGACGCCGCCGGACAATCTTTCAAAAATAGGGGCTACCCCTCACGGGGTAGCCCCTATTTGTTTTTACAAGACCTTTTTACGGCTGCCGTGGCGGCCCGCCCTTATGGCTTGCTTTAGGGCTCGGACGTCACCCGGGCCGCGACGATGGGCCTGGTGGTGACGGGGTGGAAGGTGCTCTCGTCGGTCCCCCATCGGTACCCGTAGAAGTCGCCGTTCGCGTCGGCGTAGAACACCATGTAGCCGTACCCGACACCGCTGTATTCGGTGGAACCGCTGCTGCGCGAGTCGTGGTGGCCGGTCGAGACGGGGGCCGTGCCGTGCGGGTTGCTGGTGGAGTCGACGACCTCGACCACGTACTCGGTCGTGTTCGGGTCGCTGTCGGTGACCACCGTGCCGGCCAGTGAACGGACCACAGGCGTGTGGCCGCTCCCTCCGCTGGCGCCCTCCTCGTACTTGATCGCGATGATGTCTCCGGGCTGGAGGGAGGCGACCTTGGTGATCTTGTCCATGTGTGCCACGGTGCCGGCGTTGATCCGGTCGTAGTATCGCGCGCTGTTGGGGCTGGTGCTGGAGAAATAAGTCGTGAAATACGAGTTGGTGGCCCACGAGTAGGTGTGCTTCAGAAGCTGGGTGACGAATGGCGCGCACTGACTTTCGTTGTAATACGTAGTCGGATTTCCCGGCGTGCCCCAGGTGACCACGGAACCACTGCACCCGGTGCCGCAGTATTTGTTGTACGCCGACTCCGTCGGCCACCCGATCGAATTCAGCTCGTCCACCAGCCCTTCCGCCTCGACGAGGTGGTCCGTCACCGGTCCGGCCATCGCCACCTGGGGGGACAGTGCAGCGGCGAGAACGCCCGCCCCAATCAAAGCGGCCAGGCTACGAAACTTCATCGCATCTCCATCTTCTCTGGGCACACGGAAGAACGCCCGTTTCTCCCTCATCATCAGTGCCCATTCGAAGATGTGCAATACTCGCCCGCGATAAATTGTTAATGGGAGCCCGAAACACCCTTGTAATGTCTCGGCTGAAATTCGGCCGCCGAAGCCGGGTCTTTCTCGGTCGGGCTCAATCCCTGTTATTCGGACGGGAGGAGATCTGGCTCGCCGTCCGGGCCGGGGCTCTTTCACGCCGGCGAGCGCTCGACGCCGCTCATGACCCAGGTGGTGTCACGGCGGCCTTGAGCAGAGGCTCGATGCGGAAGGGGATCTGGGTCGACAGGGCGATCGTCGTGTCGGTGCGCTGGACGGCGGGTGAGGCGAGGATCTGGGCGATGATCTCCTGGAGGTGCGGGGTGCTGCGGGCGACCACGCGGCACAGCAGGTCGGCCTGGCCGCTGGTGCCGTACACCTCGAGGATCTCCGGAATGCCGTCCAGCCACCGCACGGCCTCGGTCAGCCGGCCCTGGGCGATCTGCAGGGACGCGAAGGCGAGGATGGGATAGCCGATCTGCTCGGTGGTGATCGTCGGGCCGAAGTCGGCGATGACGCCGCGCGCGACGAGTTTGTCCAGTCGCGCCTGCACGGTGCCCCGGGCCACGCCGAGCAGGCGGGCCAGTTCGGTGAGCCCGATCCGGGGGTTGGCTCGCATGGTGACGAGCAGGCGGCTGTCGAGCGCGTCGAGCATGCGCCGAGGGTACGCCCAGACTGAGCGATTCGACCAGTGGATCTCCGCATGAAAGCACTGTTTTGAGCGATTCGCACACTCCAACTGGTCACTCTTGCCAGCCAAACGGTTACTTGTTGTCATATGGCGGTATGTTCGAAGAAGCGCAGTACTTCGCTCCGGTGGCGACGAAGGATGACGGATCCGTCGTCGTCGAGCTGGCCACAAGCCACCCCGGTTTCGCCGACGCCGTCTACCGCCAGCGGCGCAACGCGATCGCGGCGCTGGCGCTGAACCACACCCCCGGCGACCCCATTCCGGCGGTCGAGTACACCGACGAAGAGCACCGGGTGTGGGCGCTCGTGAGCAAGGAACTGGCGGTCAAGCATCAGAAGTACGCCGTGCGCGAGTTCCTCGACGCCGCCAAGCGGCTCGGTCTGCCCGAGGACCGCATCCCGCAGCTCCAGGAGGTGGGCGACCTGCTGGAGCCGCTGACCGGGTTCCGCTACCTGCCCGCGGCCGGGCTGGTCCCGCTCCGCGAGTTCTACGGCGTCCTGGCCGACGGCCTGTTCCACTCCACGCAGTACATCCGGCACCACTCGGTGCCCTTCTACACCCCCGAGCCCGACGTCATCCACGAGGTGATCGGGCACGCGAACACGCTGGCCTCGCCCCGCTTCGCCGCGCTGTACCGCGCCGCCGGCCGGGCCGCGCGCAGGGTCGAGTCGGACGAGGCGCTGGAGTTCGTGTCCAAGGTGTTCTGGTTCACGCTGGAGTTCGGCGTGATGCGGGAGGACGGCGAGCTCAAGGCGTACGGCGCGGGGATCCTCAGCTCGTACGGCGAGATCGAGGAGTTCCGCGAGATGGACATCCGGCCGCTCGACATCGCCGCGATGGGGACCACCCAGTACGACATCACGAAATATCAGGAGGTGCTCTTCGAGGCGGCCTCGTTCGACCACCTCGAAGACACGGTGGGCGTGTTCTGGGACACCTGCGACGACGAGTCGATCGCCCGGCTTGTCGCGGAGTCTCCGGCCTGATCCCCGGATCAGGCGAGGTTCAGCGAGGGCCGACGATCAACAGGGCGTCGCCGACTGCCCGCTCCGCGCCGTCGGAGGGACGGTTCACCACCTTCTTGCCGATCACCATGGTGGTCGACCCGCCGCCGTCCAGGTTGATCGCGTCGCGCGCGCCGAGCCAGCGCATGAGCGCGGCCGCCTCGAAGAACGAGGCGCCGATCGTGCTGCCCGGCGCGCGGCCGTCCACGACCGCGATGACGAGCTTGCCGTCGCGGGTCACGCCGGCGAGCGTGCGCGGGTGGCGTCGCAGGATCATGTTGGTGTTGGCCATGCCGTCCCGCGCCGCGGTGATCGAGGTTTTGCCGCCCCGCACCAGGCCGATCGCCCCGCCGATGACGTGGGTGTCCGGAGTGAGCGGGATGGCCTTGCCGGTCCGGAGGTCGGTGACCCGGGTGGCGACCGTGACGACCGTGCCCTCGCCCGCGTGCTGCCACAGCCAGTCGGCGGCGACGCCCACCCCGTGCAGCACGCGGGTGCCGGGCGCCACGGGCCCGCCGGACTCGCGGACGGCGGTCACCCTTCCGGAGGCGTCGAGCACCACCTCGACGCCGTCGTCCTTCGGGGTGTCCCGCCCGAGCTCCTCGGTGTACATGACCAGCTCGTCCGGCTTCGGCACCCGGTTGAGGCCGTTCACCGCGATGGTGGCGCCGTCGGCCGCCCGGGCGGCGACCGAGGAGGCCAGCTCGGTGACGCGGGCCGTACGGCCCCGCAGGACCAGGCCGACGCGGCCGTTGACCGCCTCGCTGAGCAGCTTGCCGCCGACGACGGAGATGCCGGTGGGGTCGCCGCGGAAGGCGGGCAGCGTGTGGATGTCGAAGAAGCCGCCGTTCACAGCGGCGATCGCCTTGGCGGCGGAGGCCATCGCCGAGACCTTCTCCCGCTTGGCGACGCTCGTGCCGAGCGAGGCCTGGTAGGAGCCGCGGAAGGTGCGCGGGTCGACGACGATGACCCGCACATTCCACGGGCCGGTGGTGACGAAGCCGTCGTCGCCCTGGAAGTCGACCTTCGCGCTCACCCCGGCGTCCTTGAGCCGCTTGACGACCTTGGCGGCCTCGGCCTTCTGGTCGAGCGGCCAGCTGCCCACCCGGACCATGAAGTAGTCGCCGGCGGGGTGGTCGGCCACGGCGGGCCGGGTGAACTTCACGATCACGGGCTCGAAACCGGCCATCTGCACGGCCGCCGCCTGGGCCTGCGCCTTGGCCTCGGACATGAAGTCCTTGCCCTTGACGACCACGCTGACCGTGTAGCCGTCCTGCGGCGTGCCGTGGCGGAGGGTGAAGTAGCTGATCCCGGGACCGAGGCTCTTGGCCGCCGACTTCGGGATCCCCGGCTCGCCGAGGGGGAAGCTCCCCGCCGGCAGTCCGGCGACGGGATCCGCGGCGGCCGGGGCCGAAGGGATGGTCGTCGCCAGGGCCAGCACGGCGGCCCCGGCGACCAGGCGGCGTCTCATGCGATCGCTCCCCATCGCTGATCTTTTTTCCGGGGACCATCGTGACGAGAATCGCGCATGGAGACGACGGAAACGCGCCAAAGACCATGAAATTCCCAGAAACGCCAGTCAACTTGTGTGATTTGAATCAGACGTTTAAGGACATAACTGCCTAAACGTCAGGGGGTGCGGGCGTCGATCTCCCGGGCGCGCTGGACGAACTCCTGCGCGGACCGGGCCTCGATGTGGACGAGTTCTCCGTCGCGCCGCCGGGACATGCCCCAGTAGCGCGCGGTGGCCTCACCCCACCAGATGGTCCATTTGGGAAAGCGGGCGGACAGGGCGCGTACGACGACGGCCGGGCTGATTGTGGGTTCGCTCATCGTGGGCACGTTTCGAGGTAAGCACGATTCACCCCGTGAGCGCGAGTATGCGGACAGTAGCCGGGTGCGAGAGGACTTACACCCGGGGCGACATACCTACTTTCCGGGTGTCGACATCTACGCAAGCAATCGCCCGCCGGGCCCCTAACAGGGCAAATCGGCTGCGCGTGTCGTGGCGCGGGTCACGTATTTTCGCGGCGGAAGGTCTCCAGGGCCAGGAGCGCGACGTGCAGTGACAGACACGACTCGACGTCGTCCAGGTCGGTGTCGAGGACGCGCTCCAGCCGCCGCAGGCGGTCGTAGAAGGCCGGCCGGGACAGGTGAGCCTTCTGCGCGGCCACCGCCTTGTTGCGTCCCGAGTCGAGGTAGATGCGCAAGATTCTGGTCAGGTCGCCGTGCCGCTGGGCGTCGTAGGCCAGCAGGGGCCCCAGCTCGCGCTCGGCGAAGGTCTGCAGCCGCGCGTCGTCGCGCAGCAGGTGCAGCAGGCCGCGCAGCCGCAGGTCGGGCAGGCGGTAGAACGCCCGCCCGTCGGGCTGGCGCACGGCGACCTCCGACACCTGCTCGGCCTCCAGGAAGCTGCGCCGCACGTCCTTGACGGACTCGACGACCGAGCCGGCCGCCAGCACGAACGGCATGGCGAAGTTCGCCCGCAGGCGCTCGGCCAGCGTGCCGAGCGCCGCCTCCGCGGTCATGCGCGGCGGCAGCGGCAGCAGCACTCCGACGCGGCCCTGGTCCAGCGCCCCGACCAGGGCGGGCAGCTTGGCCTCGCGGCAGGCGGCGGCGCCGGCCTCGGCGAGCTCGCCCAGCCTGGCCTGCTCGCCGAGCGCGGTGCCGGCGGGCGCGGTCATCCGGATGACGGCGCTGACCAGCCTGCGGCCGGTGAGCGGCACGCCGACGGCCCGGGCGCGGGCGGCGGCCTCGTCGGGATCGGCGTACGCGTGGGTGAGGATGCCGGTCAGTATGGTGCCGTGGGCCTGCCGCTCCAGGGACTCCTGGTGCCGCTCCAGCAGGCGGCTGAGCGCGAGCGTGGTCGCCGCGCGTTCGGCCAGCACGATGTCGCGGGGGCTGGGCGGACAGTCGCACAGCAGGATGAGCCGCCCCCAGTCCTGCCCGCGGGCGCCGACCATGGTCACCAGCCAGCCGGCCGCGGCGTCGTAGGCGGTCCGCTCGGACGGCATGACCGTGCGCGACCTGGTCTCCCAGTTGGCCAGCACGGCCCCGATGTCGCCCCCGGCGGGGTCGCACGCCAGCACCTGGTGGGCCAGGTTCTCCAGCAGCGCCGGCCGGCCGGAGAACCGGGCGACCTGGTTGAGCACCTCGGCCGGGGACGCGCCCTCGACCGACAGCTCGGTGAACACCTCGTGCAGCTGCTCGGAGGCCCGCAGCTCCTGAAGCTGGATGTCGATGATCCGCGCGTGGACCGACTCGGTGATCTGCACGAAGGGCGTCTCGCGGGCCAGCGTGATCAGCGGCAGCCCGTGCTCCTCCGCCGCCTTGACCACGGCCCTCGGCAGCTCGCGGACGAACCGGCGGCCGAGCTCCACGATCAGGCCCGAGGCGCCGACGGCGGCCAGCTCGCAGACGTACTCGACCAGCTTGTCGGGTTCGTGTGGCAGCGCCACCCCGGTGGTGAGGATCAGCTCGCCGCCGCGTAACAGGTGGGCGATGTCGTGCACCTCGCCCACGTGAACCCACCGGACCCGGGTGTCCAGCCGGTCGCTCCCCGCCACCACCCGGGGGCTGCCGCGCCGGACGGTGTCCAGCGCGAGCACGTCGGCGACCGTGGGAAGCATGCTCAGAGGCTACCCGATCATCATGTAAGGGTGAGCCCTCGCCGGCCGACACATTGTCCGCCGGCCCTCATCACGTGCCCGCGCCGGGACCGTCCTGCCGGCGCAGGCGTGCGCCGAGACCGTCGAGGAGGGCCGTCAGCCCGTAGTCGAAGGCGAGCCGCCGGGCCACGAGCAGGTCGTAGTCCTGCTGGTAGCACCGGTAGTGCTCCAGCAGGTTGGGCCGGTCGGCGGCCAGCTTCGTCACGATCGGGTCCACTGTGGCCCGCAGCTCCTCCATGCTCCTGCCCGTCGCCTTGAGCGAGCTGAGGAAGGCGACCTCGGGGATCGTGGCGCCCAGCGTGTACGACACGACGGCCGTCATGGCGTAGTCCACGTCGACGCCCTCGAACCCCGCGCGCATGAAGGCGCCCATCAGCCGGTCGGCCGCGGTCAGCGCGTTCGGCCCGAGCCCGGGGACCGTGCCGATGAGGCTCGCGCTCCAGGGGTGGTCGAAGACCGCCTGGCGCATGCCGTACGCGAAGGCGCTCGCCATCTCCCGCCAGTCGGCGGCCTCCGGCAGCACGACGCCCGCGTAGACCTCGTCCATCACGAGCTCGATCAGCTCGTCCTTGTTCGCCACGTGCCAGTAGAGGCTGGTCGCGCCCGCGCCGAGCCGGGCGGCGAGCTTGCGCATGCTGAGGGCGTCGAGGCCCTCGGCGTCGAGCAGTTCGACGGCCGCCCGGACGATCTGGGCACGGCTGAGGCCCTGCTCGCGCGTTCCCTTGCGCTCGCGGGTCCAGACAGACGAGAACGGCTTCGCTGACACGGCCTCACAATATTGGCTCGCACAGTGTTCGATAGAGTCGTACAGTGTCCGAGTCTACTCGCACACTGTTCGAGGGGGAGCCTTATGTCCCATCCCCGGCGCTGGTGGATCCTCGGCGTCCTCTGCCTGAGCCTGCTCACCTTGGTCGTGGACAACACCATCCTCAACCTCGCGATCCCGTCGCTCATGCGCGACCTCGGGGCGACGCCGTCCGACGTGCAGTGGGTCATCGACGCGTACGTCCTGGTGTTCGCGGGTCTGCTGCTCACCGCCGGCAGCCTGTCCGACCGGTACGGCAGGCGGCGGATGCTCGTGATCGGCCTGGCGTTCTTCGGCGGGGCGTCGCTGGCGGCCACGCTCGCCACCGAGCCCTGGCAGCTCATCGCGGCCCGCGCGCTGATGGGCGTCGGCGGCTCCTGCGTGATGCCGTCGACGCTGTCGATCCTCATCACCGTGTTCGACGAGAGCGAGCGGCGCAAGGCCATCGCCGCCTGGAGCTCGGTCGCCATGGTCGGCGTCATCGCCGGCCCGACGATCGGCGGGTTCCTGCTTCAGCACTACTACTGGGGCTCGGTCTTCCTGATCAACGTGCCGATCGCGGTGCTGGCGATCGTCGCGGCCTTCACGCTGATGCCGGAGACGCACGGCGAGACGCGACAGATCGACCCGCTCGGCGTGATCCTGTCCACGGCCGGCATGGGCGGGCTGGTCTGGGCCGTCATCTCGGCGCCCGGCGGGCGTCTCAACCCCCTGGCCGTGGTGATCTCGGTGGCCGCCCTGCTGGCGTTCGTGCTGTGGGAGCGCCGCACCCCCCACCCCATGCTGCCGCTCGGCCTGTTCCGGAACCGCTCGTTCAGCGGCGCGTGCTTCTCCATCGTGCTGCTGTCGTTCGGGGCGGGCGCGCTGATGCTGGCGCTCACGCAGTATCTGCAGTTCGTCCTGGGCTACGAGCCGCTCAAGGCCGGGTTCGCGCTGCTGCCGTACGTGGTGGCCACGATGGTGTTCAACGGCCTGGGCGCGGCGCTGGGCAAGAAGGTGAGCAACCGGGTGCTCATCGTCTCCGGCCTGGTCGTCATGGCCGCCGGGTTCGCGCTGCTGTCCACGATCACCGGCGGGTACGGCACGCTCATCGCCGGCCTGATGGTGATGGGAGTGGGCGGCGGCCTGGCCGGTCCCGCGGCGTACGCGACGCTGATGGGCGCGGTGCCGCCCGAGCGCGCCGGGGTCGGCTCGGCCCTCAACGACACGGTGCAGCAGGTCGGCATGGCGCTGAGCGTGGCCGTCCTCGGCAGCGTGCTCGCCGCGGCCTACACCGCGGCCATGCCGGAGTCGGCGCCGCCGGCGGCGCGCGAGTCGATCGGCGTCGCGGTGAGCCTGGGCGACCCCGCCGTGGCCGCCGCCGGACGCGACGCGTTCGTCTCGGCGATGTCCGCCGGCTCGTGGGTGGGCGCGGCCTGCTCGCTCGCGGCGGCCCTGGTCGCGCTGCTGTTCCTGCGCGGGAAGGCCGCCGGGACGGCTCCCGCGAAGGAGCCCGCGGCGCCCAGCACTGTGTAAGCGAAGTTCGAGATATCCCAGACAGGCTGACGGGTTAGGCGGTCGCCCGCCAGCCGGGATACTCGGAGCATGCCGGACCTTCTCGCACGCCATCGCGCGGTCATGCCGAACTGGATGGCCCTCTACTACAACGAGCCCATCGAAATCGTCGGCGGCAAGGGAAACCGCGTCGTCGATGCGAACGGGAAGAGCTACCTGGACTTCTTCGCCGGGATCCTGACCAACATGATCGGGTACGACGTGCCCGAGGTGCGGGAGGCCGTCGAGCGCCAGCTCGCCACCGGGGTCGTCCACACCTCGACGCTGTATCTCATCCGCGGTCAGGTCGAGCTGGCCGAGAAGATCGCCCGCCTGTCGGGCATCCCGGACGCCAAGGTCTTCTTCACCAACTCCGGCACGGAGGCCAACGAGACGGCCCTGCTGCTCGCCACCTATGCCCGCGGGTCCGACCAGGTGCTCGCCATGCGGCAGAGCTACCACGGCCGGTCGTTCGGCGCGATCAGCGTGACCTCCAACCGCTCGTGGAAGAACAACTCGCTGTCGCCGCTCAACGTGCACTTCCTGCACGGCGCCGACCGCCACCTCGCGCAGTTCCGCGGCATGTCGGACGCCGACTACATCGCCGCCTGCGTGGACGACCTGCGCCACGTGCTCGCCACCGCCGTGACCAAGGACGTCGCCGCGCTGATCGCCGAGCCGATCCAGGGCGTCGGCGGCTTCACGATGGCACCCGACGGGCTGTTCGCCGCGTACAAGGAGGTCCTCGACGAGGAGGGCATCCTGTTCATCTCCGACGAGGTGCAGACCGGCTGGGGCCGTACGGGATCGGCGTTCTTCGGCATCCAGAACCACGGCGTGACGCCGGACATGATGACCTTCGCCAAGGGGCTCGGCAACGGCTTCGCCGTCGGCGGCGTCGTGGCGCGCGGCGACCTCATGGACGGCCCGCACGCCGTGGGGCTGTCCACCTTCGGCGGCAACCCGCTCGCGATGGCGGCGGCCAACGCGACCCTCGACTACGTGCTCGACCACGACCTGCAGGCCAACGCCGCGCGCACCGGCGAGATCATCATCTCCGGGCTGCGCGAGGCGGCCGGCCGGCTGCCCGTCGTGGGCGACGTGCGGGGCAGGGGCCTGATGTTCGCGATCGAGCTGGTCGACCCCGCCACCGGCGCGCCCGCCCCCGAGCTGGCCGCCCGGTTCCTGGAGGAGACCAAGAAGCTCGGCCTGCTCGCCGGCAAGGGCGGCCTGTACGGCAGCACGCTGCGCATGGCCCCGCCGCTCACGCTCACCGAGGACGAGGCCCGCGAGGGCCTGGGCATCCTCGTCACCGCTTTGGAGACCGTCAACGATGAAGCACGTTAACCACTGGATCGACGGCGCGCTCGTCGAGGGAACCGGCCGTACGGCGGAGGTGTTCGATCCGGCGACCGGTGAGGTGAGCGGGCGGGTGGCGCTGGCCACGGCCGAGGAGGTCGACGCGGCCGTGGAGGCCGCCGCCCGGGCCTTCCCCGCCTGGCGCGACGCCTCGCTCACCAAGCGCACCCAGATCCTGTTCCGGTTCCGCGAGCTGGTCGCCGCGCACCGCGACGAGCTGGCCGCCCTGATCACGGCGGAGCACGGCAAGGTGCACTCCGACGCGCTGGGCGAGGTGGCCCGCGGCCTGGAGGTCGTGGAGTTCGCCTGCGGGATCCCCCACCTGCTCAAGGGCGGCTACTCGGAGAACGTCTCGAGCAGGGTCGACTCCTACTCGATCCGCCAGCCGCTCGGCGTGGTGGCGGGCATCACCCCGTTCAACTTCCCGGCGATGGTCCCGATGTGGATGTTCCCCGTGGCGATCGCCTGCGGGAACACGTTCGTGCTCAAGCCCTCCGAGCGCGACCCCTCCGCGTCGCTGCTGCTCGCCGAGCTGTGGCGGCGGGCCGGCCTGCCGGACGGCGTGTTCAACGTGGTCCAGGGCGACAAGGTGGCGGTGGACCGGCTGCTGGAGCACCCGGCCGTACGGGCCGTGTCGTTCGTCGGCTCCACGCCGATCGCGCGGTACGTGTACGAGACCGGCACCGCCCACGGCAAGCGGGTGCAGGCGCTCGGCGGGGCCAAGAACCACATGCTCGTGCTGCCCGACGCCGACCTCGACCTGGTCGCCGACGCGGCGGTCTCCGCGGGCTTCGGCTCCGCGGGGGAGCGGTGCATGGCGATCTCCGTGGTGCTCGCGGTCGACCCGATCGGCGACGAACTGGTCGAAAAGATCGCGGCGCGGGTGCGGGACCTCCAGGTCGGCCCGGGGAACGACCCCGAGGCGCAGATGGGCCCGCTCGTCACCGCGGCCCACCGGGACAAGGTGGCGTCCTACCTCGACCTCGGCGTCGCGGAGGGGGCCAAGCTCGTGATCGACGGCCGGGAGACCCCGGTGCGCGGCGGGCGGGGGAACGGCTTCTGGCTCGGCCCCACCGTCCTCGACCACGTGCCGCCGAACTCCCGCGTCCACCGCGAGGAGATCTTCGGCCCGGTGCTTGCGATCGTGCGGGTCCGCTCGTACGAGGAGGGCCTGGAGCTGATCAACACCGGCGAGTACGGCAACGGCACGGCGATCTTCACCAACGACGGCGGCGCGGCCCGGCGCTTCCAGAACGAGGTGGAGGTCGGCATGGTGGGCATCAACGTGCCGATCCCGGTGCCGATGGCCTTCTACAGCTTCGGCGGCTGGAAGGCCTCGCTGTTCGGCGACACGCACGTGCACGGCACCGAGGGGGTCCACTTCTACACCCGGGGCAAGGTCGTCACCGCGCGGTGGCTCGACCCCTCCCACGGCGGCGTGAACCTGGGATTCCCCACCAACGCCTGACGTCGCGGACGACGCCCCGGGCCCGCGGAGCCCAGTAGGCTCGGGGCGTCCGTCTCTTCTCTTGGGGGGTCGTGCGTGCGCCGTACACACCTGGTCGTGGCGGTCGCGGCCGCGGGGCTGCTCGCCGCCGCCTGTGCCGGGGGCCCCGCGCCCGTCACCCAGGTGGTCACGCCGAACGCCGGGGCGACCGCCTCCCACCGCACCGGCCCCGGCTCGTCCTCCGCCGGCGCCACACCCGCCCCCGCCGCGTCCCTCGGGCCGGGCGAAGGCGTCGTCAGCGTGGTGGCCATCGACGGGTACGCCGAGTGGGGCGGCGTCGATCCCAAGGTCGGATGGGTCGGCACGTTCGAGAGGGAGACCGGCTGCAAGGTCAGCCTGCGCTACTACGACCCGCGTCAGGAGGAGAAGCCGGGCGACTTCCCGCCGTCGTCGTTCGACGTGATCTCCGCGACGCCCGAGGTGAGCGGCCGGCTGATCGACGAGGGCAAGGCCGCCCCGCTCAACACGGCCCTGCTGCACGGCTACGCCAAGATCCCCAAGCGGCTGCGGACGCTGCCGTCGATCACCCGCGGCGGCCGCACGTACGGCGTGCCGTACGTCTGGGCGACCAACGAGGTGCTCTACGACACCGGCAAGGTCAGCCCCGGCGGTCTCGAGTCGCTCTTCGAGGACGAGGGACCGGTGCTGCTGCGGGACCGCCCGCTGTCGCTGGCCGACGCCGCGCTGGTGCTGAAGGCCCGCGGCGCGAAGATCAAGGACCCGTTCGACCTCACCGACGCCCAGCTCGACGCCGCCGCCGCGCTGTTCACCTCCGACGAGGACGGCCGGCGCGCGTTCTGGCGCGACCCCGTGGAGGTCGTCCAGGGCTTCGCGACCGGGTCCGTACGGCTCGCGCAGGCCACGCCGTACCACCTGGACGTGCTCAGGCGGGGCAACAAACCGGTCAGGGCGCTGCCGGACCGGCCGGTGACCGGGTGGGCGGACGCGTGGGTGATGTCGGCCCAGGCCCCGCACCCGTCGTGCGCGTACAAGTGGCTCGACTTCATGATGTCGGCAGACGTGCAGCGCAAGGTGTCCGCCTGGACGGGTCTCGCCCCGGCCAACCCCGAGGGGTGCGCCGGCGGGGCCCGCCGGATCTGCACGGATTACCGCGTCGGCACCTCCCGGGCGTTCCGTGGCGTCTACTTCGCCGTGCGTCCCAAGGCGTATGACAAGTGGGTGGAGCGCTGGTCGCGCGTCGTGTCCTGACCCGTCTCAGCTCCGGCCGCCGGTGTCGTGCGGCACCCGGTCGTGCCCGGCGCCTTGGGCGTCCCGGGGCGGGTGGCCGGTCAGCGGCGGGCGGGTGGGGAAGACGGTGCAGGCGAGCGGCCAGAACACCAGCCAGACCACCATGACGAACGTCAGGCGGCCGGCCCACTCCAGCAGCGCCGCCGTGCGTTCGAGGTCGCCGACGACCACGACGCCGCCGAGCAGCAGGCCGCAGGCGACGGCCCAGCCGATCATGCCCTTGCCCCAGGCGCGCCATTCGTGCCGGGCCCGCTCCCGGCCGTACCGCGCGCGCCGCTCCGGCGGCGGCCCCCCGGCGTAGCGGTGGGCGAACCTGACGTCGGCCCACCGCACCATGTCGTGCCCGAAGGCGGCGGTGAACCCCAGGTAGGCCGCGGCCAGCCCGTGCGTGAAGTCCGCCCGCCCGCCGCCGCGGAGGTCGGCCACGCTCGCGACGAGGAGGACCAGGTCCACCAGGGGCACGGCGAGCAGCAGCAGGCCGCCGAGCCGCCGCATGCGCAGGAGATAGCGGGCGGCGAGCCCCGCGCCCAGCACCACCCAGAACGCGACCTCGCAGGCGACGATCAGTCCTAACAGCATCTCTGCCCCCCTTTTTTTCGCACAGCGTGCTACAAACCTTTATCACACATCGTGCTATAAAAAAACGGCGAGCGCGCGACTGGAGGAGCTGTGCCGAAGATCGTGGACCACCGGGCGCGGCGGGAGGAGATCGCCGAGGCGCTGTGGCGGGTGGTGCGCCGGGACGGCGTGGCCGCCGCCACCGTCCGCAGCATCGCGGCGGAGGCCGGCTGGTCGCCGAGCGCGCTGCGGCACTACTTCTCGACCCAGGCGGAGCTGCTCGCCTTCGCCATGGAGCACGTCATCGCGCGGGCCCGCGCGCGCATCGAGACCACCGTCTACGACGGGCCCGTCCGCGTGGCCGTACGCCGCCTGCTCGAGGAGCTGCTGCCGATGGACGCGGAGCGGCGCGCGGAGGCCGAGGTCTGGCTGCAGCTCGCCGCGGGCGCCCAGGGCGACCCGGCCGCCACCGACTGGCTGCGCCGCGCGGACGAGGGGACGACGGAGGTGACGACCCTGGCCGTGCGCGCGCTCGCCGAGCAGGGGGAGCTCGCCGCCCATCGGGACGCCGAGTTCGAGGCGGCGCGGCTACGCGCCCTCGTCGACGGGCTGGCCATCCACGCCCTGACGCGGCCGGAGGCCATGCCGCCCGAGCGGATGAGCGCGGTGCTGGCCGCCCACCTGGAAGATCTGACGAAGTGAGCCCCGGTCAGGACATCGCCGCCCGGGAGCGGCGGGGCAGCGGCACCTTGCCCTCGGGGGCGGGCAGCAGGGCCTCGGCGCAGTCGTCGCACGCGTGGACGGGGGCGTTGTCGGGGAGCATGCCGACCTTGATCCGGGGGCGGGGCCACTTCTTGTGGCAGACGACGCAGGCGTCGCCGTCGCGCTGCGTGGTGGTGAGGCCGGCAGGGTCGAACGTCAGCATGAGCCGCTCGGCGCCGTTCGGGTTCCAGCCCATCAAAGTCCCCCTCGATCGCCTATCGGAACCGTTATAACGCGGTTACCCTTCGTGATCGGCGCGAGTCGGGCCAAGCGCTGGTTAAATCGCGGCATAACGCAAGCCGTACAACAACAAAAGGGACACCTCGGAACAGACCGGGTGCCCCTTTTGATGTTGTTTAAACGGTCTAGTCCCCGTTGAGCGCCTTCTCCAGGATGGACAGGCCCTCCTCCAGCAGGTGGTCGGGGATCACCAACGGCGGCAGGAAGCGCAGGACGTTGCCGTACGTCCCGGCGGTGAGCACCAGCAGGCCCTGCTCGTGGCACTTGCGCGCGATCTCGGCGGCCGGGTGGGGCTCCTTGGTGCCGGGGACCACCAGCTCGATGGCGATCATCGCCCCGCGCCCGCGCACGTCGCCGACGATCGGGTTGCCCCGCTGGATGGCCCGCAGGCGGGGCAGCATGATCTCGCCGATGTGCCGGGCGCGCTCGACCAGCTTGTCCTGCTCGATGGTCTCCAGCACGCCGAGCGCCGCCTCGCAGGCGAGCGGGTTGCCGCCGTACGTGCCGCCGAGGCCGCCGGGATGCACGCGGTCGAGCAGGTCGGCCCGGCCGGTCACGGCGGCCAGCGGGAGGCCCCCGGCGATGCCCTTGGCGGTGGTGATGATGTCCGGGACGATGCCCTCGTCCTCACAGGCGAACAGGTGGCCGGTGCGCGC
Organism: Microbispora rosea subsp. aerata; assembly: GCF_014647835.1. Lineage (GTDB taxonomy): Bacteria > Actinomycetota > Actinomycetes > Streptosporangiales > Streptosporangiaceae > Microbispora > Microbispora aerata. Next base: position 15,108 of record NZ_BMPY01000030.1, read on the forward strand.
GAAGCCCGTCTGCACCTCGTCGGCGATGAACACGATGCCGTTGGCGCGGCAGAACTCCACGATCCTCGGCAGGAAACCGCGGGCCGGCTCGATGAAGCCGCCCTCGCCCGCGATCGGCTCGATGAGCACCGCCGCGACGTTCTCGGCGCCGATCTGCTTGTTGATCATGTCGATCGCCTGTGCCGCGGCCTCCTCGGCGCAGTTGTCCGGCCCGGTCGGCCAGCGGAACGGGTAGGCGAGCGGCAGCCGGTACACCTCGGGGGCGAACGGCCCGAACCCCTGCTTGTACGGCATGTTCTTGGCCGTCAGGGTCATCGTCAGCAGCGTGCGGCCGTGATAGCCGTGGTCGAAGACGACGACCGCCTGCCGCCCGGTGGCGTGGCGGGCGACCTTGACCGCGTTCTCGACGGCCTCCGCGCCGCTGTTGACCAGGAACGTCCGCTTCTCGTGGTCGCCCGGCGTGAGCTGGTTGAGCTTCTCGCAGACGGCCACGTACGACTCGTACGGGGTGACCATGAAGCAGGTGTGGGTGAAGTCGGCGACCTGCCTTCGAACGCGCTCGACGACCCGGGGAGCGGCGTTGCCCACGCTGGTCACGGCGATGCCGGAGCCGAAGTCGATCAGCGAGTTGCCGTCCACGTCGACGACCACGCCGCCGCCGGCGTGGGTCACGAAGACGGGCAGCGTGGTGCTCACGCCGGGCGGCACGGCCGCCTGCCTGCGCGCGAACAGCTCCCGCGACCGCGGGCCGGGGATCTCGGTGACGAGGCGGCGCTCCTGCGGAAGCCCTGGGCCGCCGTGCGTGATGGCAGTGCTCATACCTGAGACGCTACGGCCGCCGCCGCCACCTGCCGATATGCCGCTATGTCAGAATGTAGGGGTAATTTTGGCCGGTGAGCACAAGCCGGTAAGTCCGGGGCGAGAGCGGTTCTTCAGGGGGAAGACCAGTGGCACCCACGCTGCGCCGGATCACCGCGATCGTACCGCTCCACCTGGAGGTGCTCGCGGGGCGAAGCGGCCTCGACCAGCCCGTCCGCTGGGTCGCGGTGAGCGAGCTGGAAGACCCCACGCCGTTTCTCGAAGGCGGTGAACTCGTGCTCACCACCGGCATGCGCCTGACCGCCGAAGACGCCGTGCCGTACGTCTCCAGGCTCGTGGCCCGGGGCGTCACCGGGCTGGGCTTCGGGGTGGGCCTGACCCACGACGAGGTGCCGCCCGCCTTCGCCGAGGCGGCCGAGGCCGCGGGGCTGCCGCTGCTGGAGGTGCCGAAAGACACGCCCTTCATCGCGATCGGCAAGGCGGTCAGCGAGCTGCTCGCGGGGGAGCAGTACGAGGAGATCAAACGCGCCTTCGCCGCCCAGGGCAGGCTCACCCGGGCCGCCCTCCAGCGGGAGGGGACGGCGGCCGTGGTGGACCGGCTGGCCCGGGAGATCGGCGGCTGGGCGCTGCTGCTCGACCCCGCGGGCGCCGTACGGCACGCCGCCGACGCCACCGGCCGGCGCGCCGGTCCACGCGACGGGCACGGTGCGGCGGGCGGGCGGGCCGTCGAGGCGGGCCGCGGCGAGGGCGCGCCGCCCGGCGGTTCCGCGGCCGGGTCCCCCGAAGCGGGCACGGCGGGAGACTGGGCGGAGGAGACGGCGCGGTCGCTGGAGCCGGAGATCGGCCGGCTGCGGGGCGCGCCGTCGCTGTCGAGCCTCGCGCTGGCCACCCCGGACGAGCACGTCGTGGTCCAGCCGCTCGGCCGCAGGGGATTTTTCGCGGTGGGGTCGCCGCGGCCGTTCTCGCCCATCGCGCACACGGTCGTCAACGCGGCCGGATCTCTGCTGACGCTGGCGCTGGAACAGGGCAGGGAGCAGCGGTCGGCGGCGGCGCAGGTGCGCGGCGCGGTGCTGCGGCTGCTGCTCGCCGGTGAGGCGCGGGCCGCCGTGCGGACGCTGGCGGCCCTGGGCATGCGGCTGCCCGGAGAGCCGGTCACGGTCCTCGCCTGCGACACCTCCGACCCGGAGGCGCTCGCCGAAGCCCTCGCCGGCGCGGCGCCCGCGTCGTTCACCGCGCCCTGGGAGGGGCTGCTCGTCGTGCTGGCCCCGGACTCACGCGCCGACGAGGCCGTCGCGCTGGCCGCGCGGCACGGCCGGGTGGGGGTCAGCGCCCCGGGCGTGGAGATCGCGTTGTTCGCGGGCTGCGCGGACCCCCGGACGGGAGCCCGGCAGGGGGCGTCGCCGGAAGCCGGCGCGCGCGAGCCGCGCCCGGAGCCCGCCGCCGGGCTCGGCGGCGCGTCCGAGCGCTTCTTCGAGCGTGCCTCGGGCCAGGCCCTCGCCGCCGCCCTCGACCGGGCTCTCGACCAGGCCAGGCGGGCGCTCGTGTCGGCCTCGCCGGTGGCCCGCTTCGGCGAGCTCGCCGGGCGCGGGCTGCTGTCGCTGCTCGATCCGGCCGCCGCGTCGTTCGCGGCGGCGATCCTCGCCCCGCTGCGCCAGTACGGCTCGCGCGCCGACCTGGTCGAGTCGCTGCGCGCCTACCTGGCCAGCAACGGCCACTGGGACGCGGCGGCGCAACGCCTGGGCGTCCACCGGCACACGCTGCGCTACCGGATGAAGCGGGTGAGCGAGCTGCTCGGGCGCGACCTGGACGATCCCGCCGTCCGCGCCGAGCTGTGGATCGCGCTCTGCCTGTGACCGGCGCTCACGCCGAGCGATGCGCGAGGAAGGCGCGGATGGCGGCGTTGGTGACGACCTCGTACGTCTTGCCGTCGGGCAGATGCCCGGCACGTTCCAGGCTCAGCGCCCCCTGCGCGGCGGCCCACAGCGCGTCGGCGATCTTCCGGGGCTGGGTGGGCACGAGATAACCGGCGGAGATGCAGTCGGCGATCACCCGGTCCACGATGTTGAGCGCGGCCCGCGCGAGCGTGCGCGCCCGTTCGCTCGGCACGAACCCGGGGATGGCCCGCTCGAACATGAGGCTGTAGTAGCCGGGCTCGGCCAGCGCCGCCTCCCGGTACGCGGGACCGAGCAGGCTCAGGTGCTCCAGCGGGTTGTCGCGCCGCGGCACGGCCTCCAGCCTGCGCCGGAACCGCTCGAAGCCCTCCAGGTAGAGCGCCTCGGCCAGCCCCTCCTTGCTGCCGAACATCGTGTAGATGAGCTGGGTGGAGCAGCCCGCCTCCGCGGCGATCCTGCGCACGGTGAGGCTTTCCGGCCCGGCCGTCTTGAGCAGGTTGTTGGCGACGTCGAGCAGACGGGTGCGAAGCTCGTCATAGGTGCTGCGATGGCCGCGTGCGTAGGCACCCTGAAGACCGAGCGGCGCCGGCGTACCCATCAGCGACGAGCCCTTCTCATATTGGGGGTCCCGCGACAGACCCAGACGATGACTTAACCATGCCACTTGCCTTTCAAACCGCAATGAAACAGAAAACATCACGAATTGCCGCGCTTCTGTGACATGTGGGAAGTTGTCCAGGATGGCGTGCCGGGGGATGACCATTGGCCCGTCCGGAGTAGCGACCGCCTCCCACCCAGTGGCATAGCGTGAAGACATGGACGTAGGCCGCACTTCCGATGATCCTCGCCACTTCTGGCTCGCCGGCCGCCCCGCCACCGGGGACGCCGCGCAGAGCGTGACCAACCCGCACGACGGCCGGGTCGTCGGCGTCCACTCGGTGCCGACCCCCGAGCAGGTCGAGCAGGCGGTGGCCGCCGCCGACGCCGTCCGCAAGCAGGCCGCCGCGCTGCCCATCCACGTACGCGCCGAGGCGCTGGCCCACGTGTCCCGGCGGCTGACCGAGCGCGCCGAGGAGATCGCCCGGCTCATCAGCGCCGAGAACGGCAAGCCGATCTTCTGGGCGCGCGGCGAGGTGGGCCGCGCCATCTCCACGTTCCGCTTCGGCGCCGAAGAGGCCCGCCGCTTCAGCGGCCAGGTGCAGCGGCTCGACACCGAGCCCGCCGCACAGGGCCGGCTCGCCTACGTCTCCCGCGTGCCGTACGGCCCGGTGCTGGCGATCACGCCGTTCAACTTCCCGCTCAACCTGGTGGCGCACAAGGTGGCCCCGGCGATCGCGGTCGGCGCGCCCATCGTGGTCAAGCCCGCGCCCGCGACCCCGCTGTCGGCGCTCGTGCTCGGCGACATCCTGGCCGAGACCGACCTGCCCGAGGGCATGTTCTCCGTGCTGCCGGTGCCCAACGACCGCGCGTCCTCCCTGGTCGACGACCCGCGGCTGCCGGTCATCTCCTTCACCGGGTCGGGCCCGGTCGGCTACTCGATCATGGACCGGGTGCCGCGCAAGCACGTCACGCTCGAACTCGGCGGCAACGCCGCCGCGGTCGTGCTGGCCGACGCCGACCTCGACTGGGCGGCGAGCCGCGTCGCGCTGTTCTCCAACTACCAGGCGGGGCAGAGCTGCATCGCCGTGCAGCGGGTGATCGTGGAGGACGCGGTCGCCGACGCGTTCACCGACAAGCTCCTCGCCGCCGTCGGCGCGCTCGTGACCGGCGACCCCGCCGACGACAAGACGCAGGTCGGCCCGCTCGTCAGCGAGGACGCCGCGATCCGCGTCGAGAGCTGGGTCAAGGAGGCCGTGGCGGCCGGGGCGCGGCTGCTGGCCGGCGGGACCAGGGACGGCGCGGTCATCGCCCCCACCGTGCTCGCCGACGTTCCCGCCGACGCGAAGGTCGCCTGCGAGGAGGTCTTCGGGCCCGTCATGATCGTGCAGCGGGTCGCCTCGGCCGACGAGGCGTTCGCCGCCGTCAACGACTCCAGGTACGGCCTGCAGGCCGGGGTCTTCACCCGCGACCTCGACATCGCGTTCCGGGCCAACCGTGAGCTTGAGGTCGGCGGCGTCGTCATCGGCGACGTGCCGTCCTACCGGGCCGACCAGATGCCGTACGGCGGGGTCAAGGAGTCGGGGGTGGGCCGCGAGGGGCTGCGCTCGGCGATGGAGGACCTCACCTACGAGAAGGTCATGGTCCTCACCGGTCTCACCCTGTAGATCCACGTCGTGCTGTAGAGCCACGCGAGGCCACGCGTCCGGCGGCGGCCCGGGGAGCGTCGTTCCCCGGGCCGCCGCCGTTTCGGCCGCTACGCGCGCTCGGCGGTGCGGAACAGGTCGCGTACGGCGGAGCCGAAGTAGGGGCCGTACATGGTGCGGTGGTCGTTGCTGTACTTGAAGCTGCTGACGGACGTCAGCGTGCCGCGGCCGGAGGCGGGGTCGAAGCCGGTGAGCCAGGGGCCGCCGCTGGCCCCGGCCGTCAGGTCGCAGCGCAGGCCCTGGTCGCGGGTCTGCCCCTGCGGGTCGGCGTGCGGCACGCCCGCGCAGTACAGCAGCCGCTCCCCGTCGTACGGCGGGTCCGCGGGAAACCCGAACCCGTAGGTCCGGCGGCCCCGGGGCGGGTAGAAGGCGATGGGCTGCCCGCCCACCACGTCCGTCAGGTGACGCCCGTCCACGGCCTCCACGGCGACCATGCCCACGTCGTAGTCGTCGTCGCCGGAGCGCGACCACGGCCCGGCGACGAACATGCGCCGCGCGGGGAAGGCGCCGTACGGCTGCCGTCCCCCGTCGTACCCGGGGACGAACGTCCAGTTCTCCGCCCACTCCCCGGCGCCGTCCTTGACGCAGTGCCCGGCGGTGACGACCAGGTCCCTGTTCGCGCTGCGCACCGAGCTCGCCGAGCAGGAGAAGTCCACGCCGTTCAGCGTGAGGAAGACCCGGCCGGTGGTCTTCGTCACCGAGCCGCCCGCCGCCCAGCGGGTGCCGCTCGTGGTCGCCGGGGGCATCGCCGCCGCCTGCCGTGCCTTGGCTCCGCTCGTCCCGCGCGTACCGCCGGTCTCACGGGTTCCGCTTCTCCCGCTCGTCCCGGTTGTCCTGTTCGGTCCGGTGGTCCGGCGCGCCGGACGCTCGGGCGCGAGAACGGCGTCGGCGGCGGCCCGCAGGGCGGAAGGCGGCAGGGCGGCCCCGGCGGAAGGCGGCAGGGCGGCGCGGGCGACGAGCGGCAGCACCGACGAGGTGCTGGGCGGGGCGGTGGTGATTTTCCGCAGGTCTCCCAGCAGTCCGATCGGGATCGCCCGCGCCATCCGCTCCGGCGTCCAGTAGGCCGCGGCGGCATGGCCGGCCACATGCTCCACGACGTCCGCCAGCGGGGGGACGTCCCGGACGGGGGCTCCCAGAAGTCCGGCGACGAGGGAGGTGACGGCAAGCAAGGGGAGGCTTGGAGTCATGGCTCCCGAGTGTGGACCACGAACCGTTTTCGCGTGGCTACTTTCCGTGAATCGAGTCGGCGGGCTCGGGCCGCCGGGATCGAGCCGGGGACGGGGGTGAGGGGATCGGGCCGAGGGCTCAGGTCAGGGGCGTCTTCTGGGCCGTGTTGTAGACGGCCTCGGCCTCGGGGCCGAAGTAGGGCCCGAACATCCAGTAGGACGCGAAGTTGTACTTGAAGCTGTTCACCGAGTTGAGCAGGCCGCTGCCGGTGCGCTCGTCGAAGCCGACGAACCACGGCCCGCCGCTGGAGCCCCCGGTCATGCCGCAGCTCAGCCCTTGGGCCCGCGAGCCGAGGTGGTCGTCGAAGGTCCGCCCGCTGCAGTAGACCAGCTTCGACCCGTCGTACGGCGCGCCCGCCGGGTAGCCGAAGGCGTACGTCTGGCGCCCGCGCGGCTGGTTGAACACGACGCCCTGGCCGCCGACGACGTCGGTGAGGCTCTTGCCGTCCTGCGGCGCGACGACGGCGGCGGCGATGTCGTAGTTCATGTCCTCGCTCGAATTCCACTGCGGGGTGGTGAGCAGGGTGATCGCCGGCCAGGTGCCGTCGGGCCGGTCGCCCCGGTCGTAGCCGGGGACGAAGACCCAGTTGGCGTGGAAGGCGCCGTTCAGCTTCACGCAGTGCCCGGCGGTGAAGACGACGCTCTTGTTGGCGCTGGTGACGGCGGTGCCCGAGCAGGAGGCGTTGCGCCCGGCCTCCGATCCCTTCGCGACCGTGAAGAACACCCTGCCCGTCGTCTTCGTGACGGTCCCGCCGGCGGTCCACGACGAGCCGGAGGTCCGCGACGAGGCGCGGGCCGCGGTAGACGCCGTGCCGGCGCTCGGGCCGGGGGTGGTCGGAGCGGGGGCGTTCAAGGGGAAGCCGCCCACGGCGAAGTGCCGGTCGCCGGTGCCGGAGGCGATCAGAGGCTTGGCGGCCTTCATCCGCGCGACGGTCCAGAACTTCTTGACCGTGCGCTGCTCCGTCGCCGTGCCAGCCGCCTCGTGCACGGCGGGCCGGGGAGCGGCGGCCGCCCTGCCGGCGGTCTCCGTCACGGTCGCCGCGGCTTCGCGCGGGGCGGGGAGTAACGCGCCCGCCGCCGCGAGCGCGGGGACCGCGAGAACCGCGAGACGTCGTGCCGTGGGGTGCATGCCTACCTCCGTGCCGGGATGCCTGGAGCGAATGTCCTGACGCGGGAAGGTAGCGGTGGCTTCACCCGGATTTCTCGTAATCCGCCTATACGGTTATGGGCGGATTCGGGCATATATGTGCTGTTTTCTCGTGGGTCTCTTTCTCATCAGCGCGTCGTTCGCCGATCTCTTCTTCGCGGCGCCGGCCGAGCCGCGTACGGGCCCGTGCCGTTCGGCCCCGCGGCGCGTCGCGGAGACAATGAGGGAATGAGTTCGCAATCCATGCCGCAGCCCCGAGACGTCGTCGTGCTGGGTTCGACCGGATCCATCGGCACCCAGGCACTCGACGTGGTCGCCAAAGCCTCCGGACGGTTCCGCGTGACCGCGCTCGCCGCGGGCGGCGGCCGGGTCGACCTGCTGGCGAGGCAGGCGGCCGACTTCGGCGTCGAGGCGGTGGCGGTCGCCGACCCGGCGGCCGTACCCGCGCTGCGCGAAGCCCTGGCGGCGGCCGGTGCGCGGCCGAGGGTGCTGGCGGGCCCGGAAGGGGTGGCGGAGGTCGCGGCGTCGCCCTGCGACGTCGTGCTCAACGGCATCACCGGCGCCTTGGGCCTGACCTCCACGCTCGCGGCGCTGGAGGCGGGCCGGGTGCTCGCGCTGGCCAACAAGGAGTCGCTGATCGTGGGCGGCCCGCTGGTCAAGCGCCTGGCCGGGCCGGGACAGATGATCCCGGTGGACTCCGAGCACTCCGCGCTCGCCCAGTGCCTGTGGGCGGCCGGGCCCGGCGGGGCCGACCCGTCGGCCGTACGGCGGCTGGTGGTGACCGCGAGCGGCGGCCCGTTCCGGGGCAGGAAGCGCTCCGAGCTGACGGACGTGACGCCGGAGATGGCGCTGAACCACCCGACCTGGAGCATGGGCCCGGTGATCACGGTCAACTCGGCCACGCTCGTCAACAAGGGCCTGGAGGTGATCGAGGCCCATCTGCTGTTCGACATCGGGTTCGACCGCATCGAGGTCGTGGTCCACCCGCAGTCGATCATCCACTCGATGGTGGAGTTCGCCGACGGCTCGACGGTCGCGCAGGCGAGCCCGCCCGACATGCGGCTGCCGATCTCGCTCGCGCTGGCCTATCCCGAGCGGGTGCCCGGCGCGGCCCGGCCGGTCGACTGGACCACCGCCCACACCTGGACGTTCGAGCCGCTCGACGACGAGGCGTTCCCGTCGGTCGCGCTGGCCCGCCACGTGGGCGCCCTGGGCGGCACGGCGCCGGCGGTCTACAACGCGGCGAACGAGGTGTGCGTGGAGGCGTTCCTGAAGGGCGCCCTGCCGTTCCTCGGCATCGTGGACACGGTGGAACGCGTGGTGGCCGCCCACACCCCCGGACCGGCGGCGTCCGTCGAGGAGGTCCTCGAGGCGGACGCGTGGGCGAGGGCGCGGGCGGCCGAGCTCACAGCCTGAGCCGGTCCCTCGGCGCGACCCGGGTCAGGCGGGCCGCGCCGAGGCCGGGCGGGGTCAGGCCGCCGAGCAGGTCAGCGTCGGGGTGCCGCTGCTCGTCCCGTCGGCCAGGAAGCCGAACGTGGTCGAGGCGCCGGCGCCCAGGCTGCCGTTGTAGCTCACGTTCCTCACGCTGATCTCGCTGCCGGACTGGCTGAGCGTGCCGTTCCAGACCTGCGTGATCGTGGAGCCGCTCGGCTGGGTCCACCTGACGGTCCAGCCGCTGATGGACGAGGAGCCGGCCTTCACCGTCACCTCACCCTGGTAGCCGCCGCCCCACGAGTTGGTCACCGTGTAGGTGGCCGAGCAGCCGCCCTGACCGCCGGTCGGGCTCGGGCTCGGGCTCGGGGTGATGCCGGGCGTCGGGGAGACGGGCGGGTTGGGGGAGGGGCTGACCGGCGGGTTGCCGTTGCCGCCGATGCCGGTCACCTCGCCGTTGCCGCCGTCGAAGACGACGTCCGAGCAGTTGTAGAACGTCTCGTTGCTGTCCGAGCGCTGCCACACCGAGTAGATGATGTGGCGGCCGCTCTTGTTGGACGGCAGGCGGGCGTTCCAGTAGTAGTACGCGTTCTCGTTACCCGGGGAGCCGACGCTCGGCGGGTCGGTGACGCTGTCGAAGGGCACGGACTCGAGGTCGCTCCACGCCAGCGGGCGGGTCGGGCTCCAGGAGTCCTTCGTGATGTACAAGCGGAACGTGCCGGGGTGGGCGGCCCACTTGTTGTACCGCATCTGGATGGTCGCACCGGCGGTCAGGTGGGTCACCGGCCAGTCGTCGCGGGCGAGGTCGAAGCCGCTGAAGTCGTAGACGATCGCGCCGCCGCTGCACAGCTGGCCGTCCGGGATGTAACCGGCCATCCGGCCCGCGCCGTCGGAGCGCAGCACCGCGAACCAGTTGTACAGCGAGTTGACCCCGCTCTTGGCGACCGCGGCGGCACAGGCGGGGTTCTTCGGCTGGATGGCGCCGCTCGAAGTCAGGCCGTCCTTCCAGCACAGGTACGTACGGCTGCCCGGCGTCATCATCGCGCCGTGAGCGGACGCCGGGGAGGCGAGCACGACGGCGGAGACCAGGGCGGACAGCGCGGCGACGATCAGACCGATCGCCGCTTTCATTGGTGTTCTTCGTGGTCTACCCACGGGCTACCCTTTCGCGTGGTCATGGCTGCCGCACTCGTGGTGCAGCACGGCACCGCCGACGGCGCGAGCACGTCGGCCCGGGGGGACAGCCGCTGACTTACCGACCAGGTGGTGCGAGAGCGCTCACGCGATTCGGACTCTAGGTCGATGTCCGGCTCCTGCCCACTCGGGCGCGATCACGGAACCCGTCCTCGCAGGTTCTTCGGCTGCGGGTAATGAAACCTTCATAGCTCCTGAAAAGGTTTCGGGCAGTCCCGAGTCACGGCACTCCTTAGACTGGGAGGGCCCCCACCGGGCATCGCCTATCAAACAAGGTGCAGAAATGTCTGTTGATCTCGGGATTCCCGCCGTCCGGACCCAGCCGATCGCCAAGCGGCGGGTGTCACGTCAGATCATGGTCGGCTCGGTTCCCGTCGGTGGCGACGCACCGGTCTCGGTGCAGTCCATGACCACCACGCTGACCGCCGACGTCAACGCCACCCTGCAGCAGATCGCCGAGCTGACCGCGGCCGGCTGCCAGATCGTCCGCGTCGCGGTCCCGTCGCAGGACGACGCCGACGCGCTGCCGGCCATCGCGAAGAAGTCGAAGATCCCCGTCATCGCCGACATCCATTTCCAGCCCAAATATGTGTTCGCGGCGATCAACGCGGGATGCGCGGCCGTACGGGTGAACCCCGGGAACATCAAGAAGTTCGACGACAAGGTCGGCGAGATCGCCCGGGCCGCGTCCGACGCCGGCGTGCCGATCAGGATCGGCGTCAACGCCGGCTCCCTCGACCCGCGCCTGCTGCGGAAGTACGGCAAGGCCACGCCGGAGGCCCTGGTCGAGTCGGCCCTGTGGGAGTGCTCCCTGTTCGAGGAGCACGGCTTCCGCGACATCAAGATCTCGGTCAAGCACAACGACCCGGTCGTCATGGTCCAGGCGTACCGGCTGCTCGCGCAGCGCTGCGACTACCCGCTGCACCTCGGCGTGACCGAGGCGGGGCCGGCCTTCCAGGGCACGATCAAGTCGGCGGTGGCGTTCGGCGCGCTGCTGGCCGAGGGCATCGGCGACACGATCCGCGTCTCGCTGTCGGCGCCTCCCGTGGAGGAGGTCAAGGTCGGCACCCAGATCCTGGAGTCGCTGGGCTTGCGCGAGCGCGGCCTCGAGATCGTCTCCTGCCCGTCCTGCGGCCGGGCCCAGGTCGACGTGTACACCCTCGCCGAGCAGGTGCAGGCCGGGCTGACCGGGCTCAAGGTGCCGCTGCGCGTGGCCGTCATGGGCTGTGTGGTCAACGGCCCCGGCGAGGCCAGGGAGGCCGACCTCGGCGTCGCCTCCGGCAACGGCAAGGGCCAGATCTTCGTGAAGGGCGAGGTCATCAAGACCGTCCCCGAATCGCAGATCGTCGAGACGCTGATCGAGGAGGCCATGCGCCTGGCCGAGGAGATGGGCGTCGACGTGGACCTCGACGAGGACGACGTCGTCGGTCCCGAGGTCGTCGTCCGCTGACCACCGGGTTACACATCGCAATGCTCTGACTACACAATGGCAATGTTCGGGTAGTACAGACCGTACGTAGCCGATCACGCCGCGAAGCTGTCCTCTGCTGTTCGAAAGCAGAGGAGCATGCCGGTGAAGCGGGTCGTTGGTGTGGTCGCGAGTATGGCGGCGCTGGTCGCCGGGCTGGTCGGCCCGGAAGCCGCAGCCGAGGCGTCGTCGCGGTCCGGCGGACCGGCCCTGCGCGGCACGGCCGGGACCACGTCGCCACGCGGAGGGCGGGGGCCGTGGGGGCCGCCGCGGCCCCCGCTCGAATGGAAGCGGTGCCCCCCGGAAGACGAGTCGTCCTCCGGCGGGCTGCTCAGCCTCGGCTCGGCCCGCGCCGTCGCCCGCCGAGGTGACCGGCGCGAGCCGGTGCAGGAGTGCGCGGAGCTGCGTGTCCCGCTCGACTACTCCGAGCCGTACGGCCAGCAGATCACGCTGGCGCTCAACCGGATCAAGGGAACGGTCTCGCGGGACGGCAACCACCTCGGCGTGCTGCTGGTGAACCCCGGCGGGCCGGGCGGCGAAGGGCTCAGCCTCGCCAGGTATGTCGCGGCCCATCTGCCCAAGGACGTCGCGGCGCGGTTCGACGTCGTCGGTTTCGCGCCGCGCGGGGTCGCGCCCAGCCAGCCCGCCATGTCGTGCGTGGACCCGGCCCGCTTCTACGCGCCGCCCCGGCCCGACAACGTGCCGAGGAACCTCGCCGAGGAGCAGGTGCTGGTCAACCGGGCCAGGCAGTACGCCGAGGGCTGCGGCAACCGCTGGGCCTGGTTCCTGCCGTACCTGACCACGGCGAACAGCGCCAGGGACATGGACGAGATACGCGCGGCGCTCGGCGAGGAGAAGATCAGCTACCTCGGCTACTCGTACGGCACCTACCTGGGGGCGGTCTACGCCACCCTGTTCCCGCAGCGGGTGCGCCGGCTCGTGCTCGACAGCGTGGTGGACCCCGACGGCGTCTGGTACGAGGCCAACATCGCACAGGACCACAGCTTCGAACGGCGGCACCGCGACTTCCTCGCCTGGGTGGCGGAACACGACGACGTCTACAAGCTGGGCTCGACCCAGGCGGCGGTGTCCTTCGCGTGGTACTCCATGCGCGCCCGCCTGCGCGAGAGGGCCGCGGGCGGGGTCGTCGGCCCGAGCGAGCTGGACGACGTCTTCTCCAACGGCGCCTACACCGACCGGCTCTGGCCGTACCTGGGCTCGGCGTTCTCGGACTACGTCCGCAAGGGCGACTCCTCCGTCCTGGTGAAGCTGTTCCAGATGGAGGCCAAGATCGACGCGAAGGAGGAGAACTCCTACGCGGTCTACCTGGGTGTGGAGTGCCGCGACGCCGCCTGGCCGCGGTCATGGGCACGGTGGAGCGCCGACACGCGCCGGGCGCACACCCGGGCGCCGTTCATGGCCTGGCCCAACGCCGTCTACAACGCGCCGTGCGCCTTCTGGCCGGTGCGGGGCGGCACGCCGGTCAAGGTCGGCGCCTCGCACCTGCCGCCCATCCTGCTGATCCAGGCCGAGCGCGACGCCGCCACGCCGTACGAGGGGGCGCTGCGCATGCGCCGCCTGTTCCCGACCGCCCGCCTGCTCACCGCGGGCGGCGGCAACCACGGCGTGTCGCTCGCCGGGAACTCCTGCGTGGACCGGCACCTGGCGGCCTACCTGCGGGACGCGGCGCTGCTGCCGCAGCGCAAGGGCAAGAGGAACGCCGACGCGACCTGCCCGGCCGGGCCGCAGCCGCGGGCCACGCTCGTGAAGGTCGCGGCGGGAGCCGCGGAGACGGCGAACCAGGTCTCGGCAGCACGTCCGTGAGCCCGGCCGGGCCGATACATCCCAAACGCGGACCGTTCGCGTAGGCTGGGGCCCGTGATGCTGCGAACATCGGCGTCGCGCGTGCTCGACGACAGTGATCGTGACGAGGTGCTGGCGCTTCTCGACACCGATCCGGTCGCCAATGTGTTCGTAGCGGCCCGGGTCAGGGCCGTCGGCCTCAGCCCCTCACGGCTCGGCGGTCAGCTGTGGGGCTACGGCCCACGTGGCGGGCTGGTGTCCCTGTGCTACGCGGGCGCCAACCTCGTGCCGGTGAACGCCACCCGTGAGGCGATCCACGCCTTCGCCGACCGGGCCCGCAAGCAGGGCCGCCGCTGCTCGTCCATCGTCGGCCCCGCCGAGGCCGTCGAGCAGCTCTGGGAGCGGCTGGAGCCGCACTGGGGCGCCGCCCGCGCGATCCGGTGGGCCCAGCCGGTCATGGCCACCAGCTCCGCGCCCGCCGTCGAGCCGGACCCGCTCGTACGCAGGGTCCGCCCCGAGGAGTTCGGCATCCTGCTGCCCGCCTGCGTGGCCATGTTCACCGAAGAGGTGGGCGTCTCGCCGGACAACGGCGACGGCGGCGCGCTCTACCGGTCGCGGGTCGCCGAGCTCATCCGCATCGGCCGGTCGTACGCGCGCATCGACGACGGCCGGGTGGTCTTCAAGGCCGAGATCGGCGCGGTGACGCCGCAGGCGTGCCAGATCCAGGGCGTGTGGGTCCACCCCGACCTGCGCGGGCGCGGCCACGCCGTGGCCGGCATGGCCGCGGTGGTCGAGCAGGCGCTGAAATACTTCGCCCCGGTCGTCACCCTCTATGTGAACGACTTCAACCTCCCGGCCAGGGCCGTCTACCGCAAGGTGGGCTTCCAGGAGGTCGACACGTTCATGTCCGTGCTGTTCTGACCTTCCTGTATCACGCTTTGGGGCGTGGCTTCGAACGCTCTCCGCGGCGCGCACTCCAGCCGGCCGTGGCCCGCCGGTGCTCAGCCGCGGGCGGCAGGCCGTTGTGTCCCGGCGGTGTTCAGCCGCGGGCGGCGGGCACCGTGCGGACCAGGCGGGCCAGCAGATGGTCCAGCTCGGCCGCCGGGTCGCCGGTCAGGCCGGCGTGCACCGGCCCCGTCTGCACGACCGTGCTGCGCGGCGCGGTCAGCCAGCGGAACCGGGTGCCCAGCGGCTCCCCGCACAGGGGCCCCGCCTTCTCGCCGCACGCCCGCTCGTACGCGGCCAGGGCCAGCCGTACGCCGGGCAGGTCCACCGGCGCGCCCAGCGCCAGCAGCCGGGCCTCGTCCAGCTCGACCCGCGCGCACAGGTAACCGCGCGGCTGGCAGTAGAGGATGACCCCCGCGTTGACCAGCTCGCCCCGCTCCACGCTGGGCACCACGCGGATCACCGCGTACTCGTAGACGTCCAGGTCGCTCATCGGCCGCCCTCCCGCGCCGCGCGCCAAAAGCCCCCGATCGTCGCCGTGCGCTCACCCGGGTGGGGTGCGGACGCGGTGGCGGCGGCGGGGTCCGGCAGCCAGTCGCGCGGCCCGGCGACCCGGGCCAGCAGATGCTCGGTGTAGGCCCGCCGTACGGCCTCGGCGTCCGCGAAGCCCGGCTCGCCCTCCAGCCACTCGTCCGGCACCAGCGCGGTCACCTCGTCGAGCAGCGGGCGGGTGACGAGCCCGGCCAGGTCCGCGTCGGCCTGCTCCAGCTTGGTCGCGAACGGCGCGAGCACGTGGTCGCGGCCGTCGAACCGGCGGCGCGGGTCGGCCGTCGGCCAGTTGTGGTGGAACCACAGGGCCGCGCCGTGGTCGATGAGCCACACCCCGCCGTGCCAGACGAGCAGGTTCGGGTTGCGCCAGCTCCGGTCGACGTTGTGGACGAGCGCGTCGAACCACAGCACCCGGGAGGCGAACTCGGCGTCGGGCTCCCAGGCGAGAGGGTCGAAACCGAGCGCTCCGGGCAGGAAGTCGATCGCGAGGTTGTGCCCGGCGCTTCCGGTGAGCAGGTCCTGTATCTCCTCGTCGGGTTCGCGGACGCCGAGCTGCGGGTCGAGGTCGATGACCTTGAGCTCCGGAGTGGCGAACCCGAGCCGCCTGGCGAGTTCGGCGCAGACGATCTCGGCGACGAGCACTCGCCGGCCCTGCCCGGCGCCGCGGAACTTCACGACGTACGTGCCGAGGTCGTCGGCTTCGACGACGCCGGGCAGCGAGCCGCCTTCGCGCAGGGGCGTGACATACCGGGTCGCCGTGATCTGTTCGAGCACGACAGGAAGGCTACCGGCAGAGCCGGCGGGCACTCCCCTCCACGTGCCCGCCGGCGCATCCGGTCCGGCTGCTCAGCTGGCTCTGCTCGGCAACCACCACATCCGGCCTTCGGTGATGTCGTGGTAGACGTCGAGCAGATCCATTCCGGTGGTCTTGCTGCGCGACTCGGCGGCGGCCCACGCGTACACGCCGCGGGCGATCGCGCCGGGCTCCTGCTGCACCCGCATCGCGTAGACGACGGCCCGGATCTCGTGCACCCGCCGGTCCTCCGGGTCGGCCTGGGCGGCGAGCTCGGCGAGCTGGCAGGCCAGGCGCAAATCGCCGTCGGCCGCGGCGGCGACGGCCCGGCCCGCGACCGACGCGGCGCCCGCCGACAGCTCGGCGACCGCGCGGGCGAACACCGCGTCCGGTGCGGGCTTGAGGTTGGCGGGGTTGCCGTCGTGCCAGCCGCCGTGCAGCCGCCAGATGTTGCGCACGATGAACTCCGGCTCGTCGTGGCGTTCACGGAGGTAGGGGCGCCCGGCGAGCGCGGCCGGCGGCTTGACCGCGTGCAGGATCTCGTCCAGCCTGGCACCGGCGTTCATCAGGTCGAGCGTCTGCTCCACCAGGCTGTCGAGATAGTCGGCCGTGTCGGTGAGCGCCCGGCGCACCCGGGCCGGACCGCAGATCGGCAACCCGCGCCCGGGGAGCAGCAGGTCGGCGTCGAGCGCGGCCATGGCGCGCAGCGCCACCGCCCAGTCGTCCGGATAACGCTGGGTCCGCTGCGGGTCGCCCGCCCCGGGGACCGTCCAGGCGAACAGGTCACCGGTCAGCAGCACGCCCCGCTCGGGCAGGAACGCCCAGGTGGTGTCGTCGGTGTCGCCGCGGGCATGGGTGAGCTGGAAGGTGACGTCCCCCAACGACAAGGACAGCCGGTCGCGGTAGGTCAGGTCGGGGAGCCGGTGCGGCGGCGGCCAGACCATCCTGGGGAAGCCCTGTTCGCGCAGGTCGACAACCGCGTTGTAACCGGCGGTCCTGCCCTGCTGGGCGAGCCTGCGGGCCAGCCCCTCCTGCGCCACGACCAGCGGACGGGGGCCCGGTTCGGCGTCGAACTCCTCCATCCCCACGAGCCGGTCGGCCCGGCTGCGCGAGAAGATCGCGTATTTGAGCGGCTCGGCCGACCACTTCCTGATGGCGCGGTACGACTCCGAGGCCTCGTGGGGATCGCCGGTGTCGAACAGAGCGAGCCCCTCCTCGCCCCGGACCACATATACGTTGCCGCTGCCCGGCCACATCGCCACCCCGTAGGCGATCTCCTGCACCCCGTCGCGGCGCAGCTCCGCGTAGGGCACGTCCTCGGGCTGCACCGAACCACGCCAGACCTCGTCTGCGTACGAAAGGATCGGTGATTCCATGATGAAGAGCCTGATCCTTTGTGCGGGCGGTGCCCAGTAGGGAGATCCCTAATGTCCGCGCCGACCCTGCATTCGGTCCCGCCCACCCGCCGCACGCCCACCCCAACCTCGAGCCACCGCCCTTCTGACCGCCCTTCGTCCTTGGCGCCGTTCATGGACGAAGCGGTGGCGGCGCTCAGCCTGCGTCGTTCGTCAGGCGCTGACCTCACGTCCTGTGCCACACCCCACGCTGCCTCGCACGATGGCGAGGTGCGCGCTGCGCTGACCGCATGGTGCCGGCCTGGACGGTGCGGGGCCGCCGTGGGTGCCGGTCCGGGGTCTGTCCAGGGTGGTGAACGACTCTGTCCCGTAATCGGGATGTGTCATAGTTCGCCGCGTTCTACGGCGAGGGCGAGTTCCACACGTGACCGCAGACCGGTTTTCGCGTAGACGCGGGTGAGATAGACCTCCACGGTCTTCCTGCTGTAGTGCAGTTCCTCGGCGATCTGCGGGTTGCTCAGCCCGTCGGCGACCAGCTCGATAACGCGGCGCTCGCCGGGGGTGAGGCGGCCGCCCGCCTCGGGGGCCAGCCCGGCCTCGCGCAGGCGGCGCTCCGCGAGCGCGGCCCACGGCGCGGCGCCCAGCCGGGTGAAGATGGTGTGCGCGCGGGGAATCAGCGTCGTGTCGCCGAGCGCGCCGAGGACCAGCCGGGCCCTGGCCTCCTCGAACGGCAGGCCGTCGGCGCGGGCCCGCTCCAGCGCCGCGCCGGCCCGCTCGCGGTCGCCGAAGGCCCAGCCCATCGCGAGGTCGGCGGCGAGCTGAGCCCGGGGGGTGCCGTTCGCCGACTGGTCGTCGAGCCGGGAGGCCGCGACCCGGCAGCCCACGTCGTCACCCGCCGCTCCCGCCACCAGCACCTGCACCGCCAGAGCCCGGTGCACCACCTCGGGCACCCCGTACGCGAGAGCACGGTCGATCTCGCGCCGGGCGGCGGGGATGTCGCCCCGGCCGAGCGCCAGGCGGGCCTGGAACACGCACCGCATGCCCTGCTGCAGCGCGGAGCCGGGCGGCGGCTCGGCGAGGACCCGGGCGGCCTCGTCCAGCCTGCCCTGGTCGAGCAGGATGTCCAGCTCCATGTTGCGCAGGAGGGCCAGGTTTTCCAGCAGGCCGGCTTCCGCCAGCGTGCGTCTGGCGACCGCGATCTCCTCCAGCGCCCGCGTCCACTCCCCGCTCATCCGGCGGATCACGGCCATGGTCCGTACGTGCTGCCCGGCGATGTCGTGCCAGCCGAGGCCGCGGTGGATCTGCTCGGCCTGGTCGAGCATCTCCACCGCGCGGGAGCGCAGCCCGGCGGTCGCGAGCACGTGCGCCGCGGACTCCAGCGACGCGAGCCGCGCGCCCGGCGGCAGCGCGGCGGCGAAGGTGAGCAGGTCGTCGAGGGCCCGCTGCGTCTCGGCCCAGTCTCCCTGGATGAGCGCGTGGAGGGCGAGATAGCCGACCGTGATCGCCCGGTCCTGCGGCGGGCAGTCGGTGAGGCATTCCCAGGCCCGGCGGGCGGCGTCCCAGCTCGGGCGGCCCATCTCCGCGCTGATCAGCGCCTGCTGGGCGAGCAGTGCGGCGGCGTCGTCGGCCTTCGGGATCTGGCGGCGGGCCACGTCGAGGGCCACCTCATACCACCCCATCACGTGGGCCGCGCCGACCGCGGTGTAGGCGGCGCGGGTGCGGCGGCGGCCGACGGGCAGCACGGCGAGCGCCCGCTGCGCCGAGTTCAGCGCCAGCGCGGGCCGGGAGCCCTTCCAGTACGCGAGGGCCTGCTTGGCCAGCCATTCCCCGGGCTCGGCGGACAGCTCCGCGGCCTTGCCGTACCAGTGCGCGGCCGACAGCGGCGCGGTCCAGCGGGTCAGCTCCGCCGCGCGCAGCACCGCGGGCAGCGCCTCGGCGGGCGGCCCCGCCTCCGCCATGTGGGTGGCCCACTCCAGGACCCGCCTGGTCCCGGTGAGACCCTCGCGTTCGAGCATGTCGGCGATGCGGCGGTGCACCTCGCGCCGGCCCAAGACGCCGAGGTCGTCGTAGAGCGCCTCGGCCACCAGCGGGTGCGCCAGCGCGTAGCCGTCGCCGTTCTTGGTGACCACGCCATCCCTGACCAGCGCGTCCAAGGCGTGCTCGGCCTGGCCGGGGTCGAGCCCGGCCAGCTCGGCGAGTGCCGGGAGATCGGCGGTCTCCCTCGTCCGCGACAGCGTGGCGAGCACGCGGGCGAGGTCGCGCCCGCCCTGGTCGCGCTGGAACAGGCGGCTCAATATCGCGCCCCGCCGTGCTCCCGGATCCGCCGAGCGTACGGCGCCGCCCTGCACCAGGGCCAGCACGGCCTCCTGCACGAACCAGGGGTTGCCGCGGCTCGCGGCGTGGACGCGCCGCAGCACGGCGTCGCTCGGCGTGCGGCCCAGCAGCGTGGTGACCAGGTCGGCGACCTCGGCCATGGTCAGCGGCTGGAGCCGTACGGACAGGTCGACGTCGATGGCGGGAGGGTGGCGGGCGGTGCCGAGGATCGCGACGGCGTCGTGGCGGCGTGGCAGGGACCGCAGCACGCTCAGCGTGTCGGCGTCGGCGAGATGGAGGTCGTCGATGGCGAGGAGAGTGGGGCCGGGCAGCGACTCCAGCAGCCGGGCGGCCATCGCGCCGGGCGCCGCGGCCGGGTGTCCGAGCGCGGCCTGGTCGATCGCGTCGAGCAGGTCGGCCAGGACGTCGGCCGCCTCGCCGCGCAATGTGCCGAGCGCCTCGACGAGGGGGGCGTAGGCGCGCCCGCCGTCGAGTTCGCGTGCCTGGCCGCGCAGCACGCGGAAGCCCTTGAGGCGCGCGGCGGCCTCGCCGAGCAGATGGGTCTTCCCGATGCCGGGTTCGCCGAGGACGAGGACGGTCCGCGGGGTCTTCGACAGGGCCGACACCACCTGGTCGAGCGTGTTCGCGCGGCCCTCACCGACGGCCGGTACGTCCACGGCTGGCCGTCACTCCCTTCGCATCCGTCCCGCTGGTGCCTTCTAGGACGCGGCGGAAAGGTTGAACGTTCACACGGAATGTGACGCGCCCAGGATGTGATCGCAAGGGGATTGCCATATCAAGATTCGAACACTGCGATGGCTGCGGCGGTCAGCGTCTCCTCGACCACCTCGGGGGGCAGGTCCGTGGTCTTCGCCACGGCGGACTGCACCGCGGCGAGGGCGGCCCAGGCGCGCACGCGCGTGCCGGGGGAGGGGTCCGGCCCGGCCAGGCGGGTGAACAACTCCCGGCCGAACTCCCTGATCGCCTCGCCCGGGGAGCCGGGAGGGGCGTTGTCGGCGCCGCCGATGTCCTCGGTGAGCAGCCGGATCACCGCGCGGTGCCGTACGGCGAACGCGGTGAACGCGCGCAGGAACTCCCGATGACCGGAGAACTCGGTGCCGAGCAGCGTGAGAAGGTCGTCGGCGGCCGGGGCGATGATCTCCGCCGCCAGCCGGTCCTTGGGATGGAAGTGGTAGGCGACCGCCGTCTTGGTCAGCCCGACCGCCGCCGCGATGTCGGTCAGCGACACGGCGGCGTATCCCCGCTCGGCGAACAGGTCGCGAGCCGCGGCCAGGATCCGGGACCGGGTCGCGTTCCCCTGATCGAGTGTGGTCATCGTCTCATTTTCCGGCGTGCCCCCAGTGGCGCCGATCACTCCGTTTACCCTCATTTTGTACGGCCGTACAGGACGGCCGTCAGGGCATCGTACCCGGGACGGACGACGACGATGAGCGGGCTTCTGGGACGGCTCGGCGGATGGTGTGCACGCCGCGGCTGGGTCGTACTGACACTGTGGGTGCTGGCGGCCGGCCTGCTGACCGCGGCCACGCTGGTGTGGGGCCGACCGGTGAACAACGACGTGTCGATTCCCGGCACCGACGCGCAGCGGGCGCACGAGCTCATGCGCGAAGGCTTCGGCCCGGGGTTCGATCCCGGCGGCACGGTGCAGCTCGTGCTCTACACCGCGAACGGCACGCTGATCGACGAGTCACGCAAACAGGCCGTCGAGCAGACCATGGAGGCCCTGCGGCGCACGCCGCACGTGGTCGAGGTGGAGACGCCGTACCGGATCGGCGGCATGTCGTCCAGCCTCCGGATCGGCATGATCACCGTGAAGCTGAAGGGGCAGGACGCCACCAAGATCGTCCAGACTTCGGAGCGGCTCGTCGCCGCCGCGGCGCCGGCGGTGCGGGCGGGCATCGAGGTCGTCGCGTCCGACAACTCCACGCCCGCCGACAAGCAGATCAAAACCGGCGCGAGCGAGGTCGCCGGCGTCGTCGTCGCGCTGCTCGTGCTGCTGTTCGCGTTCGGGACGCTGGTCGCCGCGCTCGTGCCGATCTTCACCGCGCTGATCAGCATCGGCGTGGGGCTCGGTCTCATCGGGCTGCTCGGGCACGTCCTGGACGTCCCCTCGACCGCGTCGATCCTGGCCACGATGATCGGCCTCGGCGTCGGCATCGACTACGCGCTGTTCCTGCTGTCGCGGCACCGCACGCTGCTGGCCGAGGGCGTGCCGGTGCAAGAGGCGGTCCGGCGTACGGCGGCGTCCTCGGGCGGGGCCGTGCTGTTCGCCGGCGGCACGGTCGTGATCGCGCTGAGCGCGCTGATGTTCGCCGGCTTCCCCTTGATGAGCATGCTGGGGTGGATCACCGGGGTCTCCGTCGTGTGCGCGGTGCTGACCTCGATCACGCTGGTCCCGGCGCTGCTCGGCATCCTCGGGCACCGGATCAACGCGCTGCGCGTGCCGTTCTTCGGGCGCATCGCCCGGCGTGACGGCCCGGCCACCGGCTGGGCCAGGCTCGGCAACTGGGTGGCCGGCCGTCCCTGGCGGGTGCTGGCCGTCACCGTGGTCGTGCTCGCGGCGCTCGCCGCCCCGGCCGTCACGATCAAGCTGGGCCCGCTCGACAACGGGTACGGCGACAAGGGCACGTCGCAGCGCCGGGCGTACGAGCTGATCGAGGCGGGCTTCGGCCCGGGGGCCAACGGCGCGCTCATCGTCGTGGCCGAACTGGACGACAAGATCGAAGACTCGACCCCGCCCGACCCCGTCGTGCAGGTGCTGCGGCAGCGGGTGGAGCACACCGACGGCGTCGCCTTCGTCGCCCCGGCGAAGGTCAACGAGGACGGCCGCTCGGTGCTCATCCAGGCCATCCCCGACTACGCGCCGAGCGACCCGCGGACCCTCGACGTGGTGAAGCGGGTCCGCGCCATCGAGGTGGACGGGGCCCACGTCCACGTCGGCGGCCAGGTGGCCGGGCTGGCGGACGCGGGCGACCGCATCATGGGCAGGACGCCGCTGGTCGTCGGCGTCGTCGTGCTGCTCAGCGCCCTGCTCCTGCTGCTGGCCTTCCGCGCGCCGCTGGTGGCGATCAAGGCGGCGGTGATGAACCTCGTCTCGCTCGGCACCGCCTTCGGCGCCCTCGCCGTGGTGTTCTCCCAGGGCCTGGGCAGCCGCCTGGTCGGCATGGATCCCCCGCCCTCGGCCGAGGGGTCCTACCTCGCTCCGCTGTTCTTCTCCGTGCCCATCGACACGTACGTGCCGCTCATGCTGTTCGCCGTGCTGTTCGGCCTGTCGATGGACTACGAGGTCTTCCTGCTGACCTCCGTACGGCAGGCCTACGCCCGCAGCGGCGACAACCGGAGCGCGGTGGCCGAAGGGCTCGGCTCGACCGGCCGTGTCATCACCTCGGCGGCCTTGATCATGGTGGCGGTGTTCACCGCGTTCATCGCCTACCCCGACCCCCTGGTCAAGGTGTTCGGGGTCGGGCTGGCGGTCGCCATCGCGGTCGACGCGACCCTGATCCGGGGCTTCCTCGTGCCCGCCACGATGGTGCTGCTCGACCGGCTCAACTGGTGGATCCCGCGCTGGCTCGACCGGATCCTGCCGAACCTGTCGATCGAGGGCCACGAGGAGGACGACGCGCCGGCCGGCCGGGCGGAGCCGGAGCTCGTCGGCACCGGCCGGCACGCCCGTCCCTGATCGGGGGAAACCGGGTCACCTGATCACCGGGGCGGCGGGCTGTCCTGCGGCTCGGGACTCCGCTGTCCCGGGCTCCGCGGCTGCGGGCTGCTCGCCGTCGAATCCCGAGGCCCGGGGCCGGAGGACTCGGGCGGCTCGGGGCTCCGGCGCCCCTGCTCGGGAGACCGCGCCGGGCCGGGGTCCTTCTCGGGGCTCGGGCTCTCCTCCGCGGGCTCCCGGGGGGACTCCCGCGGCTTCGAGGGAGACTCCTGCGGCTTCGGGCAGCGGGGACCGGCGACGAGGATCTCGGCCTCGCGCGGCCCGCCGGGAGCGGCCGGCTCGGTCGTGACCCGCACTCCGAACACGGCCCGCTTCCCGCATTCCACGACCCCGAGACCGGTGGCGGGCACCGTGAACGAGTAGGACGTGCGGCCCGAGAGCGTGCGGGTGTCGGCCCCCGCCTCGTGGCCGTCTCGCGTGAAGACGCTGGAGACCTCGACAGGTCCCCTGCCCGAGGTCCGCACCGACACGGCCGCCGTCCTGCCGTCCCAGCCGTCGACGGCCACGCTCTCGACCACGGGGACCGGGCAGGGCGGTCCGGTGACCTTCACCGTGCGCGTACGGGCGCCTCCCCGCGCGGCGGGGATCGTGGACACCCGGACCCGCCGATAGACGGTGGTCCCGCAGTCCGGGGAGGAGAAGGGCTGCCGCAGGCCGATGCGGTAGGACGTCGCGCCCCGCAACGCCACCGTCTGCGCGGGCCGCGCGGCGAGGTCGCCGGGCGACCGCCCGGAGGCGAACCACGCGGTGAGCAGGACCCGGGCCGCCGTGCTCGTCCGCACGCCGACCGTGACCGCCTGGCCGTCGAACGCCGCGATGCGCAGGCTCGTCACCCGAGTCGGCGCAGGCGACGAGGTCGCGCTCATGTGTGAGGGGGTGGCGGGGTGTGAGGGGGTGGCGCTCGGCCCAGAAGACCCCGGCGACGACCCCGGTGTTCCGGACGGGCCCGGCGATCCCGAGGACCCCGGAGACCCGGAAGACTCCGGCGTTTCCGATGAACCGGGTGTTTCCGAAGACCCAGGCGTTCCCGAGGACTCCGGCGGCACGGCCGGCTCGGTGTCCCCGTCCGCCCCCGGATCGGGTCGCGGAACGTCGCCCGGCACCGTCCCGTTGGACGCCGTCTCGGTCGGCATGGGGTCGTCCTCGGGGGCGGGCGTCGGGGCCGTGTCCGGGGAACCCACGGCCGGGGGAAGCGAGGCCGGAGCGCTGTACGGAGGCGGGGCGAGCGTCGTGTCCCGCGCCACGGGGGTCTGCCGGTTGGCCGCGACCACCGCCGCGATCACGACGGCCGACAGCACGGCCGCGCCGATGGCGAACCGGGGCGCGAAACGCGCGAGCCGCTCGGACAGCACGGTCTGGGCGAGGGACGTGGACGCCTCGACCGGCTCGGCCGGAGCGGCCAGGGGAAACGTCAGCGCCAGCAGGGTCGCCAGCTCGGCCAGGTGACGGCGGCCCCGCTGCTCCCAGCCGGGCCCGTACGCCGCGGTCGCCGCGGCCTCCAGATCGGCGATGAACGCCCGCGCCGTCGGCGGCCGGTCCGCCGGGTTCTTGGCCATGCCGCGCGTGATCAGGCCCCGCACCGAGCTCGGCACGTCCGCCGCCGGGATGGGAGCGCCGCGGTGCAGCATGCGCAGCGTCGTCAGGTCTTCCGCCCGGTACGGCCGGCGCCCGGTGAGGCACTCGTAGAACACGCAGGTGGCCGCGTAGACGTCGGCGGCCGGGCCGGCGAGACCGCCGTACCACTGCTCGGGCGCCATGTAGGGCGGCGTGCCGGCGGGCACCTCCGGGGAGCCGCTCGGCGTGGCGATGCCGAAGTCCGACAGCTTGCTGGTCCCGTCGGCCTGGACGAGCACGTTCTCCGGTTTGTAGTCCCGATGGACGATGCCCGCGGCGTGCGCGGCCGACAGGCCCGACAGCGAGCCCTTCAGCACGACCAGCGCCGCCTCCGGGCTGGTGGAGCCGTGCTCGGCGAGGATCCTGCGCAGCGAGACCCCGTCGACCAGCTCCATGACGATCGCCGCGCCGTCGCGCGCTTCGACGTACTCGTACAGGCGCACGATGTTGGGATCGTTCAGCTCGACCATGATCCGGGCCTCGTTGCGGAACCCGGCGAGGAAGCGCTGATCCCGGCGCAGTTCCTCGCGCAGGTATTTGATCGCCACATAGGCGCCGGTGGTCACGTAGGTCGCCAGCACGACCCGCCCGGCGCCGCCCGCGCCGAGTTCGCGCACCTCGCGATAGCCCGGTACCGACCAGGCGTTCATGACGCCGCCCCCTCGGATAGCCCCTGACTCAAGGTCTCACCCGAAAGGACGGTTGTCACCGGAGCAAAAACGTCACCTCGCGGATGTAGTCCCGGCCCGCGCGGTCACGCGGCGAGCCGCGCGTACGGCGAGGTCACGGGCGAGCGCCCAATCGGCCCGGGCCGCCTCCACCGAGCCGTAGACCGGGCCCCAGGCGGCCAGGGCGGGGGTGACCAGGTCGTCGTCGGACGGCAGGAGCGCCGAGCGGACCCGCCGCACCTCGTCCTCGGCGCGGCCGGCGTCGCCCGTTCCCCGATGGGCGTACCCGAAGACCGCCCGTACGCCGGACTCACGCAGGGCCTCCACGTTCGACGTGCTCGCCGCCCTCCGCAGGGCCGGCCGTACCGGCTCAAGCCGAGCAGGCTCGCCTCCCACCAGATGCTCACGACCGGGGGACGAGCAACATCCTGCAACGGCTGGTCGCCGCGGGGCCGGTGGAGCGGGAGCCCGATCCGGCGGACGGGCGCAGCTCCTGGGTCCGGCTCACGCCGCTCGGCGTCGAGAAGGCCGAGGAGCTGTCGCCGACCACGACCGAGGCGCACCGGGAACTGCTGGCCGGCGTGCCCGAACCGGCCATGCGCTGCCGACCGGCTCAGGGACGTCCTGGTCGCGCTGGGCGACCGGGCCCGGCCCTGACCGCCCGCCGACGGCAGTTCCGGGAGACGCGGTCCCGGGAGACGGGGTCCCGCGCGGCGGCGTCGTACCGGTCGGGGTTCGAGGCGCCGAGGACACGACCTTAATTAAGGTGCTGTCATGCCGCGCAACCTCATCCTGAGCGGGGGAGTGGCCCACGACTTCCCCGCCACCTCCGCCGCCCTCGCGGGCGTGCTCGCCGAGATCGGCATCGAATCGGAGATCACCGAGGACGTCGCCGGAGCCCTGGCCGCGCCCCCGCCGGTCGATCTGATCACCGTCAACGCGTTCCGCTGGAGGATGGACGGAGACGACTTCGCGCAGGAGCGGGACCGCTGGCGGTTCGAGACGCCCGGCTCGACGCGGGAGACGCTGACCGCTCACCTCGCGCGGGGCGGCGGGCTGCTCGCCGTGCACACCGCCTCGATCTGCTTCGACGACTGGCCGGAGTGGGCCGAGATCCTCGGCTGCGCCTGGAGGTGGGGCAAGTCGTATCACCCGCCGATCGGCCCGGCGCGGGTCCGGCTCGGCGGCGGGCACCCGATCGTCGACGGCCTGTCCGGCTTCGCGGTGATCGACGAGGTCTACACCGACCTCGACGTCCTCCCCGACGTGGAGCCGCTCGCGTACTGCGACGACCAGCCCCTGCTGTGGGCGAGGTCCGTCGCGGGCGGCAGGGTCGTGTACGACGCCCTCGGCCACGACACGCGGTCGTACGAGAACCCGGTGCGCCGGGCCCTGCTCCAGCGGGCGGCGCGCTGGCTCCTCGAACGCTGACGGCCCGGGGAACGTCCGGCGACCGCCGCCCGTCGCGAGCGTGAACCCAGGCGGATGCGTCGCACGTCGAATCCGGGCCCCATGGAGTCGCGAGACACCGCTCGCCGTGAGCGTGGATCCAGGCGGGCGCGTCGCAGGCGACCCCAGGCCCGGTGCAGATCAAAAGACCGCGAGCAATCGTGGCGGGCAGGGCGATAACGCGGCGAGCCGCCGCCCGGGCCGCGCGCGGCAGGGCGTGTCGCGTCGGACGCGACCTACGCGTCGGAGATGTTCCGCAGCGCCTCGCGGCGGCTCAGGCCGCTGATGCCCTGGTGCTTCACGTAGCGGAGCACCTCCTGGGGGTTGGTCTTGGCGTACTCCCGCAGCGCCCAGCCGATCGCCTTGCGGGCGAAGAAATCGGTGTCGGACAGGCTCGGCTCGATGCAGGCGTAGAGCAGGTGGGGGTCGGTCCGCTCCTTGAAGGAGTTCTGGCACAGGATGGCGGTGCGCCGCTTCCACAGGTTGGGGTCGTGCGCCCACTCCAGCACCTGGCGGCGCATGCTCTCGGGATACAGCCGCAGCAGCGTGCCGATCCGGTGCACGGCGATGTCGTCGACCAGGTCCCACCACGCCCCGGTGACGATCATCTCCTCGTACATCGGGACGGTGTAGAGCGTCTGCCAGGACCGGTAGAAGCGGTGCGCGGACAGCTCGATGGCGGCGTAGCGCTCCTCGCGATACTCCGCCTCGCGCCACAGCGCCAGCACGGCCCTGCGCCACTCGGGGGCGCTCTCCAGCCGGTGCTCGGCGAAGACCTTGCGCAGCGCGGCCCGCCGGCGCACGGCCGTCACCCCGAGGAACGGCATCTCCGACTTCATGTAGGACCGCATGGAGGCGGCCCGCGCCGGGTCGGCGAGCTCGGTCAACGCGAGTCGTACGGCCTTGATGAGTGTCATGACGGCTGGCTCGTCCGTCCGCCGGTCGCCAAGCCGTCGAACAGCAGCTTGACGAAGTGGTCGGCCAGGGCGTCCGTGTCGAGCCTGCCGCCGGGGCGGAACCAGCGCACGGTCACCCAGATCGTGTCGCGGATCATGCGGTACGTCAGCTTGGGGTCGACGTCGGGGCGGAACTGCCCGGCGGCCTGGCCCCTCTTGATCTGCTCCACCCACATGCGCTCGACCTGGTCCTCGGCCCGCACGAGGTAGTCGAAGCGGTCGCCGGGCAGCGAGCGCAGGTAGTTCCAGTCGTTCTGCATGACCGTGATGGCCGCCCGGTGGTCCTCGAGCGTGCCGAAGCCGATGCGGACCATCGCCGTCAGCACCGTGCGCGGGTCGGTGTGCGTGCTCAAAGCCGCGCGGTAGCGGGTGATCAGATCCTCGAGGAAGGTGCGGAGCACCTCGTCGACGATCGTCTCCTTGGAGTCGAAGTGGTGATAGAGGCTCCCGGAGAGGATGCCGGCCTCCAGCGCGATCTCCCGCACCGTGGTGGCCTGGAAGCCCTTGCGTGCGAACAACTCGGCGGCGAGCTTGACGAGGTGGTCGCGTCGTTCGGACGCCGGACCGGCCGCCCCCCGCTTCGCTCTTACCGGCGCGGCCGTGCCGCCGGAGTCCTTACGCTGGTTCACGGCTCCCATTATGGCCGTCGAGCAAGAGCTTGTTCACATTCTTGCCTCGCTCGACCTCCCCGCACGGCTGGGCCTGGTGGGGCAGGATCGAAGCCATGGCGAAAATGGGCTATCCGTTCACCTTGGGGGTGGCGTCGGGCGAGCCGTTACCCGACGGCGTGATCCTGTGGACCCGCCTGGCCCCCGAGCCGCTGCATCCGACCCAACCCGGCGGCATGCCCAACCGGGTGATGACCGTACGGTGGGAGCTCGCCGAGGACGAGAAGTTCAAGAACATCGTCCAGTCGGGCGCCGCGCCCGCGCAGCCGGACTGGGCGCACAGCGTGCACGTACGGGTGTCCGGGCTGCGGCCCGCGGCCGACTACTTCTACCGGTTCTCGATCGAGGGCCACCTCAGCCCGGTGGGCCGCACCAGGACCGCGCCCGCCCCGGATTCCACCGCCCCCGTCCGCTTCTGCTTCGTCTCCTGCCAGCGCTACGAGCACGGCTACTTCACCGCGCTGCGCCACCTCGCCGCCGAACGGCCCGACCTGGTGCTCCACCTCGGCGACTACATCTACGAGTACGGCAAGCCGAAGAACCCCAAGCCGGGCCGTTGGGTGCGCCCGCTCGAGTCGACGGCCGAGTGCACGACGCTCGGCGCCTACCGCGACCGCTACGCCCGCTACAAACTGGACCCGGACCTGCAGGCCGCCCACGCCGCGGCGCCGTGGGTCGTCATCCCCGACGACCACGAGGTCCGCGACAACTGGGCGGGCGCGCTGCCCGGCGACGGCGGCAGCCCCGCCGCCTTCCTCAAGCGCAGGGCCGCCGCGTTCAAGGCCTACTACGAGCACCAGCCGCTGCGCGTGCGCCCGTCGGGGGCGAGCCTGCAGAACTACCGCTGGCGGCCGTACGGCCGGGTGGCCGACTTCCTGCTCGCCGACACGCGGCAGTATCGCGAGGGGCGCGACATGCTCGGCGCCGAGCAGGAGAAGTGGCTCACCGACCGGCTGCGCAAGTCGACGGCGAGGTGGAAGGTGCTCGCGCAGGCGGTGTTCTTCTCGCGGCGGATGTTCTCGCTCGAATCCGGCAGCGCCGACGCCTGGGACGGCTACCCCGACTCGCGCGACCGCGTGCTCGCCGCCGCCCCGGACGGGCTGGTCGTCCTGAGCGGCGACGTGCACAGCGCGTACGCCTGCGAGGTGCGCGCCGACTGGGCGGACCCGTCCTCCCGCGCCCTCGGGGTGGAGTTCGTCGGGCCGTCGGTGACGAGCATGCCGAGCATCACCGACGCGAGCGAGATCTTGAAGCTCAACCAGCACATCGCGTTCTTCGACAGCCGCCACGGCTACGTGTCCTGTGTGGCGGACATGGAGAACTTCCGCGCGGACTACCGGGCCGTGGCCTTCGTGGACCGTCCCGGCGCGCCGCCGCAGACGATCGCCGGCTTCGAGGTGAAGGAGAACAGGCTCCACCGCACCGACGTGTGATCGGGAAAGGGCGACTACCCCGGCCCGCCCCCTAGCAGATAGGAAACTTTCCTATTAGATTGCGGGACATGCCTGAGTCATGCCCGGTGGGCGCAGCATGAAGCGAAGCCCTGACCTGCTCCGTCTGGCCGACACGGTCTTGTTGCCCGGCTTCATCGGGACCACCGCCCCCGACTGGGTGCGGCGGCGGCTCGCCGGTGGGCTCGCCGGTGTGGTGCTGTTCTCGCGGAACGTCGACACCCCGGCCCAGCTCGCCGCGTTGACCTCGGCCCTGCGCGCGGAGAATCCCGACATCCTGATCGGCATCGACGAGGAGGCGGGGGAGGTGACGAGGCTGGAGGCCCGGACGGGCAGCTCGCGGCCGGGCAACTACGCCCTGGGCGTCGTGGACGACGTGGAGCTGACCGAGCGGGTGGCCCGCGACATCGGCATGGACCTGCGGGCCGCGGGAGTGAACATCGACTTCGCGCCCGCCGCCGACGTCAACTCGAACCCGGACAACCCGGTCATCGGCCTGCGGTCGTTCGGCGCCGACCCGCTGCTCGTCGCGCGACACACGGCCGCCTGGATCCGCGGTCTGCAGTCCACCGGCGTGGCCGCCTGCGCCAAGCACTTCCCCGGACACGGCGACACCTCGGTCGACTCCCACCACGGCGTCCCGCGCGTCACGGCCTCCCGCGAGGAGCTGGCCGAGGTCGAGCTGTCGCCGTTCCGGGTGGCCATCGAGGAAGGCGTACGCTCGATCATGACGGGCCACCTGCTGGTCATGGCGTACGACGAGGAGCTGCCCGCCACGCTCAGCCCCCGCATCCTCACCGGCCTGCTCCGCGAGGAGCTGGGATTCGAGGGCCTGATCGTCACCGACGGCATCGAGATGGCCGCCGTCTCCCGCCGGTACGGCCTGGGCGGCGCGAGCGCGATGGCCGTGGCGGCGGGGGCCGACGCGGTCTGCGTCGGCGGGGAGAACGCCGACGAGGCGACCTACGAGCACATCCGCGACACCGTCGCGGACGCGGTCGTCGCGGGCCGGCTGTCGGAGGAGCGGCTCGCCGACGCCGCCGCGCGGGTGCGCGCCCTGACGGCCTGGCAGGCGCAGCCCGTGCCCGCGGACGACCGCCGGGACGAGATCGGCCTGGCCGCCGCCCGCCGGGCCATACGGGTGACGCGGCGCACGGCGGCCGGTGTGCTGCCGCTGACCGCCGCCCCGCACGTGGTGGAGCTGGCCCCGGAGACCAACCTCGCGATCGACAAGGGCATGCCGTGGGGCACGGGAGAGCCGCTGAGCAAGCTGCTGCCCGGCACCACGGTCGCCCGGCTGCGGGAGGGCGACGTGCACAACGGCGTCGTCGGCACGGCGCTGAGCCAGGCCGCCGACCGGCCCCTCGTCATCGTGGTGCGGGACGCCCACCGCCACCCCTGGCAGACGGACCTGCTGGAGCGCCTGCTGGCCGCCCGGCCCGACGGCATCGTGGTCGAGATGGGGCTGCCGGGCCGTACGGACCTGGGAGCGGTCCACATCGCCACGCACGGAGCCGCCCGCGTCTGCGGCCAGGCGGCGGCGGAGGTGCTGGTGGGCCTCGCCAATACGATGGGTGGCCGATGACACGGATGGGAGCTCCATGAAGGTCGCCTACGTCACCACGGATCATCCGGCCGCCGGGAACGACGACGAGCGGGAGATCGCCCTCGCCGCCTGGCTGGGGGCCGGCATCGAGGGCACGCCGGTCAACTGGACCGACCCGAGGGTCGACTGGTCGGACTTCGACGCGGCGGTGGTCCGGTCGCCGTGGGACTACATCGACCGCCGTGACGAGTTCGTCGCCTGGGCCCACCGGGTGGAGTCGGCGACGCGGCTGCTCAACCCGGCGTCGGTGATCGAATGGAACACCGACAAGAGCTACCTGCGCACGCTCGGCGTGCCCACCGTCCCCACGCACTGGGCCGAGCCGGGCACCGACCTGCCCGAATGGGACGAGTATGTGGTCAAGCCCGCCGTCTCGGCCGGGGCCCGCGACACGATCCGCACCGCGGACCGAAAGGCCGCCGAGGGCCACGCGGCGAAGCTGCTCGCCGAGGGCCGCGCGGTCATGGTCCAGCCGTACGTCCCGTCGGTGGAGCAGGAGGGGGAGCTGTCGCTGCTGTACTTCGGCGGGCAGTTCAGCCACGCCGTACGGCGCCACCCGATGCTCACCGGAGTGCCGGAGACCGCGGACAACCGGGCCACGCTGCGCGACCCGGACGACGACCAGTTCGCCCTGGCCGAGCGGGTCCTGGCCGCCGCGCCGCCCGACCTGCTGTACGCCCGGGTGGACCTGGTGCGGATGCCCGACGGCGAGCCGGTCCTGATCGAGCTGGAGCTCACCGAGCCCTATCTGTTCCTGCGCAGCGAGCTGGCCGCGCCCGACCTGTTCGCCGAGGCCCTCGCCGGGATGCTCAAGGGCTGAGCGGGCGCGCCCGCGCGGCGGCGGCGAGGGCCAGCCGTACGGCGTCCGCAGGCCCGTCGGCGGCCACCGGCCCGGGCACCGGGCGGCCCTCGGCGTCGAGGACCCGCCAGCCGCCGAGGATGATCACGGGCGTGCCGCCCCGCTGGGCGAGGGCCAGCTCCGACAGCGTGCCCCAGGACCCGCCCACGACGACGACCGCGTCGGCGGCCCGCACGATCAGCGCGTTGCGGGCCTCGCCCAGGCCGGTGGGCAGGGCCACGGTGAGGTCCTTATTCGCCCCGGCGCGGTCCCGGCCGGACAGGACGCCGACCACGACGCCCTCGGCCTCCCGCGCGCCCGCCGCCGCGGCGGCCATCACCCCGCCGTACCCGCCGCACAGCACGACCGCGCCGCGCTCGGCCAGCAGGCGGCCCACGGCGCGGGCCTGCTCCGCCTCCCGCGGCGTGCACTCGCCCGGCCCGCACACCGCCACCTGCCACATGGGGATCTGCCGCATGCGGGCAGGCTACGCGGTGATGCCCCCGTCCACCGGGATCACGGCCCCGGTCAGGTACGATCCGGCGCGCGAGGCCAGGAAGATCGCCGCGCCCGCCATGTCGTCGGGCCTGCCGATCCGGCCCAGCGGGACGTGGCTCTCGATGACGCCGCGCATCCGCGGGTCGTCGAGCGCGAAGGCCATCATCTTCGACTCGAACGGCCCGGGCGCGATGGCGTTGACCGTGATCGACTCCGGGGCGAGCTGGCGGGCCAGGTGCCGGGTCAGCATGTGGACGCCCGCCTTGGCCGCCGAATAGGCGTAGTTCTCCATGATCGGCACCCGGAGCCCGTCGACCGACCCGATGTTGATCACACGTGCCGGGTCGTCGGGCGACGCGGCGGCGCGCAGCAGCGGCAGGAAGCGGCGGGTCAGGAAGAACACGCCCTTGACGTTGATGTTCCAGAGCTTGTCGAAGGCGTGCTCCGGATATTCCTCAAGTGGCGCGCCCCAGCTCGCCCCCGCGTTGTTGACGAGCACGTCGAGCCGGCTCTCCCGCTCCGACACCGCCCCCGCCAGCGCCTCGACGCCTTCGGGGGTGGACAGGTCCGCCTGTACGGCCCGGCAGCCCAGCTCGGCGGCCGTGGCCTCCAGCTCGTCCTTCTTCCGCGAGGAGATGTAGACGGTGGCGCCCGCGTCGAGGAACCCCCGCGCGATCATCTTCCCGATGCCCCGGGACCCGCCCGTGACGACGACCGTCTTGCCTTCCACCGAGAACAGAGTCATGCCGGCAGCATACCGACCGGTCGGTTCCACGTCAGGGAGTGCGGCGAGGCGGCCGGCCAGGGGGAATGACGTGACGCGGGGGAGTGCCCGAGATGGGCTGTGCCGGGGCGACGCGGCGGGCCGGAGAACGGCCGCGAGCGTGCGTGAGGCGGCACGGCGAGCGCCCCCTCACGACCTCGTCTTCGGCGACCGGGGCGCGCTCGGCACGCAAGGTGAACGGCCGGCCGGGGCGGGCCCCGGGACGGCGGCGGCGACGGGCCCCGCGCCGGCAATGCCCAGGCGCTTCATCGGCCGGGCCGCCGTGCAGCGGGCCACGCCCGTGCCGCGCCGGTTGAGCTCCGCCGGGACGAGGGTCTTCTCGCCGACGCCGATGAATCCTAAGCCGCCCGCGCGCCGCGCCCCGGCCGCCGCCTTCTCGGCCGCCCTACTGTGCGCCGCTCTTGGCTATGTGCCGCCTGAGCCAAGATTTGCCAGGAAATATCCGGACATATTCAGGGCCGAAAGCCGCCGTACGACCCGCGGAAAAACACGAGAGGATCGCCGTCGTCGTAACGGTCCAAACCGGTGACCCGGGCGACGACGATCACGTGGTCGCCGGCCGGATGCTCCGCGACCACGACGCAGTCGATCCAGGCGAGCGCGCCGTCCAGCACGGGCGCGCCGCCGGGGGACGGAGTCCAGGAAACGCCGGCGAACTTGTCCCCGCCGGGGGCGGCGAGCCGTTCGCACACCTGCCGCTGATGGTCGGCGAGCACGTTGACGCACAGGGTCTCCGCGGCTCTGAGGCGCGGCCAGCTCGTGCTGGTCTCCGAGACGCAGAACGAGACCAGCGGAGGGTCGAGGCTCACGGATGCGAAGGAGCCGACGGCCAGCCCGCAGGGCTCGCCGCCGCGCGGGTCGATCGCGGTGACGGCCACGACGCCCGCGGCGTATCTGCCGAGAACGTTCCGGAAGTGCTGTGGATTGACCGCCGGAATTCTCCTGGCGCCGCCACGGCCGACCTTGCGGGACAGGGGAATGCCCATCGTGCCCATGCCTCCCCGGTCGTGCCTCCCCCCAAGAAACTCAAGGAGGACCGGAGGCGATGCATTCCCCCGCGTCGGGCCGGTCAGGTGCTAACGGTGGCGCGTCCTGGCGGGCGTGGGGGACCCGCCAGGACGCGCTCCGCCCCGGCGCGAAGCCTCGACCCCGGCGAGGGTTGGGGTCGAGAACCTCGTTTAATCGCACGGAGTCCAAGGGGAGCGGCCGTCCTCGTCCGGCCGCTCCGGCGTGCGGTGGCACCGCAAGCTCGGGCATGTCACGCCATTCCCGCTCAAGGCGGTCATGTCGGTGTATACCGACAGCTCTGACATGTCGTTCCCGTCGCTCTGATAGGTCTGGGCTCTGGCAGGTGTCGGCACGCGGCAGGCGGGTTCGGCGTCCTCTCACCGACCGCCCGCACGGGCCCACCTCCAATGGATGGATTTGTACCAACGTTTGGATAATGCGCGGCTGCGTGGGCTCCGGTCAAGGGGTTGTTTCCCGGTAGACGGAGATCCTCTAGATTTGTTGGCACAAAAGGGTGGATTGAGGAAAGATGGCACGATCGTCGCTCTACCAGCAGGTGGCCGCCGAGGTACGCAGAGCCATCTACGCGGGCGAACTCGCGCCGGGCGACCAGATCCCGACCGAGGCCGACCTCATGGAGGCCCACGGCGTCAGCCGCAACACCGTACGGCTGGCACTGGGCGAGCTGGAGAACGAGGGTCTCATCCTGCGGATGCGCCGGCGTGGAACGTTCGTACGCGAGCGCCGTCCCCTCCTCATGCGCCCCCAGGACGAGTTCCTCACACATGATCAGGGGGAGCCGAGGTTCGACGCGTTCGTCCACGCGGTCCGCTCCGAGGGCCGCAGGGCGGACCAGCGGATCGAGGTCTCGATCGTCGAGCCGCCCGAGGACGTCGCCACCCGCCTCGCCCTCGCCGACGGCGCCCTGGCCGTCGTGCGCCGCCGCCTGCGCTTCGTCGACGGCCAGCCGTACAACACGCTGGACTCGTACTTCCCGCTGGACATCGTGGGGGACTCCGAGATCGCCCGGCCCGCCGACATCACGCGCGGAGCCAACCGCGTGCTGGAGGAGCTCGGGCATCTCCAGGTTCGCGTGATCGACGACATCTCGGCGCGCATGCCGACCGCGGACGAGTCGGCGCGGCTCCAGCTCGAGCCGGGCACTCCCGTCGTCGTCCACATCCGCGTCGGCTACGACGCCGAGGACACGCCCGTCCGCGTCGCCGTGTCCGTGCTGCCCGCGGACAAGCATCTGATCCGATACGAGCTGGAACGTCATTGACGAGGCCCGGACGCCCCCTCGGCTGAGCGGGCGTCCCCGGCCGCCGGGCCCTCCTCGGGAGGGCCTTCCCCGCCCACCCTCCGGCTCGTTCGCCGATTCCCTTCCTGACCCCGGCAGGGGACCCCGCAGGGCCCGCGCGCCCTGACGGGGTCCGCCGTCCCCGGACGGACGCTGTACGGCGCCAGGCCGTCACTCACAGTAATCAACCCGCCGCTGTCGGCACGAAAGGAATCAGGCATGCCCGCAAACACCCTGGATCTCGTCACGGAACTCACGCTGCGTCGCGCCACCCCCGCCGACCTGCAGGGCGTCCTCACCCTGCTGGCGCGCACAGCCGGGTGGCTGAACGGCCTCGGCGTCCGGCAGTGGCCCGCCGGGGGCTTCCCGGCCGAGCGCATCGAACCGCTGATCCGCGAGGGGGTCATGTACGTCCTGGACGACGGGGAGGGCGACGCCGTCCCCGCCGCCACGATCGCCGTGGACGACCACGCCGACGCGGAGTTCTGGACCCCCGCCGACCGGCCGGGCGACGCGCTCTACGTCCACAAGCTCGCCGTGAGCAGGACCTACTCGGGCCGGGGCCTGGGGGAGGCGCTGCTCGACTGGGCCACGCTGCGGGCCGCCGCCCACGACCGGCCGTACCTGCGGCTGGACTGCGCCAAGGACAACCCCCGGCTGCAGGCGTACTACCGCAGGGCGGGCTTCCGGCACGTCCGCACCGTCGATTTGCCGCACCGCGCCTCCGGCGCGTTGTTCGAGCGGGACGCCTACGCCGCGTTCCCGGCCGCGGCTTCCCGGCGTCGTACACCGATGGTGCCGGCCCCGCGTTCGGCACATGCGGCGCAATCCTTGAGGGTTCTTGACATCACCGCACACAACCAGTTGATCGAGTGCTGACCAGGGCGGATGCCATCAGGCGCCGCAAAGGGACCGGATACTGTTCACTTCATGACGGGATCCCTCCTTGAAGTGATCGCGCTGGACGTGCGTGACGCCGTGGCCGCCGAGGAGGGCGGAGCGGACCGCCTGGAAATCGTGTCCGACATGGACACGGGCGGGCTCACCCCCTCGGCGGACCTGGTCGCGGCGATCGCGCGCGAGTGCGGGCTGCCGCAGATGGTCATGCTCCGCTGCAACGCCGGGTTCACCGTGACCCCGGAGGAGCTCGACCGGCTGCGCGGCCACGTCAAGGAGCTCGCCGAGGCCGGCGCGGCGGGGTTCGTCTTCGGCTTCCTGACCGAGGACGGGATGGTCGACAGGGAGGCGACGGAGACGCTGATCCACGCGGTCTCGCCGCTGCCCTGGACGTTTCACCGCGCGATGGACCACGCCGCCGACGTGCGGGACGCCTGGCGCGCCGTACGGCTGCTGCCGAACCTGGCGACCGTGCTCACCTCGGGCTCGCCGGAGGGCGTCGGCGACGGCCTCGCCGTGTTACGCGCGCGGGCCGACGCGGGGGACGCCTCGCTCGTGCTCGCCGGCGGAGGCCTGCGCGAGGAGCACGTCCCCGTGCTGCTCGACTACGGCGTGCGCGCCTTCCACGTGGGCAGCGCCGTACGAGGCTCGTGGCAAGAGCCGGTCGACCCCGACCGCGTCAGGCGCTGGCGTCGTGTCGTCGACCGGTTCTGACGCTCTCGCCATGCGTCCTGACGCTCTTTCACACGTTCTGACGCTCGGTACGCCCGGCTGCGGGCTCTACGCGTCCTGACGTCGCCACCGCCCGGCGGCGGGCTCTCCGGGCGGCGGCGGGCCCTACGCGCGCCGGCGGACCTCACGGGCTTTGGCCGACCTCCCTATGCGCGGCGGCGGGGTCTGCGCCGCGCCGCGGGCTTTCTCCGGTCAGGCGGCGGGGTCTGTCGCCCGGCCGCGGGCTCTCCGCGCGGCGGGGGACTCACCTCGCGGCGGCGGGGTCTGTCGTTCGGCTGCGGGCTCTATGCGCGGCGGCGGGCGACGAGGACGGCGTCGTGGATCGTGATCTCGCGCCCCTCGGGGTCCACCGCCGCGCGCGGCCGTGCCTCGGCCGCCGCGATCTCCCACTCGGCCGGGTCGAGCGAGGCCGCGATCTCCCCGGCGGTGTACATCATGTGCGGGAAGTGCATCCGCCGGGCCGTGGTCAGCAGGTCGGACGGGTCGTGCCCGACGATCAGCAGGGTCCCGCCGGGGGCCACCGCGGCGGCGAGCCGGGCGAACAGCTCCCGCCTGGCCTCGCCCGGCAGGTGCATGTACTGCGCCGACACCAGGTCGTACGCGCCTTCGGGAAGGGCGTGGTCGCGCAGATCCGCGTGCAGCCACTCGATGCGGCCCGCGACCTCGGCGCCGGCGTCGGCGGCGTGGCCGGCGGCCCGCTTCAGCGCCGTGGCGGAGATGTCCACCCCCGTCACCCGCCAGCCCCGCTCGGCGAGCCAGACGGCGTCCGCGCCCTCGCCGCTGCCGACGTCGAGGGCACGGCCCGCGGGCAGCCCGGCGGCCTCGGCGACGAGCTGCGGGTTGGGCCGGCCGCTCCAGACCGCCGGCCGGGAGCGGTAGCGCTCCTCCCAGGCGGCCTCCTCGATCAACGCCCTCATCTGGTCCCGGTAGGCGCCGACGGCCTCCCGGGTCTCCTCCGCGACGAGGTCCATGTTGATCGCCGCGCCGGCGGCCATGCCCGCCGCGGCGGAGGCGACGACCACCGCGCGCACGTCCGTCACGTTCCCGGCCACCCAGACGCCGGGCACGGCGGTCGCCCCGCTCGGGTCCGCGGCGATCCGGGTGCCCGCCACGTGACCGCCGATCTCCGCCTCGACCGGCTTGAGCCCGAGGGATTCCAGCAGCCCGGACCGGGCGGTGAGCGGCGCGCCGACGACGAGCGCGTCGAGCGCGACGACCGCGCCGGAGGCCAGCCGCACCCCGGTGAGCGCGTCGCCGGTCACCTCGATCCCCGTGACCGGGCCGTCGGCGACGGGGATCCGCCGCGCGGCGAGCCGCTCCGCGTCCTCCTCGGACGGCGCGGGGCCCTGGTGAACCAGGAAGACCACGTCCTGGCTCCACTGCCGCCACAGCAGGGCCTGCTCGACGGAGAGCGGCCCGGTGGCCAGCACGCCGATGCGCCGGTCGCGCACCTCCCACCCGTGGCAGTACGGGCAGTGCAGCACGTCGCGGCCCCACCGCTCGGCCAGGCCCGGCACGTCGGGCAGCTCGTCGACGGCCCCGGTCGCCACCAGCAGGCGGCGGGCCCGGACGGCGCGCCCGTCGTCCAGCGTCACGAGGAAGCCGTCGCCGGTCCGCGTCGCGCTCTCGGCCCGCCCGGAGACGATCTCGCCGCCGTACCTGGCGACCTCCTCGCGCCCGGCCGCCGGCAACTCGGCGGGCGGCCTGCCGTCCAGGCCGAGGTAGTTGTGCATGTGCCCGGCCGGGGCGTTGCGCGGCTCTCCCGCGTCCACCACCAGCACCGACCGCCGCGCCCGGGCCAGCGCCAGGGCGCCGCTGAGCCCCGCGGCGCCGCCGCCCACCACGATCACGTCGTAACTGTCGTTCACCGCGTGCCTCCCCTGTCGGCGTCTGCTGTCGAACAGTGCGGCACGGGCGGCGGAATCGGCAAGGAGCATTGCCGAATCGGCAAGAAGCGGTGACTCGCCGCCTCAGGTGAGCGCGCGGTCGGCCCGGGCCAGGGCGGCGACCAGTGTTTTGATCGTCGCGGGCTCGTCCAGCACGCCCCCCGCGGCCTGGCGGCGACTCTGCCAGGCGCGCACCCGGTCGGCGTACTTCTCGTAGCAGGCCAGGTGGAAGGCGTACACGGTGGTGAAGCGGCTGACCAGGTGCGAGGGGTGCATGTCCCAGCCCTGGTAGAAGCCGTGGGCGAGCGAGTGCGACACCAGCGCCGAGTGCCTGCGCAGCAGGGCGTGCACGTCGGCCGCGGCGTCCGAGGCGGGGGCCGCGGCCAGCGAGCCGTCCGACAACTCCACACCCGTTCCCGCCAGCGCCGTCTGCATGACGTGCCGCGCGTGGTCGCAGGCCGGGTGATCGAGCCGCTGCTCGTCCGGCGGCAGACCGAGCGCGGCCGTGTAGTCGAACACCCCGAAGTGCGCGGCCGCGAGCCGGCCGCCCAGCGAGGGCACCAGGTCGGCCGACCGCTGGAGCATGAGCACGGTCTGCGGGGCCTCCACCTGCATCTCGAAGCGCAGCGTGCCGGAGGGCAGGCGCAACGCGCGCTCCAGCGCCTCCAGGCAGCGCGCGAACTGATGCAGGTAGTCCTCCATGAGGACCTTGGGGAACGTCACGGTGAACCCGGCGGGCAGCTCGCCCACCCGCCGCACGACCCCGGT
Source organism: Microbispora rosea subsp. aerata (assembly GCF_014647835.1). Lineage (GTDB taxonomy): Bacteria > Actinomycetota > Actinomycetes > Streptosporangiales > Streptosporangiaceae > Microbispora > Microbispora aerata. The sequence goes on from NZ_BMPY01000030.1 coordinate 55,208, forward strand.
CAGGAACCCGTCGAGCGTGCGCACCGAGCGCAGGGGGTCGCCGTCGGCGAACGACTTCACCCTCAGCCCCCATCTGCGGGGCAGCGTGCCCGCCCGGTGCATCGCGGCCACGGCCGCCGCCGCCGACTCGGTGTGCCGGTCCTCCTCCTCGGGGGAGCGCTGGCCGTAGCCGTCCTCGAAGTCGATCCGCAGGTCCTCGACGGGCTCGGCGTGCAGCTTCTTGCGTACGCGGTCGTGCACGGGCTGGGCCAGCTCGGAGTCGAGCCCGAACAGCGCGGCCAGCTCGGCGGGGGTGAACAGGAGCCGGTGGAGCAGGTCGGTGGCGGCGTGCCCCCACTGCTGGACGGTCTCCGCCGTCACCCGGTCCGCGGGAACGTACACGGTGTGCACCGGCTGCCACGCGGGCTCCCGTACGGGGAAGCGGGCGAGCTGCTCGTCATGGGTGCGGGCGAATCCGTCGAGCAGCCCGTCGAGCAGTCCGGGGCCGGTCAGCGTCGTCTCCATGAGGATGATCCTCGCAGACGCCCCCGCCACGGCAATGTCATCACCGAACGTCGCTGCACGACCACTCTCGGTTGGCTATTCTTTTCCTCGAACGGACAGTCGAACAGTTGGTCGAATCAGTGGAGAAAAAGAAACGGCCCCCTGCTGGGGGCCGTAGAGCCCGAGGACGTAACCCCGGGCGCGGTGACTCCATGTTAGGAGCTGATGGCGGTGCGCGACAACCCCGTTCCCCAAGTCCTGCGTGTCGGGGTCTACGTGGACGGGTTCAACCTCTACTACGGACTGCGCTCCCTGCGGGGACGCCGTCATCTCTGGCTCGATCTCCACGCGTTGGCGTGCCGGCTGCTGCGGCCCGGGCAGGCGCTGACGGCCGTGCGCTATTTCACCGCTCACGTGCGCGGCGAACCGGCCGCGCTGCTGCGGCAGAAGACCTACCTCGCGGCCCTGGAGACCCTGGGAGTCGAGGTGGTGCTCGGGCGGTTCCAGGAGCAGCGGCCCTCCTGCCGGGCCTGCGGCGTCTCCTGGCGGACTTATGAGGAGAAACAGTCCGACGTCGCGCTGGCCGCCGCGATGGTCGGCGACGTCGCCCTCGACCTGGTGGACGTGGTCCTGCTGCTGTCGGCCGACTCCGACCTGTGCGCGGCCATCGAGGCGGTGCGCCGGGTCGACGCCCGGCGCGGCGGCAAGACCCGGATCGTCACCGTCTTCCCGCCCGGCAGGCGTTCGGATGGTCTGCGCCTCGCGAGCGACGCCTGGTTTCCGCTCGGCGAGGCGCTCATCCGGCAGTCGCAGCTTCCCGACCTCGTGCCCGGCCGCGACGGCACGCGCTACCACCGGCCGGCCCACTGGTCCTGATCGACGCGCTCACGCCGCCTCAGGGCTCCGCGGCCCGGCTCTTCCCCGGGCGGCGGCATCCGGGTTGCGTCAGGTCCGGAAGGCGCCCGGTGCGGCTCTTCGGCCGGTCCCGGCCCGCGCCGCCCACGCGCTCAGGGACACATCACTTGTGCCGGGAAACTCTTCTTGCGGCCGCCGAGGAGATTCCACCGTAAGGCTGCCACGCCGCTTCCGTTCCCCGGGCCTGGCGGCCCTATGGCACGGGTCGGCTTGCCATCGGGTGATTCGAGCACTCCGGCATCCGCCGTTCGGCGCTTTCGCGGGCCCCGGGCGGGTCAGACGGCGCTCTCCGGCCGGGCGATGCGGCCGCACGCGCTCAGCATCGCGTCCCTGCCGACCAGTTTCACCCGCTCGCCTCTTCCGAGGCTGCCCGCGAGCGCGGCCTCCGCGGCCTCGATCGCGAGCCAGTCCCGGTACGTCACCGGGCTGATCCCGCGCGCCGCGAACAGCTCGTCGACGCGGGTGGTCGCGGTCCCCGGCGTAGCCTCGGCGAGCAGCGTGCGCGCGGTCTCGGCGGCGTCGGACTTGTTGGTCCCGATCACGCCCGTCGGCCCTCGCTTGAGCCAGCCCGCGACGTACTGCCGGTCGGCCACCTTGCCGGCGACGTTCGGGACGGTCATCGACGTCGAGTCGAACGGCACGCCCGGCAGCGGCACGCTCTGGTAGCCCACCGAGCGCATGACCATGTCCGCGGGGATCGTCTCGAAGTCGCCCGTCCCGACGACCCGCCCGTCCTCCAGCCGGGTCCGCTCCAGCCGCAGGCCCTCGACCCGCGACACGCCGAGGATCTCCACCGGGCGCAGCCAGAAGCGCACCTCCAGGCGGCGCGGCCGGTCGGCCGGCTTGCGCTCCGACCACGACCGCAGCACGTCCACGTTGCCCCTGACCTGCCGCGACAGCGTGGCCGTGTCGGCGACCGCGACCTCGTCGGGGAAGGTGAGGACGTCGGCGTTCGGCAGCTCGCCGAGCTCACGCAGCTCCTTCAGGGTGAACTTCGCGTGCTCGGGGCCCCGCCTGCCCACCATGTGGATGCGCTTGATCCGCGAGGCGGCCAGCCGGTCGAGCACCTCCTCGGGCACGTCGGTGCCGCGCAGCTCGTCGGCCGTCTTGGCCATGATCCGCACCACGTCCACGGCGACGTTGCCGACGCCGATGACCACGACCTCCTCCGCGTCGAGGGTGAAGGTGTCCGGCGGCACGTCGGGGTGGCCGCAGTACCAGTTGACGAAGTCGGTCGCCGCGACGCTTCCCGGCAGGTCCTCGCCCGGGATGCCGAGGTGCCTGTCGACCATCGCACCGGTGCAGTAGACGACGGCGTCGTAGCAGGACAACAGATCGTCCGCCGACAGGTCCGCGCCCAGCTCGACCCCGCCGAGGAAGCGCACTCCAGGCGTCTCCAGCACTCGCCTCAGATAACCGGCGATCGACTTGATCGAGGTGTGGTCGGGCGCGACGCCGTACCGTACGAGCCCGTACGGCGTGGGCAGGCGTTCGAGCACGTCCACCTCGACGGGGCCGTGCGACTGCTTGACCAATGCCTCGGCCGTGTAGATCCCGGCCGGGCCCGACCCGACGATCGCGACGCGCAGTGTCACCATGGCCTCCAGCAGCGGCGGGCGTGCGGACGTCCTGTCAGTGATTCTTTATCACCGAGTGTCGCGCTGTCAGCGCAACGCCGTGCCGTGCACACCGGAATGTCACCCGGGTTGTGATGGTTCGCGGGGTTGCGGGGACCCGCCGGCCGCAATCAAAGTGATGCCCGTGGGCAGTGGGGCTAAAAGACGGGGAAACCCGCGGACGAGAAGGCCGGGCGGTGGCACCCTCCCTGACATGAGGGGACTCCGCGGGGGGCGGGACGAGTCCGGGGCCTCACCGGCCACGGCCGACGGCCCGCAGGACGGCAACGACGACGGCGACACGCCGTCGCCGCAGGGCCACGGGCCCGACGGGCTCGTGTACGAGGCGCTCGGACGGGTCATGGCCGCCCTGTCCGGCGAGGCCGAGACGCTGGAGGCGTGCCGCGACCTCACCTGGTGGCGGGGCACCGGCCGGTCCTGGCACATCGAGTGGCGCGACGGCCCGTACGCCGCCGAGGTGGCGACGCTGTTACTGGAGGGGGCAGGTGTGCCGCCTCCGGACGTCCGGCCCGCGGGCCCGGCGACCGCCTCGACGGCGATGGTGGACATGATGGGCGTGACCTTCGTGCTGCGGGCGATCGACCCGTTCGGCATGGACCGGCTGCGGTCCAGGCCGGGCCTGTGGCGGCTGTCGGCGGCGCTGGACGGCCCGGCCGGTCCCGTCGGCACGGGCGGGCGGTCCCGCCGGCACTGGGAGGAGCTGCTCGGCGGCTGATTGTGGGTCCGCCCGTCGCCAAGGTGAGGCGGCGGGTGCTCCGAGTCGATAGCCTTGAGGGCACATCGTCTTCGTCTCGTCGCCCAGGCCGTCTTCCGAGACCCGCGAGGAGAGCGCCTCGCGGGGATCACGAGGAGGCGCTGCGGGCGAGACCTCTCACGAGCAAGGAGTAGCCGTGCTGCTGCGTATGTCGACCCTGTTCCTGCGCACCCTGCGTGAGGATCCGGCGGACGCGGAAGTGCCGAGCCACAAGCTGCTCGTCCGTGCCGGCTACATCCGCCGGGTCGCGCCCGGCATCTACTCCTGGCTGCCGCTCGGCAAGATCGTGCTGGAGAACATCGCGCGGATCGTGCGCGAGGAGATGGACCGGATGGGCGCGCAGGAGGTGCTGTTCCCCGCGCTGCTGCCCAAGGACTTCTACGAGCCCACCGGCCGCTGGACCGAGTACGGCGACACGCTGTTCCGGCTGAAGGACCGCAAGGGCGCCGACTACCTCCTCGGGCCGACCCACGAGGAGATGTTCACCGACATGGTGAAGGGGGAGTACTCCTCCTACAAGGACTACCCCGTCATCCTCTACCAGATCCAGACGAAGTATCGCGACGAGGCCCGTCCCCGGGCGGGCATCCTGCGGGGCCGCGAGTTCGTCATGAAGGACTCCTACTCCTTCGACCTCGACGACGACGGCCTGAAGCGGTCCTACGAGCTGCACCGTGAGGCGTACATCCGCATCTTCGAGCGCCTCGGCATCGACTACAAGATCTGCTTCGCGATGTCGGGCGCGATGGGCGGGTCGGCCTCGGAGGAGTTCCTCGCGCCCTGCCCGACCGGCGAGGACACGTTCGTGGCCTGCCACAACTGCGGCTACGCGGCGAACGCCGAGGCGGTCGTCACGCCCGCGCCGCCCGCCGTCACCGCCGAGCAGCCGCCCATGGAGGTGCTCGACACACCCGACACCCCGACGATCGAGTCGCTCGTCTCGTTCGTCAACGAGAAGTACGGCCTGGGCATCACCGCCGCCGACACGCTGAAGAACCTCGTCGTCAAGGTCCGCACCCCCGGGTCGGACGAGGTCAAGACCGTGGTCGTCGGCGTGCCCGGCGACCGCGAGGTCGACTTCAAGCGCCTGGAGGCGGCCCTCGCGCCCGGCGTGCCGGAGATCTTCGAGGCCGAGGACTTCGCCCGCCACCCCGGCCTGGTGCGCGGCTACATCGGCCCGCAGGTGCTCAAGGACCTGGGCATCACCTATCTGGTCGACCCGCGCGTGGTGGACGGCTCCGCCTGGGTGACGGGCGCCAACGAGCCGGGCAAGCACGCCGCGCACGTGGTCGCGGGCCGCGACTTCCAGCCCGACGGCACGATCGAGGCCGCCGAGGTGCGGGCCGGCGACTCCTGCCCCCGCTGCGCCCACCCGCTGTCGATCGACCGCGGCATCGAGATCGGCCACATCTTCCAGCTCGGCCGCAAGTACGCCGACGCCGCCCAGCTCGACGCGCTCGGGCCCGACGGCAAGCCCATCCGCATCACCATGGGCTCGTACGGCATCGGCGTCTCCCGGGCGGTGGCCGTGCTCGCCGAGCAGCGCCACGACGAGCTGGGCCTGGTGTGGCCCAGGGAGGTGGCGCCCGCCGACGTGCACATCGTCGGCACCGGGAAGGAGAACCAGATCGAGGTCGCCAGCTCGCTCGCCGAGACCCTCGAGGCGCGGGGGCTGCGGGTGCTCGTGGACGACCGCGCGGGGGTGTCGCCCGGCGTCAAGTTCAAGGACTCCGAGCTGCTCGGCGTGCCCACCGTCCTGATCGTCGGCCGCGGTCTGGCCAACGGGGTGGTCGAGCTGCGCGACCGCGCCACCGGGACCAAGGAGGAGATCCCGCTGGACGAGGCCGTCGAGCGGGTGCTGGCCGCCTGCCAGTCCTGATCTCGAACGTCCGAGGCGCCGCCGTCCCCGCCAGGGGGTGGCGGCGCCGCCTTTTAAGACCGCTTACGGGCCGCGCGCCGCCTTTCACCGGCCGTGCTGCCCTTCGCGAGCCGCGCCGCTTGCGCGTGCAGCCATTCGCGGGCCGCGCGCCGCCTTCTACGGGCCGTGTGTCGCTACGGGCCACGTGCCGCCTTTCACGAGCCGCGCCGCTTGCGAGCTGTGCGCTGCCGTTTGCAGGCCGCGCGGCGCTTTTCACAGGCCGCACGCCCGCCTTTCACAAGCTGCGCGTCACGACGGGTCGTGCGCCGATTTTCTACGAGTCCGCGCGCTGTCACGGGCCGCGCGGCGCCTTCTACGGGCCGTGTGCCGCTAGGGGCCACATGCCGCCCTTCACGAGCCGCGCCGCCTGCGAGTGTGCGCAGCCATTCGCGGGCCGTGCGCCGCCTCTCACAGGCTGCGCGCTGCTTTTATGGGCCGTTCGTTGACGCCGCTTCACGGCCGCTTCCTCACGACGGGGGAGCGGATCCAGCCGCCGGAGGGGTGGTTCCGGTGCGGGCGTCGCCCCGCTTACTGGCCGTCCGCCGAGGACGGCTGCGCGTCCGCGGACTCGGCGGGCTCGGCGGCGTCCGGCCCGTCGGGGGAGTCCGGCGCGTCAGAGGCGTCCGGCGCGGGAGATTCGGCTCCCGCCGAGGGCGCGGCGCCGCCGGAGCCTGTGCCGGCAGATCCGGTGGCATCGGAGCCGGCGCCGTCCCGGTTCATGCCCGGGAACGCGCCGATTTCCGGCTGCCAGCCGTACGCCCGGGTCGCGCACTCCTGCGCGGCGAGCGCGGCGATCCGCCGCAGCGCCGGATCCCGGTCGGCGGCGAGCTCGAGGTAGGCGGTGGTGAGCCGCTGCTCCACGAGCACGGCCAGGCGCACCGCGTCGGCCGGTTTGCGCACCTCGAAGGGCAGGCGATAGGTGGGGTCCGGCTCGGTGGGCGTGCCGCCCCGCTGGGTGATGAGCGTGCGGAGCTGGTCGCGCCGCGCCCGGTGCGCGTCGAAACCCGCCGTGGCGCGCCTGCGCAGCGGGCCGCTCGTCTTCCCGCCGATCACCCCGTACGCGTACACGGCGGCGTGCTCGGCGGACAGGGCGCGGCCGAGCGCGTCCACGGCCGGCGTGCGGGCGGGCGCGGTGGCGCTCTCAGTCACGCACCCTCCCCAGGGCGACGACGTGGACGGCCTCGCACGCGCCGATGCTCGCCAGGAGCTGGGAGAGCGCGGGAGACGCGGTGGCCATCTGCGCCGGGCGCGCCGACGCCGCGCGCCGCTCCGCGTTCCTGAGGTCCCCGACAGAGACCGCGGACGCGCTCGGCGACGGCGAGGCGGGCGGCGAGCCCGGCGGCGCGGGGCTCGCGGGGACCGTTCCGCTCCGGGGCGGCAGGAGCGCGCGCAGGGCCTCGAGGTGCGCCGTGTGCCGCTGCCGGAACGGCTCGAGCGCGGCGGCCCGGCCGGGCAGCGCGGCGACGGCGCGCCCGTACAGCGACACCAGCCGCTCCTTGTCCGCGATCAGCGCGGTGAGCAGCACGGTCTGCGGGTCGGGGGGAGCCGGTGTGGCGGCGGGTTCGGGCGAGGACGAGGAGCAGCCGGCGACGGCCAGGCCGGCCGCGGCGGCGGACCCCAGCAACGCGCGTCTCGTCACCCGTGCCCCGCCGCTGTGCCTCACGACACAGAATCGTACGGCTCGCCGCACACTGGTCATCGCCCGTGACCACGGTGATCGCGCGCGTGTCGGATCGCCGCGCGGGTGTGGCGCTGATTCCACCTCCCGGTGTCGATAGGCTGTTGGCACATCGGGCTTGCACTACGGTCACAGGCACTACGGTCATTTGGGAGGTCGGTATGGGCAGCGACGCTCGACGCGGCCGCCTGCTTGAGCTGCTCGGTCCTGTGGTCGCCGCCGAAGGGTTCGACCTGGAGGACGTGACGATCACGCCGGCGGGCCGCCGGCGGCTGGTGCGCGTCGTGGTGGACCGGGACGGCGGTGTGAGCCTGGACGACGTGGCGGATGTGAGCCACTCCGTCTCCAAGCGGCTGGACGAGGTGGACGTCCTCGGCGGCAGCCCGTACGTCCTCGAGGTCACCTCCCCCGGAGTCGACAGGCCGCTCACCGAGCCCCGCCACTGGCGCCGGGCACGCGGGCGGCTGGTGAAGGCCGAGATGCGTGACGGAACCTCCGTGGAGGGCCGCGTGATCGAGGCCGACGAGACCGGTGTGGAGCTGGACGGCGCGCGCCGTCTCGCCTACGACGAGCTGGTGCGGGGCCGGGTGCAGGTCGAGTTCAACCGGCGCGACGCCGGGCTCGACGACGAACTTGAAGAGAACCTCGATGTCGACGAAGACATCGACGACGCCGACGACGAGGGCTAGGGGGGAGCCTTGTGGACATTGACATGAGCGTCCTGCGCAGCCTGGAGCGGGAGAAGGACATCTCCTTCGACCTGGTCGTCAAGGCGATCGAGGACGCGCTGCTCATCGCGTACTTCCGTACGGAGGGCGCGGCGCAGAAGGCCCGCGCCGAGCTGGACCGCGAGACGGGCCACGTGATCATCTGGGCCGCCGAGCTGGACGAGAACGGCGACGTCGTGCGGGAGTACGACGACACCCCGTCCAACTTCAGCCGGATCGCCGCCACCACCGCCAAGCAGGTGATCCTGCAGCAGCTGCGCGACGCCGAGGACGAGGTGAACTTCGGCGAGTTCGCCAGCCGCGAGGGCGAGCTGGTCGCGGGCGTCATCCAGCAGGGCAAGGACCCGCGGGTGGTGCTGGTCGACCTCGGCAAGATCGAGGCGATCCTGCCGCACAACGAGCAGGTCCCGGGCGAGGAGTACGCGCACGGCGAGCGCATCCGCTGCTACGTGGTGCAGGTGAAGAAGGGGCCCAAGGGACCGTCGGTCACCCTTTCGCGCACCCACCCCAACCTCGTGAAGAAGCTTTTCGCGCTGGAGGTGCCGGAGATCGCGGACGGCACGGTGGAGATCGCCGCCATCGCCCGCGAGGCCGGCCACCGCACCAAGATCGCGGTGAGGTCGCGCAAGCCCGGCGTCAACGCCAAGGGCGCCTGCATCGGCCCGATGGGCTCGCGCGTGCGCAACGTGATGACGGAGCTGCACGGCGAGAAGATCGACATCATCGACTGGTCGGAGGATCCGGCCGAGTTCGTCGGGAATGCCCTGTCGCCCGCGCGTGTTTCCCGTGTCGAGGTGGTCGACGCCGAGAACCGCACCGCGCGCGTGATCGTGCCCGACTACCAGTTGTCCCTGGCGATCGGCAAGGAGGGGCAGAACGCCCGCCTCGCCAACCGCCTCACGGGCTGGCGGATCGACATCCGGCCGGACACCGAGCAGGCACCCGCTGATCCCGCAGATGCGTCGGCGAGGTAAGCTGGAATATGGTTGCCAGGCAGCCCCGTTGAGAACGTGCGTGGGCTGTCGGGTTCGCACGGTAAAGTCCGAGTTGCTCCGCCTGGTCGTGGTCGAGGGCGTGATCGTCCCCGATACGCGTGGACGGCTGCCGGGACGCGGCGCCTCGCTGCACCCGTCCCCGCGCTGTCTGGAGCTCGCCGAGCGTCGCCGGGCGTTTCCTCGCGCGTTCCGCGCGGAGGGACCGCTCGACACGTCGCTTCTGCGGGCTCACTTGGAGGGGTTGACGCCGGGTCGGTCCGGGTGAATGGTTACCGCTGGCCCTCGGTATCGGCTCCGAGAGCCAGGGCACGACGAATTTGTCACGTAGGACGCCGAGTTGATGGGCGGAGTCAGATTGCTATGAGCGCCTGATGAGCACGCGGCGATGAGTACGTTCAGGTAGCGACGGTCCGGCGGCACTGCGAGCCTCCCGGGCCGAGTTAGGGAGTGCAGTGGCGAAGGTCCGGGTATACGAGCTCGCCAAGGAGTTCGGGGTCGAGAGCAAGGTTGTCATGGCCAAGCTCACCGAAATGGGCGAGTTCGTGAGGTCGGCGTCCTCGACGATCGAGGCGCCGGTCGTCCGCAAATTGACCGAGGCGTTCAAGGGTGACGCCTCCAAGGGCGGGGGCAAGCCCGCCCGTCCGGCGCAGCCGAAGCCTGCGCCGAGGCCGGCCGAGGGTCCGGCCAGTGGTGGTGCCCCGCAGGCGCCCGTTTCCCAGTCCACCGGCGCGGCGGCCAAGCCGGTTCCTAAGCCCGGCCCGCGGCCCGCTCCGCGCCCGGTTCCGATGCCTCACCCGCCGGCGTCACAGCCCGACGCGGCGCGCCCCGAGGCCGCCCGTCCGCAGGCGCCTCGTCCGGAGGCCCCGCGTCCCGCGGCCCCCGGCCCGAAGCCGGGTGTTCCCGGTGCCGGTGTGCCCAAGCCGGGTCCGAGGCCGACCCCGGGCCCTGCCCCGCGTCCGGGTGCACCCGCGAGCCCCGGCGCGCCCAGCGCGGGCGCTCCGCGTCCCCCCGTGCCCAAGCCGGGCCCGCGCGGTCCGCGTCCGGGCAACAACCCGTTCTCCTCGACCGCCAGCGGCATGGGCCAGCGCCCCGCGCGCCCCGGTGGCCGCGACGGCGGCCGTCCCGACCGCGGTGACCGTCCCGCGGACGGAACCCCGCGCGAGCCGCGTCGCGACGGCGCGCGCGACGGGGCCATCCCGCGTCCGCCCGCCGCGCGTTCCGGTGCCCCGGGCGCCGGCGGCCCGCGTCCCGGACCCGCGGGTCCGCGTCCCGGGCCGGGCATGGGTGGTCCGCGTCCCGGTCCCGGCGCGGGTGGCCCGCGTCCCGGCGGCCCGCGTCCGAACCCGATGATGATGCCGCAGGGCCGTCCGGCGACGCCGGGTGGTCCGCGTCCCGGCGGCGGCGGCCGTCCCGGCCCCGGTGGTGGCGGTGGCCGTCCGGGTGGCGGCGGCGGTCGTCCCGGCGGCTTCGGCGGCCCGCGTCCCGGCGCCACGGGCGCCGGTCGTCCCGGTGGCCCCGCCGGCGGCTTCGGCGGCCGTCCGGGTGGCGGCGGCGGTGGCGGCCGTGGCCGCGGCGGCGGCACGGCGGGCGCGTTCGGGCGCCCGGGCGGCCGTCCGACCCGTGGCCGCAAGTCCAAGCGCCAGAGGCGCCAGGAGTTCGACAACATGCAGGCGCCGTCGATCGGCGGCGTGCAGGTTCCGCGTGGCGGCGGGCAGACCATCCGTCTTCCGCGTGGCGCGTCCCTGGCGGACTTCGCCGACCGGATCGGCGCCAACCCCGCCTCGCTCGTGCAGATCATGCTGCACCTCGGCGAGATGGTGACGGCGACCCAGTCGGTCAACGAGGAGACGCTGCAGCTTCTCGGCGCCGAGCTGGACTACGACGTCCAGGTTGTCAGCCCGGAGGAGGAGGACCGCGAGCTTCTCGAGTCCTTCAAGATCGAGTTCGGTGAGGACGAGGGCGACGAGGCCGACCTCGTGCCGCGCCCGCCGGTCGTGACCGTCATGGGCCACGTCGACCACGGTAAGACGAAGCTGCTCGACGCGATCCGCCACACCAACGTGGTGGCCCGCGAGGCCGGCGGCATCACCCAGCACATCGGCGCCTACCAGGTGTCGACGACGCACGAGGGCGAGCAGCGGAAGATCACCTTCATCGACACCCCGGGTCACGAGGCGTTCACCGCCATGCGTGCCCGTGGTGCGCAGGCCACCGACATCGCGGTGCTGGTGGTCGCGGCCGACGACGGTGTGAAGCCGCAGACCATCGAGGCGCTCAACCACGCCCAGGCGGCGAACGTCCCGGTCGTGGTCGCGGTCAACAAGATCGACAAGGAGGGCGCGGACCCGACCAAGGTGCGGGCCCAGCTCACCGAGTACGGCCTGGTGGCCGAGGAGTTCGGTGGCTCCACCCTCTTCGTGGACATCTCCGCCAAGCAGGGCATCGGCATCGACAACCTGCTCGAGGCCATCCTGCTGACGGCGGACGCCGAGCTCGACCTGCGGGCCAACCCGCAGATGGACGCCCAGGGCCTCGCGATCGAGGCGCACCTCGACAAGGGCCGCGGCCCGGTGGCGACCGTGCTCGTGCAGCGCGGCACGCTGCGGGTGGGCGACTCGATCGTCTGTGGTGAGGCGTTCGGCCGCGTCCGCGCCATGCTGGACGACAACGGCGAGACGGTCGACGAGGCCGACCCGTCGCGTCCGGTCCTGGTCCTCGGCCTGACGGCCGTCCCGCGCGCCGGCGACAACTTCATCGTCGTCGCCGACGACCGGATGGCCCGCCAGATCGCCCAGCAGCGGGCGGCCAGGCAGCGCATCGCCGACATGGCGAGGTCCGGCCGCCGGCGCACCCTCGAGGAGCTGTTCAAGGACCTCGAGAAGGGCCAGGTCGACGAGCTCAAGCTCATCATCAAGGGTGACGTCTCCGGTTCCGTCGAGGCCCTGGAGGACGCGCTGCTCAAGATCGACGTCGGCGACGAGGTGCGCCTGCGGGTGCTCCACCGCGCCGTCGGCGCCATCACCGAGCACGACGTCAACCTGGCGATGGGCGACGACAACGCCGTCATCATCGGCTTCAACGTGCGTCCCGAGGTGCGGGCGCGCGACCTGGCCGAGCGCGAGGGCGTGGACATCCGGTACTACTCGGTCATCTACCAGGCGATCGAGGAGATCGAGGCGGCCCTCAAGGGCATGCTCAAGCCGGAGTTCGAGGAGGTCAGGACCGGCACCGCCGAGATTCGCGAGATCTTCAAGGTTCCGCGGATCGGCAACATCGCCGGTTCGATCGTCCGCTCGGGCGTCATCACCCGCAACAGCAAGGCCCGGCTCATCCGCGACGGCGTCGTGGTGGCCGACAACCTCACCGTCTCGTCGCTGCGCCGCTTCAAGGACGACGCGACCGAGGTCCGCGAGGGCTTCGAGTGCGGTATCGGTATCGGCTACAACGACATCAAGGTCGACGACATCATCGAGACCTTCGAGATGCAGGAGAAGCCGCGCGTCTGACGTGCCGTCCCGCCGCCCCCGCGTCCTGCGGGGGCGGCGGCGGGCGTCGGTGACGTGGTGACGACCCATGTTCATCGGAGCTCTGAGTCTCGACATCCTGCTCGGCGACGTCCGCTCGCTGAAGCAGAAGCGCTCGGTGGTCCGGCCGATCATCGCCGAGATCCAGCGTAAATACCCCGCCGTCGCCGTCGCCGAGGCGGGCCACCTCGACCTGCACCGCCGCGCCGAGATCGGCGTCGCCGTGGTGTCGGCGACCGCGGCCAACTGCGACGAGGTGCTGAACGCCTGCGAACGCCTGGTCGCCTACCACCCCGAGATCGAGCTGCTGTCCGCGCGGCGGCGGCTCTTCAACGACCACGAGGAATAGACGGCCGGGGCCCGCGCGTCAGCCGTACGAATACGAGGGAGCGTGAGCATGGACGCAGCGCGCGCCAGGAAGCTGGCCGATCGCATCCAGCAGGTGGTCGCGGAGATGCTCGAGCGGCGGATCAAGGATCCGCGGCTGGGGTTCGTGACGGTGACCGACGCCAGGGTCACCGCCGACCTGAGCGACGCGACCGTCTACTACACGGTCTTCGGCTCCGAGGCGGAACGCGCCGACACGGCGGCCGCGCTGGAGAGCGCGAAGGGCGTCATCCGCTCGGAGGTCGGCCGGCAGACCGGCCTGCGGCACACCCCCAGCCTCACGTTCGTGCACGACCCGCTCCCCGACAGCGCCCGCCACATGGACGACCTGTTCGCCCTGGCCAGGGCCAAGGACGCGGAGATCGCCCGCCAGGCGGCGAACGCGCAGTTCGCCGGGGACGCCGACCCCTACCGCTTCGGCGACGAGGCCGACGCCGAGACCGCCGAGGAGGAGGGCGAGGACGAGCCCACCGGCCGGGCGGGGCGCCCCGCCCGGTGACCGTGAACGACAGCGCCGTCGGCGAGGAGGACTGGCGGCGCGCGACCGATCTCATCCGCGCCGCCGGGACGACGGCGCTCGCCTGCCACGTGTCCCCCGACGGGGACGCCCTCGGCTCGATGCTGGGCCTCGGGCTGGCGCTGGCGCGCGCCGGGAAGAAGGTCGTCGCCTCCTTCGGCGACCGCGTCTTCACGGTGCCCCGGCTCCTGCGGTTCCTGCCCGGGCAGGACCTGCTGGTGGAGCCCTCGGCCTACCCCGCCGAGCCCGACCTGATGATCACCTTCGACGCCTCCACGATGGAGCGGCTGGGCCTGCTCGCGCCCCACGCGGGCAAGGCCCGCGAGCTCGTCGTGATCGACCATCACGTGTCGAACACCCGCTTCGGGACGGTCCACCTGGTCGATCCCTCGGCCGCCTCGACCACGATGGTCGTGGAGAGGCTCATCGACCGGCTCGGCCTCCGGGCCGACCGTGACGTCGCCACCTGCCTGTACGCGGGCCTGGTGACCGACACCGGCTCCTTCCGGCACTCCATCACCACTCCGGCCGCCCACGCCATGGCCGGGCGGCTGCTGGCCACGGGGATCCATCCGGAGGAGATCGCCCGGGAGCTGTGGGACCGCTCGCCGTTCGCGTACCTGCGGGTGCTCGGCACGGCGCTCGGGCGGGCCACGCTGGAGCCGGACGCCGCCGGCGGCCTGGGGCTGGTGTGGACCTTCGTGAGCCGCGCCGACCGCGCCGCGGAGGGCCTGCCGTACGACGAGGTGGAAGGCGTGATCGACGTCGTGCGCCGGGTCGACGAGGCGGAGGTCGCGGTCGTGCTCAAGGAGGACGACGAGGGCGGCTGGAACGTGTCGGTCCGCTCCAAGGGGGCGGTGGACGTGGCCCGCGCCTGCGCCGCGCTCGGCGGCGGCGGCCATCCGCGTGCCGCCGGGTTCTCCTCGGCGACGTCCGTGGCGGACACGATGGCCGCCCTGCGCCCCCTGCTCACCGACCCGCCGACCTCGCATTGGACTTCGCCATGAGCACGGCCAAGCCGAGAAGAACGCAGCCCAGAAGGACCCCGCCGCCGAGCGGGCTGATCATCGTGGACAAGCCGGCCGACTGGACGTCGCACGACGTGGTCGGCAAGATGCGCGGCATCGCGGGCACCCGCAAGGTCGGCCACGCCGGCACGCTCGACCCGATGGCCACCGGCGTGCTGGTGATCGGGGTGGAGAAGGCGACGCGCCTGCTCGGGCACCTCGCGCTGACCGAGAAGGTCTACGAGGCGACGATCCGCCTCGGCGTGACGACGAACACCGACGACGCCGAGGGCGAGGTGACCGCCACCACTCCCGCCGGGCACGTGACCGACGAGCAGGTGCGCAAGGGCGTCGCCGCGCTCACCGGCGAGATCATGCAGGTGCCGCCGCAGGTGAGCGCCATCAAGGTCGACGGCCAGCGGGCCTACAAGCGGGCCCGCGCCGGCGAGGAGGTGGCGCTGGCCGCCCGGCCGGTCACCATCCACGCGTTCGAGGTGGGGGAGATCAGGCGCACCCCGGAGACGGTGGACCTGGACGCGGTGATCACCTGTTCGAGCGGCACCTACATCCGGGCGCTGGCCCGCGACCTCGGCGCGTCGCTCGGCGTCGGCGGCCACCTCACCCGGCTGCGCCGCACCCGGGTCGGGCCGTACGGCATCGAGGCGGCCCGCACGATCGACGACCTGGCCAGGGAGTGCGTCATCATGCCGATGGGCGAGGCGGTGGCGGCGGCCTTCCCCCGCAGGGACGTGAACGAGGACGAGGCGCGGCTGGTCGCGCACGGCGGGCGGCTGCGCGCGGCGGGCCTCGGGCCGGGCCCGATCGGCGTCTTCGGGCCGGACGGCACGCTGCTCGCGCTCGCCGAGGAGCGCGGCGGGACGGCCCGGCCCCTGGTGGTCTTCGCCTCCTGACGGCGGGGGCTGGTTCCCGGGCGCCGCCGGGGGCATGGCAGTCTTGTCTACTGCGCGCTTCCCAAGCGAGGCAACTCAGCCGTCTTGCCCGACGGCAAGGCGATTGGACACAGAAGCGAGGTCGAGGTGCAGAGCTGGCACGGGCTGGACGAGGTCCCGCAGGGCTGGGGCAGGTCCGTCGTCACGATCGGCGTGTTCGACGGCGTGCATCTCGGTCACCAGCAGCTGGTGGCCCGCGCGGTGGGCCTGGCCCGCGAACTGGGGCTGCCCGCGGTGGCGGTCACCTTCGACCCGCACCCCGACGAGGTCGTGCGGCCCGGCAGTCACCCGCCGCTGCTCACGACCGTCGGCCGCAGGGCCGAGCTGCTGTCCGCGCTGGGCGTGGACGCGGTGTGCGTGCTGCCGTTCACGCTGGAGTTCTCCCGGATGTCGCCGGACGAGTTCGTCCAGACGGCGCTGGTCGACCGGCTGCACGCCGCGGCGGTCGTGGTGGGGGAGAACTTCCGCTTCGGCCACAAGGCGTCGGGCGACCTGGAGACGCTGCGGACGCTGGGGGAGAAGTACGACTTCCAGGCCGAGGGCGTGCCCCTGGTCAGCGACGGCGACGCCATCTCCTCCACCGTGATCCGCGAGCGGATCGCCGCGGGCGACGTCGCGGGCGCCGCCGCCCTGCTCGGCCGTCCCCACCGGGTGGAGGGCGTGGTGGTCCGCGGCCACCAGCGCGGCCGGGCGCTCGGCTTCCCCACCGCCAACGTCGAGTCGCCGCAGCACACCGCCATCCCGGCCGAGGGTGTCTACGCGGGATGGCTGCAGTGCGTGCAGAGCCCCTCGCCGCACGAGGGGGAGCGCTGGCCGGCCGCGATCTCGATCGGGACCAACCCCACCTTCGACGGGGTGGAGCGCACGGTCGAGGCGTACGCGCTGGACCGCGACGACCTGGACCTGTACGGCGCGCACGTGGCCGTGGACTTCGGCGAGCGGTTGCGCGACACGCTCAAGTTCGACTCGGTCGAGGCGCTGATCGAGCAGATGCACGACGACGTGGCCAGGGCCCGGGCGTTCACGTCCTGAAGGGCCGGGGTGACGCGGCGTGTCCTACAGGCTGGTAGGGTTGTGTTTCAGCCATGCTCAGGCGGCGTAAGCCGTCCGGCTGTCCTGTCACGGCGACTGTAGGCACGCACGGTCGTTCGCGGGATGGGAACTGTTGCGCGTGCCATCTCTTCAGAATGGAGAAGCAGTGTCGCTTGACGCCGCTACCACCAAGGCCATCATCAGCGAGTACGGCACCAAAGAGGGTGACACCGGGTCGCCGGAGGTCCAGATCGCGCTTCTGAGCAAGCGGATCAGCGACCTGACCGAGCACCTGAAGACGCACAAGCACGACCACCACAGCCGCCGTGGTCTGCTCCTGCTGGTGGGCCGCCGCCGCCGGCTGCTGAAGTACCTGCAGGCCAAGGACATCACCCGCTACCGCTCCCTCATTGAGCGGCTGGGCCTTCGCCGATAAGGTGAGGAAGGAGCGGCGATTCTTCGCCGCTCCTTTTCCATAACCGGCGATGATGAAGCCGGCCACACCGGCCGGAGCACAGACAACCGAATAGCCGAGACCAAGTGCCCCGCGTCCGCAAGCAAGCCGCAGCGCGATCCCGCGGCGTGAGAGGGCCGGTCCTCGGTAGTGGCCCCCGGTCGGCACGACGACAGTCATGAGGACGGACCGGGCGCTTCGATCGAAGACCGGCGCTGCACCTGAACGGGGAGCCCGGCATCCGAGGACGCGGGAGACCGACCCGAAGAGGAGGTCCCCCGTGGAGGGTGTCCACAGCACGGAGGCCGTTATCGACAACGGCCCATTCGGCACGCGTACGATCAGGTTCGAGACCGGGCGGCTGGCCCGGCAGGCGGCCGGCAGCGCCGTCGCGTACCTGGACGACGAGACCATGATCTTGTCGGCGACGACCGCGTCCAAGCATCCCAAGGAGAGCCTGGACTTCTTCCCGCTCACGGTCGACGTCGAGGAGCGGATGTACGCCGCCGGCCGCATTCCCGGCTCGTTCTTCCGCCGGGAGGGCAGGCCGTCCGAGGACGCGATCCTCACCTGCCGTCTCATCGACCGGCCGCTGCGCCCGTCGTTCGTGAAGGGGCTGCGCAACGAGGTCCAGATCGTCGCGACGGTCATGGCCCTGCACCCCGAGCACCTGTACGACGTGATCGCGATCAACGCCGCGAGCATGTCCACGCAGCTCGCCGGGCTGCCGTTCTCCGGCCCGATCGGCGGCGTGCGCGTCGCGCTGATCGAGGGCCAGTGGGTGGCGTTCCCGACCCACACCGAGCTGGAGCGCGCCACGTTCGACATGGTCGTCGCCGGGCGCGTCCTGCCCGACGGCGACGTGGCGATCATGATGGTCGAGGCCGAGTCGACCCGCAACACGCTCAAGCTGGTCGCCGAGGGCGCGGTCGCCCCGACCGAGGAGGTCGTGGCCCAGGGCCTGGAGGCCGCCAAGCCGTTCATCAAGGTGCTCTGCGAGGCCCAGGCGAAGCTCGCCGAGGTCGCCGCGAAGCCGACCGCCGAATATCCGATCTTCCTCGACTACCAGGACGACGTCCTGGAGGCCGTCACCGCGGCGGTCAAGAGCGAGCTCGCCTCCGCGCTGACGATCGCGTCCAAGCAGGAGCGCGAGATCGAGATCGAGCGCGTCAAGATGCTGGCGGCCGAGAAGCTGCTGCCCGACTTCGAGGGCCGCGAGAAGGAGATCGGCGCCGCGTTCCGGGCGCTCACCAAGAAGCTGATGCGCGACCGCGTCATCAACGAGGGCATCCGCATCGACGGGCGTGGCCCCAAGGACATCAGGCAGCTCAACGCCGAGGTCCACGTGGTGCCGCGGGTGCACGGATCGGCGCTGTTCGAGCGGGGCGAGACGCAGATCCTCGGCGTGACGACGCTGAACATGCTGCGCATGGAGCAGATGATCGACACGCTCAACCCCGAGCGCACCAAGCGCTACATGCACAACTACAACTTCCCGCCGTACTCCACGGGTGAGACGGGCCGCGTCGGCTCGCCGAAGCGCCGCGAGATCGGCCACGGCGCGCTGGCCGAGCGGGCGCTGATCCCCGTGCTGCCGTCGCGCGAGGAGTTCCCCTACGCCATCCGGCAGGTGTCGGAGGCGATCGGGTCGAACGGCTCGACCTCGATGGGGTCGGTGTGCGCCTCCACGATGTCCCTGCTCGACGCGGGTGTGCCGCTCAAGGAGATGGTCGCCGGCATCGCGATGGGCCTCATCGGCGAGGGCGACACCTACGTCACGCTGACCGACATCCTCGGCGCCGAGGACGCCATGGGCGACATGGACTTCAAGGTCGCCGGCACCAAGGACCTGATCACCGCGCTCCAGCTCGACACCAAGCTGGACGGCATCCCGGCCCACGTGCTCGCCGCCGCGCTGAAGCAGGCGAGGGGCGCCCGGCTGGCGATCCTGGAGGTCATGCAGGAGGCCATCGACGCCCCGGCGGAGATGAACCCGACCGCGCCGCGCATCATCACCATCAAGGTCCCGGTCGACAAGATCGGCGAGGTCATCGGGCCCAAGGGCAAGATGATCAACCAGATCCAGGACGACACGGGCGCCGAGATCACGATCGAGGACGACGGCACGATCTACATCGGCGCCACCGACGGCCCGTCCGCCGAGGCCGCCCGCGCGCTGATCAACGGCATCGCGAACCCGCACATGCCGGAGGTCGGCGAGCGTTACCTGGGGACGGTCGTCAAGATCGCCGCGTTCGGCGCGTTCGTCTCGCTGCTGCCGGGCAAGGACGGCCTGCTGCACGTCTCGCAGATCCGCAAGCTGCACGGCGGCCGGCGGATCGAGAACGTCGAGGACGTCATGAGCGTCGGCGAGAAGATCCAGGTGGAGATCGCCGAGATCGACTCGCGCGGCAAGCTCTCGCTGGTCCCGGTCGAGGTGATCGAGAAGGAGGCCGCCGAGAAGGAGGCCGCGGAGAAGGCCGCCGCCGAGAACGGCGAGGCCGCGCAGGCCGCGCCCGCGGAGGAGGAGCAGCCGCAGCCGCGCCGCCGTAGCCGCAGCCGTACCCGCGCCGGACGGGACGAGCGTAACTCGTGACGACCGAGACACTGTTCCCGGGCAAGGACGGCGCGGGGGTCGTGCGCCGCACCGTCCTCCCCGGCGGCCTGAGGGTCGTGACCGAGACGATGCCGACCGTGCGCAGCGTGGCGGTCGGCATGTGGGTGGGCATCGGCTCACGGGACGAGGCGCCCGAGCACATGGGAGCCACCCACTTCCTGGAGCACCTGCTCTTCAAGGGCACGCCCACGCGCGACGCCATGGAGATCTCGGCGTCCATCGAGGGCATCGGCGGGGAGATCAACGCGTTCACCGCCAAGGAGTACACCTGCTACTACGCCCGGGTGCTCGACGAGGACCTGCCGCTGGCGATCGACGTGCTCGCCGACGTGGTGACCTCCTCGCTGATCAACGAGGAGGACGTGGAGTCGGAGCGCGGCGTGATCCTGGAGGAGATCGCCATGCACGACGACGATCCCTCCGACGTGGTGCACGAGCAGTTCTCCGCCGAGCTGTACGGCGACACGCCGATCGGCCGCCCGATCCTCGGCAACGAGGAGTCGATCAACGCGCTCACCCGTGACCGCATCCGCGAGTACTACCAGCGGTTCTACGTGCCGCCCCGCACGGTCGTGTCGGTGGCGGGCAACATCGACCACGAGCGGGTGGTCGCGCTGGTCGCCGCGGCGTACGAGCGGGCGGGCGCGCTGGGCGGCCCCGCCGAGTTCGCGCCTCCGCGCCTGGGCGGTCCCGGCGTGGACGTCCGCAGCGGCGTACGGGTGCTCGACCGGCCCACCGAGCAGGCCAACCTGGTGCTCGGCATGACCGCCTTCCACCGCAACGACGACCGGCGCTTCGCCCTCGGCGTGCTGAACGCGGCGCTCGGCGGCGGCATGTCGTCGCGCCTGTTCCAGGAGATCCGGGAGAAGCGCGGCCTGGCCTACAGCACCTACAGCTACACCTCGCAGTACGCCGACACCGGCCAGTTCGGCATCTACGTGGGCTGCCTGCCCTCGAAGGTGGACGACGTGCTGAAGATCTGCCGCGACGAGGTGGCCAGGGTCGTGACCGAGGGCCTCACCCCCGAGGAGATCGCCCGCGGCAAGGGCCAGATGCGCGGCGGGCTGGTGCTCGGCCTGGAGGACACCGGCTCGCGCATGTCGCGGATCGGCAAGAGCGAGCTGGTGTATGAGCGGCTCATGACGGTCGACGAGGTGCTCGCGCGGATCGAGGCGGTCACCCCGGAGGAGGTCGCCGCGGTCGCCCAGGACATCCTCAACCGGCCGCTGACGCTCGCGGTGATCGGGCCCTACTCCGACAAGGACTTCGGCTTCGCCATCGCCTGAGCGTGCCGTCGCAGGCCGCGTGGCGCCCTCTGCGCGCCGCGCGGCCTTTGTCTTTGCGGGTCTCGTCGCACGGCCTCCCGCTTCGCGCCCTCCACAGCTTTTCGTCTTACGGCTTTCGCCGGGGCGGCGCCTCCCGCCGCCGCGGGTGCGGGCGCGTCGGCCCGCTCCTCGCCGTCCCGCCTCCCGCCGTCACGTATAGCCTTGGGCGCGTGATTAAGGTCGGTGTTCTGGGCGCCCGCGGGCGCGTAGGTGTGGAAGTGTGCAAGGCCGTCGCGGCGGCCGATGACCTGGAGCTCGTGGCGGAGGTCGACAAGGACGACCCGATCGACGCGCTGACCGGCGCCGAGGTGGTGGTGGACTTCACCCACCCCGACGTCGTCATGGACAACCTGAAGTGGTGCATCTCCCACGGCATCCACACGGTCGTGGGCACGACCGGCTTCGACGCCGGCCGGCTGGAGACGGTGCGGGGCTGGCTGGCCGCCAATCCCGGCACGAACTCGCTGATCGCCCCCAACTTCGGCATCGCGGCCGTGCTGATGATGCACTTCGCCGCGCAGGCGGCCAAGCACTTCGAGTCGGTCGAGATCGTCGAGCTGCACCACCCGCACAAGGCCGACGCCCCCTCCGGCACGGCCCGCCGTACGGCGGAGCTGGTGGCGCAGGCGCGGCGCGAGGCGGGGCTCGGCCCCTCTCCCGACGCGACCACCTCCGCGCTCGACGGGGCCCGCGGCGCGGACGTCGACGGCGTCCACGTGCACGCCGTACGGCTCGCCGGGCTGATCGCCCACCAGGAGGTCATCCTCGGCGGCGAGGGGGAGACCCTCACGATCCGGCACGACACGATGAGCCGGGCGTCGTTCACGCCGGGCGTCCTGCTGGGCGTGCGCCGCGTGCAGGGGCTCGACGGCCTCACCGTCGGCCTGGAGCGCCTTCTCGACCTGTAGCGGGTTTCACAGTCCGACAGCCGCGCCGCCCGGCCTGCCGTCGTGGTCGTGTGAGGCCGTGCCCGGCATCACGCCCTCCCCGGCAGGCCCTTGGGTGACGGAGAGGCCCTCGGCCCGTTCGGGGGCCGAGGGCCTCTCTGCCGAACAGCTTCAGTCGCCGGCGTAGCGCTCACAGCCGCACGGCACCGGGGGCTATGGGTCCTGTCCGGGTTGGGCGTAACCACCCCTGGGAGCGGCCGTCAGAACAGGGCCAGGCCGAGGGTGAAGAGGATGCCGAAGACGAGCTGCAGGCGGCCGGTCTGCTGGAGCGTCGCGATCAGCGCGCGGCCGGTCGCGCCCGAGCGGACCGTCTTGATCGGGGCGGCCACGAGGGGGAGCGCCAGCACGGTCAGCGCGGCGAAGGGGCGCACCGGCACCAGGGCGAGCGCGAACACGAAGGGCAGCACCAGCGTCGCCGAGTAGGCCACGCGGGTGCGGGCGTCACCCAGCACCACGGCCAGCGTGCGCTTGCCCGAGGGGCCGTCGGTCACGATGTCGCGGAGGTTGTTGACCATGAGGAGCGCGCAGGCGAGCAGCCCCACGGGCACCGCCGCGGCCAGCGAGAGCCAGGTCAGCCGCTCCACCTGGACGTACGTCGTCCCGGCGACGGCCACCAGGCCGAAGAACACGAAGACCGAGATCTCTCCCAGCGCGCGATAGCCGTACGGGCGGGAGCCTCCGGTGTAGAACCAGGCCGCGAGGATGGAGGCGAGGCCGACGAGCAGCAGCCACCAGGCGCGGGTGGCGACCACGAGGACGAGACCGGCGACCGCGGCGGCGAGGAAGCAGCCGAGGGCGGCGGCGAGCACCTGCTTCGGAGGTGCGACGCCCGAGCCGACCAGCCGCAGGGGGCCCACCCGGTCCTTGTCCGTGCCCTTCACGCCGTCGCTGTAGTCGTTGGCGTAGTTGACCCCGACCTGCAGCGCGAGCGCGACGAACAGCGCGAGCAGGGCGCGCCACCAGACCGCGGCGTCCTCCGCGACGGCGACTCCGGTGCCGACGGCGACCGGGACGACGGCGGCGGGCAGCGTACGGGGACGTGCGCCCGCTAACCATTGAGCTGGGGTGGCCACAAGACTCCCTTTTCCTACCTGTGCGTAGCCGGTGAAGGCGTACCTAGTCTGGCCAATCCTCCGGCATCACGTGACAGCGGGGTTGGCGGAGGCGACGCCGCCGGGGGCGGAACGCCATGCGGACAGGTAGGAGGGGAGATGCGGATCGCGGCCCGTGCGGGCTCGGTGGGCGGGGGACTCAGCTGATGTCGGTGGTGAGGCGGATCATCCTGATGGGGCGGCCCATGTCGAGGACGCGCTCGGCGGTGTCCTCGCCCCAGCCGGCCGACTCCAGGAAGCCGAGCATCGGGTAGTTGTCGGCGAAGACCCAGGTGACCACCGTGCTGTAGCCGTCCTCGCGCAGGTGGTCAACGGTGGCGTTGAGCAGCCTGCTGCCGTGCCCGCGCCTGATGTGGTTGGGGTCGACGAGCAACGTCATCAGCTCGGCCGTCGTGGCCGGGTGGAGATCGGGGTCCTCGGCGGGGCCGTGCGACGCCAGCCCCACGACCCGGTCGGAGGCGCGCTGCGCCGCGGTCGCCAGGACGCCGCCGGGCCCGAGCGCGGTGAACGCGTCGGTGTCGGGCACCACCCGCTCGACGGCCACGAGCAGGCGGTGACGCGGCGTGGGCGGCGAGAGGATGGCCTCCTCCCACTGGCGGCGCCACATCTTCTCCGCCGCGGGCCCGGTCATCTGCTCCAGCGGGATCGGTGGCAGGAAGTCTCGATAGACCGCCTTCCACGCCCGGATCTGGGTGCTGGTCACCGCGTCGACGTCCTCGAGGCGGGCAGCTCTAACACCCATTCGGCGGGCTCCTTTCTTAGCCTGTAACACCGTACTGGTCAGGAGGGCCTCGGCGTACCTTCCGCCTGGCGTCGTGCCCGATATGCCCGGGTTTTTGTGCGGTTTCCGCAGATGCGCATGGAGCACCAGGAGCGAGACCGGTTCTTCGAGGAGTCGATGAACGCCCATTGGCAGGTGCTTTCGGCGCAGACCTTCAGCCTCGGCCAGGTGCCGTCGGCGTGGGTGGCCGGGATCAGCGCCGCCAGGCGCGCGAGCCCGCCCGCCACTCCGGACACCACCGGCTCCAAGGCCGGCGTGCCCGCCGAGATCGTCACCCGCACCGGCAGCTCCGCCAGCGCCGCGTTCAGCCCTTCCGGAACCTCGTACGAACCCCCGTTGTGATTGCCGCGCAGCGCGGCCCGCAGTCCTTCGCGCAGCTGGGTCGCCACGGCGAGAACCTCGTCGTCGGCGCGGTCGTCGTCGCCGATCAGTCCCCGTTCGCGCAGCCAGACGGACAGCTCGGCCGGCGAGGCCAGCTCGTCGGCGTCTCCCTCGACGTCGTAGGTGTTCACGAAGTCGCGGAGCAGCTCCGCCGGGCCCGTCATGATCGATCACCCCTCGTGACCACTGTACGACAGTCGGAGGTCGCGAAATGACAACACCGCTGTCGAAGTTTCACCGGTGTCGCCCATGCTGTCTTCTCTGTGGTGGAAGCGGCACCAGAAAGGACGATTCACCTGGGGCGCAGGTTGACTACTGAGGCGGATGTGATTTAGCCCACCCGGAACTCCCGCGCGGCACGGCTGCTCGCGGCCGGGCGTCGAGCGGCGGGAGCGCCGAGTGGTCAGAGCGCCGAGTGGTGGGGCGTCGAGCGGCGGGAGCGCCGAGTGGTCAGAGCGCCGAGTGGTTGGGTGCCGGGCGGCGGGAGCACCGAGTGGTTGGGTGCCGGGCGGCGGGAGCGCCGAGTGGTTGGGTGCCGGGCGGCGGGCGTCGAGTGGCGGGGTGTCGGCTAATCGGACAGCACCGGGCCGAGGCGGCGGACGCCCTCGTCGAGCTCGGACAGGCCGGCCGCGGCGATGTGGGTCAGCCGCAGCCGGGGACCCGGGGGCTCGGAGGGGTAGTAGATGCGCCCCGGGCTCACCAGCACGCCCCGCGCCTGCGCCGCCTCGACCACCTCCGCCTCGTCGGCGCCGGGCGGCAGCCGTACCCAGATGTGCATGCCGCCGGACGGCACCAGGTGCACCTCGGCGGCGGGCGCGTGCCGGGCGAGCCCGGCCAGCAGCGCGGCCTGCCGTACGGTGATCTCCTGGCGGACGGCGCCGAGGTGGCGTCGCCAGGCGGGGGAGCCGACGAACTCGACGGCCGTCTCCTGCAACGGCCCGGCGACGAAGAACGACTCCACCACCTGGCAGGCCCGCAGCCGGTGCGCGGCCGGTCCGCGCGCGGTCAGGGCGGCCACCCGCATGCTGGGTGAGGTGATCTTGCTGAGCGACAGGATGTGGACCACGGTGCCGTGGGCGTCCATGGCCACCATGGGCGGCGGGACCGGGCCGGTCGCCAGATAGCGCGCGTAGTCGTCCTCGATCACGAACGCCCCCGCCGCCCGGGCCACGGCCAGCACCTGCTCCCTGCGCTCGCGGGTCAGCGTGGCCCCCGTGGGATTGTGCAGCGTCGGCTGGCAGTAGAAGACACGGGCCCCGGTCATCGCGAACGCCTCCGCCAGCAGATCGGGCCGTACGCCGTCCCGGTCGAGCGGCACCGCGCTCGCCCGCAGCCCCGCCGCCTTGACCGCCGCGAGCGCTCCCGGGTAGGTGGGCGTCTCGACGAGGACCGCCGACCCGGGGGCCGCGAGCGCGCGGAACGCGAGGGTGAGCGCCGACTGACCGCCGCTGACGACGAGCACGTCGTTTTGCGTCACCGCGCCGCCGATCTCGGCGGCGAACCACCGGCGCAGCTCCGGCACGCCGCTCAGCGGGGGCACGCCCCACGTCCGCGGCCGGCGTACGGCTCGCGCGGCCGCCGCGGCCAGGGCCTTGACCGGGCGCAGGTCGGGGTTGAGGTAGCCGCCGGTGAGCGGCACGACGCCGTCGGGAAGCGGGGCCAGCAGGCTCGCCGTCGCCGAGTCGTCCACCACCCGGTCGCCCAGGGCCACGGTCTGCCACGACAGGTCGGGCGTCTCCGCGACCGGCCGACGCGCCGGGGCGACGAACACGCCCGCGCCGGGACGGGTGACGACCCGCCCCTCCGCCGCGAGCTGCGCGATCGCCCGCGAGACCGTCACCGGGCCCACCCCGTGACGGCGCATGATCTCCCGGCTGGACGGCAGCCGCTCGCCCGGCCGCGCCCTTTCCGCCTCCTCCCGGAGGATCGCGGCAAGCCGGGCGATACTGCTATCGTCATTCATGAAATCCAACAATAGCGCTACTGTGGTTCTCCCGATAGCGGCCGCCCCGCGCCGATCGGCGTGGCGGGGCAGCCTCTTGGCCGGCCTGGGCGTGCTGTCGTTCTCGGGCACGCTGCCCGCGACCGCGTTCGCGCTGCGGGGGTTCGATCCTTACCTCGCCGCGATCGGGCGCGCGGCCGTCGCCGCGGTCGCCGCGGCGCTCTGCCTCAGGGCCGCCGGGGCGCCGCTCCTGCCGCCCCGCGCCCACCTGCGGGCGTACGCGTTGATCGTGCTGGGGGTGGTCGTCGGCTTCCCGCTGTTCAGCGGCCTGGCCCTGGCCGCCGGGGCGAGCACGGCGCACTCGGCCGTGGTCACCGGCCTGCTCCCGGCCGCCACGGCCGCGTTCGCGGTGCTGCGCGCGGGGGAGCGGCCGAGGCCGCTGTTTTGGGCCGCCTGCGCGGCGGGCGCGCTGTCGATCACCGTGTTCACGCTGACCCGCGGCACCGGCCGCCTCGTCGGGGCCGACGTGCTGCTCGTGCTCGCCCTGCTGTCGGCGGCCGTCGGCTACACCGAGGGCGGCCGCCTCGCGCGGGAGACGCCCGGCTGGCGCGTCATCTCGTACGCCCTGGTGCTGGCGGCCCCGCTCACCGTGCCCGCGACGGCCGTGCTGGTTCTGACCACGCCGACGACGCCCTCGCCCGACGCGCTGGCCGGGTTTGCCTACGTCGCGCTGGTGTCGATGTTCCTCGGGTTCATTCCGTGGTACGCCGGGCTCGCGATGGGCGGGATCGCCCGCGCCGGGCAGATCCAGCTCGCGCAGCCGCTGCTCAACCTGGTGTGGGCGTGGCTGCTGCTGCACGAGGAGATCGGCGCCGGGACGATCGCGGCGGCCGTCGCCGTCCTCGTGTGCGTCGCGGTCACACAGGGCAGCCGTGAACGGCGCGGTGTGGGCACTTGATTGATGTGACGGCACGGCGCAGGATTGGGCTGACGCTGTTACATAGTGATCCGGGTCACAGTCGCGGGGATGGTGAGCGATGGCGGACGTCGTGGTTCCTGAGGGCGGTTTCTGGCCTGCGCCCGAGATCCCGCAGCCCAACATCTATCCGATGGAGTGGCGGGTCGAGACCGAGAAGCTCGCGGCGATCTACGAGAAGTCCAAGCGGATGGTCTGGAATCCCGCCGACCTGCCGTGGGACCTGCTCGACCCCGCCGAGTTCACCGCCGAGCAGCGGCTGGGCATCATGTACTGGTTCTCCGTGCTGGCCAACTTCGACGCCTCCGGGCCGGCCGTCTTCGCCCGCGCCACCATCCAGGCGTTCGAGAAGCACGAGGAGGATCCCGTACGCAAGTGCTTCTTCTCGATCACCCGTGACGAGATGAACCACGAGGAGTGCTGCCAGCGCGCGATCACCAGGCTGTGGCCCGGCGGTCCGCTCGACTGGCAGCCCTCCACCGACCTGGAACGGGCGGCGCACAACAACATCGGCTGGCTCTACCACAACGGCGGGCGCTACTGGAACGGCTACAACGCGGCCGTGGGCAAGTATTCGCTCGCCGTGCTGTTCACCAGCTTCATGATGGGCGAGATGGCGGCCTCGACCCTGTTTCGGGGCATGGCCTCCGGCGCCGAGCACCCCCTGTTCTCGGACATGTTCCACAAGATCGGCAGGGACGAAGCGCGCCACCTCCAGATCTGCATGACGATCCTGGAGAACGAGTGGCCCGGGCTCACCGACGACGTACGACACCTGATCACCCGGCAGCTGCGGGCCGGGTTCGTGTTCCTGTCGATGATCCTGTGGGAGCCGCCCGAGGGCTTCTGGGAGCTTCCGCCGTACTTCCTGCACAACCACCGCGTGCTCATGGACCACGCGCGTGCGGGCGGCCTCGGCGTGCTGTCGTACGAGGAGCAGGCCGACAACTGGCGGCTGGCGATGGCCCGGGTGCGCGCGATCGTCGAGCGGTGGGGGATCGAGTTCCCCGCGATCCCCGAGCTCGACATCGACGGCGTGAAGGTCGACGTGGTCGACCCGGAGGACATCATCCCGGTCTTCTGACCCCTACCGGATCACCGAACGCAGGGCGGTGATCAACGCGCCGACGGCGGGGTGACCCCCGGCGCCCCGCCGGAAGGCGATCCGGGTGCGGCGGCGCATGGACAGCGGGGTCAGCGTGACGCCTTCGGGTGGATCGACGGCTCCCAGCTCCGGCACGAGCGCCACGCCCTGCCCGACGGCGACCATCGCCAGGACCGTGGCGAAGTCGTCGATGTGGTGGCGCACGCGCGGGGAGAAACCGGCCGCCTGGCAGGCGCGCACGGTCATCGCATGACACAGCGTGCCGGGGGTGGAGACGATCCAGGGCTCCTCGCGGCAGGCGAGGAGCACGGCCGCGTCGCCCTCCCCGCCGACGGGGTGCGGGGTGGCCGAGATCTGCGGCCGGATCTGCCGCGAGCGGGGCGCCACGCTCACCGTCGGCGCGGGGTCGGCGGACACGCGGAGCACGGCCGAGGCGCTGCGCGCGCTCAAGGGGGATGCCGACGCGGCGCTGGTGACGGTGCCCGCGTTCGTCCGCCCGTCGGAGGCCGGCGTGCTCGCCCACTTCACCGCGCTGGCCGAGCAGACCCCCGTCCCGCTGGTCGTCTACAACATCCCGTACCGCACCGGGCAGTCCGTGGGCGCGGCCACGCTGCGCAGGCTGGGCGAGCTGCCCATGGTGGCGGGGGTCAAGCACGCCGTCGGCGGGGTCGACCTCGACACGGTCGCCCTGCTCGCCGACCCTCCGGCCGGCTTCGCCGTGCTCGCGGGGGACGACCCGTTCCTGTCCGCGCTGCTCGCCCTGGGCGCCCGCGGCGGCATCCTCGCCTCCGCGCACCTGCGCACCGGCGACTTCGCCGAGCTCGTGCGGGCATGGCACGCGGGAGAGGTCGAACACGCCCGCTCTCTCGGCCACCGGCTGTCGCTCATGTCGGCGGCCATGTTCGCCGAGCCCAACCCGACCGTCCTGAAGGGTGTCCTGCACGCCCAGGGCCGGATCCCCACCGCCGCCGTACGGCTCCCGCTCGTCCCGGCGAGCGCGGCGGCCGTCGAGGCCGCCCTGCTGGCGGTGCGCGATCGCAGATAATCCGCAAATGACGGATTGCTAGCCTGGGCGCATGACCGCCATGGCACCCTCGCGCACCGGGCACGACCTGTCCTTCCTGCTCGACC
Organism: Microbispora rosea subsp. aerata; assembly: GCF_014647835.1. Classification (GTDB taxonomy): domain Bacteria; phylum Actinomycetota; class Actinomycetes; order Streptosporangiales; family Streptosporangiaceae; genus Microbispora; species Microbispora aerata. The sequence goes on from NZ_BMPY01000030.1 coordinate 84,504, forward strand.
ACGCCAGTCACGTTCTGCGTACGCGGATGGCGGCGGCGCTCGCCGAGATCGGCCTGACGGCGCGCATGCACTGCGTGCTCGTCCACGCGCTGGAGGAGGAGCGCACGCAGATCCAGCTCGCCGAGCTCGGTGACATGGACAAGACCACGATGGTGGTCACCCTCGACGCCCTGGAGAAGGCCGGCCTCGCCGAACGGCGCCCGTCCAGCACCGACCGGCGCGCTCGGATCGTCGCGGTCACCGAGAAGGGCGCGCAGGTGGCCAAGCGCAGCCAGGAGATCGTCGACGAGGTCCACCGGGCCGCCCTCGGGTCGTTGCCCGAGGAGGAGGCGGAGGTGCTCGTGCGCGCGCTTAACCGGCTGGTCACCGGGCACCTGGCCACCCCGGTGGAGGCGCCGCAGCCGGTCCGGCGGGCGCGTCAGCGGAACTAACCGGTCGCTTGCAGATCGTCTACAACAAAACTATCTGTTACGGTCTCTTCTGCTCCCTCGGACAGGAGGAGACCTCATGTCGCGCATATCCCGATCCCGTCGGCTCGTGCTGGGCGTGCTGTCCGCCACGACGCTGATGACGATCCTCGACGGCAGCATCGTGACCGTGGCCATGCCCGCCATCCAGCGGGACCTCGGCTTCGCGCCCGCCGAGCTGAGCTGGACCGTCAACGCCTACCTCATCGCGTACGGCGGGCTGCTCCTGCTGGGCGGGCGGCTGGGCGACCTGGTCGGCCGCCGGGCCATGTTCCTGGCGGGCAACGCCGTCTTCACCGCCGCGTCCCTGCTGGCCGGAGCCGCCACCGGCGCGGGGATGCTGATCGGCGCCCGGTTTCTCCAGGGCGTCGGCAGCGCGATGGCCTCGGCGGTCGTGCTCGGCATCCTGGTGACGACCTTCACCGACGCGGGGGAGCGGGCGAAGGCCATCGGCGTGCTCAGCTTCACCGGCGCCGCCGGGGCCTCGCTGGGCCAGGTGCTCGGCGGAGTCCTCACCGACGCGCTGGGCTGGGACTACATCTTCCTCATCAACGTGCCGATCGGCGTGGCCACGATCGCGCTGGCGGTCCGCGTGCTGCCGTCCGAGCGGGGGCTCGGTCTGTCGGCGGGCGCGGACGGCCTGGGCGCCCTGCTGGTCACGGTCGGCCTCATGCTGGGCATCTACGCCGTGGTCCAGATCGAGCGGCAGGGCCCGCGCTCCCTGTGGTTCGGTGTGGTGTCGCTCGTGCTGCTGGCCGCCTTCGTCGTCCGTCAGGCGACCGCCCGCACCCCGCTCATGCCGCTGCGGATCCTCCGCTCGCGCGCCGTCGCCGGGGCCAACCTGGTCCAGATTCTGACGGTGGGCGCGATGTTCGCCTTCCAAGTCGTCGTGGCGCTGTTCATGCAGCAGGTGCTCCGGTATGACGCGCTCGGCACCGGCCTGGCCATGCTCCCGGCGGCGCTGGCCATCGCGGCCATGTCGTTGTTCGCGTCCCCGCGGCTGAGCACCCGCCTCGGCCCGCGTGCCGTGCTGCTGGGCGGGCTGGCGCTGCTGATCGGCGCGATGGCCTGGCTCGCCCGCGTCCCGGTCGACGCCCGTTACGTGACCGACCTGCTCCCCGTGATGGTGCTCATCATGGGCTTCGGCCTGGTGCTCCCCGCGCTGACCGCGCTGGGCATGTCCGGCGCCCGCCCCGACGACGCGGGCCTGGTCTCGGGGTTCTTCAACACGACCCAGCAGGCCGGCATGGCCGTCGGCGTCGCGCTGCTGTCCACGCTCGCCGCCTCGCGTACGTAGGGGCTGCTGGCGGACGGGGCGAGCGAGGTGGTCGCGCTCACCGGCGGCTACCGCATGGCCTTCACGCTCTCCCTCGCCCTGCTGATCGCCGCCTTCGCGATCGCGTACGTCGTCCTGCGGCGGCCCAGGGTGGGCGTGGAGCAGGCCGCGGAGCCCCAGCCCGAGCGGGCCTGAACAGGGCCTACCGGCCCTGCCCGCGCTGCGGCCGCAAGGGGGAGGTCCCGCACGCCTTCGGACCCAAGAGCTGAGCCGTAGGGCGCCGAGGAGATCGTCTTTCGCGTGATTGATTGTCAGGCTTCGCCTGACGGTCTAGCCTTGGGGCCGGCCGTCAGGCGCAGCCTGACACGCATCCCCTGGAGGCGTCATGCCCGCTCCTTCCCCCGCGGATCAGGACATCCGGTGCTCGTTCTGCGTCAAGCCGAAGACCGACGTGGCCAAGATGATCGCCGGTGCCGGTGTCTACATCTGCGACGAGTGCGTCGGACTCTGCGCCGAGATCCTGGCGGCGCAGTCCGCCGAGACACCGGAGATCCCGTACACCGAGAGCATGACCGACGAGCAGATCCTGGATCTCCTGCCGCGGATCGCCGAGGTCGCCGCGCAGGTCGAGGACAACCTGCGGGTCTGGGTCCAGCGGGCGCGTGACCGCGGCGTGACCTGGGCCAGGATCGGCGCCGCCCTCGGCATGAGCCGGCAGTCCGCCTGGGAGAGGTTCTCCGGCGAGGAGTGACGCCGTGCCCTCACCGGCGGCCAGGGGGTTCCAAGGGGAGGGCACGAGCCGCGCCGACGTCCCGGTCCCGCAGGGAGGCGAGAAAGGCCCGCCGCTGGAGGGTGGCGAGCCGCCCGGCCGCGGCCGCGACACCGTGCAGGACCTTGGAGGCATCGAGCTGATCCACCGGCACTCGACAAGGACGCCGGACGGCAGGCCGGCCGCCGAGCAGGTGATTGGTGAGCGGCCGGAGGAAAAGCGGTTGTAAGGCCCGCCGTCGATCTCGGACGATTGCATCCGTGACGACGACCAGAGACCGGGACCACGACCCCCGCGGCGCATCCCGGCCGCTCGCGCTGGTGACGGGCGTGGGCCGGACGGCCGGCATCGGTGCGGGCATCGCCCGCCGCCTGGCGGCCTCGGGATGGAACGTCGCCTTCACCTACTGGACGCCCTACGACGCGCGGATGCCGTGGGGGGCCGAACCGGACGCGACCGGAAAGATCCTCCGCGACCTCGCCGAGCACGGCGCGGACGCCGTCGCGATCGAGGAGGACCTCGCCGACGTCGAGGCCCCCGCGCGCGTCTTCGACGAGGCCGAACGCCGGCTGGGCCCCGTCACCGCGCTGGTCATGTGCCATTGCGAGTCGGTGGACTCGGGCCTCCTCGACACCACCGTGGAGAGCTTCGACCGGCACTTCGCCGTGAACGCGCGGGCCACCTGGTTGCTGATCCGGGAGTACGGCAGGCGCTTTCGCGGCCCTCACGGCACCGGACGGATCATCAGTCTCACCAGCGATCACACCGTCGGAAACGTCCCGTACGGCGCGAGCAAGGGAGCCCTCGACCGCATCACGCTGGCCGCCGCCCACGAGCTGGCCCATCTCGGAGTGAGCGCCAACGTCGTCAACCCCGGGCCGGTGGACACCGGCTGGATGTCCGACGAGGTGCGGGAGGCCTGCGTCCGCCACACGCCTCTGGGGCGGCTCGGGACGCCGCAGGACACGGCGCACCTCGTGGACTTCCTGTGCTCGCCGCAGGGGCAGTGGATCAACGGCCAGCTCCTGAAGAGCAACGGCGGCTTCTCCTGATCCGTAAATGTCACATCCCGGCGTCCAGGCCCCGGCTCTCCAGCGGGGACGTGGCCGGCCCACCTCGCCCGCGACCCGGCGTTGTTCGCCGGGGACTTCCCCGCGCGGGTCTGACCGGCCCCGCGCGGGCGTGACCGGCCCGGCGCGGCGCGGTCCGGGCCTCGCCGGCGGGGGAGAGGCGCCAGGATGGGTGTGGCGTAATCTGCAATATTCGTGTCGTTGACGCCATGAAGCCCTGGTCGGAAGCATTGAGGGCATGCGACGGCGCGTGGTCATCGTGATCTTCGATGGCTTCCAGATGTTCGATCTCGCCGGTCCGGCCGACGTCTTCACCACGGCGAACCTGCTCGTGCCGGAGTCCGGCTACCGGGTCGAGGTGGCGGCCGTGCGCGCCGGTGCCGTACGTGCCCAGAACGGGATCGCGACGCTCGCGGAGACTTCGCTGGCCGAGGTCGCGGGACCGATCGACACGCTGCTGGTCGTGGGCGGGCTGTCGGTGCCGGAGCACCTGCGTGACCGGGAGCTGGTCGCGGGCGTCGCCCGGCTGGCGGCCGGAGCCCGGCGTGTCGCCTCCGTCTGCAACGGCGGCTTCCTCCTCGCGGAGGCCGGGCTGCTCGGCGGCAGGCGCGCGACCACCCACTGGCTGGTCGCGGGGGAGATGGCCGACCGCTACCCCGACGTCGAGGTGGACGCCGATCCCATCTACATCCGCGACGGGAACGTGTGGACCTCGGCCGGGGTCAGCTCGGGGGTGGACCTCGCCCTGGCGCTGGTGGCCGACGACCATGGTCACAAGATCGCCAGGAACGTCGCCAGGGGCCTGGTGGTGTATCTGCACCGTCCCGGTGGCCAGAGCCAGTTCAGCGCCCCCATGCGCGCCGCCGTCCCACGTGCCGCACCGCTGCGCGAGATACAGGCGTTCATCGACGCCAACCCGGCCGAAGACCTGAGCGTGCCCGCGCTCGCCCGGCGGGCCGGGATGAGCGAGCGGCACTTCTCCCGCGTCTTCACCGAGCAGACCGGGGTCTCGCCCGGCAGGTACGTCGAACGCAGCCGGGCCGACGCCGCCCGGCGGCTGCTGGAGACCACCGCCCACCCCTTGGACAGGGTCGCCAGGGAGTCGGGACTCGGCGCGCCCGAGACCCTCTATCGGGTCTTCCGCCGCCACTGGCGCGTCTCGCCCGGCGACTATCGCCGCCGGTTCCGATCGAAAGAGAGCAGAGCATGAACATCGCGATTCCCCTCTATCCCCGGTTCACCGCGCTCGACGCCGTCGGGCCGTACACGGTGCTGGCCTTCGCCCCGGCCTGCACGGTCACGTTCGTCGCGGCCGAGCCCGGTCCCGTGCTCGACGACCGTGGGAGTCTCAGCCTCGCGGCGACCGCGACGTACGACGACCTGCCCGCGCCGGACGTGGTCGTCGTGCCCGGAGGCCCCGGCACGATCGAGGCGTTGTCCGACTCGGCGCTGCTGGGCTGGATCGCACGGGCCCACGAGCACACCCGGTGGACGACCTCGGTGTGCAGCGGCTCGTTCCTGCTGGGCGCGGCGGGGCTGCTCAAGGGCCGCAGGGCGACCACTCACTGGGGCTGGCTCGACCAGCTCGCCGGGTTCGGCGCCGAGCCGGTCGGCGAGCGCGTGGTGACCGACGGCAAGATCGTGACGGCGGCGGGGGTGTCGGCCGGCATCGACATGGCGCTGACCCTGCTGGCCGCGATGCGCGACGAGGAGACGGCGCGGGCCGTGCAGCTCGCGATCGAGTACGACCCGCGTCCGCCGTTCGACGCGGGCAGCCCGAGCACCGCCCCGGCGGGCCTGACCGGCAAGGCGCTGGCCCTCATCGGCTGAGCCCGCGGACCGGTCGTGTGCCGGGCGGGAGCGTTCGAGGTCGAGTGCGCCGGAAGCAGCCCCGGGCGGCGAGGTGTCCGGGAAGAGTGTGGTGCCGGTCGGGAGACGGCACCCGGCGGCGGCGCCGCGCGGAGGTGGCCCGCCGCTCACTGTCAGAAGCTGTGCCGTGATTCGAGGCGGATGCCGAGCTGGGAGTAGAGCTCCAGCTGGTCGTAGTAGTCCCGATCGGTGATGATCTTCCCGTTCTCGACGGAGCAGGCGCAACTGCCTCGCACCGTGATGCGACGGCCGGTCGCGGGTGCCGTCAGGCCGCCCGGCAGCAGGAGCGGGCCCATGTGGGTGCCGGTCATGACGTACTCGGTGTAGGCGGGGTCCTCGCAGGGGGCCTTGTACCAGGTGGTGTAGCAGATGTCGGGGAAGACCTTGCAGAGATCCTCGTAGGTCCAGGCGATCTGCTCGTGGCCCTCCGCGATGCCCGCCGGGCTGACGTACACGGCATCGGACGCGTAACAGTCCAGCACAGCGTAGAGGTCGTGACTGTTGATCGCGTCGAAGAGTCTGTCCTTGACTTGTCGAGCACTCGGCATCGTCATGTCACCCCCTCGGCGCTCGACGCCCGACAGCGCCGCAGAGACCTGGTCTCAATTTACAAGCCAGACCTGCGGGAATGAGCCCCGGACCTGCTCCTCGGCCTCCGGCCGGGTCGCCGCAGGGGGTGTCGCCTGCCCGACGCCGACCCTGTCGTCCGTCCCATGCCGTTCGCCTCCGCATGGGCCGGGGCCTCGCAGGCACGGGCCGCTGAGGCATCCACCCGGGGATGGCAGTGAGGAGACGCGGACGGGCGTACGGATGCCTGTCGCCTGAGCGTCGCGTGTGCTCCTGCGGCAGCCGGAGAACACGGCCCGGCCGGACGGCTCCCCTTATGCCCGAGGATGCGCGGAAGGGGGGATTGGGGAGCCGCCCGACGTGCGCGGCTACGCGTTCAGGCCCTCGCTCTTGGCGATCACACGGGCGAGCTTGTCGGAGAACTCCTCCCGCCACGCTTTCTGCTGCCCGATCTCATCGAGCACGGCCGCGAACGCGGCACGGAACCCATCCAAGGTCTCGCGGATGTCGTCCTGACCCGCACGCAGCTCGGCTGTGGTGGCGCGCAGCTCTTCCACCCCGGTGCGCAGCTCGGCCGTGGTCGCCCGCAGCTCTTCCATCCCGGTGCGCAGCTCGTCCTGGCCCTTGCGGAGGTCGTCCGTTATCGCCCGTAGCTCTTCCTGCCCCTTGCGAAGCTCAGCCGTTTCGGCTCGCAGCTCGGCGTGTCCGGCGCGCAGCTCCTCCACTCCTGCTCGCAGCTCGTCCTGACCGGCGCGGAGCTCTTCCTGTCCCTTACGCAGTTGGTGCTGCCCCGTGCGCAGGATGGTCATCTGCTCTTTGCACTGCCCCAGCGCTGTCGTGTGAAGCGTCTGGGTGGTCCTTATCTCGAAGACCTGGCCTCTGATCTCGGCCACGTCACGCTCTAGCGCGTCGATGCGCTCCTCGGTAACTGGCATGCGCGACAGGATAGGGCCGCCGGATCGATCACGCACGGTGAAATCGCGATCTCCCTGCGTGTGTTCCTGTCGCCCGGCCCCGGCCCCAGGGTGGGCCCGTCGGAGGCGCCTCGGCCTGAGTTCGCGGGCGATGGTCAGTCTTCCGCCGGCCAGTTCTCCGGAGCACACACATATGAACCCCGATGGGGGACGGTGTAGACCCAGCCTTCAGCCCGCAAGGTGGCTATGGCCTGACGTGCGGTCATTCGTGCTACTCCGTATGTCTGCGTCATCATGGCTTCACTAGGGACCGGCCTGCGTGGTGATATCTCGCCACGTCGGATGCGGCTGATGATGTCGTCGGCGATCTCCCGATACAGCGGCGTTTTCCGGGCCTCCCGGGGCGCCTCACCTGGCCGTCCAACGAAGGTGCCCTGGCCTTGCACCGTGTAGACGAGACCTTCCCTGCGCAGCGCTTTGATTGCCCGCCTAGCGGTGGTGCGGGCCACGCCGAACTCGCGCTGAATGGCGGTCTCGCTGGGCACGGACGCTCCTGGCCGCAGCTCTCGTATCCGCTTCCGCAGGATTGCGGCAATTTGAAGGTAGAGGTGGGTGTCGCCGTCGTGGTCCAGCATGAGCTCACGGTAGACATCACGGCGGTTCCGCGATCGCCTCGGCGAGCAAGCTGTGGATAAGTCAGCTCGTAGGCCAGTCCTCTGGCGGAGACACGTAGGTGCCGCGATGCGGAACGGTGAACACCCATCCCTGCTTGCGCAGGTAATTCACGGCGTTGCGGGCGGTGGCCTTCGCCACGCCGTACTGCTTCATTGAACCACTCCGACTTTCGTGGAGGCCCTGAAGCCAGCATCATCTGCTGGCGGAAGGGAGAATCACGTCACGATGCCAGCCCCGAGGAAGTATCCCCAAGAGCTTCGTGAGCGCGCGGTCCGGATG
>NZ_BMPY01000031.1 GCF_014647835.1 Microbispora rosea subsp. aerata
GTCCAGCAACGCCCGCAGCCGGGCCGCCGCCTCCCGGGGCAGATAGAACTCCCCCTCCATCCCGCCACCCGCACCCGGCCGCACCCGCAGAAACCGCCGCCCATAGTCGGCCTGCTCATCGCGTTCCTCGCCGTCGGGGTCGAGCACCGCCCGCAGGTAACGCCCGGCCTTGGCCACCTCCGCCGGGCCCGCCTTACCCGCCAGCTCCAGCAGGATCGGCTCAGCCAGCCGCGCCTGGTCGTCGGTCAGGCCCGAGATCGCCTGGCAGATGGCCTCCACCACCCCGGCCGCCAGATGCCCGGCGGCGAACGCCTCCCGCACCCGGGGCAGACGGGCCAACTCCACCGCCAACGCCAGCACCCGCCCCGCCGTCGCACTGGTCATCCCCGCACTGGTGCGCAACCAGGACCGGGTGGAGGCATGCCCATGCTGTTTCGCCTGCCCCGCCCGATGCATCCGCCCCACCCACTCGGCCACCGCACACGTGATCCGATCCTGGGCGAACAACAACTCCTCCACCCCGGCCAGGCACACGTCCGGGTCCTCCGGGACCGGCGTCACCACCAGCTCCCGCGCCGCCTCACGCACCGACTCCACCACCGCCCACGGCGACCGGGCACGGCCACCACCCGCACCCGCATCGACACCCGCGACGCCCGCACCAGCGCCGGCATCAACACGACCGGCACGCCCACCACCGGCATGGACACCACCAGCATGGTCACTGCCGACAGACGCGCCAGCACCCGCGCGATCAGAACCAGTGCCGACACCATCGACAGCACCCGAGTCGGCACCCCGACCCATGCCGGCATCTCGCTCGCCGGTGTCAGCACAGGCACCAGCGCGAGCGTCGGCACATGTGCGATCACTGGTGGCCGCCTCGGCATTCCGCTCGCGGGCATCCGCACCAGCACCAGCGCGCATGCCAACGCCGGCAACCCCGTCGGTGCGGGCGCTACCGGCACCGGCAGCCGCGCCGTTGGCACGCCCGCCACGAGCACACTCGCGCTCAACGCCGAACGTCGTGCCACCGGCGGCAAAGCCGTTACCGTTCCAGACAGCGCTACCGGCACTGGTAGTCATGTCATCGGCACACCCGCCATAACCACCGACACCGGCTCTGTCAGCGGCGAAGGCGTCATCTCGGGCAGCGTTGTCAGTGCCGGTCGCACGACCACTACCGGACGCGCCATGGCCGGTGCCCGCAGCGTCATGTGCCTTCGCAGCGTGGCGCGCCCCCGCACCGCGACATGCCTTAGCGCCAACGCGTGCGCCGCCGTCGGTGAAGGCGTCATCGCCCCGGCAAGCGCCAAAAACAGCACCGAAAGCAGCGTTCCGGGCTCCGGGACCGCCGGCTGCCCGGCTCCCACCGCGATGTGTGCTGCCGATCCTCTTCCGCGCGGCGGCGTCGCGCGTGCCGGTGTCGAGTGTGTCGCCACCTCGTGTGCTGCCCGTGAACGCGGCACTGCCGCTCGCGGATTTATTCGCGGATCCGTCGACGCCGGGCGCCGCACCGCTGCTCGGAATGTCGGTCGCAAGTGATGACATCGAGAAAGACCCGGGGCGGCGGTCATCACGGGCCGATGAGCCGTCCGGCGACCACAGCGGCGAACCGGCGATCAGCCGATCCCACCACTCGCCGTCAGCACAATACGAACGAGGAAAGTGCCCAGGATCGACATCAAACAGATCCACAGCACCTCCCGTAGTTATCTCGAATTTATGTTCTAATTCTCTCTCGCTGTCATCACTCTCCGCAACCGCACACCACGATTTGTTGGAGTCACAGGCTCACAAGCCCGGCCCGGAGATCATGCAGAACGTGCACCAGTACGGACCCCGGCAAGAGCACCCACGACCACACCGCTCAAGGAAGGGGCCTGACGTGTCTCGGAAGGGCTGACGCGCGAGCATGGAGGCGGGTGGATGCATCTCAAGGCGGAGGAGCTACAGCGGAGCTATGGGCGAAGACTCTTGACCGCGTGGGCGAAGACTCCAGACCGTGCGGAGACTGCGAACCCGCGAGCAACCTCCACGGGCGGGACGGCCATGCAGCCCACCATCATCGGGGATACTGCCGAGCTTCCCGACGTCGATGTGCACCAGCGAGACGGGCAGGCCACGATCGCAGCGGCGGACGGGTCAACCGAACGCGCGATCCAGGTGAGCCACCGGCGGCACGCCGTACCGGACCACGACCCGGTGCACCGCAACAGGGCCAGCACCGGCAAGCCCACGCGAGCGGCGATTCAGGTGGGTACGAGCCGATGCCTAACGCACAGCGCTCGGCTAGAGCTGCGGCGAGCGGTGCGCTGCGGCGCAGCTTGCAGATGTGCCGCCTGGTCCGCTGTGCGATATGGCGATACGGGCCGGGCCGCGACGCGGATGGACCAGGCCCATACGAGCGGCGACTCGGGCGACTCCGAGCCGATGCCTGACACGCAGCGCGCGGCGCTGCCAGCAGGCGGTACGGGCCGGGCTGCGACGCGGCCGAGAAAGACGGTTGGGAAGATCGGATCGGTTATCCCGGCCGTGGGTGCGGTGGCGGCGGGCTCAGCAGCCGAGCCGACCGACGCGGCGGTGGCATGGGAGACACCGACAGCGTGCCGCCGATAGCCCTCCGCTCGCCACGAGCGGCGGACCGGCAGGTCACAGTCAGCGCCTGCCGGTCCGCGACAGCGCGCGGCCGGCCAGGGACGGCGGGTGCGGCTGGTCAGAAGGCGATGGGCTCGGCCGGTCAGAGGCGGCAGGCGAAGATGGCGGTGACGAGGATCGCCTTCGCGCCGATCTCCCAGAGCTGGTCCATCACCTGCTGGTGACCCTTGCGCGGGACCATGGCCCGTACGGCCACCCAGCCCTCGCGGTGCAGCGGGGAGACGGTCGGTCCCTCCATGCCCGGGGTGATCGCGATGGCCTCGTCGATGCGCTCGGCCCGGATGTCGTAGTCGATCATCACGTAGTCGCGGGCCACGATCACGCCCTGCAGACGGCGGATGAGCTGCTGGAACCCATTGGCCTCCGGAGCGCCGGCCCGCTTGATCAAGACGGCCTCGGAGTGCGCGATCGGCTCGCCGAACACCTCCAGGCCGACGTTGCGCAGCGTCGTGCCGGTCTCCACGACGTCGGCGATCGCGTCGGCGACGCCGAGCCGGATCGCCGTCTCGACCGCGCCGTCGAGCTTGATGACCCGGGCGTCCACGCCCTGGTCGGCGAGATACTTGCCGAGCAGCCCGGCGTACGAGGTGGCGATGCGCAGGCCGGCCAGGTCGGCGACGCTGGAGTAGGCGCCGGGCGTGGAGGCGAAGCGGAAGGTGGACGCGCCGAACCCGAGCGGCATGACCTCCTCGGCGGGGGCGCCGGAGTCGAAGAGCATGTCGCGTCCGGTGATCCCGGCGTCCAGGGTGCCCTCGCCGACGTAGACGGCGATGTCGCGCGGGCGGAGGAAGAACAGCTCGCAGGAGTTGTCGGAGTCGACGACCACGAGCTCCTTGCTGTCCCTGCGCTGGCGGTAGCCCGCCTCCTTGAGCATGGTCTGGGCGGCCTCGGACAGCGCGCCCTTGTTCGGTACGGCGATGCGCAGCATCAGTGGAGATCCTTTCAGCAGAACGAGGTCGAGGGACGATCTGGGGCCGCCGCGGCGGCTACAGATGCTTGTAGACCTCGTCCAGCCCGATCCCGCGCGCCAGCATGAGCACCTGGACGTGGTAGAGCAACTGGGAGATCTCCTCGGCCGCCCGGTCCGCCGACTCGTGCTCGGCCGCCATCCAGCACTCCGCGGCCTCCTCGACGACCTTCTTGCCGATGGCATGGACGCCGGCGTCCAGGGCGGCGACGGTGCCGGACCCCTCGGGCCGGGTGCGCGCCTTCTCTGCCAGCTCGGCGTACAGCTCTTCGAAGGTCTTCATGGTCTCTCTCGGGTCGTGGGCCTGCGGATTCAGGGTATCGGCCCCAGGGTAGCCGCGGGGGCGGTCCGCCGCGCCCCGCGTCCACCCTGCGAGATCGGGTTCGCCGGAGGGTTTAGCCGAGGATCTTCCTGGCGAGCCTGAGCAGCTCCAGCGCCTGCTGCGACTCGCCGCCCTCGTGACCGTTGAACGGCCAGACCGTGATGTCCTTGGGGCCGGCGTAGTGGTTGTAGGCCCCGAACACGGTCGAGGGCGGGGTGACGCCGTCGCGCAGCGCGACGGAGAACCGGGCGGGCGTGCGGGCCCGCGCCGCGAAGTGCAGGCCGTCGAAGTAGTCGAGGGTCGCGAAGATCTCCTCGACCCGAGTCCTGTGGATGCCGCAGAACCGGCCCAGCTCGCCGTACGGGTCCTCGTCGGTGATCTCGACGGCGCGCCGGATGTCGCACATGAACGGCACGTTGATGAACGCGTAGGCGAGGTCGGGCACGAGCGCGGCGGCGGCCAGCGCCATGCCGCCGCCCTGGCTGCCGCCCGTGACGACGACCCGCGAGGCGTCCACGAGGGGGTGCGACCTGGCCGCCTCGACCGCGCGCACGACGTCGGTGTAGAGCCGCCGGTAGTAGTAGTCGTCCGGGTCGAACACGCCCTGGGTGAGCTTGCCGGGGATCTGCGCGCCGTTGCCGCCCACGGGGTCGGGGGTGTCGCCTGAGCGCCAGCTGCCGCCCTGCCCGCGGGTGTCCATCACGAACGTCGCGTATCCGGCGGCCGGCCACAGCAGCCAGTCGTGCGGACGGCCCCGGCCGCCGCCGTAGCCGATGAACTCCACCACGCACGGCAGCGGGCCGGACGCGCCGGCGGGCGCGATGAACCACCCCTTGATCGGATGCCCGCCGAACCCGGCGAAGGTCACATCGGCCACGTCCACCAGCGCGAGGTCGGCCTCGTACGGCTCGAAGACGGGGTTCAGGTCGTGCGCGCGGGCCTCGGCCAGCGTGCGGTCCCAGAACGCGTCGAAGTCGGCGGGTTCCCTGCGCTCGGGCAGGTACGCGCGTAGCTGGTCGAGGGGCATGTCGACGAACATGGGGGCTCCCGTCAGTGCTGGGGCAAAGCTCGTGTACGCCGCAAGAGTACACAAGTGCCTTGTTTCAGACTTCTGACCCGATTAAGGCGCTTCTTCGGGATTCTGGCGGTCACCGATCCCGCCGTTCACCTGCCCGCTTGCGTCCGGAACGGCAAACCGCCCGGTTCGGCGGCATGAAACGCCCTCTTGAAACTAATCCGGTTTAGCGCTGGACTCTGCACAAATTTCCTTCATCGGCGGCCGGGCCGTCGGGGTCACCTCCTACAGCAGGCACATCCAGCAGGCGGCGGACTTCGTCAGGTTCCTCTACACCGACGAGGCCGTCGACGCGGTGACGGCGGAGTCGAAGGCCCGCAACATCTCCTACATCCCGCATCTCCGGCGGAAAACCCTCGGCATCGACACCGGCAAGCCCGACCTGAAGGGCAAGTGCGCGATCGCCCCGCTGCCGGCCCGGGCCGGTGGCGCCTGACCCTCACCGGCCCGGGTTCGCCCACGGTCTCCCTCCGATGTGGAAGTGGATCTTCAATCCCTGCGACTTCGGCCTGGTCAACACCGTCGTGTCCTGGTTCGGCGGCACGGCCGTCGAGTGGCTGGCCACCCCGCCATCTGCACGGCATCTTCCAGCGGTTCCAGGTGGACTTCGGGTTCGGCCGCTTCATGTTCAACAGCCTGGTGATCACCATCGCGATCACGGTCGGGTCGCTGCTGATCGCCTCGCTCGCGACGTACGTGATCACCAGCACCGCGTGCCGGGGCGGCGGCTGATCTTCCTGCTGATCGTGGCCTCGATGATGGTGCCCTGGCGGACGACCCTGGTGCCGAACTACGCCCGTACGGACGGCCCGGGGGCTCGTTCGATCAGCGCCCGGTGAACCGGCGGCCACGGCCGCCGTCGCCGTACCCGGCCTGCGCGCCGAAGCGGCCGCGGTGGTGACCTGCGCCGCGCCCGCCGCGGGACTCCCCGCGGGCGTCGGCGCGGCCGTCGCCCTCGCCGGGACGGTCGCCGCCGCGGGGGCGGTCGCCGAAACGCCGGGGACGGCCGCGCGGCTTGTCGTCGCGCACCCGGTTGTCCCGCCGCAGCGGCGTGCGCACGCCGGGCTCCCACACGGGCACGGCCTCGCCGCTCGGCCGCCGGGCCCCGGCGATCTCGGCCAGGATCGGGTCGCCCGGCGTCACCCGGTGCCGGGTCGCGGTGACCCCGGCCTTGCGGGTCATCGACTCGGTGGAGCGCCGCTCGCCCGGCAGCACCAGCGTCAGCACCACGCCGCGCTCGCCCGCCCGGGCCGTACGGCCGCCCCGGTGCAGGTAGCTCTTGTGGTCGGCGGGCGGGTCCACGTGCAGCACCAGGCTCACGTCGTCGACGTGGATGCCGCGGGCGGCGACGTCGGTGCACACGAGCACCCCGATCTCACCCCGGCGGAACGCGTCGAGGATGCGGGTGCGCTGGTTCTGCCGCTTGCCGCCGTGCAGGCCGCCCGCGCGGATCCCCGCCCGGGCGAGCTGCTTCACGACCCGGTCGACGCCGTGCTGGGTGCGCACGAACAGAATCGTGCGGCCTTCCCTCGCGGCGATCTCCGCCGTCACGTCCGCCTTGTCGTCGCGGTGCACCTGGACGAGGTGGTGCTCCATCGTCTCGACGGGCGAGGTGGCCGGGTCGAGCGAGTGGACGACCGGGTCGGTGAGGAAGCGCCGGACCAGCGTGTCCACGTCGCCGTCGAGCGTCGCGGAGAACAACAGGCGCTGGCCTCCGGCGGGGGTGCGCGCCAGCAGAGCGCTCACCACGGGGAGGAAGCCGAGGTCGCACATGTGGTCGGCCTCGTCGAGGACGGTGATGCGCACCTCGTCCAGCGCGCACGCGCCCTGCTCGATGAGGTCGGTGAGGCGGCCGGGCGTGGCGACCACGACGTCCACCCCCCGCCGCAGGTCCTCGATCTGGCGGCCCATGGACATGCCGCCGACGACCGCGCGGGTGCGCAGCGACAGCCCGCGGCCGAGCGGTTCGAGGGTGCCGGTCACCTGCAGGGCCAGTTCGCGCGTGGGCACCAGGATCAGGGCGCGGGGCCGCCGGGGCGCCGCCTTCTCCCCCGCGATCCTCGCCAGCGTGGGCAGGCCGAAGGCGAGGGTCTTGCCGGAACCGGTCCGGCCGCGGCCGAGGACGTCGAGCCCGGCGAGGATGTCGGGGATGGCCGCGCGCTGGATCGGGAACGGCGTGGTGATGCCCTGCCGGGCGAGCCCTGTCACGAGCGGTCTGGGCAGCCCCAGCACCGCGAACCCGGCGTCGGTGGTCGTGCCCGCGCCGAGGTCGGAGATGGTCACGTAATCGTGCCTTTCGAAGAAGGACGTGCCGGAACACGTTGGGCGCGTCACTTCTGCGAAAGGACGAGCCGGGTCGGGTACGGCAGGCGAGCCGTACCGATCGGGCGTCACGGGCCGAAGAGCGAAGCGGCCTGCGCCCGGTGATGCGGTGAGCACGCGTCCCGCAGAAGTGGAGACCGCCGGGCGGCGGTGTCCCACGGACGCCTTTCACTCACGTCGCACGAGGGAAAGCAGGCACCAACTCTACGGCATCCCGCACCGACCCACGACCACCACGACGCCACGACGCCACGATCACCGCGCCCCGGCGGGCACGACGCCGCCGGCGGCGGGCAGTCAGAGGGCAGGCGCCGAAGGCGGCCGGAGCCGGCGCCACCGGCACGTACGGCCACGCGCCTCGCCGTGGTCCGCGCGCACAGTTCTCACGGTCCGCCGCTCTCACGGTCGCCGCGTCACCCCCGGCCCGGCCCGCGGGCACGGTGAACGCGCCGCACGGCCGGGTGGGCACATGACCGCGGTTCGGCGCGGGAGCGTGGAAGGCGCGCGCGGGCCGGCGGGGGCGCGGCGAACCGGTGGGGTCAGACGTTGAAGCCGAGCATCCTGAGCTGGTCGCGGCCCTCGTCGGTGATCTTGTCGGGGCCCCACGGCGGCAGCCAGACCCAGTTGATGACCACGTTGGAGACCAGGTCGGCGAGCGCCGAGTTGGCCTGGTCCTCGATCACGTCGGTCAGCGGGCAGGCGGCGCTGGTCAGCGTCATGTCGATGGTGGCGATCGGACGCTCGCCCTCGCCGGCCGGGTCGAGGTTGACGCCGTACACCAGGCCGAGGTCCACCACGTTGATCCCCAGCTCGGGGTCCACGACGTCCTTCAGCGCCTCGAGCACGTCGTCGATGGAGGTCTCCCCGTCGTAGGCGCCGGGTGCCGCCCCGGTCGCGGTGCCGGTCGGGGTCTCGGTCGGCTTGCTCACGTCGTCTCCTCACCTCGCGGCGCCCGCGGCGCGGCGCCGTCCTTCCCGGCGCGGCCGGGGCCGCCGGTCATGACTGACTCCTCATCAGCGCGTCCTTGTAGGCCATCCAGGCCAGCAGCGCGCACTTGACGCGGGCGGGGAACTTCGCCACACCGGCGAACGCCACCGCGTCGCCCAGCACTTCCTCGTTCGGCTCCACGGTGCCCCTGCCCTGCATGAGCCGGGTGAACTCGTCCACCACCGACAGCGACTCCTCCACCGTGGAGCCGGTGGCGAGCTCGTGCAGCACCGAGGCGGCCGCCTGACTGATGGAGCAGCCCTGGCCGTCGTAGGACACGTCGAGCACCTTGCCGCCGTCGGCCACCTTCACCCGCAGCGTCACCTCGTCGCCGCAGGTGGGGTTGACGTGGTGCACCTCGGCGTCGTACGGCTCGCGCAGGCCCCGTCCCTGGGGGTGCTTGTAGTGCTCCAGGATCAGCTCCTGGTACATGGATTCACCGATCATGGCTCAGCCGAACACCTTCTGCACGTGGTGGAGGCCGCGGACCAGTGCGTCGATCTCGGCCGTCGTGTTGTACAGGTAGAAAGACGCCCGCGTGGTCGCCGGAATTCCGAACCTGAGATGCAGCGGGCGAGCGCAGTGGTGGCCTACCCGCACGGCGATGCCGTACACGTCGTCGAGGATCTGCCCCACGTCGTGCGGGTGGATGCCTTCCAGGGTGAACGAGACCGTGCCGCCGCGGGCGATGGCGGTGCGCGGGCCGATGATCCTGAGTCCGGGGACCTCCCGCAGCGCCTCCAGGGCGTACGCGACCAGCTCCTTCTCGTGCGCCTTGATCTGGTCCATGCCGACGGCGGTCAGGTAGTCGACCGCCGCGCCGAGGCCGATCGCCTCCACGATGGGCGGCGTCCCCGCCTCGAACTTGTGCGGCACCGGCGCGTACGTCGAGTGGTCCATCCAGACCGCCTCGATCATCTCGCCGCCGCCGAGGAACGGCGGCATGGCGTCGAGCAGTTCGCGGCGGCCCCACAGCACGCCGATGCCGGACGGCCCGACCATCTTGTGGCCGGTGAACGCGACGAAGTCGACGCCCAGCTCGGTCACGTCCACGGGCTGGTGGGGCACCGACTGCGACGCGTCGACCATCATCAGCGCGCCGACCTCGCGCACCCGGGCCAGGATCGGCGAGATCGAGTTGACCGTGCCGAGCACGTTCGACTGGTGGACGATCGAGACGATCTTGGTGCGCTCGTTGACCAGCTCGTCCAGGCGCTCGATGTCGAGGCGGCCCTCGTCGGTCACCGGGAACCAGCGCAGCGTCGCGCCGGTCCGCTGCGCGAGCAGCTGCCACGGCACGATGTTGGAGTGGTGCTCCATCTCCGAGATGACGATCTCGTCGCCGGGGCCGATCCGGAACCGCTCGTCCTCGCCGATCGGGTTGCCGAAGGCGTACGCCACGAGGTTGAGCGCCTCGGAGGCGTTCTTGGTGAAGACGATCTCGTCGCGGGACGGGGCGCTCACGAACGCGGCGACCTTGTCGCGCGCCGCCTCGTACGCGTCGGTCGACTCGCTGCCCAGCACGTGCAACGCCCGGCCGACGTTGCCGTAGTGCCAGGCCAGGTGATCGCGCATGGTCTCGATCACCTGGGTCGGCTTCTGCGAGGAGTTGCCGGAGTCGAGGTAGACCAGCGGCCTTCCCCCGGGGAGTTCGCGGGCGAGGATCGGGAAGTCCTTCCTGATCCTCTCCACGTCGAAGCCTGGCGCACCCATCAGGCGGACGCCTTCGCGGTGTACGCCTCGTAGCCCTCGTTCTCCAGCTTGTCGGCGAGCTCGGGGCCGCCCGCCTCCACCACGCGCCCGCCGGCGAAGACGTGGACGAAGTCCGGCTTCACGTAGCGCAGGATGCGGGTGTAGTGGGTGATCAGCAGCACACCGGTGTCGCCGGAGGAGCGGAACCGGTTGATGCCCTCGGAGACCACGCGCAGGGCGTCGACGTCGAGACCGGAGTCGGTCTCGTCCAGCACCGCGATCTTGGGCTTGAGCAGCTCGAGCTGGAGGATCTCGTGGCGCTTCTTCTCACCGCCGGAGAAGCCCTCGTTGGTGTTGCGCTGGGCGAAGGCCGGGTCGATGGACAGCGCCTCCATGCCCGCCTTCAGCTCCTTGGCGAAGTCGCGCAGCTTGGGCGCCTCGCCGCGGACCGCGGTGATCGCCGAGCGCAGGAAGTTCGACACGCTCACGCCGGGGACCTCGACGGGGTACTGCATGGCGAGGAACAGACCGGCGCGGGCGCGCTCGTCCACCGACATCTCCAGCAGGTTCTCGCCGTCGAGCAGCACGGAGCCGGAGGTGACGGTGTACTTGGGGTGCCCCGCCACGGCGTACGCCAGGGTGGACTTGCCCGAGCCGTTCGGGCCCATGATGGCGTGGGTCTCGCCGCTGCGGACCGTCAGGTCGACGCCGCGCAGGATCTCCTTGTCGCCCACGGCGACGTGCAGGTCACGAATCTCAAGGGTGGACACTTGTATTTACTCCTTCGAGAGCGAGACGTACACGTCGTCGCCTTCGATCTTGACTCGGTAGACGTTGACGGGCCTGGTGGCCGGCGGCCCGGTGGGCTTGCCGGTACGCAGGTCGAAACAGGAGCCGTGCAGCCAGCATTCCAGCGTGTGGTCGTACACCTCGCCCTCGCTGAGGCGCACCTCGGCGTGCGAGCACACGTCGTGTATCGCGAAGACCTCGTCGCCGGTCCGCACCAGCGCGACCGGCGTCTCCCCGACCTCCAGGCCGAGCACGCCGCCGTCGGGGATGTCTCCGACCTGGCAGACCTTCTCCCAGGGGGCGGTCTCCGCGCTCATCGGGCCAGCTCCGCCTCGACCGCGGACAGGACGCGCTCGCGGATCTCCGGCACCTCGATCCGCTCGATGAGCTGGGCGAAGAAGCCGTGGATGACCAGGCGGCGGGCCTCGTCGAACGGGATGCCGCGGGCCTGCAGGTAGAAGATGTGCTCGTCGTCGAGACGCCCGGAGGCGGACGCGTGGCCCGCTCCGGCGACCTCGCCGGTGAGGATCTCCAGGTTCGGCACCGAGTCGGCGCGGGCGCCGTCGGTCAGGATGAGGTTGCGGTTCAGCTCGTAGGTGTCGGTGCCCTCCGCCTCGGCCCGGATGATCACATCGCCGATCCAGACGGCGTGGGCGCCGTCGCCCTGCAGCGCGCCCTTGTAGGTCACGTTGCTGCGGCAGTTGGGCACGCTGTGGTCCACCAGCAGGCGGTGCTCCAGGTGCTGG
The DNA here is from genome assembly GCF_014647835.1 of Microbispora rosea subsp. aerata. Taxonomy (GTDB): domain Bacteria; phylum Actinomycetota; class Actinomycetes; order Streptosporangiales; family Streptosporangiaceae; genus Microbispora; species Microbispora aerata. Next base: position 11,559 of record NZ_BMPY01000031.1, read on the forward strand.
CCGGCGTCCACGAAGTACAGCCCGGTCAGGTCGGCGTCGCCGCCCGGGGCGGTGTACGACACCGAGGGCGACAGCCGTACGAGGTCGCCGCCGAGGGTGACCACGAACGAGCGGAACGTCGCGTCCTTGCCCAGCCTGGCGTGGTGGTGGGAGACGTGCACGGCGTCGTCGTCCCAGTCCTGCAGGCTGACGACCTTGAGCGTCGCGCCCTCGGCCACGTCGAACTCGACGTTGTCGGCGTAGACGGCGCTGCCCCGGTGGTCCAGGACCAGCACGGCCTCGGCCATCGGCTCAACCGACACGAGGATGTGCCCGTACCCCGCGGCGCCCGACCCCGACCCCCGCACAGTGATCACGGTGGGCCGGGAGGCGGCCGTCATCTTCGGCACCGTGACGACGGTCGCCTTCTCGAACGACGAGTACGCCTGCGCGCTGACCCGGTCGGCCGGCGTGTACGCCTTGCCGAGCCGCGCGTCGTCGCGGCCGACGGTCTCGACGCGCACCTCGGGCGCGGCCTCGACGTCCACCACGACGCCGCCGGTGACGGCGGCCGTGCCGTTGTGCAGTCCCTTCAGCCGCGACAGCGGCGTGAACCGCCACTCCTCCTCGCGGCCCGTCGGCACCGGGAAGTCCGCCACGTCGTGGGAGGACTTCTCGTGCAACGTCGACAGCGGCTTGGTCTCCAGGCCCATCAGCCGACCGCTCCTTCCATCTGCAGCTCGATCAGGCGGTTGAGCTCCAGGGCGTACTCCATGGGCAGCTCGCGGGCGATCGGCTCGACGAAGCCGCGCACGATCATCGCCATCGCCTCGTCCTCGCCGAGGCCCCGGCTCATCAGGTAGAAGAGCTGGTCCTCCGACACCTTGGAGACGGTGGCCTCGTGGCCCATCGACACGTCGTCCTCGCGGACGTCGACGTACGGGTAGGTGTCGGACCGGCTGATCTGGTCGACCAGGAGCGCGTCGCACTTCACGGTCGAGGCCGAGCCGGCCGCGCCCTCCTCGATCTGCACCAGGCCCCGGTAGGACGTGCGGCCGCCGCCGCGCGCCACCGACTTGGAGACGATCGTCGAGGAGGTGTTGGGCGCGAGGTGCACCATCTTGGCGCCCGCGTCCTGGTGCTGGCCCTCGCCGGCGAAGGCGATCGACAGGGTCTCGCCCTTGGCGTGCTCGCCCATGAGGTAGACGGCCGGGTACTTCATCGTGACCTTGGAGCCGATGTTGCCGTCGATCCACTCCATGGTCGCGCCCTCGTACGCCACCGCGCGCTTGGTGACCAGGTTGTAGACGTTGTTGGACCAGTTCTGGATCGTCGTGTAGCGGCAGCGGGCGCCCTTCTTCACGATGATCTCGACGACCGCCGAGTGGAGCGAGTCGGACGAGTAGATCGGCGCGGTGCAGCCCTCGACGTAGTGGACGTAGGAGTTCTCGTCCACGATGATCAGGGTCCGCTCGAACTGGCCCATGTTCTCGGTGTTGATCCGGAAGTAGGCCTGCAGCGGGATCTCGACGTGCACGTTCGGCGGCACGTAGATGAACGAGCCGCCCGACCACACGGCGGTGTTGAGCGCGGCGAACTTGTTGTCGCCGACCGGGATCACCGAGCCGAAGTACTCCTTGAAGAGCTCCTCGTGCTCACGCAGGCCCGTGTCGGTGTCGACGAAGATGACGCCCTTCTGCTCGAGGTCCTCGCGGATCTTGTGGTAGACGACCTCGGACTCGTACTGGGCGGCGACGCCGGCGATGAGGCGCTGCTTCTCCGCCTCGGGGATGCCGAGCTTGTCGTAGGTGTTCTTGATGTCCGGAGGCAGCTCGTCCCAGGACGTGGCGGGCTTCTCGGTGGAGCGGACGAAGTACTTGATGTTGTCGAAGTCGATGCCCGTGAGGTCGGAGCCCCAGGTCGGCAGCGGCTTCTTCTCGAACAGCCGAAGGCCCTTGAGGCGCAGGTCGAGCATCCACTCCGGCTCGTTCTTGAGCGCGGAGATGTCGCGGACGACCTCTTCGGACAGCCCACGCCGGGCGGTGGCCCCCGCCACGTCCGTGTCGGCCCAGCCGAACTTGTAATTCCCGAGGCCTTCCAGCTCCGGGCGGTCGGTGACAGTCACCTTCCGGACTCCTTGCTCGTCGATGTGCTCGATAGATGTGCGGTCGATCGATCGGCGGCCGATCGATCGGCGGCCGGTAAATCGGTACGCGCGTGCCGTGCGGCGAGCGCGTGTGAACTCACGTGGGTGGTGCAGACCCCGTCGCCGTTGGCGATCGTGGCCAGCCGCTGCACCGGCGTGCCCAGCAGCCGGGCGAACGCCTCGGTCTCCGCCTCGCACAGCTGCGGGAACTGCGCGGCGACGTGCGCGACCGGGCAGTGGTGCTGGCACAGCTGCTCGCCGCCCTTGCCGGTCGCCGAGGCCGACGCCGCGTAACCCTCCGCGGACAGCGCCTCGGCCAGCACGCGGACCCGCTGCTCGGCGGGGACCTCGCGCATCAGCGCCTCGAGCCGGCCGACCAGCCCGGACACCTGCGCCCGCGCGAACTCCGACACCGCCCCGCTGCCCAGCCGCTCGGCCAGGAAGCGCAGCGCGCTTCCGGCGAGGTCGTCGTAGGCGTGGACGAAGGCGCTGCGGCCCGCGTCGGTGATCGCGAACATCTTCGCCGGCCTGCCCCGCCCCCGCTGGCCGCGCGGGCGGGCCGTACGCGGCTCTATCATGCCGTCCGCCAGCAGCGCGTCCAGATGGCGGCGCACCGCGGCGGGCGTCAGCCCGAGCCGCTCGCCGAGCGCCCCGGCGGTCACCGGACCGTGCTCGAGGATGAGCCGCGCCACCCTCGCCCGGGTGCTGCGCTCGGCGCTGATGTCCATGTGCACGGAGGATGCCGAGACGGGCCGCGTGACCACGGCCTTCTCGGCGCCCTGCTTCCCCTGCACGTATTTCACAACATCAGTGTGCCGTAATTCCTTCCCCGGCGACAAACCCAAGGCAGGGTCGTGCGGGATGCAATTTCTCACGCAGGTAAGCCTTACCTAACCTGGACAAACGAAGGTTTTCCACAGCCTTTGCCCGCGGCGGCTGGAATAGCGGCACTCGCCGACGAGGGCGCGCTTGCCGCTCCCTAGACTCGATGCCGTCGACGACCGTCCGGGGCGGGCCCGCGACCGGGGCTCCGGCGGTCGGTCCTGTGAGGGGAGGCCGGTGCGGTGCCGGGGGTGGACAGCACGTCTGAGAGCGCGCGTGCCGGCGCGGCCGGCGGCGTGCCCGCGGTCGAGATCGACGGGCTGGTCAAGCGGTACGGAAGCACCACGGCCGTCGACGGGCTGACCCTCTCCTGCGCCCGGGGGGCCGTGACCGCGATCCTCGGGCCGAACGGCGCGGGCAAGACCTCCACGATCGAGATCTGCGAGGGCTTCCGCAGGCCGGACGGCGGAACCGTCCGCGTCCTCGGCCTGGACCCCGCCGATCCCGCGCTCAGGCCGCGCCTGGGGATCATGCCGCAGACCGGAGGGGTGCCTCCGGCCGCCCGCGCGGGCGAGTGGCTGCGGGTGGTCTCCCGGTTCTACGCCCATCCCCTCGACCCGGACGCCCTGCTCACCCTGCTCGGCCTGGACGGTCACAAGCGCACGCCGTACCGGCGGCTGTCGGGCGGCCAGCAGCAGCGCCTGTCGCTCGCGGCGGCGGTGATCGGGCGGCCGGAACTGGTCTTCCTCGACGAGCCGACCGCCGGGCTCGACCCGCAGGCGCGGCACGCCTGCTGGGAGCTGATCACCGCCCTGCGCGCCGCCGGGGTGGCGGTGGTGCTGACGACCCACCAGATGGACGAGGCGGAGAAGCTCTCCGACCACGTGGCGGTCATCGACCACGGCCGGGTGGTGGCCGAGGGCACCCCCGAGTCGCTGACCGGCGCCGAGCGCCAGCTCAGGTTCCGCGCGCGCCCGGGGCTCAACCTGGAGGAGCTGCTGGCCGCGCTGCCGCCGGGCAGCGCCGCCAAGGAGTCGCCCGCGGGGCACTACATCATCGAGGGCCAGGTGGGCCCGCAGCTGCTCGCGACCGTCACCGCCTGGTGCGCCACCGAGGGCGTCACCACCGAGGACCTGCGCATCGAGCGGCGCACACTGGAGGACGTCTTCCTCGAACTGACCGGCAGGGAGCTGCGGTGAGCACGATCGCCACGCTGGACCTCACGCCGCGGCCCGGGGCCGCGCCGCTGCACCGGATGGTCCTCGCCCAGGCGGGCGCGGAGATCCGGGCCGTGCTCCGCAACGGCGAGCAGCTCCTGCTCACGATGATCATCCCGGTGCTGCTGCTCGTCGGCTTCTCCGCGGCCCCGCTGGTGGACATCGGCGGCGGCCCGCGCGTCGACTTCGTCGCCCCCGGCATCCTCGCGCTCGCGGTCATGTCGACCGCGTTCACCGGGCAGGCGATCGCCACCGGCTTCGAGCGCAGGTACGGCGTGCTCAAGCGCCTGGGCGCGACCCCGCTGTCGCGGGCCGGGCTGCTGCTGGCCAAGACCGTCGCGGTCGTCGCCGTGGAGGCGCTGCAGGTCGTGGTGATCGTCGCGGTGGCGCTGGCGCTCGGCTGGTCGCCGCACGGCAGCCCGCTGTGGGCCCTGCCGCTGCTGCTGCTCGGCACGGCGGCGTTCAGCGGGCTCGGCCTGCTCATGGCGGGCACGCTGCGGGCGGAGGCCACCTTGGCCGGCGCCAACCTCGTCTACCTGGTGCTGCTCGGGCTCGGCGGCGTGCTGTTCCCGCTGGACAAGTTCCCCGCCGGGGTGCAGCACGTGCTCGGGCTGCTGCCGATCAGCGCGCTCACCTCCGGCCTGCGCACCGTGCTGGGCGACGGCGGCGGCTTCCCCGGCGGCGCGCTGCTCGTGCTGCTGTGCTGGACGCTGGCCGCGCTCGCCCTGGCCGCCCGCACGTTCCGCTGGGAGTAACCTCGGCGGTCGCGCCACGTATGATTGCGGGCGTTTGTTTGTGATCCAACCCGTGTGGTGGGGGCGCCGGCATGACCGCTGAATCCCTTTCGGGGGCCGAGCCGTATCGCGGGAGGCCGACACCGGGCAACGTGCTGCGCGCCGCCACGGCCGCGATTCCGCCGCCGGGGCTCGTGCTGCTGGGCATTCTGTCGGTCCAGGTGGGCGCCGGGCTCGCCAAGAACCTGTTCACCCAGCTCCCGCCTTCGGCCGTGGTCTTCCTGCGCATCGCCACCGGCGCCGTCATGCTGCTGGTCATGGCCCGGCCCGTGGTGCGCGGGCTGTCGCGGCGCGACCTCGCGGTCGGCGTCGCGTTCGGGCTCAGCCTCGGCCTGATGAACCTGTCGTTCTACGAGGCCCTCGCCCGGCTGCCGATCGGGATCGCGGTGGCCATCGAGTTCATCGGGCCGCTCACCCTGGCCGTGGTGTCCTCTCGCCGCCGGCTCGACCTGCTGTGGGTGGCGCTGGCCGCCGCGGGCGTGATCCTGCTCGCCCCCTGGGGCGACGCGGGGACCGTGAGCTGGGCGGGCATCGGGTTCGCGGCGCTGGCGGGCGCGTTCTGGGCCGCCTACATCGTGTTCTCCCAGGCCACCGGCGCCCGCTTCCCCGGCGCGAGCGGGCTGTCGTTCGCCATGATCGTGTCAACGATCGTCATCGCGCCCATCGGGATCACCTCCGGCGGCGCCGGCCTGCTGCGGCCCGAGGTGCTGCTGATCGGCGCGGGCGTCGGCCTGCTCTCCTCGGTCATCCCCTACTCCCTGGAGCTGGAGGCCCTGCGCCGGATGTCCAAGCGGGTCTTCGGCATCCTGATGAGCCTGGAGCCCGCCGCCGCCGCGCTCGTCGGCCTGTTCGTCCTGCACGAGGTGCTTCAGCTCCGGGAGTGGGCGGCGATCGGCTGCGTGGTCGTCGCCTCGATCGGCGCCACCCGCGCCGATTAGGACCTGAGCGGACTCCCGGCGGCCGCGCCCGCTCAAAGCCCGGACCGGTCGGCCGACCAGATCCCGCGTACGTGCCGGAGATGACGGTCCATCAGGCTCTCGGCCGCCGCGGCGTCGCCGCGTACGACCGCGTCGAGCAGGTCGAGGTGCTCGCGTGCCGAGGCGGCCTGCATCCGCGCGTCGGGCAGCCCGCGCAGCCCGTAGAGCCGGGCCCGGGCGCGCAGGTCCCGGACCGTCTCGACCAGCCGGGCGTTGCCCGACAGGGCCAGCAGCGCGAGATGGAAGCGCTGGTCGGCGGACACGTAGGCGAGCAGGTCGCCCCGGTCCGCGGCGGCGACGATCTCCTCGGCGATCGGGCGCAGCGCCTCGGCCTCCGCCGCCAGGGGCTCCGCGGCGAGCCGGGCCACCGTGGGCACCTCGAGCAGCCGCCTGATCTCGATGATCTCGTCGAGGTCGCGCTCGGACACCTCCACGACCCGGAAGCCCTTGTTGCGCAGGGCCTCGAACAGGCCCTCCTTGGCGAGGTCGAGCATCGCCTCGCGCACCGGCGTGGCGGAGACCCCGAACCTGGCCGCCAGCGCGGGGGCCGAATACACCACGCCGGGCCGCATCTCCCCGGCCACCAACGCGTCACGCAGCGCCTGCGCCACCTGCTCCCGCAGGTTCTGCCGCGCCCCGGCGCCCGGCGCGCGGAGGGCGTCACTCCCGCGGCCCGGCCCGTTCCACGCCCAGCCCATCGACCGGCCACCGCCCTCCTCGGTCCCGTACGGCCGATCGTACCGGCCCGTGCCGTGCGGAAACGATCAGTGGACACGCCCGCGGGGACCGTGCGGGCCGCGCCGGACGGGGCGCGGGCCGAGGATGGGACCACCCACCTGGCCGCCTACGATGAATCCCGTGAAGCCCACGACTGGCCGGATCCGCGGCACGCTGCTCGCTTTCTATCGCTCGTTCATGTTCCCGACGAACGAGTCGATGCGACGGTGGGCGCTGGCGGCGATCGTCGTCAACGTCGGGATCACCGTCACCGGCGCCGCCGTCCGCGTCACCGGCTCCGGCCTCGGCTGCCCGACCTGGCCGCGCTGCACGCCCGACAGCTTCGTGCCGGCGAGGACCGACGCCCACGCGCCGATCAACATGGCGATCGAGTTCGGCAACCGGCTGCTGTCGTTCCTCGTGCTCGCCGTCGCGGTCGCGTGCGTGATCGCCGCGTGGAAGCTGTCGCGGGGCGAGCGCGGCCGGCCCGTCCTGCTGCGGCTCGCGCTGCTGCAGCCGGCCGGCGTCGTCGTCCAGGCCCTGTGGGGCGGTGTCGTGGTGCACTCCATGCTCAACCCGGCGACCGTCAGCGTCCACTTCCTGCTGTCGATCGGGATGATCGCCGCGGCGGTCGTGCTGTTCGCCCGCGCCGGCGAGGGCGACGCCCCGGCGCAGCGGCTGGTGCACAAGGACATCCGCACGCTCGGGCACGCGCTGACCGCGGCGGCCTTCGCGCTGGTGCTGGCCGGGGTGGTGGTCACCGGCACCGGGCCGCACTCGGGGGACGACGCCGCCTCCCGCTTCGGCTTCGACATCCAGAGCGTGGTGCGGCTGCACACCGACATCGCATATGTGGTCGTCGGGCTGACGTTCGCCCTGCTGTTCGCGCTGCACGTCACCGACTCCCCCGGCCGGGCCCGGCGCGCGGCGCTGGTGCTGCTCGTGGTGGAGCTGTCCCAGGGCGTGGTCGGATATGTGCAGTACTTCCTCGCCGTCCCCGCGGCGCTGGTGCTCTTGCACGTGCTGGGCGCGACGCTCGTGTGGGTCTGCGCGCTGCGTGTCGTGTTCCTCATGCGCAGCCGGGGGCCGGTGCCCGTCCTCGCGCCCGAACAGCCGGAGCTCCACCACGCGGCGGTGTGACCCCCGGACGGGAGGCTCGCCGGGCCTCCCGGGCACAACCGTCACGACCGCCGCGCCCGGGCACTTCCGGGGCGCGGCGCGAAACTTTCATCGCCCGGCCCGCCGTGAGCTGGGCGGACAAGGCGGGCCACGGCGGGCACGGTGGCCGGACACACCGCGGCGCGTTAGGGTCCGGGCCATGTGGGAGCGCTCCCACCATCCCCAAGGGAGGTGAGGCCACACCCCACAGTGGCTATCGCACCGCGGGTACGAGAAGGCGGATCCTCCTCCGCCCACCCATCGCGCAACGCCCGGGGAGCCGCCGTGACGGCCTCCCCGGGCGTCTCCCGCGGACCTCGCCCCGGGGCGCGGGGCTCCCCCACGCCCTGCCCGGAGCGCTCACCCGTCGTCGCCGCTCCCGGCAAGCGCCGGGCGGATCAGACGACGCCCGTCCGCCCGGCACCGCCGGGACTCGCTCAGCCGCAGGTGATGTCGCTGATCGTCGGCGTGGTCGGCCCGCTGCCGAGGAACCCGGCCGTGGCCGAGGCGCCGGGGGCCAGCGAGGAGTTCCACTCCGGCGCGTGGATCATCGCGAACGGCCCGCTCTGCATCGAGGTGCCGTTCCACGCCTGGGTGATCGTCGCACCGTTCGACATCTGCCACTGGACCCACCAGCCGTTCAGCGGGCCGGTGCCGGTGTTCGTGATCGTCACCTCGCCCTGGAAGCCGCCGTTCCAGGTGTTGGTCAGCTTCACCGTGGCCGTGCACGCCGGGTTCCCCGCCGTCGGGGAGACCGCGGGGCTCGGCGACGGGTGGACGGAGGGCGAGACGCTCGGCGACGGGCTGGGCGAGACGCCGTCGTTGACGAAGTTCACGTCCGAGCAGCCGTAGAAGGTCTCCTTGCTGTCGAACCGGTACCAGACGGCGTAGATGATGTGCCGGCCGGTCTTGTTCGGCAGCCTGCCGGAGAAGCGGTAGGCGCCGTCGCGGACCTCGGGCTCGGGGTCGACCGTGAGGAACGGCTCCTCCTCCATGTCAGCCCAGGTCAGCGGCTTGGTCGGGTCGTAGCCGTCCTTGGTGACATACAGCTTGAAGCCGCCGGGGTGCGGCACCCACGCGCCGTAGACGAAGTCGTACATCGCGCCGGCCTTCACCGTGGTGGTCGGCCAGTCGGTCCTCGGCTCGTCGTAGGCGGCGTACTTGCTGAACCCGCCGCTGCACAGCTGGCCGTCGGGAATGAAGCCACGGGTCCGGCCGTCGCCGTCGGCGCGGAGCACGCCATACCAGTCGTACAGCGGCTGGGTGCCGCCGGCCGCCACCGCGTCCTTGCACGCGGGGTTCTTCGGGATGATCTGGCCGCCGGTGAGGCCGTCCACGTAACACGCGTACGTGCGGCTCGCGGGGGCCTGCAGCGCGCCGTGCGCCTCCGCCGCGGTCTGCGACATGACCGCGACCAGGCCGGCGAGCACGGCCGCCACCGCGGCGAGCACGGCGAACTTGCGCCCGGATCTCAGGGAAAGCGATCTCAAACGCGGGGATTGCACTGAAGTTCTCCTCATGATGAGCGGGCACGCCTCCCCGGGGAAGGACGCGCCGTCAAGGGCCGTCGTACGAGAAGAACCGCATGCGGCATCGCCGCACGCCCTCCTGGAGCCCACCCATCAAGTGGCCACCGCGCACAGTGATTGAAACACGCACCGGCCGTCCCGGCAAAACGGCGCCGTGATCTTGCCGCGATGCCTCGGCGGTCCCGCCGCCGCGCGCGGTCAGCGCGGCGGGTCGCCGTCGTCGGCGTCGGGCCCCTGCCCCGGGCCCGGCGGCCGTCCCGGGCCGCCCGGATGTCCCGGAGGCGGCCCGCCCGGCGGAGGGCCGTACCCCGGCCCGCCGGGGCCGCCGCCCGGCCACCTGCCCGGCGGCGGGGCGCCCGGAGCGTACCCGGGCGGGGGGTACCCGCGCGCGGCGCTCGCCCGGTGGCGTTCGGGCAGCGGGAACGACAGCCGGGCGTAGGCCATCAGGTCCGCGAGCGCCCGCTGCTGGACGCGGAAGGTCTCCTCGTCCACCCCGCCGCGGGCCGCGCGGGCGTGCAGCAGCCCGAGCTCGGTGGAGGCGATCTGATAGTCGATCATGGCCTGCGCCCCGGCCCTGCCGCCGTGGGCCTTCGCCCACGCACGGGCCTGCTGCCGCCGCCGCAGCGACGACAGCATGAAGATGTCGGCCTGGTTGACCAGCCCGTTGCGCTCGTACGGCGGCAGGTAGTGCTGGATGAGGCCGACGATCCGCCGCCTGTCCCGGAAGATCACGATCATCTCGACGACGAGCAGCGCCATCAGAAGCAGGTACGCGACGGCGAGCCCGCCGGGGCCGCCGAAGGTGGCCAGGCCGTTCCACAGGCCGTGCAGCAGCATGGCCCCGATCCAGCCGATGACGATGACGACGACCCCCACCGCGCCCCCGCGCTGGGCGGCGTACGCCACCGCGATGCCGATCATCGAGGTGAACAGCGGATGGGCGAACGGCGACAGCACGGCCCGCAGCACGACCATGGCGGCCAGGCCCTGCGCGCCGTTTTCCTGCAGGGCGGTCAGGTAGTAGCTGACGTTCTCCGACATGGCGAAGCCGAGCCCGACCATGCTGGCGTAGATGATGCCGTCGGTGGGCCCGTCCAGCTCCTGCCGCCGGAACCACAGCAGCCCGAGCAGGACCAGTCCCTTGGCCGTCTCCTCCACGGGCGGGGCGCCGAACGTCGCCACCAGGTTGCGGGCGTCGGCCACGTCCCCGAGCTGGTGGGCCACGTAGACGAGGTTGAGCGAGTTGAGCACGCCGGCGAGCAGGACGGCGATGCCGGCGCCCCAGGCGAACGCGAAGATCAGGTTGTTGCGCGGCTCGGGTTCCATGCGGTCGAGGGCGAGCACGCCCGCGAGCAGCAGCGGCACGGGCGCGACGGCGAACCCGAGCGCGATGAAGAACTGGATCGGCTCGCCGTTGACGAGGCCGAAGGAGAACGTCACCAACGCGCAGATCCCGGCGACGACCAGACCCACGATGAGGCCGACGGACGGACGCTCCTTGAGAACGGCGCGGGGGTCGAGGCCTGCCACTGTGAGACTGTAACCGACTACGGCCGCCGTGGTCCTCCCCGGGCCGCAAATGACCCCTCCGATCGCCGAGCGTCCCGCGCGCCGGGCGCGTCGTCCGGAGCACGCCCCGGTTACCGGCACAATGGGCGATCATGGATGTCGCACCACGTGAGGGGCTCGGGCGACGCGGTTTCCTCCGCGTCGCGTGCGCCGCGGTCGTCGGCCCGGTCGCGGGCTCGGTCGCCGCGTGCGCGCCCGCGTCCCGGGGAGCGTCCGCGCCCGGGGAGGCGCCCGCGTCCCGGGGAGCGTCCGCACCCGCCTCCCCGCCGCCCTCCTCCGCTCCCACGCCCGCGCCGAGCGGGCCGACGCCGGAACGGCTGCTGCCCGGCGACCCGGACTGGCGGGTGCGCAGGCGCGGCCCCGACGAGGCGATCGAGGGCTACACCGACCGCGCGAGCGTGCTGCCCGGGGAGACGTTCGGGCTGCACGTCTCCACCACCGAGGGCCGCTACCGGGTCACGGCGTACCGGATGGGCTGGTACGGCGGGGCGCTGGCCCGACGGGTGTGGCGGTCGGGGTGGCTGAAGGGACGCGACCAGGGCCGCGGACGGCTCACCGGAGACACCCGCACCGTACGCGCCGGGTGGCGGCGCTCCCTCACCGTGCCCACGGAGGGCTGGCCCGAGGGGGCCTATCTGCTGCGCCTGGACACCGAGCGCGGCCACCAGCGGTACGTGCCGCTGGTCGTGCGCTCGGCCTCCGGGGCGGGCCGCACGGTCCTGGTCCACGCCACCCCGACCTGGCAGGCGTACAACAGGTGGGGCGGCTACAGCCTCTACTACGGCGAGGACGGCCGCTACGAGAGCCGGTCGCTCGCGGTCAGCTTCGACCGCCCCTACGACCGCACCGGGATGGAGAAGTTCCTCATCCACGAGCGGCCGGTGGTGGCGCTGGCCGAACGGCTGGGCCTGCCCCTGGCGTACACGACCGGCAGCGACCTCGAGGCCGGCGACGACGTCCTCGCCGGCGCCTCCTCGGTGATCTTCCTGGGGCACGACGAATACTGGACGCCCGGGGTGCGCCGCACCGTGACCAAGGCCCGCGACGCGGGTGTCAACCTGGCCTTCCTGGGGGCCAACACCTGCTACCGCCGCGTCCGCCTGGAGGAGGACGGCAGGCTGGTGGTCTGCTACAAGACCGCGGTGGACCGCGACCCGCTGGTCCGCACCCGCCCGTCGCTGGCGACGACCGACTTCCGCGCGGCTCCCAAGCCCGATCCCGAGTCGTCGCTCGTCGGGGTCTACTACGACGGCTATCCCGTGGACGCGCCGTTCGTCGTGCACGAGCCCAGGCACTGGATCTTCGCGGGCACCGGCGTGCGCCGCGGCGACGCGTTCCCGCACCTGGTCGGCGTGGAGTACGACCGGGTCAACACGGACGTGCCGACGCCCAGGCCGCTGCAGATCCTCGCCCACTCGCCGGTGGTCTGCGCGGGGCGGCCCAGCTTCGCCGACGCCGCCTACTACACGGCCCCGAGCGGGGCCGGGGTGTTCGCCTCGGGGACCATGCGGTGGGCCGAGACGCTCATGGCGCGCACCCGCGACCTGCCGCGGGCGCACGGGATCGACGCGCGCGCCCGGGCCTTCGTCACCAGGGCGACGACCAACCTGCTGAAGGGCTTCGCCGAAGGGCCGGCCGCCGAGCGCCTGCCCGCCCCCGACGACAACGTCCGCCGCGTCTACCGCGCCTGACCCGTACGGCGGGCCGCGCGGCCCGGCGCTGTGACGTGTTCCGGCGGCGCATCGCGCGTAGGCGCGTCCCGGCAGCCGGCTCCCGGCGGGCCGGCTCCCGGCGGGCCGGCTCAGACGAGCAGGGAGTCGATCGCGACGGCGAGGAACAGCAGCGCCAGGTAGACGTTCGACCAGTGGAAGAACCGCATCGGGCGCAGGTCGACGCCGGTCTTGCCGGCGTTCACCCGGCCGAGCAGGCGGTAGACCTCCACCAGGCAGACCGCGCCGAGCACGAGCGCGGCGGCCGGGTAGAGCGGGGAGGTGCCGGCGACCGGCCACAGCAGCAGCGAGCACAGCACGGTGGCCCAGGTGTAGGCGACGACCTGCTGGACGACCCGGCGCTCGGTGGTGACCACCGGCAGCATCGGCACGTCCGCCGCGGCGTAGTCCTCCCGGTAGCGCATGGCGAGCGTCCAGGTGTGCGGCGGCGTCCAGAAGAACACCACGCCGAACAGCACGACCGGAGCCCACGACAGCCCGCCGGTGATCCCGGCCCAGCCGATGAGCACCGGCATGCAGCCGGCGATGCCGCCCCACACGATGTTCTGTGACGTACGTCGCTTGAGCACCAGCGAGTACACGAAGACGTAGAACAGGATCGCGCCCAGCGACAGCGCGGCGGCGAGCCCGTTGACCGTGAGGGCGAGCCCGAGCGTGGAAAGAGTGCCGAGAATCACACCGAAAATCAGCGCGCCCATCGGCGACACGTCGTGCTTGGCCAGCGGCCGCCTGCGGGTGCGCCGCATCGTCCGGTCGATGTCCCGGTCGATGTAGCAGTTCAGGACGTTCGCGCTGCCCGCCGAAAGGGTGCCGAACACCATCGTCGCGGTGGCGGTCCACGGATCGGGCAGTCCGCGCGCCGCGAGGAACATGACCGGCAGGGTCGTGATCAGCAGCAGCTCGATGATCCGAGGCTTGGTGAGCGCCACGTATGCCTTCACGAGCGCCCCGATGGAGCGGGGAGCCGTGGCCGTCGCGGCGGGCCCGAGGGGGGCCACCGTCTGCTTGTTCGTCAGGACCGTCAAGGCGCTTCCAACACGTGCGGGGTCAACGCGTAACCTCTGATTAGGGCGGATCTCCGGGCAGCCTGTCTGCGGGCAGCGGCCGGCATTAGGTCAATCACTGTAGTCGCCACCCCAGGTGGTCCTGGAACCGGGGCCGAAGCCGCAGGTGCCGTAACCGAGGTGGCTACCAAACGGTATTACGCCGAACCCGTTAGGGTCCCCTGTGGGCGGGAAATGCCAGAACCGGCGAAAAACAAGAGGGGATCGAGCAGTTGAGCAGCGCAAGCCTTGAGTGGAGTGACCTTGACCGGCAGGCGGTCGACGTCGTACGAGCCCTGGCGATGGACGCCGTGGAGAAGGCGGGATCGGGTCACCCCGGAACCGCGATGAGCCTCGCCCCCGCCGCCTACCTTCTCTTCCAGCGGGTCCTGCGTCACGACCCTTCGGACCCGAAGTGGGTGGGACGGGACAGGTTCGTCCTCTCCTGCGGGCATTCGAGCCTGACGCTCTACATTCAGCTCTACCTGTCCGGCTACGGCCTGACTCTGGACGACCTCAAGGCCCTCCGGCAGTGGGGCAGCCTCACCCCGGGCCACCCCGAGTACGGCCACACGGCCGGCGTGGAGACCACGACCGGCCCGCTCGGCCAGGGCATCGGCAACGCGGTGGGCATGGCCATGGCGGCCCGGCGCGAGCGCGGCCTGTTCGACCCGGACGCCGCGCCGGGCACCTCGCCGTTCGACCACATGATCTGGTGCTTCGCCTCCGAGGGCGACATCGAGGAGGGCATCAGCCACGAGGTCAGCGCCATCGCGGGGCACCAGAAGCTCGGCAACCTGGCCGTGATCTTCGACTCCAACCACATCTCCATCGAGGACGACACCCAGATCGCCCTGTCGGAGGACATCGCCAAGCGCTACGAGGCGTACGGCTGGCAGGTCCTGGAGGTCGACTGGACCAAGACCGGCGAGTACGTCGAGGACGTCCAGGCGCTGTACGAGGCGATGGAGGCGGCCCGCGCGGAGACCGAGCGCCCGACGTTCATCAAGCTCCGCACGATCATCGGCTGGCCGGCCCCGAACAAGCAGAACACCGGCAAGATCCACGGCTCGGCCCTGGGCGCCGACGAGGTGGCCGCGACCAAGCGGGTCCTCGGCATGGACCCCGGCAAGAGCTTCGACGTCCCCGACGAGGTGCTCGCGCACGCGCGCGAGGTCGTCCAGCGCGGCCGGGCCCTGCGCGCCGAGTGGGACAAGGGCTACCAGAGCTGGCGTGAGGCCAACCCCGAGCGGGCGGAGCTGTTCGACCGCATCTCGGCGCGCAGGCTGCCCGAGGGCTGGGACAAGGTCCTGCCGTCGTTCGAGGTCGGCTCGCAGATCGCCACCCGCAAGGCGTCCGGCGAGGTGCTGAGCGCGCTCGCGCCGGTGCTGCCGGAGCTGTGGGGCGGCTCGGCCGACCTGGCGGAGTCCAACAACACCACCATGAAGGGCGAGCCGTCCTTCATCCCCGACGAGTACCAGACCAAGGAGTTCCCCGGTCACCGGTACGGCCGGACGCTGCACTTCGGCATCCGCGAGCACGGCATGGGCGCGATCCTCAACGGCATCGCCCTGCACAACGGCACCCGCCCGTACGGCGGCACGTTCCTGGTGTTCAGCGACTACATGCGGCCGTCGGTGCGGCTCGCCGCGCTGATGAAGCTGCCGGTGATCTACGTGTGGACGCACGACTCGATCGGCCTCGGCGAGGACGGCCCGACCCACCAGCCGGTCGAGCACCTGTGGTCGCTGCGCGCGATCCCCGGCCTGGACGTCGTCCGCCCGGCCGACGCCAACGAGACGGCCGCCGCGTGGAAGGCCGTGCTCGAGCACACCGACCGCCCGGCGGGCCTCGCCCTGACCCGGCAGAACGTCCCCACGCTGGAGGGCACGGGCGACCCGGACGCCGTCGCGCGGGGCGGCTACGTCCTGCGGGACGCCTCGAACGGCCAGCCCGAGGTCGTGCTGATCGGCACCGGCAGCGAGGTCCAGCTCGCCGTCGAGGCCCGCGCGATCCTGGAGTCGCAGGGCATCCCGACCCGGGTGGTGTCGATGCCGTGCGTGGAGTGGTTCCGGGCGCAGGACGCCGCCTACCGGCAGACCGTGCTGCCCCCGGCCGTCAAGGCGCGGGTCGCGGTCGAGGCGGGAATCTCGCTGGGCTGGCGGGAGTTTGTGGGAGATGCGGGCGAGGTCCTGGGTCTCGAGCACTTCGGCGCCTCCGCGCCGTACAAGACGATCTACGAGCAGTTCGGCCTCACCGCCGACCGTGTCGTGGCCGCCGCCAAGGCCAGCCTGGCCAAGACGGGTGCCGACAGGGGCGAGACGACCGGAAACTGAGGGACGAAGGATGAATGAGAATCTCAAACGGCTGACCGACGCCGGAGTCTCCATCTGGCTGGACGACATCAGCCGGGAGCGGCTGCGCTCCGGCAACCTCGCCGCCCTGATCCGCGACAAGCACGTGACCGGGGTCACATCCAACCCCACGATCTTCGCCTCCGCGCTGAGCAAGGGCGACGCCTACGCCGCGCAGCTTCGCGACCTCGCCACGCGCGGGGTGTCGGTCGAGGAGGCCGTCCGCGCGATCACGACGTTCGACATCCGCTGGGCGGCCGACGTGCTGCGGCCGGTCTTCGACGCCACCCGCGGCGTCGACGGCCGCGTGTCGATCGAGGTCGACCCGCGCCTGGCCCGCAAGACCGAGGCGACGATCGCCGAGGCACGCGCGCTGTGGTGGCTGGTCGACCGGCCCAACGTGCACATCAAGATCCCGGCGACCGTCGAGGGCCTGCCGGCGATCACCCAGGCGATCTCCGAGGGCATCAGCGTCAACGTCACGCTGATCTTCTCGCTCGAGCGGTACCGCCAGGTGATGGACGCCTGGCTGAGCGGCCTGGAGAAGGCCAAGGCCAACGGCCTGAACCTGGCCACGATCGAGTCGGTCGCGTCGTTCTTCGTCAGCCGAGTCGACACCGAGATCGACAAGCGCCTGGACAAGATCGGCACGCCGGAGGCCGCCGAGCTGAAGGGCAAGGCCGCCGTGGCCAACGCCCGCCTGGCGTACGCCGCGTACGAGGAGGTCATGAACTCGCCGCGCTGGCAGGCGCTGCGCGCGGCCGGGGCGCACCCCCAGCGCCCGCTGTGGGCCTCCACCGGCGTGAAGAACCCCGACTACCCCGACACCCTGTACGTGGAGCAGCTCGTCACGGCCGGCACGGTCAACACGATGCCGGAGAAGACGCTGGACGCGACCGCGGACCACGGACGGATCTCGGGCGACACCATCCGCCCCTTCTACCAGCAGGCGTGGGACGTCATGGCCTCGCTGAAGCAGGCCGGCATCGACTACGACGACGTGGTCCGCGTGCTGGAGGAGGAGGGTGTCGAGAAGTTCGAGACGTCCTGGAGCGAGCTTCTCGAAACCGTCGACGGCGAGCTGCGGAAGGCTTGAGCTGCATATGACTATCGAGGTGACCCTCGGCGACGAATCGGACGCCGTCAAGGCGGTCAAGGACAAGCTGGTGGCCGACGGGGTGCCGGCGGCCCTCGCCGCGGGCGACTCCACGCTGTGGGGCCCGCAGGCGCAGCCCGAGGCCGCGATCCGGCTGGGCTGGCTGAACCTGCCCCAGACGAGCCGGGAGCTGCTGCCCGAGATCGCCAAGCTGGTGGAGCGGGCCCGCGCCGAGGGCCTGGACCACGTGGTGCTCGCCGGCATGGGCGGCTCCTCCCTCGCCCCCGAGGTGATCTGCGCCACCTACGACGTGCCGCTGACCGTTCTCGACACCACCGACCCGCAGCAGGTGCGGCGCGCGCTCGCCGACCGGCTGGACCGCACGATCGTGGTGGTGTCGAGCAAGAGCGGCGGCACGATCGAGACCGACAGCCACCGGCGCGTCTACGAGCAGGCGTTCCGGGACGCCGGCATCGACCCGGCCGAGCGGATCGTGGTCGTCACCGACCCCGGCTCCCCGCTGGAGCGGGCGGCCATCGAGGCCGGATATCCGGTCGTGCTCGCCGACCCGAACGTGGGCGGCCGCTACAGCGCGCTCAGCGCGTTCGGCCTGGTGCCGAGCGCCCTGGCGGGCGTGGACGTGGCGAAGCTGCTCGACGACGCCGCCGCGGTGGCGCCGCTGCTGGCCCGAAGCGAGGGCAACCCCGGCCTGGAGCTCGGCGCGCTGCTCGGCGCGCAGGCCCTGCAGGGGCGCGACAAGCTGATCCTGCGCGACGCGCCGTCGGACATCACCGGCCTGCCCGACTGGATCGAGCAGCTCATCGCCGAGTCGACCGGCAAGGAGGGCAAGGGCATCCTGCCCGTCGTCGGAGCCGAGGCCGCCGAGGCCGACGACCAGTACCTGGTCACCATCGGGCCGGACAGCGGCACGACCGTCGACGGCCCGCTCGGCGCGCAGTTCCTCGTGTGGGAGTACGCCACGGCGATCGCCGGCCGGGTGCTCGGCATCAACCCGTTCGACCAGCCGAACGTCGCCGAGTCGAAGGAGAACACCACCAGGATCCTGCGGGAGGCCGGGGACGGCCCGCTGCCGACCGGAACGCCGGTGCTCACCGACGGCCCGGTCGAGGTGTACGGCGACCTGCCCGGCGACCTGAAGAACCTGGCCGACGTCCTCACCTGGCTGCTGCGTTCGATCCCCGAGCGCGGCTACCTCGCGATCATGGCGTACCTGGACCGGGAGGCCGCGTTCGACGCGGCGGTCGTCGGCGAGGCGTCCTTCGAGGAGATGACCGACACCTGGGCGAGCGCCGACGTCGCCACCCTGCGGGCGCTGCTGGACTACCGCACCGACCACGCGGTCACGTTCGGCTGGGGCCCGCGCTTCCTGCACTCGACCGGGCAGTACCACAAGGGCGGGCCCGCGTCGGGTGTGTTCCTGCAGATCACCGGGGCCGTGACCGACGACGTCGAGGTTCCCGGCAAGCCGTACACGCTGGGCAGGCTGCAGCTCGCTCAGGCCCTCGGCGACCTGGGCGCCCTGACCTCCCGCGGCAGGCCGGCCGTGCGCCTGCACCTCACCGACCGTGTCGCCGGCGTCAGGCACCTGCTCTCCGTGGCGGAGGAGCTCTGACGATGCGATGCGTTACTGGCGAAGGGCCCGCCCGCAGGGAGGACACATGACGGAGCACCAGGAGCCGCAGGCCCCCGCCGACGACGCCCGGGAGACGCCGCAGGCGGGAGACGACCTGACCGGCGCGGAACGGGCGGTGCTCGCCGCCGCCCAGGCCGCCACGACGGCCACGACCGAGCTCGGCATGGCCGCCAACCCGCTGCGGGACCCGCGCGACCGGCGGCTGCCCAGGGTGGCCGGGCCGTGCGTGCTCGTGCTCTTCGGCGTCACGGGCGACCTCGCCAAGCGCAAGCTGCTGCCGGCGATCTACGACCTGGGGAACCGGGGGCTGCTGCCCCCGGGCTTCTCCCTGGTCGGCTTCGCCCGCCGCGACTGGGCGCACGAGGACTTCGCCCAGGTCACGTATGAGGCGGTCAAGGAGCACGCGCGGACGCCGTTCCGCGAGGAGGTCTGGAAGCAGCTCAGCGAGGGCATCCACTTCTGCCCCGGTGAGTTCAGCGACGACGGCGCCTTCGACGTGCTCGCCATGATGCTCAAGGAGATCGACGAGACTCGGGGCACCGGCGGCAACTACGCCTTCTACCTGTCGGTGCCGCCGAAGTTCTTCCCGGTCGTGATCCAGCAGCTCAAGCGGACGAACCTGGCCAGGGGCCCCGAGGGCTCCTGGCGCCGGGTCGTCATCGAAAAGCCGTTCGGGCACGACCTGAAGAGCGCGCGGGAGCTCAACGCGATCACCAGCGCGGTGTTCCCGGAGAGCTCGGTCTTCCGGATCGACCACTACCTGGGCAAGGAGACCGTCCAGAACATCCTGGCGCTGCGTTTCGCCAACACGCTGTACGAGCCGATCTGGAACCGCGGCTACGTCGACCACGTCCAGATCACGATGGCCGAGGACATCGGCATCGGCGGCCGGGCCGGCTACTACGACGGCATCGGCGCGGCCCGCGACGTGATCCAAAACCACCTGCTCCAGCTCCTCGCGCTGGTCGCGATGGAGGACCCCACGTCCTTCGACGCCGACGCGCTGCGCCGGGAGAAGGAGAAGGTGCTGCGCGCCGTCAAGCTGCCCGCCGACCTGGCCGCCAGCACCGCCCGCGGCCAGTATCTGCGGGGCTGGCAGGGCGGCGAGCCCGTCGTCGGCTACCTGGAGGAGCAGGGCATCTCCCCCGACTCCACCACGGAGACGTACGCCGCGGTGAAGCTGGAGGTGGCCAACCGCCGGTGGGCCGGGGTGCCGTTCTACCTGCGTACGGGCAAGCGGCTGAGCCGCCGCATGACCGAGGTGGCGGTCGTCTTCCAGCGGGCGCCGCATCTGCCGTTCAGCAAGGACGACACCGAGATCCTCGGGCACAACGCGCTGGTCATCCGCGTGCAGCCGGACGAGGGCATCACCGTGCGCTTCGGCTCCAAGGTGCCGGGCACGGCCATGGAGGTCAGGGACGTCAACATGGACTTCGCCTACGGCGAGTCGTTCATGGAGTCCTCCCCCGAGGCGTACGAGCGGCTGCTGCTCGACGTGCTCATCGGCGACCCGCCGCTGTTCCCGCACCAGCGGGAGGTGGAGCTGTCGTGGCAGATCCTCGACCCGATCGAGGAGTTCTGGGCCTCCCAGGGCAGGCCCGAGGGGTACGCGTCCGGCTCCTGGGGGCCCGCCTCCGCCGACGCGATGCTGGCCAGGGACGGACGCGCCTGGAGACGGCTGTGAGCAAGACCCATCCGGGGATCGAGCGGAGAGCGGTGTGACGACCTTCAACCTGACCGAGACGACCGCGTCGAAGATCTCCTCGACGCTCACCCGCCTGCGGCATCAGATGGGCGCGCCCGCCGTCGGCATGGTGCTGACGCTCGTCGTCGTGGTGGACGAGGCGGGGCAGTACGACGCCCTGCGCGCGGCCACGGAGGCGGCGCGCGAGCACCCCTCGCGCATCCTGATAGTGATCAGCCGCGACCCGGCCGAGCCCAACCGGCTGGACGCGGAGATCCGCGTGGGCGAGTCGGCGCCGGGCGAGGTCGTGCTGCTGCGCCTGTACGGCGAGCTGACCGAGCACGCCGACTCGGTGATCACACCGCTGCTGCTCACCGACACGCCGGTGGTGGTGTGGTGGCCGGGCGAATGCCCGGCCGTCCCCGCCAAGGACCCCATCGGCAACCTGGGCAGCCGCAGGATCATGGACGCCCGGTCGGCCGCGGACGCGGTCGCCGCCATCTCCTCGCGGGCCGCCAGCTACGTCCCCGGCGACACCGATTTGGCCTGGACCCGGCTGACGCCGTGGCGCAGCCTGCTGGCCGCCGCCTTCGACCAGCCCATCGGGAAGATCACCGGAGGTGTGGTCGAGGCCGCGACCGGCAACCCCAGCGCGCCGCTGCTGGCCGCCTGGCTGTGCGACCGGCTGGGGGCGCCGATCCAGATCACCGAGTCCGCCGGCC
Organism: Microbispora rosea subsp. aerata; assembly: GCF_014647835.1. Taxonomy (GTDB): domain Bacteria; phylum Actinomycetota; class Actinomycetes; order Streptosporangiales; family Streptosporangiaceae; genus Microbispora; species Microbispora aerata. The sequence continues at coordinate 32,750 of NZ_BMPY01000031.1, forward strand.
CCGGCCTCACGGGCGTACGGCTGTCGATCGAGGGCGGCGGCGAGCTCACGGTGAGCAGGACCGACGCCAGGCTCGCCACGCTGTCGCGGCCCGGCAACCCCGACCGGCGGGTCGCCCTGGCCCGCAGGCCGACCTCGGAGCTGCTGGCCGAGGAGCTGCGCAGGCTCGACCCCGACGACATATACGCCGCCGCGATCCGCCGCCTGGCGGAGATGAAGGGGCGGGGATCGCGGTGACCGCCGTTCCCACCGTCATCGTCCACCGCGACGCCGAAGTGCTGGCCCAGGCCGTGGCCGCCCGCCTCATCACGCGGCTGGTGGACACCCAGGCGGCCCGCGGCTCCGCACACCTGGTGCTGACCGGCGGCACCGTGGGCATCGCGACGCTCGCCGCCCTCGCGGGGACGGCGGCGCGCGACGCCATCGACTGGCGGGCGCTCGACATCTGGTGGGGCGACGAGCGGTTCCTGCCGACCGGCCACCCGGAGCGCAACGAGACCGGGGCACGCCAGGCCCTGCTCGACCACGTCGACGTCGACCCGGCGCGGGTGCACCCGATGCCCGGCCCCGACTCGGGGATGACCGCCGAGGAGGCCGCCGACGCGTACGCGGTGGAGCTGGCCAAGGCGGCCAGGCCCGAGGACCACGGGCCGGTGCCGTCGTTCGACCTGCTGCTGCTCGGCATGGGCCCCGACGGCCACGTGGCCTCGCTGTTCCCCGGTCTGCCGGCCCTCTACGAGGAGGAGCGGCCGGTCGTGTCCGTGCACGGCTCCCCCAAGCCGCCGCCGACCCGGCTGTCGCTGACGTTCCCCGCGCTGCGGGCCGCCAGGGAGATCTGGGTCGTCGCGGCGGGCGAGGAGAAGGCGCAGGCGGTCAGGATGGCGCTGTCCGACGCCGGACCGTTCCAGGTGCCGGCCGCCGGGGCGCGCGGGCGGCAGCGAACGCTGTTCCTGCTCGACCGCGCCGCCGCGCACAAGATCCCGCCGTCCCTGGGGCGCATCGCCTCCCCCTGACGAGAGACGACGGAAACGGCCGGGCCGGGGCCCACACACCCCCGCCCGGCCGTTCCGTTTCCACGCGGGCTCGGCCCATCACCCTGGTCGTACGGGCATGGCAATTCGCGACACCCCGTGGTCGTTCATGACGTCATCGCCTGTGAGGTGCCCGCTTCTTCGCGGCGCGGGCAGCCGCGACGCGTTCACCGCTCATCCCGGGAGCCTGTTGTGCAGGGCGGCGCGGGCCTCATCGACGCGCTCGCGGGCAGAGCGGGCGGCGCGTTCGGCGTCGGCCTCCTCGCGCCGGGCGACCTCCAGCCGGTGGTCGGCCGACCTCAGCTTCTCCTTGGCCTTGGCCAGCTTGGCGGTGAGCGCCTCGACCTTGGCCGCGCGCCGTTCGTGCTCGCGTTCGGCCTCGGCCCGTTCGGCCTCCCGGTCGGCGCGGGCCCGCTCCGTCTCCCGCGCCACCCGCTCGGCCTCGGCGAGGGCCTCCTCCAGCCTCTTGGCGCGGCTCTCGGCCTCGCGTCCGGCCTTCGGCGCGGGCTTCGCGCGTGCCGCCGGTGCGGGCGCGGGCCGTACGACCGGGGCGGGGGTGAAGCCGCTGTAGCTCAGGGGGCGGGCCAGCGTGCCCCGGCGCACCTGCTCGGCCGCGTCCTCGTCCACCACGGCGGCGTCGAGGGTCTGCTCGATCTCCAGGTCGGCCGTGGGGGCCAGCGGATGCCCGGCCGCCTCGGCCTCCTCGCGTACGGACCGGACGAGCCGGGCGATGAGCGGGGTCCGCTCGCGGCCGGCCTCGGCCAGCGCGTCGGCGTCCTGGGCGCGCCAGGCCTCCCGCAGCCGCCGGCCGAGGTCGAGCAGCCGGCCGATCTCATCTGAGCGCTCCCGGGCCGTCCGGTTGACCGCCCAGGCCACGACGGTGGGCTTGCGCAGCGCGTTGATCCGCTTGGCCAGCGCGGCGTCCCCCGCCGCCTTCGCTTCCTTCGCCAGCGCTTCACGGGCCGCGGTGAACTCCTCGGGCACCACGCCGTAGAGCCGCCCGGCCGCCTCATCGACGTCCACAGACCACGTGTACCCTTTGGCGCTCCACCGTGGTAGGTGATCTCCGCATGGAGTTCTTCTGCTACCACCGCGATCGGCCGGGCTCGATGGCACTGCGCCACGAGCTGGCCGAAAAACACTGGTCCTACATGGACCGGTACGCCGCGACGATGATCGCCCGTGGCCCGACCCTCGACCGCGCCGCGGGCGTCGCCACCGGCAGCGTGCACATCGTCGGCCTGCCGGACCCCGCCGCCGCCCGCGCGTTCGCCTTCGACGAGCCCAACTACCAGGCCGGTGTGTATCGGGACGTGATGGTGCGGCGGTGGCGCAACGCGCTGGGGCGCACCATGTGGGACTTCCCCGGCGGCCGGGACGGCGGCAACCGATATCTGGTGCTGGGTTTGGGCCGCGGGGAGGCCGCCGACCTCGTCCCGCCACCCGACCGGGACGAGCTGATCGCGTACGGGCCGCTGCTGTCCGACGACGGCGCCGCCTGGCTGGGCACGGCGGTGCTGCTCCGCGCGCCGGACCCGGACGCGGCACGCGCCGTCCTGACTCCGGACCGGTACGCCGTGATCGAGGTGCACGACTGGCAGTTCGGCGGGCGGCGGTAACAGTCCGCGGCGGCCGTGATCGGGTCGAGGGGCGATGCGTAGCAGCATGTGACGCGATGGCGACGTGTGCGGGAGCAAAAACCGGCGCTCGACCTCCTCGGCCCTCCAGCCGGGGCGAGCGTGCACAAAATGCCATCAATTGTGCAGAAATCGCCAAGACATGCACGCCCGTTCCGGGGCACACTGACGCCTGTCTTCCGTTACTCGGACGGGGCAAACACGCGGGTTGAGGAGCGCGCGTGTTCTGCCGCGGCCCGCATGGGCATGCGGGCCGCGGCAGAAATCCCTACTCAGATCCCACAGTCCGCGGGTGACCGAGATCTTGGGGCCACTCCGGCGCCCGAGCCCGACCCCTCACCCAGCCCGGGCGATCCCGACACCACGCCTCCCACCGTGCTCGGGACCCTGCCGGATGCGAACGCGGTGGACGTCGACGTACGCAGCGAGATACGGGTGTCGTTCAGCGAGGCGGTGTCGGCCGCACAGATCACCCTCAGGGACGCCGAGGGCCAGCCCATCGCGGGGACCTCCACCATGGAGATCTCGGACACTGTGCTCGTTTTCCGGCCGAGCGCCTCCCTTCCCGTCGGCGAGCTGACGGCCGAGGTTTCCGGCGCGCAAGACGCCGCCGGGAACACCTTGTCGGAACCGTACACCTGGTCGTTCACGACTTCGACGGGGACGGCGTCACCTTCACCCTCACCCACCCCTACCCCGACACCTACTCCCACCCCGACACCGAGCCCTGTCCCGGGGCTGGTGGCGGCCTATGGCATGAACGAGGGGTCGGGCACCGGGGTGGCCGATTCGTCCGGGCAGAACAACAACGGCACGGGCAGCAACATCAGCTGGGCGGACGGCAAGTACGGCAAGGCGGTGTCGTTCAACGGCTACTCCAGCTGGGTCACGGTCGGCCACGCCTCGTCGCTGCGCCTGTCCACCGGCATGACCGTCTCGGCCTGGGTGCGGCCCAGCACGGTGACGGACTACCGCAGCGTGGTCATGAAGGAGCTGGCCTCGCTGTACGGCGCCTCCTACTCGCTGTACGCCTCCGACGGGCAGGGCCCGGCCGGGTACCTGACGACGACGGACGACGAGTGGGCGGAGTTCGGCCCCTCCACACCGCTGCCGGCCAATACCTGGAGCCACATCGCCGTGACCTACTACAACGGCACGACGGCCCGGTTGTTCGTCAACGGCAGCCAGGTGGCCTCCTACCCGCTGAGCGGCGGCATCGTGGACGACGGCGGCCCGCTGCGCATCGGCGGCAACGACCTGTGGGGCGAGCACTTCAAGGGCCTGATCGACGAGGTCCGCGTCTACAACCGCGCCCAGACCCAAGCCGAGATCCAGGCCGACATGAAGGCGCCGCCGCCCCGGCCGGGGCGCAGGCACTGGCCGAGGCGAACCGGCAAGCCACGGCCGAGAACGCCCCCAGGGTCGAGAAGCTGGCGGTGGCAGACAGCCGGCCGGCGAAGGCAGCCGCCTCCACCGGCGACGCCGCGCCGTCCCTGGACATCTGGGTCTCGAACCCGCAGGACAGCGAGGCGAGAATCGAAGTCCAGGTCGCGAACAAACCCGGCAGGCGCTCGCCCGGACAGCGGCCGATCTGGTCCGGCGAGGCCACCGCGGAGCCCGGCGGCTCCTCCCGGATCACGCTCTCGATGCCCAAGGGCAAGCTCACGCCGGGATCGAAGGCGCGGTGGCGGGCGCGCACCGTCGCCGATGGCGTCGCGGGCGAATGGACGAGCTGGCAGGAGTTCACCGCAGGCGACCCGGTGTCCGGGAAGAAGACCGACGATCGGGCGGATCGGCCGTCCACCACGGCGAATCAGCCGCTGCTCGCTCAGGCGGCCTCCAGGAAATTCCCATACAACCGCATGGCTCATGAAGAATGCCAGCAAGCGGTGGCCAATCCCAATCGGCCTGCGTACGAGATCGCCTGGGACAAGAACTTACGGGGCTTCAGGCATAAGAACTCGTACAACACCTGTTTCGCCATGTGGGTGGGCGAGCGCGACGAAGACGACGACATCGACCGGGACATCGAGCTGTTCTCGGTCACCAAATGGGTCGCACGGGTCACCATCGTGTTCCACACCTATGTGGGCAAATACCGGAACACCCAGCCGAGGGACAAGGCCGGCTTCAGCCGGGCCACGAACAGCCGCCAGATCAGCGCCTGGATACGCGTCGACCGCGTCCAAATGATCGACGACGATTGGGAGGACCGAAAGTTCGCCATCTTCCTCGGCGAGAACGGCGACACGAACTGCAGCTCGACCTACCGGGACAGCAGCGGCGCGATCAAATCCGCCCGCTACGGCATCAGTGACACCGTGGCCAATTGGAGAAACGGCGGGGATCGAGAGATCCTTCTCGACGTTCCGGAAAACCCAAACCACCTGGACAAGGCCGCGACCTGTAGCGTCAATCCGGCGATCCGATACGAGTACAATCCGGATCTAAGCGACAAACTCCGTTATTTCAGCCCGTTCTTCAGTGACCCGAAGCGGACTGTCGCGTTCATCTGCGACAGCGCACAATACATCACCGCCTACCAGGGTGGATGCGTCATCGGTTCGATCCGCCCGGTGTTCATCCTCGACGGCAACGACCCCAAGGTGGACGAGAGCGCGGATCACTGGTACGCGGCGCTGTACCATCCCGACCTCACGTACCCGAGGAAGCTGTCCGGAAGTAAGGTCATTCCGGGCCGCCTCAACTGGAGCAACCTCGGCTGCACCGGGCCCGGCAACGTCACCTGTCTGCATCGGACCAGAAGCCAGAGTGTCATCGACCAAAACCGCAATGACTACGCCATTCCCACCTGCCGGATGCAGAAGAGTGGGTACAAGAGTCCCGACAGCTGCGACGAATTCCCCTTCGCGAGCACTATCCAGGGGGCGGCGCACCCGACGTTCGATTTCTCCACGAATATCATCAACGTGCGGGATAATTGCGCCTCCGGCTCCCGTACGCGAGTGTTCTACGACCGTCATCGCGTCCGCGATAACATGGCCTTCTGGGTTGACGTGATTCGCCCCGGCAAGTCCATTCCGGAAAGCGGAGCCCCTGGTGTAGTGGTTCAGGAACTGCTACCGGAAGAGCTGCCCATCGTCTGCGCACCGGAAGACATGGGCTGACCGTCACGGCGGGTGGGACGGACAGCGTGCCGTCCCACCCGGTTCCAGGTCTGAGCTGAACGAGAGGCTTCGGGATGAGTGGACTCGCAGGCCACTACACAGACGCGCACACCTACCTGCCGGAGGCCGGGTGCATCACCTGGGTCCGCGACGGCGATTTCGAGGAGGTCGTCCGCCGGATCGGCGGCGACCCCGGCATGGCCTACCCGGCGACCTTCGACGAGGTGGACGCCCGGAACTGGGACCTGATCGACGAAGAAGACCAGGAGATCGTTCTGGCGTCCCGGCACGGTGAGTGGACCGTCTTCCTGCGGTCGTCCCGCGGAGGTGGAGCCGCGTCGGCGAAATCCCTGTCCGCGGGCGGGGAAGCGCTGTCGTTCGCATGGACCGCCGACGGCGTCATGCTTGTCACCTACGCGAGGGACGGGCAGGTGGTCGCGATGTTCGACCCCGCCGACCTGAACACGATGAACCCGGAGAGCGGGCGTGAATGGCTCGCCGCCGTGTTCCCCGCCCCGGAGCGGTGGCCGGAGAACAGGCGGGCGTCGGTGCTGGCTCTGGGTGAGGAGCTGTCCGGTGTCCGGTTGGACCGGGAATGGCGCCACGGCCGGCACCTGGCGATCCCCCTGGGCGGCGCCACCCCTCCCGCACCGCGCGAACCCGAGCCCTTCCGTCTGGAGGATTGGGAAGAGCCGTACGCCCTCCGGGACCCTCGAGTGACGACGATCATGAATGATCCGTCACCCGAGCGGTACGACGACGTCATTCACCTGTCGATCGAGATCGCTCTCGGATACGCCACGCCGGGAAGCGAACTGGAACGGGAAGCCCTCCGGGTCATCGCTTCCGGAGTCCGCGACGAGCGTTCCGAACGGATCCGCGCGGACCTGCGGGTGGCCATGGACCAGGCCGTCGAGAGGCGGCAGGAGCTCGAGAAATCGTGGCCCGATCCGGGCGTGGACTTCGCGGCGTACCTCGAGTGCGCGCGGCACCCGGACATCGTCCGGGAGAACAAGGCCGCGGCCCTGCTGCACGTCCTGCATCAGGCGCTGGACCCGGACCGGGCGGAGGCCGCGAGGCGTACGCCGGAAGAGCTGAGTGGTCTGGAGCTCGACATCGACGACAACGTCATGAAGAACGTGCTGAGCCGCCTCGCCTTCTGGATCGCGCACGGCGTGAATCCCTAGACCCGGTCCATCCTGGTCCGGCGCCCTGAGCTACGCCGGACCAGGAGGACCACCCGTGAAGGCGTCAGCTCGGGGATGCCGTCGCCATCACGCCCACGGCGATCCGCGCCTCCACCACACCGGGATCCTCGGTGGGGGTGAGCGTCGCGCCGAGGGAGCTCAGCAGCCTGCGCATGCGCGTGTTGTCGTACAGGAGGTTCGCCCGCACCTCGGCGAACCCGAGGTCCCTGGCCTGGGCGAGGAGCATCCGGGCCAGGTGGGTGCCGAGCCCGCGGCCCTGCCAGCGGTCCTCCACGAGGAAGGCCATCTCCGCGATGCCGGGGTCCGCGGTGAACATGAGCGTCGCGATCGCGACAACCTGCCCATCGTGACCGGCGACGAGCGACTGCCCCCGGGCGCGGTCGCACAGCCGGTCGAACATGCGCGGCGGCAGGGTGGGGTTGGCGGTGAAGTAGCGGAACCTGCGCGTCTCGGGCGAGCAGCGCTCGTGCAGGTCGCGCAGCGCCTCGCGGTAGAGCGGAGTCAGCGGCTTGACCTGCACCTCGGCGCCGTCGGCGAGCCGCACCGGCCCCTCTGCCGCGGACGGTTCCGCCGGCGGCTGCGCCAGCCTCACCATCGCGGCGGCGCGGGCCGCCTCGGTCAGGGTGAACGGGAGCCCGGAGCGGCGCAGCCGGATCGACCGCCGCGGCGCCACGGGCACCACGAGCAGGGTCGGGTCGGGCAGTTCCGGGGTCTCTCCCTCGTCCCGCTCGGCGTCCTCGCCGCGCCCCCGCGCGCCGGCCGAGCCGTACACCCAGCGGGCGTCGTCGGCGCGCAGCAGCTCGGCCAGGATCTCCGGCAGGCGCCAGGGAGCCGAGCGCAGCCGGGCGGCGAGCAGCAGCGTGCGCGTCGGCTCGTCGGTCAGCTCGTGGGCGGTGGCGGGCACGATCCGCACCCGCCGGCCCCCGGCGGCCTCCAGCGCCTCGCGCACGGTCTCGGGGGAGGCGGGGATGTCCGTGATGAACTCGTCGACCGTGCCGTCCGTGTCGGGCTGCACCGAAAGGCCCAGGATGTTGCCGCCCTTGTCGGCCAGGGCGGTCGCCAGCGACGCCAGCCGCCCGGGCCGCTCGTCCACGGTCGTACGAATCCGGAAGAATCCCATCGCTACCCGCTCCCTCCGTCGCGCTGGTCTACAGCGTGACGGAGCGCTGTTACACGATTGCTACGCAGCGGTGAGCCGATCGTTTCCTATCGGTATGTCGCGTTACGACTGCGATTATCCACATATGTCCCGTCGGATCTCCACGACATCCGTCGCCGGATGGCGGGACGAGAACGGATATAGCAGGATGTGCACCATGAGCGCCCCGCTGTCCCCCGGTTTCGTCAACGGTGAGGTGTCGTTCTGGTACCGGGCGCTTGGGGTGCCCGCGCCGGAAGAGCGGCTCGACGGCGACCTGCGGGCCGACGTGGCCGTGGTCGGCGCGGGCTACACGGGACTGTGGACCGCCTACTACCTGAAGAAGGCCGACCCGTCGCTGCGGGTCGTCGTGCTGGAGAAGGAGTTCGCCGGGTTCGGCGCGTCGGGGCGCAACGGCGGCTGGCTGACCGGCGCCCTGGCCGGTACGCCCGGCCGGTACGCGAAGACTCACGGCCGGGACGCGGCCCGGCGGCTGCAGCGCGCGATGTTCGAGGCCGTCGACGAGGTCATCCGCGTCGCCCGCGTGGAGGGCATCGACGCCGACATCGTGAAGGGCGGCCTGCTCACGGTGGCCCGCGGCCCGGCCCAGGCGCTGCGGCTGCGCGAGGAGCTGACGGGCCAGCGCGAGTGGGGCTGGGACCACGACGACGTCCGGCTGCTGACGACCGGCGAGATGAACGACCGCCTACGGGTGGCGGGCGCCACCGCGGCCACCTGGAGCCCGCACTGCGCCAGGATCCAGCCGGCCAAGCTCGTTCGCGGCCTGGCGCGGGCCGTACGGAACCTGGGCGTGGAGATCTACGAGGACACGCCCGTCACCGAGATCGCGCCGGGCCGGGCGGTCACGCCGTACGGGACGGTGCGGGCCGGCCACGTGCTGCGCTGCACCGAGGGGTTCACCGCCACCATCGCCGGCCACCGTCGCGACTGGCTGCCGATGAACAGCTCCATGATCGTCACCGAGCCGCTGCCGGAGAAGGTCTGGGCGGAGCTCGGCTGGCAGGGCCGCGAACTGCTCGGCGACATGGCGCACTACTACATGTACGCCCAGCGGACGGCCGACGACCGCATCGCCTTCGGCGGGCGCGGCAAGCCCTACCTGTACGGGTCGCGGATCGACGATCGAGGGCACACGCACACCTGGACCGTGGACGCCCTGTGGGACCTGCTGGTGACGTTCTTCCCCGCCGTCGCCGGGTCGCGGGTGGAGCACGCCTGGTCGGGCGTGCTCGGCGTGCCGCGCGACTGGTGCTCGGCCGTCCACCTGGACCCCGCGACCGGCCTCGGCTGGGCGGGCGGCTACACGGGCCACGGCGTCACCACCACCAACCTCGCCGGGCGCACGCTGCGGGATCTGGTGCTGCGCCGCGACACCGACCTGATCCGGATGCCGTGGGTAGACCGGCGGGTGCGGCCCTGGGAGCCCGAGCCGCTGCGCTGGCTCGGCGTCCACTCGATGTACCGTCTCTACCGCCTGGCCGACGCCCGCGAGAGCAGGGGCATGGCCAGGACGTCCGTGCTGGCCAGGATCGCCGACAAGATCACCGGCCACTGACCCCCAGCCGGCCCGCACCGGCGTGCACAGGCGCGCCCTCCGCCCCGCCCGCCCGGGCGTATCGTGCTACTGCCCGTCCCCCGGCCGTTCACCGGAAAGGCCGTTCACCAGAAAGAAGGACACGACACCCTTGAGCTCCACCATCCTGTTCCGCGGCGGCCGCGTCTTCGTCCCCGGCGGCTTCGCCGAGGCGGTCCTGGTCCGCGACGGCGTCATCGCCGCCGTCGGCGCCGAGGCCGACCTCGTACGGCTGGCGCCCGGCGCCGAGCCGGTGGACCTTCGCGGCGGCCTGCTCACGCCGGGGTTCACCGACGCCCACATCCACCCCGTGCAGGCCGGGATGGAGCGGGCCAAGTGCGACCTCGCCGAGGTGTACGGCCTCGACGCCTACATCGAGAAGATCGCCGCGTACGCCGCGAACAACCCGGGCAAGGAGTGGATCGACGGCGGCGGCTGGGACATGTCGGCCTTCCCCGGCGGCCTCCCCCACCGGTCCCAGCTCGACTTCCTCGACCGCCCGGCGTACTTCGTGCAGCGCGACCACCACGCCGCCTGGGTCAACACCCGGGCGCTGGAGCTGGCCGGGATCACGAAGGACACCCCCGACCCCGCCGACGGCCGCATCGAGCGCGACCCGGACGGCGCGCCGAGCGGCGTGCTGCACGAGGGCGCGATGGACCTGGTCGGCCTGCTCACCCCGCGCCCGACCCCGGCCGACGTCGACGCCGCCCTGATGGACGCGCAGGCCCACCTGTTCTCGCTCGGCGTCACCGGCTGGCAGGACGCCATCGTCGGGTCGTACGCCGGGTCGGACGACCAGCTGCCCGCCTACGTGTCCGCCGCATCCTCGGGGCGGCTGAAGGCGCGCGTGGTCGGCGCGCTGTGGTGGGATCGCACCCGCGGCGCCGAGCAGATCCCCGATCTGGTCGAGCGGCGGGCGATGGCCGAGGGCCTGGACCGGTTCCGGGCGACCTCCGTCAAGATCATGCAGGACGGCATCCCGGAGAACTTCACCGCCGCCGTCATCGAGCCCTACTGCCGCTGCGGCGGCACCGGCCTGTCGTACGTCGACCCGGCGCTGCTCGGCGGATACGTCAAGGAGCTCGACGCGCTGGGCTTCCAGGTGCACTTCCACGCGATCGGCGAGCGGGCGGTGCGCGAGGCGCTCGACGCGCTGACCGGCACCGACCCCGCCAACCGGCACCACATCGCGCACCTGCAGATCATCACGCCGCAGGACGTGCCGCGCTTCGCCGCGCTCGGGGTGACGGCCAACCTGCAGGCGCTGTGGGCCACCCACCACCTGCAGATGGACGAGCTGTGCATCCCCTACCTCGGCGAGGAGCGCGCCTCCTGGCAGTATCCCTTCGCCGACCTCGTACGGCACGGCACCCGCCTGGCCGCAGGCTCGGACTGGCCGGTCTCCCCGGCCAACCCGCTGCAGGCCATGCACGTGGCGGTCAACCGCACCGAGCCGGGCGGTTCGGTCCACGCGTCGTACCCCACGGCCCAGACCCCGTTCCTGCCCGAGCAGAGCATCGACCTTCGGACGATCATGACGGCCTACACCGAGGGCTCGGCCTGGATCAACCGCTCCCCCGCCGGGGTGATCGAGGAGGGCCGCCCGGCCGACCTCGTCGTGCTCGACCGCGACCCCTTCGCCCTCGACCCGAAGGACATCTGGACGACCAAGGTCGTCATGACCTTCCTGGACGGCGAGCCGGTGTACGGCGGCTGACCGGGACGAGCGGGCCGGCCCGGAACCACAGCCGGCCCGCTCGTTCACGCGCGTCGCCGCGGCCGTGCGGACACGTGAAAGGCCCTCCCCGCCGGCGGCGGGAAGGGCCTGCACTGCTGTCCGGATCGGCGAACCGGTCGTCCGAATCAGTAGATCGGGCGGGAGGAGGAACGCAGCCGCTCCAGCGCCTCGGCGAGGATCTGCTGGCCGTCCTTGTCGCTGCGACGCTCCTTCACGTACGCGAGGTGCGTCTTGTACGGCTCGTTCTTCGGCGGAGCAGGCGGGTTCGACTTGTCCTGCCCGGCCGGCAGTCCGCATCGCGGGCAGTCCCAGAGCTCGGGCACGGGCGCGTCACTGGCGAAGCTTGGGCGCGTCTCGTGCAAGTTCGCGCACCAGAACGAGACCCGCACACGGGGGGCGGCCTCGCCGCGTTCGGCCTCTCCCATGGGGCCGGCGCCAACTCGGCTGCCACGGATCGCGTTGCCACTACCCACCGATGAACTCCTTGCTCGATCGCCCCGCGGACGGGGGGAGGTGAATCTCAGTCACGCGTGGCCGGAGGCCGTCTGCTACGGCTTGAGCAGCAGGCCCAGCGCGACGATGCAGACGAACCAGATGATGCCGGTGATGATGGTGAGGCGGTCCAGGTTGCGCTCGACCACCGACGAACCACCGAAGGAGGACGAGAAGCCGCCTCCGAACAGGTCGGACAGGCCGCCGCCCTTGCCCTTGTGGAGCAGGACGAGCAGCACCATCAGAGCGCTCGACAGGATGAGGGCGATGGAGATTCCGATTGTCACCGTAGACCTGTTCCTTGTCCGGGCGTGCACGACGCGGTGTGCACGATGCCAGCGGCGTGACGATTCAATTGTGCTCTTCGAGGGTACGACTTGATGTCAAGTCGCACCCCCCAAACGGCTCAGCTAGCCGGCGTTCTCGCCAAATCGGCAGATTTTGGCGAATTCTGCCGCGTCGAGGCTGGCCCCTCCCACGAGGGCGCCGTCGATGTCGGCCTCCGCCATGATGCCGGCGACGTTGTCCGACTTCACCGAGCCACCGTAAAGGATACGGACAACGGAGGCCACATCGTCACCGTACAGCTCGGCGAGTCGCGCCCGGATCGCGCCGCACACCTCCTGGGCGTCCTTCGGCGTGGCGACCTCACCGGTGCCGATCGCCCACACCGGCTCGTACGCGATCACGATGGACTTCGCCTGCTCGGCGGGCACGCCCTCCAGGCCGCCGTCCACCTGAGCCAGCGTGTGCTCGACGTGGCGGCCCTCCTGGCGCACCGGCAGCCCCTCGCCCACGCACAGGATGGGCGTCAGCGAGTGCCGGTAGGCGGCCTTGACCTTGGCGTTGCACAGGGCGTCGTCCTCGGCGTGGTACTGCCGCCGCTCCGAGTGGCCCACCAGCACGTACGTGCAGCCGAGCTTGCCCAGCATGGCCCCGGAGATCTCCCCGGTGTACGCCCCGGAGTCGTGCGCCGACAGGTCCTGCGCGCCGTAGGCGATGCGGAGCTTGTCGGCGTCCACCAGGGTCTGCACGCTGCGCAGGTCGGTGAACGGCGGGATGACCGCGACGTCCGCCTTGTCATAGTCGCGGTCGGTCAGCGTGAACGCCAGCTTCTGCACCAGGTTGATGGCCTCGAGGTGGTTGAGGTTCATCTTCCAGTTGCCGGCGAACAGCGGCTTGCGGGCCATCTACTCCTCCAGCGCCGCGAGTCCGGGCAGCGTCTTGCCTTCGAGATACTCGAGGCTCGCGCCGCCACCGGTGGAAATGTGCGAGAAGCCGTCCTCGGGCAGGCCGAGCTTGCGCACGGCCGCGGCCGAGTCGCCGCCGCCGACGACGGTGAACGCCTTGGAGTCCACCAGCGCCTCGGCCACCGCGCGGGTGCCGCCGGAGAACGCCTCGAACTCGAACACGCCCATCGGGCCGTTCCAGAACACGGTCTGGGCGTCGGCCAGCTTGGAGGCGAACAGCTCGCGGGTGCGGGGGCCGATGTCGAGGCCCTCGCGGTCGGCCGGGATCGCGGTGGCGTCCACGACCTCGTACGGCGCGTCGGCGCCGAACTCCGTGGCGGCCAGCACGTCCACCGGCAGCACCAGCTCGACCCCGCGGGAGGCCGCCTCGTCGAGGAAGCCCTTGACCTGGTCGAGCTGGTCCTCCTGCAGCAGCGACTTGCCCACCTCGTGGCCCTGGGCCTTGAGGAACGTGTAGGCCATGCCGCCGCCGACGAGCAGGCGGTCGACCTTGGACAGCAGGTTCGCGATCACGCCGAGCTTGTCGGAGACCTTCGCGCCGCCCAGCACGACGACGTACGGCCTGGCCGGGTCCTCGGTGAGCTTGCGCAGCACCTCGACCTCGGCGACGACCAGGTCGCCGGCCGCGTGCGGCAGCCGCTTGGGCAGGTCGTAGACGCTGGCGTGCTTGCGGTGCACCGCGCCGAAGCCGTCGCCCACGTAGAGCTCGGCGAGGGCGGCCAGCTTGCCGGCGAACTCGCCCCTGACCGCGTCGTCCTTGGACTCCTCGCCCGGCTCGAAGCGCAGGTTCTCCAGGAGGGCGACCTGCCCGTCCTGCAGGCCCGCCACCACGCTCTGCGCGGACTCGCCGACCACGTCGGTGGCGAACGCCACATCCTGGCCGAGCAGCTCGGCCAGCCGCCGGGAGACCGGGGCGAGCGAGTACTTCGGCGTGACCGAGCCCTTCGGGCGGCCGAGGTGGGCGGCGACGACGACCCGCGCGCCGCGCTCGACCAGCTTCTTGATCGTCGGCACCGACGCCCGGATGCGGCCGTCGTCGGTGATCGTCTCCCCGTCGAGGGGGACGTTGAGGTCGGCGCGCACGAACACGCGCCGGCCCTTCACGTCGAGCTCGTCGATCCCGATCATCAGAGGGAGGCGCCCACGTACTCGATGAGGTCGACCAGGCGGTTGGAGTAGCCCCACTCGTTGTCGTACCAGCCGACGGCCTTGATCTGGTTGCCGATGACCTTGGTGAGGCCGGCGTCGAAGATGCAGGACGACGGGTCGGTGACGATGTCGGCCGACACGATCGGGTCCTCGGTGTAGCTGAGGTAGCCCTTCAGCGGGCCCTCGGCGGCGGCCTTGAGCGCGGCGTTGACCTCCTCGACGGTGGTCTCGCGGCTCACCTCGACCGTGAGGTCGGTGGCCGAGCCCGTCGGGATCGGCACGCGCAGCGCGTAGCCGTCGAGCTTGCCCTTCAGCTCCGGCAGGACCAGGCCGATGGCCTTGGCGGCGCCGGTGGAGGTCGGGACGATGTTCAGCGCGGCGGCGCGGGCGCGGCGCAGGTCCTTGTGCGGGCCGTCCTGCAGGTTCTGGTCCTGCGTGTAGGCGTGGACGGTGGTCATCAGGCCCTTGACGATGCCGAAGTTGTCGTTGATGACCTTGGCCATCGGGGCCAGGCAGTTGGTGGTGCAGGAGGCGTTGGAGATGATCGTGTGAGCGGCCGGGTCGTAGGTCTCGTGGTTCACGCCCATGACGATCGTGACGTCTTCGTTCTTCGCCGGGGCGGAGATGATGACCTTCTTCGCGCCGTTCTCGGCGTGCACCTTGGCCTTGGTGGCGTCGGTGAACAGACCGGTCGACTCGACGACGACGTCCACGCCGAGGTCGCCCCAGGGCAGCTTGGCGGGGTCGCGCTCGGCGAACGCCTTGATCGCCTTGCCGTCAACGGTGATCTCGTCCGCCGAGGCCTTCACCTCGTACGGCAGGCGGCCCAGGATGCTGTCGTACTTCAGCAGGTGGGCCAGCGTGGCGTTGTCGGTGAGGTCGTTGACGGCGACGATCTCGATGTCCTTGCCGCTGGCCGCCACAGCGCGCCAGAAGTTGCGGCCGATACGGCCGAAGCCGTTGACGCCTACGCGGATGCTCACGGGATCCGATCTCCTCGTACATCATGCGCCGGGGTACCGGCGCCAGGGCTGTGTTAAACCTCAATCACAGACCTTATCGGACCCAAATTGGTGTAGACCACCGGCCCGCACTTTGACGGCGTGTCAGGACGGACACGCCGGTCAGCGGGCCCTTCCGGGCATGACGGCGGCCCGCCGCACCCGTCCCGACGGGTCCTCACGCCGGCCGTCCCGCGCGCGCCCGGGCGGTCCGCGAGCACGCGCGGGCGTCCCCGGCGGCCGGGCCGGGGACGGAGCCGAAGGCGCAGGCTACGGCGCCAGCATGTCCGCGGTGAGGTTGGCCTCGGTGTTGGCGATGCCGAGGTCCTGGGCGCGCTTGTCGGCCATCGCGAGCAGCCGCCGGATGCGCCCGGCGATGGCGTCCTTGGTCAGCGGCGGGTCGGCGATCTGGCCGAGCTCCTCCAGGGAGGCCTGCTTGTGCTCCACCCGCAGGCGGCCGGCGATCACCAGGTGCTCGGGCGCGTCGTCGCCGAGGATCTCCAGCGCCCGCTGCACCCTCGCACCCGCGGCGACGGCCGCGCGGGCCGACCTGCGCAGGTTGGCGTCGTCGAAGTTGGCCAGGCGGTTGGCGGTGGCGCGCACCTCGCGGCGCATCCGCCGCTCCTCCCAGGCCAGCACGCTGTCGTGGGCGCCGAGCCGGGTCAGCAGCGCGCTGATCGCGTCGCCGTCGCGCACCACCACGCGGTCGACGCCGCGCACCTCGCGGGCCTTGGCGTGGATCTTCAGCCGCCGAGCCGAGCCGACCAGGGCCAGCGCGGCCTCCGGCCCGGGGCAGGTCACCTCCAGCGACATCGACCGGCCGGGCTCGGTCAGCGATCCGTGCGCGAGGAACGCGCCCCGCCAGGCCGCCTCGGCGTCGCAGGTGGCCCCGGAGACGACCTGCCTGGGCAGCCCGCGCACGGGACGCCCGTGGTTGTCGATCAGGCCGGTCTGCCGGGCCAGCGCCTCGCCGTCCTTGTAGACACGGACGACGTAGCGCGAGCCCTTGCGCAGCCCCGCGGGGGCCAGGACGAGCACCTCGGCCTTGTGGCCGAAGACCTCGCCGATGTCCTTGATCAGCCTCCGGGCGGTGGCGTTGGTGTCGAGCTCGGCCTCGATCACGATGCGCCCGCCCACCAGGTGCAGGCCGCTGGCGAAGCGCAGCAGTGTCGACACCTCCGCCTTCCGGCAGCAGGGCTTGAGCACAGGAAGGCGGCTCAGCTCGTCTTTCACCACACCCGTCATGGCCATCAGCGCGTGTCCTCCCCCAAACAGACTCTGCCCGTCAGTCTCTCGCACCTTGCGAGCACGCAATCACCGCTTCTCACGGAAAATCTCATCCAGGACAGCGGCAAGACGTGGTCCGTCGTGCCGTGCGGATCCGTCAGAGGCGGCCACATCGGCCAAAACCACCCGGCCGCCCATCGCGCACGCCGCCTTCTCCAGCGCCCTCGGGTCGGCGACCACCCCGGCGTCCGCCACCACCGCGTCGACGGTCAGCGTGGGGGCGTGCTCCCGCAGCACCTCCAGATGCCGTTCGGGCGAGAAGCCGTCGGTCTCCCCCGCCTGCGGGGCGAGGTTGAGGATCACCAGCCGCCTGGCGCTCGTGCCGAGCAGCGCCCGGGCCAGTTCCGGCACCTTCAGGTGCGGCAGGACGCTGGTGAACCAGGAGCCGGGCCCGAACACCACCCAGTCGGCCTCCTCGATCGCCTCGACCGCCTGCGGGCAGGCGGGCGGATCGGACGGCAGCAGCGAGATGGAGCGCACCCGCCCGGGCGTCAGCGCGCAGGCGACCTGCCCGCGCACCGTCGTGATCACCCCGTCCAGCTCGACCTCCGCCTGGATGTCGAGCGGCACGGACGCCATGGGCAGCACCCGGCCGTGCGCGCCGAGCAGCCGGCCTACCCACTCCAGGCCCACCACCGGGTCCTCCAGGAGCTCCCAGAGCGCGACGATGAGCAGGTTGCCGACCGCGTGGCCGTGCAGCTCGCCCTCGCTCCTGAAGCGGTGCTGGACGACCTCGCTCCAGGTCTTGCCCCACTCGTCGTCGCCGCACAGCGCCGCGAGCGCCATCCGCAGGTCACCGGGCGGCAGCACCCCCAGTTCGCGCCTGAGACGCCCGCTGGAGCCGCCGTCGTCCGCCACCGTCACCACGGCCGTCAGGTCGTCCGTGACCGTCCTGAGGGCCGACAAGGAGGCGTACAGGCCGTGCCCGCCGCCGAGCGCGACCACCTTGGGACCGCTCGCGGGGGTCTCGGGATACGGGGGGCGGAGCATCGGCCTGCCGAGGGAGGGGAACTTCCGGAGACGATCGGGGACGGAGGGGTCCGCGTGTTCCGGGGCGGGGTCCTTCATCGTCCTCCTCGCGCTCACCACGAGCACCGCTGCGGGGAACCGTGGCGCTCATGTCGTGCTGGTCTGTCACACTCGTCCGTTCACCGGTGCCGGGACCGGCCGCGCGTGACACGACGGCCGCCGCGCGGGCCCGGACCGGTCACGGGCCGCATGCCCGCCACCGTACGCCCTGAGGGGCGTGGTCCGCCCCCCGCCAAGCCATCCCGGACTGGGGCATATCCCACAGATCGCCCGAACCTCTCCACCTCACGCCAGCCCTCCCAGTCGAGGGCATACCCCACCGCACCACAACCCTCCCCACCCACGCGCGAACCCACCCCCAGTCAGAGCGCCCCGCTCAGCGCCCAGAACGCCCCCTTTTCATCCCGAAGCCATCCCGGCCGGGGCGCACACGCGCCGCGAAGTCGGCAAGCGCGGCGCCGCCCGCCGCGGCCCGCGGGAGGGGGCCCGCGGGAGGGGGCCCGCGGGACCCGCCCGCCGCTCGGCGGGCGGCCTTGCCACTCCTGGCGGTCCGATGCGGCACGGGGACCGGTGAGGGCACGGGGCGGGCGCGACGCGCGTCCGGCTCGGCACCCGCCATCGTCCGCTCCCGACCGGCGGAGGCGGCCGAGGACGGCGAAAGCCCTCCGCGTGGATGAGGTCTCGCCGGGTCGCCGCCGGCGTGCGTGTCGCCGCACTCGCCGATCACCGGCGGCAGCGCGCGAGCGGGGCGTCGCCCACCCCCACAGGGGGTCTCCAGCCCCACCGGCCACCGGTCCCGGAACCACTCCGCGCCCGCGCCCGCCAGCCCGGCGGGGGCGATGACGGGTCGCGGCAGCGGCGCCCCACGGCGTCTTGACCGCCAGGACGTCGAACGGGTCCTGGAGCCGATCACCCCCTGCGCAGCCGCTCTACGATGCCGTGACCAGCCTGTTTCATACGTCCGGGCAGCAGGAGGAGCCGCCCGGTCACGGCGATGGCGGATCGTGATCTCGCCGCTCGATCACCGGGCTACCGGTCCCGCCGACATACTGCCGGTCTCGCCGAGCTTCGGCCCTCGCCGCCGCGAACCGCCTCGGGTCTCACCCGTGAAGCGCCCTCGGCCCGGCCGCGTCTCCTTCCGGGGCCGTACGTGGTCCGCCGACATTCAGGTCGTCGTGCTCAGCGACGAGCGGCGCGGCGTGAACAGCGTGAGCGAGTCCCACCGGTGACGCCACGCGTCTCCCACCCGGTGGTGCGCGGGAGCGGCGGCGCAGGCCGGTAAGGCGGCGGGCCGTCGAGCGGGGGCACGGCGCGCGAGGGCGCGAGGGCGGCGGAAGGCCGGGCGCGGCGGCCCGTTACTCGCGGCCGACGTCCCGGTGGCTGACCTGGACGTCCATGCCGCGCTCGCGCAGGCGGCCGCCGAGCTCCTCGGCCATCGCGACGCTGCGGTGCTTGCCCCCGGTGCAGCCCACGGCGAGGGTGGCGTAGCCCTTGCCCTCGCGGGTGTATCCGGCGGCCACGATGCCGAGGACCTCCTCGTACCCGTCGAGGAACTCCTTGGCCCCGGCCTGGTTGAGCACGTAGTCGCGCACGGGCGCGTCGAGCCCGTTCAGCGCCCGCAGCTCCGGCACCCAGTGGGGGTTGGGCAGGAACCGGCAGTCCACGACGAGGTCGGCGTCGACCGGCAGGCCGTACTTGAAGCC
The DNA here is from genome assembly GCF_014647835.1 of Microbispora rosea subsp. aerata. GTDB lineage: Bacteria > Actinomycetota > Actinomycetes > Streptosporangiales > Streptosporangiaceae > Microbispora > Microbispora aerata. Next base: position 52,137 of record NZ_BMPY01000031.1, read on the forward strand.
GAAGGACACCACGGTCACCTTCAACCCGGGCCGGTCCTCGCCGCCGAAGAACGACACGATCTTCTTGCGCAGCTCGTGGACGTTCAGCAGGGACGTGTCGATGACGAGGTCGGCGTTGGCGCGGACCTCGCGCAGGATGCCGCGCTCACGGTCGATCCCGTCGACGAGCCGCCCGTCGCCCTGGAGGGGATGCGGCCGCCGGACGTTCTCGAACCTGCGGACCAGCTCCTCGTCGCTCGCCTCGAGGAACACCACCCGGACGCCGACGCCGCGTCCGTCGAGCTCCTCGATCGCCGCGTTCAAATCGGTGGTGAAGGCGAGGCTGCGCACGTCGACCACGGCCGCGACGCGGTCGGTCGCCATGTTCGCCCGGCCCGCCTCCTCGGCGAGCGAGGACAGCATCCCCGGCGGCAGGTTGTCGATCACATACCAGCCGAGGTCCTCCAGAGCCTTCGCGGCGGTGCTGCGCCCCGCCCCCGACATTCCAGTGATCACCACGAATGCCGGCTCAGTCGTGCTCATCGCCCGCTCACCGCCTTGCCGCCCATGTCAGCTCGCCCAACGTCAGCCCCGCCCGCCGCCCGCGCCGAAGCGGCCACCGGGAACGTCGCGCGTCCCCGCGGGAAGACCTTCTGGTGCCGGAGCATGACACCTCTTCACCTGATCGCGCCACCGCCACGCCGGGCAACTCCCTCGGTGCCCTTCCTGCCGCCCCGCCCGGGCCGGGACCCGCCGTGATGCTCGCGCGGGCACGTCACGACCCCCGCCCCGCCGGGGACGGGCTCTCACCGCGCAGCGCCGCGACGATGGCCTCGGCGGTCGCGCGGCCGATGCCGGGGACCTCGCGGATCTCCTCCGCGGTGGCCTCCCGCAGCCGCTTCACCGAGCCGAAGTGACGCAGCAGGGCCTGGCGACGTGCCGGGCCCAGACCCGGCACCTGGTCAAGCGCGCTCTCTTTAAGCGCTTTCGACCTCTTCGTCCGATGGTAGGTGATAGCGAACCTATGCGCTTCGTCACGGACGCGTTGTAAAAGGTAAAGCCCCTCGCTGCTGCGCGGCAGGATCACCGGCTGGTCGTCGCCGGGCAGCCAGACCTCCTCCAGCCGCTTGGCCAGCCCGCACACCGCGACGTCGTCGATGCCCAGCTCGTCCAGGGCACGCTGGGCGGCCGCCGCCTGCGCGGGGCCGCCGTCCACCACCACGAGGTTGGGCGGGTAGGCGAACTTCCGGGGGCGTCCGGTCTCCGGGTCGATCGGCGTCGCCGCGCCGCGCCCTGCCGGACCGTGCCCTGCCTCGTCGTGCTCCGCCGTACCGTGCTCCGCCGCGTCGAGGTCGGCCGCGTCGAGGTCGGCCGCGCCGTCGATCCCCGCGTCCAGCTCGCCCGTCGCGGACCGCTCCTCCAGGTAGCGCTTGAACCTCCGGCAGATCACCTCGTATATCGACGCGACGTCGCCCTCGGTGGTCCTGATGGAGAAGCGGCGATACTCGCTCTTGCGGGCCAGGCCGTCTTCGAAGACCACCATCGAGGCCACGACGTTCTCGCCCTGGATGTGCGAGACGTCGTAGCACTCGATCCGCAGCGGCGCCTGGTCGAGGTCGAGCGCGTCGGCGATCTCCTGCAGCGCCCGGCTGCGCGTGGTCAGGTCGCTGGCGCGGCGCAGCTTGTGCTGGGCGAGGGTCTCCTTGGCGTTGCGCTCCACGGTCTCCATGAGGCTCTTCTTGTCGCCGCGCTGGGGAACGCGCAGTTCGACGCGGGAGCCCCGCTGCTCGCTCAGCAGCTCGATCAGCGCGTCGTGGTCCGGGGGCCGCGCGGGCACGAGGATCTCGCGGGGGATCGTCGCCTCGGCGTACATCTGGAGCAGGAACTGCTCGACCAGCTCGCCCGGCGTGGTCTCCTCGACCTTGTCGACCACCCAGCCGCGCTGGCCGCGGATGCGGCCGCCGCGCACGTAGAAGACCTGGACCGCCGCCTCCAGCGGGTCTTCCGCCAGGGCGACCACGTCGCAGTCGATGTTGTCGCCGAGCACGACCGCCTGCTTCTCCAGGGCCCGTTGCAGCGCCTGGATGTCGTCCCGCAGCCGCGCGGCGCGCTCGAACTCCTCCACGGCCGCCGCCTCGCGCATCTCGCGCTCCAGCCGCTTGATGAAGCGGCCGGTGTTGCCGGCCATGAAGTCGCAGAAGTCCTCGGCGAGGGCCCGATGCTCCTCGGGGGTGACCCGGCCGACGCAGGGCGCCGAGCATTTGTCGATGTATCCCAGCAGGCAGGGACGGCCGATCTGGCCCGCCCGCTTGAAGACTCCCGCCGAGCACGTCCGCACGGGGAAGACGCGCAGCAGCAGGTCGACGGTCTCCCGGATGGCCCAGGCGTGCGAGTAGGGGCCGAAGTAGCGGGTGCCCTTCCGCTTGGCCCCGCGCATCACCTGCACCCGCGGGAAGTCCTCCCCCATCGTCACGGCCAGGTACGGGTACGACTTGTCGTCGCGGTACTTGACGTTGAACCGGGGGTCGAACTCCTTGATCCAGGAGTATTCGAGCTGGAGCGCCTCGACCTCGGTGCCGACCACCGTCCAGTCCACGGACGCCGCGGTCGTGAGCATGGTCTGCGTCCGCGGGTGCAGGCCGGCGAAGTCGGCGAAGTATGAGTTGAGTCGCTGCCGCAGGCTCTTCGCCTTGCCCACGTAGATCACCCGGCCGCCCGGGTCGCGGAAGCGATAGACGCCTGGCGACTCGGGGATCGTTCCGGGCGCCGGTCGATAAGTTGCCGGATCCGCCACACCCAAAGACTACTGGTCCACACCGACAATCCCGCCGTCCTCGGCGAAGCCGGATCACGGCGACACCGCGCGGCGAACGCCTGAGACCGCCGGCTCGTCCCGCCGCCTGACCTCCTGGGCTGGACAGCCGGAACGCGGACTGCCGCCCGTCATCGCGTAGGCGTACGCGATGACGGGCGGCGGTGTCTCCCGGCGTCCTCGGGCGCGGGAGTCCCCTGCTGACGGACGCCGGGCACCGGACCCGCCCGGACGGCGGACCCGGCAGCCCCTCGTCAGGCGAGGGTGATGCTGTCGCCGCTCACCGTGATGGCTTTCTCGGCGAGCGGCTGGGTGGCCGGTCCGTTGGTCACGGAGCCGTCCTTGGCGCTGAACTTGCTGCCGTGGCACGGGCAGACGATCTCGTTGTCGGAGACGCTGGCGACCGGGCAGCCCTGGTGGGTGCAGGTCGCGCTGAACGCCTTGAACGTGCCGGCCTCCGGCTGGGTGATGACGACGTCCTGGTCCTTGAAGACTTTGCCGCCGCCCTGGGGGATGTCGGAGGTCTTCGCGATCTCGCCCCCGCCCTGCGCCGCCTGCGTCTGGCTGTCTTGGGGCGCGCCCTGACCGGCCGACGTCGTGTCGTCCCCGCCGGAGGCGCCGCACGCGCTCAGCGCCACCGCCAGCCCGGCGCCTCCGGCGCCGAAGATCACGGCCCGGCGTGTCGTTTCCGTCATGCTCATCCTTCCCTTGCGGCGGCCCGGGACATCCACGGCCCCGGGTCCTTCCCCTGCTCGACGCGTCACCTCGTGTGCTCTCAGGTGCGGCCATCACCCCGTGGCCGGTTGAGGGCGACGCGGTCGAGACGAGAAGAGTAGGGAGGATTCATGAGACGAATACTCATACACCCAGGATCTTGCGGAGGAAGGCGCCGGTGTGGCTCTCCTCGACGCGGGCGACGTCCTCGGGCGTGCCCGCGGCGATGACCCTGCCGCCGCCCGACCCGCCCTCGGGCCCCATGTCGATGATCCAGTCGGCGGTCTTGATGACGTCGAGGTTGTGCTCGATGACGATCACGGTGTTGCCGGCGTCGACGAGGCGGTTGAGCACGCCGAGAAGCCGCCGGATGTCCTCGAAGTGCAGGCCGGTGGTGGGCTCGTCCAGCACGTACACGGTGCGGCCGGTCGAGCGCCGCTGCAGCTCGGAGGCGAGCTTCACCCGCTGCGCCTCGCCGCCGGACAGCGTGGTCGCCGGCTGGCCCAGCCGTACGTAACCGAGGCCGACGTCGTTGAGCGTCTGCAGGTGGCGGCGGATGGCGGGGATCGCCTCGAAGAACTCCAGCGCCTCCTCGATCGGCATGTCGAGGACCTCGGCGATCGTCTTGCCCTTGTAGTGGACCTCCAGCGTCTCCCGGTTGTACCGGGCGCCGTGGCACACCTCGCAGGGGACGTAGACGTCGGGCAGGAAGTTCATCTCGATCTTGATGGTGCCGTCGCCGGAGCACGCCTCGCAGCGCCCGCCCTTGACGTTGAAGCTGAACCGGCCCTGCTGGTAACCGCGGACCTTCGCCTCGGTCGTGGCGGCGAACAGCTTGCGCACGTGGTCGAAGACACCGGTGTACGTCGCCGGGTTGGACCTCGGCGTACGGCCGATCGGCGACTGGTCGACGTGGACGACCTTGTCCACCAGGTCGGTGCCGAGGATCCGGGAGTGCCGTCCCGGCACGGTCTTCGCGCCGTTCAGCTCCTTGGCGAGCGCGGCGTACAGGATGTCGTTGACCAGCGTGGACTTGCCGGACCCCGAGACGCCGGTGACCGCGGTGAAGACGCCGAGCGGGAACTCGACGTCCACTCCCTTCAGGTTGTGCTCACGGGCGCCCTTGACGACGAGCTGCCGCTTCTTGTCCCGCGGGCGCCGGATCTCCGGCACGGTGATCGCCCTGCGGCCCGACAGGTACGCCCCGGTCAGCGACTCCTCGCTGGCGAGCAGGTCCTGCACGGTGCCGGACACGACGACCTGGCCGCCGTGCTCGCCCGCGCCCGGGCCGATGTCGACCACCCAGTCGGCGGCGGCGATCGTGTCCTCGTCGTGCTCGACCACGATCAGCGTGTTGCCCATGTCGCGCAGCCGGATCAGCGTCTCAAGCAGCCGCTGGTTGTCCCGCTGGTGCAGGCCGATGGACGGCTCGTCCAGGACGTACAGCACGCCGACCAGGCCGGAGCCGATCTGCGTGGCCAGCCTGATCCGCTGCGCCTCGCCGCCCGCGAGGGTGGCGGCGGCGCGGTCGAGCGTGAGGTAGTCGAGGCCGACGTCGAGCAGGAAGCCGAGGCGGGCGTTGATCTCCTTGACCACCCGCTCGGCGATGTGCATGTCGCGCTCGGACAGCCGCAGGCCGGACAGGAACTTGGCGCAGTCGGCGATCGACATCGCCGAGACCTCGGCGATCGAGGCGCCCCCGACGGTCACGGCCAGCGAGACCGGCTTGAGGCGGCGGCCCTTGCAGGCCGGGCAGGGCACCTCGCGCATGAAGCCCTCGAACCGCTCGCGGCTCGCGTCGCTCTCCGACTCGGCGTGCCGGCGCTGCACCCAGGGGATCACGCCCTCGAAGTCGGTGTAGTAGGAGCGCTGCCTGCCGTACCGGTTGCTGTAGCGGATGTGGACCTGCTCGTCGTGGCCGTGCAGGATCGCCTTCTGCGCCTTCTTCGGCAGCCGCTCCCACGGCGTGTCGAGATCGAAGCCGAGGGCGTTGCCCAGCGCCTCCAGCAGCCGCACGAAGTAGTCGCTGGTGTGGCCGTTCGCCCACGGGCTGATCGCGCCGTCGCCGAGCGTGCGCTCGGGGTCGGGGACGACGAGGTCGGGGTCGACCTCCATGCGGGTGCCGAGGCCGGTGCACTCGGGGCAGGCGCCGAAGGGCGAGTTGAACGAGAACGACCTCGGCTCCAGCTCCTCGAACGACAGGTCGTCGTACGGGCAGTAGAGGTGCTCGGAGTAGAAGCGCTCACGGTTGGGGTCGTCGTCGGGCAGGTCGACGAAGTCGAGCGTGATCGTGCCGCCGGACAGCTGCAGCGCGGTCTCGACCGAGTCGGTCAGCCTGCGCCGCGCGCTCTCCTTGACCGACAGGCGGTCGACGATCACCTCGATGTCGTGCTTTTCGTACTTCTTGAGGGTGGGCGGTTCCTCCAGGCGCACGATCGTGCCGTCCACGCGGGCCCGGGCGTAGCCCTTGGTCTGCAGCTCGCGGAACAGCTCGGCGTACTCCCCCTTGCGGCCGCGGATGATCGGGGCGAGGACCTGAAACCGGGTGCCCTCCTCCAGTTCGAGCACGCGGTCGACGATCTGCTGCGGCGTCTGGCGGGCGATGGGGCGTCCGCACTGCGGGCAGTGCGGCTTGCCGATGCGGGCCCACAGCAGGCGCAGGTAGTCGTAGACCTCGGTGATCGTGCCGACGGTCGAGCGGGGGTTGCGGCTGGTGGACTTCTGGTCGATGGAGACCGCCGGCGACAGTCCCTCGATGAAGTCGACGTCGGGCTTGTCCATCTGCCCGAGGAACTGCCGGGCGTACGCGGACAGGGACTCCACGTATCGCCGTTGTCCCTCGGCGAAGATCGTGTCGAAGGCCAGGCTGGACTTTCCGGAGCCCGACAGTCCGGTGAAGACGATCAAAGCGTCTCGCGGGAGGTCGAGCGAGACGTCTTTCAAGTTGTGTTCGCGTGCGCCACGCACGATCAGGCGGTCAGCCACGGTGGTCCCGATAGGTCTATGAGGTGTGAATGGAGGTGCACGGGCAGGCTATCCAGAGCCACCGACAATTTCGGGGGGCATCGTCCGGCGGCCGGAGGGGGCGGCCCCGCGTGCTGGTGTGGGACACGCTCCGTGAACCAGGGTATGAGCTCCGTCAAACTCTCGCCCGGCATCCGCACGAAACCCCTGCTCATACCAACCGCCCGGGGCGCCGTCCTCTTCCCCGTACGGCGGCGGGGGCGACGGCCGCGCCCGCCGGGGGCCATGATTTGACCATGTCCCTGATCGACGAGATCGGGCGGGAGCCGGCCGAGGCGACCGAACGCCTGCCGGCGACCGCCGCGCGCCTCACCGACGAGGATCTCCGCGCGCCGTCCCTGCCGCCCGGCTGGACGAGGGGTCATGTGCTCACGCACATCGCCCGCGACGCCGACAGCTACGTCAACCTGCCGGCCTGGGCGCGGACGGGGGTGCGCACCCCTCAGTACGCCTCGCGGGCGGCCCGCGACGCCGACGTCGAGGCGGGGGCCGGCCGCCCGGTCGCCGAGCAGCTCGCCGACCTGCGCGACAGCGCGGAGCGGTTCGCGGCGGCGGTCGCGGAGACACCCGCCGAGGCGTGGAGCGCGCCGGTCGCCGGAATGAGCCCGCCCGAGCACCCCGCCTGGTATGTCCCGATCCGCCGGGTCAGGGAGGTGGAGGTGCACCACGCCGACCTCGGGGCAGGCTACGGATGGGCCGACTGGCCCGAGACGTACGTGAGACGGGAGCTGCACGACACGATGCTCTGGCTCGGCGGCGAGAGCCCGGTGGGCGAGGTCGTCGCCCGCGAGCCGGGCACCGGCGAGATCGTGCGCGTCTGGACGGGCCTCGGCGACGGCCCCGCGGTGGAGGGAACACCCCGCGAACTGCTCGCCTGGCTCGCCGGCAGGACCGACGGCGCGGGGTTGCGGCTCGGTGCGCCGAAGGAACGCCCCGGGCAGGACGCGTCCGGAGCCCACCATCCAGATCATGCGAGCCCCGGGGGCGCGGCCGGGAGGCTGCCGTCCCCGCCATCCTGGCCGAAGCCGTCCCCGGCGGAGCTGCCCGCCGAGCCGCCGTCGTCCTGGCCGCCCGCCGCCTGAGAGAGAGGAACGACATGACCTACACCGGAAACGTCACCAAGGGCGGACCCGCCGACGTACGCGAGGTCCCCGGGCTGACGATCTCGAAGATCGAAGTCGGTGACTTCGGCAACAACGCGTACCTGCTGCGGTGCACCGAGACCGGCGACGGGCTGGTGATCGACGCGGCGGCCGAGCCCGACCGGCTGCTCGAGCTGATCGGCGACAGGCCGATCAGCTCGATCGTGACCACGCACCGGCACCCCGACCACTGGGGGGCTCTTGAGGAGGTCGCCCGCGCCACCGGCGCGGAGACCGTCGCCCACCCCCTGGACGCCCCCGAGCTGCCCGTGAAGATCACCAGGGAGGTCGAGCACGGCGACCGGGTGACGGTCGGCGTGGTCACGCTGGACGTCATCCACCTGCGCGGCCACACCCCCGGCTCGATCGCGCTGCTCTACCAGGACCGTCACCTGTTCACGGGCGACTCCCTGTTCCCCGGCGGGGTCGGCAACACCCAGAAGGACCCGGCGCGGTTCGAGCAGCTGTTCACGGACGTGGTGGAACGGATCTTCGACCGCCTGCCGGACGAGACGTGGGTCTACCCCGGCCACGGCCGGGACACCACCCTCGGCGCCGAGCGGCCGCACCTGCCCGAGTGGAAGGCCCGCGGCTGGTGACGACGCCCTGACGGGCGGCCGGACCCGCCCGGGTCCGCCGCCCCTCCCGGCTGTTCGCACCCGAGGTCCTTTGGGCGGTCCCGCCGCTTCGCCGCGTCCGTATAGTGGTCGGCGCACACCGTCCTTCCCCTGGAGCCCGGCCCTCATGAAGATCACCGGAATCGAACTGCGCCGGATCGCGATGCCGCTCGTCGCGCCGTTCCGGACGTCGTTCGGCACCGAGACCGCACGCGACGTCCTGCTGGTGCGGGTGGTGACGCCGGAGGCGGAGGGCTGGGGCGAGTGTGTGGCGATGTCCGAGCCGCTGTACTCCTCGGAGTACGTGGACGGGGCGGCCGACGTGCTGCGGCGCTTCCTGATCCCCGCGCTCCCGGGCGGGCTCGACCCCCAGGCGGTCGGCCCCGCCCTCGCGCCGTTCAAGGGTCACCGGATGGCCAAGGCGGCGCTGGAGGCCGCTGTGCTCGACGCCTCACTCCGGATCACCGGCGAGTCCTTCGCCCGGTTCCTCGGCGCCACCCGCGACCGCATCCCCTGCGGCGTGTCCGTCGGCATCATGGGCTCGGTGGACGAGCTGCTCGACACCGTCGAGGCGTACGTCGAAGAGGGGTACGTACGGGTCAAGCTGAAGATCGGGCCGGGGTGGGACGTCACGCCGGTCCGCGCGGTGCGCGAGCGGTTCGGGGAAGACCTGCTGCTCCAGGTGGACGCCAACGCGGCCTACACGCTCGCGGACGCCCGGCACCTGGCCCGGCTGGACGACTTCGACCTGCTGCTGATCGAGCAGCCGCTGGCCGACGACGACCTCGTGCAGCACGCCCGGCTCGCCCGGTCGATCCGTACGCCGATCTGCCTGGACGAGTCGATCGAGTCGGCCGCCCACGCGGCGGCGGCGATCAGCCTCGGCGCCTGCTCGGTGATCAACATCAAGCCGGGGCGGGTCGGCGGCTACCTGGAGGCCAGGCGCATCCACGACCTGTGCCGCGCCCACGGCGTCGCGGTCTGGTGCGGCGGCATGCTGGAGACCGGCATCGGCCGGGCGGCCAACCTCGCGCTGGCCGCGCTGCCCGGTTTCACGCTCCCGGGCGACACCTCCGCCTCCCGGCGCTACTTCCACACCGACGTGACCCCGCCGTTCGAGCTGAACGGCGGGCACCTCGACGTGCCGGACGGCCCGGGGCTGGGCGTGGACCCGCTCCCCGACGTCCTGAACGAGGTCACCACGGCGACGGAGTGGATCCCGCTGACCTCGTGAACCGGTCGGACGGCGCTACGAGGGCGGCCCTGTAAGGGGGCGAGGCGCTGCCCATGAGGGCATCGCCACGGGCACAGCGCACGTCCAGGCGTCGCCGCGCGCAGGGCGCGACCGCCCGGGGATCGCCGAAGGCGGGGCACGCGACCCGTGAGGCGGCGCCATGGGCACGTCCAGGGGCAGCGGAGGGCGGGGCGTGGTCCGTCAGGCGGCGCTATCAGGGGGCAGGGCGCGACCTGTCAGGCGTCGCCGAGGGCGGGGTGCGGGCGGGGCTCGCCGGTGGTGAAGACCTTGACGATGCGGTCGGCCGCGAGAGCGGGCTCCTCCGCGCTCTCCACGACGTCACCCCAGGACCAGCGGTAGAACCAGCCGTCCGACATCGCGACGCAGTCCACAGTCTCGGTGAACAGCGCCGCGTCCGGGTCGCGGACCTTCAGCGACGGCGGGTCGGGGCGCAGCGACGCCTCCAGCCCCCGCAGCTCAAGCTCCCGCGCGAGCTTGCCGAGGAAGTACGTACGGGTGTGCTCACGAGGCATGGCGACCAGGGCTCCATTGGACTAGGCGTTTTCTCCACGTGATTGGCCGGGCCCAAAGGTATGGGCCCGAACCGACCGGGGCCCCTGTCCGTGCGACGACGTCAGCCCGCGTTCTCCGTGCGTCGTTCCCTGCGTTGCTGCTGTTTGAACATGAGAACGCGAAGCGGAATCGCGGAGACGATCGCGATCTGCATCGTGGCGCCCACCTTGATGAGCTGGTCGCCGCCCGCGAGGCCGGCCGCCCAGATCGTCAGGCAGGCCACGTTGATCAGCATCCAGGCCAGCACGACGGCGGCCAGGTTGCCCTTCGGCTTGGGGTATTCGATCCGGCTGACCATCAGCCAGGCCACGCCGAAGATGGCGGCGAGCGTGACGTAGTTCGGCTGGAAGAGCAGCACGATCGACACCACGGTCATCGCGCCCATCGGGATCGGCAGGCCCATGAAGTCGCCGCTCTTGGTCTTCACGCAGGCGAAGCGGGCCAGCCGTACGACGCCGGCGAGCAGGACGGACCCGGCCGCGCACAGCACCAGCCACAGCGGGAGCTGGCCGGAGAAGCCGGCCCAGATCATCACCATGAAGGCGGGCGCGAAGCCGAAGCTGATCACGTCGGCGAGGTTGTCCAGCTCCGCGCCCATCGCGGACGCGCGGAACTTCCTGGCCACCAGGCCGTCGAACAGGTCGCAGGTCGCGCCGGTGAGCAGCAGCACCACGGCCGTGCCGAAAAAGCGCGGGTCGGGGACGAACTTGACGCCGGCCTGCAGGTCGCTGATCGCCGACCAGGCGAGCACGCAGACGGCGAGGAAACCACTCAGGGCGTTGCCGAGCGAGAGGGAGTCGGCCGCCGACAGGCGGAAGGCCTTGCCGACCGGCCCGCGCGGCTCCTCGGTCGCCTCCTCCAGCGGCCAGGCGGATTCGGCCCCGAGGTCAGATGTGGTCAAGGCGTGTCACCCCCGCGACGGTCCGGGTGCCGACGGTGACCGCCGGCCTGATGCCCTCGGGCAGGTAGACGTCCACCCGGGAGCCGAAACGGATCAGCCCGACCCGCTCGCCCTGGGCGACCTTGGCGCCCGCGTACAGGTAGGGGACGATGCGACGGGCGACGGCGCCGGCGATCTGCACCATCTCGATGTCTCCGAGCGCGGTGTCGAAATGCCAGACGACACGCTCGTTCTTGTCGCTGTCCTTGTTGAACGCGGGGAGGAAGCCGCCGGGCACGTGCTCGACCGAGGTGACCGTGCCGGCCGCGGGCGCCCGGTTGACGTGCACGTTCAGCGGGCTCATGAAGATCGCGACCCGGGTGCGGCCGTCCGGCCACGGGTCGATGCTCTGCACGACGCCGTCGGCGGGCGAGATGAGCCTGCCCTCGCCGAGGACGCGCTCCGGGTCGCGGAAGAACCACAGCATCCCGCCGGTGAGCGCGGCGAGCGGCACCGCGGCCAGCGCCCAACGGGGCGACCTGCGGGTGAGAACGGCGGTGACGGCCGCCGCCGCGGCGGTGGGAGCCAGCCACGGGGACACCCCGCGCGCGAGCCTGATTCGGCCCCGGGCACTTCCCGCGGGCCCGGATTCAGGGCCGCGGGGCAACGATTCGTTGGACACAGATGACCTTTGTACTCTTCAGGCGACTATGGACCGGCATGCGAGCTGGCGATCGATATTACCGATCCGGCCGTCAATGTGTGGCACAACGAGAACAAGCAAACAGGGTGGATGCCCGTTTCGCTAGCCCTTCGGGGCTTCCGCCTGAGATGTCTCCGTCTGGGAAGTCCCCGTCTGGGACGCTTCCCCCGCGGCGATGGCCTTGTCGTCACGGCGAGCCTTGATGAGACTGGCGACGGTGGTCACGGCCATGGTGACGCCGATGACCGACAGCGACACCCAGATGGGGATTTGCGGGGCCCAGGAGACCTCGCTCTCGTGAAGTGCTTCGAGAATCAGCTTAACCCCGATGAAAGCGAGGATGAACGCCAATCCATAGCTGATGTAGACCAGCCGCTGCAGCAGGCCGCCGAGCAGGAAGTAGAGCTGACGCAGTCCCATCAGGGCGAACGCGTTCGCGGAGAACACGATGAAGGCCGTCTTCGTGAGGCCGAAGATGGCCGGAATCGAATCGAGGGCGAACAGCAGGTCGGTGGTGCCGATGGCGATCATCACGATCAGCATGGGCGTCACCATGCGCTTGCCGTCCACCCGTACGGTCACCCGGGAGCCGACGTAGTCGGGCGTGGTCGGGAAGACCCGGCGGGCCCACCGCAGGAGGATGTTCTCGTTGAACTCCTCGTCTTCCTTGTCGTGGTCCCGGATCAGCGTGTACGCCGTGTAGATGAGGAAGGCCCCGAACGCGTACAGCAGCCAGCCGAATCGGCTCAGCGCGGCGGCCCCGATGGCGATGAAGATGCCGCGCATCACGAGCGCGAGCACGATGCCGACCAGCAGGACCTTGTGCTGGTAGACCCGCGGCACGCCGAACCGGCTCATGATGATGTAGAAGACGAACAGGTTGTCGACGCTGAGGCTGTATTCCGTCAGATAGCCCGCGAAGAACTCACCACCGGTCCCGGCGCCGGCCCACAGCGTTAACCCGATGCCGAACAACACGGCGAGGCAGACGTAGAAACCCACCCAGATGCCGGCTTGCCGCATCGAGAACTCGCGTGGCTCACCCCGATCCACGAACCACAGATCGAAGGCGACCACCACGACGAGACCCACGATGACCAGGGCCCACAACCACAGGGGGACATGCACCACGACTACCTCCGGCGCGCGCGCGAACACACTGCCGGAGGTCTCTCCCGCCCGCCTGGCATGACGGACCGACGGCCCCGGGTGCTGACACCGTGATGACGGAACCGCCGCGAAGGGATACTCCCCCCCAACCCGTCCAGTATATGGATCTGGCTTACCGTCACCTAATCCTTGCCGGACCGCTGTGAACACCGGGCGGCTCACCGCGTGGGCGACCTCGTCTCACCTGGGCGAAAGGACGGCCGCACCCTTCCGCCACCCCCGTCGCCGCTACGCGGACAGACCGTAGGCCCCGAGCACCGCCCGCAGCGCCGCGTCCTCGTCGGGCAGCTCGCGGCCCCGCCGTACGGACGCCTGCGCCAGGCGGGCCGCCAGGGCGGTGTCGCCGAGCAGGCGGCCGATCTCCCGGCTCAGCGCGCCCGGGTCCCGCGGCGGCACCAGCAGGGCCGCCTCGCCCACCATGTCGGGCACGCCGCCCACCCGGGTCGCGATGATCGGCCTGCCCGCCCGCAGCGCCTCCTGGACGCTCAACGGCTGGCCCTCCCACCTGCTGGGCACGATCACCGCCGTCGCGACCTGAAGCAGATCGCCGGGCTCGGCCCAGCCGTACAGGACCACGGGCAGTTCCTCGGCGTCGATGCGAGCCTGGAGCTCCCCGCGCAGCGGCCCGTCGCCCGCGATCACGAAGACCGGGTCGTCTTTGTACGGCCCGGCCGCCGCGTCGAGCAGCGTCTCCAGGCCCTTCTGCTGGGCCAGCCGGGCGACCGTGAGCAGGATCGGCCGGTCCCGACCGGCCTGTGATTCCCGCGCCGCGCCGGGCAGGCGGGCGAAGATCTCGGCCCGCACGTCCTCGGCCGGGCGGGCGGGGCCGGCGAGCGGCGGCGCGGGCACCACGGCGAGGTCCACCCCCCGGGCGCCCCTGGCCCGCATGCGCTCCGCGACGTCCGGCGAGATCGCCAGGACGCGGTCCGCACGCCGGGCGACGATTTGTTCCAGCAGCCGGTAGACCGCGCCGATCGCGCCGCCCGCCGTGACCGCGTTGTGCAGGGTGACCACGAGGCGCGGCCGCCCCTGCGCCCCGGTGAGGGCGAGCGCGGCCAGCGCCCCGGCGCGCAGGCCGTGGGCGTGGACGACGTCCGCTCCGCGGGCGATCCGGCGCAGGCGCAGGCATGTGCCCAGGTCACGCGCGGGGTGCGGCCGGTCGGCGATCTCGACCTCGGCGAAGCCCGCACCGGTGCCGGTGAAGCGGAAGGCCCCCTCGGTGCCACTTGGCCCCGCGACCAGCACCTGGTGTCCCCGCGCGACCAGCCCGCCGGCGAGCATCCGCACGTGCCGGGCCACGCCCCCCATGCTCGATCCCAGCACGAGCACGACACGGCTCATCAGCGCCCCTCGCCTTCGGCTCCGGGCCGCAACCGCCGGGCGCGCCGCCCCGCGATTCGCTCACTACGCTCTGTCACTCCTGCTCTCCGTCTCCCGCACGGAACGCCACTCCGCCAGTACGCCGCTCACTACGGAACGCCTCGTCCGCAACGCAACGCCTCCTGGCCGGAACGCCACTCCCCCTAGTGCGCCACCCCCCGAGACGCTTTCCGCCGGACCGCCACTCACCCGGAGCGTCATTCGCGGAGCGGCCCGTCCCAGACGTACCCGTTCACCCGCGCCCGCCGCCCGGGGCGGCGTGCCATCTGGGGTGCGGTCCGGGACGCACCCGCCACTCCGCCGCACCCGCCTCGGGGGCGTGCCTGCCGTCAGGGATGCCGTCCGCGCGTTCATACCTGCTCCTCGGCCGGCGGCTTCGGCGTGCCGGCGCCTTTGCCGCGTCTCATCCCGGACAACGCGGCGGCCAGGTCGCCCCGATCCACGAGCGCGGCGACGAGGACCCCGGCGGCCACGGCCGTCACCCCGGCGAGAACGGCGGTGAGGAGGCCGCCCACCGGGCTCTCGCCCGCCGGGGACAGCCCGGCGACCGCCGCGCCCGCGAGGAACCCCGCACTCCCGCCCAGCAGGGCCGCCAGCCCGGCCCGGGTGACGCCGTGAACGGCCCGCGCCCCCTTCGTCCGTACGACCGAGGCCAGCAGCAGCCCCGCCCCCACCGTCATGCCGGCCGCCTGCCCGAGCGCGAGCCCGCCCAGCCCCCAGTCGCGCGGCAGCACGACGACGAACGCCGCCTGGGACACGGCCACGACCAGCCACCCGGCGACCTGTCCCCGGGCCGACGCCCGGCCCTGCCCCGCGGCGTACAGCACCCGGCTGAGGTGGGCCACCAGGCCGTACCCGATGAGCCCCGGCGCGAACAGCGCGATCCCCCGGGCGAACTCCGCGGCGGCGACCGCGGTGTCGGCCTGGGAGAGGAAGACGTGCGCGACCGGCTCCGCGACCGCCGCGAGCGCTCCGGCCGCGAGGCCGCAGACCAGCACGACCGCGCGCGTCGTGCGCGCCGCCAGCGCCGCGAAGCCCCCGCCTTCGTCGCCGGCCTGCGCCCGCGCGGCGAGCGCGGGGAACGCGCTGGTCGCGATGGGCACCGCGAGCACGGCGTACGGCACCTGGTAGATCGCCCAGGCGTAGTTGTAGGCGGGCAGCGCGCCCCCGCCGACGTGGTTGGCCACGGGGATGAGGATCGCCGCGGCGGCCTGCTGGGCGACCAGCGCGCTCAGCCCGGCCAGGGCGAGCCGCCGCACCTGTACGGCGACGCCCTCGGGGAAGCGGAGCGTGGGCCGCCACCGCAGGCCGAGCCGCCAGATGGGCCCGATCACGGTGACGACGAGAGCCAGCACGCCGAGCGTGGTGCCCGCCGACAGCACGATCTCGGCCGGTCCCGGCACCGTGGCGGGGTCGGCGCGGCCGTCGCTGAGCGGGCCGAAGGCCAGGTAGGCGATGATGACCACCACGCTCGACACCAGCGGCGCCAGCGCCGGGCCCGAGAACCGGCGGTGGGCCTGCAGCACGCCGTAAAGCACCACGGCCAGGCCGTACAACGGGATCTGCGGCGCGAACACGACCAGCATGCGGGCGGCGACGGCGGCGACCTGGCCGGCGTCGCACTCCTCGACCCCGAAGGAGACGAGCAGCCGCGTCACCGGCGCCGCGACCAGCGCGATGAGCGCCGCGAGCGGCACCAGCAGCACGACCACCCAGGTCAGCAGCGCGGAGGCGACGCGGCCGACCTCGGCGCGCGCCTCGCCGTCCGCTCTGGCTGCGGCGCCGGCGAGCACCGGGACGACCATCCCGGCGAGCGCGCCGCCCGCCACGACCTCGAACACGATGTTCGGCACGTTGTTGGCCGTGTAATAGGCGGTGGCCAGGCAGTTCGTGCCGACCGTGCGCGCGAACGCCAGTTGCTTGGCGAAGCCGGTCACCCGCGCCAGGACCGTGATGACCCCGATGAGGACCGCCGCCCCCGCGATCCCCGCCCCGAGCCGCTTAACCATGCCGTCTAACCACGCCGTTCAACCACACCGCTTATTCGTGCCGGCGCTGCGCGTCATGCCGGTGCCGTACGGCTCCGCTCACGGCCCTGGCCGTCCAGGTCACCCGTGCGACTCCGGGGCACCGGGGGCGGCCTGCGGCGCGCGGCGGCCGAGCATGTCCAGGCGGTTGAGCACCGGGTTGCCGGCGATGACCTTGGTGAAGCTGACCTTCTCCGAAGCGGCGGTGAGAGCGGCGACGACGCCGAGTGCGGCGAGCCGGCCGGGCCTGCCCAGCCGCGCCGTGGCCGCCAGGCCGACCAGCGCGCCGAGCGCGTTCGCCCCGGCGTCGCCGAGCATCGCCCGCTCGCCCAGGTCCTCGGGCAGCAGCGCCGCCGCCGCGCCCAGCGGGACGGCGGTCAGCACGGCGGCCCGGTGGGCGCGCGGACCGTACGGCGCGGCGATCGAGGCGGCCAGCAGGGGGATCCCGGCGAGCAGCCCCACCTTGATCGCGCGGCCGGGCCGCAGGTCGAACAGGTTGGCCAGGTTGGCGCTGCCGGCGATCAGCGCGCCGTCGGCGAGCGTGTCGAGCGACCGTCTCACCACGCCCCCGCCCCCGCAGTCACCCCGGTTGTCACCCGGTGCGAGCGCCGCCGCGGCGAGCCCGATCGCGCCGATGCCGAGGATCTTGACGGCTCCGCTGGTCACCTCGCCCCGCGCGAGCGCGGTCAGGTGGCCCTTGAAGCCCTTCGAGGAGGTCGTGCCGAACAGGTCGTCGTACGCGCCGAGGACGCCGCTGCCCGCACCGGCGATCACGGCCGCGGCGCGGGCGCGGGCGGGAAGGCCGGGGGCGAGGGCGGAGGCGGCGACGGCGCCGGCCGCGAACGCCGGCCCCTCCAGCAGCGTGACCGGCTCGCCGCGGTGGTTGACGCGGGTCCAGTATCCGTCGGCGGTCTTCTCGTCGCCGATCGGCGGACGGCGCCGGAACGCGGCGAAGGCCGCGCGCGCGGCGGCGGCGCCGAGCGCGGCGCCGACTGCGGCCCCGAGCGCCACGGCGGCGCGGGTGCCGGCCTGGGGACGTCTGGCCACGGCTGTTGCCCTTCTCTACGTCGATGGTGCCGGTCGGCGGCTCAGCCCCGGCTCGCCACCGGGGTCGGGGTCTGGCTGGGCGTGCTCAGCGCCGGCTCGAACGCCGTCGCGCCGCCGCCGATGCCGTACGCGCCGGAACGGCCGGCCAGTTGCTCCCGCAGAGCGTAGACCACCACGACACGGCCCGCGGCGAAATCGACGGTGTCGACCGTGGAGACCGCCGAGGCCACGCCGCCGGTGTCGTGCAGGGCGGCGATGACGCCGCCGTTGGCGGAGGCGGTGACGTTGCCCGCCACCACGGTGCCGAGAGCGCCGCCGTCGAGGCCGGCCGCCACCGAGACGATCGCGTTCGTCTGCTGCCCGGCGGCCTCCCCCTCGTACGGCTGGGTGGGCGCGAGCACGACGGCCATCGTCGCGCGCCGCTCGGGGTCGCCGTTCATGGTCAGGAAGTCGCCCGCCTGGAACGCCTCCAGCACGCCGGTGGCGGCGGTGTTGGGCCGGCCCGCCTGCGCGCGGTCGTTGGTCACGATCGCGCTCGCGATCATCGCGGCGGCCTTGTCGTACGGCGTGGCCCCGTCGGGGAACGCGGTGCCGGCCCGGGCGAGGTTGGTGGCCAGCCCGTCGAGCACGCTCGCCTGCTCCACGTCGATGAACTTGTCGGTCAGGCTGACCCTTCCGCTGTAGGCGGCGCCCGCGCTCGTGACGAGCTTCTCGATCGGGTCGCGCAGGGCGGCCGACGCGCCCGGGGCCTCGACGAGCACGACGCGCTCGCCCGCGAGCTGGCCGCGCACGAGATCGGGCAGGTGGGTCGTGATCAGCGAGTCGCCGCCCTCCTCACGGCTCTGCAGCTGCGAGATCTGGGTCAGGTACTTCTCGTTGGCCTGCCGCAGCGACGCGGTCAATTCCTCGGCCGACTTGAAGAACGTGGGCTCCAGCACGGTGCTGCCCAGCACGATGCCGACCGTGAGCGCGAGGAAGATCGCCACGATCGAGACGAGGTGATAACGGAAATCGATCACGAGAAGAGTCCGACCAACCAGAAGATGAAGCCGTTCCAGGCCACGCGCAGGCCGTTCAGCCACACCTGGCCGATCGGCGATACCGAGAGCACGACGCCGATCGTGACCAGCGTGGTGGCCACGAGCAGCAGCAGTGAGGACGTCGAGATGCGGCTGCGGTAGAGCCTGCTCACGCCCTTGGCGTCCACGAGCTTGCTGCCGACCCGCAGCCGGGTGAGGAACGTGCTCGCCGCGCCGGACCTGCCCTTGTCGAGGAACTCGTCGAGGGTCCAGTGGGTGCCGACCGCGACGATCAGCGAGGCGCCCTTGTCGTCGGCCAGGAGCATGGCGATGTCCTCGCTCGTCCCGGTCGCGGGGAACACGACCGCCTCCTGGCCGAGCTTGCGCACCCGCTCCAGCCCCGGCGCCCGCCCGTCGCGGTAGGCGTGCACGACCAGTTCGGCGCCGCAGCACACCGCCTTCTCCGAGACGGAGTCGAAGTCGCCCACGATGATGTCGGGGACGTACCCGGCGTCGAGCAGCGCGTCCGCGCCGCCGTCCACGCCGATCAGCACCGGGCGATACTCCCGGATGTACGGCCGGAGCGTGGCGATGTCCTCTTTGTAGTGGTAACCCCGCACGACGATGAGGGCGTGGCGGTTCTCCAGGGACGTGCGGATGTCCGGCACGCCGACCCCGTCGATCAGGAGGTCGCGCTCGCGCCGGACATACTCCATGGTGTTCGCGGCGAACGCCTCGATCTGGACGGCGAGGCCCGCGCGGGCCTCGGTCATCGCGGCCTCGACGCTCTCCGCGGTCTGCGTCTGCCCCTTGCCGACGAGTTCCTCGTCGAGGTAGACCATGCCGTCGTGGACGCGGACCACGTCGCCGTCGGCGATCCGCTCGAACAGCTCCGGCGACGCGTTGTCGATCAGGGGGACGCCGGCGTCGATGAGGATCTGCGGCCCGAGATTGGGGTAACGGCCGCTGATGCTCGCGGCGACGTTGACCACCGCCGCCACGCCGCACGCGACAAGAGCCTCCCCGCTCACCCGGTCGATGTCGACGTGATCGATAATCGCGATTTCCCCGGGCTTGAGGCGCTTGGTCAGCCTCTTCGTCCGCCTGTCGATTCTCGCCACTGCCGTCACCCCGGGAAGGCCGTCGGCCTTCCTGCGGCGGAGGCCCAGAACATTCAAGCTCGGGACCTTCATCATGACCATCCTGCCAGAGGCGGCGACCGCCACGCCTCCACACCCTGTGGCTCGTCTGAATTGCACCGGCAAGTCGGGGATGTTGCCAAGGTACGCCGACCGGGGGCGGCCGGACCACCGCACCTCCCTTGCGACGCCGTCCATCCCCGCTCCTCCGTCCCCTCGTTCCGGGGCCCGGCCGCTTCCCGACGCGCCATGATTCAAACGTCACCCCCCGTGCGCCTCGCCGAGTGTACGCGTTGCGCAGGCCAGGTCGTCCCTCCTTCCGCCAGGCGGCCGGAGCCGACCCGCGCCGCGCCACGCGACGTTCCCAGCCGGTCACCGCGGCGACCTCGGCCTCCGTTCACGACGGCCCCGGCCGGTGCCCGGAGCGGGCTGTGCGTTGCCCGCCGACGCTCACCGAGGTGGAGGGAACGAGCGCCGAAGACGCCTTCCGGCGCAAGCACCGACCCGGCCGAGGTACACGGACACCCACGAGCGGGACGATCTCGGCGGCGGCGCGAGGCGGTCCCAGCCGATGGCCGGAGCAGGCCGGCTAGCGAGCCTGGACGGCCTCAACCGGTCACCGCGGCGACCTCAGCCCCCGACCACAATGGCCTCGGCGGGTGGCGGGGTGACCCTCGGCGGTGGCTTGAGACGGCCCCGGCCGGTGGCCGGGGTGGTTAGCTCGCGGGCTTGCGGGCCGGGCGCTTGGCGGTCCGGGAGGAGTCCTTCTCCCAGGCGGCCTTGTCGGCGGCGGCGATGGACAGCAGCTCGGCGGCGTGCGCGCGGCCGAGCTCGGAGTCCTCCAGTCCCGCGAGCATCCGCGACAGCTCCCGCTCGCGGCCCTCCTGGTCGAGCGTGACGACGCCGCTGCGCACCACCCTGCCGTCGCTCGCCTTCTCCACCACGAGGTGCTGGTCGGCGAAGGCCGCCACCTGCGGCAGGTGGGTGACCACGATGACCTGTGCCGTTCTGGCGAGCTTGGCCAGGCGCCTGCCGATCTCCACGGCCGCCTTGCCGCCCACGCCCGCGTCGACCTCGTCGAACACGAACGTCGGGACGGGGTCGGCGCCGGCGAAGACCACCTCGATGGCGAGCATGACCCGGCTCAGCTCACCGCCGGAGGCGCCCTTGGTCAGCGGCAGCGGCGGCGCGCCGGGATGGGAGGCCAGCCGCAGCTCCACCTCGTCCACGCCGTGCGGGCCGAAGTCGCCGGTCGGGGTGATCTCCACGCTCACCCGGGCGTGCGGCATGGCGAGCGCGGCCAGCTCCTCGGTCACCGCCCGGCCGAACCGCTCGGCCGCGGCGGTGCGGATGGCGGTCAGCTCACCGGCCAGCTCGCGCAGCCGCTCGGTGAGCTCGCCGTGCTCCCGCGTCAGCTCCTCGATGCGCTCGTCGTCGCCTTCGAGCTCCGCCAGCCTCTCGGCGGCCCGCTGCGCCCAGGCGAGCACGGCCGAGACGTCCTCGCCGTACTTGCGCATGAGCCCGTTCAGCGCCGCCCTGCGTTCCTGCACCGCGGCGAGCCGCACCGGGTCGGCCTCGACCGACTCGGCGTACGCGGCCAGCTCGGTCGCCACGTCGGAGACCAGGTAGCCCGCTTCGGCCAGGCGGTCGGCGAGCCCGGCGAGCGTGGGGTCGAAGTCGCGCACCGACTCCACGGCCGCCCTGGCGTGGCCGAGCAGCGACACGGCGTCCTGCATGTCCTGCGCGCCGGACATCGGGTCGCCGAGCAGCGCCGCGTGCGCGGTCGTGGCGGCGGTGCGCAGCGCGTCGGCGTGGGAGAGCCGCTCGGCCTCCTCCTTCAGCTCGACGTCCTCCCCCGGCCTCGGCTCCAGCTTCTCGATCTCCTCGAGGCCGAACCGCAGCACGTCGGCCTCCTGCGCCCGCTCCCTGGCCTTGACGGTCAGCTCGTGGAGCAGCTCGCCCACCTGCTTGTGCCGCTTGTACGCCTGCTCGTAGGCCCGCAGGGGCTTGATCAGCTCGTCGCCGGCGTAGCGGTCGAGCGCCGCGCGCTGCCTGCCGGGCTGCAGCAGCCGCTGCTGGTCCATCTGCCCGTGCACGGCCACGAGGTCGTCGGCGATGTACGTAAGCGTGCCCACCGGCACGGCACGTCCGCCCAGCCAGGCACGGGAGCGGCCCTCCGCGGAGACCGACCGGGCGATGATGAGCTGCCCGTCCTCGACCTCGCCGCCGACGTCGGCGACCTGCTGGGCGACACGGCCCTCGGGCTCGATCACGAGGGTGCCCTCGACCATGGCCTTGTCGGCGCCCGGCCGGACCCTCGCCGGGTCGGCCCGTCCCCCGAACAGCAGGCCGAGGCCGGTGACGACCATCGTCTTGCCGGCTCCGGTCTCACCCGTGACGACGGTGAATCCCGGTGACAGCTCCAGTACGGCTTCGTCGATCACGCCGAGCCCCTGGATGCGGACCTCCTCGACCCGTGGCCGCACTGGTCCCTCCCGTTTTGCCGACCGAACTCGCCAGAGATCCTACGCGTAACTCGTCAAGATTTTCGAGGACAGCGTGTCCGGACCGCGACCCGAACGAGAATCTGTGGAAACGGAATGCCTGCTCACCGGGCATATCACCGCCAACCACCACACCGCCTGTGGACCGGTTGCGGCCTTCGCGGTCAGCCGGAGCGTACGCGGCCCCGCCAGCCCTGCACGGGCAGGCCGAACTTGGCGACGAGGCGGTCGGTGAAGGGGGCGCCGGTGGTCTCCACGCCGAGCAGGCGGGCCAGCCGCACCGGCACCTCGCCCCTGCGCACCTCCACCCGGGCGCCCGGCGGGATGTCGAACCGGCGGCGGCCGTCGCACCACAGCACTCCGGCGCTGGTGTCGGGCAGGATCTCCAGCGCGAGCGTGGACCTCGGCGACACCACCATCGGCCGGGCGAACAGGGCGTGGGCGCTGTTGGGCACCAGGAGCAGCGCCTCCACCTCGGGCCAGACGACCGGCCCTCCGGCCGAGAACGCGTACGCCGTCGATCCGGTGGGGGTCGCGCAGATCACGCCGTCGCAGCCCCAGCGCGACAGCGGGCGGCCGTCGATCTCCGCGACCACCTCCAGCATGCGGTCCTTCTTCTCGACCGACGCCTCGTTGAGCGCCCAGGTCTCCGCGAGCACCGACCCGTTGAGGCGCACGACGACCTCGATCGTCATGCGTTCCTCCACCTCGTAGCGGCCCTCGACCACCCGGTCCACCACGGACGCCAGGTCCTCCACCTCCGCCTCGGCGAGGAAGCCCACATGCCCCAGGTTCACGCCGAGCAGCGGCACCGCGGCCGGGCGGGCCAGCTCGGCGGCGCGCAGCAGCGTGCCGTCGCCGCCCAGGACGATGATGAGCTCGGCCTCCTCCAGCGCCGCCCCGCTCTCCGGGACCACCTCGGCGTGGGCGCAGCCGAGCTCCTCGGCCTCCTCGTCGAGCACCCGGACGTTGATGCCGGCGTCGATCAGCCGTTCCATGACCAGGCGGGCGCTGCGCACGGCCGCCTCCCGGCCCGTGTGCGCCGTCACCAGAACGGCCCTCTTGGCGTCCGCCCGGTCGCCCGCCGCGCCGCACGTGCTCATCGCACTCATCGTCTCCACGCCTCGCCGCCCGCCCTCACCGGGGTCCCTCCGCGACCGCCGTGTCGATGGCCGCGTCCACGTCGGGGACGTGGTCGTGCCCCGTCCCCTTCCCGAGCCACAGCACGTATTCCACGTTGCCCGACGGCCCCGGCAGCGGGCTCGCCGTCACGCCCTTCACCGTCAGGCCGAGCGAGCGCGCCGCCTCCGCGACGTCCCGTACGGCCTGCGCCCGCAGGGCCGGGTCGCGCACGACGCCTCCCGAGCCCACGCGCTCCTTGCCGACCTCGAACTGGGGCTTCACCAGCATCGCGAACTCCGCCACCTCGGCCGCGCAGCGCACCAGGGCAGGCAGGACGAGGCGCAGCGAGATGAACGACAGGTCCCCGACGATCAGCGTAGGCGGCTCGCCCACCATGTCCGGGGTCAGGTCGCGGACGTTGACCCGCTCCATGACCGTGACCCGCTCGTCCGTACGCAGCGACCAGGCGAGCTGGCCGTACCCCACGTCGACCGCGAGCACGTGGGCGGCGCCGTGTCTGAGCAGCACGTCGGTGAAGCCGCCGGTCGAGGCCCCCGCGTCCAGGCACCGGCGTCCCTCGACGCGGAGGCCCTCGAACGCGCGGAGCGCGCCGAGCAGCTTGTGCGCGCCCCTGGACACGTAGTCGGGGCCCTCCGCGGTCTCGGCGACGACGATGGGCGCGGCGGTGTCCACCTGGGTGGCCGCCTTGGCCGCCACCCGTCCCCCGACGCTCACCCGGCCCGCCGCGATGAGCTGCGCCGCCTGCTCCCTGGAACGGGCGAGCCCGCGGCGTACCAGCTCGCTGTCCAGCCGGACCCGCTTCACCTCGCCCGTCCCTCCGTCACGTCGCGGACCCGCCCGGCCCGCCGGGCCGGCGTCCGTCTCGTCCGGCTTGTGACACCCCCGGCCGCTCCCGTGGCGCTCACCGACCGCTCTCCCCGTCACCGCGGGCTTCCGGCTGCCGCCCGCCGGCGTCCTGCACGGACACGAGCACCGCTTCGAGGCCGGCGAGGACCTGTTCGAAGACGCCCACGTGCTCGGACACCGGCACGTGAGCCAGCCGTCCGAGAGGCGCCAACGCGGCCTGCACGCCGTCGGCGCCCGGGGCGAGGTGCTCCCCGGCCGCGATACCGCTGTCCGTCATGGTTCCTTCCTGCTTCGCTCAGCTGCCCCTAACGCTTTCCGCGCGGCTTCAGGTCCCGCCGGCCTCGGCCCGGCTCCCACCCGGACCGGCCCCGGCGTCGCCGGACGGCGCACGCGGCCCCGCCGCGGCGGTCACACCCGCATGAGCCTCCACGGCGAGGGTCGCCTCGACGCTATCGGACCCCACCGACGATCGTGCGCCCTCCGGCCGTTCCACGGCCGGCCTCTTGTCATCGCCGCGTGATCCCGCCTCGGATGGACGTGGGAGGCCGCTGTCCCTTTGGTGGCGGAATCTACCGCTCCCGTGACAACGGACCCGCGCCGTTGCCGTGCCATGACCCATCCTGGATTTCGCGCGGGCAGCCCGAGGAAAGCTACTGTCGGTAGGTAGAGGGGAATCACATCGTCGACCGCTGATCCGTGCGCGGTGTCACGAGGAGACACGGTCCGCGAGGAGAAAGGCAGGCGTATGGCGACCGTCGAAGAATGCCGGGCGGCGCTGGACAAACTCATCGAGCAGTTCGATGAGATAAGCGAGGAGGACCGTGCCAAGCACGTGGTCGAACGCCGGCTGGCCTGCCGGATCTCCGATCTCGGCGTGACGTTCTACGGCCGCATCCATCGGGACGGGCTCGACCCCTTCAAGGAGGCGCCCCCGGAGGACGGCCTGCCCGCCGAGGTCAAGCTGACGCTCAAGAGCGAAGACCTGATCTCGATGGTGAACGGCGAGCTCGACATGGCCCGCGCCCTGCTCGGGGGCCGGGTCAAGATCGACGCGAGCCTCGGCGACCTGCTGCGCCTTCGCAAGCTCCTCTGACCGCTCCGCCGCAATGCCGGATCGCGACCCCCGCGCCTCCGGCCCGGCCCGGATCGCAGTACGCGCTCTGGCACGGCCGCGACGTGGTCCGGCGGACTTCACAAGGTCGCAAGCGCCCGATCCGGCGAGCCGCCGCCCGCACCGGCATGGAGCGGCCCGGCCCCGGACGCCGGGGCGGCCACAGGGCCGGATGTCCGGCAGCGGCCGATCCCCTGCGCCGCGGCGACCGGCCGCGCCGACGTCACGGAGCGCCAGGCCCCGGCACTGGGACGCCCCGGCCTCGACCTTTGTCGGCGGCAAGCCTTACGACCAGCGGCCCCGGCCTCGGTCAGCGGCGAGCCTCGCGGGCTGGGACGACCACCGGCTGACATCGGAGGCGTCGAGCCCCGCACGTGGACGGACCGAGGTCACGTCGCCGGTCAGCGGTCGAGCGCCGCCACGGCGGCCTTCACCGCGTCCTCGTCCGCCTGACCGTCCCCCACCGCCTCCCAGGTGGCGGCGCAGGCGGCCCGCAGTCCCTCGACGGGGTCGCCCTCCCCGGTCAGCCAGAGCTTCCCGTCCTCCCATCCGGCCGTCCAGCCGCCGCAGGTCCAGCCGCCGGGACCGCGCCGTACGGGGACCACGGGCGCGTGCAGGCCGGACAGGTCGGCGGCGATATGGGTGGGACGGTGCCGGGGCGCGGCGGTGAGCACGTCGAGAGCACCGGCGACGCCGGTCAGCACGAGCAGGCTGTCGACGCCGGCCCGGGTCGCCCCCTCAATGTCGGTGTCGAGCCGGTCGCCCACGATCAGGGGACGCTCCGCGCGGGTGCGGATCATCGACTCGCGGTGCAGCGGCGGCTCCGGCTTGCCCGCGATCACCGGCTCGACGCCGGTGGCGGTGGCGATCACCCGGCTCAGCGACCCGTTGCCCGGCTGCTTGCCCCGGCCGGTCGGCATCGTCGCGTCGCCGTTGGCCGCGACGAACCACGCCCCCTGGCGTACGGCGAGCGCCCCCTCCGACAGCAGCCCATAGGACAGGTTGTCGGCGAAGCCCTGCACCACGGCGGCGGGAGCGTCCATGGCCGTCGTGACGGGGCGCAGGCCGTGCTCGCGCAGGGCCATGCGCAGTCCCATGCCGCCCACCACCAGGACGGCCGAGCCCGCCGGCACATGCTCGGCCACCAGCCGCGCCGCCGCCTGGGCGGACGTCACCACGTCCTCCGCGGCGGCCGGGATGTTCAGTTGGTTGAGGTGCTGCGCGATCGCCCCCGGCGTGCGGGAGGCGTTGTTCGTCACGAACGCGAGCCGGACGCCCCGGTCCCGCGCCTTCACCAGCGCCTCGGCCGCACCGGGCACCGCGTGCCTGCCGAGATAGACGACGCCGTCGAGGTCGAGAAGCAGTGTGTCGTAGGCGTCCACGAGCGCGCCAGTGATCTTCGGCATGGCGGAAGTATGGCCCACGGTCACGCCCGCCTCGCCCGCAGGGTGGCCCTGACCTGCTGCAGCGCGGACACATAGTGCCGAAGGTCGGGGCGCATGGCGACCGCGACCGCGAGGGGCTCCTGCGCCGCCTCGATGTCTCCGCTGCGCCACAGCGACAGGCCGAGGCCGAAGTAGGCGTAGTCCTCGGCCGGGTTCGCGTCGACGATCCAGCGGAAGCTGCCCGCGGCCTCGTCGTACCGCTTGGCGTTGAACTGGGCCCGGGCGAGGGCCTCGCGGATGCTGCGCGAGTCGGGCTCGGCCCGTGCCGCGTGCTCCAGAATGGCCGCCGCCGCGGCGGGACTGCCGTCTTCGAGAAGCTTCATTCCACGCTTGAACCACTCGTAGACGCCGCCGGAAGGCGTACCCCCCGGATCATTGGAAGAAGCTGGGTCCTCGTTTCGTCCTTCGATCATGGGGTAAGCCCTCCTGCACTCCGATTTCACAAGCAACCGGGCACCGCAGCGTCGGGGAGTCCGGGCACTTATGGCAACATGCCCGGTATGGAGAGTTCTGAACGGGCGGGACTGGTGCTACGTCCGTTCCGCGGCGTCCGTTACGCGGTGGACGATGTGGCCGCTGTCACCTCCCCGCCGTACGATCTCGTCTCCCCGGACGATCTGCGCGAACTGCTCGGTCGTCATCCGAACAATGTGGTGCGCCTGATCCTTCCCGGCGTCAGCCACTACGGTGAGGCGAGCGCCGCGTTGAACGAATGGCTCTCCAACGGAGTGCTGACGGTCGACCCTCTGCCCGGCCTGTACGTGTACGAGCAGAGCGGGGTCGGCTTCCTGCAGCGAGGGCTGATCGGGGCCGTGGGGGTCGGGTCGGCCTCGATCCTTCCGCACGAGAACGTGCTGCCGGAGCCCGTCGCCGACCGGCTCGCCCTGATGCGGGCCACGCAGGCCAACTTCGAGCCCATCTTCCTGCTCTATGAGGGCGGCGGCACCGCCTCCCGGCTCGTCGACGACGTGGCGACGCAGCGTTTCCCCCTCATGGACGTCCGGACCCGTGAAGGAGTCCACCATCGGCTCTGGGCGGTGACCGATCCCCACGAGATCGAAGCCGTCGCGGCGGACCTGCGCGATCGCCAGGCACTGATCGCCGACGGCCACCACCGCTACGCCACCTATGAGGCACTGCAGAAGGACCACGTCGGGCCCGGCCCCTGGGACTACGGCCTGGCGTACCTGGTCGACTCCACGGTCTATCCGCCCGACCTGCGGGCCATTCACCGCGTCATCCCGGGGCTGCCCCTGCAGGAGGCCGCCGCCCGGGCCAAGGGCGCCTGGCAGGTGCACGAGTTTCCCCTGGTCGAGGACGCCCTCGCGGGGCTCGCCACGGCGAGCGGGCCCGCCTTCGTGCTCGCCGGCGAAGGCCCCGCCCATCTGCTGACGGATCCCGATCCGCTGCAGATCGAGCACGCCATGCCGGCCGGGCAGTCGCCGCGGTGGCGCATGCTCGACACCGCGATCCTCACGGTGTTCCTCCTGCCCAAGGTGTGGGGGATCGTGGACAGCGAGCAGTCGGTGAAGGTCGTGCACCACGACCCCCTCGCCGCCGTGGAGATGGCGCGCAAGTCCGGCGGGACGGCCGTGCTGCTGAACCCGCTGTCCACGCAGGACGTCCTCACCGTGGCCGAGCAGGGCGAGCGCGTGCCTCGCAAGTCGACGTCGTTCGGCCCGAAGCCGCGGACGGGCCTGGTCATGCGGACCTTCGCCACCGACTGACCCACTGACCGATGGACTTCGCCGGGCCGGGGACGTCATGACCGCCACACGGCTGCTCCACGGGCTTCCCGGGCACAGCGTTGTTGTGACCACCGGACGCGGACGACCGGTCAACTGACTCCCTCGGGACGGCGTCGTGACCACCGGACGAGATCGCCGGAGTTGCGGTGGCCGGGTCGTGGGGAGAGCTTTCCGTTAGGTCGAGATGACGCGTCTTCGGAGACGCCTCGGCGGCACCGGCATCGTGGGCACGCGCGTCGTACACACCCGCTACGTGCGCAAGCGCATCAGAGGCACTGGCCTCGCCCGCAGTCGAATCATCCGTACAGGCGTCACCGGCACGCACGTCAGCAGTTTGAACGGCCTCGGCCGCGTCATCGACGCGGGGTGATCTCCTGCGCGACCTTGTGCGGGGCGCGGACGGCGCGATGCGGCGTGCCGTATGGACCTCGATCTCATAGCGGCTGGCCCCGCGCCACCAACGGCGGCGCAGCGCGCCGTGCACCTCGACCAGATCATCGAGTTTCCAGCCGGTGAGCATGTCACGCACGCCGTCGTCGAACGTCGCGCACTCGATCGCGTCGGACCGTTGATGTCCCGGGCGGCCTCCCGGCCTGCGGACCGCGAGACGCCACTGCGTCAGCAGGGCTCCACTCGGCAGCTTCCGGTGCGTCGGCGCCATGGACAGCCGCCCGGCCAGCACCACCTCGTTGCGGTGCATGTGATCTCCTTTCTGCCACGGAGATCACTGTGCGTGACCAGCTTGGGGCGACGAGGCCCTGAATGCCATTCTGGGGATATCGGTTCTAGTTTCAGGAGTGGCCTGTGGACAACGTGACCCCGCTCGGCGGAGACGTCTACGAGATCGACACGCGGATGGCGGGCTATTCCGGCATCACCGCGGGCTACCTGATACTCAGCGACCGGCCCTGCCTCGTAGAAACGGGCACCTCGACCTCGGCGCCCGTGGTCAGGGACGCCCTGTCGTCCCTCGGGGTCGGGCCGGACGATCTCGCGACCGTCGTGGTCACGCACATCCACCTGGATCACGCCGGCGGTGTGGGAGACATCGCGAGGTACTACCCGTCCGCGGAGATCGTCGTCCACGAGAAGGGCGCCCGGCATCTCGCCGATCCGTCCCGGCTCATGGCGAGCGCCAAGAAGGTCTGGGGCGACAAGCTCGACGTGCTGTTCGGCACTCTGGCGCCCACCGACGCGGCCCGGATCAGGGCTCTTGGCGACACCGGGACGATCGACCTCGGCAACGGCCGCACCCTGGCTAGCCACTACTCCCCCGGACATGCCAAACATCACGTCGGCCTGCTGGACTCGCTCACCGGCGACCTGTACGTGGGCGACGCCGCCGGCGTGTACATGCCCGAGACCGGTGACCTGCGGCCCGCCACGCCGCCGCCGGACTTCGATCTCGACGTCGCCCTCGACTCGATCGCGCTGTTCGCGGCCCTCAAACCGCAGCGGCTGCTGTTCAGCCACTACGGACCGGTGGAGGACGTTCCCGCGACCCTCGAACGGTCGGCGGAGGAGCTCCGGATCTGGGTGGACCTCACCAAGCGGGCCAGGGACGAGGGCCTCGACCTCGATCACGCCGTGGCGATGGTGCGGGACCGGACACGGGAGCGGTACGCCGCGCTGCGC
The DNA here is from genome assembly GCF_014647835.1 of Microbispora rosea subsp. aerata. GTDB lineage: Bacteria > Actinomycetota > Actinomycetes > Streptosporangiales > Streptosporangiaceae > Microbispora > Microbispora aerata. The sequence continues at coordinate 82,029 of NZ_BMPY01000031.1, forward strand.
GGCGACGACGCCATCGCCGAGCAGTTCGAGCTGCTGAGCGGCGCGCCGTCGAACGTCGCGGGCATCATTCACTGGCTGGACCGCACCCCGCGCTGACTCCCGAAGCAAGGCGTACGGACGGCCCCGCAAGCATGGCTCGCGCAAGCAGAGCCTTCTGAAGCATAGCCACGAAAGCCGTGCCCCGGAAGCGCACCTGCCCGAAGCAGGGCTCCCGGGGCACGGCTTTCCCGCCCGACGACCAAGCGGACGGGAGCCGCCGAGGCGGCGCCCGTCACGAAGGTCAGGGCCGGCGCTTCACCTGATCCTCCACGTCCTCCGGCTCGTCGAGCATGTCGCCGAAGTCCGGCTCGATGAACGCGGGGCCGTAGGACGGCGCGCTCTCCTTGGCGGAAGGCTTCTCGGCCTGATCCGCGTCACGGGCCTCCCCTGCGGCCGGCGCCGAAGGGCCGTTCGCCACGGACGCCCCGCCGGCCGAGGACGCCGCCGCGGAGGGTTCGTCGCCCACGGAGTCGCCGTTCACGGAGTCGATGTCTGCGGAGTCGATGTCCGCCGAGCCCTCGTCCTCGTCGGAGACGTCGTCGCTCAGGCGGTCGCCGGGGAGGTCCGCCTGGTCCTCCTCGTCCTTGACCGCCTCCACGATCTCCCGGTCATTGTCCTCCTCGTCGCCGGGAAGGCCATCCTGGAGGCCGCCGTCCTCGTCGGAGTCGTCGTAGTCCTCCTCCAGGTCCTCGATGATCTCTCCGGTCAGCTCGGCGTAGCGCTCGGCCGCGTCGGTCTCGCCGTCCTCGTCGAACGCCATGGCACGGGCGAACCAGTCGGTCGCCGCCTCCAGGTGACCCGCGTCGGCCAGGGCGTCGGCGTACGCGAAGGCGAGTCGCGCCGACCACGGCTTCGGCTGGGGGTCGCGCAGCTCCGGAACACGCTGCAGGGTGATCACGGCCGCGTCGTGCTGGCCGAGGTCGCGACGGGCCCCGGACTCCACGATGGCGAGCTCGATCCTGCTGGCGCGGTTCAGCCGTTCCGCCTCCCGCGAGCGGACGAGGTCGAGCGCCCGCTCGGGCCGTCCGAGCCCGCGCTCGCAGTCCGCCATGATCGGCAGATACTCGTCCGAGCCGGTGATCCGCCTGGCGGCGCGAAGGTCGCTCAGCGCCTCGGCGTACTGACCCGCGTGGTAGGCGGCGATACCGGTCGCCTCACGGACCACGCCGATCCTCCCCGCGAAGCGGCGGGCCACCTTGGCGTGCTCGTACGCCTTCTCCGGCTCCTCCGCGCTCAGCGCACGGGCGGCCGCGACGAGGTGACTGGCCACGAGATCCGCCAGGTCGTTCGGCAACGAGCGAAGCTCCGCGCGTGCCTCCCGGTCCAGCTCGTCGGGCTTGATGTCGGGGTCCAGCGGAGGAATCGCCTCGCGCGTCTTCGGCGCGCCCGGCTTGCCGTAACGGCTGCGGCTTCCGCCCCGCTCGTCCCGGCTGAAGGGACGCGCCGCACCACGGTCGCCGCTGAACGGCCTGGACTCCTCGCGGCTGAACGGACGCGCCGTGCCGCGGTCGCCGCCGAACTGGCGGCGCGGCCGGTCGCCGGAGCCCGGCCCACGGCCGCGGAACGTCCGGGGCTCTTCCTCGCGGTCGCGGCCAGGGCGCCTTTCGTCACGGTCGCGGAAGGACCGGCCGGGCCCGTCCTCCGGCCCGCGACGCGGCCTGTCGCGGAACGCGTCCCGGTCACGGTAACGGTCGCCGCCGCTCGCGTCCTGCCTGTCCGCGTGCGGACGCCTGGGCCAGTCCTCACGGCCCCTGCCGTCCCGGCCGCCGAAGGTTCGATCATTGCCCCGGTCTCCGCTTCGGTCGTCGTACGGCCGCCGGGGACGGTCCGGACGCCCGTAGCCGCTTGCGCCTCTGTCGTCCCGGCCGTAACCGCGCTCCTGCTCGGATCGTCGCGCCGGACGGCCACCGATCCCGTCGCGGTCGTCGCGCTCGTACCGAGGGGCGAACGATCGGTCGTCACGGCCCTCGCGGGAGTCGCGCTCGCGGAAGCCGTACCTGCCGCCGAAGCCACCGCCTTGGCGCTGCGAGCGGTCTCCGTACCCGCCGCCTTCCCGCCGATCCGCGCGGCGCTCCCCGTACGGCCGGCTGCCACGGTCGTCCGAGCGGAACGGGCGGCCTTCTTCGCGGCCTCGGAATCCCTGTCCACCGCGGAAGTCGTCACGGTCCCCGTAGGAGCGGCGCGGCCGATCGGCGCGAGCGGCGTCCCGGTCCTGGTAGGAGCGCTCCTTGCGCCCCTCGAAACCGCCGCCGCGCGGCCGGTCGCCGCCGCGCTCGAAGCTCCGGCCCCCGTCGCGGTCGCGGTATCCGCCACGTTCGTCGGCGCCGTACGATCGACGGCCGCGGTCATCCCGGTCACGGTAGCCGCCACGCGTGTCACGATCCCCGTACGCGCGGGACTCCCTGTCGTCGCGGTCACGCGAACCGGACCGCCCGGCGGACGGCCCGCCCTGGTCGCGGTAGCCGCGCCTATCGGAATGGAACGGGCGCTCGCCGCGGTCGCTCCGGAAGCCTTCTCGCCGCTCTTCCTCACGGCCGCCGTAGCCGCCGTTTCCTCCGTTACCGCGATATCCCCCGGCACGCTCGGGCCGGTTTCTGCTCTCTTCGCGGTTGTCTCCGCCACGGCCCGCGCCGTCGCGCCCGTCTTCTCTGTTCACTTCTGTCCTCTGTTGCTTGCTCACCGCGTCCGGTTCGCCGGCCGCAGGGCTCTGTCTTCCCGCTGTCCTGACTATTGGGGATCCGCCCCATACCCGGTGGGTTCCAGGGAAGACATGTCATTTTCGCCACAGGGCCGCTGTGATCGCGTCCGCCGCAGCCTTCGCTTCTCGTCCGATGCGATGAAGGCCACCCGTGGTGGGGTGGCCAGGCACTGCCAGCCTAGCGCGCCGGCACCACCACCCGCGCATCGAAGAAAGCTACCGCTCTCTCCCGCGCGGGTGTTTCTCCTATCGAAGGAGGCCATAAATGCGGAAGGGCCACCCCACAAGGGATGGCCCCACCACATTGAAAGATTGTCCGGCGGCGTCCTACTCTCCCACACCGTCCCCGATGCAGTACCATCGGCGCTGACAGGCTTAACTTCCGGGTTCGGAATGTAACCGGGTGTTTCCCTGCCGCTATAACCGCCGAAACACTTTGAAACAAACAACCAGCTGGTTGCTGTCTCTGACATCACATAGTGAACGCGAGCACCTCATGGTCAAGTCCTCGGCCTATTAGTACCGGTCAGCTCCACACATTACTGCGCTTCCACCTCCGGCCTATCAACCCCGTCATC
>NZ_BMPY01000032.1 GCF_014647835.1 Microbispora rosea subsp. aerata
GGCCCTTCTGCCCGGCCGCCAGGTTGCGCCGGTAGAACGCGTTGGACTCCTCCGCCGTGGAGAACCCGGCGTACTGCCGGATCGTCCACGGCCGCGTCACGTACATCGTCGGGTACGGCCCGCGCAGGAAGGGCGCGATGCCCGGGTACGTCGCCGGGGACGGGCCGTCCTCCAGGTCGTCGGCCGTGTAGAACGGCTTGACCGCGATGCCCTCGGGGGTCTCCCACACCCCGTCGCCGGCGTGGACGTCCGCCGCCGCGCTCGCGCTCGATTCCAGGCTGATATCCGAGAAATCCGGAATCATCGCTTCACTCCCAGGTCGTCGAACGTCGTGCGCAGCACCCCGAGCGCGTCGCATCCGGCGTGCAGGGTGGCGTCCACCCCCTCATAATCTCCCTTTCCGGCCAGCCAGACCTTGCGCGCCCCGGCCTCCCGCAGCGCCGCGGCGACCGCCGCCGCGTGCTCGCCGTACAGCCGGTCGCTGGAGCACAGGCAGGCCACGCGGGTGCCGCAGTCGCGGAAGGCCGCGGCGATCGCGGCCGGGTCGGTGCCCGGGCCGCTGGTCACCGTCGCGATGCCGCCCGCCGCGAACAGGTTGGCGGCGAACGTCGCCCGCGCGGTGTGCGCGGCGACCGGCCCGATCGTGGCGAGGAACACCGTCGGCCGGGCCGGCTGGGCGTCGGCGAGGTCGCGCAGCGCCTCGAACTCCTCGGCGTAGCGCATCACCGGCAGCCCGCCGCCGGGATTGGCGGCGAGCCCGGGGCCCGGCCGCCGGGACACCGGTCTTTCCTTCAGGTCGGGAAACTCGCTGACTCCCGTGACGGGATCGCGCCGATGGGCGATGTTGCCGGCGCGCCTGGCCCTGGTCGCCGCCAGCCGCTCGGGGACCAGCCGCTCCAGCGCGGCGGCGATGCCGCCGGCCCGCTCGATCTCCTGGAACCACTCCCAGGCCCGGGCGGCGAGGTCGTCGGTGAGCCGCTCGACGTACCACGAGCCGCCGGCCGGGTCGGCGACCCGGGCGACGTGGGCCTCCTCCACGAGCAGCGACTGGGTGTTGCGCGCGATGCGCCGGGCGAACGCGTCGGGCAGCCCGAGGCACGCGTCGAACGGCTGGACGGTCACCGCGTCCGCTCCGCCCACCCCGGCGGCGAAGCAGGCGAGGGTCGTGCGGAGCATGTTCACCCACGGGTCGCGGGCGGTCATCATCGCCGAGGAGGTGACCGCGTGCTGGAGCTGGGCCCCCGCCCCGCCGATCACCTCGGCGACCCGCGCCCACATCCGGCGGGCGGCCCGCAGCTTGGCGATGGTGAGGAACTGGTCGGCGGTCGCGGCGTACCGGAACTCGAGCTGCCCCAGGGCCTGCTCGACCGGCAGGCCCGCGTCGGTCAGCGCCCGCAGGTAGGCGACACCGGTCGCGATGGAGCAGCCGAGTTCCTCGGCGTCGGCGCCGCCCGCGTCGTGGTACGGCAACGCGTCGACGGTGATCGCCCGCAGGGCGGGGTGGTCGGCGGCGCACCGGCGGGCGAGCGCCACCGCGACGCCGGTGTCCACCGCCGTGCCGGTGCGGGCGGCCAGCCCGATCGGGTCGGCGCCGAGGTTGCCCCCGGGCACCGCGACTCCGCCGGCCAGACGCAGGAACGCCTCCGCCGCCTCCGCCGTGCGCGGGCCGGCGTCGAGGACGACCGGGGCGAGGTCGAGCAGGACGCCGTCCAGCACGGCCGGCAGCGCGGCCGGGTCGATCGCGTTCAGGTCGAGCCACAGGGACGTCACGCCGTTCTCCAGGTCGGCGTGGATCGCCTCCCGCGTCGCGGCCGGGTCCGGGTCAGCGTGCCGCTGGCGCACGTCCCACGCGCCGGGGGCGCGCACGACGCGGGGCCCGGCCGGCCGGTCGGCCGCGTCGTACAGCGGGGCGACCGCCACCCCGTCGTAGGTGGTGCTGGTCAGGGCGGCCTCGACCTCGTCCGGCGAGCCGTCCCAGCCGGACTTGCGCAGCACCTCGGCCGCGAGCGCTCTCCACTGCTCCCGCGTGGCCCGCGCGAATCCCGACGCCGGATCGGCGAGATCGTCCAGTTCAACAGGCGGCACCGTCATGAACCGGATGCTAAGGGCACGATGTCACACCGGCCACAGCCGGGTCCCGCCCTGCGGACAACTCGCCCAAGCCGTAAAACATGGGACGTCTTACGCCGATCTTCCTCAGTATTGTGATCCGGTCATGGACGAAAGAGGCGGGACGATGGGCGCGGACAGGGCGGGGGCGTCGCTGGGCAGCGGCTACGTGTTGCTGGACGAGATCGGCGCCGGCGCGATGGGCACCGTGTGGCGGGCGCGGCACCGCGACACCGGGGAGACGGTGGCGGTGAAGCTCCTGCACGAGGGCCTCGGGGACGACCAGGACCTGGTCCTGCGGTTCGTGCAGGAACGCAACGTGATGCGGGCGCTGCGTCACCCCAACATCGTCGCCATCCGCGACTTCGTCGTCGAGGGACGGCGTCTCGCCCTGGTGATGGACCTCGTCCGGGGACGCAACCTCCGGACCCTCCTGCAGCGGCGCGGCACGCTCCCCGCCGCCGAGGCGGCCGTGCTGCTGGGCCAGGTGGCCGACGCCGTGGCCGCCGCGCACGCCGAGGGCGTGGTGCACCGGGACATCAAACCGGGGAACATCCTCGTCGAGGACGGCACCGGGCGGGCGCGGCTCACCGACTTCGGCGTGGCCCGCATCCTGCACGGGCCCGGCCTCACCCAGACCACCTCGATCATCGGCACGCCCACTTATCTGGCTCCCGAGGTGGCCGAGGGCGGCACCCCCACCACCGCGGTGGACGTGTACGCCATCGGGCTGATCCTGTACGAGCTGCTCGCCGGGCGTCCCCCGTTCGTCGGCGACCACCCGATGGTGGTGCTGCGGTGGCACGCGACGGCGACGCCCCGGCGGCTGCCCGGGATGCCGGACGGTCTGTGGCAGATCATCGCGGCCTGCGTCGCCAAGGATCCCGCCGGGCGCCCGAGCGCGGCGCAGGTGGCGGCGGCGCTGCGGGAGGCGGCGCCGTCGCTCACCGGCCTGCCCGCCCTCCCGGCGATCGCCTGGTCCGACCCGCCGTCCGCCACCTGTGAACCCGCTCCGGCGACCGGTCCCGTGGCGGCGGCGCGGCCCGCCGATCTTCCGACGGATCCCGGTGCTCTGCCCGGCAACGAGGCGACCTCCGCGTCGAAGCTCGACCGGCGGTCGCGGCGGCGCCCGGTCGCCGTCGTCGCGACCGCCGCGGCCCTCGCGCTCACCGCGTCGGCCCTGGCCGTGCTGTCCCCGTGGCGGTCGGGGGCGAGCGAAGGGACCGGCGGCACGACGGCGCCGCGGGCGGCGGCGCCCGCGACCCTCGGCGCCACACCGTCCGCGCGGCGCTCCCCGGACGCCCGCGCCTCCCGCGACGTCACGAAGAAGACCCCGCCCTCCCCGTCACCGGCCGCGGAGCCGACGACCCGGCGCGTACGCGAGACGACACCGCCCACGGCATCGGCCCGGCCGCGTCCGGTGCGCTCCCCCGCGCGGCGGGCGACCGCCTCACCCCGGCCGAGCCGGACGATGGTCCGGGCGGACGAAGGCGGCGCGGACGAGGTCACCCGCCCCCGCCCCGCCCCACAGTGGCGGTGCCGGGACTGGATCTCGGCCGGCACCGGCACGGGCACGGAGATGTCGCCCTGCTTCGCCATGGTGGGCGAGGTCTTCTATCTCATGGGGCGGATCAGGGGGTCGGCTTCGGTGCAGTCGGACATTCACATCCAGCTCTACGACAGCACGGCGGAGGTGAACGTCTCGCAGCCGTTCATCTGCTCGGGTGTCTCCCCCGCGACCGACGGCGCGATCGTCACCTGCGGCCCGTACACCGCCACGGCTCCGCGCACCGGCGGCTATCACGACGTCCGGCAGCGGTGGCGGAGGACGGGCACGGCGACCTTCGGCGGCGGCGCGGAAAGCCCCGGCGTCGTCTGGTAATCCCGTCTGGCAGGCCCGGGTCTAAGGCTTGGCGGCGAAGGCGGCGTTCCAGGTGACGGGGCCGACGATGCCGTCCACGTCGAGACGCCGGTCCCGCTGGAACTTCCGGCACACGTCCCTGGACTCCGGGCCGTACGCCCCGTCGACGGCGAGGTCGTACCCGAGCGCCTTCATCCGGGCCTGCCAGGCGCGCACGTCGTCGCCGCGCATGACGGGCGGATACTTCAGCAGCCGGCCGGGCCACTTCCGCGTGGGCCGGGGTCCGGGCTTGGGCTCCGGCTGGGGCTGAGCGGCGCCGGGACGCGGCGCGCCCTTCTTGATCCACGCGTACAGCGGGCCGCCGGGGCAGTCGGTGGAGTAGCCGTCGCGGTGGCCCTTGATCTCCTTGCCCGCGCCGCCCTTGGCGCGCAGATACTCCACCGCGTCCAAGATCGCGTGCAGGACGCCGTCGGTCGGCTGGACCAGGCCGGCGTTGCCGACGAGACCGAGCACGGCGTAGTGGCCCGAGTTCAGCCCCGGGCCGTTGGCGGCCGGGAGGTGCCCGGGCCCGCGCCCGACGAAGACCTTCCGGTGCGGGCAGGCCACCATGGTGTTGCCGGTGAAGTAGACCGTTCCGTCGCGGCGTGCCAGCCAGCTCTGGTTCTCGGTGCGGGGACACCAGATCTCGCCCCGGTACGGCTCCCGGCGGATGGTGAACGACCCCGTGGCCGCGGCGCCGCGCGGAGCGAAGCCGTGCCGGCGCTCGATCGTGACGAGCCATCTCTCGCCCGGGCACGTCGCCGTGGGAGGCAGGCGGCGCAGGGACGCCGCTCGCCCGGACAGCAGCACCGCGAACATGAACGCCTCCGCGGCGGCGCGATCGCCGCGCACGAGCCTGTCGGCGGCGCCGCCCGCGGCGAGGCAGGTCTCGACGAACAGCGCGAGCTGCGCCCTGGTGAGCGACAGGAGGAACTCGAAGGCCGGCACCCGGCCCGGCGCCGGCCCGAGGAGCGCCTCGCCCGCGCCGGCCGACAGGTGAAACTCCCCGAGATCGCCGGCCTCACGCCACCGGGGGACGCCGTCGGCGGCGCGACCGGCCGGGGGACCGTCCTCGCGGGGCGGGCCGAAGACCTGCCTGAGGGCGGCCGCGACGCGCGCGGCGTTCGCCGCGTTCCGCCCGCTCCGCCGGATGACCACGCGGGACGCCGGTTCCCCCTGACCTCGTTCCCCGTGGTCTCGGTCCCCGGGGTCTCGGTCCCCGGGGTCTTCCGCGCAGAACCAGGCGACCAGCTCGACGAGGGCGTCGGACCATTTGGCCTCGCCGGGAAGGTCCGCGCACGGCGCGGCGAGGAGGATGCGATCCCGGTGGCCCAGCGTCTCGGTCGTCGCCCACACGCGTTCACGCGCCGTCACAAAACGCCGTGTACTGCCTGCGGCGAGCCTGCGATGTCGCTCGACCGGCCATCGGTGATCGGGCGTGGTGAGCGACGAGTGGAGGTCTCCCCGCATTCTGATCATCTCGCGCTCCCGCGCGGGGAAGACGCACACCTCGAGCACGGGCTGCCACTCGGTCATCCCCGTCTCGTGGTTGAGCGTCAGCGCGATGTCTCCCGCGCGCAGCTCTTTGTAGGTGCGCCAGCCGCGCCGCGTGAGGATCTCCGTCTCCTCGTCCACGCAGTAGCCGATATCGATCCATCCGTTGCCGTCCATATGGAAGCTCTGGATCGACTTGACCATGGCCACGCATTTGTCGTGGTCATTCAGGATGTCCGGCGAGACACGGCCCCCCGTGTAGTGAACCTTCACGCCCTTTGTGGCACTCACCCGGGAATAAGCGCCTTTCGGGGAGCGGGCGCCCCACTCGGCACGGGACACGATGTCAGCCACGAGAACTCCAAGTGCAGGGGACGTCCAAGCGTATTCACCGGCGGTCGGCGGCATGGCCCTTTTTGCCGAGAAAAGGCTTGTCGCACCGTTGGAACGCACCCGTCGGCCGTAAATCCGTCGACAACAACCACGCGGCGTCGCGACCATGACGGTATGTCCGTTGTCAAGGAGGTCGACTTCTCCACACACCCCACGCCCTCGCAACCGCCCGTGCCGATGCGGATCTGGATCGACGACACCGGCACCCCGGCCGACGTGATCGACGCCCTGGCGCTGTCGCCGTTCGCGACGGGCGAGCAGCCCTGGTCGCGTACGGCCAGCCTCACACGGGTGCGCGCCGGCGCCCCGCTCGCCCCCGAGGGCGGCCGCCTGCTGCGCGTCGCGCAGCACGCCGACGGCTACGAGACCCGGCTCATCGCGGGCGAGGGGTGGACGCTGCGGGTGGTCCGCAACGCCAACCGGTCGGCGACGCTGACCGCCACGGCCGTCAGCGAGGAGCTGGCCGGTTCGGTCCTCGACCAGGCGACCAGGGACGCGGAGGAGGAGGCCCCCGAGTCCGACCACGTGCGGATGGGCTTTTGGTGGCGCTCGAGCCACGGCCCGCACCGCTCCGCCAAGCCCATCACGACCTCCTCCTGGCAGGAGATCAGGCGGAACTACCCCCGGGCCGCCGTCGGCCGCCTGAACGCCCTCATGGCGACCACCGCGGCCGACGTGGCGGGCCGGCTGGTCCTCCTGCACGGCCCGCCCGGGACCGGCAAGACGACGCTGCTGCGCACGCTCGCCCGCGAGTGGGCGTCCTGGTGCCAGGTCGACTGCGTGCTCGACCCCGAGCTGCTGTTCAACGACCCCGGCTACCTGATGGACGTCGCCGTCGGCTGGGACGGCCCCGACGAGGACGCCGAGCCGCGCTGGCGGCTGCTGGTCCTGGAGGACTGCGACGAGCTGATCCGCGCCGAGGCCAAGCAGTCGACGGGCCAGGGCCTGTCGCGCCTGCTCAACCTCACCGACGGGCTGCTCGGCCAGGGCCGGGACGTGCTCGTGGCGATCACGACCAACGAGGACCTCAGCCGGCTCCACCCCGCGGTCGTACGGCCCGGGCGGTGCCTGGCGCAGATCGAGGTGGGCCGGTTCGACGCCGCGCAGGCGGCCGAGTGGCTGGGCCTCCCCGAGGGCGCCGGCCCCGGCGGCGCGACGCTGGCCGAGCTGTTCGCCCTGCGGGACGGCCGCCTGGCCGCCGCGCCCGAGCCGCCCGCCGGCACCGGCCTGTACCTCTGACCCGCTCCCCGGCCCGAGGGCCGGGGACGCCGCGGGCGAGTCCGGTGACGGCGCCGGCGCGCCCCGGGGTCCGCGCCGCGCCGGTGCGAAGCAGGCCCGCCGATGGCGTACCGTCCGATGTGTCGGATACGTAAACCATCCGATGTGCCAGGTCGGGGCGGTAACAACAATCGGCGAGGTGGTCACCCTGCTGTCGGCCGGTCCGAGCCCCCAGGTGAGCCCCGTCGTCCTCCACCGGTGGTCCGTCGGGGCGCAGGAGACGGGGACGGCGAGATATCTGGACCCGTTCGCACCCGGCGGCGAGCGGGAATGGCCCTACACGCGCTGGACGTCCCCGGAGCGGGAGATCGGCTTCCCGGCCACGGAGATGGTGCCGTCGTGGACTGCCGCCGCGCCGCCCGGCGCCTGGCTGGAGATCGAGATCCAGGCGCGGACCGTCGCCGGCGCCCTGACCAAGTGGTACGTCATGGGCCGCTGGGCCGAGACCGACGCGGACATCCACCGCACGTCGCTGCCCGGGCAGGGGGACGCCGACGGGGACGTCGCGGTCGACACCTTCGTCGCCGCCCGCCCCGTCACCTCCTACCGTGTGCGCGTCACCCTGTACGGCCGCGGCGCCGAGGTGCGCTCCCTCACCGTGATGGCCTCGGCCGTACGGCCGGGCGGCGAGGGCGGGACGGGCGGCGGCCCGCGGCCCGAGCCGGTGGAGCTGGACGTGCCGCGCCGGTCCCAGAAGGTCCACACCGGGCACTACCCGCAGTGGGACGGCGGCGGGGAGTCCTGGTGCAGTCCCGCGTCGTTCACGATGGTGCTGGACTACTGGGGGCGCGGGCCCGCCCCGGCCGAGCTCGCCTGGGTCGCCCCCGGCGACCCGTGCCCGGCGGTCGACCACGCGGCCCGCGACATGTACGACCACAGCTACCAGGGCACCGGCAACTGGCCCTTCGGCGTGGCGTACGCCGGGCGGTACGGCCTGGAGGGCTTCGTCACGCGGCTGCGCTCGCTGGCCGAGCTGGAGCGGTTCATCGCCGCCGGCATCCCGGTGATCACCTCGCAGGCGTTCCGCGAGCATGAACTGCCGGGTGCCGGATACTCCACCGCCGGGCACCTCATGGTCGTGACGGGGTTCACGGCGGAGGGCGACGTGATCGCGAACGACCCGGCCGCGCCGGACGACGACGGCGTGCGGCGGGTGTACCCGCGCGCGGCGTTCGAGAACGTCTGGCTGCGCGCCACGAGCAGCGGGGGGATCGCGCACATCGTGTACCCCTCAGACATTCCGCTTCCAGACTCCGGGGGGAACTGGTGACCATTCGGGCCGTGGACGTCGCGCGGGTGGACGACCGCCCGCTGTGGGTGGAGATCTCCGGCGACGAGGTCTGGTGGGACGAGCCGCGCCCGCACGAGGGCGGCCGCCGCTGCGTGGTGCGGCGCAGGGCCGACGGCGTGGTCGAGGACGTGCTCCCGCCGGGCTGGAACGCCAGGAACCGGGTCATGGAGTACGGCGGGCGGTCCTGGCGGGCGCACGAGGGCCGCCTGGTGTTCACCAACTGGGCCGACGGCCGCATCTATGTGTGCGACCCGGGCGGCGAGCCGGTCCCGCTGACCCCCGACGACTCCGCCCGCTACGCCGACCTGGTCGTGCACGGCGGCGAGGTGTGGTGCGTGCGCGAGCGGGGCGACGCCCGCAGGGGCGAGCGCGACATCGTCGCGGTGCCGCTCGACGGCTCCCCCCCGCGCAGCGTGGTGAAGAGCCACCACTTCCTGATGAACCCGCGTGTCTCGCCCGACGGGCGCACGCTGGCGTGGATCGGCTGGAACCACCCGGACATGCCCTGGGACGCCACCGAGCTGTGCGTCGGGCCGGTGGACGGCGGCCCGCACCGCGTCCTGCTGTCCGGCGCGTCCACCTGCCAGGCCGAGTGGCGCGACGACGAGAGCCTGTACGCCGTCAGCGACCCCACCGGCTGGTGGAACATCCACCTGGTCGGCCTGGACGGCACCACGCGCGACCTGACCCCGATGCCGCTGGAGTTCGGCGACGCCACCTGGAAGATCGGCGCCACGTTCTTCGCCGTCGCCGGCGGCCGGATCGCCACCGTGTACGGCACGGCCGACGAGCGGCGGCTGGGTGTGCTCGACTCCCCCGCGACGGCGGGCTCCCCCAGAGACGTCGGCGGCGGCTACACCTACTGGGCGCCCGCCCTGTCGGCCGCCGGCTCCCACGTGGTGGGCGTCGCGGCCTCGCCGCACCGGCCGTCGGAGGTGGTGCGGGTCGACCTGGACACCGGGGCGCACGAGGTGCTGTCGCCGGGCAGGCCGGTGCCCGCCGACGCCGAGCTGCCCGCCCTCGAGGCGGTGACCGTCGAGGGGGTCCACGCGCACCTGTACGCCCCCGCGGGCGACGGGCCCGCGCCGTACGTGGTGTTCGTGCACGGCGGCCCGACCAGCGCCGCCGCGCCGGTGCTCGACCTGGAGATCGCGTACTTCACCAGCAGGGGCATCGGCGTCGCCGAGGTCAACTACGGCGGCTCCACCGGCTACGGCCGGGCCTACCGGGAGCGGCTGCGGCACAACTGGGGCGTGGTCGACGTGCGCGACTGCGAGACGGTGGCGCGGTGGCTGCTCGGCACCGGGCGGGCGCGGAAGGTCGCGATCAGAGGCGGCAGCGCCGGCGGCTGGACGTCGATGGCCGCGCTGGTCCACAGCGACGTCTTCTGCGGCGCGGTGTCCCATTACGGCATCTCCGACCCCGAACGCTGGGCGGCGGAGACGCACGACTTCGAGTCGCGTTACCTCGACGGGCTGATCGGCCCGCTGCCGGAGACCCGGCAGCGCTACCTGGACAGGTCGCCCGAGCTGCACGCCGAACGCGCGTCCGGCCCGGCCCTGCTCCTGCACGGGCTGGAGGACAAGGTGGTCGATCCGGCGCAGTCGGAGCGCTTCGCCGCCGCGCTGGCCCGGCACGGGCACCGCTGGGCGTACCTCACGTTCGAGGGGGAACAGCACGGGTGGCGGCGTGAGGAGACGATCGTCCGGGCCCTGGAGGCCGAGCTGGCGTTCTACGGCATCGTCTTCGGTTTCCCGACGCCGGAGGTCCCGCCGCTGACCCTGCACGGCGGGGAGCAGAACGGGGAGCACGACGGGGAGACGCCATGACGGAGGTCGCGGACATCTGCTCGGAGCTGCTGCGGATCGACACCACCAACGACGGGTCGGGCGACGGCCCGGGCGAGCGGCGGGCCGCCGAGTATGTGGCGTCCCTGCTCGCCGAGGTCGGCATCGAGCCGGTGGTGTTCGAGTCCGCGCCGCGCCGCACCAGCGTGGTGGCCCGGATCCCCGGCGACAGCCCCGACGCGCTGCTGCTGCACGGGCACCTCGACGTCGTGCCCGCCGACCCGGCCGAGTGGAGCACGCACCCGTTCTCCGGCGAGATCTCCGGCGGGTGCGTGCACGGCCGGGGCGCGGTCGACATGAAGGGCACGCTCGCCATGACCCTCGCCTGGGCCCGCGAGAACGCGCGCCGCGGCGCGCGCCCCAAGCGCGACCTCGTGCTGGCCTTCCTCGCCGACGAGGAGGCCACCGGCGAGTACGGCGCGGGCCACGCCGTCGAGCGGCACCGCGACCTGTTCGAGGGCTGCACGGAGGCGATCAGCGAGTCCGGCGGCTTCTCCTGGTATGAGGGCGATGTCCGCATCTACCCGGTGGCCGTCGGGGAGCGCGGCACCGCCTGGATGCGCCTGACGGCCCGCGGCGTGCCCGGTCACGGGTCCAAGCCCGCCGTGGACAACCCCGTGGCCGAGCTGGCCCGGGCCCTCGCCCGCCTCGCCGACCATCCCTGGCCGGTGCGGCTGACGCCCGAGGTGGCCATGCTGATCGACGAGCTGTCGCGGGCGCTCGGCCGGCCGATCGACGTGGACCGGCTGGAGGAGGAGATCGAGCGGATCCCCCGCGCCGCCGCCTTGTTCAAGGGCGTGCTGCGCAACTCCGCCAACCCGACCATGCTGGACGCCGGCTACAAGGTCAACGTGATCCCCGGCACGGCCGAGGCGCACGTGGACGGCCGGTTCCTGCCCGGGCAGCGCGAGGAGTTCCTGGAGACCGTCGACCGGCTGCTCGGGCCGAAGATCTCCCGCGAGTTCGTCAACTTCGAGGAGGCCGTCTCCTCCCCCGCCGAGGGGCTGTTCGACGAGCTGACCGCCGCCCTGCTCGCCGAGGACCCGGCCGGCAGGCCCGTGCCGTACGTCATGAGCGGCGGCACCGACGCCAAGTGGTTCGCCAGGATCGGCATCCGGGGGTACGGCTTCGCGCCCCTGCTGCTGCCGCCGGACCTCGACTACTTCGGCATGTTCCACGGCCTGGACGAGCGGGTGCCGGTCGAGGGCCTGGAGTTCGGGGTGCGCGTCCTCGACCGCCTGCTCGTCGCGCCCGCGTAGAACCGCTCAGCCCTGGTAGAAGGTCGGGTCCACGGCGGAGACGGTGTGCCGCACGCGGGTGAGCCCGCCCGGGCCCACCCCGCGCGGCGGCCGAGGCTGGAGCGCCGCGTTCGGGCGGTCGTGCGGTACGGGCGACCGCTCGGGCGCCGGGAAGTACGTGTGGACGCCGCGAGGGCCGGGATGCCGGCCCGGCCGATCGAGCCCCGCCGGCGGGCTTTTCCGGTGCGCGGAGTCAGCGCAGGCGGGGGTCGAGGGCGTCGCGGACGACGTCGCCGAGCATGAGGAAGCTCAGCACGGTCGCGGTGAGGAACAGCGCGGGGAAGACCAGCAGGTGGGGGTGGTCGGCGAAGAACGTCTGGGCGATGTTGAGCTGCAGGCCCCACGACACGTCCGGATACTGCAGGCCGACGCCGAGGTAGTCGAGGGTGGCCTCCCCGGCGATGACGTTCCCGACGTTCAGCATGGCCACCACGATCACCGGCGCGATCGAGTTGGGCAGGATGTGCCGGAACATCAGCCTGCGGTCGCTCGCGCCCAGCATGCGGGCGGCGGCGACGAAGTCCATCTCCTTCACGGCGATGACCTGGCCGCGCATGATCCGGGTCATGGTCGTCCAGCCGAGCAGCACGAGGACCAGCGTCATCGCCCATATGCCGTGGTCGGGGAAGGCGACCAGCACGACGGTCGCGCCGAGCACGAACGGGATGCCGAAGAACACGTCGGTGACCCGGGAGATGACCGCGTCGGCGAGGCCGCCGTAGTAGCCGCCGATCAGCCCGAGCACGATGGAGATCAGCAGGGCGAAGACGGTGACCGCGACGCCGACCACGATGGACGCCCGGGTGCCGTGCACGACCTGAGACCAGTAGTCGCAGCCCTGCAGGTCGTAGCCGAACAGCGCGCCGTCGTCCGGGCCGTGCTTGGACAGGCTCAGGTCGCAGGCCTCGTTGGGGCCGAGCCGGGTGAACAGCCCGGGGAAGGCCGCCATCGCGAGGGCCACCACCAGCACGGCGGCGGAGAACCAGAAGACCGCCCGGCCCCGCAGCTCCAGCCAGGCGTCACGCGCGAGCACGGCGGATCCTCGGGTCGAGCACGCCGTACAGCAGGTCCACGGCGAGGTTGGCGAGAATGAAGATCATGACGAGCAGGGTGACGACGCCGACGACGACGGGGCCCTCCTGGAGCTGGATGGACTGGAACACCTGCTGGCCGATGCCGGGCAGGTTGAAGATGCCCTCGGTGACGACCGCCCCGGCCATGAGGTTGCCGAAGTCCACGCCGAGGTAGGTCACGACCGGGATGAGCGAGTTGCGCAGCGCGTGCAGCCCGACGACCCGCCGCCGCGTCAGGCCCTTCGCGGTGGCCGTGCGGATGTAGTCGGCGCGCAGGTTCTCCACCAGCGAGGTGCGGGTGAGCCTGGCCACGTACGCCAGGCCGAACGAGCCGAGGACCATGCCGGGCAGCAGGTAGCTGCCCGGCCAGCCCTCCTCGGTGCCCGCGGTCGGGAACAGCCCCAGATTCAGGCCCAGCACGATCTGGGCCGTGTACCCGACCACGAACACCGGAACCGCGATGACGAACGTGGTGCCGGCGAGGACCGCCGTGTCGGCGATCCCGCCGCGGCGCAGCCCGGCCAGTACGCCGAGGCCGACGCCGACGACCAGCTCGAAGACCCAGGCGGTGACCGCGAGCTGCGCGGTGACCGCCCACCGGTCCTGGAGGAGCTCGCTCACCGGCTGGCCGGTGAAGGTCTCCCCCAGGTCGCCCCGGAACACCCCGAGCATGTACAGGCCGTACTGCACCAGCAGCGGCTCGTCGAGGTGGTAGCGCGCCCGCATCACGTCGAGCACCTGCTCGGGCACCGGTTTGTCGCCCGCGAGCGCCAGGATCGGGTCGCCCGGCAGCGCGAACACCATCGCGTAGATCAGGAAGGTGGTCGCGAAGAACACCGGAACCGCCTGCGCCAGGCGCTGCGCGGCGTACCTCACCCCCGGGTCACCCCTGCTTCACGCTGATCGTGTGGAGGTTGGCGCTGTACGGCGTGACGTTCACTCCGCTGAGCCTGCTGGAGTAGCCGATCTGGTCCTGCCAGTTCCACAGGGGGATCATCGGCATCTCGGCGAGCGCGATGTCCTCGGCCTTCTGGTAGAGCGGGAGGCTCTCCTCGAAGGTCGGGGCGGAGTTGGCCCGGTCGATGAGGTCGAGGAACTCCTTGTTCTCCCAGCCCATCCGGTTGCCCTCGCCCCACATGGACTCCAGGTAGTTCTGCGGGCTCGGGTAGTCCATGACCCAGTTGTTGCGGTACGGCCCGTCCTGCTTGTGCGCGCGCAGCGTCGACAGGTAGTCGGACGCCGGGATCTTGCGGAACTTGATGTCGGTGATGCCGAGGTTCTGCTTGAGCTGGTTGGCGACGGCGGTCATCCACTGCTCGTAGCTGGGGTCGGCGTTGGAGAACCACAAGTTGAGCGTGCCGCTGAAGCCGCCGGCCTTGTCGAACAGCTCCTTGGCCTTGACCGGGTCGTACGTGCACGCCTCGCCGCAGGCGTTCTCGCGGTAGCCGGGCACCAGCGGCGCGAGCAGCGACGCCATCGGCTTGAACGTGCCGTTGTAGACGGCGTTCACGATGGCCTGCCGGTCGATCGCCATGGAGACGGCCTTGCGCAGGTCGGGGTCGGCGAACCGCTTGTCGAAGACGGGGAAGCCGAGGTAGTCCATCGTGCCGCCCGGCGTCGCCACGAACCGGTCGCCGAGCAGCTTCTTGGCCTCGGGCGCGCTCGCCGGGGGGATCGTGAGCTGCAGGTCCACCCGGCCGGCCCGCAGGTCGGTGTACGCGGTGTCGCGGCTGGCGTAGATCTTGAAGGTCACCGCGTCGGCCTTGGCCGCGCGCTCGCCGGTGTAGGTCGGCGACCGCTTGAGCTTGATCTGCTTGTTGTGCTCCCACGGGCCGTCCAGGACGAACGGCCCGTTGCCGATCGGCGCCTGGTCGTACGCCTTGAGATCGGCGAAGGCGGCCTTCGGCATCGGCGCGAACGCGATCCACGCGAGCGTGATCGGGAACTGGCTGAACGGCGCGGTGAGCGTGACCTCGAGGGTGGTGTCGTCGACGACCTTGAGGCCGCGCAGCTTGTCGGTGGAGGGCCGGCCGCTTTCGGGGTTCAGCTCGTCGTAGCCCTCGATTTTGTCGAAGTAGTAGTTGTTGGTCCAGCCGTTGGGCCCGTACGCGGCGGCGTTCCACGCGTCGGCGAAGCTCTGCGCGGTCACCGGCTCGCCGTTGCTGAACTTGCGCCCCGGCTTGAACTTGATCGTCCAGACCTTCTGGTCGGTGCTGGTGACCGACTCGGCCGCCCGCATCTGCGGCTTGCCCGTGGCGGGGTCGATGGAGACCGGCGTGTCGAACAGCGCGTCGAGCACGGTGACCGAGTAGCTGCTCGAGGTGTTGCCCGGGGTGAGATGGTCGGGCTCGGTCAGCGCGACCGAGAACGCGTTGGCTCCGTCGCCGCCACCGCCGCCGTCGGACGACGATCCTCCCCCGCACCCGCCGCTCAGCATGATGGCCGCCACAGCGAGGGCGGCCGCCCGGCTTCTCGTGACCCTCACTGGTCCTCCGCCTCTCCGTCGTGTTGCGGGTGAGGGTAGGAAACGGGACCTCCTCTCGGATCGGATGGTTTACGTATTTCTTACCGTTCCTTGACCCGGCACGCTGAGCATGGAGGATCCATGGACGCAATCAGCCTCAGCGCGCGGAGCCTGCACGCCGTCGCCGAACTCGGCATCCAGGTGGCCCGGCAGGGGGCGCACGGCGCGATGACCGCACTGCGCGAGGTCATCCCCGTGGAGGCCTACGAGTTCGTCGCGTTCGACCCGGCGACCGGCCGGCACCGGTCGCTGGTGTCGTCGGGGTACACGCGGGTGGACGACGACGCCGCCGAGGAGTACGCCCGGCTCGACGCCTACCGCCGGGCCATGTCCCGGCGCACGCCCGTCGTCATGGGCTCCCCCGGCACCGAGCGTTACTTCCGCCGCCACCTGGAGCCGTACGGCTGGCGCTCGGGGATCACCACGCCGCTGTTCCTGACCGGCGGGCGCTACACCGGGCTGCTGCACGTCGGCTCCCGCGAGGAGCTGCCGCCGGAGGCGCCCGCGGTGATCAGCGCGGTCTCCCCGGCCCTGGCCCACCTCACCGACGTGACCCGCTGCGTCATCGACCCGCTCGGCCTGCCGCCCGGCTTTCACGCGGTGGCGTACGAACGGGGCGGCCGGCGCAGGGACGTCGCCGGGTGGCCGCCGTCGGAGGCGCTCGCGAACGAGCCCCGGATGGCGGAGCTGGCCAGGGCGTTCATCGACTCCCGCGAGCTGTCGCGCCGGGGGCTGTGGCTGGACTCCACCGGCCAGTGGCGCGAGCTGCGCCTGCACCGGGCCGGGGTGGGCCTCCACGGCGCCATCCAGGGCGCGGTCATCGCCGAACGCCCGTGCACCCTGCCGTACGACCTGACCGCGCGGGAGATCGAGGTGCTCACCCGGGTCGCGCAGGGCGACTCCAACCCGCAGATCGCCGCCGCGCTGGTCCTGAGCGTGCGCACCGTCACCACCCATCTGGAGCACATCTTCGCCAAGCTGGGCTGCGACAGCCGTACGCGTCTGACCACGAAGGTCCTGGCCGAGGGGTTGTGCCGGCTCGACATACCGTGACCGCGTAATGATCGCCCTCGGTGGGACGTGCCGAGGCCGGGTCCGACATTATTGGCGCATGTCGGTTCACGAGCGTCGGCGGCTCCCCACGGGCCTGGAGCTGCTGTTCGGCGACGGCGGCGACGGCCGGGTGCTGTCCGTCGAGCTGCCGTCCGGGTCCCTCGTGTGGCCGGACCCCGGCTACGACAAGCTGCGCACCCATCACCGTCCCTCGTTCTGGCTGAGCGACGAGCCGGTGCCCGCCGGGCTGTGGGCCCGGCTGCGCGCCGAGCACCCCCGGTCGGGGCTGTGGCCGGTGCTGCTGGAGGACGGCGTGCAGCCCTGGTCGGCCGGGCAGATCGCGCCGGACTCGCCCGAGCAGATCGACTTCTACAGCGCGGCCGGGTTCATGGCGGAGGCGTGGCAGGACCTGCTGCCCGGGCACGAGGCGTACCTCGCGCCGTTCGGGGCGCAGTGCCCCGGGCTCGCGCCGCCGGCCGCGCTCGTGGCCGACCCCGACGTGGTCGCCGACTGGTACGCCGAGGTGGTGGCCGAGCGCGTCACGCCGCTGGGGCTCGCCGCGGTGAACCGCGGCGCCGACGCGATGGTCGTCATGGGCTGGCAGGGGGCGCTGCACCACAACGAGTGGACCGTGCCCCTGGCGGCCGTGGTGCGCAGCTGGGAGGAGCGGTTCGGGGTGCGGGTGGTCGGCATGGGGTTCAACACGCTGGACCTCAGCGTCGCCGCGCCGCCCGCCACGCTCGCGCACGCGGTGCGCGTGGCGGCGGAGCACTGGACGTTCTGCCCCGACAGCATCCTGCAGGGACCGGGCACGCTCGCCGACTACGCCGAGCAGATCGTGGGCCAGAATGCCTGGTCGTTCTGGTGGGATTGACGCGATAATTACCGACAGACGCTTATTAGCGATATGTGAGTGAGGGAGGCGGTTTGGGCGGCAGGGGGCTGGGCGAGGGCGAGCGGCCCGTCAAGGTGGCCAGTCTCAGAACCGGCACCGCGAACATCGCCCGGATGGGCGACTACCTGCTCGGAGGCAAGGACAACTTCGCCGCCGACCGGGAGTTCGCCGAGCGGCTGATAGCCATCGCGCCCGAGGTCAAGACGATAGCCGAGGAGTCCCGCGTATTCCTCGAGCGGGTGGTGCGCTTCCTCATCGAGCAGGGCGTGCGGCAGTTCCTCAACGTGGCGTCCGGGCTGCCGACCCGGCGCGACACCCACGAGATCGCGCAGGAGCTCGCGCCCGACGCCCGCGTGGTGTACGTCGACGACGACCCGGTGGTGCTCAACCACGCGCGGGCCATGCTCGCCCGCAACCCCTGCACCGGGGTGGTCGACGGCTCCATCCTGCGTCCGGCGGAGATGCTGGCCGACCCCGAGATGCTCCGGCTCATCGACTTCGACCAGCCGGTCGCCGTGCTGATCCCGGCCCGGCTGCAGTATCTCCCCGACTCGGCCGAGCCGTACAAGTGCGTCGCCCACGTGCGCGACCACCTCGCCCCGGGCAGCTACCTGGCCATCGGCCACGCCGTCTTCGACACCCGTCCCGACCTGGCCGGGAAGATCGTCGAGCTGTTCCGGCAGGTCCTGCCGGACGTCGACACCACGCTGCGCAGCCGGGAGAAGGTGCTGCGCTTCTTCGACGGCACCGAGCTGGTCGACCCCGGCCTCGTCTACATCCGGCAGTGGCGGCCGGAGGTCCCGCAGAGCACCGGGCAGGCCCAGCGGGTGTGGATCGTCGGGGGCGTCGGCCGCATCACCGGATGAGCACGCACGAGGGGGTGCCGACGGCCAGCGCCCGACCGGCCGGCTCGGGCAGTCCCTCCTTCAGCGCCAGCGTGGTGACCGAGTCCGACCGCTGGTTGGCGACGTAGACGCGGTCGCCGTCGATCGCGAAGTGGCGCGGCCAATGCCCGCCCGACGGCACCTCGGCCACCCGGGTGAGCCGGGGCCCGTCCACGGCGAAGACGGCCAGGGTGTCCGGCCCCCGGTTGGCGACGTACAGGTGCCTGCCGTCGCCGGACAGCGCGATGTGGGAGGGCAGGTTCTCCCCGGCCGCGCCGCTCGCCCGCACCGCGCCCGCCTCGCGCCACTCGCCGTCGTAGACCCGCACGGTGCCGTCGAGCTCGCCGGTGACGTACCAGTAGCCCTCGTGGTGCAGGAAGTGCCGGGGGCCGCTGCCGGAGGCCAGGCGTACGGGACCCTCGGGGTGCGGGCGCATGCCGGGCAGGAAGCGGCGCACCTCGTCGGTGCCGAGGTCGGTCACGTGCAGCACGCCGCCGGGCCCGAAGACCGCCTGGTGCGCGTGCGGGCCCTCCTGCCGGTCCGGGTGGGGGCCGCGGCCCTCGTGCCGGAACGTCAGCGGGCCGGGCTCGGGCATCCCGTCTCCGCCCAGCCGGTAACCGGTGACGGTCCCGTCGCCGTAGTTGGCGATCACCAGCCACCGGCACTCCGGGTCGATCGCCAGATGACACGGCAGCGAGCCGCCGCTGGGGTGCTCGGCCAGCAGCCGCGGGGTGTCGTCGTCGGCGAACACCGCGAGGCCGCCGTCCCCGGCGCGTTCGAGCACGGCGTACAGCAGCGGCAGCCGGGGGTGCGCGACGACGAACGACGGCCCGGACGCGGCCGTCTCCGCCACCGCCTCCAGCCGTCCGTCCGCGTGCCGGCGGGCCACCGTCAGACCGGGGCCCGACCCCTCCGTGTCGGGGGTGTATCCGCCGATCACCAGACCGGGTCGGGACATCGTCACTCCAAAAGATCAAATCGTCGGGATACCGAATGGTAGCGGCCGTACGCGGCTCACTCGCGTACGGGTGCCGCCCGCCGCAGCGCGTCGCACAGCGCCACGGTGAGCACGGCCGCGCCGAGGGCCATCGCCCAGCCGAGCGGCGGCAGCGGCACGAGGGCGAGCGGGGCGCCCAGGAGGGGCACGGCGGTGACGACGGTCTGCAGGGCCAGCGTGGCCGTCACCGCCGCGAGCACCGGGCGGCTCCGCCACCAGCCGCGCTCGAAGGTCATCCGGCGCGCCCGGGTCACGTACGCCAGGGTCAGCCGGGCGAAGACCAGGGCGAGCACGGCCTGGGCGCGGACCTGCTCGTCGCTCCAGCCGAGCCGCCGCGCCGTCTCCACCGCGGCGAACACGAGCACCGCGACGACCGCCGCGCGCAGCCCGATGCGAATGAGCGCCGTCCACGCCAGCAGCCTCTCGCGCCGCCGCAGCGTGAGGGGGTCGCCCGCCGGGTGGTCGACGCCGAGCGCGATCGCCGGGATCCCGTCCAGGGCCAGGTTGATCCAGAGCAGGTGCACCGGGAGCAGCGGCACGACGAGGTCCGGCCAGACGATCAGGCCGGCCAGGACGATGAAGATCTCCGCGAGGTTGCCGGTGAGCAGGTAGCCGACCATGGAGGCGACGTTGTGGCGCAGCCGCCGGCCCTCCCGCACTCCGGTCACGATCGTGCCGAGCTCGCCGTTCGTCACGACGACGGCGGCGGCCTCGCGGGCCACGTCGGTGCCCTCGTCGCCGGCGATGGCGACGCCGACGTCCGCGTGCCGCAGGGCCGGGGCGTCGTTCACGCCGTCGCCGGTCATCGCGACCACCTCGCCGCGCTCCTTCAGGTCGCGTACGAGGCGGAGCTTGGTGGCGGGGTCCACCCGGGCCACCACGGCGTCGGCGTCGATGCCGACCTCCGCGGCGACCGAGCGCGCGGTCTCCGCGTGGTCGCCGGTCACCATCACGACCCGGATGCCCGCGGCCCGGCAGTCGGCCACGGCCCGGCGCGCGGAGGGCCGGATCTCGTCCTGCAGCGCGACCAGGCCGACCGGGCGCAGCCCCGTGGCGTCCAGGTCGCCGGTCTCCGCCTCGGCGAGCGCGAGCACGCGCAGCCCCCGCTTGGCCAGGTCGGACACGGCCTGGGCGAGCCGGTCGGTCTCCGCGCCGGGCGCGCAGCGGGCCAGCACCACCTCCGGGGCGCCCTTGACCGTCAGCAGCGGGCGTGCCCCGTCCACGGCGGTGACCACCGCCATCGAGCGGGTCTCGGCGTCGAAGGGCCGGGTGCCGATCCTGCTCTCCCCGTCCGGCAGCCGCACGCCCGCGCGGGCGGCCGCGGCGGCCAGCGCGACGTCCACCGCGTCGCCCAGCCCGTCTCGGGCGTCGTTGCAGCGCAGCCCGGCCCGCCACAGGTCGGCGTCCTCGGCGGCGACGTGGTCGGCGACGGTGAGGTGGCCGGTGGTCAGCGTGCCGGTCTTGTCGGCCGCGATGACGGTCGTGGCGCCCAGCGCCTCGACGGCGGTCAGCCTGCGCACGATCACCCCGAGGCGGGCCATGCGCTGGGCGCACAGCGCCAGCGCGGTGGTGACGGCCGTGGCCATGCTCTCGGGCACCGCGGCGATGGCGAGCGCCACCCCCGCGAGGATGATGTCGATCAGCGCCGCCTCGCCCCGGCTGACCCGGGTGAGGCCGATGAGGATCATCAGGGCGCCCGCCGCGACCGCGAGCAGGCCGATCCGCCGCGACACCTGGGCGAGCTCGGCCTGCAGCGGTCCCTTGCCGCCGCCGCCCAGGGCCGAGGCGATCCGGCCGACCTCGGTGGCGGCTCCGGTGCGCAGCACGTGCGCCGTTCCCCGGCCGCGCACGACGAGCGTGCCGGAGAAGATCTCCCCCGCGCGGTCGCCCAGCGGCACGTCCGGCCCGCCGGGGCCGCCCGCCCGTTTGGCCGCCGACATCGACTCGCCCGTCAGCAGCGCCTCGTCCACCGCCAGCGCCTCGGCCTCGACCAGCCGGGCGTCCGCGGGCACCCGGTCTCCGGCCGCCACGACGACGAGGTCGCCGGGGACCACCTCCGCCGCGGGCACCCGGCGTACGGCGTCGTCCCGCACGACCGTGGCCATCGGCGCGGTGAGCGCGCGCAGCGCGCGGACGGCCTTGTCGGCCCTGACCTCCTGGCCGGTCCCGATCAGCACGTTCACCAGGAGAATGGCCAGGATCGCGACGCCCTCGGGCACCTCGGCGAGGACGACGAGCGTGACCAGGCCGGCCGCCAGCAGCAGGAGAGACAGCGGGTCCGCGAGCTGGCGCGCGGCCCGCACCGGCAGGGCGGGCGGCCGGGGCTGGGGGATCTCGTTGGTCCCGTGCTCGGCGAGCAGGCGCGCGGCCTCCTCCTCGGGCAGCCCGCGCAGCGAACGCACAGCGGGTGTCATGACACCAGCAGATCATCCGGCCCGCGGCGGCGACGCCGGGCGAAAGCCATCGGCCCGCGGGACCTTCGGCCCGCGCGAGGCGGGGTGACGCAGGGTAACGAGTCACATGATCCGGGCATATGACCCTATGTCGCATATATCCACAGCTCAGCAGGCAGGTGGGGTGCCAGGTGTCTCATCAGCGCGCGGACGTTCCCGGAACCGGTCTCGTCACGGCGGTCCGGCGGCTCGCGGTGACCGCGCTCGTCGTCTCGCTGGCGGGGCTCGCCGTCCCGGCGGCGGACGCCGCCTCCGCACCGCTGCGCCGCAAGCCCCACACGGCCGCGGCGGCCGCGGCGAAGGCCAAGGCCGCGAAGCCAGCAAAAGCCGCGAAGGCCGCCAAAGCGGCCAGGGCCGCCAGGGCCGCCAGGGCCGCCGAGGCGAGGGCGCGGGCCAAGCCCAGGCCGGGCCCGCGGGGTCACCAGAGCACCGGGGGCGCGCGGACCGGCGCCGCGCAGCACAACTCCGGCAACGGCCGTTACATCCAGAACCTCAACGGCGTCAGCACGCCCTCGCTCCTGAGCGGCCCGCAGTCGACCACCGTCACGTCGGCCGGCAGCATCACCAGCCAGGGCGCGTACTGCTCCGGCGGCGACTCCTGCGACGTCTCGCAGATCATGAGGTGACCGGGCGTGCCGGGTGTGCCCCGGCCGTGGCGGAGCCGCCACGGCCATCCGTTTCGGCCCCTGTTGCTGAACGGCGCCCGCTCCCGCACGGCGTCGAGGACCGTGGTGCCGTCGTCCTTTGCGGCGGCGGAAAGGCCCCGCGAGCCGCGCCCTCCGGGACGGCCGGTCGCTCCCTGCCGATCACTCCAGGACGTCGGAGGGGGCGCGGCGCATGCTCTCGCTCTCGTCGATGACGAAGCCAAGCCGCATGATCATCTGGGGGTGCTCGCCGGAGCACAGGTGAGTGCGGATGAACTCCCGCAGCTCCGGCATCTCGAGCGCCTGGGTGTGGAAGGCGACGCTCACGCCGTACGCGGAGGCGTGGAGCAGCATGCGCTGCAGCGCCTCGCCGGCGCGTAGCCAGTCCTCCCGGAGGTCGCCCGCGGTGGTGAGCAGCGCCACGAGGCCCGTCGAGGCGGACACCCGCTCGTCCTGCGCCAGCCCCCATTCGTGTCCCCGGGCGTAGTCCCGCTGCGCGAAGTGCTGGGGATGGGTGCGCCGGGGATCGGCCGGGTAGCCCGCCGCCGGCACTCCGTCGCGGCGCGAGCTGCCGGGCGGCCGCGCCCAGCGGGTCAGCTCGAGGACGAACAACCGGTCCTGCGACTGCACTTCCTGCGCCGCGGCGGTGAGCGCGGCGAGCACCCGCGCGGAGGCGTCCGTCCTGATCGGCGCCAGGCGGCCGCCCTCGGCCGCCACCTCGGCCTCGAGCGCGTCGATCAGCGGGTCCGGCACCGGCAGGGCGGTGAACCCGGACCGGTGGGTCCGCCGCCGATCGATCTCGGCGTTCAGCAGGCGCACATGCTCCCCCGGCTCCCGTCCCGGACGCACCCGTACCGTGGCGAGCAGCAGCGGGCGCTCCGGATCGGGGAAGCGCCGCACCTCGGGCTCGTAGCCGAGCGCCCGCAGCGTGACCCGCACGTTGAACAGCGCGGCGCCGCAACCGATCGTCTGCTGACGGCCCGCAGGGTCGGAGATCCGCAGCTTCCTCTCGGGGTCGGCGCGCAGGCAGATCTCGTCGCCGCACACGCCGAACGACCAGGGCTGGGTGTTGTGGATCGAGGGAGCCCACAGGGCCGCCTCCACCGCCGCCTTCGCGGCCCGCTCGATCCTTTCAGACGTCCGGGTGTTCACGGTCTCCCCCAGGGGGCTCGGTCACAGCAACGGCGGGGCGATGAGCAGGTCGTCCACGAGGAAGGCGAGGTCGGCGTCCACCTCGACGACGCCCTCGACCCGGCGTACGGCGTGCAGCAGCGGCTTCAGGTCCGACCTGCGGGGCACCTGCCCGCTGATCGTGACCACGCCGCGGTCGACGGTGATCCGCAGGTCGTCGGGGGCGAGGTTCAGCCGGGCGGCGATCTCCTCGATGTCGGCCAGGATGTCCTCCGGCGAGCGGACGAACACGCGCAGCAGGTCGCCCTGGTGGACCGTCCCCACGATGCGGCCGGTCACGGCGTCGATCACGGGCAGCTGCTTGACGCGGTTGCGGTGCATCAGCCGGGCCGCGTCCCGTACGGACGTGCCGCCGGTGACCGTGATCGCGGGACGCGTCATGATCTGGCCGGCCTTCGTGCCCGCGGCCTTCCGGTGCTCCTCGCGCCTGCGGGGGCCGTCGAGCACGCTCTCGCCGGGGTCGATCTCCTTCAACAGGATGTCGTCCTCCGACACCACCCCGACCGGGCGCCGGTCGGCGTCGATCACGGTGACCGCGCCCACCTTGAACCGCCGCATGGTGGCGACAAGGTCGGCGAACGACGCGTCCATCGGCACCGCGATGGCGACCCTGCCCATGACATCCTTGACTTTCGCCGTCATGACGACGCCTCCCATCTCCTCGGTCTCAGCGTGCCTCGCCGTGTCTTTCCAGGTCAGCGGTGAAGGTCCTGACCCCCTCGGGACTTTCGGCCACCGATCGCGCGCCGTGCCGGCGAAGCATGGCCAAGGGCCCCGGCACCAGGGCCGTCCGTCCCTTCCCGCCGGCCGCTCGGGGCGGTGCGATGGAACCGGAGGGCAGACCGGCCGGGAGGGAGCCGATCATGCACATGAAGGTGCGGGACGTCATGACCAGCGAGGTCGCCTCCGTCAACGGCAGCACGCCGTTCAGGGACGTCGCCGAGGTGCTCATCGCGCACGAGGTCAGCGCGGTGCCCGTCGTCGACGGCGAGGGCCACGTCATCGGCGTGGTCTCCGAGGCCGACCTGCTGCGCAAGGAGGAGTTCCGCGAGCAGTTCTACCGCGAGGGCTACCGGCCGCCGTTGCGCGCCCGCCTGCGCGAGGCCGTGGGGCACGGGGCCGCCAGAACCGCCGAGCGGGCCCGCGGGACGACCGCCGCCGAGCTCATGTCCTCCCCCGCCGTCACCACCAGGCCGTACACCAGCGTGGTCAGCGCCGCACGCGAGATGACCCGGCACGGTGTCAAGCGCCTGCCCGTCGTGGACGACGAGGGCGTGCTCGTGGGCATCATCAGCCGCCACGACCTGCTCAAGGTCCTCGCCCGCGCGGACGCCGACATCGCCCGGGAGGTACGCGGGGACATCATCGGCAACTGCCTGTGGGCCGACCTGTCGGGCGTCGAGGCGTCGGTGTCGGAAGGCGTCGTGACGCTCACCGGCGGCGTGGAGCGCCGCTCGCAGGCACGGGTGCTCACCAGGATGGTCGAACGGACCAACGGCGTGATCGGGGTCGTCGACCGCCTGGAATGGAAGGAAGACGACGTCGGCCCCTGGGAAGAGCGCTGACCGGCCGCCGCCCTGCCCGTCGCGTGGGCCGGGGCGGCGGACACGCCGGTGGCAGGGGTCCGCGTGGTCCCGTCGCGTGCCGGGCTCTTGCGGGTCCGGTCACGCGGTCCGGCCAAGGCGCCTCAGGAGCGCTGCCCGCCGTCACGCTCGCGGCTTGGCGGCACCCTGCCCGACATGAGCTGTTCTCGCACGCTCCAGCGCTCACCTCGCCGAAAGGCCACGACGGTCGCATCCGCCTCCGGCAAGCCCGATTACCGGCGGCGCACCGGCCGACGGCGCGACCGCTCCGCTCGATCGGTCAGGATGCGTTGGCGCAGATCGCGTAAGGGGCCAAAGTCGCAGCGAACTGGCTGTTGTTGAAAGTCAAGATCTCCCACCCCGTGTTCGCGGCGTTCGGCGCGGATGTGACCACAGAGACGATGCCGTCGCCTGGATCGAGGGTGCCCACAAGAGTCCTATATCCTCCGCCAATCACCACCTTTCCGGCGGGGCACGCAACTCCTGCTGAATCAATGGAGAACGGGTCCGCAACAAACTCGGGCCCGACGACGACCTCATAGCCCGAGACTCCTGCGGGCCCCTGCGGACCCGCCGGACCCGCGGGCCCTACCGGACCCTGCGGACCGGCCGGTCCCTGCGGCCCCGCCGGGCCCCGCTCACCACGTGGGCCGGCTGGTCCCTGTGGCCCCGCCGGACCCCGCTCACCACGCGGCCCCACCGGACCCCGCTCACCACGCGGGCCGGCCGGTCCCCGTGCGCCCTGGACCACTTCGCCACGCTGCCGCGTCACCTGGTCCTGGCGCGGCTCCGCGTCCGAGGTCACGTGCGCGTGCCGCGTGCTCCGAGGCTGCGCCTCCGCGTCGGAGTGCTGCCGGTTGTACGGCAGCGCCGCGGCCGACGTCTGCGTCTTCTGCACCGGCGTCAGCACCTCGGTGAGATCCCGCAGCAGGTGCTGGTGCTGGCTCGCCCGCTGACGCTCGTGCTGCCCGTGCGTGTTCTTTCCCTTGTTCCGGTTCTTGTTCTTGTTATTCGGGTCCGGGCGAGGAGAAGAGCGAGCGGCGAGGCGAAGCTGTCCCTTGTGAGCCGGAGAAGCGGCCTCATGTGCGGCACCGGCGGATTCGACGGCGACGACGTCGGTCAAGGAGAAGGCACCCGCGGTCAGCACCGTGCCGATCGCGAAAACCCCGAGCAGGCCGCCAAGCGTGGGCACGTTGATCTCCCCTTAACGAGATATCACTCATAGGTGTGCGATGTCGGAATTTCCCGGCGAGATCCATCGGCCGCAGATCTCCCGGCACGGATCATCGTGCACCCGTTCATTTGCCACGCTTGCGCCGACACACAGGTGTCGAGCGTCGTCGGCTATTTGTTTATCGCTTTATTGATCACGACCGCCGAGGTGATCGCTTTTATTCAGATAAATCCTGCTCGCGTTCCGGCCGATGCCCAGGGGGCGAAGTTGAGAGATTGCGCGTGCATACCGGCGCCGGCACGGACCCGGGCCGCAGAGCCCTTCGGCGGCGATTCCCTGATCGCTCAAGCGAGTGGCGCGGCGCCGAAGGCCGCGCGGGCCCGGGCTCACTGGTCGTCGTCGATGACCTCGCCGCGCACCACCCGGCCCCGGCCCGCTCCGGCGGGCCCGCCGAAGCCCGGCGCGGACCCGAAACCCGGCCCGCGCCCGGAGCCCGGCGCGCCGCCGAAGCCGGACGCGTCACCGAAGCCGGACGGGCCGCCGAACCCCGCCGTGCCGTCGAAGAGCGGCGCGTACGGCGAGCGGGCGGCGAGCGACCGCACCCGGCGGCCGAGGAACCACGACAGCCAGCGCCGGGCGATCGGCCGGGTGAAGGGCAAGATCGCGAAGAACCCGAACACGTCGCTCAGGAAGCCGGGGGTCAGCAGCAGAGCGCCGCCGGCGACGATCATGGCTCCGTCGAGTAGCTCCTTGTCGGGCATGCGTCCCGACTCGATGGCCGTGCGCAGCGCCGCCCACGCGCGCCGCCCCTCGCGGCGCACCAGCCAGGCGCCGAGGACGCTGTCGGCGATGAGCAGGGCGACCGTCTGCCAGCCGCCGATCACGGACCCCACCCGGATCAGAAACCAGATCTCCAGGACGGGAACCAGAAGGAACCCGAGGAACAGTCCGATCCGCACCATGTCTTGCCCCACTCACCCGGTTTTCGTACGTCTGCGTCAACGTCCTCGGGGGCGCCGGGGTTCCTGCTGATCGCGTTTATCGCCTTTGGCGAAACCGGTCGGCGAACCCGGTGACCCCCCAGACGGCGACCCGCCAGAAGGCCTCCAGGATGATCTTCCGGCTCATCTTGCTGGTGCCCACCGTGCGCTCGACGAACGTGATCGGCTTCTCGACCACGTGCAGGCCCTTCCGCACGGTGCGGAGCGTGAGGTCCACCTGGAAGCAGTAGCCCTGCGACTCGACGTCGTCCAGCCCGATCTTCTCCAGGGTGGCCGCGCGGTAGGCCCGGAAGCCCGCCGTGGCGTCGGCCACCGGGATGCCGAGCGCCAGCCGCACGTAGGTGTTGGCGCCCCGCGACAGCAGCTCGCGCGACAGCGGCCAGTTGACGGTCCTGCCGCCGGGGATCCAGCGGGAGCCGATGGCCAGGTCGGCGCCGTGGGCCACCGCGTCGAGCAGCTTGTGCAGCTCCTCCGGCTGGTGGGAGCCGTCGGCGTCCATCTCCACCAGCACGTCGTAGCCCTCGGCCAGGCCCCACCGGAACCCGGCGATGTAGGCCGCGCCCAGCCCCTGCTTGCTCGTCCGGTGGAGGACGTGGACGTGGTCGTCCTTTTCCGCCAGCTCGTCGGCGATCCTGCCGGTGCCGTCGGGGCTGTTGTCGTCGGCGACGAGAAGGTGAACGTCGGGCAACGCCTTGCGGAGCCTGCGCGTGATCATCGGCAGGTTCTCGCGCTCGTTGTACGTCGGAACGATCACCAGCACCCGTCCCGGGGTCCGCTCCATCAGCTTGTCCTCCGCTCAGGGATCCGCCCAGAGATCCGCCCGAAGACGGCCGCCACCGTCGCTCCGGCTCCCATCAGTATCAAAACCCACTCGGGCCACGCACCCACCTTGGCCGCCACCGTGTCCTTCGTCCTGACGGGGACGTCCAGTACGTTCATCCCCGCCACCAGCTCGCCGGTGCGCCAGCCGACGTGTCCGTCGGGGCCGACGTACGCGGAGATGCCCGTGGTCGCGGCGGTGACCACCGCACGGTTGAACTCCACCGCGCGCAGCTGCGACATCGCGAGCTGCTGCGGCGGCAGGTTGGTGAGGGCGTAGCTCGCGTTGTTGGTCTGCACGACCAGCGGGGTGCCGCCCGCGAGCACGGTGTCGCGCACCGTGCTGTCGTACGCCACCTCGTAGCACTCCACCGTGCCGATCGTCACGGGCCCCATCCGCAGCGCCCCCGGCTTGTCGCCCGCGACCGACTGCCGGCCGACGAGCTTGGCCCGCGACGACAGCGCCAGGAACAGGTCCTTCATCGGGGTGTACTCCCCGAACGGCACCAGCCGCCGCTTGTCGTAGTAGGCGCCGGGGCCGGTGACCGGGTCCCAGACCACCCCGCGGGTGGCCCGGTGCTCGGCCCCGATCTTCACGACCGCGCCGACGAGGATCGGCACGCCGACGTCCTTCGCGGCGGAGTCGATCACCTGCCGGGCGTACGCGTCGGTGTAGGGGTCGATGTCGGTGGAGTTCTCCGGCCACACCACGAGGTCGGGCCGCTTGAGTTTCCCGGCCCGGACGGCCTCGGCCATCCGGTGGGTCTCGTCCGCGTGGTTGCGCAGCACGACGGCGGGCTCGTCGCCGAGGAAGTACATCCCCCGCCCAGGGACGTTGCCCTGGATGACACCGATCCGCACTGTCCTGCCTTCGCCGCCGGGCCGGGGCACGACCAGCCCCAGCACCGGTACGGCTATCGCGGCGAGGAGCGTCCCGGCAAGCACCCGGTCGGCCCGCCACCTCGGCGGACGCCGCGTGACCAGCGCGGCGAGCAGGGTCCCGGTGAGGGCGACCGTGAAACTTACAAGCGGGGCGCCGCCCAGCGCGGCGAACCCGGTGTACGGCGATTCGCCCTGGCTGAAGGCCAGCCGCGCCCAGGGGAAGCCCCCGAAGGGAACCAGCCCGCGGACCCACTCCTGCGCGTTCCACAGGCAGGCCACCCAGAGCGGCCACAGACGCAGCCGCATGACGAGGACGGCCAGACTGGCCAGCCCGGCCCAAAACAGGCTCTCGATGCCCGCCAGGGCCAGCCAGGCGTCGTCCCCGATCGGGCGGACCCAGGCCAGCGTCGGCAGGAGGAACGCGAGCGCCCCGGCGTACCCGATCCACGCCGCCCGGCGCGGGCGCAGGCCGCGCAGCGCGAGGGCGAGCAGCGCGACGCCCGCGGGCGCGCAGAACCACCACCCGATGGGCGGGAAGGCGAGGTAGAGCACCAGGCCGCCCGCCACGGAGACGGCGAGGCGGACCGGCGCGCCCGCCACCCGCGGCCGGTGCGCCGCGACGACGGCATGCGGTGCATATTTTGCCGTCTTCAGTGCCACGGGCGGTGTCTCCTCGCGTGTCGGTGGGTCCTGACGCCGAAAATCATCACAGGTCAGGGTTCCAGACGGCGGCGCAGCACGCCAAACCGTCCCCGCCACTCTACGGGCCGCGCCCCACGGCGATCACGCGGATGGAGAAGGGAAGGAGGCCCGGGCGGCCCTTCGGACCGGTTCCGTCCCGTCGGCGGCGGGCGCGGAGCTCCGTTGTCTACTGGGCGCCCGGGCCCCTCCTGGGTCCAACCCCCCGCCGGCTGGGGTGCCCCGCCTCGGCGAACACCGCCCTGCGCCTGGTGTGCTGACGGGGTCACGCTCCGTCATCGACGCAGAGGTCGGCGGCGCCATAGAACGGCCAACCGGTCAGTCCCGTGCTGGACTGGCAGCAAACTACCGACCTCAGCGCAGATGTCAACCGCGTCCCGATCAGCGGAGATACCACATCCGCCCAGGTAGGGGCGGTACGCGTTCAGCGCCGTTCCAGGCCGTTCAGCACCTCGGGCAGCTCCTCGACGTGGACGACGCCGAGCCGGCTGGTCGCCCTGGTGAGCGCGACGTACAGGTCGCTGGGGCCGCGCGGCGACTCGCGCAGGATCCGGCCGGGCTCGACCACGATCACCGAGTCGAACTCCAGCCCCTTGGCCTCGGTGACCGACAGCACCGCCACCGGCGCGTCCAGCGCGGCCGGGCCCGGCCCGACGGCCGCCTCCGGCACCGCGGCCCGGACGGCCGCCCCGATCTCCCCGGTCATCCCCGCCGGGGCGACGACCACGAGGCGGCCCTCCTCGACGACCTCCGCCGCGACCACCGGGCCCACCTCGGCCGTGGAGGCGACCCGCAGGGCCCACGGCCGCTCCCCGGTCTCCCGCACCGACTCCGGCGCCTTCAGGCCCGGGCTGACCAGGTCGAGCACGCGGGCGGCGACCTCCATCAGCTCGGCGGGGGTCCGGTAGTTGACGCTCAGGTGCTCCTCGCGCCATCGGCCCGCGACGTACGGGTCGAGGACGCGGGCCCAGCTCGCCGTGCCCGCGGCCGAGCCGGTCTGCGCGATGTCGCCGACGATCGTCATCGACCGGCTGGGAATGCGCCGCATGACCATGCGCCAGGCCATCTCGGACAGCTCCTGGGCCTCGTCCACGATCACATGGCCGAAGGCCCACGTGCGGTCCCTGGCGGCCCGCTCGGCCGTGGTGAGGTAGGTGTCCTCGGCCTGCTGCCGCTCGGCGAAGCGCTCGGCGTCCATGATGTCGGCCAGGCCGGTCAGCTCCAGCACCTCACGGGCGTAGGCGATGCGTTCCGCGCGCTCCTGCTCGGCCCGGCGCGCCGCCCGAAGCACGCCCTCGTCGATGTCGCCGAGCAGCTCGGCGGCCTCGTCGAGCAGCGGCACGTCGGCCACGCTCCACCAGTTCTCCCCCGGCTTCTCCCCCGCCCTGGGCGGCTCGCGCAGCAGCAGGTCGCACTCCCGCGCGTCCAGCCCCGCCGCGGCCATCCGGTCGCGGTCGGTGAACAGGCCGATCAGGAGCTGCTGCGGCGTCAGGTACGGCCACAGCCGGTTGAGCGCCACCCGCACCGGCTCCTCGGTGCGCAGGTCCTCGCGCAGGTCGGCGAAGTCGGCCTCGTCGAGGTTGGCGCGGCCCAGGTGGCGGGCGGCCTGCCGGGTGAGCGCGGTGAGCAGGTGCCGTACGAACACGGCCCTGGCCTGGTTGTGCGGACGGCGCGAGCGGCCGGCCTTCGACCGGGCCGCCTCCAGCGTCTGCCGGTCGAGCCGCAGCGTGAACTTGTCGAGCTTGATCTCGACGGGCGTGCGCGGCATCCGCTGGCGGTCCCGTACGGCCCGCGCGATCACGTCGGCCATCGCGATCCCGCCCTTGATCGCGGCGACCTCGGGCGGCTCCTCCCGGGTCGCGGTGACGCCCGGGTACAGCTCGCCCACGGTGGACAGCAGCACGTCGGTCTCGCCGAGGGACGGCAGCACCTGCTCGATGTAGCGCAGGAAGGTCGGGTTGGGCCCGAGGATCAGCACGCCCCGGCGTTCCAGCCGCTCACGGTAGGTGTAGAGCAGGTAGGCCGCCCGGTGCAGGGCCACCACGGTCTTGCCGGTGCCCGGTCCGCCCTGGACGACGAGCACGCCGTTCAGGTCGCTTCTGATGATCTTGTCCTGCTCGGCCTGGATGGTGGCCACGATGTCGCGCATGCGGCCGGTGCGCTTCTCGCCGAGCGCGGCCAGCAGGGCCGCCTCGCCGTTGAGCGAGGCCAGGTCGGCGTCGGTGAGGCCGTCGAGGTCGAGCAGGTCGTCGTCGATCGCGGTGACCTTGCGGCCCCGCGTGTGCAGGTGGCGGCGGCGCGTGAGGCCCATCGGGGCGGCCGGGGTGGCCCGGTAGAACGGCTGCGCCACCGGGGCCCGCCAGTCGATCAGCAGCCGGTGCTGGTCGTCGTCGGACAACCCGATGCGGCCGATGTACAGCCGGCTCTCCTCGGCCCCGCTGTCCGGGGCGAAGTCGAGCCGTCCGAAGCACAGGCCGTTCTCCACCGCCCACAGGCGGGCCAGGCGCTGGGCGTACATGCCGGCGAAGGAGTCGCGCTCGGAGCGGTTCTGGTGGGTTCCGGAGGCCCCCTGGGCCAGCACGGCGTCGAGCTGCCCGCGCGTGCGCTCTCGCAGCACGTCGAGGCGCTCGTACAACGCGGCGACGTACTTCTGCTCCCGGGCCAGCTCGCCCGTCGAAGACTCTGGCATAGGCCGCCAGATTCTACGTGCCGTCGCGCCCCAGTCCCGCATCGGGCACGGCCGATCACGGACGGGTCTCGGGCCCGGCCGCGCCCGTGACGGCATTCCCCCCGGTTCGCACGATCGCAGCACTAGTCAGGGGGCTTTCCTGACGTGCTCCGCCGCGGGATGCAGGCGTACGGGTCGCCCGCCCTCGACACGGCCCCGCACGGCGGCGAGGAGCGCGCCGGGGACGCGCCGCCGGCCCGCCGGCCGGGCCTGCCTCGCCGGCGCCCCGGCGCGCCCCGGGGCGTACGGCCGGGGGCGGGCACGCTTCCCCGGGGAGGGCGAGGGCGCTCAGCCGGCGGCGTCCTCCTCCGGCTTCCGCTCCAGCATCGGGGAACGGTAGTCGTACGGCGTGCTGAGGACGACGGTCGTCCGCGTGCTGACGTTGGCCGACGCGCGGATCTGCTGGAGAAGCTCCTCCAGGGCGAGCGGGGAGGCGACGCGGACCTTGAGGATGTAACTTTCATCCCCCGCGACGCTGTGACACGCCTCGATGGCGCTCAGATGGCTCAGCCGCTCCGGCGCGTCGTCCGGCGCGGAGGGGTCGATCGGTTTGATCGAGACGAAAGCCGTCAGAGGAAGGCCGATCTCGTCGTAGTCCACGAGAGCGGCGTAACCCCGGATGACACCACGCTTTTCCAGCCTGCGTACCCGCTGGTGCACGGCGGACACCGACAACCCGGTCTCCTTGGCCAGATCGGTGAAGCTCATCCGGCCGTCAGTCGCCAGCAGGGTGACGATTCGGCGATCGATCTCCTCCACGCCAGCAACGGTAGCGCCGCCTGAGAGTGCCTCGTCCCGAAGCCACCGAAATGCCGCTTCGCGGGAAATGTCAGTGGGCACGGCTAGCTTGCGATCATCACCCAGACCGGAGGTCATGATGTATCGGCAGGGAGACGTGTTGCTCGTGCCCGTGGCGGAGGAGTCGGTGCCGCGCGGGCTGCGCCCGGTGCCGCGCGACCCGCGCGGGAGGCTGGTGCTGGCGGAGGGCGAGGCGACCGGGCACTGCCACGCGATCGCGGGCCCGGGAACGCTGTATCCCGGTTTCCTGCACCTGCCCGCCGGCGGCCGTCTCGTCCACGAGGAGCACGACCCGATCTCGCTGCCGAAGGGGTGGTTCCGGGTGATCCGCCAGCGGGAGTACGTGCCCGGCTCGTTCCGGACGGTGGCCGACTGATGACGACGCGAACGCCGACCTGGGAGCATGTGGCCTTCGCCACCGGCGAGGGCGACCACGACGAGGCGGCGGCGGGAGTGCGGCCGGCCTACCGCCAGGCCGGCCTGCGCGAGCCGGAGGCGATCGTACGGCTGGCCTCCCCCGCCGCCGGGGCGATCGCGGCGGCGTGGCTGCACGGCACCGGCGAGGTCCGGGCGGCGATGGAGGAGACCGGGTTCGGGCCGCCGGGGGACCTCGACGGTGTCGACCCCGGGCTCTCGGTGCGCCACGAGGTGCGCACCGCGCCCTGGGAGAGCGCCAGGGCGGAGGCGAGCGCCGCCGCCGGGCCGGTCGGCTGGGCCCGGCTGTGGGAGGAGACCGGCGGCCGGCTGTGGCCGCGCGTCGACCGGCTGGTCTCCGACATCCGCAAGGCCGCGGGCGACCTCGGCGGCGACGTGGCGCGCCGGGCGCCCGGTCCGACGCCTCCGCGAGCCAGCCGGTGCGGCAGCTCAGGTTGGTCTGGATGGCCACCCGGCGCACGTTGGGCAGCCAGGACAGCCGCACCAGCGCCTCGCGATACCACGACCGCACCAGCCCCTCGCCCCACGGGGTGAACAGCACCGAGATCTCGAAGTCCCGGGCCGCCACCCACGCCGTGAACCGCTCCAGGGCGGCCCGGTCGGCGCGCAGTCGCTCCGGGGTGTCCCTGCGCTTGGCGAACGGGCAGTAGCCGCAGTCGTAGTCGCAGCTCGCCAGCGGCCCCCGGTAGAGGATGGTCAGCACGCGTCGTACTCCTCCATGAGCGCCCGCACGCGCGGCGAGAACAGCGCGGGGCCGATGGCGTCGGAGTGGGCGAGCCCCTCGGGCGTCGGGCGCACGGTGGACGCGTCCGCCGTCAGCCAGCCGGGGAACCAATCGAGCAGGGGGAAGTCGTCCAGCACGTCGGCGCCGAACCTGGACCGGTAGAGCTCCCGCGACAGCCCTTCGGTCCGCAGCAGCGACTGGATGAGGTGCCGCCGCCTGCGCTCCTCCTCGTCCAGCGCGAACCCCACGTTGGCCACGCCGAAGTCGTCGCGCCGCACGTAGTCGTCGATGATCGCCCGCACGTGGCGGGCCCCGACGGCGTACTCGAAGGAGTAGTGCAGGGCGCCGGTGTACGACCTGGCCCCGCAGCCGAGGCCGACCATGCCGTCGGTCTGGCAGCAGTAGCCGGTGGAGGCGCCCGAGCCGGGCAGCCGGAACATCCGCATGGACACCTGCTCGTACCCCGCGTCGAGCAGGTGGTCGCGGCCCAGGAGGTACAGCTCCATCCGCCGGTCGTCCCAGGCGCGGCCCCGCCTGCCCAGCCCGGTGAGCGGCCGGACGTACAGCGGGTAGAGATACAGCTCCTCCGGCTTCCACGCCAGCGCGGCGTCCAGCGAGTAACGCCACGACTCCGGTGTCTGCCCGTCGATGCCGTAGATCAGGTCGATGTTGAGGGTCGCGATGCCCGACGCGCGGATCGCGTCGAGCGCGGCGTCCACCTCCGCGCGCCGTTGCGGCCGTACGGCGGCGCGGGCCTCGGCGTCCACGAAGCTCTGCACGCCGATCGAGATCCGGCTCGCGCCCCGCTCGGCGAGCACGGCGAGACGGTCGGGCGTGGCGGTGGCCGGGGAGGTCTCGACCGACAGCGGGATCTCCCGCAGGTCGACGCCCATCGCGCGCTCGGTGAGGTCGAACAGGCGGGTCAGCTCCCGGGCGTCCAGGAAGGTGGGGGTGCCCCCGCCGATGGCCGCCGTCGTGAAGCGCGGCTCGTCCAGGGCGGCCCGTACGGCTCGCGCCTGCCGTTCCAGCGCGTCCAGGTAGGCCCCGGCGAGTCCCTCGGGGGCTCCGGTGCGGGTGAACAGGTTGCAGAACCCGCACCGCATCTCGCAGAACGGGATGTGCACGTAGAGCGCGCCCGCCGGCTCCCCCGCCCAGACCTCCGTCAGGGCCGGGCGAGGGTCGAGCGGCCGGTAGGCGGTCTTGTGCGGATAGGCGTAGACGTAGCCCTGGTAAGGCGTCACTCGTGCTCCCCGTCGGGGTGATCCAGGACGAACTCGGCGTAGGGCACCGTCCAGACGACCTCGTGGCCGACGCGGTGCCCGACGTGCCCGTCCTCGCCGTACGCCGTCCCGTGGTCGGAGCAGACGATGACGAGGCAGGGCCGGCGCATCAGCGCGTACAACCCGCCGATGTGCCGGTCGACGTACTCGAGCGCGGCGGCGTGGGTGTCCAGGCCGTCCCGGGTGGCGCCGGGGAGATAGAAGTAGTTGGGCTGGTGCAGCGCCGACACGTTGACGAACAGGAAGACCGGCCGGTCCCTCCGGGCCAGCACCCGCGCGGCGCGGTCGATCTGCCGTTCCAGCGAGTGCGGGCTGGTCACCCCGAACTCCGGCTCCCAGTGGCTCTCCGCGAACAGCCCGGGCAGGGCCGAGCCGAGCGGGGTCAGCTTGTTGAAGAACCCGACCCCGCCGATGCACACCGTGTGATAGCCGGCGCGGGCGAGCCCGGTGGGCAGGTCGGGCGCGTCGAACACCCAGGTGCCCGGCCCCGTCGTCTCGCTGCCGGGGAAGGTCGCGGCGAACAGGCGCGGATGCGGCCCCGGCGTGACCGGCGTGGGCAGGAACCCCGCGAAGATCGCGGCGTGCGCCGCGTAGGTGAAGCTGCCGGGGCTGTGCCGCCGCTCCCACCCGCGGCCGCCCGGCAGCAGGTTGGGCAGCCGGCCGGCGTCGGCCAGCTCGGCCGCGACGTCGTAGCGGAGCGTGTCGAGCGTGACCAGGAGGATGTCGTGGGTGCCCACGATCGCGTTCATGTCCACTGCGGACCCGCTATCTCGTTCACGTCCATGACCGGCTCGCGATCGCCTCGACCTGCTCGGCGTAGGTGTCCCTGCCGTCGCCCGCCAGGTCGCCCAGGCCCGGCAGCAGGTCGCCGAACGCGTTGACCTCCGCCACGGCCACCGACCGCAGGTCGGCCCCGACCATGACGTCGACCCCGGTGGCCAGGCTCCCCGGGAAGCACGCGGCGGTCCGGGCGGCCACGTCGAGCACCCGCTCCCACAGGGCGGTCCGTGCCCTGACCACGCCGAGGTCGCCCCGCAGGCCGCCGAGATGCAGGTTGGTGATCGGCGTCCTGCTCGTGCGCATCACCGCGTGAGTCGGCCTCCCCGCCACGGTCACCACGCGCAGGTCGAAGGTCCTGCCCTCCGCGGACGCCTTCGGGAACCACCGCTCCACGTGCAGCCCGTCGGGGGCGAGGGCCTCGACCAGCGCCTTCACCTCGCCCTCCTCGTCGTAGGAGCGGACCCGCAGCGAGTTGCACAGCGTGCCGCCGATCCAGGCCGCCGAGGTGACGGCCTTGACCCGGCCCGCGTGGGCCTGGAAGGCGACGACGCCGGAGGCCGACGAGCCGTGGGCGGGCTTGACGAACACGCGGGCCCAGCCCCGCTCGGCCATCCGCTCGCGCAGCTCGTTGTACGAGGCCGCCTCGAAGGCGGGCGGCACCGGCACCCCGGCCGCCCGCAGCCGGGCGTGGCAGCGGCGTTTGTCGAACATCACCGCGATCTCCTCGACGTCGCCCAGCAGGCGGACGCCGGGGAGCGCGGCGATCCTCCGCAGCCCAGCCGTGAAGGCGGCGTACCAGGCCGCGCCCCCGCCGACCCGGGTGGGGTCCCCCGGCCCGCGCAGCAGCGCGTCGGTCTCCGCGTCCTCGCCCGGCGAGTCGATCCGCACCGGCGTCCCCGGCGGCAGGCCGATCTCCCGTCCCGTCAGCACGTCACGCCACGGGACGACCCGCGGCTCGGGCAGCCCTCGGGCGACGGCGGCGTCCCGGAACATGGTCACCCGCCGGTCGCCCGGCACCCCGACCACGGCCAGGCGCGGCGTCACTCGCTCACCGCCACGTAGCGCTCGTAGTCCGGCATCCGCTCGGACAGGTCCACCTCGACGCCGGGCAGGGCGGAGACGATCCGCGCCGCCATCGCCTCGCTGAGGTAGTGGTGATGCAGGTCGAGCCGGCGCAGGTGGGTCAGCGGCTGTCCGCCGAGCAGGGCCTCCGCCCCGGCGTCGGTCAGCTCGCCCATCGACAGGCTGAGCTCCTCCAGCCGGGCCACCACGGGGGCGGCGGCGACGGCCGCGGCGATCTCGTCCTGCGCGGGGCTGTCGCACAGGCCGAGCCGCTTCAGCGCGGGCAGGCGCTCCCCGGCCAGGATCGGCGCGAGATCGGCGACGGCGGCGTCCCCGCCGTACTGCTCGACGCCCAGCCACAGCTCCAGATGCTCAAGCGCGGGCAGGTCCGACTCCCCGACGGCCCGCACCACCTCGGCGGGCAGCCCGCCGCACTCGAAGCGCAGCACGCGCAGCCGCTCGTGCCGTACGGGCCGCAGGGCCAGGCCGTCGGACCCGCGGACGTCGAGCCGCTCCAGACGCGGGAACGCCTCCAGCAGCGGTGTCACGTCGGACTGCCGGATCCAGGAGATCTCCGCCTCGTCGCCGCTGATCGCGCCGAGGAAGAGCGAGCGCAGCCCGGGAAACCAGGCGGCGTTGCCGGCGAGCATGCCGACGATGAACTCCGACGAGGTCTCGTAGCAGTCCTCCCAGCCCCCGATCACCAGTGCCGGGATCCGGGCCGTGTCGACACGCGCCAGCAGCGCGTCGAACGCCTCCTCGACGGCGTAGTCGTCCCAGCCCGAGCTGATCCGCACCGCCACCGAAGCCGGGTCGGGGATCTCCTGGTTTTCCGGAGCGAACTCGACCACCGGCAGCCCGGCGTAGCTGTCGGCGTATCGGTGCTGGTAGCCGACATAAGGGTCGTAGGGGATCATGGGACTTCCTTGACTGGAGATCTTGTGAGTCCCGTCCTACCAGACCCGGCCGACAATTCCGCGAGCACGCCGGCCGCCCCCGGCCCGCCGGTCCGAGGACGGCGAACGAGCCGAGGATCGCCACCTCGTCACGCGCGTCCGGATCCGCCCGGGCCGCGGCGCCCGCCCCCGGCCCGCCGCCGCGCCGGCATCTCATGCGGCCCCGGATCGCCGCGCCGCCCAGTCATGGTTTCGCCCTAGCGGCGTGGCTGCGGGGGATCAGTCCACGACCACCAGGTCCCTGGTGATGTTGTTCATCCGCTCGCCGGCGGTCTCGCCGCAGACGACGATGTCCTCGATCCGGGCGCCGTGCCGTCCGGGCAGGTAGATGCCCGGCTCGACGGAGAACGCGAACCCGGGCCGCATCTCCTCGGTGTTGCCCGCGACGATGTACGGCTCCTCGTGCGTCTCCAGGCCGATGCCGTGCCCGGTGCGGTGGACGAAATACTCGCCGTACCCCGCCTCCGCGATCACCTCGCGGGCGGCGGCGTCCACCGACTCGCAGCTCACGCCGGGCCTGACGTGGGCGCAGGCGGCCTCCTGGGCGCGCTTGAGCACCTCGTAGTACGCCGCGAAGTCCGCCGGGGGCTCCCCCACGCAGTAGGTCCTGGTGGAGTCGGAGCAGTAGCCGCTCGGCATGACGCCGCCGATGTCCACGACGACCGGCTCGCCCGGCCGGATGACGCGGTCGGTCAGCTCGGCGTGCGGGCTCGCGCCGTTCGGCCCGGAGCCGACGATCACGAAGTCGACCCGCGCGTGCCCGGCGTCGATGATCGCCTCCGCGATGTCCTTGCCGACCTCGCGCTCGGTGCGACCGGCCTTGAGCAACTGGGGCACCAGATTGTGCACGGCGTCGATGGCCGCCCCCGCCTCCGCGAGCGCCGCCTTCTCCGCGGGCGACTTGCGCATGCGCAGCTCGCGCAGCACGCTGCCGGCCAGCACCTGCTCGGCCCCGGGCATGGCCGCGCGGAACCGCAGCGACTGCATCGCCCACATCCGGTCGGCGAGCCCGACCCGGGCGACCGGGCCCAGGCGGCGGGCCACCACGGCGTACGGGTCGTCGGTCTCGTCCCACGCGACGAACTCGATGCCGAGCCGGGAGGCGGGCGAGTCTTCGGCGGCCGGCAGCTCCAGGCGCGGCACCATCAGGAACGGCTCGCCGGACGCCGGCACGACGAGGCAGGTCAGGCGTTCCAGCGGCAGCGCGTCGTAGCCGGTCACATAACGCAGGTCGGGGCCGGGCGTCAGCAGCAGCGCGTCGAGGCCGGCGCGGGCGGTGGCCTCGCGCACGGCGGCCGGGCGGGTCGTCGGGTACAGGTCGGAGAGCTCCGAGGACGTCGTTGTCACGCGACCTAATCTAACGAGGGCCCGCCCCCTCGGCACACGCAGGTGCGCATACCACATGCGCCACGCGGGCAAGCTTCGGTGGGCTCTGGCTTATCCCACGCGATAGAAGA
Source organism: Microbispora rosea subsp. aerata (assembly GCF_014647835.1). Taxonomy (GTDB): domain Bacteria; phylum Actinomycetota; class Actinomycetes; order Streptosporangiales; family Streptosporangiaceae; genus Microbispora; species Microbispora aerata. The sequence continues at coordinate 39,703 of NZ_BMPY01000032.1, forward strand.
AAACCCACCCCTGGGTGATGCAGGACTGCTACGCTCCGCGTCAGGACGATCACAGATCGTCCGCACGGCACTGCACGAGCGGCATCGAGAGCGAGACAGATGGTCGGCGTAGTGGACGGCGCGAGGCCGGCCCCTCCCCCCGCGGACGACCGCGACCCGGACACGGCGCCCGGCGTCACCCCCGTCGGCCCCCTCGTGATCGAGGACATCGGCGGACGGCGCTGGGCGGAGCGCCGCGAGCGGGCGGCCGAGGAGCGCCGCGTCACGCTGGCGCTGCGGGAGGCGATCCTTCCCGAGCCCGGCGCGTCGATCGACCTGCCCTACGCCCGGATCGCCGTCAGGTACGTCCCGGCGGGCCGGGCGTCGAGCCTCGGGGGCGACTGGTACGACGCCGCCCCGCTGCCCGACGGCCGCATGTTCCTCGCGGTGGGCGACGTGTCGGGGCACGGCCTGCCCGCGATCGCCGAGATGGCGCAGCTGCGTCACGCGCTGCTCGGCCTGAGCATGACCGGGGCGGGCCCCGGGATGCTGCTGACGTGGCTGAACACGCTGGTCCTCACCCGGCTGAACGACACCACCGCGACCGCCGTGTGCGGCCACTTCGATCCGGCGACCCGCCTTTTCACGTGGGCACAGGCGGGTCACCCCGCCCCGATCCTGGTGCGTCGCGGGGGCGCGCGCCAGCTCGGGGCGCCCCGGGGGGTCGTGCTCGGGGCGACGTCGAGCCTGCCGTACGGGGTGGCCGACGTCCGCCTCGAGCCCGGCGACCTGCTGCTGATGTTCACCGACGGGCTGGTCGAGCGCCGCTCGCGCGACATCGGCGCGGGGGTGTCCCTCATCATGGAGGCCGCCGTGGCCACGGGCCTGGGCGCGGCCGCGGCGGACCTCGGCGCGGGCCCCGGCATGGACCTCGACGCGGGGCTCGACCGCCTGCTCGAGGCGATCGGCGGCCCCAACCCGGAGGACGACACCTGCCTGCTGGCCGTCGCGGTGACCGGATAGGGGCCGCGGCACTCCTGACAGGCGTGACAATGGCAGGGTGCTGATGCTTCTCGACACCCCGTCGCTGTACTTCCGCGCCTTCTACGGAGTCCCGGAGTCGGTGACCTCGCCGGACGGCATGCCGGTCAACGCGGTGCGCGGGCTCCTCGACATGATCGCCACCCTGGTCCGGAAGCACTCCCCCACGCAGGTGGTGGCCTGCATGGACGCCGACTGGCGGCCGGCGTTCCGGGTGGCCGCGATCCCGTCGTACAAGGCCCACCGGGTGGCGAGCGGCGACGAGGAGGAGGTGCCGGACACGCTGGCCCCGCAGGTCCCGGTGATCGAGGAGGTCCTGGACGCGCTCGGCATCGCCCGCGTCGGCGTCGCCGGCTACGAGGCCGACGACGTCATCGGCACGTACGCGACGCTCGCGGCCTCGGCCGTGGACATCGTCACGGGCGACCGCGACCTGTTCCAGCTCGTCGACGACGACAAGCCCTGCCGCGCCCTCTACACGGCGCGGGGCATTCGCAACCTCCAGATCGTCGACGAGGCGTTCGTCCGGGAGAAGTACGGCATTCCGGGCCGGGCGTACGCCGACTTCGCGACACTGCGCGGCGACCCGAGCGACGGCCTGCCCGGCGTGGCGGGCATCGGCGAGAAGACGGCGGCGGCCCTCATCACCCGCTTCGGGTCGCTGGCGGCGCTGCTCGCCGCGCTGGACGGCGGCGCCGACGGCTTCCCCGCCGGCGCCCGCAACAAGCTCGCCGCCGCCCGCGACTACCTGGAGGTCGCCCCCGCCGTGGTCCGGGTGGCCCGCGACGTCCCCGTCCCGGACGTCGACATCACGCTGCCCGCCGCCCCGCGCGACCCCGAGCGGCTGGTCGCGCTGTCGGAGAAGTACGGCCTGGACAGCCCGCTCAACCGGCTGCTCGCCGCGCTGGCCTGATCCCCGGTCAGCTCACCGAGGAGTAGGCCACCACCCCGCGGCGCATGGCGTCGATGGCCTTGGCGGCGTTGTCCGCGACCTTGCTCCCCTTGGGCGCGGCGTCCCTGAGCTGGCCGAGCAGGTCGAGCAGCTGCTTGATCCAGCGGACGAAGTCGCCCGCCGCGAGGTCGCAGTCGGTCAGCACGGCGTCGAGGCTGTGGCCCTTGGCCCAGCGGAAGGCCGCCCAGGCGAAGCCCACGTCGGGCTCGCGGACGAACGACAGGCCGTGGTCGCGCTCGATGCCCTCCAGCTCGCCCCACAGGCGCACCATCTCCCCGAGCGCCTCGCGCGTCGCCCCGGCCGGGATCTTGGGGCTGCGGACGTCGTCGGCCTGCCGCGACTCGTACACCAGCGACGACACGCAGGCGGCGAGCTCGGCGGGGTCGAGACGGTTCCACACGCCGGCGCGCAGGCACTCGGCCGTGAGCAGGTCCAGCTCGGTGTAGAGCGAGGCGAGCCTGCGGCCCTGCTCGGTGACGGTCTCGCCGTCCAGGTAGCCGAGCTGGTCGAGCACGCCGCAGACCCGGTCGAAGGTCCTGGCGATGACGTGGGAGCGTCCCTCGACCCGGCGGCGCAGCCCTTCGGTCTCCCTGAGCAGCTTGTAGTAGCGCTCGGCCCAGCGGGCGTGGTCCTCGCGCTGGTCGCAGCCGTGGCAGGGGTGCCGGCGCAGCTCCCGCCGCAGCCGGAGGACCTCCTCGTCCTCCTGGGCGTGGTCGCGCGCCCGCGGCGGCTTGCCGAGGTCGCGGTCGCCCAGCTTCGCGTGCACGGTGGAGACGAGGTTGGCCCGTTCCTTCGGCGACCGCGGGTTGAAGCCCTTCGGGATCCTGATCTTGTCGACCGGCTGGACCGGCACCGGGAAGTCCGCCGCCGACAAGCGCTTGACCTGCTTGCCGATCGTCAGCACGAGCGGCGCCGGGCCGTCGTGCCCCCGGCCGTTGACGCCGGGGTCGAGCACGACCGCGATGCCCGCGCGGCGCCCGCCCGGCACCCGGATGACGTCGCCGGGCTTGAGCGCCTCCAGGGACTGCACGGCCGCGGCGCGGCGGGCCGCCCCCCGCTGGCGCGACAGCTCGGCCTCGCGGTCCGACAGCCGCCTGCGCATCGCGGCGTACTCCTCGAAGTCGCCGAGGTGGCAGGTCATGGCCTCGGCGTAGCCCTCCAGGGCCTGCTCGGCCTTGCGGAGCTGACGCGCCAGCCCGACCACGGCCCGGTCGGCCTGGAACTGGGCGAAGGAGTCCTCCAGCAGGGCGCGCGCCCGCTCCCGGCCGACCTGCCCGACGAGGTTGACCGCCATGTTGTACGACGGCTGGAAGCTGGAGCGCAGCGGATAGGTGCGGGTGCTGGCGAGACCGGCGACCGCGAGCGGGTCCATCCCCGGCTGCCAGACCACCACCGCGTGGCCCTCGACGTCGATGCCGCGCCGCCCGGCCCGGCCGGTGAGCTGCGTGTACTCCCCGGGAGTCAGGTCGGCGTGGGTCTCGCCGTTCCACTTGTCGAGCTTCTCGATCACCACGGACCTGGCCGGCATGTTGATGCCGAGCGCCAGCGTCTCGGTCGCGAAGACCGCCTTCACCAGCCCCTTGGTGAACAGCTCCTCCACGACCTCCTTGAACGCCGGGAGCATGCCGGCGTGATGGGCGGCCAGGCCGCGCTCCAGGCAGTCGCGCCATTCGAGATAGCCGAGCACCGCGAGGTCCTCGTCGGGCAGGTGCGCGGTCCGCTCGTCCACGATCTGGCGGATCTCGTGGCTTTCGGCCTCGGTGGTCAGGCGCAGCCCCGAGTAGAGGCACTGCATGACGGCGGCGTCGCAGCCGTTCCTGGAGAAGATGAAGGTGATCGCCGGCAGCAGGCCCTCGGCGTCGAGCTTCTCGATCACGTCCGACCTGCTCGGCGTCGTGCCCCGCCTGGAGTAGCCCCTTCTGCCCCTGGCGTGGGCCAGCCGCATCTCGTCGCGGGCGATCCGCATGAGGGACGGGTTGACCCGCAGGGCGCCGTCGCCCTCGTCGATGAACAGGTCGTACATCTTGTTGCCGACCAGCATGTGCTGCCACAGCGGGACCGGCCGGTGCTCGTCCACGATGACCGTGGTGTCGCCGCGCACCTCGCCCAGCCACTCGCCGAACTCCTCGGCGTTGCTGACCGTGGCCGACAGGGCCACCACCCGCACCGACTCCGGCAGGTGGATGATCACCTCTTCCCAGACCGCGCCCCGGAACCGGTCGGCCAGGTAGTGGACCTCGTCCATGACCACGTATCCGAGGCCGGTGAGGGTGCCCGACCCGGCGTACAGCATGTTGCGCAGGACCTCGGTGGTCATCACCACGATCGGGGCCTCGCCGTTGACGCTGTTGTCGCCGGTCAGCAGGCCGACCTTCCCCGGGCCGTAGCGCCTGACCAGGTCGTTGTACTTCTGGTTGGACAACGCCTTGATCGGCGTCGTGTAGAAGCACTTGCGGCCCTGCTCCAGCGCCAGGTGGACGGCGAACTCCCCCACCACCGTCTTGCCCGACCCGGTCGGCGCGGCCACCAGCACGCCGTCCCCGGCCTCCAGCGCCTGACAGGCGTCGATCTGGAACTCGTCGAGCTCGAAGTCGTAAAGTTCGCGGAACGAGGCGAGAGCGGGTCCGGTTCCGGACTGCCTCTCACGGAAGGCGGCATAGCGTTCCGCTGGCGTACTCATACCGCCAACCCTACCGATAACGGGATTCCGGGCGTCCGTGATCCGTGATCTTTTACGTGATCGCCTTTACATCGTAGATTCCGCGGTCAGCACCCGCAGCGCTCCCGGCTCGACGGCGCAGGTCAGCGGGACCGGGCCGATCCGCTCGCCGTCGGCGTACGCGACCACGTCCGCGCCCGGGGCCGCCAGCTCCACCCGCCGGGCCCGCCGCAGGGTCACGGCGGGATGCCCGGTGTGGCCGCCCCGGTAGACGCGCGGGAAGGTCCGCAGGAACTCGCCCTTGGGCACCGCCCCGAGCACGAGCACGTCGAGCAGGCCGTCGTCGGGCCGGGCGTCCGGGCAGACCCGCATCCCCGCGCCGTACGACCGGGTGTTGGCCACGGCCACCAGCATGGCCTCGCGCTCGACGGCCTGCCCGTCGAGGGTGATCCGGAACGGGATCGGCGTGAACGACCGCAGCTCGCGCGCGAGCGCGACCAGGTATTTCGCCATTCCCGGCGGCCACGTCATGCCGTTGGCCCGCTCGTTGACGCGGGAGTCGAACCCGCAGGCGAGGACCCCGGCGAACCACTCGCCGGTGCCCAGCCTCACCGCGTCGACCACCCGTACGGCGCCGGAAGTCACGATGTCCGCGGCGGCGAGCGGATCCTTGCGGGGAATGCCGAGGGCGTCGGCGAAGTCGTTGCCGGTCCCGGCGGGCACGATCCCGAGCGGCACGGTCGTCCCCGCGACGGCCTGCACGGCCAGGTGGACCAGTCCGTCGCCGCCGAAGGCGACCAGCGCGGCCGGGCCGGCGGCGACCGCCTCGCGGGCCCGCTCCAGCGCGTCCGCCGCCGAGGTCCCGACGATCACCGAGACCCGGCGGCCGCCCGCCCGCAGCCGGCGGAGCACCGGGTCGAGCAGGCGCAGCGTACGGCCGCCTCGGGCGGCGGGGTTCACCAGGACGACGATCTCATCCGCCATAGGCGGAACCTACCGCCGCCCGCGCGCGGACACCAGAGAGACGTTCTGTCAGTCCCTGCTCTCGGCCGGGCCCGCCGTGCCCTCCGCGGCGGACGGCCCGTCGAGCTCCTCCTCGATGGCCCGGGCCCGGAGCGCGTCGGCGGCGTCGCGCTTCTTGTCGTGGAAGTACATGAACGCCTCCGCGACGAAGAACAGCGCGACCATCGGGATCGCCAGGGCCAGCATGGTGACGGGGTCCTGGCTCGGCGTCGCGACGGCCGCGAAGACGAACATCAGGAACACGACCATGCGGGTGTGCTTGGACACCGTCTTGAACCGGAGCACCCCGATGACGTTGAGGAACACCAGCAGCAACGGCATCAGGAAGGAGACGCCGAAGATGATCAGCATCGCGAGCGCGAAGCTGAGGTACTCGTTGATGCTCACCAGCGTCAGCGTGCCCTCGGGGGCGAAGCCGAGCAGCAGCGACAGGCCCTTGTCCATCGTGAAGTAGGCGAGGACCGAGCCGGCGGTGAACAGCGGGACGGAGAGCCCGAGGAACGCCATGGTGTAGCGGCGCTCGTTCTGGTACAGGCCCGGGGTGACGAACGCCCAGATCTGGTAGATCCAGAACACGGCGGAGACCACCACGCCGAAGATCACGGCGACCTTGAGGTTCACGAAGAAGGAGTCGAAGACCCCGTTCACGACGAGCGTGCACTGATCTTTGTTGATCTGGTGCGCCTGCGGCAGCCGGCAGTACGGCTGCTTGAGGAAGTTCCAGATGGGCTCGAAGAAGACGAACCCGACCACGGTCCCGGCGACCACCGCCAAGATGGCCTTGATCAACCGGTTGCGCAGCTCACGGATGTGCTCCATGAGCGTCATCCGACCGTCGTCCGGCGTGACGGAAGCCGACCGTTTCAGCAGCGCCATCTAGCTCGTCCTGGGATCAGTGGGGATGAGAAGAAGCAGCCGGGGCCCTAGTTGGCGCGCTGCTCGTTCTGCGAGCTCACCGGCCGCTGGGACTCGCGCAGCCGCCGGTTCTCCTCCTCGAGCGCGCGCAGCCGCTCCTCGACGGACGGGGTGGCCGGCGGGATCTGCGCCGCCGGCGGGGTGACGGGCTCGGCCTGCGCCTGCACCGTCTGCCGCGCCTCGTCCTCGTCGCTCATCTTGCTGGTTTCCTTCTTGAACAGGCGCAGCGACTGCCCCAGGGCCTTCGCGGTGTCCGGGAGCTTCTTCGCGCCGAAAAGAAGGATCAGAACCAGGAGGATCAGAATCCATTCCATGGGTCCGAGGTTGGGCATGTCGTGTCCTTACCGCGAGGGCCGTGAGTACTACCTCGATCGTACGCGCACCCCACGGCAAAGTTCACCCGTCCGCGGCCCTCAAAATCACATCAAGCGAGGACAAAGCCCCCTATTCAGGCACCCCAAGACGCTCCTTGGCCCGCCTGACCTCGGCCCGCAGGTCCCGCGCCGCGGCGAGCGCCCGGGCGGCCGGCCACGCGAGCACGGCGAGCCCGGCCACCGCCACCGCGGTCAGGGCGAAGATCCACGCCATGCGGGGCACCTCAGAGGGTCTCGTAGTTGGCCAGCGCCTGCTTGGCCGTCGCCGTCACCCGCTCGGCGAGGGACCCGGGGGACAGCACCCGGCCGCTGTCGCCCAGCCGGAGCGCGAGCCGTACCAGCCAGGACTGGTCGCGGGCCCGCAGCGAGACGCGCAGCCGGCCCTCGCCCAGCTCGGCGACCTCCTCGCAGGGGTAGTACTCCGCCACCCAGCGGCCCGCGGGGGTCAGCTCCAGCTCCACCAGCTCGTCGCCGTCCGACGGCCGGAACACGCCCCCGGTGACGTCCATCGGCTCGGCCTCGGCCGGCGGGTCCACGGGCACGTCGAGGACCTCGACGTCCAGGATCCGGTCGATGCGGAACATCCGCATCGCCTCCGCGCGGTAGCACCAGCCCTCCAGGTAGTGCCGGCCGTCCACCAGCACGACCCGCAGCGGGTCGACCTCCCTGGGGGTGATCTCGTCGCGCCCCGGCACGTAGTAGCGCAGCGACAGCCTGCGGCCCCGGCGGGCGGCGTCGGTGATGACGGCGTGGGCGTCCGGGGCCGCGCCGATCTCCACCTGGACCTGGCTGCTCACGGTGGCCGCGCCCTCGCCCGCCGCCTGCTCCAGCTTGGCGATGACCCTGCTCAGCACGTCGCGGCCCTGAAACTCGGGCAGCTCGGCGAGCATGCGCAGCGCGACGAGCAGCGCGCTCGCCTCGTCCACGCCGAGCTTGAGCGGCCGGGCGATCGCCTCGGCGTTGTCGATGAGGATCTCGCCGCCGTCCCAGGAGACGTCGATGAGGTCGCCGGGGGTGTGCCCGGGAAGCCCGCACATCCAGACGAGCTGGAGGTCGTCGATGAGCTGCTTTTCCGTCAGGCCGAACAACCGCGCCACCTCGGGCACCTGGGCGCCCGGGTGCGACATGAGGTACGGCACCAGCGCGAGCAGCCGCGGCAGCCGGTCCGAACTCACTGCAACGCCCCCTTCAGACGGCGGATCACGGCCTCGCGCGCGTCCGGCGGGTCGAGCACGACGGCGTCGGGACCGAGGCTGGCCAGCCACCCGGCCAGCCGTTCCGGGTCGGCGAAGGTGACCTCGGCCTCGTCCCACTCGCCCTCGCCGGGCCGTACGGCCTGGGCGGCATGACGCAGCCCGAGGCAGGTGCCCTTGCGCACGCGCACCAGCGCGACCCGCTCGTTGGGCAGATCGTGGTAGCCCACCATCGACCGCAGGTCCAGCCCCTCCGGAACGGTGAACGCGCCCGGCTTCCCGAGCGTGGACACGGCCCCGGCGATCCGGCTCAGCCGGAAGACCCTCGCGGCGCCGCGGTCGCGGTCGTGCCCGATCAGATACCACCGGCCGCGCCTGCTGACGACCCCCCACGGCTCGACCGTCCGCCGCAGCACCGACTCGCTTCCCGCCGACCGGTAGTCGAAGGCGACCACGCGCCGGTCCCGCACCGCCTCCCACAACGCGGGGAACGCGGGATCACGGGTGTCCACCCGCAGCTCGAGGGGGCTTTCCGCGAGATCGGCGTGCACCCCGCCCGCGGTCAGCTTCAGCAGCGCCCCGCTGGCCGCCTCCGCCAGGCTCGCCCGCTGCCACACCTGCGCGGCCAGGCCGATCACGGCCGCCTCGTCCGGCTCCAGGGTGATCTCGGGCAGCTCGTACGCCTCGCGGACGATCCGGTAGCCGGGATCGTCCTCCCAGGGGTCCTTGTGGACCTCGATGGGGATGCCGATCTCACGCAGCTCGTTCTTGTCGCGCTCGAACATGCGCTGGAAGGCCTCGTCGTTGTCCGGGTCGTACCCGGGCACGGCCTGCCGGATCTGCTCCGCGCTGAGCGGCCGCCGCGTCGCGAGCAGGCAGATAACCAGATTGAGCAGCCGCTCGGTCTTCCGCCGCGACATCGGGCCTCCCTTCCAGTCGAGAACGCTACCCTTTTCGGCGTGATCAGATGGCGTAAGGGCGAGGTGGTGCGGGTCCGGCGCGAGTGGCCGGGGGCGGTGGAGCTCGACGTCGCCGTCGCCGAGGGCGAGTGCCGCGCGCTCGCCTATCCCCCGCTGGTGGGACGCCCTGAGGTGGGCGACGTCGTGCTGCTCAACACGACCGCCCTCGCCATGGGTCTCGGTACGGGAGGGTACGCCATGGTGGTCGCCGTCCCGGACCGTTTGCCGCAAGATCCTTCCGGCCCCGGCCATCTGGTGAAGGCACGCTACACCCCGTTGCAGGCCACCGTGCTCGGCGCGGACGAGCAGGGGTCCCCGCACCACGAGGCGCTGCGGGAGGCCGACTCGGTCGGCGGGATGCCGGTGATCGTCGCGGACCTGCACTCCGCGCTGCCCGCGATCCTGTGCGGCCTGTACGAGGGGACGGCCCGGCCCAGGGTGGCGTACGTGATGCAGGACGGCGGGGCGCTGCCGGCGTGGTTTTCGATGTCGTGCGCGACGCTGCGCGAGCGCGACTGGCTGTGCGGGGTGGTGACGACCGGCCAGTCCTTCGGCGGGGACGTCGAGGCGGTCACGCTCCACACCGGCCTGCTGGCCGCCCGCCACGTGCTCGGGGCCGACGTCGCCGTCGTCGCCCAGGGGCCGGGCAACCTCGGCACCGGCACCCGCTGGGGGTTCTCGGGGGTCGCGGCGGGCGAGGCCGTGAACGCCGCCGCCGTGCTGAACGGGCGGCCCGTGGCCGCGCTGCGGGTCAGCGAGGGCGACCGCCGCGAGCGGCACATCGGGGTGTCGCACCACTCGCTCACCGCGTACGGCCGGGTCGCGCTGGCCCGGGCCCAGGTGGTCGTGCCGGATCTGCCCGGCGAGTTCGGGGACGCGGTGCGCGAGCAGGCCGCGGCCCTGGCCGCGCGCCACGAGATCGTGACCGTGCCGGTGGACGGCCTGCACGAGGCGCTGAAGGCGTCGCCCGTACGGCTGTCCACCATGGGCCGCGGCCTCGAAGAGGACCTGGCCTACTTCCTGACCTCCGCCGCCGCCGGGAGGCACGCGGCGTCGCTGCTGTCGTAGAACTCCCTGAATGTGAACGCCTCCGGGCCCGGCCCCTTGGCACGGAGCAGCGTCAGGCGTGCCATCGCCTCGCCGAGCGACGGCAGGTGGCCCCCCGGCACAGCGCGAGGTTCATCGAGCACACGAGCACCGGGTGGCTCTCCGCCAGCACGTGGAAGGGGCAGTTGCGCAGCCGCACCCGCCCGCCCTCCTCGTACGGCTCGTAGCCGCGCGTGCGCAGCGTCTCCACGAGATCGCCGGGCCCTTCGCCGGAGGCGGCGTCAGAGACGGCGCCGGAGGCGGCCAGGCGCTCCCCCGTCCGCCGGGCGGCCTCCTCGGCCTTCTCCTCGCCGCCCAGCAGTTCGACGGCGTCCGCCAGCGCGAGCGCCAGCGTGCGGTAGTCGCGGGGCGGCAGGCTCACGGTCCGCTCCCGCCGCACCCGCCGGTAGACCTTGGCCGGGCGGCCGCTGCCGGGGCCGGTCCTGCCGGTGAGCCGCCGGAAGCCCGCCTCCAGCAGTCCCGCCTCCACCAGCTTGTCCAGGTGGTGGGCCGCCAGCGTGCGCTGGACGCCGGTCGCCTCGGCCGCCTCGTTGCGGCTCACGTCCCGCCCCTGCTCGGCCACGAACCGGTACAGCGCCCGCCGTACGGGATCGCCGAGCACGCTCATCGACTCCAGGTCGTCGCTCGTCACAGCCGGAGTCTAAGGAGTGCCGCGCACTCTCCCACGCCGCCGTGGTCGTGCCGTACGCCAAGGGCCCCTCCCACCGCCGGTGAGAGGGGCCCCTGCCGCGCCGTGCCGGCCGTCAGGCCGCGCCGAGGACGTCCACGACGAAGACGAGCGTGTCGGTGCCCTTGATGCCGCCCTGCTCGTTGCCCTCCTTGCCGTAGCCGAGCTCCGGCGGGATCGACAGCAGGACGCGGCTGCCGACGGGCACCCCGGTCAGGCCCTGCGCCCAGCCCTTGACGACCTGGTCGAGGGCGAACGTCGCGGGCTGGCCGCGATCCCAGCTGGAGTCGAACTTCTTGTCGGTGCCCCAGATCTTGCCGATGTAGTGGGCGAGGACCGTCTGACCGGCCTTCACCTCCGGGCCGTTGCCCTTGATCACGGTCTTGACCACCAGCTTCTTGGGCGCCTTCTCCTTGGTCTTGGTGGTCAGCGTCGGGGCCTTGTCGCCGCCGGGGTTCTCGACCTTCACGCCGGAGAGGCCGGGGTCGACGGCGGTGCCCTGGACGGACTTCAGCGCGGCGGACATCACGTCGATGACCAGCACCTGGGATGTGGTGTCGAAGTCCTGGCCCTGCTGCTTGGCCTGGCTGATCTGCTCCGGGGTCAGGTTGTCCTTGGCGACCACGGCCATCACCCGGCTGCCGGGCTTGGCGCCGAGCAGCGCCTCGTGCAGCGCCTTGGGCAGCTGCGGGCTGACCGAGACGAACTCCGACCTGCCCTGGTCGTAGTCGGAGCCGGCCGCCTTGTTCTCCTTGCCGTCCCAGTTGTAGACGGTGACGTTCGCGGTGAGGATGTCGCCGTCCTTGGCGGGGGTGCCCTCGCCCTCGACAACCTTGATCGACGCGGACGTGAGCGAGGGCTTGCCCTCCGGGAAGGTCAGCGTGGGCTTCTTCCCGACCTCCCCCGTCACCTTGATGGCCGAGGCGGCGGCATGGCCACTGGACGAGGGGCTCGCGTTGGTCGCGCTCTTCTGCGCGGTTCCGCAGGCGGCGGCGAGCAACAAGGGCAGTGCGGCGACGAGTGCCGTACGACGGCGCATGTGGGAATCCTCAGACAGACAGCGGGTCCGGGCCAGGCTACCCGAACCCGCCGTCAGAGCGGCGTAAGAGATCACATGCCGGCGATGAGCTTTTCCACTCTCTCGTCCACACTGCGGAAGGGATCTTTGCAAAGCACGGTCCGCTGAGCCTGATCGTTGAGCTTCAGATGAACCCAGTCGACGGTGAAGTCGCGCCGCTTCTCCTGGGCCCTGCGGATGAACTCGCCGCGCAGCTTCGCCCTCGTGGTCTGCGGCGGAACCGATTTCGCCTCGAAGATCCGGACGTCGTCGGCGACCCTCTCGACGGCCCCGCGCTTCTGCAGAAGGTAGAACAATCCGCGCTTGCGGTGGACGTCGTGGTAGGCCAGATCGAGCTGCGCGACGCGCGGCGACGACAGCGGAAGATCGTACTTTTGTCTGTAACGTTCAATCATCTGGTACTTGGTGACCCAGTCGATCTCCCGCGCGACAAGGTCGAGATCGCCGGTGTCGACCGCCCGGAGCGTGCGCTCCCACAGCTCCAGCACCCGCTTGGTGATCGCGTCCCCGCCGCGCCGGTCGACGAAGTCCTGCGCCTTGGTCAGGTACTCCTGCTGGATCTCCAGCGACGAGGCCTCGCGGCCGTTGGCCAGGCGCACCCTGCGCCGGCCCGTCATGTCGTGGGACACCTCCCGGATCGCCCGGATGGGGTTTTCCAGGGACAGATCGCGCATCACGACGCCGGCCTCGATCATCCGCAGCACCAGGTCGGTGGCGCCGACCTTGAGCAGCATCGTGGTCTCGCTCATGTTCGAGTCGCCCACGATGACGTGCAGGCGGCGGAACCGCTCGGCGTCCGCGTGCGGCTCGTCGCGGGTGTTGATGATCGGCCGGGACCGGGTGGTCGCCGAGGAGACGCCCTCCCAGATGTGCTCGGCCCGCTGCGAGACGCAGTAGACGGCGCCGCGCGGCGTCTGCAGCACCTTGCCCGCGCCGCAGATGATCTGGCGGGTCACCAGATATGGGATCAGGACGTCGGCCAGCCGCCCGAACTCCCCGTGCCGGCCCACGAGGTAGTTCTCATGGCAGCCGTAGGAGTTGCCGGCCGAGTCGGTGTTGTTCTTGAAGAGGTAGATGTCTCCCGCGATGCCCTCCTCGCGGAGCCGCTTCTCGGCGTCCACGAGAAGGCCCTCCAGAATCCGCTCCCCCGCCTTGTCGTGGGTGACCAGCTCCACGACGTTGTCGCACTCAGGGGTGGCGTACTCGGGATGGCTGCCCACGTCCAGATACAGACGCGCGCCGTTGCGGAGGAAGACGTTGCTCGATCGGCCCCAGGACACCACTCGCCGGAACAGGTACCGCGCCACCTCGTCCGGCGACAGCCTCCGCTGCCCGCGGAACGTGCAGGTGACGCCGTACTCGTTCTCCAGCCCGAATATGCGTCGATCCATCACCTCACACTATTCCCAGAAACCGGCGACCGAACAGTGATCGGACGATGGAATGCCAGAAGGAGGGGTCAGGCGGTGTAAATCTCCGTCACCTTGACGATCTGCCCGCCGCGGACGGTGACGAGCGCGTGCAGGTCGCCCTTGTCGGCCCGCAGGACCAGCGCGTCCCGCGAGCAGCGCTCGGTGCCCAGATATTCGCCGTCGATGGTCTGGTCCTTGCCGTCGCAGCCGACCGCGCTGAGGAACACGACGTCCCTCGCGATGGGCGCGGCGAAGGCCGTCACGTCGCCCTCGGGCGGCCCCTCGAAGCGGCCGGTCGTGCTGCCGCCGTACTCCCTGACGAACTTGACGGGCCGATACTCCGCCACGTTCTCGTCGTGCATCGCGACCAGCCGGGCGCGCACGACGCCGTCGCTGCTCGGGCTGAGCCCCTTGGTGAAGTCGTGCCCGGGGTCCGACTGGAGGGACCCGCCGAAGGGATCGGGCGTCTTGTCCGTGATCGGCGGCCCGGCCTTGCCCGTCTTCCGCGGGGCGGGGGTCGTGGCGGTGGCGGTGGGGTCGCCCGTCTCCGGGGTCTGCGACGCCGCCGGATCGGCGGCGGACTGCTCGGGGGACGCCGGGGCCGTCACCGTCACGGTGGCCGTCACGGTGGGCGCGGCCGAGGCGCCGGAGGACCCGGAGCAGGCGGTCAGCGACAGGAGCGCGACGGCGGCGGCCGGAACGCCCGCACGCCGAAAGAGATCAAAAGTCGTCACAACCGGATGAGAGTAGCGAAGTCGGAGCTCGGTTGAGCCGTGATCGCGGCGGCGGGGTGCCACGGCCGGCCGGCGCCGGCACGGCCTTTTGAGCACGGCGGTGCCGCGCCCCCACCCGGGGGCGCGGCGCGCCGGAGCCGTACGAACGGAACGGGCGGGCTACTCGCCGGAGCCCGTGTCGATGTCGCCCTCGGGAGCGGTCGGCGGGGCGGTGTCGGGCGCCTGCCCGGCCTGGGCCTGCCCGGCGGACGCCTCGCCGGGCTGCTCGCCGGCGGGCTGCCGCGCGCCCTCCTGGCTCTCCTTGGCGGCCTCCAGGAGCTTCTCCAGGCGGGGCCCGGTCAGCCGCAGGAACTTGCGGTGCTCCCTGCCGCGGTCGAGGACGGCGACCTCCAGCTGGGTCGCCGGTGGACGCTCGCCACCCGGCTCGGTCAGCGCGGACAGCGCGGCGTCGAGGGCCCGCGGCAGCGGCAGCCCCTCGCTGTAGCGCTCCTTGAGACGTCCCGCGACGGCGTCGGACTGGCCGCCGATCACGGCCATGCCCTGCTCGTCGAAGACCGAGCCGTCGAAGGTGATCCGGTAGATCTGGTCGTCCTCGGGGCTGTCGCCGACCTCCGCGACGACGATCTCCACCTCGAACGACTTGATCGACTCGGTGAAGATCATGCCGAGGTGCTGGGCGTACAGGTTCGCCAGGCCGCGGCCGGTGACGTCGTTGCGGTTGAACGTGTAGCCGTTGATGTCGGCGTACCGGATGCCGGCCAGGCGGAGCGACTCGAACTCGTTGTACCGCCCGACCGCGGCGAAGCCGATGCGGTCGTAGATCTCACTGATCTTGTGCAGCGCCTTGGACGGATTGGGCGCCACGAACAGGATGCCGTCGGCGTACTGCATCACGACCACGCTGCGACCGCGAGCGATGCCCTTGCGGGCATACTCCGCCCTGTCCCGCATGATCTGCTCGGGCGAGGCATATCCTCCGAAGGGGATGGACACCGGGGGTGATCCTCTCTTGGGTTAGCGCAGCGGCGCGGTCGGGCCTTCCGGGGCGGTCTTCCGCCCCGCCAGCATGGACTCCACGTACTCGGCGACCTCCTCGTCCGGGAGGCGGCGGAAGCCGTCCGCGGTGATCACGGCGACGACCGGCCAGATCTTCCGCATCACGTCGGGGCCGCCGGTGGCCGAGTCGTCGTCGGCGGCGTCGTACAGGGCGTGCAGGCAGGTCAGGACGGTGTCCTGCGGGCTGGCGCCCTCTCGGTAAAGCTTCTTGAGCGAGCCGCGGGCGAAGATCGAACCCGAGCCGATCGAGTGGAACTCCTGCTGCTCGTACGGCCCGCCGCCCACGTCGTAGCTGAAGATCCGCCCCGAGTCGCGGGACGGGTCGTAGGCCGCGAACAGCGGCACGACCACGAGGCCCTGCATGGCCATCGGCAGGTTGCCGCGGATCATGGTGGCCAGGCGGTGCGCCTTGCCCTCGGTGGACAGCGAGCGCCCCTCGGTCTTCTCGTAGTGCTCCAGCTCGACCCGGTAGAGCCGGGCCAGTTCGAGGCCGGTGCTCGCGGTGCCCGCGATGCCCATGCAGGAGTAGTCGTCGGTGCGGAACACCTTCTCGATGTCCCGCTGCGAGATGATGTTCCCGGAGGTCGCACGCCTGTCGCCCGCCATCACCACGCCGCCGGCGCAGGTGGCCGCGACGATGGTGGTCGCGTGCGGGATCTCGTCACCCACCGGGACCGCCAGCGACTCGTTGCGAGGCAGCAGGTTCGGCGCGTGCACGCCGAGGAACTCCGAGAACGACGACGATCCCGTATACGTGAAGAGGCTGTTCATCCAGGCTGGCTGAGATGCCACGCGACTCCCTCCAAGCGTGCGTTGTTACGCCCGACCATACTCAGGTCTCAGCGCTGGTTGCACTCTTCCCGATCAGCTCAGCGCGAACCCGACATCCCGCAAGAGGCCGGGCACGCGTCCCTTACTCGTACACCACTCCGGTCCTTTACGTGTGCGTAATCGCGTGCGAGGGTCGATCTGTCCGTACGCCCCGGGGTTCGGCAGGAGGCACACGCGCGTGACGACCAGGGCCGCCATCAGCGGCACGTGGACGCTGGACGACCGGCTGGCCGGGCCGGTGGCGGAGGTGCCGGTGGAGGTGCGGCCCGGCACGGCCGCCCTCACGGTGCGCCTGTCCTACGACCGGTCGGCCGGCGTCCTCGACCTCGGCTGCGCCGGCCCCTCGGGGTTTCGCGGCTGGTCGGGCGGCGCGCGCTCCGAGTACACCATCACGCCCACCTGGGCGACCCCCGGCTACCTGCCCGGCGAGATCGAGCCGGGTGTGTGGCGGGTGCTCGTCGGGCTGCACCGGGTGCCCGCCGGCGGCCTGCCGTACGAAATCCGGGTGATCAGGCACGTGCGGCCGCCCGTCCGCCCGCGCCGCCGCCGCACCCGCTTCGCCCGCGTGCCCGGGCCCGTCCCGCCCGAGCCCTTCGCCGTACGGCGCCGCCTGCCGTCGCCGCACGGATACCGCTGGCTGGCCGGGGACCTGCACGCGCACACCGACCACTCGGACGGGACGCTGAGCGTCTACGAGCTGGCCTGCGTGGCGGCCACGGCCGGGCTGGACTTCCTCGCGGTGACCGACCACAACACCGTCAGCCACCACACCGAGCTGGCGGCGGCCTCGGCGCTGGCCGGCGTCGTGCTCGTGCCGGGGCAGGAGGTGACCACCGACCTCGGGCACGCCAACGCGCTCGGCGACGTCGGCTGGATCGACTTCCGGCGGCCCCCGGACGAGTGGGCGAAGGCCGTACGGGACCGGGGCGGGGTGCTGTCGGTCAACCACCCGGTGGCGGCCGGCTGCGCCTGGCGGCACGCGATGGACGACCGGCCGCCCGTCGTCGAGCTGTGGCACTGGAGCTGGCTCGACCGGACCTGGGGCGCGCCGCTGGCCTGGGCCCAGGCGTGGGCCGGCGGCCTGTCCGGCGACCTCGTGGTGGTGGGCGGCGGCGACTACCACAGGCCCGAGGAGGGCCACCCGCCCGGCGCGCCGACGACGTGGGTGCTCGCCGAGGGCGACGGCCGGGGGCCGGAGACGGCCGGGGCGGTGGTGCGCGCCGTCGCCGAGGGGCGGACGGCGGTGTCGGCCTCTCCCGGCGGCCCGCTGCTGCTGCGGATGGAGGACGAGTTCCTGGCCGTGGACGCCGACGGGCTGGTGCTGTGGGGGCCGGACACCCGGCGGGTGATCCGCGGCGACCTCGCGCTCCTGCCCGCCCGGCCCGGCGTGCACCGCCTGGAGACGCCCGCCAACGAGGTGGTCGCCGTCTGCACCTGACGGGGGTTGCGCCCCGCCGCCGATGGGGAGGTGCCCGGTTGGGAGCTCCCGCGGGAGGTCCCCGGCGAGGCGGAGGAGGGTGAGGACGTGGAGACGGTGAAGGTGGGGATCGCCGGGCTCGGCGTGATCGCGCAGGTCGTCTACCTGCCCCTGCTGGCGCGGCGGCGCGACCTGTTCCGGGTCGCGGCGGTGTGCGACCTCGACCGGGAGCACGCGGAGACGGCCGGCCGGGAGGCGGGCGTCCCGGCGTACGACGACCCGCTGGCGATGCTGGACGGGGGCGGGTTCGACGCGCTGATCGTGCTCACGCCGGGCTCCCACGGCCCGCTGGTGCGGGCCGCGCTCGAACGCGGCCTGTGGGTGCTGTGCGAGAAGCCGGTCGCCTACAGCAGGGCCGAGCTGAGCGGCTTTTCCGGCGAGCGGCTGATGGCCGGCTACATGAAGCAGTACGACCCCGCCTCCCAGCGGCTGCTCGAGGCGCTGCACGAGGCCGGGGGGCCGGGCGTGGTCCGCCACCTCGACGCCACCGTGCTGCATCCGTCGGAGGAGTCGCAGCTGCTGTTCGCCAGGGCGCGGACCGGGCGGCCCGATCCCCGGCGGGCGGCCTCCTTCGCGGAGGCCGACGAGCGGGCGCTCACCGCTGCCCTCGGCACCTCGTCGCAGCGGCTGCGGCGGCTGTACGCGGAGGTCCTGCTCGGCAGCCTCAGCCACGAGCTGTCGCTGATGCGGCTGTTCATCGGGCCGCCCGACACGGTGGACCACGTGGCCGTGTGGCCGGCGGACGCGTTCCCTCCGTCCCTGGAGGTCAGCGGGACGCTGGGGGGCGAGTGCCCGGGCAGGTACGGCATCCGGTGGCACCACCTGCCGAGCTACCCCGCCTACCACGAGGTCATGACGCTGCACCATGAGCACGGGTCGCTGGAGCTGCGCTTCCCCTCCCCGTACATGCTGAACACGCCCACCCGGCTGACGATCACCTGCCGGGTCGGCACGACCGAGCGGACGATCCTCAACGAGGACGTCGCCGAGGCGTTCGAACGCCAGCTCCGCGCCTTCCACCGGTTCATCACCCAGGAAGAACCGCCGCTCACCGGACTGGACGGGGCGCTGGAGGATATCGTCACGGCGCAGCGGATCGTCCACCGGTACGCACGCTGGGCGGGCATCCCCATCGGCGGGGAGTGCGCCCGGGAGGTCACCGGCGCCCCGCGGGAGGCGACCGCCGGGGCCGACAGCAGCTACGCCGAGGAGGGCGCGAGTGGAGCCGTCAGCGGTCACGCCGAGGGGAGCCTCAGCAGATAGCGGCACGATCGTGGTGGTCCCGCACACGCATTGGGACCGCGAGTGGTACCTGCCCTTCCAGCGGTTCCGGGCCGGGCTGGTGCGGGTGCTCGACGAGGTCCTGGACGCGCTGGCCGCCGACCCCGCCTACCGCTTCACGATGGACGGCCAGCTCGCGGCGATCGAGGACTACCTGGAGATACGGCCGGAGCGGCGCGCCGACGTCGCCCGGTTCGTCGCCGAGGGACGGCTCGCCGTCGGGCCCTGGCTGATCCTCGCCGACGAGTTCCTGTGCTCGGGCGAGACCCTGCTGCGCAACCTGGAGTACGGCATGCGGGGCGCCGCCGCGCTCGGCGGCGCCATGCCCGTCGGCTACCTGCCCGACCAGTTCGGCCACTGCGCCCAGATGCCGCAGATGCTGGCGCTGGCGGGGCTGCGCCTGGCGTGCCTGTGGCGCGGCGTGCCCGCGCGCGTGGACCGCGACAGCTTCGACTGGACCGGCGCCGACGGCACCACGATCAGGACCCGCTACCTGCCCGGCGGGTACGGCAACGCCTCCGGCCTGTTCACCGGCCCGGCCGAGGGGATGCCCGACCGGGTGTCGGCCTTCGCCTCCGCGGCGCGCGCCTGGGCGGCGGGCGGCACGCTGCTGGCGATGTGCGGCGCGGACCACTCGGCGCCCGCCCGCGAGATCACCGCGTGGGGGCTGCGCGTCGCCACCCTCGCCGAGGCGCTGACCGGCGAGCCGGCCGCCGGGGAGGTGCCGCGGGTCGCGGGCGAGCTGCGCTCGCACGCGCGGGCCAACCTCCTGCCCGGGGTGATCTCGGCCCGGGTGCCGCTCAAGCAGGCCATGGCGCGGGCCGAGCGGGTGCTGATCCGCTACGCGGAACCGCTGTCCGCGCTGTGGCTCGCCGATCGGACGGCCTGCCGGCGTTTGATCGACATGGCGTGGCGGTCGGTGATCGCCTGCACCGGGCACGACTCCGTCACCGGGTGCGGCTCGGACGAGACCGCCCAGCAGGTGGCCGCCAGGATCGCCGAGGCCGGGCAGACCGCCCAGGCGGTCGTGGACACGGTGGCGGCGTCCCTCGCCGAGGCCGCGCCGAAGGGCTCGCTCGTGGTCGTCAACCCCTCGCCGTACGAACGGACCGGCCTGGTGCTCGCCGACCTGCCGGAGGACCGCGCCGCCCTGGTGGACGACCGGGGGCGTCCCGTGCCGCTGCAGCGGCTCGAACACGCTCCCACCCTGCTCGACGAGACCGTCATGGACGACCTGGCGCGGCTTCTCGGGCGCGTCCACGAGCGGGAGCTGTACGGCCATGAGATCGTCTCCTGGCATGCCGGGGACGGCGTGTTCACCGTCACCGTCAGCCGGCACGCCCGCGGCGCGTACGCCTACGAGGACCTGCGCCGGGCCGTCCTGGAGGCGGGCCCGGGGCCGTGGATCGTCCGCACGGCGGCCGAGCCCGTCGTCACCGTGGCCGCGCTGGTCACCGTGCCGCCGCTCGGCCGGGCCGTCCTCACCGCCCGTCCGCCCGCGCCCGGCCTGCCCGCCCCCGTCGCGCACGCCCTGCGGACCGATCCGTACGGGTTCGAGCCGGTGCTGGACAACGGGCTGCTGCGGGTGCGCGTGGCGGACGACGGCACGCTCGCCCTGCGCGGGGCGGACGGCGTGGAGGTCCGCGGCGTCGGGCGGATCGTCCACGGCGCGGACGCCGGCGACACCTACAACTACGCGCCCGCGCCGGGCGACCGGCCCGTCGACCGGCCCGCGCGCGTGTCCGTCGAGGAGATCTGCTCGGGCCCGCTGACCGGGGCCTACGAGATCGTCCGGGTGTACGACTGGCCGGCCGGGGCGGGCGACGACGCCACCGTGCCGACGGCCGTCACGACCCGGGTGGAGCTGCGGGCGGGCGAGCCGTTCGCGCGGTGCGAGATCACCATGGACGTGCGCTGCCGCGACCACCGCGTCCGCTGGCACGCCCCGCTGCCCCGCACGGCGGCCGAGTCGTACGCCGAGGGGCAGTTCGCCGTGGTCCGGCGCGGGCTCACCGCCGAAGGCGGGGGCGGCGAGCGGCCGGTCGCGACCTTCCCCGCCGAGTCGTTCGTGGCCGCCGGCGGCCTGGCGGTGCTGCTCGACCACGTCACCGAGTACGAGGTCACCGGCGGCGGGGCCGAGCTGGCGCTGACGCTCGTGCGGTCCGTGGGGTGGCTGTCCAGGAACCGCAACCCCTACCGGGACGAGCCCGCCGGGCCCGAGATGCCCACCCCCGGCGCCCAGTGCCAGGGGCCGCTGACCGTGCGCCTGGCCGTCCTGCCGTACGCGGGCGAGTGGCACGACGCGGGGCTGCCCGCGCTCGCGGAGGAGTTCCGGCACGACCTTCTCGCCGTACCGGGCACCGGCCGAGCATCCGGCACGAGTGGGAACGGCACAGCCGGGAACGGCGCAGGCCGGGACGGCGCGAGTCCGAATCACACAGGCTGGGACGGCGCGAGCGGGGGCGGCGCGGCCCGGGACGACACCAGTGGGAGCGGCACAGCCGGGGGTGACGCAGCCGGGAGGGACGCGAGCGCGAACCACGCCCGTCGGGACAGCGCGAGCGGGGGCGGCACAGGCGGGAGTGACGCAGCCGGGAACGACTCAGGCGAGAGCGGCATGGGTCAGAACGGCGCAGGCTGGGACGGCGCGAGTGGGGGCGGCACAGCCGGGAACGGCCGTCTCGCGATCAGTGGGGACGGCGTCGTGATGGCGGCCCTGCGCGAGCGGGACGGACGGCTGGAGGTCCGCCTGGTGGCCGAGCATCCCACGGCCACCGAGGCGGTCGTCCGGGGAGATTTCACCGCCGCCTGGACGGCCGACGTTCAGGGCTCTCCCCTGTGCCCTCTGGAGGTGTTTCACGACGACGGGGCGGACCGGTCCGGGTCCGGCTCATCGCGTTCATCGTGGCGAGCGGTGCGTGTCCCGCTCAGGCCCTTCGAGATCGCGACCGTTCATCTCGCCGTGGCGTAACGAGCGGTGATCTCACGTTGTGACCCGACGTGCCGGTGCTCGGCGGGTCGTAGCCTGACCGGTGGTCAGCTCACGGCTGTGACCCGGCGGGCCGGCGTCCGGCGAGTCGTGGCCTGGCGGACGGTGATCTCACGGCTGTGGCCTGACGGACTGGTGCCCGGTGGATCACGGCCTGGCGTGTTCGGCCCGAGGGGTCCCGCCATGTCGGGCGGGGCGGGGCGGGTGGACGCCACGGCGGACGCCCGTGAGGCTCCCGCGAGGCTGCCAGGACGCCCGTGAGGCCGCCAGACCACCAAGACCGCCGAGCCTGCCAAGATCGCCAAGGCCGCTCCCGCTGCCGAGACCACCGAGCCTGCCAAGACCCCACGGCTTCCAAGACCGCTACCGCCGCTACGGCTGCCAGGGCCGCCGACCGGGACCGCACAGCCGGGCCGCCGTCAGGCGGGTCGGGAGAGAGGTCTCCGGGGCCGGTGGCGGTGGCCCCGCCACCGGCCCGGACGCCTCCGTCGGGGTTACTGCCCGCCCTTCTGCACGTAGGAACGGACGAACTCCTCGGCGTTCTCCTCGAGGACCTCGTCGATCTCGTCCAGGATCGCGTCGACGTCGTCGGTGAGCTTCTCGTGGCGCTCCTGGACGTCCGAGGACGTCTGCGCCTCGACCTCCTCGACCTCGTGCTCCTGGCGCCCTGCCTGCTTCTGGCCGCCGGTCTCCTTCGTCGCCATCCCTGACACCTCCGCTGCTCGGGGGGACGCCTTTCCTCATATCTTCCCCGAACCGACCGACAATGCGCGCGAAAGGGCGTGCGATCTTCGAGCCGGATCCGGGGCCGGACACCCGGTGCGCGCCGGGAAGGCAGACCCACGGGACGCCTGCGCTCTTTCACCGGATCGTTATCTACCTCACACTCCCCGTGGCCGCCTTTCGGCGCAGAGCGACCACATCCGGGACGACAATTGATGGATCACGGGACGACCTAGCGCACGGGTGGTCGATGGCATCGCACGCACGGCAACTGCTGGCGGATCGGTACAGGTTGCTGACGCCTTTCCGGCGGGACGGCGGAGGCATCATGTGGCAGGCGCATGATCTTCGCCTCAAACGAGATGTCGCGATCAAGGAAGTGCAGCCGCCGTACCGCATGGACGTGGCCGACCTGGCCGCCGCCCGCCGGCAGGCCCTGCGGGAGGCCCGCTCCGCGGCCCGGCTCAGCCACCCCGCCGTCATCACCGTGCACGACCTGCTGGAGGACAAGGGCCGGCTCTGGATCGTGACAGAGCTTCTGCAGGGCCTCACGCTGAGCGACACCGTGCGCCACCTCGGGCGGCTGCCGGTGCACTGGGCGGCCTGGGTGGGCTTCCAGCTCCTGTCGGGCGTACGGCACGCGCACTCGATGGGTGTGGTCCACGGGGACATCCGGCCCGCCAACGTCATGCTGACCGAAGACCGGGTGGTGCTGACCGATTTCGGCATCGCCGCCTTCGAGCGGGACCCGTCCGGGTCCACCACCGTGCCCGTGGCGCGGTCCGGCGCCTATCTCGCCCCGGAGCGGCTGCGCGGGAAGGGCCTGGCGCCCTCCGCCGACCTGTGGTCGTTCGGCGCCACGCTGTACTGCGGGGTGGAGGGGCGGCCGCCGTACCCGCCCGCGAACGGCCCGCTGCCGGCCGCCGTGCTGCTCGGCCGCGAGCCGGAGCCGCCGCGCCGGGCGGGCCCCCTGCGGCCGCTGCTGGAGGGCCTGCTGCGGCACGACCCGGCCGAACGACTCACCGTGGACGAGGCGATGCACATGCTCGTGGACGTGCTGCGGCGGCAGGGCATTCCGGCCGCGACGCCGGGCCGGACGGCCGGCGAGCTGCCCAGCCGCACCACGGTCAGACCGAGCGGGGCGCAGCCCTACGGCCGTCCCCCCGCGCACGCGTCGTGGCGGTCCGGCGAGTTCACCCCGGTGCGCCTGCACGATGTGGACGCGCATCGCCGGGACAACCCCTACTGGCCCGCCTCGACCACCCGGCCACGCCGGCACGGCCCGCCGCGCCTCCCGTAAACGCGCTCGCGCCGGCCGTCCACGGCCGGACGCCGGCGGCGGCTCGTCCGCGTCCCTCGCGCGGAAGAACCGCCGGGCCGGTCGTCCTTCCCTCGGCGGGCGCGGGTCAGTCGTCGTGGCCCCGGCCGTGACGCCCGTGATCGTCGTGATCGTCGTGGTCGTCGTGGTCGTCGTCGATCCGGAACTTGACGATCTTCCCGTCGGCCGTGGAGACGTACACGTCGTACTCGCGGTGGCCCTTGCGGAGCTCGACCTGCCACACGCGGTGGCCGTGCTCCCACTCACGCTCGACCTCGGTGACCCGGGCGCCGGGCACCCGCCGCTTGGCGATCGCGATCGCCTCGCTCCGGCTGATGTCGGCGGAGCTCGGCACGGTGGAGGCGGTCGCGGCGGCGGACGACGAGGTGAGGGCGGAGGCCGGCGTCGCGGCGGTAGCGGAGGCGACGGCCGCCCCACCGGCGGTCAGGGCGGCGAGGGCCGTGGTGGCGGCGAGAGCGATCTTCGTTGTTTTCCTCATGACCCCACCGTCGCAGCGATCATGCTAGGGCCGCGCTAAGCCATCCCTAAAACCAGGCGCACTTCCGCGCCGCCCAGATCGGACGCGCCGAGGGTCAGGAAGCCGCCCGACTCCTGCGCCACCCGACGGGCGATGTCGAGGCCGAGGCCGGTCGATCCGGCCCCGCTCTCCCCCCGCCTCAGCGGGTCGCCCGGGCCGAAGCCCGGACCGGCGTCCGACACCGTGAGCACCACCGTGCCGCCCTTCCCCGCGGCGGCGTCCGCGGCGGCGTCGCCGGCGGTGAGGCGGACGCGGAACGACGCGCCGTCGGGGGTGTGCGCGAAGACGTTGCCGAGGAGGGCGTCGACGCAGGCGGCGAGGTCCTCGGCGGAGACCGCCACCGGCAGCGGGCCGGGGGCCAGGTCGAGCTCGACGGCCCTGGACTGGTCTTCGGCGAGCACCGACCAGAACGCCACCCGGTCGCGCACGACCGGGACGGCGTCGCACGCGGCCCGTTCCCGTGACCGCCGCCGGACGTCGTTGATCACCGCGGTGACCGCGCGCTCCAGCGCGTCCACGCGCGCCTCGATCCTGGCCGCCTCTTCGGGGTCCGACAGCGACTCCGCCTCCAGCCGCAGGCCGGTGAGGGGGGTTCGCAGCCGGTGGGAGAGGTCCGCCACGGTCTCCCGCTCCTCGGCGAGGAGGTCCGAGATGCGTCCCGCCAGGTGGTTGAGCGCCAGGCCGGCCGTACGCACCTCGGGCGGGCCGAGCGGCGTCGCCCGGGCGGTCAGGTCGCCCCTGGCGAGGCGGTGCGAGACCTCGGCGAGCGCCGTGGTCGGCCGGACGATCGCGCGGGCGAGCCGGTCGGCGACGAGCATGCCGACGCCGACCAGGGCGACCCCGAGGATCAGCAGCGCCAGCCACGTCTGGTGCACGCCGCGCATCAGGTCGCCGTCGCTCAGGAAGGCGCGGACGACGGCGGTGCCGCCCGGCGCCCCCTGGACCGCCACCAGGATCTCCCGGCCGCCCGGCGTCTCCGCCGACAGGCTGCGGCCACGGGCCGCGAGCTCCACCGCGGGCGTGCGGGCCGCGGCGGCTCCGAGCACCCGGCCGTCGGCCAGGAAGACCGTCACCGGGTGGCCGCTCGACGCGCCCACCTGCTCCGCGGTCAGCCGCAGCGTCTCCTCGTCCACCGTGCCGACCGCCACCGCGACCGACTCGGCGGCCCGGGTCGCCGAGGCCACGGCCTCGCTGCCCGCCACGGAACGGACCAGCAGCGCCAGCGGCACGAGCAGGGCCACGAGCACCAGTGACGTCGTCGCCGCGACGAGGACCGCGAGCCAGCGTCTCACCGGCCCCCTCCTGGGTCAGCGGGGTCCGCATCGCCGGCGCGGGCCGCCGTACCGGCCGTGGGGAGACGTCCTATGAGGGGACGGCTCATGTGGGGATCGCTCACGAGAGGGCGTCTCATGAGGGCACTTACGCGGAGGCGTCTCATGAGGGGGCGACGAGGCGGACGCCCACGCCCCGGACGGTCTGGAGGTAGCGCGGTTGCTGGGCGGTCTCCCCGAGCTTGCGGCGCAGCCAGGACAGGTGGACGTCGACCGTCTTGTCGGTGCCCCCGTAGGGGATCCGCCAGACCTCGGTGAGCAGCTCGCGCTTGGTGACCACCTGCCCGGCCCGCGCCGCCAGGTAGTGCAGCAGGTCGAACTCGCGCGGCGTCAGGTCCAGCGCGACGCCGTCGAGCGTCGCCTCCCGGGTGCCCGGGTCCACCCGCAGCGCCCCGACGGTCAGCGAGGTGTCCTCGCGGACGGTCTCCACGCGGCGCAGCACGGCCCGGATGCGGGCGTCGAGCTGCGCGGCGCTGTACGGCTTGACCACGTAGTCGTCGGCGCCCGCGTCGAGCAGGCGGACCATCTCGGCCTCCTCATCCCTGGCGGTCGCCACGATGACCGGGATCCGGCTCACCGCTCGGAGCATGCGCAGCAGGTCGGCGCCGTCCATGTCCGGCAGGCCGAGGTCGAGCACGACGATGTCCGGACGGTCCTCCACGACCGACCGCAGGCCGTCGAGGGCGGTGGAAGCGGAGGAGACGGCGTGCCCGCGGTCGCGCAGGCTCCGGGTGAGGGAGCCGCGGATCGGGGCGTCGTCTTCGATGAGGAGCACGCTTGGCATTTGGCCGCTACGTTAGCCCTCCGCACTCGGCGGCATAAGTCCGTTATCCGGGTCTTAGCACTCCCTTAGCGTCAACGATGCGAGAGTGGGCGGGTGAACACCCGCTTCGTCCTCGCCGTCGCCGGATGGCTGCTTGCCGCCGCGCTCGCCACCGGGGCGGGCGTCGCGGTGCTCGGCCTGCTCGGCCGGCCGCTCACCGGGCCCGCCGAGCGGCCGATGACGGCCGAGGAGGTCCGCGTCGCGCTCGCCCGGGACACCGCGGCCCCGCTGCCCCCCGGCCCCACCTCGACCGCCGTACCGACCCGGTCTCCCGGGGACGCCACGCCGCCCGTCGTGCCGAGCGCCGCGCCCGTCACCGGCCGGAAGCTGATCTCGACCGGCGCGGGCAGCGTGATCGCGTGGTGCGACGGCGGCCTGGCGCGGCTCCAGTCGTGGACGCCCGGCCAGGGGTACGAAACCGACGACGTCGAGCCGGGGCCGGACGAGCACGCCCGGGTGCGGTTCGAGTCGGACGAGAGCAAGGTCGAGATCGAGGTGCGCTGCTCCGGCGACGTCCCCGTCCCCCGGATCTCCCACGACGACTGACCGGGCGCCGTGGCCGGCCCCGGTCAGCCCTCGCCGGTGAGCGCGGCGACGAGGTCGGCGGCCGTGCGGCACCGGTCGAGCAGGTCGCCCACGTGCGCCTTGGTGCCGCGCAGCGGCTCCAGGGTCGGCACCCGCTGGAGCGACTCGCGCCCCGGGATGTCGAAGATGACCGAGTCCCAGGAGGCGGCGGCGACCGACTCGCTGTACTGCCGCAGGCACCGGCCGCGGAAGTAGGCCCGGGTGTCGGTGGGCGGGGTCTCGACCGCGCGGTCGATGTCCTCGTCGGTCACCAGGCGCTGCATCCGGCCCCTGGCGACCAGGCGGTTGTACAGCCCCCGGTCCGGGCGGATGTCGGAGTACTGGAGGTCGACAA
The DNA here is from genome assembly GCF_014647835.1 of Microbispora rosea subsp. aerata. Lineage (GTDB taxonomy): Bacteria > Actinomycetota > Actinomycetes > Streptosporangiales > Streptosporangiaceae > Microbispora > Microbispora aerata. Next base: position 67,082 of record NZ_BMPY01000032.1, read on the forward strand.
GCTGCAGCCGGGGGTGGTTCCAGGGCAGGTTGTCGCGGGTGCGGTAGCCCTCCAGGATCTCCAGCTTGGCGACCCAGTCGAGCTCCCTGGACAGCAGCATCGGGTCCTCGGCGAGCCGGGTGAGCACCGACTCCCAGCGGTTGAGCACGTCCTTGGTGAGGTCGTCGACGCCCGAGCCGAAGCGGTCCTCTACGTACTTGCGGGCCTGCTCCAGGTATTCCATCTGCAGCTGCACGGCGGTCATCTTCCGCCCGTTGCGCAGCGCGATCTCGTACTTGCAGGTCGGGTCGTGGGAGACCGCGCGCAGCGCCGCGACCGGCGACTCGGGGGTCAGGTCGATGGTGAGGAAGTTCTCCTCGATCATCGCCAGGACCAGCGCCGTGGTGCCGAGCTTCAGATATGTCGAAATTTCCGACATGTTGGCGTCGCCGATGATCACGTGCAGCCGCCGGTACTTCTCCGGGTCGGCGTGCGGCTCGTCCCGGGTGTTGATGATCGGCCGCTTGAGCGTGGTCTCCAGCCCGACCTCGACCTCGAAGAAGTCGGCCCGCTGGCTGATCTGGAAGCCCTCGCCGCGCGCGTCCTGGCCGATGCCGACCTTGCCCGCGCCGCAGACCACCTGACGCGACACGAAGAACGGCGTCAGGTGCCTGACGATGTCGGCGAACGGCGTCGCGCGCCGCATCAGGTAGTTCTCGTGGCACCCGTACGAGGCGCCCTTGGCGTCGGTGTTGTTCTTGTAGAGCTGGATGGGTGAGTTGCCGGGAATGGCGGACGCCCGCATGGCGGCGTCGTACATCACCCGCTCGCCCGCCTTGTCCCAGATAACCGCCGCCCGGGGGTTGGTGCACTCGGGCGTGGAGTATTCCGGGTGGGCGTGGTCGACGTACAGGCGCGCGCCGTTGGTGAGGATCACGTTGGCGAGCCCGAGGTCCTCGTCGGTGAGCTGGCTCTGGTCGGCCACCTCACGAGCCAGGTCGAATCCCCGGGCGTCGCGGAGCGGGTTCTCCTCCTCGAAGTCCCACCGAGCCCGGCGAGCCCGGGCGGCCGAGGCCGCCAGGTACGCGTTGACGACCTGTGAGGAGGTCACCATCGCGTTCGCTCCCGGTTGACCGGGCACGGCGATGCCGTACTCGGTCTCGATGCCCATCACCCGCCGTACCGTCATTCGCACCCCGCCTGTTTCAGGCCGTCGTCGTCATATCCGAGCCTAGCCCTTTCTCTATGCCCTGCTACCGAACAGTTACGGCACAGATGCCTCGGGACTTTGCGGCGGAATGCCGGTAACCGCCCGGGAAGCGCCGCCGCGGCCCCGGGGGCGGGACCTACCGGAGCGCCCACGGGAGCGGCCGACCAGGGGCCCCAGTCTGGCGCGCAGCCACCGCTGACCGGGCTTGTCGACCATGCGATAGACCAGGTAGGCGAGCCCGATCGAGACCGCCATCGTGATCGCGGCCAGCAGCCAGGGGTCCAGCACGTCCCGGTACGCGGGGATCAGGACGGCCGAGATCGTCTGGTGCAAGAGATAAAGCGGATAGGTAAGGGCCCCGAGGGTGACCAGCCGACGCCAGCGCACCCACCGCAGCCAGCCGAGGGCCACCGCGGCCATCAGGAGGTAAATGAGCGTGATCGCGACGATGACGGCCTCCGGGGGCGCCGGGTAATGCTTGGCGCCGACCAGGCGCACCCGCTCCCCCACGCGCTCCAGGGCGGCGTACAGGGACATCGCGTAGCCCGCCGCCACGATCAGCCACGGCGTGAAGGCGGCGCAACGGGCGCCGAACCGGTGGATCAGGAAGAAGGCCATGCCCGCGATGAAGTACGGCGCCTGCCGCGGCATGAAGACGAAGACCAGCACCTCGTTCCGGGTGAGCTCGGCCAGCAGCGCGAGGCCGGCCCACGCCGCCAGGAACACCAGGCAGCGCCGCAGGGTGATCCCCACGAGGGAGAACAACGCGACGAGCACGTAGAACCGCAGCTCCACCCACAGGGACCAGAAGACGCCGCCGGCGTGGCCCACGTCGAAGGCGGCCTGGAACATGGTCAGGTTGAGCAGATACTCGCCGTCGCCGAGCTTGGGATCGAAGGCGGCGACCCCGCTGAAGCGGTACATGATGAAGATCACCAGCACCGCGAACCAGTACGCCGGATACAGCCGCGACACTCGGGAGACGGCGAACTCGCCGACCGTGTGTCCCCACACGCTCATCAGGATGACGAAGCCGCTGATGAGGAAGAACAGCTCCACGCCGAGGATGCCCAGCGTGGTCAGCCGGGCGACCGGTTCGAACAGCTTGGTGGGGTGCTCGTCCCACAGCGACCTGCTGGCCGCCATGAAGTGGAAGGCCATCACGGCGAAGGCGGCCACGAAACGCAGGACGTCGAGCTCGACCAGCCGGCGATCCCTCGCGACAGGCGCGGCGCCCCGCACCGGTCCCCCGCCCGCGTCAGCCGTGGCCTGCGCGGCGTCGCGACGCCCGCGAGCGGCCGGATCCCGCCACGCCGGGGCCTGAACGGGCTGTCTCACGGCGCTCCCCCGCGCGAGGCAAGAAAGATCACGCCTTCTTTGACGTGATCGCTCCGTATTTGGTTCCCATGAGCCACAAACGTCCCGGCAGTCGCGTTTCGCCTCGTACGCAACACAAGCCGCAGCGGGTGCTCGCGGCGCATCCTCGCGAGCAGCCGCGTCCTGGGCCCGGGTCGGGAAGGGAGCCCGGAAAGCCGCGAGGAGCGGCGCGAATCGGATCGCGCCGCTCCTCGGTGGCACAGGCCCGGCCGGTGCGCCCGGACGCCGGGTGTTACAGGTACTGACCGGTGTTGGCGACCGTGTCGATCGACCGCCCGGCCTCGGTGCCCTGCTTGCCCTGCACGAGCGTGCGGATGTAGACGATCCGCTCGCCCTTCTTGCCGGAGATGCGGGCCCAGTCGTCGGGGTTGGTGGTGTTGGGCAGGTCCTCGTTCTCGGAGAACTCGTCCACGCAGGCGGCCATCAGATGCGAGATCCGCAGGCCCTTCTGCCCGGTTTCGAGGAACTCCTTGATGGCCATCTTCTTGGCCCGGTCCACGATGTTCTGGATCATGGCCCCGGAGTTGAAGTCCTTGAAGTACAGGACTTCCTTGTCGCCGTTGGCGTAGGTCACCTCGAGGAAGCGGTTCTCCTCGCTCTCGGCGTACATGCGCTCGACCACCCGCTGGATCATCCCGGCGATCGTGCTCTCCCGGTTTCCGCCGTGCTCGGCGAGGTCGTCCGGGTGCAGCGGCAGGTCGCTGACGAGGTACTTCGAGAAGATGTCCTTGGCGGCCTCGGCGTCCGGCCGCTCGATCTTGATCTTGACGTCCAGGCGGCCCGGCCGCAGGATCGCCGGGTCGATCATGTCCTCCCGGTTGGAGGCGCCGATGACGATGACGTTCTCCAGGCCCTCGACACCGTCGATCTCCGACAGGAGCTGGGGGACGATGGTGTTCTCGACGTCGGAGGAGACGCCGGAGCCGCGGGTGCGGAAGATCGAGTCCATCTCGTCGAAGAACACGATCACCGGGGTGCCCTCGGAGGCCTTCTCACGCGCCCGCTGGAAGACCAGGCGGATGTGCCGCTCGGTCTCGCCGACGTACTTGTTGAGAAGCTCCGGGCCCTTGATGTTGAGGAAGAAGCTCTTGCCGGACTGGCCGGTCTTCTCCGCGACCTGCTTGGCCAGGGAGTTGGCCACCGCCTTGGCGATGAGCGTCTTGCCGCAGCCGGGCGGGCCGTAGAGCAGCACGCCCTTCGGGGGACGGAGCTTGTGCTCGCGGAACAGGTCGGCGTGCAGGTAGGGCAGCTCGATGGCGTCCCTGATCTGCTCGATCTGCCGGCTGAGGCCGCCGATCTCCTCGTAGGAGATGTCGGGGACCTCCTCGAGGACGAGCTCCTCCACCTCGGACTTGGGGATGCGTTCGTAGACGTAGCCGGATCGGGGTTCGAGAAGGAGGGAGTCACCGGCCCGCAGCGGCTGGTCCAGCAGCGAGTGGGCGAGCTTGACGACCCGCTCCTCGTCGGCGTGCGAGATGACGAGGGCGCGCTCGCCGTCCTCCAGCAGCTCCTTGAGCATCACGATCTCGCCGACGTCCTCGAAGCCGAGGGCCTCGACGACGTTGAGCGCCTCGTTCAGCATGACCTCCTGGCCACGCTTGAGCGAGTCGACGTCCACCGCCGGACTGACGTTCACCCGGAGCTTACGCCCGCCCGTGAACACCTCGATCGTGCCGTCATCCCTGGCCTCGAGGAAAACGCCGAATCCGGACGGCGGTTGCGCCAGCCGGTCGACCTCCTCCTTGAGGGCGACGATCTGGTCCCTGGCCTCCTTGAGAGTGGAGACCAATCGCTCGTTCTGGCTTGTAAGGGCGGCCACCTGAGCCTGCGCCTCGTGGAGGCGCTCCTCGATGACCCTGGCCTGCCGGGGAGACTCGGCCAGCTTCCGGCGCAACGCGGTTATCTCCTCCTGCAGGAAGGAGACCTGTGTTGTGAGATCGGCGACCTCCCGTTCGCGCTGCGCGGCTCGAGCCTCAGCGTCGTCGCGAGCTGCCACGCCCCGTCACCTCCTTCCCCGTCGAGAACGACTACTCAAGACCCTACCTATCTTGGCGCTGTACGTAACCTGGCCGGGCAGTGTTCGTGTAGTTACGTTGGGTGTTCGGCGTTTGATACCTTATGGACCGGTTGTTCGGTTCATCATTGAAACTCACCCAAATGTTCCCGTGTCACGTGGTTTTGCCGGGTTGCGGCCGAATCGTCACCCTTGTTCGATCCCCTCTCCGTACGCCCCCTTGGCGGGGCGCCTGCGCCGCGGCGGGGGCGTGACGCCCTCCGCCATGCGACGGGCCATGACGAGGAACCCCGTGTGGCCGACCATCCGGTGGTCGGGCCGCACCGCGAGACCCTCGACATGCCAGTCGCGAACCAAGGTCTCCCACGCGTGGGGCTCGGTGAAACTCCCGTGCTCCCGCAGCGTTTCCACCGTTCTGGACATCTGGGTAGTTGTCGCAACATAGCAGCAGATAACTCCCCCAGGAGTAAGGGACTTCGCCGCCGCGTCAACGCACTCCCAAGGGGCGAGCATGTCGAGGATGACCCGGTCCACGTCGGTCTCGTCGAGGGACTCGACGAAGTCGCCCACCACCAGACGCCACTGCTCCATCGGGCCGCCGAAGAACTTCTCCACGTTCTTGGTGGCGATCTCCGCGAAGTCCGCGCGCCGCTCGTAGGAGGTGACCTTCCCCTCCGGGCCGACCGCGCGCAGCAGGAAGCAGGTGAGCGCGCCGGACCCCACACCGGCCTCGACCACCCGGGCGCCGGGGAAGATGTCGGCCATCGCGACGATCTGGGCCGCGTCCTTCGGGTAGACCACCGCGGCGCCGCGCGGCATCGACACCGCGTAGTCGGCGAGCAGGTGCCGGAACGCCAGATACGCCGTGCCGCCGGAGGAGCGCACCACGGACCCCTCGGGCTGTCCGATCAGGTCGTCGTGCGGGATCGACCCCTTGTGCGTGTGAAAGACGCCGCCCTCTTTCAGCGTCACCGTGTGCCGCTTGTTCTTGGGGTCGGTGAGCTGGACCTGATCTCCGGCCCGGAACGGGCCGTGCCTGCGAAAACCCATGCGGAAAAGGCTAGTGCCGCGACCGACGAGTTTCGCCCGGGAAGATCGGAGGCAGGGGCACGAGGTGCCGTGACCACGAGATCCGCCCGGACGGAGCGCCGTCCGCAGTGGTGCGTCGCGAGGCGGTGGAGGAGGCCGTAGCGAAGCTGTGAGCGACCTCCCCGGGCCCCGCGGAAAGTCCGAGCGTGCCGGGAGTTCTCGCGGGTCGGGCGGCAGCGCGGCGGCGCGCCGCCGCGGGCGGCGCTGGAGGCGGGGCGGCGGGTAATCCGGTGGCCGGTGCGATGACGCTGCTGGTAACAATGGGACATGTTGCCCCGAGAGGCGATCCCCGCCGGGCCGGCCGTCCTGCGCCTGCCGGTCGAGGGGGACGCCGGCCAGATCGCCCGAGCGTGCGCCGACCCCGACATCGCGCGGTTCATCCCCTTCATCCCCTCGCCGTACTCCCGTGACGACGCGGTGGAGTGGATCACCAAGATCGTGCCCGAGATGTGGGAGAACGGCGGGGCCGGGTTCGTCATCGCCGACCCCGCGACGGACGGGGTCCTCGGCACCGTGGCGCTCAAACCGCCGGACAGGTTCGGCGCGACGGAGGTGGGCTACTGGCTGGCGCCGTGGGCCCGCGGGCGCGGCGTCGTCACCGCCGCCGTGCGGACGCTCGCCGGGCGGGCCTTCGCCCGGGGCGTCCCCCGGATCGGCCTGCACGCCGACGTGGAGAACGTCGCCAGCCAGCAGGTCGCCTTCCGGTGCGGCTTCGCCTACGAGGGCGTGCTGCGCGGGGCGGGCGGCCCGCGGGACGGCCGGCCCGTCGACACCGCCGTGTTCGGGCGGCTGAGCACCGACCCCGGCGACCCGGTCACGCCCTTCCTGCCGTTCTTCCCCGGGGGGTTCCCCGGCGGCTCGCTCACCGACGGCGTCGTCCGGCTCACGCCGCTGACCGCGGCCGACGCCGCCGGCTATTTCGCGCTCACGTCCGTGCCCGACGTGATGGACTCGCACGTCCCGCCCGGGCAGCCGGAGTACGCGGACTGCGAGGTCCTCTGCCGGTACGCCGGACACCGGTGGCTGACCGGCCAGCGGGCGGACATCGCCATCAGGGACGCGGCGACCGGCGAGTTCGCCGGGGAGATCCAGCTCACCGGCGTCGCGCCGACGCTCGGCCAGGCGATGCTCGGCTACAGCCTCCACCCGGACTTCCGCGGCAGGGGCCTGGTGACGCGGGCGGTGAACCTGCTGGTGGAGTGGGCGTTCACGCACACGCCGCTGCGCCGGATCATCGCCGGGACCGCCCCGGGCAACACCGCGTCCCACCGCGTGCTGGAACGGGCGGGCTTCACCCGGGAGCACCTGGTGAAGGGACTGCTGCCCGGCCCCGACGGCACCTGGCTGGACGACGTCCAGTGGGCCAGGACACGCCCCTGAGTCCCCGGCCTCGCACGGAACATCGCACGAAACCTCGCGCGGAAACACGGAAGCGGACCTCCGCGCCCGGGCGCCGCCCGGAACTCGGCGCCCGAGCGCGGAAGGCATCCCCTTAGTCGGCCCCATACGCCGCCCGCAGCTTTGCGAAGGCGGCGTCGGTGCCCTGCAGGGCCCGGTCGATCTCCTCGTCGGTGTGGGCCGCCGACAGAAACCAGTTGTGCCAGGCGTGGAGGTAGACCCCCTCCTCCAGGCAGGCCCCGGCCCAGGCGATGCCCTTCTCCAGCGTGTCGTCGCCCTCGAAGGACAGCCACGGCACCTGCACCGGGCCGGTCTGGCGGACCACGAAGCCGTGCGCCGCCGCCTGGGCGGCGAGCCCCTCACGCAGCCTGGTCCCCGCGCGGTGCATGAGCGCGGGACCGTCGATCTCCCGCAGGATCTCGATCGTCGCCTTCGCGGCGGCCATGGCCGTGGCCGAGAACCAGAAGGAGCCGGTCGAGTACAGCGTCTGGGCCGCTCCCCGCAGCGCGTCCGTCCCGGTGACCGCGGCGATGGGAAAGCCGTTGGCCATCGCCTTGCTCCAGGCCGTCAGGTCGGGCCGCACGCCGAGCGGCTCCCACGACCCGCGCAGGTCCAGCCGCCACCCGGCGCGTACGTCGTCGATGACCAGCGCCGCGCCGATCCGGTCGGCCAGCGCCCGCACGCCCCGCGCGAACTCCGGGTCGGCGGGCTCCTGGTCCTCGAACGAGTCGTGCTTGAACGGGGTGACCAGGATGGCGGCGACGTCGCCGTCGGCCTGGGCCGCCGCGGCCTCGGCGCCGGCCAGGTCGTTGTAGGTGAACTCGATCGTGTCGGCCCGCTGGCTGGGGGTGACCCCGTTGAGGCTTGGCGTGCACCAGGGGTCGGCGCCGTGGTAGGCGCCGTGGGCGACCAGCGCCTTGGTCCTGCCCGTGGCGGCCCTGGCCACCATCAGGGCCTGGGTGGTGGCGTCGGTGCCGTTCTTGGAGAACATGGCCCAGTCGGCGGAGGGGATCAGGTCCACCAGCAGCTCGGCGAGCTCGACCATGATCGGGCCGGGGCCGTTGAGGCAGTCGCCCGACGCCTGCTGGGCCGCGGCGGCGGCCTCCACCCGCGGGTTGCGGTGGCCGACGATCATCGGTCCCCAGCTGCACATCAGGTCGATGTACTCCCGGCCGTCGGCGTCCCACTGCCGGGCGCCCTCGGCGCGTACGAAGAACTGGGGGTAGCGGTCCCCGTGCAGGGCCGCGTTGAGGTGGCCGTACATGCCGCCGGGGATGACCTTGGCGGCACGGGCCCGCAGAGAGGCGTCGACGGACATGGGCGGCACTCCTGGTGTCGGGGGTCGGTGCGGTGGGGGTCAGGCGCCCGGGCCGGGGTCGTCGAGGATGAAACCGTCCAGGCCGGCGTCCGAACCGAGCCCGCCGGCGACCCGCGCGGCGACGGCCGTGCCGAGGCGGGCGGCGCCGAGGACGTCCTCGCCGCGCAGGAGCCCCGCGGCGAATCCGGCGCAGTACGCGTCGCCGCAGCCGGTGGTGTCGACGACCGGAACATCCAGGGCGGGCACCCGGGTGATCCCCTCGGGGGTGGCCACGAGGCTGCCCTCGGCCCCCAGGGTGACGATCACGCCCGTGGGTCCCTCGGCGAGCAGCGCGGCGGCGGCCTCCTCCGGCGTCGGCGCCCCGCTGAGCATGAGCGCCTGCTCCTCGTTCGGCAGGAGGTAGTCGACGTGGGGCAGGAAGGCGCGGACGCCGGGCATGAGGTCGGGCATGTTGGACAGCAGGTCCAGCGTGACGGTCGTGCCGCCCTCGCGGGCCTTGTCGAGCAGCGCGAAGAATCCGGCGTCGTGCAGCCCCCAGGTGACGTCCATGCCGCCGAGGTGCACGACCTTCGCGGCGGTCAGCCGGTCGGCGTCGAGGTCGGCGGTCGCCAGGCCCAGGTTGGCCCCGGGCACGTGGAACGACGGCCGTCCGCCGTCGGGGCGGACGGGCAGGATCGAGGCCGCCGTCTGCTCCCCCGGCCTGCGTACCACGCCGCTCACGTCGACGCCGTGCCGCGCCATGATCATCAACAGGAAGTCGCCCAGCTCGTCATCGCCGATCGCGCCCATCGAGGCGACCGGGACGCCGATCTTCGCCAGGGTCACGGCCGTGCCGGCGGCCGCCCCCGCCGCGGTGATGCGGATCTGCTCCAGCAGATGGGTGTCCTGACCGGCCGGGATGGACTCGACCGGGCGGGCCAGGACGTCGACGATATGCACGCCGACCGTCACTACCGTCATGAGCGGATAATAGACGGACGTCCGACTAAAATGTCAACCGGAAGGTGGTGGACCATGCCGAAGATCGTTGATCATGAGGAACGCAGGGGCGAGGTCGTCGCGGCGGCCCGCCGCGTCATCCTGCGCGAGGGGATCGAGGCCGCGACCACGCGGGCCATCGCCAAGGAGGCCGGTTACTCCAACGGCGTGCTCACGCACTACTTCGCGGACAAGGACGAGATCCTGCTGTCGGCCCTGGAGGCGTCCCACCGCAGGATCGCCGACCGGCTGCGGGAGAAGCTGTCGGGCCGCACCGGGCTGGCGGCGCTGCGCGAGCTGCTGCTTGACAACGTGCCCCTGGACGAGGAGCGGGCCGGGGAGACCGGGCTCGAGGTGGGCTTTTGGGGGCGCAGCCTGACCAGCCCCGCGCTGCTCGAGGTTCAGCGGCGGGAGGCCGCCGAGCTGCGCTATCTGGTGACGAGCCTGCTCAGGTCCGCCGCCGAGGCCGGTGAGATCCGTACGGACGAAGACCTGGAGGACGTGGCGGAACGGCTGCTCGCGCTCGTGGACGGGCTGAGCGTGCACCGGCTGCTCTACCCGTCCCACGTCACGGTCGAGCGGCTGGAACGGCTGATCCTGGCCGAGATCGACCGGCTGCGCGCCTGACCGGCCGCCGGGACCGGTGGCCCCGGCGGCCTCGCGATTCGTCAGGCGCTGCGCTGGGCCTCGTACCGCATCGTGCGCGAGACGCCGACGCGCACGGTGGTGCCGGGCAGGATCGGCACGGGCTCGTTCGGCGGGATGTCGTAGAAGTTGGGGTCGCCGGGCGGCTGGATCTGGGTGCCGTTCACCGAGCCCAGGTCGAGCAGGTTGACGTCCCAGTTGTCCAGGAAGACCTTCAGGTGGCGGCGCGACACGGAGCCGTCGGGGCTGGTGACCTTGGCCGGTCTCGCCTCGCCCGACTGCACCTCGGGCGCGCGCTCGGGGTCGCGGCCCAGCAGGTAGTCGGCCTCCAGCGGCAGCGCCACGCCGTCGTCGAGCAGCAGCACCCCGAGCTGCGGCCTGGGGCCCTTGTACGGCACCACCGACCGCTGGTCGATCGGGACGCCGCAGACCGCGCAGTAGGGCGCGCGCGGGTCGTTGAAGTGGTCGTTCTTGCAGTCGACGCCGTAGACCATCGGCCGCTGCTCGGGCTCGGGCGTCGCGTCCATCTGGGTCGCCTCGCCCACCTCCTCCTCGGCGGGCGGAGTGTGGGGCACCGGCTCGAACGGCCCGCTCGGCGGGCCGTCGGGCCCGCCCAGGTCGTGCGCCAGGCCCCGGTCGTCCGCGGGCTCGGGCAGCGGGGGCAGCGGCTGCGGTCCCGAGTGGTGCCCCGGCCCCGGGTCGGGGAGTGCGGGCGGCACCGGCGGCAGCGGCTGGGAGACGTGGGGCGGCTGGACGGGCGGCGGCGCGAGCGGCTGGGACGACCCCAGGGACGGCGAGGACTGCTCCGCGGACGGCCCCGCGCCGGCCACCGGACCGGGCGCGAACGGCGACGCGGGCGGCGGCGGCACGGGCGACGGCACCACGGGCCCGCGCGGGGCGATCGGCTCGGGAGTCCCGATCGGCGGGGGCTGGACGGCCTGCTGCTGGGGCTGCGGCGGGCGCGGAGGCAGCGGCGGGAAGGCCAGATCTCCCTGCTGGGTGAGGTCGCACTCCAGCCCGGCCCCGGTGACCACGCCGCCGTCCAGCCGGGCGTACGGGCTCGGCGTGCCCGCTCCGGGCAGGCGCAGCTCCACCCTGGAGACCGGGCCGTTGACGAGACGGTCGGTCCAGGTCAGCGAGTCGTGCCCGGCGAGGCGGATCTCACCGTCGGGGCCGGACACGGTCGCGTGCGCGGCCCCGCTGACGAGCACGGCCACGCCTCCCCCGGCCGGGCCCGCGACCGCGCAGGCCGTCGGCTCGCCGCCGATGGACCTGTCCATGGCGCGCGCGAGGACTTGGGCCACCCGCCGGGCCAGCGCCCGGCCGTCGCCGCCCGTCGTGGCGGTCTCGCTCAGCGCGCCCAGCAGTTCCTCGACCGGCTGGTCACCGGCGATGGCGCACACGAGCAGCAAGCCGTTCAGATGGGCGACCACGCCCTCCCCCGGCAGCGGGCGGACCACCCCCACGCCCTGTTCCGTCACAGAAGTTCTCCCTCCGGAAACGCCACCGGATGACCGGCACCATCGCCGGCACGCCACGTGCCGGATCAATCACCCCAGAAAGTAGCAAAAAAGGGTGGTGAACCGGCCTGCCGGAGTGCTCGACGGGCCGTCGATCGGCGCCTGGCCCCGATCCCGATCAGCACCCTAGTGCCCGGCGACCGGTTAGACGAGCGCGCGGCGGGCCGGCCCGCCCCGGCGGGCGCCGGTCCCGCGTCACACACCGGTGAACATGCGGTTGACGTCGGCCGTGGCGAGCACGCCGTAGATCTCACCGCCCCGCTCGACGAGCAGATACTCCGGCGCCGGGGCGCCCCGCATGGCGTCCAGCAGGGACTCCCCCTCCAGGTCGGCGCCGAGCACGAGAGACGGCTCCAGGGAGCGCGACAGGGCGCCGACGTTCACCCACGGCCTGCGATGCTCGGGGGTGGCGTTGACCGCCGCCTCGTTGACGATGCCGACCGGCCGCCCGTCGTGGTCGACCACCACCATGGCCCCGGCCCCCGCCTCCCGCGCCCGGCGCAGGCCCTCCGACAGCGGCACCTCCGCGGTGACCGGGATCGCCCGGCGGGCCAGCGTACGGGCCCGCAGATGCGGCAGCCGGGCCCGGACGCGGGCCACCCGCAGCGACTGGGAGGCCCCGAGCCAGATGAACGACGCCAGCACCACCGACCAGAGCATGCTCCCGATCCCGGGCTCCTGCCCGGCCATCAGGTTCATCAGAAGCGGCACCACGACCACCGCGACCGCGACGCCGCGCCCGACCCACGCGGCGGCCAGCGTGCCCGTGCCCGCGTCACGCTTGACCTTCCACACCGCCGCCCGCAGCATCCGGCCTCCGTCGAGCGGCAGGCCGGGCAGCAGGTTGAACACGCCGACGATCAGGTTCGACAGCCATAGCTGCATCACCAGCACCTCGGCCAGGCCGCCCGGCGGCACGATGAACGCCTCCGCCAGCGCCCCGATCCCGGCCAGCCCCAGCGACAGCAGCGGCCCGGCGAAGGCCACGTTGAACTCCCGGCCCGCCGTCTCCGGCTCGCGCTCGATCTCCGAGACGCCGCCGAGCAGGTAGAGGGTGATGCGGCGCACCGGCAGGCCGTAATGCTTGGCCACGACGCAGTGCGCCAGCTCGTGCAGCAGGACCGAGACGTACAGCAGGACGGCGAAGGCCAGCGCGACGGCGTACGCCGCGGCCTCGCTGTAACCCGGCAGCCTGTCGGCGAACTGCGGCTGGAAGGTGATCGTGATGAACACCGCCACGATGAGCCAGGTGGGCGAGACGTATACCGGAATGCCGAACGGCCGTCCCATCCGCAGTCCGGTGGACTCCTTGACAGGTGTGCTCATGTGGCCGCCTTCCCCTCCCACGCCCCTCGATGCTATGTGCCGCGACGTGAGATCAGCCTAAGAGCTAATCCCGTCCCCTGGGTACGTCCGGACGTCCCGGTTGGGCGAGGAAAGCGGGACGGGAGCGTTCTGTCGGCCCGGTGCCCTACAGTTCGGGCATGACCCTCGCCGAAGAGCGCGCCGTCATCGGGGCGCTTTCCCCCTCCCGGGCCGGTGACTTCATGACCTGCCCCCTGCTCTACCGGTTCAGGGTGATCGACCAGCTCCCGGAGCGGCCCTCGGCCGCCGCGGTCCGGGGCACGCTCGTTCACGCCGTGCTCGAACGGCTCTACGACCTGCCCGCGGAGGCGCGCACGGTCGCCGCCGCCCAGGAACTGCTGGAGCCCCAGTGGCAGCGGCTGCTCGCCGAGGAGCCCGACTACGCGGGGCTGTTCGAGACCGACGAGGAGCGGGACGCCTGGCTGGCGCAGGCCCGCGGCATGGTCGAGCGTTACTTCACGCTGGAGGACCCCCGGCGGCTGGAGCCCGCCGAGCGTGAGATGTACATCGAGGTCGTGCTCGACAGCGGGCTGCTGCTGCGCGGCTACATCGACCGCCTCGACGTGGCCCCGACCGGGGAGATGCGGGTCGTCGACTACAAGACGGGCACGGCGCCGGGCCGCGAATGGGAGGCCAAGGCGCTGTTCCAGATGAAGTTCTACGCGCTGGCGTTGTGGCGGCGCAGCGGCCAGGTGCCCCGGATGCTCCAGCTCATGTACCTCGGCAACGGCGAGATCATCCGCTACGTCCCCGACGAGGCGGACCTGCGGGCCACCGAGCGCAAGGTCGAGGCGCTGTGGGCGGCCATCGAGCGCGCCGTACGCACCCGCGAGTGGCGCGCCCGCCGCTCGCGCCTGTGCGACTGGTGCGACCACCAGGCGCTGTGCCCGGAGTTCGGCGGCACCCCGCCGCCCGTGCTCGACCGCGAGCCCGGCCTGTCCGCCCGCGTGAGCCGAAGGTCCGCCAGCGACGAACTATGAGCTGTGTTCCCCGCTTCGCTCCTCGGGGCCGCTCACACCCGCCTGGTCGTGCCGGAGACGCGCCATGAGCACAGCCCTCGTCGCCGCTTGGTCGCTGCGCTTGCTCTGCCTCGCTCCGCTCGGCTGCTCGGGCAGCCCTCAGGCCGTCGGTCGTGCCGAAGGCGCGCGATGAACACAGCCCTCGTCGCCGCCCGGCCGCTGCGCTCCCGCGCGGCTCCTCAGTCCAGATGTGGCTGTGGCCGGCTCGGGTCCTCCGTGGGGAGGAGGTGGATATCCCTCCTGGGCAGGGTGGACGCGGGCGACGAACGCCTAGATTTGGTACGTGCGCACCACCCCCGGCAGTTGGCGGTCCTGGTTACGGGCCCACCCCCTGGTCTCCGACTCGATCCTCGCGGTGGTGTTGACGGCCGCGTCCCTGTGGTGGATTCTCGCGACCGGCCCGGCGGAGGCCGGCTGGCTGCCGTCCGCGCCGCCGCGTCCGGCGGACGCGTTGAACCTGGCTCTGGCGGCGGCCTGCACGCTGCCGGTGGCCCTGCGGCGCAGCCGGCCCCTCGTGCTGGCGGTGGCCGTCTGCGTCCCTGAGACGGCGCTCAACATGCTCCATTACGACCCCGGCCTGAGCGCCGTCGGCAAGCTGGTCCTGCTGTACTCGGTGGCCGCCTATCGAGGGCTGGCGCTGAGCCTGATCGCCCTTGTCGTCTTCCTCTTCGACTACGTCGCCGGCGCCGCCGCCGGCATCCTCGCGCCGTCCTGGACCGACCACGTCATCGTCACCGCCGTGCTGCTGCTGTGCTGGGTGTGCGGCCGGGCGGTGCGGCTGCGCCGCGCCTACCTCGCCGAGCTGGTCCAGCGGGCCGACCGGCTGGAGCGGGCGCGGGAAGCCGACACCAGGGCCGCCCGGGCCGAGGAGCGCTCCCGCATCGCGCGGGAGCTGCACGACGTGGTGGCCCACCACGTCAGCGTGATGACCGTGCAGGCCGCCGCCGCCCGCAAGATGCTCGACGTCAAGCCCGACGTGGCGCGGGACGCGCTCACCGCCATCGAGGAGATGGGCCGTACGGCGATGGCGGAGATGCGCAGCATCGTCGGCGTGCTGCGCACCGACGGCCCGGCCGAGCGCGGGCCGCAGCCCGGCATGGACGACCTGCCCGCGCTCGTGGAGCAGATGCGCGAAGCGGGTCTGCGCACCGAGCTGTCGATCGAGGGCGAGCGGCGCAGCCTGCCGCCGGGGGTCGATCTCGCGGCCTACCGGCTCGTCCAGGAGGCGCTGACCAACAGCCTGCGGCACGCCGGGCCCGCCGCCCGCGCCTGGGTCACCGTACGGCACGAGCCGAACGAGCTGACCGTCCACGTCGAGGACGACGGGCGCGGCGCGGCGGAGGAGTCGCTGCGGATCGGCGGAAAGGGCCACGGGCTCGTGGGCATCCGCGAGCGTGTGGCGCTTTATGGTGGAGTCCTGCGGATCGGTCCCCGCATCGGGGGCGGGTTCGAGGTTCACGCCCGCTTTCCGCTGAAACACAGCCCCCTCACCGACAGCCGCCCGACGAACAGCCCTCTCAAGGACAGAGCATGACGACAAGGGTGTCACCCTCCGCCCGGCGGTTCCCCGCCCACCTCAAGGCGGGCGCATCATGACGATCCGGGTGTTGCTTGCCGACGACCAGCCGCTGCTGCGCACCGGGTTCCGGTTCATCCTGGAGGCGGAGCCGGACGTCACCGTCGTCGGCGAGGCGGGCGACGGCGCGGTGGCCATGGAGCAGGCCCGGGCCCTGCTGCCCGACGTGGTGCTCATGGACATCCGCATGCCCGGCACCGACGGCATCGAGGCGACCCGGCGCATCGTGCGGGAGGCCGCGCCCAGCGCCCACGTGCCGAAGGTGCTCGTGCTGACCACGTTCGACCTGGACGAGTACATCGTGGAGGCGCTGCGCGCGGGCGCGAGCGGGTTCCTGCTGAAGGACGTGCCGCCGGACGAGCTGGTGCAGGCGATCCGCGTGGTGGCGGCGGGCGACGCCATCGTGGCGCCGAGCGTCACCCGGCGGCTGCTGGACAAGTTCGCCACCCGGCTGCCTCCCGCGCACCAGCAGGCCATCCCCGCGCGGCTCGACCGGCTCACCGAGCGCGAGCTCGAAGTGCTGCGCCTGATCGCCAAGGGCATGTCGAACGCCGAGATCGCCGCCCAGCTCGTGGTCAGCGAGACGACCGTGAAGACCCACGTCGGCAACGTGCTGACCAAGCTGGGGCTGCGCGACCGGGTCCAGGCGGTGGTGCTCGCCTACGAGACCGGCCTGATCGTTCCCGGCGCCTTCTCCTGATCACAGCGCCTGCCGTAACGCCTTCGCGCTCGTGTCGGGCGTCTCGGCGGGGGCAGGCCCCAGTGCGGGACGGGGTGCGAAGCCCGGGCGCGCAGTGCCCAAGCCCGCAGTACCGGGACGTGCAGCGTCGGGGTGCACAGCTCTGGGCCGCGCGACGCCAGGGCCCGCGCAGTGTGGGGTGCGGAGCGCAATGCCCGGGTCCGTAGTGCCGGGGTGCCGCATCGTCGGGGTGCGATGCCGGGGTGTGCGGTGTCGGAGCGCGGCTCAGCGCGGGCCGGGGGTGGACGGCCGCCGCAGGCCGGCTGCCGTGATGACCGCCCCGGCCAGCGGGGCGAGCCCGCCGCCGAGCAGCGCCCAGCGGGTGCCCGCGGCGTTGGAAGAGGACAGGTTCAGCACGTCGCCGAGGACGGCGACACCGAGGGACGCCCCCACCCGGCGTGCCGAGTCGAGCGGTGAGCAGGAGGGCGGCGAACGTGATCGTGTAGCCGTTGGTGACCCACTGACGTTTTCTCACTGAATTTCACCTGATCCGGCGATGTTCGAAGTGCACGAGCACCAATGCGGCGCGGACGAGATCGCCGATTCGGCTGGGGCTGAGCGTGGTGTGCTGGAGGGCGGTCC
>NZ_BMPY01000033.1 GCF_014647835.1 Microbispora rosea subsp. aerata
CGGGGGCGGCGGTATCACAGTGGCCCTTCATGGGCGATCAAAACAGGCCGTCACCCCGGCTCCCGCCGAGTCCCCTTCACGAGCAGCTTGCCACTGCCCGCGAGAAAGAGGGTGCCCTAGTGATCATGCGCTGCCAGTGAGAGCGAGCCTCACGAGGAACCGGAGTTGCGTAGCGGTCGAGCCGGGCAAACTGCATGGACACCGGCAGCGCTCGGAATGCTGAGTCGGCAGCCGCAGAGCGCAACGAAAGGCGTGTGGCTAGAGGGCCCGTGGTCGCCCCTTGCGGCTGCGCGAGCCGCGTCCACGCATCGCGGTTGGGTGCTCCGGCGTTCTCCTGGCAGTTGGGCGGGCGCGCCCCGGCGTCGGCGAAGGCGACGGCCACCCGTTAAACCACCCCTCCAGGCGCAGCGGCGGTACGAGCCTGGAGGGGGAGTGTTTCACGTGAAACCGAGATCAGCCTCGGGTCGCGGCGAGCTCCAGGAGCCCCTTGCACAACGTGCCCAGGTCTCGGCCCGCCGCCTCCGCGGCCATCGGCAGCAGAGAGGTCTCCGTCATGCCGGGCGCGACGTTCACCTCGAGGAAGTATGGCTTGCCGTCGGCGTCGACGATGAGATCGGTGCGGGAGATGTCCCGCAGCCCGAGCGCGGTGTGAGCGGCGACCGCCATGCCCGCGCACGTCTCGGTGACCTCGGGGGAGAGCCGGGCCGGCGCGAAGAACTCCGTCTGCCCTGCCGTGTAGCGGGCGGCGTAGTCGTAGACACCTCGGTCGGGCACGATCTCCACCGGCGGCAGGGCGACCGGCCCGTCGCCGAGATCCACCACGGAGACCGCGACCTCGACGCCCTGGACGTACCGCTCGATGAGCGCGGTGTCGCCGTAGGCGAAGCACCCGACCATGGCCGCGGGCAGCTCCTCCGCCGTGCGTACGATCGACGCGCCCAGCGCGGAGCCGCCGCGTGAGGGCTTGACGAAGAGCGGCAGACCGAGCCGATCGACGATGCGGGCGAGCACTGTCGCGGCGCCGAGGTCGTGGAACGTCTCCTTGGGCAGCGCGACCGAGTCGGGCGTGTTCAATCCCCAGGATCGGACGACCGCCTTCGCCGTGGGCTTGTCGAAGGCGACCCGGCAGGCGTCCGGTGTGGCCCCGACGTACGGCACGTCGAGCAGTTCCAGCACCGATCGGATGGCGCCGTCCTCGCCCGCGCCGCCGTGCAGGGTGACGAACACCGCGTCCGGCGGGTCAGCCAGCACGGCGGGGACGAAGGTGGCGTCGGCGTCGCGTGTCTCCACATCCACGCCGGCCGCCCGCAGCACCTCCGCGACGCGACGTCCCGACCGGATCGAGACCTCGCGCTCGTAGGAGAGCCCTCCCGCGAGGATCAGCACGTGGCCCAGATCGCTCATGGTGCCTCACCGCCGATGCGGTCTGCGGCGGCACCGGTCGCCGTCCGGTGCCCGGCTGACCCGGTGTCGGTCCAGCGGTGATCTGTGTCGCCTGGCCCGGGTCGCGTCCCCCTCCACGGACGCGCGGGGGGCGATCCTTGGGTCATCGTTCGCTCGCTCACGAAGAGGGCCTTTCTCGCTCCGAGAGTCAGTACGGCCAGCCTGAACAGGCTAGTGCCCCACCCGGGCGGGCGCGTCGCCGCGTCGCCGTATCAGGAAAGCCTCGCACTTTCCAGCCAGGAGCGTCGCAGCCGCCCGTGAGCATGCCATGGGCGGCTCCACCGTCACGGGGCGGGCCAAAGTCACGACAGGAGCGCTGCTGCCCCACCCGGGCGGCGGGGTTCGGCAGCCGGCGGGCTGGTCGTCAGTGTCGGCGCGACAGCGCCCCCGCCCGGTGCGCTGACCCGCCTCCCGGCCCCGGCCGGGACCGCCGAAGGCCGTGCCCGTCGAAACCGGCCGTCCTCGACATGGCACCCCCCGGCTTCCGCTGAGACGGCCGCGGAAGCCGCCTACGCCGACGCGGGGCGAGTCCGGGCCGATCTCGAGGCGGGCCGTGACGGGGCTTCGCTGCCTGTCCTGGATCAGCCGGGTAGCCGCCGTGGCACGCCAACGGGACCGCCAACCCCTCCCCGCACAGGGTGCCGTGCTTCGGACGGCACGCAGAGCGATGAAGCTTGCCCGGCTCGGCAAAGACTCCGCTTCGTGGCTCAGGCGACGCGGTGGGATGCTCCAGCCGATGCAGCGGGGCAGCGGGGCGTTACGCGGGGAGAGCGATGGTTTTCTGATCGGGGTGTGGTTTGGCCGCTGCACGCCGGAGACCCTGATCGGCACCTACAACGTCCGAAGGCGCCGCGGCGGTGAGCGGCGCTGTACAAGACGCCGGTCTTGCTGTAGCGAGTCGAGAACCCGTGGGCGGCCCCCGCATTGCTGCCCCAGGGGGGCACGGGTGGTCACAACGGCCCGGTTCAGGCGACACCCTCACGGCGTCGCCTGAACCGGGCGCGTCAGGCCGAGCTTTGGCAGATATGACTTAGGCGAGATCCGGGCCGGGGGTGTCGACGCCCGCGCGTCCCGGCGTGGAGCCGGTGCCGAACGTGTCGCGCAGCCTGAGCTCCTGCTCGATCACACCGGCCAGCCGGCGCACGCCTTCCTTGATGCGCTCGGGCTCCGGGTAGCAGAACGACAGGCGCATGTTCCGCGATCCGCCGCCGTCGGTGTAGAAGCCGGTGCCCGGCACGAACGCGACCCGCTCGGCGACCGCGCGCGGCAGGAGCGCCTTGGAATGGAGCCCCTCGGGGAGCGTCACCCAGACGAAGAACCCGCCGGCGGGGCGGGTCCAGGTGCAGCCGGGCGGCATGAGCACGTCGAGCGCGCCCAGCAGAGCGTCACGCCGCTCGCGGTACAGCTCGCGGAACGACTTGAGCTGCTCGCGCCATGGCTGGGTGGCGAGGTACTGCCCCACGGCGAGCTGGGTGAAGGACGAGTGCGACAGCACCGCCGACTCCATCGCCAAGACCAGCTTGTCGCGTACGGCGTGCGGGGCGAGGGCCCAGCCGACGCGGAAGCCGGGGGCGAGGGTCTTGGAGAACGAGCCGAGATAGACAACGCCCTCGGGGTCGTCGGCCCGCAGCGCCCGCAGCGGATCACCGTCGAACCCGAGCAGGCCGTACGGGTTGTCCTCCACCACGAGGACGCCGGCGCGGCGGCAGATCTCCAGCACCTGGCGGCGGCGCACCTCGTTCAGCGTCACACCGGCCGGGTTCTGGAAGTTCGGGATCGTGTAGAGGAACTTGATCCGGTTGCCGGCCGCATGGAGCGCGTAAATGGTCTGCGCGAGGGCCTCGGGGATGAGGCCCTGGTCATCCATGGCGATATGAACGACCTTCGCCTGGTACGCGGCGAACGTTCCGAGCGCCCCCACATACGAGGGTCCTTCGGCGAGCACGACGTCGCCGGGGTCGATGAAGATGCGGGTGATCAGGTCGAGCGCCTGCTGCGAGCCCACCGTGACGACCACGTCGTCGGCGTTCGCCTCGATGCCCTCCATGCGCATGACCTCGCAGATCTGCTCGCGCAGCGCGGGGTCGCCCTGCCCGGAGCCGTACTGCAGAGCCACCGAGCCGCGCTTGGCGACCAGGTCGGCGACCAGCTCGCTGACCAGGTCGAGGGGCAGCGCGTTGACGTACGGCATGCCGCCGGCGAGCGAGACCACCTCGGGCCTCGACGCGACGGCGAAGAGAGCTCGGATCTCGGAGGCGACCATCCCGGCGGCGCGGGCGGCATACCTGTCGACGTAGGCGTCAATGCGCGACCCGTGGGCCGCGTTCGTCCGACCGTGATCCAGCTCATGTGCCACGGTCCACCTCCGATCACGTAGCCGAGAAATCCAGAGTACGGTAACGCGCCACTCCGATCACAACAGGGTATTGACCATCAAGGGCCCCTTTTCTTGCATTCCTCCTCCAGAGGTTTCCGCCCGGCCAACCGCTTTAACGGTCGCCGGCGGTCGTTGTGGCTCACCCGCTCCGGCCCTTCCGCTGAGTTACGATGCGAGCTGGAGACGCCGTATTCGCGCGCTTTTCTGGCACACCTGACGGGGATTGGGGCATCACGTGTCGCGTCGGCTGGTCAATGTCACTCTCGACAATCTCGATGACCTGCCGCGCCGGTGCCGGCGGTGCGTGTTCTGGGAGCTCGACCCCGTGAGCGGCGAGCGCGCCGTGGAGGCGGGCGATCCCGCGCTGGAGAAGGAGGCGTGGATCTCGGCGACCCTCCTCGAATGGGGAAGCTGCGGGAAGATCGCCTATGTGGACGGCGTGGCGGCCGGGTTCGTGCTCTACGCCCCGCCGTTGTACGTCCCGCGCTCGGTGGCGTTTCCCACGTCCCCGGTCAGCTCGGACGCGGTGCTGCTGATGACCGCGCACATCGTGCCCGAGTTCACCGGCGGAGGGCTGGGCCGGATGCTCGTGCAGGGCGTCGCCAAGGACCTGACCCGCCGCGGCGTACGGGCGATCGAGGCGTTCGGCGACCTGAAGTGGGAGCAGCCGGGCGGGTGCGTGCTGCCGGCGGACTATCTGCTGTCGGTGGGGTTCAAGACCGTGCGCCCGCACCTGCGCTTCCCCCGGCTCCGGCTGGAGCTCAAGACGGCCGTGTCGTGGCGTGAGGACGTCGAGGTGGCGCTGGAGCGCCTCCTGGGCTCCATGTCCCCCGAGCGGGCTCTGCGGCCCGTCTGAGGGTGTCCCAGCGGTCACCGGGACACCTCGGGAGCACCTGAGACGCAGGAGCCCCCCGCGTGGGACGCGGAGGGCTCCGGTGGCTTTGATTCGCCAGAGATCGACAGCGTCAGATGACGCCCTCGAGCTCCCGCAGCAGCATGGCCTTCGGCTTGGCGCCAATGATCTGCTTGACGACCTCGCCGCCCTTGTAGACGTTCATCGTCGGGATCTGGAGCACGCCGTAGTCGCGCGGCGTGACCGGGTTCTCGTCGATGTTCAGCTTGACGATGGTCAGCTTGTCGGCGTGCTCGTTCGCGATCTCCTCGAGGATCGGCGCGACCTGACGGCACGGACCGCACCACTCCGCCCAGAAGTCGACCAGCACCGGCTTATCGCTCTTGAGGACCTCGGCCTCGAAGCTCGCGTCGGTCACGCTCTTGATCGCACCCACGGTATCTCTCCCCTTGACTGTGTGGTGTGGTGGCTGCAACCGCGGGGACCCTCCCCGCATTCCCGGTGATGCGCTCAGGCGTTCAACGCCAGCCAGCGCTCGGCGTCCAGCGCCGCCGCGCAGCCGGTCCCGGCCGCCGTGATCGCCTGACGGTAGGTGTGGTCGACGACGTCCCCGGCGGCGAACACCCCGTCGATGTTCGTCCGCGTGGACGGCGAGTCGACCTTGATGTACCCCTGGTCGTCCAGGTCGATTTGACCCTTGACCAGCTCGGTGCGCGGGTCGTGGCCGATCGCGATGAACAGGCCGCCGACGGCCAGCTCGCTCTCCTCGCCGGTCTTGACGTTGCGCAGCCGTACGCCGGAGACGCGGTCCTCGCCGAGCACGTCGACGATCTCGCTGTCCCACACGAACCGGATCTTCTCGTTCGCGAACGCCCGATCCTGCATGATCTTGCTGGCCCGCAGCGAGTCACGACGGTGGACCACCGTCACCGACTTCCCGAACCGGGTGAGGAACGTCGCCTCCTCCATCGCCGTGTCGCCGCCGCCGACGACCACGATGTCCTGGTCGCGGAAGAAGAACCCGTCACACGTGGCACACCACGACACCCCGCGCCCGGACAGCCGCTTCTCGTTCTCCAGCCCGAGCTCGCGGTAGCCCGAGCCCATGGCCAGGATGACCGCCTTGGCGTGGTAGGTGTCGGTGTACGTCTTGACGACCTTGGGGTCGGACCGCAGGTCCACCTCGACGACGTCGTCGGCGATCAGCTCGGCGCCGAACCGCTCGGCCTGCTTGCGGAAGTTGTCCATCAGGTCCGGGCCCATGATGCCGTCGGGGAACCCGGGGTAGTTCTCCACTTCGGTGGTGTTCATCAACGCCCCGCCGGCCGTGACCGACCCCTCGAAGACGAGCGGCTTGAGGTCGGCGCGCGCGGTGTAGACGGCCGCCGTATAGCCGGCCGGCCCCGACCCGATGATGATCACGTTTCGAACGTCGCTCAACGGACCCGCCTTCTTCGCTCCCGGTTGATGTGCAGTGCCGTCAACAGATCCTAGGCCCCGGTCATTCCCGGGCCAGTCCCCCATATGGCGAAGCCCCCCGGAGGTCGCGGGGGGCTTCGCCACTGCCGATGGTACGGCTCGCGCCGTAGGTCACTTCCAGGAGGCCAGAATCTCCGGCCGCAGCTTGTGGCACTTGGAATCCACCACGACCACCCGTACGGCGTTGCTGCTCTTGTCTTCCCAGAACGCCATGACCGTGGCCTCGTTGCCGTTGTAGAGGGCCTTGTCGACGCCGATCGGCATACGGTCGAGCTCGTTGGAGAACCGCTTGACGCAGGTGTCGAGGTCCTCGTCGTTGTTGGTGTCCGAGCCGGGCGCCACGCCGAAGTATCCCAGCAGCGGCCCGCGCAGCTCGCGGCTCGTGTAGTTGTGGCCGCTGGCGTACGTCGAGTAGGTCAGCTCCTCGACCTGGGCGGAGGGGCTCTGCCCGGGGGTCCCCTGGCTCAGCGCCGTCTGGGACGGCGAGTCGCCGAACGAGAGCAGGCCGGTGGCGAGGCTGCCGCCGCCGAACACGACGGCCGCCGCCGCGGCGACCGCGGCCGGCAGCGCCCACATGCGCCGCCCGGACGCCTTCCTGCCCGCCGTACGCCTCCCGGAGCGCTTGGCCGGGACGATCGTGTCGTCGTCGGCGACCACACCGAGCGGGCCGACCGGCGCGGCGACCGGCGCGGGCTCGCGCTCCGGCTTCGCGTGAGTCTCCGCCGGGGTTTCGGCGGCGGTTTCCGCGGTGGTCTCGGCGGTGGAAGCCACCGGGGTCGCGACCTGAGGCTCGATCGTCTCCCACGGAACGCTCTCCCACGGCGCGATCTCCCGTGGGGCGTTCTCCCATGGGGCGTCCGCCAAGATGCGGTCCCAGTTCGGAGCCTCGGCGGCCAGCGCCCGGTCGATGCGCTTGGCGACGCCCAGAGGCATCGCCGGCACCGGCATCGCCGCGAGGACCTCGCGGACCGCGGCCAGGTCGGCGAGGCTCTCCCCGCAGGGATCGCAGACCGCGAGGTGCTCGCGGACCCGCCGGGCCGTCAAGTCGTCGAGGAGACCCTCCGCCAGCTCGGCGAGAACCTCCAGGTCGTAGTGCGTGTCACCCGTCACGAAGTTCTGCTCCCTTCCCGGATGAGACGCGAGTGAGGTCGGATCGGTTCCGTAAATGCGAAAGAATCGGGACAAGTTTCGCGCGGCCCCGCGCGCAGCGGCTCTTCACGGTGCCCGGTGGGACGCCGAGCACCGCGGCCGCGTCGTCCACCGCGTACCCCATCATGTCGACCAGCACGAGGGCCGCCCTCTGGTCGGGGGGGAGCAGCTTGAGCGCGGCGGTGACCTCCAGCGAGACCTCGCGCTCGCCCGCCTGGTCGGTGGCCGGGGCCTCGCGCTCGGCCGCCTCGATCAGCTCGTCGTCGGCGACGGGGCGCACCGACTTGCGGCGCATGCGGTCGAGGCAGGCGTTGACCACGATGCGGTGGAGCCACGTCGTGACCGCCGCCTCGCCGCGGAATCCGGCCGCCTTCCGGTACGCCGAGACGAACGCGTCCTGGACCGCGTCCGCGGCCTCGTCGGGATCGCCGAGCGTACGCAGGGCGACCGCCCACATCCGGTCGCGGTGCCGCCTGACGATCTCGCTGAACGCGTGAGGGTCACCGCCGAGGTGGCGGGTCAGCAGATCGGCGTCGGTCAACGCGTGGCGCGCATGCTCAGCCGTCGGGGGATTGTCTGGTGGGGAGTTCACAAGTCCCTGCTATGCCGATCCGGGGGAATGCACCGTTACTTCGTAGATAGTGCCACGATACTGCCCGTTGTAGGGCGGAAGACGGGTGAACCAGATCAAAACGTATTGGCCGGTGGTTTCCTTTTCCGGCGTGAGCGTCACCGAACCCGATGCGCCCTTCTTCTCCGCCACGGTCTTCAGCGAGGACAGCTCGGCCGCGTCGCCCACCTTGAGCTGCACCGTCGCGCCGCTCCTGTCGCCGAGGGAGACGACCACGTCGGCGATGGGAATCGGCTTGCCCATGTCGAGGATGAGCCCGACGCCGTCCTTGAGCCGGCCCAGGTCGGCGCTGGTGTAACTGTCGGTGTGCCAGTCGGTGGACGACTTGCCGTCGATGGCGAGCGGGGCGTACTCCGGCTTCTCCTCGCGGTCGGAGCCGAGGGGGTCGAACCCGGTCGCGCTCACCGGCTTGACGGCGACCGGCTTGCGCGAGGGGGACGGCGACGTGGTGACGTCCGGCTGGGCCACGCCCCTCGGGGTGTTGCCGAGGTTCTTGCCCACGGTCCAGGCGCCCACGCCGACGGCCGCCATCACGAGCAGGACGATGACGGTCAGCAGGATCTTGCTCGCGGTGCCGGTCTGCTGGCGCGGCGGGGGCACCATCTGCATCTGCGGCGGCAGTTGCGGCGGCATGGTCGGCATGCCCATGCCGTCCGGCGCCTCGTTGCGCAGGTTCAGCGCGGGCGGCGCGGTCGTGACGGGGGCCGGCGCGGGACGGGGCACCTCGGCGAGCGCCTCGGCGACGTCGGCCGGGGTGGCCAGCGGCGGCTGTCCCCGCCGGGGCTCCTGCAGCAGCGCGCGGCAGGTGATCGCGTCCAGATAGCCGGGCACCCCGGCGGTGACCTGCCTCGGCGTGCAGACCTTGCCGTCGTCCATCGGCGCGGGCGGCAGGCCGCAGTCGGAGTCGCCGGGCCAGTGGCCGGTCAGCGCCGCGTAGAGCAGGCGGCCCAGCCCCTCGGCGTCCTCCCGGGCGGGCTCCTCGCTGCTCAGGTCGAGGATCGCGGCGTCTACGGCGAGTCCGAGGAGCTTGACCGTGCCGCCGCTCGTCCAGACCAGGCGGGCGGGGGTCAGATGGAGGTGGGTGAGGCCGGCCTCGTGGGCGTGCGCCAGGGCCTCCGCGGCCTCGGCGACCAGGGCCGCGCCGCGCTCCGGCTCGATCGGGCCGCTCTCCAGCAGGTCGAGGAGCGACTCACCGCTGACCCACTCGCTCACGACATACGCCGTGTCGTCCTCGTCGGCCGCGTCGAAGACCTGGGTGAGGCGGGGGTCGGTCAGGCGGCTGGCCAGACGGGCGGCGGTGACCACCTCGTGGACCCGGGGGAAGTCGGGTGCGAACGTGTGGACCGCGACCGGGCGGGCCAGGACCTCGTCCACGGCCTTCCACAGGGTCGCGCCGCCGGACTCGTGGACCCGGTCCTCCAGGCGGAAGCGATCCGCAAGCCGGGTCCCCGGTTCGACCGTGGACATGCTCATGCGGCCGCTCCGCTCCGCGGCCCGTCGGCATGCATCAGCCGATGCCGGGTGGTTCCGCCCACGCCTTCCCGCTTCCGCTCGCCGGTCCGAAACTCCAGTTCGCGCCCCTAAGACCTCCTGCCTGCCGCGATCGCCGAGCGGAGCACCGCCGGGTCGGCGAGGCCCCGGACGAGCACCCGCACGGCCGGGTTCGGCCGGTGCGGCGCCGCCGCCCGTTCCTCCTCCGCCTCGCGGTCGCCCGCCCGGCCGAATCCATCGGTAGGGCAAGGTCTGCGGGACGTTTACAGGTCGTGTCTCCACTCCCTGGCGCACCATGCTAGTGCCGTGCCGCTTGTGCCCGCCTTCCCGATCGAAGACGTCCGAATCGGACTTCTGGGTTACCTTCCCGTTGCCGGTCGTTCTTGAGGACTCTTACCGTCCTACCCGGCCTGCCACAAGTCCAATGATGGAGCGCACCTCGGGCACCCGCAGCCGGTGCGCGGCCAGCATGTACAGCAGCATCCCCGCCCCGCCGCCGACCACGAGCACCACGGCCGAGGAGAGCGGGGTGATCGAGGTCACCTCCCTGGCCAGCCACAGGACCGCCAGCGCCAGCGCGGCGGCGGGGATCGCCGCCGCGTACATCCGGCCCAGGCCGGCGGTGACCTCCCGGCCGCCGAGCCCGCCGATCTTCCGGCTCGCCAGCGTCCACGCGATGCCGCAGAGCGCGACGTACGTGATCAGGTAGGCGAACGCCAGTCCGATGACGATGTACCGGTCGGGGAGCGTGAAGTAGGCGACGAGGCTGAGCGACGCGTTGATCAGCACGTTCACCCCCGCCATGATCGCGGGAGTGCGGGTGTCCCCGAAGCTGTAGAAGACCCGCAGCAGGAGCTGGAAGACGGAGAACGGCACGAGCGCGACGCCGAACACCTGCAGCACGTGGCCGATGTAGATCGCGTTGGCCGTCGTCATGTGGCCCCACGAGAAGATCACCGTGGTGACCGCCGGGCCGAGCACCATCAGCAGCAGCCCCGCGGGGACGATGACCGAGGAGACCAGCCGCACCCCGGAGGAGAACTCCTCGCGGGCGGTGGCGAGGTCGCCGTCCGCCACGAGCCTGCTCATCCTGGGCAGCATCGCGGTGATCACCGACACCGCGATGATCCCGTACGGGAGCTGGAAGAGCTGGAAGGCGTACGCCCACGCGCTGTTGCCGGCGCCCGGCGCCCGGTCGCCCGCGCCGGTGGCCAGCTTGGTGGTGACCCAGAAGCCGACCTGGTTGATGCCGACGAAGGCGAACGTCCACACGGCGGCCTTGGCCGCCTCCCCGAGCCCGGTGTCGCGCACTCCGAACCGCGGGCGGAACCGGAAGCCGGCCCGGTGCAGCGCGATGATCAACACCAGCGCCTGGGCCAGGATGCCCGCGGTGGTGCCGAGCCCGAGCAGCATGAGGTCGCGCTCGGTCACCTTCTCGATGTCGGAGGTCCCGACGACGTAGTAGGCGGCGAGGACGCCCATGACCACGATGTTGTTGAGCACCGGCGCCCACATGGGCGCGGCGAACCTGTCGCGGGTGTTCAAGATCGCCCCGGCCAGCGAGCCGATGCCGAAGAACGCGATCTGCGGGAGCAGATATCTGGCCAGCGTCGTGGCCACCTCGACCTTCTGCTCGCTCCAGTTCGAGGCGGTGTAGAGCTCCATGATCGGCCTGGCCAGCAGCACGCCGATCACCGCGACGGCCGACAGCACCACCACGCCCAGCGTCATCAGCCGCTGCTCGAACGCCTGCCCCCCGTCGGGGTCCCGCTTCTGCGCCCGTACGATCACCGGCACGACGACGGCGCTGAGCACGCCCTGGAGCAGCAGGTCGAGCAGGATGTACGGGATCTGGTAGGCCGCGTTGTAGGCGTCGCCGAGCGCGAGGGTGCCGACGGCGGCGGCGAGCATCGCCGTCCGGACGAAGCCCGTGAGCCGCGAGACCATCGTCCCGGCCGCCATGATCGCGCTGGCCCGCAGCATCCTGCTCATGGTTGTCCTTCGGTTCACGGCGGCCGTGTCGCGTGGCCGCCTTCCTCCAGTGGTCCCGGATCTCAGGGTGTGGTTTCAGGCTTCGGGGGGTTCAGACTACGGCGACTGGGTGCGCTCGGCGGAAACGGCGCCCGTCTCGCCGGAGGGCGGGCCGTCCGCGCCGTCCGGCCCGTCGAACGGGAACGCCTTGCGCGACCTGCGGCGCAGGATGCGCATCACCACGGCGGCCAGCATGATGACGACGGCCGCTCCGACGATGACGAGGGCGATGCCGGTGTAGCCCGTCGCGCGCACGACCACGCGCACGGCGCTGCCGTACTTCTCGTCGCCGTCGGTCAGGAGCTGCACGGAGATGCTCGCGTCGCCGCGCGCGTCGCGGATGATCACCGGCACGTTCACGAGCTGGCTGCGTCCCGCGAGGATTCTGGTGGTCGGGGTCACGTAGACGCCGTCACGGGTGTCGATCGCGAGCCGCGACTTGCTGGCCGAGGTGACCCGGATCTTCACCTGGATGTCCTTGTCCAGGTTGTTGGCCACGCTGACCGGGACCTGGCCGTTGCTGCCCGCGACCGCGCGCGGGGTGTCGAGCACGGACACGTCGTCCATGCGGTCGTCGATCGCCTTCTGCACCTGTGCGGCGAAGGCGGTCGCCCGCTTGGCGTCGCCCCGCCAGGAGGCCGAGGCCAGCCGGAGAATCGCGGTGTGGAAGACGTCGGTGTGCTCGGCCGTGACGGTGGCCACCGCGTTGGCCTTGCGTTCCAGCCTGCGCACGGTGGCGAGGTAGGAGCGGCTCAGCTCGGCCTGGCGGTCGCGGTCGGTGTACGTCAGGTCGCCGCGCGGCACCCCGGCCCGGCCGGGCTTGACCGAGTCGAGCGTGGTCATCCGCAGCCAGGGGGCGGCCGACGCGGCCTGGAGCAGGCCGGAGACGAAGGCCGGGTCGGGCGTCCACAGGTGGGAGCCGGGAGCCGCGATCACCGTGCGGGAGGCCGTCTTCGCCGCCGCGGTCTGCCCGGTCCGGCCGAGCTGCCCGCCCTGCTGGGTCCGCTGGGTCTGCTGCTCGAAGGCGATCATCGCGGTCTCGGCGAGGAACCGCTGCCGCGCGAGCATCGCGGCGCCGGGGGCGGACACGTCGCCGCCGAGGAGCTCGCTGAGCGTGGGGTCGGCGAGCAGCGCGGTGAGCGGGTCGTCCGCGACGGTGTCGAGCCTGGCCGCCCCGTCGGGAGTGATCTGCCCGGGAGCGGACGTGGTCTGCCCGGTCTGCGTCGCGTCCTGCGCGGCGGGCCGCGGCGGCAGCGCGTCCCCGGACAGCAGCACGGAGGTCACGCCCGACATGGCCAGCTCGTCCACCGCGTCCCGGTCGATCTTGCCGCCGGCCGGCCACGCGGTGGTGCCGGGGATCTGCCGGCCGAGCAGCTCGCTCGCGAGCGCGGCGCCCCGCTGGACGGACGCCGCGGCCTGCTTGTCCAGGCCGTTGTGGACCAGCGCGGTCACGTCCGGGTCGGCGTACGGCGTGGCGAGGACGGTCTTGTCCGTCAGCGCGCTGCGCAGGCCGTTCAGCCACTGGCCCGCGGCCGCGTCGGCGTTCTTGCGCGTGCCGCGCACGCTGCGGGGCCCGGACGAAAGGACGCGGACGTCGTCGAGCAGGGCGGGGTCCACGAACCAGGTCACCCCGGCACCGGTGTCCTGCACGGTCTGCAGCAGCGAGGCCAGGCGGCCCGAGGTGAGCGAGGCGGACAGGTCGTCGTCCATGAACGTCCCGTCGTCCGCGCGGTGGGGCCGGTCCACGATCGGCAGCGCGACGGCCAGCTTGACCTTGGGGATCTGCTCGCCCTTGGGGGCGTACGTCAGGAAGGTGCGCTCGATCCCGAGCCGCTGCCCGGTCGCCGAGTCGGTCACCTCGATCTCGAAGGGGTAGACCCCCGGCCTGGGCATGCCCAGCTCCGCGGGGGTCACGGTGAACTCGAAGGGCAGCTTCCCCGACTGGTCGACGGGCGTGGCCTGGACCCTGGTGCTCCAGTTGGTGGTGACGTATCCCTGCTCGGCCAGATAGGCCGCCATCTCGGCTCGCGAGGCGAAAGGCCGGTCGCGGGAGTATCGCACCGCGATCCGCACGTACGACCCCGGCGTGCCGGAGACGGTCCCGGCGACCTTGACGGGCGCCGAGGCGTCGCGCACGACCTCCGGCGTGATCTCGCTCACGAAGAGCGGATCGGCGGGAGCCGCGACCGCGACACGACCCGGAGCTGCGGCGACAGCCGTACCGGCCATGCCCGCGGGGGAGGCGAGCAGGGCGGTCAGCAACGTCAGCAGCGCGGCCTTACGGATCATGTGCCGGCCGGCGGTGGGGTACGGCGCACGTCAAGAATGCTAGTGCCGTGACTGCTGAGGTTTGCCCGGGCAGGGCGGTGTCCCGGCGGGCGCGGCGCGCGGCGGCGGGCCCGGGCCGCGCGGAAATCCCGAGCGTGCGGGATCTTCCGCGGGACTGCTCGTGGGTCTTCCGCGGGTCTCACCGTGTGTCTTTCCGGGTGTCTTTCCGGGGGCCTTTCCGCGGGGGAGAAGCGAGGCGTTGTTCCGGGGTGCGCGACGGGGCGGGGGCGGGGCCGGGTGACGGGGCCGGGCGGCGGCGGGAAGCGCACAACGCCGCAAGGCGCGCGACGCTACACGGTACGCATGGGACTCGCCAGGCTCGCCAGGCCCCTCCTCTGGTTGGCGGAAAG
Organism: Microbispora rosea subsp. aerata; assembly: GCF_014647835.1. Taxonomy (GTDB): domain Bacteria; phylum Actinomycetota; class Actinomycetes; order Streptosporangiales; family Streptosporangiaceae; genus Microbispora; species Microbispora aerata. The sequence continues at coordinate 14,133 of NZ_BMPY01000033.1, forward strand.
ATCGACGGGCTTGGCCGCCATCAGATCGAACAGATGGATCGCGCGCATGCGCAACGCGGTGCGGCGCTCCCCGGTGGCGGTGTGGACGACCTCGTCGGGGTCGACCCGCTCGGTCAGGCGCTGGTCCACGAGAACGGTCAGATCGTCGGGCAGCAGCAGCGGGCAGACCAGGCCGTGCGCGTAGTCGGTCGCGGAGTTGACGGTGAAGGCGGACGCGGGGGTTACTCTATGGGCGCGCAGGGCGGCGCCCACCACCGCGGGCCCGGGGCAGCAGTTCACCGCGCTCACCACGGCCACCTCGTGCGTGCGTCCGCGGGTCGTCACCTCGAACAGCGACACGCACAGACACGTCTCCGGAGTGACCCCCAGCACCTCGGGAAGCTCGTCCGAGCATGTCAACGGGCGCGGAAGACGTACGATCTCATGGTGGATCTGGTGGGCGAGGAGCCAGCGGTGAATCGCGAGAGCGTCTTTCATCTCGTGTGCTCCTTGCGTCGTCCAGCGCCCCCGAACCGTCCGTGGCCTGGTGATCGCTAAGTGTGTCTCCCCTGGGTGACACCCGAACACCTGGGCCGTCGGGGGAGAGTTTCTGTTCCGTGACCGAAGGACCTACCCAGCCTTGTCCGTTTCAAATCTGAGCGACAGCCAGCAGCGCGCCGTGAACGAACTGTTCCGCCGGATCGCCCCGGTCGCCGACGAGCTCGGCGAGCTGTTCTCGGCCCGGGGGCACGAGCTGGCCCTGGTCGGCGGTTCCGTGCGCGACGTCCTTCTCGGCCGCGCGGGCAAAGACCTCGACCTGACCACGGACGCCCGTCCCGAGCGGGTGCTGGAGATCGTCAAAGATTGGGCGGACGCCGTCTGGACGATCGGGATCGACTTCGGCACCGTCGGCGTGCGCAAGGGAAGCCGGCTGCTGGAGATCACCACCTATCGCAGCGAGTCGTACGATCCCTCCTCGCGCAAGCCCGAGGTGATGTACGGCGACTCGCTGGAGGGCGACCTCGCCCGGCGCGACTTCGCGGTCAACGCGATGGCCGTCCGCCTGCCCGGCCACGAGTTCGTCGACCCGTACGGCGGGCTGCCGGACCTCGCCGCCAGGACGCTGCGGACCCCGAACAGCCCCGAGCAGTCGTTCGACGACGACCCGCTGCGGATGCTGCGCGCGGCCAGGTTCGCCGGCCAGCTCGGGTTCACCGTGGCCCCCGAGGTCGTCGCGGCCATGACCGCGATGTCCGGCCGCATCGAGATCGTCTCGGCCGAGCGGATCCGCGACGAGCTCGACAAGCTGATCCTCGGCGCGCACCCGAGGGCCGGGCTGACGCTGCTGGTGGAGACCGGGCTCGCCGCCCACGTCCTGCCCGAGCTGCCCAAGCTGCGGCTGGAGATCGACGAGCACCACCGGCACAAGGACGTCTACGAGCACACGCTGATCGTGCTGGAGCAGGCCATCGGGCTGGAGACGTCCGGCCCCGACCGGGTGCTGCGGTGGGCCGCCCTGCTGCACGACATCGGCAAGCCGAAGACCCGGCGCAACGAGCCCGGCGGCCGGGTGTCGTTCCACCACCACGAGGTGGTCGGCGCGCACATGGCGAAGAAGCGGCTCACCGAGCTGAAGTTCCCCAAGGACGTGGTGTCCGACGTGTCCAGGCTCGTGGAGCTGCACCTGCGCTTCCACGGCTACGGAACGGGGGAGTGGACCGACAGCGCCGTGCGCCGCTACGTCCGCGACGCCGGTCACCTGCTCGACCGCCTGCACAAGCTGACCAGGGCCGACTGCACCACCCGCAACAAGCGCAAGGCGCAGGCCCTGTCGCGGACCTACGACCAGCTCGAGGAGCGCATCGCCCGGCTGGCCGAGGAGGAGGAGCTCGCCAAGATCCGCCCCGAGCTGGACGGCAACGAGATCCAGGAGATCCTCGGCGTGTCGCCCGGGCCGATCGTCGGCAAGGCGTACAAGCACCTGCTGGAGATCCGCATGGACCGGGGCATGATCGGCAAGGAGGCCGCGCGGGAGGCCCTGCTCGCCTGGGCGCGCGACAACGGGATCCTGCCGGCGGACGCGGAGGGCTGACCCGGGCGCGTCCGGCCGCACGGCGGGTCAGTCGGCGGCGGGGACGGGCGGCCTGCGCACACCGGCCGGCAGGAGCATCCGATATCCCAGCGCGCCGAGCAGGTAGCCTGCGCCGATCACGGCGAGCGCGGCGTACGACCTGCCGTCCGGCGGCAGCAGCACGGCCGCCAGCACCGCGCCGAGGACCGTCATGCCGTTGAACAGCATGTCGTACACGGAGAAGGCGCGGCCGAGATAGGCGTCCTCGATGTCGCGCTGCACGACGGTGTCCGCGCAGATCTTCACGCTCTGCCCCGCGACGCCGATCACGAGCCCGGCGAGCACGAACGCCCACTCCCGGAATGTCGCGCACAGCGCGAACTCCAGGACGCCGCAGGTCACCAGCATCGCCGGCACCCAGGTCTCGATCCGGAACCGGCCGGTGGCCCACGGGGTGACCAGCACCGCGGCGAAGCTTCCCGCGCCGACGGCGCCCAGCACGAGCGCGATGCCCTGCAGCGCGTCGTCGGCGTCGGTGGTGAAGCTGTAGCGGTAGAGCATCACCACCGTCGCCGTCGAGATGCCGAACATGAGGCGGTGGGTCGCGATGCTGCCGAGGGCCGCCGCCGCGGAGCGCCGGTGCGCGATGTGCCGCGCGCCGTCCACCAGGCCGGTGAGCACGCGCCGTACGGCCTCGCGGGCCTGCGGGCGGTCGGGGTCGTAGGCGGGGCCGAGCAGGGAGCGCTCCAACGTCCGCGCGATCAGCGAGCTGAGCCCGAAGATGACGCCGGAGCAGACGAGCAGCACCGCCACGCCGTTGTCGTCCGATCCCGCGACCATGCGGAGCACGACGCCGGCGCCCGCCCCGACGAACGTCGCCACCGTGCCCGAGGTGGGCGTGACCGCGTTGGCCATCATCAGATGCTCGGCCGGCACGACGTGCGGCAGCGCCGCGCTGAGGGCCGACAGGAAGAAGCGGTTGACCGCGAGCACGCCGAGCGCCGCCAGGTAGAAGACGCCGTCGGGGGCGCCCGCCGCGACGAAGCAGGCGGCCAGCACCAGCAGCAGCCCGCGCACGATCGGCGCGATGACGAGGATCTGGCGTCTCGACCAGCGGTCGATGAACACCCCCACGAAGGGCCCGAGGATGCTGTACGGCAGGAGCAGCACGGCGAGACCCGCCGCGATCGCGGTCGCGCTGGCCTGCCGTTCGGGGCTGAAGAACGCGTAGCCGCCGACGGCGAGCTGGAAGATCCCGTCCGAGAACTGCGAGACGAGCCGCGTGGCGAACAACCGGCGGAAGTTTCGGCCTCGCAGGACCACCCGCAGATCGGAGACGTAGGACACGGCGACAGCCTACGCGGGCGATCAGCATCGGAGTATCAGGATCAACCCTGATAAAACCCCTTGGTTCCCACCTTGAGCGAGGTGATCACGTACTCTCGCAGAGTGACTTCACAGGAACTTGTCGTGCTGGTCGACGGCGAGGGCAACCCGATCGGCACCGCTCCCAAGTCCACCGTCCACAGCGCCGACACTCCGCTGCATCTCGCGTTCTCCAGCTATGTCTTCGACCACCAGGGCCGCGTGCTGCTGTCGCGGCGGGCGGGCACCAAGCTGACCTGGCCCGACCAGTGGACCAACAGCTGCTGCGGGCACCCGCTGCCGGGCGAGCCGCTGCCGGCGGCGGTGATCCGCCGCCTCGGGTTCGAGCTGGGCTTGACCGTCGAGTCGGTCGACCTGATCCTGCCGAGCTTCTCCTATCGGGCCGTGATGGACAACGGCACCGTGGAGAACGAGCTGTGCCCGGTCTACCGCGCCGTGGTGACGGGAGAGGCCGAGCCGAACGCCGAGGAGGTGGGCGAGGTCCGGTGGGAGCCCTGGACGCGCTTCGCCGCCGAGGTGATGAGCGGGGAGCGGGACATCTCGCCCTGGGCCCGGCTGCAGGTGCCCCAGCTCGCCGCGCTCGGGCCGGACCCGCTGGCCTGGCCGGTGGCCGACCCCGCGGCCCTGCCGCCCGCCGCGCGCCCGCTCACCTCGAACCGCTGAGACACACGTTCACCCATAGACGCTGACACGGAACCGCCCCGGTCCGATCGACGGAGCCGGGGCGGGACACGCGGCGGACGTCAGCGCTCGACCTCGCCGCGGATGAACTTCTCGACGGCCTCGCGGGCGGCGTCGTCGGAGTACTGCTCCGGCGGCGACTTCATGAAGTACGACGAGGGCGACAGCAGCGGGCCGCCGATGCCCCGGTCGAGAGCGATCTTGGCCGCGCGGACCGCGTCGATGATGATGCCGGCCGAGTTGGGCGAGTCCCAGACCTCGAGCTTGTACTCCAGGTTGAGCGGGGTGTCGCCGAACGACTTGCCCTCGAGGCGGACGTAGGCCCACTTGCGGTCGTCCAGCCACGGGACGTGGTCGGACGGGCCGATGTGGACGTCGGCCTTGGCCATCTCGTGCGGGATCTGCGACGTGACCGACTGGGTCTTGGAGATCTTCTTGGACTGGAGGCGGCTGCGCTCCAGCATGTTCATGAAGTCCATGTTGCCGCCGAAGTTGAGCTGGTAGGTGCGCAGCAGCTCGACTCCGCGGTCCTCGAACAGCTTGGCCAGCACGCGGTGCGTGATCGTGGCGCCGACCTGCGACTTGATGTCGTCGCCCACGATCGGGACGCCGGCCTCGGTGAACTTGGCGGCCCACTCGGGGTCGGAGGCGATGAAGACGGGCAGCGCGTTGACGAAGGCCACCTTGGCGTCGATCGCGCACTGGGCGTAGAAGCGGTCGGCCTCCTCCGAGCCCACCGGGAGGTAGGACACCAGGACGTCGACCCGGGCGTCCTTCAGCGCCTGGACGACGTCGACCGGCTCCTCGTCCGACTCCTCGATGATCTCACGGTAGTACGTGCCAAGACCGTCGAAGGTCGGGCCACGCTGCACGGTCACACCGAGCGGCGGCACATCGCAGATCTTGATCGTGTTGTTCTCGGAGGCCACGATGGCCTCCGACAGGTCGCGGCCGACCTTCTTGGCGTCCACGTCGAAGGCCGCGACGAACTCGATGTCGCCGACGTGGTAGTCACCGAACCGCACGTGCATGAGGCCCGGCACACGGCTGCCCGGATCCGCGTCCTTGTAGTAATGGACGCCCTGCACCAGTGATGCGGCGCAGTTGCCCACACCAACGATGGCTACGCGCACCGAACCCATAGCACTCGCTCCTTTACTTATTCGCCTCGGGCGTGTCCGCCCTCTGGGTCTCTTCCTGTACGGCTGGCGCGGGATCCGGGGGGTGATCCCCCTCGCCGGGAGCCGAACGGCTCCGCCGCTCCGAGTCGATCAGCTCGTTCAGCCATCGGACCTCGCGCTCGACCGACTCCAGCCCGTGGCGCTGAAGTTCGAGCGTGTAGCTGTCCAATCGCTCTCTCGTACGGGCGAGAGCCTCGCGGACGCGGTCGAGGCGTTCCTCCAGGCGGCTGCGGCGGCCCTCCAGAATGCGCAGCCGCACCTCCGCCTCCGTATGACGGAAGAAGGCGAAGTGGATGCCGAAGCTTTCGTCCTCCCAGGAGGACGGGCCCGACTGGCTGAGCAGCTCCTGCAACCGCTCCTTACCCTCTGCCGTGATCTTGTACACGATCTTGGACCTGCGGCCGATGACCGTGTCCTCAGGAGGCTCCTCCTCGGCGATGAGGCCCTCGTTCAGCAGACCCCTGAGGCAGGGATACAGCGAGCCGTAGGAGAACGCACGGAACATGCCGAGCAGCGTGTTGAGCCGTTTGCGCAGCTCGTAGCCGTGCAGCGGCGTCTCGTGCAGCGATCCCAGGACGGCGAGCTCCAGCACACTCCCACGAGAGCCCGTCACTGGAACCACCCCCTGTGTCCGACCGATGTATCGACTCGATACATCTGCAGGATACGTCGGGCCGTCATAGATGGCAACGAACCAACGTTTGGCCAAGCTTCGGCAAAGGGCCGTACTCTGACCGCATGTGGTCACAGCGGTCGGCCGTGGACGACGGCCTCGTCAAGCGGGCGGCCGTGCGGTCCGTCCGCGCCGGCCGCATGCGGGCGCGGGACGCCCGTCCATACCTGCTGCGCGCGGCTCGGACGCACGGTGGGCCGATGAGCCGCATGTGCCCCACAGGTGAACGATGGAACGTGACCAACGTCACATACGTATATGGGGACGAACGAGGACAAGTGGCTGGCCAGGCCAAAGGCGTGGCCGAGCCCGCCGCGAGGGCCCGTGAATACCGCGATTCCCGGGTCTGCGTGGTGGACGTCTGCCAAGGTTGTTCTTGGAACCACCTGGCGGTGTCGTTCGTCCTCGGAGCAGCCGATCCCCCGGGCCCTTCCCTGTAGGGCGACCTCCACCCCAGGAGGGCCGTTCGCCGGCTTGCCGGCCGACGTCGATCATTCCCCTGAGCCATCTGACGAGGACGCGTGACATACAGCAGCTATGGACCGGAGCCGACCGGCCGTCCCGAGGGCGCCTCGGGCTCCGGTGGATCATCCCGCCCTGGACGCCGCCGTCGCTCGCCCCGTGAGTTCGACGAGTACGGCGAGTACGGCGAATACGGTGAGCGGGTTCCGCCGCGGCAGCCCGGCAGGGGCCCGGCGCAGCAGCCGCCCCGGTCCGGCCGGCCGGCGGGACCGGAGCAGCGCCGCCGCGAGGAGGCGGCCTTCGAGGACACGGCGGCCATGAACGCCGTGCCGCCGGGACCGCCGCCGAACAGGCCACAGGGGGCGGCGCAGGGACCCGGGCAGGGGCAGGGCCCGAGAGGACCGGTGGGCGGCGGACGCCCGCCGGCGGGCCGCGACCCGAGGTACGCGGCGGGCCCGGGCGGTCCGCACGGCCCCGGTGGTCCGCAGGGTCCCGGTGGCCCTCATGGCCCGGGCGGCCCGCAGGGCCGGGGAGGCGTCCAGCGTCCGGCCGGTCCCGGCCGTGCGGGCGTCCCCGGCGCGGACGAGCGCACCCAGGCGATGGGCATGCCGACCGGCGGCTTCCGCCGTGACGCCGACGGGCAGAGCACCGAGATGATCACGACCGGCGGCCGCCGCCGCAGGTCGTCGGGCCGGGGCGGGCGCGGCCCCGGTGGTCCGGGTGGTCCCGAGGGCCCCGGCGGACGCGGCCCGCGCGATCCGCGCGACTTCGACGAGGACGACGACAAGCCGCGCCGCACCGGCTGGAAGCGCTTCATCCCGAACTGGAAGATCCTCGTGGCGGCCTTCACGGTGCTGGCCGCGGGCGTCTTCGGCATGATCGCCGTGGCGTACGCCAACACCCCGGTGCCGACCGGGACCCAGGCGGAGGCCGTGGCCGAGGGCAGCGCCATCTACTACAGCGACGGCAAGTCGCTGATCGCCAAGGTGGGCACCCCGCGCGTCATCCTGGACAGCCTCGACAAGGTGCCCAAGCACGTCCAGGACGCCGTCATCGCGATCGAGAACGACACCTTCTGGACCGACAGCGGCATCTCGATCTCCGGCATGATCCGGTCGGTCTACATGACCGCGACCGGCCAGCAGCTCCAGGGCGCCTCGACCATCACCCAGCAGATGGCCCGCAACTACTACGACGGCCTCAGCCAGGAAGTGTCGATCAAGCGCAAGGTCAAGGAGATCTTCGTCGCGATCAAGCTCGACAAGGAGATGTCGAAGGAAAAGATCCTCCTGCAGTATCTCAACACGGTGCCCTTCGGCCGCGCCTACGGCATCGAGGCCGCCGCGCAGGCGTACTTCAAGAAGCACGTCGAGCAGCTCACCGTGGAGCAGGGCGCCTACCTCGCCGCGCGCATCCAGACGCCGTCCCTGGACGCCAACTCCCCGCGGCTGCAAAACCGGTTCAAGGACGTCGTCAACGCGATGGCCCGCCTCGACCCCGAGAAGTACGGCAAGCTGCCGGACACGGCCAAGTTCCCCAAGACCGTCCCCCTGAGCAACAGGGAGACGTACGGCGGCCTGCGGGGCTACATGATCACTCAGGTCCTGAACGAGCTGCAGTCCCGCATGAACCTGTCCGAAGACCAGGTCAAGAGCGGCGGCTACAAGATCGTTTCCACCTTCGACAAGAGGCTGATGCAGGCCGCCAAGAAGGCGGTGCTCGCCACCACCTCCACGATGTCGAAGGAGTTCCACGCCGGTCTCGCCGCGGTCGACCCCAAGACCGGGCGGGTGGTCGCCTTCTACGGCGGCAACGACTACATCAAGGACCCCTGGAACGAGCCGTTCCAGTCCAAGAAGCAGGCCGCCTCGGCGTTCAAGCCGTACGTGCTGGCCGCCTGGCTGGACGCCGGATACAGCCTCAACAGCTGGGTGCCCGGCAACAAGACGATCCCGGAGGAGCTGCCCGGCACCAAGCCCATCGGCAACAGCCACAACGTCGGCCATGCGATCAACCTGATCACCGCGACCGCCGACTCGGTCAACACGGCCTTCGCGTCGATGGCGTACAAGCTGGACGAGGTGAACGGCACGATCGGGCAGCTCGCCGCGGTCAAGCAGATCGCCGAGGAGGCCGGGCTCGACAAGAAGCGCATGGAGGACGACGTCGCGGCGCACAAGTACGCGTTCTCCATCGGCAGCGCCCTGGTCACCCCCGTCGAGCAGGCCGCCGGCTACTCGATCTTCGCCAACGAGGGCAAGCACATCGACTACCACGTCGTCAAGGAGGTCCGGAAGGACAAGGAGGTCGTCTTCACCGAGCGGCGGGAGGTGAAGCAGGTCATCACGCCCGAGGCGGCGGCCGACGCGGTGGTCGCCATGCAGGAGGTCCTCAAGTCGGGCACGGCGGCGGGCAAGGGCATCGGCCGCCCGGCCGCGGGCAAGACCGGCACCAACAACGACGAGAAGGAGGCCTGGTTCGTCGGGTTCACCCCGCAGCTTTCGGTGGCGGTCGGCATGTACCGCGAGCAGTGCGTCACCAAGAGCGGCAAGATCGTCCAGCCGCTGTACTCCAACTGCCCGATCACCCCGGGCGGCAAGGAGAGCAAGAAGTACGGCCCCAACAATCCGTACACGCACGTCAAGGAAGTGTCGCTCGGCTTCGAAGGCGCCGGTCCGCCGACCACGATCTGGCGGGCGTTCATGATGGAGGCGCACGCGGGCAAGCCGGTCGAGCAGTTCCCGCCGAAGGCCGGCCTCGGCACGCCGGAGAACATCGTGCCGAGCCCGACTCCGTCGCCCACCCCTGAGGTGGACGACGAAGGGTTCCCCAACGACATGCCGGACGACTTCTTCAACGGCGGCGACTGCCTCAACGGCGGCCCGACGTGCGACATCGGCGGAGGCGACGACACCGGCTTCGGCGGCGACCCGAACGAGGACGGTCAGGACGGCGGACCGGGCGACGACGTCCCGATCAACATCAACGAGCCTCCGGCCGCCCTGCCGGCCGGGCCCGGCAACGGCAGGAGCGGCGGCGGCGCCTGACGGCGATCCGGCGCCCGGAAAGGGGCCCGCGGCGACTCCCGCCGCGGGCCCCTTCGGCGCTCGGGGGGTCGCCAATCCGAGGCGTTGGATGGTGCAATACCGAGCATGACGACCCGGACCACGAACGACTCCGCCCCGCTGCCCGGGGTCGCCGCGCGGGCGGTGCCGTACCTGCCTCTCGGGCTTTTCGCTGGGCTCGGCGCGATCCTCGCGTACCTGTGGAAGTACCCCTGCCGGTTCGGCGGGGCCTGGAACGGCGGTGTCGGGCAGTTCACCAACTTCTGCTACACCGACATCTATCCGCTGTTTTGGGCGGAGAAGCTCAACGAGGGCAAGGTCCCGTACATCGACTACCCGGTCGAATATCCGGTCGGCATCGGCGCGATCATGGAGTTCGCCCGCCGCCTCGCGGGCGGCGACGGGATCGTGTTCTACGACGTCACCGTGGTCCTGATGGGATTCGCGCTGGTCGCGGGCGTGCTGCTGACGGCCGCGCTGGCCGGCCCGGCCCGCCGCTGGGACGCCCTGTGGTACGCCATCGGCCCGGCCGTCATCCTTTGCGCGTACATCAACTGGGACCTGGCCGCGGGGGCCCTCGCGCTCGGCGGCCTGCTCGCCTGGGCCCGCCACCGGCCGTACCTCGCGGGCGTGCTGCTGGCGCTGGCCGTGGCCACGAAGTTCTACCCGCTGATGTTCTTCGGCGCGTTGTTCCTGCTCACGGCGCGTACGGCCAAGTGGCTGCCGTTCCTCAAGACCGTCGCGGCGGCCGCGGGCACCTGGCTGCTGGTGAACGTGCCGATCATGCTGATCAACTTCGACGGCTGGAAGAGGTTCTACGCCTTCAGCAGCGAGCGCGGCGCCGACTGGGGCGGGCTGTGGTTCTTCTTCCAGAAGACCCAGTGGTTCGGCATGGAAAGGCCCGGGTTCCTGGCCTTTCTCGGCGACGCCGAGAAGCTGAACACCATGGCCATGGCCGCGCTCGCGGTGCTGCTGCTGGGCGTCGCCGTGCTGGCGCTCGCCGCGCCGCGCCGGCCGCGCCTGATGCAGCTGTGCTTCCTCGCCCTGGCCGCCTTCATGATCACCAACAAGGTCTGGTCGCCGCAGTACGTCCTGTGGCTGGTGCCGTTCGCGGTGCTGGCCAGGCCGAAGTGGGGCGCGCTGGCCGTCTGGCAGGCCGCCGAGTGCTGGTATTTCTTCTCCATCTGGCTCTACCTGGTCACCCAGACGGGCGATCCCGCGCTCGGCATCGGCGACGACCCCTACTTCCTGTCGGTCTGGGCCAGGGCGCTGACCATCGTCGTCCTCATGGCGCTCGTCGTCCGCGACATCCTGCGGCCCGAGCACGACGTCATCCGCCAGGGGGAGGCCGACGACCCGTCCGGAGCGGTGTTCGACCACGCCGAGGACCGGCTCGTGCTGCGCCGCCCGCTCCTCGTCCGGGGTGGTGAGCGGCAGCCGGAGGCGGCGTGAACGCGTGAAACTTACATCGGATTTCGCGCCGATTCCGGCGCGCTCGAGGGTGGTCCCGGAGGAGACTTCGCGTAGCGTCGCGTGAAAGTGTTCGCGACGGACGACGGGGGAGGCGCGATGCGCCGGAGGCCGCCATGGCTTCTGCTGCTGACGTGGGCCGCGACCCGGATGACGCTCCTGCTGGTCGCGACCCAGGCGATCCCGACGGGACACGGCCAGGCGTTCAGGAACGACGTCACCCTCTACCGCAACTGGTCGGAGATCCTGGTGACGGGGGAGTTCCCCGCGGGGGACGAGAAGTGGCAGTATCCGCCCTTCGCCGCGCTGCCGATGCTCGCCCCCCGCCTGCTGCCGCTGAACTACCACGTCGCGTTCTACCTGCTGGCCATGCTGTGCGACCTCGCGATCCTGTTCCTGATCTGGTGGTTTTCGACCGGCCGGCGCGGCGGGAGCCGTACGGGGCCGTGGGCGTGGACCGTGGGCGCGGCCCTGCTCGGCCCGGTGCTCGTCTCCCGGTACGACCTGATGGTCACGCTCGTGGCGGTGCTCGCGCTTACCGCGTCGGCCAACCCGGTGGTGCGCGGGTCGCTCATCGGCGTCGGGCTCCTGGTGAAGGTCTGGCCGGTCGCGCTGCTCGCCGGCCTGCGGAGATGGCGCGAGCTGCTGACCGCGTCGGGGTCCGCGCTCGCCGTCGCGCTCGGCGGATGCGCCCTGGCCGTCGCGACCATGCCGCACGCGCTGGACTTCCTGGCCGCGCAGGAGGAACGGGGGCTGCAGATCGAGTCGCTGGCCGCCACGCCGTTCGCGCTCGCCCGCGCGCTCCGCTGGTGGGACGGCTACACCACCTACCAGCACGGCGCGATGGAGGCCGTGGGCCCCGGCGTGGGCGCGGCGGCGCTGCTGAGCGTGGCCGCCACGCCGGCGGCGCTGGCGCTGGTCGGCGTGTGGTGGCTGCGCGCGGCGCCCGGCCCCCGGGCGTACTACGACGCCGCGCTCACCACCGTGCTGTTCCTGGTCGCCACGAGCCGGGTGCTGTCGCCGCAGTATCTCGTGTGGGTGATCGGCGTCGCCGCGGTCATCCTGTCGGTGCGGCGCGACCGGCCCGGCCCGACGCAGCGGCCGGCCGCCCTGCTCGTCATGGTCGCCGCCCTGCTGACCGGGATCATGTATCCCTGGATCGAGCTGGACTACAGCTGGACGGGCAGCCTGCCCGGCACGCTCGTGCTGGCCCTGCGCAACCTCGTCTTCCTGGCCGCCGCCGTCACGTCGTACGTGCAGCTGTGGCGCGCCACGCGCCGGCCTCGGCCGGTGTGGGACGAGCGGGGCCTTCAGGCAGCGGTACCCGCTTCCTGAGGTTTTCAATCCGCAAAGTTATCCACAGGGTGTGGACGAGCGTCTACAGGTGCTTGCGCAGGAACGCGATGTCGTCGGCCTGGCCCTCGGACGGCGTCTCGACCACGATCGGCGCCCCGGCCGCCCGGCAGACCTCCACGATGAGCTCGGGGTCGATCTGCCCGCTGCCGAGGTTGGCGTGGCGGTCGGCCCCCGAGTCGAACGCGTCCCTGGAGTTGTTGCAGTGCACCAGGTCGATGCGGCCGGTGATCGCCATGACCCGCTCCACGAGCCCGGCGAGCTCCTCGCCGCCCGCGTGGAAGTGGCAGGTGTCCAGGCAGAAACCGACGACCGAGGGGTCCGGGGCGCCCGCCGTCACGGCGTCCCACAACCGGGCGATCCGCTCCAGCTTGCGCGCCATCGCGTTGCCGCCGCCGGCGGTGTTCTCGATCAGCACGGGGATCGGGCACTCGGTGCGCTCGAAGACCTTGCGCCAGTTGTCGAACCCGGTCTGCGGGTCGTCGCCGGCGTTGACGTGCCCGCCGTGCACGACCAGGCCCTTGGCGCCGATGGCCGCCGCCGCCTTGAGGTGCGCGTCGAGCAGCTTGCGGCTCGGGATGCGGATGCGGTTGTTGGCGGTGGCCACGTTGATGACGTACGGCGCGTGCACGTAGACGTCGACGTCCGAGGCGCGCAGGGCGTCGGCGGTGGCGGGCGTCACCGGGCCCTTCCACCCCTGGGGGTCGCCGAGGAAGAACTGCACCACGTCGGCGTCGCGGGCCGCCGCGTGCGCCAGCGGGTCGTCCTGGTCGACGTGGGCCCCGATCCGCGGGCGGGCGCCGGTGTGGCTGTCCATGCCGTTCCTCCAACTGTGGGTTGCCTGACCACGAGGCCGTCGGACGCGGAGAGCGACCTGTGGGCGCTCTCCGAGAGCGTTTCGAGAGGGGCGCTGTTTTCAAGAGCGCGGCACAGGGCAAGCGCGTCCCAAGACCCGCGCGCGATACTACTTCGCCCGCACGGAGACGAGCGCGATATCGCCCGGGCGGCCCCGCGCGTCGGCGGCGCAGGCGGGCCGGCCGGCCGTACGGCGGTCACGCGTGCGCCCCGGACAACCGTACGCCAGCCGCGCGGCGGATCACGCGTCGGCGGTGCGGCGGTCACGCCTCAGCGGTGCGGCGGTCAGGCGTCGGCCGCCGTCGTCTGCCCCCGTCAGCCGTCGTGGGCCGCCGTCAGCCTCGCAGGGAGAACCCGCGAGGGAAGAAGCCGCCGTGCACGATTCCCAGCGCGGCGCCGACGAACGACCCCACGATCCCCACGATGATCAACGCCCGCTGTCTGGTGGTCGACGAGACGAACTGGGCGTAGAGCCCGCCCCAGAACCCGACCGTGCCCACCCACGAGGCGATCATGTGAGCCGCCACGATGAAGCCCGTGACGAACGCCACCAGGCCGCACACCAGCGTCGCGATCGCCATCGCGTTCTCCCGGGGGTGCGGCCTGCCGTCCGTGTTCAGCGTGAAGCGAATGGGGTGCCTTCTGTTGTGGCCGATGGCGAGTCGCATCGTGCCTACCCCCTCTCCGACCTCCAGTTTCACTCTCCGGGCCGGGTACGGCCAAGTGCCTGATAGCCTTATTCGACTGCGTCTGATAGGGGCCGGGGCATGGCCGCCCGGCCACGCGCAGGTCCTCCTGTCACGGCAAGGCGTCGTGACCGCAAAAGTCCAGAGGAGGTTGGATCACTCATGCGTCGCTACGAGATGATGGTCATCCTCGACCCGTCCCTCGACGAGCGCACCGTGCAGCCCTCGCTCGACCAGTTCCTCTCCGTCGTCCGCAACGATGGTGGCACCGTGGAGAAGGTCGACGTCTGGGGTCGTCGCCGCCTGGCGTACGACATCGCCAAGAAGTCCGAGGGCATCTACGCCGTGGTCGACCTGACCGCCGAGCCCGCCACCGTGAAGGAGCTGGACCGTCAGCTCAACCTGAACGAGGGCATCCTCCGCACCAAGGTCATCCGCCCCGAGCTCCACTGAGTCTCCACGGGCGACACCCGAAGCCCGGCGGTTTGTCGGGCCCGGGCCGTACTCTGAGCCCTTGACGGCTCAGCTGACGGGATAGGAAGGCGAAAGCGACCGATGGCAGCAGGCGACACACAGATCACGATCGTCGGCAATCTTGTCGACGACCCGGAGCTGCGCTTCACCCCTACGGGGCAGGCCGTGGCCCGGTTCCGCATCGCGTCCACTCCGCGGTTCCTCGACAGGCAGACCAACGAGTGGAAGGACGGCGAGGGCCTGTTCCTCACCTGCAACGTCTGGCGGCAGGCGGCGGAGAACGTCGCGGAGAGCCTCCAGCGCGGCATGCGGGTCATCGTGCAGGGACGGCTGCGCCAACGGTCGTACGAGACCAAGGAAGGCGAGAAGCGCACGGTCTACGAGGTCGAGGTCGATGAGGTCGGCCCCTCGCTGCGCAACGCCACGGCGAAGGTCAACAAGACCTCGCGCCAGGGCGGCGGCGGCTTCGGCGGCCCGGCCAACGACCCGTGGGCGACCGCGGCGCCCGCCCCGCAGGGAGGCTACGGCGGCGGCGGTGGCTTCGGCGGTCCGCAGGGCGGCGGCTTCGGCGGCGACTTCAGCGACGAGCCGCCCTTCTAAGTGATCGGGCCCTTCCGGTCCCACTCACCGTAAACACAACCGAGCGCACCATTCCCGCGACATGCGGGGCTCTGAAAGGAGCACCACGATGGCGAAGCCGGCAGTCCGCAAGCCCAAGAAGAAGGTTTGCCTTTTCTGCCACGACAAGATCTCCTACGTCGACTACAAGGACACGGGCCTGCTGCGGAAGTTCATCTCCGACCGCGGCAAGATCCGTGCTCGCCGGGTGACGGGCAACTGCACCCAGCACCAGCGCGACGTGGCGACCGCTATCAAGAACGCCCGTGAGATGGCCCTGCTGCCGTACACGAGCACCGCGCGCTGAGAAAGGAGACTCAGGACACATGAAGCTCATCCTCACGACTGAGGTCTCCGGCCTCGGCGCCCCCGGCGACATCGTCGAGGTCAAGGACGGCTACGGCCGTAACTACCTCATTCCCCGTGGCTTCGCCATCCGCTGGACCCGCGGCGCCGAGTCGCAGGTCATCTCGCTGAAGAAGGCGCGTGCCGCCCGCGAGATCCGCGACCTGGGCGCCGCCAAGGAGGTCGCCGGCCAGCTCGGCGCCCTCAAGGTGCGGCTCAAGACCCGCGCGGGCGAGTCGGGCCGGCTGTTCGGCTCGGTCACGACCGGCGACATCGCCGAGGCCGTCAAGGCCGCCGGCGGTCCGGAGCTCGACCGCCGCCGTATCGAGATCGGCAACGCGATCAAGAGCGTCGGCACCCACAAGGTGAGCGTCCGGCTGCACCCGGAGGTCTCCGCCACCCTCGACGTCGAGGTCGTCGCGGGCTGACACCCGTCGCAGGCTGTCAAGGGCCCTTCTCCGTCACCCGGAGAGGGGCCCTTCGCGTGTCACGCAGGCCCTATGTCTCCTCGGCGCCGGGCGCTCCGGGCGTGCGCGACGAGCGGACGGGCCCCGTCGCTACGATGCCCGGGCGTTCCACTCGCGCGCGGCGAGCGGGCGTCGGACCGCGAGCCCGGCGGGGCCGGGTCCCGGAAATACGCTTTCCAGGCGCAGGTGTCGTGCGGCCTCCCGCGCAGCGGTGAGGGGTGGCCTCGCGGGCCGGTCGAAGCGGATGAGGAGGTGATTCCCTTCAGGTGTAGAAGGGTTATACGGAACGCTAGTATCTTGCCGTCCGATTTAGCGGATTTCGTGGAAAGTTCCCCCGATGGAGGCTGTGATGCGCCGTCCTATTCTCCTGCTGGCGTCCGGCGCCCTCGTGCTGGCGGCCGCCGCCTGCGCACCGGCGAACGACACCTCCACCAGCGCGAGCGGCGGCGCGAGCCCCGCCGGCTCCGCGGCGGCCGACGCGTGCGCGAAGGAGAGCCTGAAGCTCACCACCCCCGGCAAGCTCACGATCGGCACCGACAAGCCGGCGTACGAGCCGTGGTTCAAGGACGACAACCCCTCCAACGGGCAGGGCTTCGAGGGCGCGGTCGCCTACGCGGTGGCCGAGAAGATGGGCTTCGGCAAGGACGAGGTCGCCTGGACGGTCGTGCCGTTCGACTCGTCGTTCGCCCCCGGGCCCAAGCAGTTCGACTTCGACATCAACCAGATCTCCATCACGCCGGAGCGGGCCAAGGCCGTCGACTTCAGCCAGGGCTACTACACGGTCAAGCAGGGCGTCGTCGCTCTCGACGGCACGAAGTTCGCCTCCGCCACGACTCTGGCCGAGCTGAAGGACGCCAAGATCGGCGTGCAGGCCGGCACCACCGCCCTGCAGGCGGTGCAGGCGGTCATCCAGCCCGCCGAGGAACCGAGCGTGTTCAACCAGCAGGTCGACGCGATCAACGCGCTGAAGAACAAGCAGATCGACGCCATCGTCGTCGACCTGCCGACCGCCTTCTACGTCACCGCCGCCCAGGTGGAGGGCTCGAAGATCGTCGGCCAGTTCTCCGCGAACGCCGGGCAGCCCGAGGAGTTCGGCCTGCTGTTCCAGAAGGGCAGCCCGCTGGTGAGCTGCGTCGACAAGGCGCTCGGCGAGCTGAAGTCGTCCGGTGAGCTGGCGAAGATCGAGAGCCGGTGGCTGACCGCCGCCGCGGGCGCGCCGGAGCTGAAGTGACCGACGGGGAGGCGGCCGCCTCGCCGCCGGGGCATCCGGAGGCCGCGGAGTCGCGGGCGGGGAATGTGGGGGCTGCGCCGGCGGGAACGCCGGGGCCCGCGAAGGCCGCGCCGGTGGGAACGCCGGAGCCCGCGAAGGCCGCGCCGGTGGGGGACCCCGAGCGCGGGGAGCCGCCCGTGTGGGTGAAGAGCGAGCGGCAGCGTCGCCGGGAGGCCGAGCTGCGCGCCCGCGGGCGGCGCTCGACGTCGATAGCCACCGCGTCCACGATCGTCGTGGTGGTCCTGCTGGTCGTCGTGATCACCAACTCGCCGGGCTGGCCGCGGGTGCAGGAGACCTTCTTCAGCCCCGAGGCGTTCGCCAAGGCGCTGCCCGACGTGCTGCGCGGCTTCCTGCTCAACATCAAGATCTTCCTCATCGCCGAGGTCTGCATCTTGGCGCTGGGGCTGCTCGTCGCGCTGGTGCGCGGCCTGCGTTCGCCGGTGTTCTTCCCGCTGCGCGCGCTGGCCGTGCTCTACACCGACATCTTCCGCGGCATCCCGGTCCTCCTGCTCATCTATCTGGTCGGGTTCGGCGTTCCCGCGCTGGAGCTGCAGGGCGCGCCGAGCGACCCGGTCACGCTCGGCACCATCGCGCTCGTGCTGTCGTACGGGGCGTACGTCGCGGAGGTGTTCCGGGCGGGGATCGAGTCGGTGCACCCGAGCCAGCGGGCGGCGGCGCGGTCGCTGGCCCTGAGCCACGGCCAGACCATGCGTCACGTGGTGCTGCCGCAGGCGGTCCGCAACGTGATCCCGCCGCTGCTCAACGACTTCACCTCGCTGCAGAAGGACACCTCGCTGGTCACCGTCCTCGGCCCGCTGGAGGCGCTGCGGCAGGCCTCGATCCATGCCCAGTACGACTTCAACTACACGCCTCATCTGATCGCCGCGCTGCTGTTCATCCTGCTGACGGTGCCGATGGCCCGGTTCACCGACTATGTCGCCGCGCGCACCCGGCGGCGCCAGACGGGAGGCGGCACGGCATGAGCCTGCTCAAGGTCGAGGGCGTCTGGAAGCACTACCACGGGCTGAGCGTGCTGCGCGGGATCGACCTGGAGGTCGCCCCGCACGAGGTGGTCTGCCTGATCGGGGCCTCCGGCTCGGGCAAGTCGACGCTGCTGCGCTGCGTCAACCTGCTGGAGACGATCGACGACGGAGCGATCTACCTCGACGGCGCCGAGATCACCGACGTGCGGGCCGACGCCGACGACGTCCGCCGCCGCATCGGCATCGTGTTTCAGGCGTACAACCTGTTCCCGCACATGACCGTGCTCGACAACATCACGCTCGCGCCGCGCAAGGTGCACGGCGTGCGCCGGGAGGAGGCCGAGGCCCGGGCGCGCGAGCTGCTCGACCGGTTCGGGCTGGCCGACAAGGCGGGGGAATACCCCGACCGGCTGTCCGGCGGCCAGCAGCAGCGGGTCGCCGTCATCCGCGCGGTCGCGACCAACCCCCGCCTGCTGCTGCTCGACGAGGTCACCTCCGCGCTCGACCCCACGCTGGTCACCGAGGTGCTGAGCGTGATCCGCGAGCTCAAGGAGACCGGGATGACGATGATCCTGGCCACCCATGAGATGGGCTTCGCCCGCGACATCGCCGACACCGTGTGCTTCCTGGAGGGCGGCGTGCTGCTGGAGAGCGGCCCGCCCGAGCAGATCTTCAGCGCGCCCGAGCATCCGCGCACCCGGGCGTTCCTGCAGAGCGTGCTGGAGGCCCGGCGCATGTGAGTCAGGCGGCCGTCCGCGAGGCGCCGGTGACCATCCAGGCGGTGCCGTACGCGCGGAGGGTGAGCGTGACGAGCCGGGCGGCCATCCAGGCGCCGAGCGCGAGCCACAGGCCGACCAGGCTGCCGGCGACGGCGGCGAACGGCAGGTAGGCCAGCGTCGTCCACAGCCCCGCCCAGGCGAGGTAGCGCTGGTCGCCCGCGCCGATGAGCACCCCGTCCAGCACGAACACCACGCCCGCGATCGGCTGGAAGAGCGCGACCGGCCACAGCACGGCGAGCAGCTCGGCCGCCTCCGCGCCGCGGGCGTCGAACAGGGCCGGGACCAGCGGGCGCGCCAGCAGGACGGCCACGCAGAACACCACGCCGCACGCGACGCCCCACATGACCATGCGCCGGGTGGCCGCGCGGGTGCCCGCGGTGTCGCCCGCGCCCAGCGCCCGGCCCGTGATGGCCTGCCCCGCGATCGCGATGGCGTCGAGGGCGAAGGCGAGGAACGTCCAGATCCGGGCGGCGATCGTGTGCGCGCCGATCTGGTCCTCGCCCATCCGCGTGGCGATCGAGGCGGCGACGAGCAGCACGGCCTGCAGGCATGCCGTACGGACGACCAGGGCGAACCCGGCGGCGCCCGCGGCCCGCACCCCGGCGAGGTCGGGCAGCAGCGACGCGCCGTGCGCGCGGGCGGTCCGCACGACCAGCGTGAGGTACGTGGCGGCGGCCAGGGTCTGGGCGATGACCGTGCCCCAGGCCGACCCGGCGATCCCCCAGCCGAGGCCGAGCACGAACCAGATGTTGAGCAGCCCGTTCAGCGCGAACGACGCGACGGACACGGCCAGCGGCGTCCGGGTGTCCTGCAGCCCGCGCAGCACGCCGGTGCCGGCGAGGACCAGCAGCATCGCGGGGGTGCCGATGAGGCTGATGCGCAGATAGGTGACGGCCTGCGCGGCGAGCTGGCCCGTCGCTCCGAACAGGTGTACGATAAACGGAGCAAGAGGCCAGCACGCCACGCTGACGGCCAGGCCGATGATCGCGGCCAGCCACAGGCCGTCCATCCCCTGGCGCATCGCCTGCCTGACGTCCCCCGCCCCCAGCCGCCGCGCGACGGCGGCCGTGGTGGCGTACGCGAGGAACACGCACAGCCCGACGAGAGCCGACAGGGCCGCGCTGGCCACGCCGAGAGCGCCGAGCGCCGGATCGGGGAGGTGGCCGACGATGGCGGAGTCGGTGAGCAGGAAGAGCGGCTCGGCCACGAGTGCCCCGAATGCCGGGATCGCAAGCCTGAGGATCTCCCTGTCGTGGGCGCGGCCGTGTCCCGCTCCGGAGGTAAGTGGCATACGCCTATTTTGCGGCTTACGAAGCCATGCTCGATCGGTATCGGAATCTCCGTCGACTTTCTTCTTTCCACAGGCCGTGGATAGCGAAATCCCAGGTGGAAGCGGTCTTCCAGGGTTCGGTCACATCACTGTCCACAGGGTCGTCCCCAGGGTTTTCACAGGTCCCCGGAGCGGACTGCACACGTTGTCCACAGGGTTGTCCACTGGTCAAGTTGCCGCCACGCTCCGTGGTTGGGGAGACTGGCGGACCGGGTTGGGGATGCTGTGACCGCTGGGCAGGGGGTGTGAGGGTGAGCGTGCTCGACTTCCCCGGGGGACCGGGGGGCTCCGATTCGCTGTTCGAGCGGACGCCGCCGCACAACATCGAGGCCGAGCAGTCGGTGCTGGGCGGCATGCTGCTGTCCAAGGACGCCATCGCCGACGTCATCGAGGTGCTGCGGGCCGACGACTTCTACCGGCCGGCGCACCAGATCGTCTTCGACGTGATCATCGACCTCTACGGCCGGGGCGAGCCCGCCGACTCGGTGACCGTCTTCGACGAGCTGCAAAAGCGCGGCGAGGTCGCCCGGGTCGGCGGCGGCGCCTACCTGCACACGCTGACCGCCGTCGTGCCCACCGCCGCGAACGCCGGCTACTACGCCAAGATCGTCCGGGAGCAGGCCGTCCTGCGCCGCCTCATCGAGGCCGGCACCCGCATCGTCTCCTACGGGTACGGCGGCCAGGGTGAGGAGGTCGACGACCTGGTCGACCGCGCGCAGGCCGAGATCTACAAGGTCACCGAGCGCCGCACGTCCGAGGACTACCTCCCGCTGTCGGAGATCATGCCGTCGGCGCTCGACGAGATCGAGGCCATCGGCAGCCGCGGCGGCCAGATGGTCGGCGTCCCGACCGGCTTCCAGGACCTCGACGCCCTGACCAACGGCCTCCACCCCGGCCAGATGATCGTCGTGGCCGCCCGGCCCGCGATCGGCAAGGCGCTGGCCCTCGACACGCCGCTGCCCACGCCCGACGGGTGGACCACGATGGGCGAGGTGCGGGTCGGTGACTACCTGATCGGCGCCGACGGGCGCCCGACGCGTGTCGTCGCCGCCACGGACGTCATGGTGGACAGGCCCTGCTACGAGGTCGAGTTCAGCGACGGCACGGTCATCGTGGCCGACGCCCAGCACCAGTGGCGGACGACCACACGCGCCCACCGGCGGCGGCGTTCGGAAAGCGCGCCACGCCATCGCCGGTCCCCGGCCGCCCGGCGGAAGGCGGAGACCGCCTACGTCATGGCGCGGGCGCTTCCCGGCGAGCGCGTCACCCACCGGGAGGCGGTGGCCGTCGTCGGATCGGAATTCCGGCACGTCCCGCACACAGTGGGGCGCGCCGTCGGCCCGGCCGGGAAGGCGCCGCGTCCGGTGAGCGGTCCGCGCCGAAGCTACGTGTGGAACACGACGGTGTACTCGCGCGGGAACCTGTTCCGGGCCCTGCGCGACCACGTGAGCACACCGGAGAACGCGGCCACGACCGCCGTCCACGGCGATGTCGTGACCACCGAGCAGATCGCCGCGACCTTGCGCTGCGCCTCGTCGGACAACCGGCCGAACCACGCGGTCGCCGTCGCGCAGGCGTTCGACCTGCCCGAGCGGGAGCTGCCGCTGCCGCCGTACGTCCTGGGCGTCTGGCTCGGGGACGGTCACAGCGACAGCGCGAGGATCACGGCCGTCGAGCCCGAGATCATCGCCCAACTCGAGTCCGAGGGCCTGCGAG
The DNA here is from genome assembly GCF_014647835.1 of Microbispora rosea subsp. aerata. GTDB lineage: Bacteria > Actinomycetota > Actinomycetes > Streptosporangiales > Streptosporangiaceae > Microbispora > Microbispora aerata. The sequence continues at coordinate 35,977 of NZ_BMPY01000033.1, forward strand.
TCGACCGGCTGGGCACGGGCATCGCCTGCACGCTGAAGCTTCCCGAGCCGGAGCCGTTGCCCGAGCGGACCTGCGTCGTCTGCGGAAAGGCGTTCGTCCCCGAAACCTCCCAAGCGCGCACGTGCGGGCGGTCCTGCGGGGGCGGGGCCCGGTTCGCCGCGGAGCCGGCCCCCGCCCCGGTATGCCGCGACCGCGGCGAGCCGTCCTCGGGCGGACGCTGTCAGAAGTGCCACGCTGAGCGCGGCAGTGTGCGGGCGATCCTGCGTTGCCTCGGCGTGCTCGGTGACAAGCACATTCCGGCGGCGTACCTGCGTGCGTCCGAACGCCAGCGGCGGGATCTGCTGGCCGGGCTCCTCGACACCGACGGTCATGTGAACCGCGACGGGCAGGTGCAGCTCGCGCTGACGAACCGCAGGCTCGCGGAGGACGCCCTGGAGCTCGTGCTCAGCCTCGGCTACAAGGCGACGATGCGGACCAAGCCCGTCGACGGCGGGACCGCGAAGTCCTCCGCCTGCTACATGATCGACTTCACTCCGGCGGAGAAGGTCTTCCGGCTCGCGCGCAAGGCCGGCAGGCAGGTGACGAAGGCGCATCCCAGCACGCGGGTGCGTCACATCGTGGACGTCCGTCCCGTGCCTTCCGTGCCGGTGAGGTGTGTGGAGGTGGACAACGCCGACCACATGTATCTGGCCGGAAGATCCTGCATCCCCACGCACAACTCGACGCTGGGGCTGGACTTCGCCCGCTCGGCGGCGATCAAGCATGGGATGACCACCGTCATCTTCTCGCTGGAGATGTCGCGCAACGAGATCACCATGCGTCTGCTGTCCGCCGAGGCGCGGGTCGCGCTGCACACCATGCGTACGGGCACGATGAGCGACGACGACTGGACGCGGATGGCCCGCCGGATGGGGGAGGTCGCCGAGGCGCCGCTGTTCATCGACGACTCCCCGAACATGTCGATGATGGAGATCAGGGCCAAGTGCCGCCGCCTCAAGCAGCGTCACGATCTGCGCTTCGTGATCGTCGACTATCTCCAGCTCATGAGCTCGCCCAAGAAGGTCGAGAGCCGTCAGCAGGAGGTCTCCGAGCTGTCGCGGTCGCTGAAGCTGCTGGCCAAGGAGCTGGAGGTGCCGGTCGTCGCGATCTCCCAGCTCAACCGTGGTCCCGAGCAGCGTTCGGACAAGCGCCCGCAGGTGTCAGACCTGCGTGAGTCCGGATCGATCGAGCAGGACGCCGACATGGTCATCCTGCTGCACCGGGAGGACGCGTACGAGCCGGAGTCGCCGCGCGCGGGCGAGGCGGACCTGATCGTGGCCAAGCACAGAAACGGCCCCACGGCCACGGTCACGGTGGCCTTCCAGGGCCACTACAGCCGCTTTGTCGACATGGCCACGCACTGACAACCGGAGCGCGCCGAGGGGTTCGTGGAGGCCCGCGTCGTCACTCGGCGGCCGTGTTCGCGGCCTTGTCCTGCTCCAGCGCCGCGACGCGGGCGGCGGCCCATTCGGCCCAGTCGCGCTGGGCGGCGGTCAGGCGCAGGCCCCACTCCAGCGCGATGTCGCCGTACAGGCGCAGCGCGTCGCCGCCCTGGCCGATGACGGACTCGCGGATGCCGAGAAGCTGGTCGTGCTCGTGGACGGCGCGCTCGGCCAGCCGTTCCAGGTAGCCGCGGGCGGCGTCGGCGCCGACCTGGTCGAGGAAGAACACCCGCAGCAGCATGTCGCTGCGCCGGCTCAGGGTGGGCGGCACCTCGATCAGCCAGTGGCGCAGCTCGGCGCGGCCCTCATCGGTGATCTCGTATTCCTTGCGCCCGCGCGGGCCCTCCGCCACGACCCGCACCAGCCCGTCCTGGGCCAGCCGGCCGAGCTCGGCGTAGAGCTGGCTCTGGGTGGCGGGCCAGACGTTCTGCAGGGAGATCTCGAAGGTCTTCAGCAGGTCGTAGCCGCTGGCGGGCCCGGCCGACAGGAGACCGAGCATGGCGTGACGAAGGCTCATGGCTCCGATCCTACATTCCTGCATTGACATGTCACGAGTGGAGGTTCTACTTTCGACATGTCACTAGTGGAATGTCGTGCCGAAGGAACCCCCGTGCTCCGTTACGTCCTCACCTTCCTGCCCTGGATCGCCTTCGCCGTGCTCAGCACGAACGGCGAGGCCAGGTACGGAGCCGTGACCGCGCTCCTCGTCTCGGTCGTGCTGCTCGCCGCCGACCGCCGGGCGGGGCGCGGCTGGGACGAGATGGTCATCGAGCTCAGCTCGGGAGTCTTCTTCGCGGGTCTGACGCTCGCCGCGTTCACGGTCTCGCCCGCGCCCTTCGGCGCGTACGGCCCGGCCGTGTCGGTGGCCTGGCTGGCCCTCACCGCCTGGGGGTCGCTGGCCGTCCGCAGGCCGTTCACCCTGGGCATCGCCCGCCGGACGACCCCGGCCGAGGTGCACGCGACCCCGATGTTCTACCGGGTCAACGCCGTCATCACCGCCGTGTGGGCGGCGGGCTTCACCCTCAACGCCGCCGGCCTGGCCCTGCTGCTCGCGTTCGCCCCGCACGCCACCGCCGCGATCGTCGCGGTGAAGGTCTGCGGCTTCGCGCTTCCCGCCCTGTTCACCATCCGATACCCCCAGATCGTCCGCGCCCGCTACGCCGCCTGATCGGAGCCGCCCGCCATGACCGCCACACCGACCGCCGCCTACCTGACCGGCCGCCTCGCCCCCGTCCCCGACGAGATCGACGCGGTCGACCTGCCCGTCGAGGGCACGCTGCCGCCCGAGCTCACCGGCCGTTACTTCCGCAACGGCCCCAACCCCCGCCCCGGCGAGGACTTCGGCCACTGGTTCGTCGGCCACGGCATGATCCACGGCATCCGGCTGCGCGACGGGCGGGCCGAGTGGTACCGCAACCGCTGGGTCCGCACCAAGCGCTTCGCCGGCGCGCCGTACGTGCACGAGCGCGGCGTGGACCTCGAGGCCGTGTCCGCCAACACCCATGTGATCCGGCACGCCGACAAGATCTTCGCGCTCGTGGAGAACGGCCTGCCGTACGAGATGACGCCGGAGCTCGACACGGTCGGCCCGTGCGACTTCGGCGGGCGGCTGGCCACGGCGATGACCGCGCATCCGAAGGAGGACCCGATCACCGGGGAGCTGCACTTCTTCGGGTACGGCTGGGCCGTGCCCTACCTCACCTACCACCGCCTGTCGGCCGCCGGCGAGCTGGTGGAGAGCCGCCCGATCGACGTGCCGGGGCCCACCATGGCCCACGACTTCGCGATCACCGAGCACCACGTGGTGTGGCTCGACCTGCCCGTCGTCTTCGACTTCGGCCTGGTCGGGCGCGGCATGCCGTACCGCTGGGACGACGCGTACGGCGCGCGGCTCGGCGTGATGAGCCGCGCGACCGGCGACGTGCGGTGGTTCGAGATCGACCCCTGCTACGTCTTCCATGTGGGCAACGCGAGCGAGGACGCACGCGGGCGCGTGGTCGTGGACGCGGTGCGCTACTCGCCGGGGGCGTTCCGCGGCTTCTGGCCGACCATCGGCGGTGTGGCCAACCCGGCCGCCCACACCGGGGGCGCGGCGCTGCACCGCTGGGTCCTCGATCCCGCCGCCGGCGTCGCCAAGGACGAGCCGCTGGACGACCTCGACGTCGAGTTTCCCACGATCAACGAGACGCGCACCGGGCTGGCCAGCCGTTACATCTACGCGGCCGGCAAGCGCGCGATCGTGAAGTATGACACCGCGAACGGCGTGAGCCTGGCCCACGAGACGGGCGACAGCTCGCCGGGCGAGGCCGTGTTCGTCCCCGGTTCGGGCGCGACGGCCGAGGACGAGGGCTGGCTGCTGTCGATCGCGGGCACCGAGCACGGCGCCGAGCTGCTGGTGCTCGACGCCCGCGACCTGACGCGCGTGGCGTCCGTACGGCTGCCGCGCCGGGTGCCGGCCGGCTTCCACGGCTCGTGGATCCCCGACGGCACTCCGGGCGCGTGAGCTGTACGGACGCTTACCCGATCAGAGCCGGGTGAGCCGGACGGCGTCGGCGATGACGTAGCCGGTGCCCGAGGTCCAGCGGCTCACGCCGACGGCGGCGTACGTGCCGGCCTTGAGGGAGAACGTGCCCAGGCTGCGCCACGCGCCGCCGCCGGAGCGTTGGTCGACGTAGACCGTCTGGTTGCCGCTCGACGTCGCCACGATGTACGGCGCCGAGGAGTTGTAGCCGGGGTCGGACGGATACCACACCTCGACCCGGTAGGTGCCCGCGCTGGGGACGGCGACGGTGTACCAGGCCGGGTCGCTGGCGGCCACCGGGTTCGCGAAGCGGTAGTCGGCGCCGTAGCGCTGACCGGAATAGGTCGAGGTGCCCCAGTTGGCGCTCGCGCTGAACTGGCTGCTGGAGTTGTCCACCGTGGCCGACCACGAGGGAGTGCCGCCGCCGGTCACGTAGTTCATGTACGTCGTCCAGTTCCAGTGGGAGCCGGGGTCGGTGTGGGTGGCGCCGGGCACCTCGTTGTGGCCGATGATGTGCGCGCGGTCCTTCGGAATGCGGTATTTGTCGCAGATGGCGCGGGTCAGCGCGGCCGAGGCGCGATACATGGCGTCGGTGAACCACGAGGCGTCGCTGACGTAGCCCTCGTGCTCGATCCCGATGGAGCGGGTGTTGTAGTTCCAGTTGCCCGCGTGCCAGGCGACGTCCTTCTCCCGCACCATCTGCGTGATCGCGCCGTTCGACGACTTGACCACGTAGTGCGCCGAGACCTGGGCGGCGGGGTTCTGGAACCAGGAGATCGTGCCGGCGTACGAGCCCTGGGTCACGTGGATGACCACCCGGTCGATGGCGTAGCTCGACGGGCGGCTGGAGGCGGTGTAGTTGGAGGAGCTGGCCGCGACCCACGCGGCGGGGCCGTAGTCGGTGCTCAGCGTCTCCACCGGGGCGTTCAGGTCGCGGACGTGCGCGTAACGGCCGCGGTCCGCGGTGACCTCCCGCGGCGCGACCGCGACGCCGCGCGCCTTGATCCCGAGGCCGAGCTGCTCGTAGACCGCGTCGGCGTAGAGCCGGGCGACCTCAGGGGATGCGGCGTTGGAGTATTCGGCCACGGCCTGATACCAGCGTCCGGCGTCCTTCCTGGCCGCCTCGTCGAGGCCGAGCTTGTCGGCGTGGGCGCGCAGCAGGGCCGCGCCGCCCATGATGTTGGCCTCGGTGTCGGAGCGCAGCTTCTCGACCGGCAGCCCGGTCAGCTCCGCGGCCTTCTCCAGGGCGTGGACCGTGGGGTTGGTGACCAGGTGCATGACGCCGTAGCCGCCGCTCGCGCTCGGCTCGCCGCCGTGGTCGTCCAGGTGGGTCTCGGCGTACGCGACGGCGACCAGCAGGTCGCGCGGCACGTCGTGCGCGGCCGCGGCGCGGTCGAACGCCACGGGGAGCGGGGTGGGCCCGGCCGCCGCGGCGGGCTGCCCGGCGAGGCCGAGGGCGAGCGCGGCCAGGGTGGTGACGGTGAGGACCGCTAATCGGGGGAGAGGGAGGTTCATACGGGCTCTCCTGATGTGTGGGGGGTGACGGCTGCACCGTATGCCAGTTCTGACACGATGTCGATAATTGACATCACGGACTTGTAAGAAGAAACTTTCCGCCTTCACTCCCCGCGCCCGCGGCCGGACCGGGCCTTCGCCGATCGCATGCGGTCAAGGGGACGTCGTGAGGCTCCCCCTCGCGGCCACGCTCCCGCGTATCCTCCCGGCCGCGATCGCCGGCGCCGTCCGCGTCATGAGGGTCCAGGGGATGAGCCGGTAGTGCGTGGTTAGCCGGCCGTCGTCGAACACGTGCGGAGCGATGGCCGGCCGGGGATGCCGGAGCCGGTCAGCTCGCGGCGCGGCCGGACAGCCGCTCGGCGAGGATCCGGGCCCTGGCGAGCTGCACCTTCCGCGCCTGGCCCGCCGCGAACCCCAGCACGAGCCACGGTGCGCTCAGGTCCAGCCGGTCGTCCACCCGCGTGCCGCCGTCCTCCGGCGACAGGTCGAACCGGTAGCCCATCCGTACGCCGCCGGGGCTGTCCACCTGCCCCCGTACGGACAGTTTGCCGGGCCGGCGCTCGGTCAGCAGCGTGACCGCGATCGGGTTGTCGTACTTCAGCCCGAGGAAACGGAACCGCTCGATGGAGGTGTAGCGCACCACCCCCGGCTCGGACAGGTCGACGTCCCGTACGGCGACCACGAGAGGGGACAGGCCGATGTAGTTCTCGGGCGTCGTGAGGTGCGCGAAGACCTCCTCCGGCGCGGCGTCCACATGGAACGTGTTGGTGAGGACCCGTGCGGGCACCCGGCCTCCCCTGATCGGAGCCTGACTGGAAGCCGGCTCGGCGATGACGTCGCGGAAATTGTCGCAGGGCCGCGTCGCCGGCCGGACGCCGGATGATCACGAAGAGATGTCGCGGAGGAAGGCCGCCGTCGCGGAGTCGGCCGGGTAGAACGACTCGATGGCCAGCTCGGAGACCGTGATGTCGAGCGGGGTGCCGAAGGTCGCCACGATGCTGAAGAAGGTCAGCTCCCGCCCGGCCCGCCGCACCCGCAGCGGCACGAGGATGTCGCCGGGGCCGGGCAGCTCCACCTCGGGCTCGGGCTGGTCGCAGGGATATCCGCGCAGCTCGGCGTACAGCTCGCCGAGCAGCGGGTCGGCGGTGAGCGTGATCTGCCGCCGCAGCCGGCCGAGCAGGTGCGCCCGCCACTCGCCCAGGTTGAGGATGTGCGGGGCGAGGCCCTCGGGGTGCAGGGTCGCCCGCAGCACGTTGCTCAGCAGGTCGGGGTCGATCCCCTCCGCCAGCATCCCGATGCCGTCGTTGGCGTCGACAAGGTTCCAGCCCCGGTCCACCACCACCGCCGGATAGGGGTCGTGGGCCGACAGCAGCCGCCGTATCGCGTCGCACACCGCCGCCATCTGCGGCGAGGCCAGCGGCGACTCGCCGTAGACGGGGGCGTATCCGGCGGCGAGCAGCAGGTGGTTGCGCTCGCGGAGCGGCAGGTCGAGGTGCTCGGCGAGGCGGAGCACCATCTCGCGGCTGGGGGCGGCTCTGCCGGTTTCCAGGAAGCTGATGTGCCGGGTGGAGATCTCGGCCTGGTTGGACAGATCGAGCTGGCTCATCCGCCGGTGCTCACGCCACCGGCGCAGGAGTTCTCCGAACGGCCGCTGATGCGGGATGGCGACGGTCACGTTCCCGACGTTATCCGCCCGCCGATCGCGGCGGCGATTACCTCCGAGGTAGTCGCCGCCGCGACTAGTGCCAGCGGAACAGCCGGGCCGCGGCGGCGCCGGCGGCCAGCGCCCAGCCCGCGAGCACGGCGAGGTGGAGCGGCTGGGGCGCCTGCCCGCCGAGGGCGTCCATCAGCCCCTGCCCGAAGGCCCCCGTGGGCGTGAAGTCGCTGATCCGGCGCAGCAGTTCGGGCATCAGCGGCCGGGGCAGCCACATCCCGGCGAGGAACAGCAGGGGGAACATGAGGGTCGAGCCCACCCCCTGGACGACCCGGGAGCTGGGTGCGACGGCCGCCAGCAGCAGCCCGATGGCGAGGATGGTGACCGTGCCGAGGACGAAGACCGCCGCGAACGCCCAGGGCGAGCCGGGCAGCGGCACGTCGAGGACCAGGTGGCCCAGCACCAGCGTCAGCGTGGTGGCGACCACGGCCACGACCACGTTGATCAGCAGCTGGGCGGACAGCAGCGCGCTCGGCCGCACCGGCGTGGTGGACAGCCGCCGCAGCACGCCGCGTTCCCGGTAGAGCACCAGGCCGGCCGGCAGCACGCTGAGCCCGAGCGTCACGATCGACAGCAGCACCATCATCGCCGTGAACGGCGCGTCCACGAACCGCTGCCCGCCCAGCGACGGGTCCGCGTCGCGGAATCCGGGGATCGTCGTGCCGAGCCCCAGCAGCAACCCCACCGGCAGCACGATCGCGAAGAACACCGCGAGAGGCTCGCGGAGGAACAGCCGCGCCTCCACGGCCGCGAGTTTTCCGAAGGCCTTGGTCATGACTCCTCCGTGCCGGTGAGAACGAGGAACGCGTCGTCGAGGGTGGTGCGCTCCATGCGCAGGCCACGGGTGCGCGACGGGGGCAGCACGGCGGCGACGGCGCTCAGCAGGTCGCCGGTGCCGGTGACGACGACCTCCGCGCCGTGCCCGTCGGCCGTGCCGGCGCCCCCGCGGTCGGCAACGGTGACGGACGCCACCTCGGGCAGCGAGCGAAGGGCGTCGACCGGCTCGTCGGTGTGGAAGACCAGGCGCTGCTCGCCGCCGGCGCGGGCGATCAGCCCGGCGGGGGTGTCCACCGCCCGCACGCGGCCCCGGGAGATGACCGCGACCCGGTCGCACAGGCGCTCCACCTCCTCCATGAAGTGGGTCACGAGCAGGACGGTGACCCCGCGCTCCTTGATCCGGGCGACCAGGTCCCACGTCTCGCGGCGGGCCCGCGGATCGAGACCGGTGGTGAGCTCGTCGAGTATCGCGACGCGCGGGCTTCCGACCAGCGCGAGCGCGACCGACAGCCGCTGGCGCTGCCCGCCCGACAGCTTCGCGAAGGGCGCCCGCGGGTCGAGCCCGGCCTCCTCGGCCAGGGCCCGCCAGTCGGCCGGCCGGGAGTAGAACGAGGCGTAGAGCGCCAGAGCCTCCCCGACCCGGATCTTGTCGGGCAGCGTGCACTCCTGGAGCTGCACGCCGACCTGCTCCTTCAGGTCCGCCTCGACGGTGATCGTGCCGGAGGTGGGGGTGCGCAGCCCGGCGACGCACTCGACCGTCGTCGTCTTGCCCGCCCCGTTGCGGCCCACGATGCCGAAGATCTCGCCCTCCTCCACGGAGAACGACACGTCTTCGACCGCCACCCGCGTTCCGTACGTCTTGCGGAGGTGGTCCACGGTGATGATTGCCATGCCGACGACGCTAGGAACCGGGCGGGCGGCGCGGAATGCGCCTGCGAACCCGGCAGGGGTGGGGTTTTCTCCACCCCTATCGGGGGGTTGCGGCCACTGTGCCGATTTGCCGCGGGCCCGCACACTGGACTCATGACCCCGCTTCGGCCGACCCTCACCGCCCTGGCACGCGGCGCCGCCCTCGCCGGTCTCGCCCTGCTGAGCCTGGCCGCCGGTCTGGCGATGCTGACGGCGGTGGTGCTCACCTTCCTGCTCGGCCTGGTGATCGTCTTTCCCCCGGCCGTACGGCTCGCGCGGGCCGTGACCCGGTGGCAGCGCGAGCTGGCCGCCCGCTGGTCGGGCGTGCGGATCGACGATCCGTACCGGCCCGCGCCGCCCCCGCCGGTGCCGCAGGCCGACGGCTGGTATCGCGACGGCCGCACCCTCTACAAGAGGCCCACGATCCCGGCCTTCAACCAGCGGTGGAACTGGATGAGCAGAGACCCGGCCACCTGGCGCGACTTCGCCTTCCTGCTGTCGGCGCCGGTGGCCGGGGGGCTCGTGGTCGCCGCCCCGCCGCTCGCGGTCGCGTACGGCGTCGCCCGGGCGGCCGGAGGCGACCCGGCGATTGGCGCGGCCGTGATCCTGCTCGCGGCTATCGGCGCGCGCTGGTACGCGCCGTGGGCGGTGCGCGTGCACGGCCGGGTGGCGGCCGCGCTGCTCGGGCCCACCGAGAAGGCGAGGCTGGCCCAGCGGGTCAGCCGCCTCGACGCCGCCCGCACCGAGGTGGTCGACGCGCAGGCGGCGGAGCTGCGCAGGATCGAGCGCGACCTGCACGACGGCGCCCAGGCCCGCCTGGTGGCGATCGGCATGACGATCGGCGCGGCCGAGCAACTGCTGGAAAGCGACCCGCAGGCCGCCCGGGCGCTGCTCGGCAAGGCGAGGGAGGCGTCGGCGACCGCGCTGCAGGAGATTCGGCGGCTGGTGCGCGGCATCCATCCCCCGGTGCTGGCCGAGCGCGGCCTGGGCGACGCCGTACGCGCCCTCGCCCTGGACAGCCCGCTGCGCACCCACGTCACGGTCGACCTGCCCGAGCGCGCCTCCGCGCCGCTGGAGTCGGCGGCGTACTTCGCGGTGAGCGAGCTGCTGGCCAACGCCGCCCGGCACGGTGACGCGACCGAGGCGTGGGTGGACGTGAGCGCGCAGGGCTCGGCGCTGCGGGTGACGGTGACCGACGACGGCCGCGGCGGCGCGGACCCCGAGCGCGGCACGGGACTGCGCGGCATCGAGCGCAGGCTCGGGGCCTTCGACGGCGTCCTCGCGGTGAACAGCCCCGCGGGCGGCCCGACCACGGCCGTCGTCGAACTGCCCCGGGCGTTCCGGGCCAAGCCCGCGCCGACGACCCCGTGGCGCTACTTCGGCCGCCTGTGCTGGGTGCTGTGGCCGATCGCGCTGTTCCCGCAGGGGCTGATCGCGATGGTGTTCAAGCTGGTGGATTCGCCGGTTAAGTCCTGGTTCCTGGGCCTGCACGTGCCCGAGCCCTTCCAGTGGCCGGTCATCGTGGGCATGATCGCTCTTGGCGGCGGCCTGCTGGCCGTCGCGCTGACGACGACGGTGCGCGGCGGGCAGACGGAGGACGGCGCGTGCGGGTAGTGCTGGCCGAAGACCTGCATCTGCTGCGTGAAGGGCTGGTCGCCCTGCTGCGCGCGCACGGCTTCGACGTGGTCGCGGCGGTCGAGTCCGGCCCCGAGCTGCTCGCCGCCCTGATCGGCGAGCGCCCCGACGTGGCCGTCGTGGACGTACGGCTCCCGCCGACCTTCACCGACGAGGGGCTGCAGGCCGTCCTGGCCGCCCGCCGGCAGGTGCCGGGGCTGCCGGTCCTCGTGCTCTCCCAGCACGTCGAGCAGCTGTACGCCAGGGAGCTGCTGGCCGACGGATCCGGCGGCGTCGGCTACCTGCTGAAAGACCGGGTGTTCAACGCCGAGCAGTTCGTCGACGCCGTACGCCGGGTCGCGAGCGGCGGGACGGCCATGGACCCCGAGGTGATCGCCCGGCTCCTGGCGAGCAACGCGCGCAACGAGCCGCTCGGCCGCCTCACCCCCCGGGAGCGCGAGGTGCTCGAACTGATGGCCGAGGGCAGGTCGAACGCCGCGATCGCGCAGCGGCTGTTCCTCAGCGACAGCGCGGTGGGCAAGCACACCGCGAGCATCTTCGCCAAGCTCGGCCTGGCGCCCTCCGACGACGACAACCGCCGGGTGCTCGCCGTCCTCGCCTTCCTCAACAGCAAGTAGCGCCGCCGGGATTGTCGGTGCGGGCCGCTACGTTGGGGAGCCAGTTGTGGCGCAGGCGGGAGGTCGGCATGAAATTCCAGGTCAACCGTGATGTTCTGGCCGACGCGGTGGCGTGGGCGGCGCGGGTGCTGCCCGCCAGGCCCGCCGTGCCCGTGCTCGCGGGCCTGCTCCTGGAGGCGGGTGACGACCTGCGGGTGTCCGCCTTCGACTACGAGGTGTCGGCGCGGGTGGAGGCCGAAGCCGACGTGGCCGAGCCAGGGCGGGTGCTGATCCCCGGGAAGGTCCTGGCCGAGATCACCCGCAGCCTGCCGTCCCGGCCCGTGGAGATCGCCACGAGCGGCGCCGAGGCGGTGCTCACCTGCGGCAGCGCGGAGTTCGGGCTGCTCACCATGCCCGACGAGGACTTCCCCGCGATCCCGGCGATGCCGCCGAAGGTCGGCGCGGTGGGCGGCGGCGTCTTCGCCGACGCGGTCCGGCAGGTCGCGGCGGCGGCGAGCCGCGACGACACGCTGCCCATGCTCACCGGCGTCCGCGTGGACATCGAGGGCGTGCGGGTGTCGATGGCCGCCACCGACCGCTACCGCATCGCGGCGAGCGAGTTTCTGTGGCATCCGGAGCGGGAGGGCGAGCGGCACGGCGTGGTCGTCCCGGCGCGGGTGCTGGTCGAGGTGGCGCGATCGCTGCGCGACGGCGAGGTCGCGGTCGGCCTGGGCGGCAACGTGGCGGGCTTCGAGAGCCAGGGGCGCACCACGACCGTGCGCCTGCTGGACGACCAGTTCATCGACTACCGGTCCCGGCTCACCGGTGAGTGGGGCATCCACGCCGACGTGGCGGTGGGGCCGTTCGCGGAGGCCGTCAAACGGGTCGTGCTGGTCGCCGAGCGCAACACGGCGGTCCGGCTGTCGTTCTCGCGGGGGCAGGTGCGGATCCGGGCCGGGGGCGGCGACATCGGCAGGGGCTCGGAGATCGTGGAGGCCGAGCTGGAGGGGCCGGACATCGAGATCGCCTTCCAGCCGCACTTCCTGCTCGACGGGCTCGAAGGCGTCGGCACCGAGCGGGCCCGCATCCACATGGACTCTCCGACCCGTCCCGCGTTGATCACCGATGAGGGCGAGGACCCCGGCTTCCGCTACCTCGTCATGTCCCTGCGGCTCGGCTGACGGCCGTCGAGCCGGACCGTGCCGGAGCGCGGCCGGGGAGTCAGGACGTGAGGGTGGCGGAGTCGGTGAGGGCGATGAGGATGTGCTCCATGCACGCGTGGCCCGCCCGCTCGGCCGCGGCGGCGTCGCCGGCGACGATCGCGCGCACGATCGCGTCGTGGGGGATGTAGTTCTCCTCCAGGGAGCCCCCGGCCGCCGCGATGCTCGTCCGCAGCGCCGCGGAGAAGTCGACGTAGAGGTCGATCAGCACCCTGTTGTGCGTGGCCTCGACGACCGCCACGTGAAAGGCGAGGTCGGCCTCGACGAACGCCTCGGGGTCGCCGCCCGACCATGCCTTCTCACGTGCGGCCAGCGCCGCCTCGATCGACGCGATGTCCTCGTCGGTCCGCCGCGTCGCGGCGAGCCGGGCCGCCTCGACCTCCAGCGCACGCCGGACCTCCAGGATCTCCAGCTGCTCGGCCGCACGCAGCCGCCTGGCCATCGCACCGGAAAGCTCGCTGGTGGCCCGCACATACGTGCCGTCGCCCTGGCGGCACTCCAGCAGACCGGCGTGGGTCAGCGCGCGCACCGCCTCACGCACCGTGTTCCTGCCGACACCCAGATGCTCGGCGAGCACCGTCTCGGTGGGAATCTTGGCATTCATCTGCCAGGCCCCGGAGGTGATCTGCTCCTTGAGCTGGTCGATCACCTGGTCCACGAGAGACGCCCGCTGCGCCGTCCGCAGGCTCACGTCAGCCTCCTTTAGGGTTGCCAATCATCCGATGATGGAATGAGTGGTAGACCCTTATTATTCCAGAGCCGCCGAAACAGGTCCGGAGCCCCGGGAGGACTATCGAGCGAGCACCGTCGTGGTCATGGAGCCCGGTATGTTCACCCGGATTCCGACCGCTTCCAGGGCTCTACGATATGCCCCTGTCTGCCGGTCCAGGTTGCCGGCCTGGCCCCACAGGTCTCCGAGCATGCGCCAGGCCCGCGCGGTCTCCCGGTCGGCCGCCTCGCATTCCAGCAGATCGTGCGCCCGGCTGAGCGCGACACCCGGGTCTTGGGACCGTGCCAACGCCACCTGGGCGAGGACCATGTGCGCCGTCGCCCCGGTCGTGCCCTTGGCGGCGTCCAACAGATTCAGTGCCCGCTCGGCGATTTCGACTGCGGATTCCGTGTCTCCGAGCCGGAACCGCACGGAAGCCAGCACCACAAGGCTCCGCGCGTACTCCCGCAGCTCGGCCGGGAACGCCGCGAGCACGTCCACCGCGGACGTCGCGAGGGCATTGGCTCGATCCAAATCCGTGTTTTCCGGATCTGACGCGGTGATGCGAGCCCAGTGCATCGCGATGCGGGCGCGGCGCACGGCGATCCGGGCCGGGCGGCCCGCCGCGAGGGCGTCCTCGGCGAGCTGCACGGCCAGCGCCGAGTCCTCGCCGTCGGCCGCCGTCACGCTGGCCTGCCACAGAGCGCGGACCTCCGCGCTGCGGTCGCCGACGCGCACCGGGCCGGCCGTCGACAGCACCCGCTCGACGTACGGCAGGCCGCTCTCGGTCTCCACCAGCGCCAGCGCCAGCTCCACCGCCAGCTCGCCCTCAACCACGCCGAGCCGGTCGACCTGGCTCAGCGCGTGCGCGCCGAGGTCACGGGCCCGGAGCCGGTCGCCGGCCCGCTGGTAGCAGCGGCACAGCGCGACGGTCAGCGGCAGGTCGGCGAGGCGCTCGGGGTGCGCGGCGGCCTCACGGCGCAGGCGCTCGTACGCCTCGACGGCCCGGCCGATGCGGCCCTGGGCCTCCAGCGCCCGGGCCACGCCGAGCCGCGCGTGGGCGGCCAGCATCGCGTTGTCCTCGCCCGCCGCCTTGACGATCTCAGTGAAGCGGTCGGCCGCCACGGCGGGGTCGCCGTGATACAGCTCGAGCTCGGCATGTCGCAGGCCGAGCTCGGTGTCGATGCGCTGCCGGGGTTCGATCCCGTGGAGGAGAAACTCGGTGGTGCAACCGAGCCGCTCCGCGAGCAACCGGGCGACGACCGGCGTGGGCGTCCGCTTACCGGACTCGATGAGTGAGACGTAACTGTCGGAGAGGTCGGGTCCGGCCAACTGGGCCTGCGACATGCGCCTGCTCAACCGCAATCCGCGGACGCGGTCACCGATGGTTCCCTGACTCGGCATCTGATCTCACAGGGCGGGGGAAGGGTCAATAGTGTCGCCATAATGGCACGAAGCGACCGAATCGTGTAACCCTCCGTCAAGAATCACGACGGTGAAGGTTCGATCACGGTGGACGAGACAGCGGACGGGGGACGCCGTCCGTCAGTCGTCGTCGTCATCCTTGCCGGGGAAGATCATCTGGCAGACCTCGAGGTACAAGGTCTCCGGATAGGGGATGTGGGGAACGGTACGCAGGGCCTGATCCTGGCCGGCCGACTCCATGACGAACTCGCCGTAGCCGAGCATGCGGCCGAGGAGCGAGCGTCGGAAGCTCATGTCGGTGACCTTGCTCAGGGGCATCATCGCGACCTTGCGCGTGATGAGGCCCGTGGTGAGAAGCATGCGCTGGGAGGTGACGACGAAGTAGTCGACCGACCACTCCGCGACCTTCCATACGAAACGAACCAGCAGCAGGAGCCAGGCCCACCAGACGATGGCCAGAGCCTGGCTCGCGCCGTTGTCGCTCAGGAACTTGCTGAGGATCCCGGCGAGGACGAGGCCACCGAAGATCTCGGCGATCGGCCGCAGGAGCACGGCGGGGTGCCGCCGCACCATGATGACTTGCTGTTCGTGGGGGAGGAGGTAACGGTTGACCGACGACGGGGCGGAGTCCCCGTGGGTCACAAGTCTCATGTCAGGTTGGCGAAGAACTGCGCCATCGAGTCGGCCGCGCTGACGATTCCGTTGAAGGCCCCGTGAACCGTGTGGGCCGCGTCAGTCGGTCTCGTGAGCAGGTAAAAACCTATCGACACGATGAGCGTCCACTTGATGACTTTCTTCGCCTGCACCGCCGTCACCACTCCCATGACCAATACATTACCCAGACCCCCCGTTTGGTAAAGCGGCTAGCCGCAACGGGTTTCAGTGATCGACGGCGTCAGCCGCGCTCCGCCGCGGCGGTCGCCAGGACCCGCAGGTGCTTGCGGGCGATGCGCTCGACCAGCGCGGGGTGCGCGTGCCCGGTGACCTCGATGGCGCCGTGGTGGGCGGCCTGGACGCACCGGGTCACCGTCGCGGGAGGGTGCACCCCCGCGAACTCGTCCCTGAGCATGGCCTCGAGCTGTTCGTAGTGCTCGCCGGCCGGATACTGGATCATCGCTCTCCCTGGTGGCGCGCCGCTCGCGAGACCGCGAGGTGACGTCGTCATCACACTGCGTACCCTACCGGGCGCGCAGTGTAACCAGAGGCGAGATGTGGACGGATCACGCGGAAAGGAAAGGGAAATCAGGCCCCGGGGGAATCACGCCGTGCGGGAAGGTCATACGGGAAAGCGCCGGAGGGCGGGAGGTCAGGCCACGCCGTACAGGCGGTCGCCGGCGTCGCCGAGGCCGGGGACGATGTAGCCGTTCTCGTTCAGCCGCTCGTCCAGGGCGGCGGTCACCACCCGGATCGGCCGGTCGCCGCCGCGGAACGCCTCGTCGAGATACGCGATGCCCTCGGGGGCGGCCAGCAGGCAGATCGCGGTCACGTCCCGGGCGCCGCGGTCGAAGAGGAACTGGATCGCCGCGGCGAGCGTCCCGCCCGTCGCGAGCATCGGGTCGAGCACGTAGCACTGGCGGCCGGACAGGTCCTCCGGCAGCCGCGTCGCGTACGTCTGGGCCTTGAGAGTGGACTCGTCGCGGATCATCCCGAGGAACCCGACCTCCGCGGTCGGCAGGAGCCGGGTCATCCCGTCGAGCATCCCCAGCCCGGCGCGCAGGATCGGCACCACGAGCGGCACGGGGCGCGCGAGCCGTACGCCGTTGGCCGGGGCGAGCGGGGTGTCCACCGTCACGTCGGTGACGCGCACGTCCCTGGTGGCCTCGTAGGCGAGCAGCGTGACCAGCTCGTCGGCCAGGCGGCGGAACGTCGGCGAGTCGGTCCGCGTGTCGCGGAGGGTGGTGAGCTTGTGGGCGACGAGCGGGTGGTCGACGACGAGGGTCTCCATGAAAAGAGAACTTACCGGTTGCCCTTCAGGCCCCCGCAGGCGGCCGAGTCTTTGATCACGATTTGGCGCGAGCGCCGGGCGGCGCGGCCCCGATTCTGCGACCATTGCCTACGTGAAAACCGTGCGGTGGGGAAGACGATGACAGACCTGGACACTCTTGACTTCGCCATCGTTGTCTATCGCGAGGAGGACCGCTGGGAGGCGGAGATGCTCCCGGTGGCGCTGACCGCCAACCTGGACGGCCTCATTCACGCGTTGCGTCAGACCCCCAGCATGGGCACCACGATTGGCATGGTCGCCGTAGGGGATGACTTCTTCGTGGTGTTACGGGTCTTCGGCGAGCAGGTGGATGTCTTCCTCTCGGACATCACGGCCGCGTGGGAGTGGCCGCTGGCGCAGCAGGTGCTCGAATATCTCGACGTGCCCGTGCCGGAGGAAGAGGAGTTCGACACCGTGCTCCCCGCCGGGGACCTGTCCATCTTCGCCGACCTCGGGCTTGACGAGATGGAGCTGGGCGCGCTGTCCGGCGACCTCGACCTGCTGCCCGACGAGGTGCTGTCCAGCATCGCCGCGCGGCTGGGTTTCTCCCAGCCATTCGAACGCGCCGTCGACGCCGCCATCGGCTGACCTGGGGAGACGGCAATGCCCTCCAGATCCAACCTCTTCTCCGCCGGCTTCGCCCGCATCGACGGCCGCTGGACCGGCGCCGAGGTCGACCTCGGCGAGGCCGAGGTCGCCGACGACCTCGGCGATGCCCTGCAGGAGGCGCTTGGGCTCGGCGGTGACGAGCTCGCCCTGCTCTGCGTCGAGGTCGAGGACGAATGGTTCGCGATCGTCCGCTACGAGGACGACCTCGACCCCCGCGTGTTCATCTCCGACGCGCACGCCGTGCAGAACGACCCCCTCGGCGAGATCTTCGCCGAGCTCGCCGGCGTGGCCGTGGACAAGGACGCGCCCGACCTCGGCATCCGCCCGGTGGGCGACCTGGAGCTGCTCGGCGACTTCTCGCTGAGCGCGGAGGAGCTGGTGGAGCTCAGCATGGAGGAGGGCGTGCTGCCCGCCGACATCCTCTCCCTCATCGCCGAACGGCTGGGCTTCGCCGACGAGCTCGACCGCCTGCGGTGACCGGCTCGGCCCCGCCGCACGCGTACGAGGCCGCCATGCGGCTGGCGCTGGCCCGGGCCGTACGGGCGGGGGAGCGCGGCGAGGTGCCGGTCGGCGCGGTGGTGCTCGGCCCGCCCGCGCCCGGCTCGGGGCTGCCTGGTTCGGGGCTGCCCGGCGAGGTGCTGGCGGCGGCGGGCAACGACCGCGAGGCGAGCGCCGACCCCACGGCCCACGCCGAGGTGCTCGCGCTGCGCGCCGCGGCGGCCCGGCTCGGCGAATGGCGGCTGACGGGCTGCACCCTCGTCGTCACCTTGGAACCCTGCACGATGTGCGCCGGCGCCGCCGTCCTCGCCCGGGTGGACCGCGTGGTGTACGGCGCGGTGGACGAGAAGGCCGGGGCCGCCGGCTCGCTGTGGGACGTCCTGCGCGACCGCAGGCTCAACCACCGGCCCGAGGTGGTCATGGGCGTGCTGGCCGACGAGTGCGCGGCCGTCCTGACCGAGTTCTTCTCGGGCCGCCGCGCCTGATCGGGCGGGTGCGCGGAAAACGGATGCACGCGCAGTGGTGTTCGTCCGGTAAGCTGCTGCGCGGTGGAGTCGCCTAGTGGCCGAGGGCGCACGCCTCGAAAGCGTGTGTAGGGCAACCTACCGTGGGTTCAAATCCCACCTCCACCGCCACGTGAAACGCCGTTGACCCGCGCGTACGGGTCGGCGGCGTTTTCGCGTTCCGGCGGTGTTTTCCGCGGCGGGGGCACCCGCGGGGCGATCGGTGGCGGGGCGATCTTTCCGCGACTTTCAGTCCTGCAGCTCCAGCACGCGGGCGTGCAGCACCGAACGCTGGTGCAGCGCGGCGCGCAGGGCCCGGTGCAGGCCGTCCTCCAGATACAGCTCGCCCTTCCACTGCACCACGTGCGGGAACAGATCGCCGTAGAAGGTCGAGTCTTTGGCGAGCAACGAGTGCAGGTCCAGCACCGCCTTCGTGGTGATCAGCGTGTCGAGCCGGATCTGCCGGGGCGGGATCCGCGCCCACTCGCGGGACGACAGTCCGTGTTCGGGATAGGGCCGTCCGTCACCGACCAACTTAAAGATCACGGTACGTAGTTTAGGAGACGGCGCAATCCCACGCGCCGGAGCCTCCGTTATGGGTCTGGACACGGTCCGCGAACGGTCTGCCCGGGGTCTCAGATGCTTCCCGAGAAGGTGTCGCAGCGCGCCGGGTCGCCCGAGGAGTAGCCGTTCGTGAACCACTTCGTCCGCTGGGCCGAGGTGCCGTGCGTGAAGGCGTCCGGGTCGACCCTGCCCCGGACCTGCTCCTGGATGCGGTCGTCGCCGACCGCCGCGGCGGCGTCGAGCGCCTCCCGGATGTCGGCCGCGGAGAACGGCTCGGCGTAGAAGCCGGTGTCCACCGCGTTCTTGGCCCACACGCCCGCGTAGCAGTCGGCCTGGAGCTCCAGCCGTACCGAGCCGCTCTCCGCGCCCGGGGCCTGGCCGACCCGGTCCATCGTGCCGAGCAGGTCCTGCGCGTGGTGACCGTACTCGTGGGCGATCACGTACGCCTGCGCGAACGGCCCGCCGCCGGCCCCGAACCGCGTCCGCAGCTCGTCGAAGAACGACAGGTCCAGATAGACGTGCTTGTCGCGAGGGCAGTAGAAGGGTCCGATGGAGGAGTCCGCCACGCCGCACCCGGTCCGCACCCCTCCGGAGAACAGGGTGGTCTTCGCGCCGGTGTATCCGTCGATCTGCTCGCCCCAGTACTTCTGGATGCTGTTGACGACGCCCACGACCCGGCACTTGTCCGACTGGTCGGCGTCGGCGCCGGTCCTGCACCGCGCGCTCAGATCGCTGGTCGGCGGCAGGCCCGCGGGCTCCTCGCCGCCGGTGATGTCCCCCGGGTTCACGCCGAAGATCAGGGCCAGGATGAGGGCGATGACGCCGGCCGCCCCGCCGCCGACGACGATCCCGCCCCGGCCGAACCGGCCCCTGCCGCCGCCGACGTCCTCGACCTGTGAGGGGTCGAGCCGCGCTCGGTCGTCGAAATCCATCTGCGCCGCTCCCGGTCTCCCCGCTTCGCCGTCGGGGCGCTCACATCCGCCTGGTCGTGCCCCCTGCCCGGAAATGGAGCGATCATGCCTGCCGGGCCGCCATGCCGAATCCGTCTTGTCCTGATCTTTGACTTTTGCGGGGTTAAGATCGCCGCGTGCCTCGGAGCGCCTCACCCCGGCTGGTGCCCCCGATGCCGGGCGGGAAGGCCGGCTGGCTCGGCCCGTTGACCGTGACGGCCTTCGCGGGGTTCCTCCGGTTCGACCGTCTCGACGTGCCGCACGCGCTCGTCTTCGACGAGCTCTACTACGCCAAGGACGCCTACTCGCTGATCACGTACGGCGTGGAGCGGCAGTTCGCCGACGACGCCGAGACGGTGATCCTGCGCGGCGGCACGGATGTCTTCAAAACGTGCGCCGCCCTCGACGAGTGCGCCGCCTACGTCGCCCATCCGCCGCTCGGCAAGTGGATGATCGGCGTGGGGGAGTGGCTCTTCGGCCTCACGCCCTTCGGGTGGCGGTTCGCCGCCGCGCTCGTGGGCACGCTCAGCGTGCTGATCCTGGCGCGGGCCGCCCGCCGGATGACCCGCTCGACCCTCCTCGGCTGCCTCGCCGGCCTGCTGCTGGCGCTGGACGGCCTGCACCTGGTGCTGTCGCGCTCGGCGCTGCTCGACATCTTCCTCATGTTCTGGGTGCTGGCGGGCTTCGCCTGCCTGGTCGCCGACCGCGACGCGGCCCGCGCCCGCCTGATGGACTGGTATCGGACATCCGCCCTGACCGGGCCCGCGCCCCGGCTCGGCCCGCGGCCCTGGCGGCTCGCCGCCGGGCTGTGCCTGGGCGCGGCGACGGCGACCAAGTGGACCGGCCTGCTGTTCGTCGCGGCTTTCGCGATCATGTCACTCGTCTGGGACTGCGGGGCCAGGCGCGCCGTCGGCCTGCGCCGGCCGTACCGGGGGGCGGCCCGTCTCGACTGGCCGCTGGGCCTGGCCTGGCTCGGCGTCGTGCCGCTCGTCGTGTACGTCGCGTCGTTCGCGGGGTGGTTCGCCTCGGCCGGCGGGTGGGGCCGCAACTGGGAACGCGCGACCTCGCAGGGCTGGGCCTACGCCGTCTTCGACTCGCTGCGCTCTCTCGTGGACTACCAGAGCCAGGTGCTCGGCTTCCATCAGGGGTTGAGCGCGCACCACGACTACCAGTCGGACCCGTGGACCTGGCCGCTGCTGCTGCGGCCGGTCGCGTTCTTATACCGGGCGCCCGACGGCGCGTGCGGCGCCCCCTCCTGCTCGCAGGCGATCCTCGGGACCGGCACTCCGGTGATCTGGTACGGCGGGCTGCTCGCGTTGATCGCGATGGTGGTCTGGTATGTGAGCACCCGCGACTGGCGGGCGGGCGCGGCCCTGCTCGCCTACGCCGCGGGATGGCTGCCGTGGTTCTACTTCGCGCTGGCCGACAACCGCACCATGTACCTGTTCTACCTGCTCCCGGCGGTGCCGTTCATGATCCTCGCCATCGTGCTGGCGTGCGGGCTGATCCTCGGCCCGCCGGGCGCGCCGGCCGCGCGGCGCTCCGCGGGGGCGGCGGTGGTGGGGGCGTTCACGCTGCTGGCGCTGGTGAACTTCTGGTGGCTGTCGCCCGTGCTGACCGCCGTGCCCGTGCCGTACGACGCCTGGCTGAGCCGGATGCTGCTGCGGAGCTGGATCTGAAGGCGGGTCGCGACCCGGACCGGCGCGGCCCGGCGCGCGGGTCGCGGCCCGTTTCCTCAGGGCCATGCGGACGGCCCTGGTCAGTTCACGTACGCCCACAGGTCGTAGGTGGGGTTCCAGGGGTCGTTCTGCGGCTGATGCGTGCTGCACCACCAGGTGCCCCAAAGGCCGTTCTGGTAGCCCGACTGTCCAAACGAGATGCACACCGAGTAGGGCAGGTTGGAGTAGACGCGCTGGAGGGTCGAGGCGCTCGCGGGGGCGGCCGAGGCCACGGCCGGGACGACGACAGCCGTGGCGAGGATTAGCAGGGCTGCGAGTCGGTGACGCACGTGATCTCCTCTGAGGAAGGTCGTGATCCGACACTCGCATTGCACGTTGCTGAGGAACGCCTGGCAACCCCCCGCGCGCCGGCCGCCGGCATGCAGCGCCGATGCCGGACGCCGTGGCACGCGACGTGTAACTTTCACCCGGCGGAGCCCGCGGAGACCGGCCTGCCCGCCCCGGGCCCGGGCTGGTCGAGCACGGGCATGGCCGCCGGTGCCGACACGTCACGGACCCGACCGGCAGACGGTTGCCGAGCAGGTGAACGGCTTGCTCCGGGCGTCGGAAGAGGGGACGGAGGAGCCCCCGGACAAGGCCGACCGAGACCAAAACCGAGACCCGAACGCCGAAGGGGCCGGATCGCGTATGCGGTCCGGCCCCTTCGAGCTGGCGGAGGATAGGAGATTCGAACTCCTGAGGGGTTGCCCCCAACACGCTTTCCAAGCGTGCGCCCTAGGCCAACTAGGCGAATCCTCCGTCGGACAGCTTAGCCCACTTTCCACTGTGGTTTCGACGTCTTGCCGCGACGGCCCGCGCACGCCCGCCGAGTGGCTAGACTGTCAACGGACCCCTCGCGCGGCGTCATCCTGTGAACCTCCCCAGGGCCGGAAGGCAGCAAGGATAAGCGGGCTCTGGCGGGTGTGCGAGGGGTCTCTGAATTAGCGGGTACGCCGGCCGGGTCGACCCCCCGAGGAGGCGGCATGAGTCTTGCGCTGTACCGCAAGTACAGACCCGGGACATTCGCCGAGGTCAAGGGGCAGGAACACGTCACCGACCCGTTGCGTCAGGCGTTGCGCAGCGGCCGGATCCACCACGCCTATCTCTTCAGCGGCCCGCGCGGCTGCGGCAAGACCTCCAGCGCCCGCATCCTCGCCCGGTCGCTGAACTGCGAGAAGGGGCCCACGCCCGACCCCTGCGGCGAGTGCGAGTCCTGCGTCGCGCTGGCCCCCACCGGGCCCGGCCACCTCGACGTGATCGAGATCGACGCGGCGTCGCACGGCGGCGTGGACGACGCCCGCGACCTGCGCGAGCGGGCGTTCTTCGCCCCGGTCTCGGCGCGCTACAAGATCTACATCATCGACGAGGCCCACATGGTCACCCGTGAGGGCTTCAACGCGCTGCTCAAGCTGGTGGAGGAGCCGCCGCCGCACCTCAAGTTCGTCTTCGCCACCACCGAGCCGGAGAAGGTCATCGGGACGATCAAGTCCCGCACCCACCACTACCCCTTCCGGCTGATGCCGCCCGCGACCCTCCGCAAGCTCATGGAGGAGATCCTCGACGCCGAGTCCGTGCCGTACGAGCCGGCCGCGCTGCCGCTGGTCGTGCGGGCCGGTGCGGGATCGGCCCGGGACACGCTGTCGATCCTCGACCAGCTTCTCGCGGGCGCCGACGAGTCGGGCATCACCTATCAGCGGGCGGTGTCCCTGCTCGGCTACACCGACGGCGACCTGCTCGACGAGGTGGTCGACGCGTTCGCCAAGCGGGACGGCGCGGCCGTGTTCCACGCGGTCCACCGGGTGATCGAGGGCGGCCACGACCCGCGCCGCTTCGCCACCGACCTGCTCGAACGCTTCCGCGACCTGGTGATCCTGTCCAACGTCCCCGAGGCGGCGGGCAGCGGCCTGCTCGACCGGCCGGCCGACGAGATGGAGCGGCTCCAGGCGCAGGCCGCGTCCATGGGCCCGGCCGAGCTGACCCGGGCGGCCGAGGTGTTCAACGCCGGGCTGACCGAGATGCGCGGCGCGACCTCGCCCCGCCTGCTGCTGGAGCTGATGTGCGCCCGCGTGCTGCTGCCCGGTGCCGACCAGGGCGAGGCCGCGCTGCTGGCCCGGCTCGAACGGCTGGAGCGCGGCGTCGCGGCCGGGACGCTTGCCGCCGCGCCCGCCCCCGCGGCGCCCTCGACGCCTCCACCCCCGTCGGCACCGGCGCCGGCCGTGAGCGCTCCCGCCCCGGCCCCGCAGGCTCGGGCGGCCGCCCGCGGCGCCGACGACTGGCCCACCCCCGTACGGCCCGGCTCCGGGGCGGCGACGCCGCCTCCGCAGCCGCAGCCCGCCCAGGCCCCCGCCCCGGGCACGGGGCCGGTGCAGCAGATGTGGCCCCAGGTGCTCGAGGCCATCAAGAACCGCCAGCGGGTGGCCTGGATGATCCTCAACGCCCAGGGCAGGCTGCTCGGCGTCGAGGGCAACGTGGTGACCGTCGGCTTCGAAAAGCCGGGCGACGTGCAGGGCTTCCTCAAGGGCAAGCGCGACGAGGTGGTGGCCGCCGCGCTCGGCGACGTGCTCGGCGGCACCTGGCGCGTCGAGGTCGTGGTCGGCGGCTCGGGCCCCGGCCCGGCCGGCCCCGCCACCCGCGGTCCGGCCGCGCCCCAGCCGCCCGCGCCGCAGGCCGCGACGCCCCCGGCTCCGCCTGCCGCGCCCGCTCCCGCTCCGGCCGCTCCCGAGCGCAGGCCCGCCCCGCCCTCGGCGCCCGTGGCGACCGACGAGACGTGGCCGGACGCGCCCACCGACGACTACGACGCGCCGCCTCCCGCCCCGCGGGCCGCGCCGGGCCCCGGACTGGCCGCCGCGCGCTCGGCGGCCCGCGCCGCCGCCCAGACGGGCCCCCGGCAGTCCTGGCCCGAGACGGTGCCCGGCCGTACGAGGCGGTCCTCCCGCCCGGACGACGACGTCGACCCGCTCAACGACGACGACGCGGACGTCAGCGAGCTGACCGGCATGGCGCTGATCCAACGCGAGCTGGGCGGCCAGATCATCGAGGAGATCGACCACTCCTGAAGCGCCTTCCCCGCCCGAGGGGCGGCGGCGGCATGGACGGACACTGGTGGGGTAACCGGCGTCCGCCCGCGGCCGGCGAAGACCCGCGCGGAACACGCACGCCACGCCGGTGCGGAAACCGGGTGGACGCCGTAGGCTCGGTCGCGACGACACGTCGCTGAACGCTGAGGAGCGCAACCATCGTGAATCCAGGGGATGTCAACCTCCAGCAGCTGCTGGAGCAGGCTCAGCTGATGCAGCAGCAGCTCGTCACCGCGCAGCAGGAGCTCAGCGACGCCGAGGTGCAGGGCACCGCCGGGGGCGGTCTTGTCGTCGCCACGGTGAACGGCAGCGGTGAGCTTCTCGATCTCGAGATCAGCCCGCAGGCCGTCGACGCGAGCGACCCGGAGGAGACCGCGCAGACGATCGCGGACCTCGTGCTGGCCGCCGTGCGGGACGCCGTACGCGCCGCGGGGGAGCTGCAGCAGGAGAAGCTGGGCCCGCTCGCGCAGGGACTGGGAGGCGGCCTCGGCGGCCAGCTGCCGGGGTTCTAGAGCATGTACGAAGGGGTCGTCCAGAACTTGATCGACGAGCTCGGGCTGCTGCCCGGCGTCGGTCCCAAGAGCGCGCAGCGGATCGCGTTCCACGTCCTCGCCGCCGACCCGGCCGACGTCAAGCGGCTGGCGCACGCGCTGCTCGAGGTGAAGGAGAAGGTGCGCTTCTGCCGCGTGTGCGGAAACGTGGCCGAGGAGGACCAGTGCCGGATCTGCCGCGACCAGCGGCGCGATCCGCACGTCATCTGCGTGGTCGAGGAGTCGAAGGACGTGGTGGCGATCGAGCGGACCCGCGAGTTCCGCGGTCGCTACCACGTGCTCGGCGGGGCGATCAGCCCGATCGACGGCATCGGCCCGGACGACCTGAAGATCCGCGAGCTGATGACCCGGCTGGCCGACGGCCAGGTGACCGAGCTGATCCTCGCGACCGACCCGAACCTCGAGGGCGAGGCGACGGCCACCTACCTGGCCAGGCTCGTCAAGCCCCTCGGATTGAAAGTGACCCGACTGGCCAGCGGTCTGCCTGTGGGCGGTGATCTCGAGTACGCCGACGAGGTCACCTTGGGCCGCGCTTTCGAAGGACGGAGGCTGCTGGATGTCTGACGAGTGGAACGACCTGGCCGCACGCGTCGCCGGACACGCGCAGAACTTCATCGACGGCCTCACCCGCCTGGCGAACGGCGAGGGCGGCGACGCGACGCTGCCGCTGCTCCTGGTGGAGGTGGCCCAGGTCAGTCTCGCGGGCACCCAGCTCGGCGCCGCCCAGGACGTGATCCTGCAGGGCAACGTCGAGCCCGCGCTGGGCGAGGACCCCGACATCGACCCCCTCCGTACGGCTCTCGCCGCCCGGCTCGGCCCGGTGGACGACTACGCCGAGGTGTTCGACCCCTACAAGGACACCGTGGTCACGCCGTACCGGCTGTCGGACGACCTCGCGGCGGTGGCGGCCGACCTCATCCACGGCCTGCGGCACTACCGGGCGGGCCGCCCGCTCGAGGCGCTGTGGTGGTGGCAGTACTCCTACTTCAACACGTGGGGCAACCACGCCGGCGCGGCGCTGCGGGCGCTGCAGGCGCTGGTCGCGCACACCCGGCTGGACGTGGTCGAAGAGGGCACCGCGGTCTGAGCGTCCACATGCTGGTCGTGGTCGGTCTTGCTTTGGGACGCCCAAGTACACTGTGAGCTCCACGTCCTGATTCGTTGGAGATTCCAGTGGCGCTCGTTGTGCAAAAGTACGGTGGTTCCTCCGTAGCCGACGCGTCCTGCATCAAGCGGGTCGCCCAGCGGATCGTCGCGACGAAAAAAGCGGGCAACGACGTCGTGGTGGTGGTCTCCGCGATGGGCGACACCACCGACGAGCTGCTCGACCTGGCCCAGCAGGTGTCGCCGCTGCCGCCGGGCCGCGAGCTCGACATGCTGCTGACCGCCGGTGAGCGGATCTCGATGGCGCTGCTCGCGATGGCGATCGCCAACCTCGGCCACGAGGCGCGCAGCTTCACCGGCTCCCAGGCGGGGGTCATCACCGACTCGACGCACGGCAAGGCGCGCATCATCGACGTGACGCCCGGCCGCATCCAGGAGGCCATCGACTCCGGCCAGATCGCGATCGTGGCCGGTTTCCAGGGCGTCTCCCAGGACAGCAAGGACATCACGACGCTCGGCCGGGGCGGGTCAGACACCACGGCCGTCGCCCTCGCGGCGGCGCTCGGCGCGGACGTCTGCGAGATCTACACCGACGTGGACGGCATCTTCACCGCCGATCCCCGCATCGTCCACACGGCGCGGCGGATCCCGCGGATCTCCTACGAGGAGACCATGGAGATGGCGGCGTGCGGGGCGAAGATCCTGCATCTGCGCTGCGTGGAGTACGCCCGCAGGTTCGACCTGCCGATCCACGTCAGAAGCTCGTTCAGCACGAAGGAAGGCACCTGGGTCGTCTCCGACCCCTACAGCGAAGGAACCGAAGTGGAGCAGCCCATCATCTCCGGGGTCGCGCACGACCGGAGCGAGGCCAAGATCACTGTGGTCGGGGTGCCCGACAAGGTCGGCGAGGCCGCCGCCATCTTCCGCACGCTGGCCGACGCCGAGATCAACATCGACATGATCGTGCAGAACGTCTCGGCCGCGGCGACCGGGCGCACGGACATCTCCTTCACGCTCCCGGCCAACGACAGCCAGACGGCCCTCGCGGCGCTGAAGAAGATCCAGAACCAGGTCGCCTTCGAGTCGCTGCTGTACGACGACCAGATCGGCAAGGTGTCCCTGGTGGGCGCGGGCATGCGCTCGCACCCGGGTGTCACCGCCAAGTTCTTCGGCGCGCTGGCCGACGCCGGGGTGAACATCGAGATGATCTCGACCTCGGAGATCCGCATCTCCGTCGTCGTGGGGCAGAACGAGGTGGACACCGCGGTCGCCGCGGCCCACCGCGCGTTCGACCTCGACGCCGACCAGGTCGAGGCCGTTGTGTACGGAGGTACCGGACGATGAGCCGCAAGCCGACCCTCGCCGTCGTCGGCGCGACCGGTGCCGTCGGCACCGTCATGCTCGACATCCTGACCAACCGCCGCGACCTGTCCGACGCGTACGGCGAGATCCGGCTGATCGCCTCGCCGCGGTCGGCGGGCAAGGTGCTGAGCGTGCGCGGCGAGGACGTCGTCGTCCAGGCGCTGTCGCCGGAGGCGTTCGACGGCGTGGACATCGCGATGTTCGACGTGCCGGACGAGGTCTCCGCCGAGTGGGCGCCGATCGCCGCCGCGCGCGGCGCGGTGGCCGTGGACAACTCCGGCGCCTTCCGGATGGACCCGGACGTGCCGCTCGTGGTGCCCGAGTGCAACCCGGAGCAGGCCCGCAACCGGCCCAAGGGGATCATCTCGAACCCCAACTGCACGACGCTGTCGATGATGGCCGCCATGGGCGCGCTGCACCGCGAGTACGGCCTGCGCGAGCTGGTCGTGGCCTCCTACCAGGCGGTGTCCGGCGCCGGGGTGGCCGGGCCCGAGCGGCTGTACGCCGAGATCGAGGCCGTCGCCGGCGACCGCACGGTGGGCACCGTGGCGGGCGACGTGCGCAAGGCCGTGCCCGACCTGGCCGGCTCGCCGTTCCCGGCCCCGCTGGCGCTGAACGTGGTGCCGCTGGCCGGCTCGCTGAAGGACGGCGGCTGGACCTCCGAGGAGCTGAAGGTCCGCAACGAGTCGCGCAAGATCCTCGGCATCCCCGACCTGAAGGTCTCCGCGACCTGTGTGCGCGTCCCGGTGGTGACCACCCACTCGCTGGCCGTCCACGCGACGTTCGAGCGGGAGATCACGGTCGAGGGCGCCCGGGCGATCCTGGACGCCGCGCCGACCGTCGTGGTGCTGGACGACCCCGCGAACGGCGTGTTCCCCACGCCGGCGGACGTCGTGGGCACCGACCCGACCTACGTCGGCCGGATCCGCCAGGCGATCGACTTCCCGAACACGCTCGACCTGTTCGTGTGCGGCGACAACCTGCGCAAGGGCGCCGCGCTCAACACCGCCGAGATCGCGGCTCTGGTCGCCGCCGAGTTCGTGTAGATCCCCGCACGACAGCGCTTCCCGTCGGACGGCGCGGCACGCTCGGTGCCGCGCCGTCCGCGTTTTCCCGCCGGCGACGGTGGGCAGGGGTTCATGACCGGACGCGGGCCCGAGCCGTACAGTGACGATCGTGGCCGAGAAGACACGGGAGCTGATCGTCGAGACGGCCCTCCGGTTGTTCAGGGAGCGGGGGTATGAGGCGACCACGATGCGGGCCATCGCCGCCGAGGCGGGCGTGTCGGTGGGCAACGCCTACTACTACTTCAGGTCCAAGGAACAGCTCATCCAGGCGTACTACGACCGGGCGCAGGCGGCGCACGAGGCGGCGTGCCGCGAGGTGTTCGCCGCCGAGCGGTCGTTCGCCGGGCGGCTCGGGGGCGTGCTGCGGGAGTGGGTGCGGATCTCCGAGCCGTACCACGAGTTCGCGGTGAAGTTCTTCAAGTACGCCGCGGAGCCGAGCAATCCCCTGAGCCCGTTCAGCGCCGAGTCGGCGCCCGCCCGCGAGTCCGCCATCGCACTCTACCGGGAGGTCGTCGAGGGGTCGGCCGGGCGCATGGACGACGAGCTGCGCGAGGAGCTTCCCGAGCTGCTGTGGCTGCTGTGGATGGGGGTCGTCCTCTTCTGGGTCCACGACAGCTCGCCCGGCTGCGCGCGCACCTACCGGCTGATCGACCGGGTCGTCCCGCTCGTCGACCGGCTGGTCGGGCTGTCGCACCTGCCCGGCATCAAGGGCGTGGCGAGGGAGGTCATCGAGGTGGTCCACGAACTCCGGACGTGACCGAGACTCCATACCGTCCGGTTGGTATGGTCGGTGTGGAGATCTAGGGAAGGGGTGGCCGTGGACCGCTGGGGCATGACGATTCCGTTCTCCGGGAAGACGCCGATCGAGTCGAGGGAGCTCGTCGCCGAGCTGCCCGAGCTGGGTTACACAGACGCTTGGTCTGCCGAGGTGAACGGCACCGACGGGTTCGTTCCGCTGGCCCTGGCCGCCGAGTGGGCGCCGTCCCTGCGCCTGGGCACCGCGATCGTCCCCGTCTACACGCGGGGTCCGGCGCTGCTGGCCATGTCGGCGGCCACGCTGGCCGACGTCGCCCCGGGCAGGTTCGTGCTGGGCATCGGCGCCTCGTCTCCGGTCATCGTGGGCGGCTGGAACGCCGGCGAGTTCGACAAGCCGTACGCGCGGGTGCGCGACACCCTGCGCTTCCTGCGGGCGGCGCTGGCCGGGGAGAAGGTCACCGAGACCTACGAGACCTTCGCCGTCAAGGGCTTCCGGCTGGACCGGCCCCCCGCGACGCCGCCGAAGATCGTGCTGGCCGCGCTGCGGCCCGGCATGCTGCGCCTGGCCGCCCGCGAGGCCGACGGCGCGATCACCAACTGGCTGTCGCCGCAGGACGTACGGAAGGTCCGGGCCGAGCTGGGGCCGCGGACGGAGCTGAGCGCGCGGCTGTTCGTCGTGGTGACCGAGGACGCCGCGAGGGCGCGAGAGATCGGCCGCCGCCTGCTGGCCGCCTACCTCACCGTGCCGGTGTACGCGGCGTTCCACGAGTGGCTGGGCCGGGGAGAGCTGCTGCGGCCCATGCGGGAGGCGTGGGCGGCCGGGGACCGCAAGGCCGCGCTGAAGGCGATCCCCGACGAGGTGGTGGACGACCTCGTCGTGCACGGCGACGCCGCCACCTGCCGGGCCAGGGTGCGGGAGTATGTGGCCGCCGGGCTGGACACGCCCGTGCTCGCCCCGATCCCGGGCGGCGACCTGTCGCTCGCCGAGACCGTACGCGCGCTCGCGCCGGGCGCCTGACGGAACCGGGCGGGCACCGCCGCACGTTGACCGGAGCGGCAGAGGCGTTCCCCCGGGAGGTGTCCCATGGTGAAGGCAAGGCGTGCGGCGGCGACCTGGCGTGCCTACCAGGAGGTCTCCAAGCCCGGCTCGCCGGGGCTCGGAGCCCGGCTGCGGGCCCTGCCGCGGATGCTCCGCGCGACGGTGAAGGGCGACTACCCCGGCCTGACCAAGGGCAAGCTCGCCATGCTCGGCATGGCCGTGGCATACATCGTGTCGCCCGTCGACGCGATCCCCGACTTCCTGCTCGGCCTGGGAATCGTGGACGACTTCGGCGTGTTCCTGTGGCTGGCGACCACGCTGCTCGGCGAGAGCGGCCAGTTCGTCGAATGGGAGAGAAACCCCCGCACCACGGTGAAGTAGATCAATTGGCAGGGTAATGCTCAAACATCACCAATGGTGCTGATCTACCGAAACGAGCATTTCCGCCATGCCTCTACGCGCCTCCGCAGCCACGATCGAAGCCGCCCGCGCCGGATGGGACGAGTGGCGGGCGAGGAGGCTCGCCGCCGTCCGCGCCCCGCTGGGCAACCTCGCCCTGGTGGAGACCCTGTGGCCGGCCCCGGGCGAGGAGCCGTCCCCGGAAGAGGCGCTCGCCGGGTGGCCGCGGACCGCCACGGCGACGCGGATCGAACGGACCAACGTCGTCACCGGTGAGCCCGAGCACGGCATCCGGGTGTGGGACGCCGACTCCCCGGCCATCCGCCACTTCGAGACCATCGACGTGTTTCCGTTCACCCCCGACTGGGTGATCGAGGCCGTCTTCACGCCGGTGTCCGAGGCGCGCCTGCTGCCCTTCGAGCACGCCAAGGACGACGGCCGCACCCGTGACCACGTCGTCCCCGGCGACATCACCTTCACGCTCGACGGCACGCCGTACAACCTGGCCGCCTTCGACGACGGGGGGACGCTGCTGCTGGTCTTCGGCGACGCGACCAACGGCTCGGCGACGTACGGCGGCGGGCGGTTCCTCACCGTGGAGCCCGAGCCCGGCGGCCGGGTCGTGCTCGACTTCAACCGCGCCTTCGCGCCGCCGTGCGCCTTCTCGCCCCACTTCAACTGCCCGCTGCCGCCGCCGCGCAACCGGTTCGGCGTGCCCGTCGAGGCCGGGGAGAAGCTTCCCGTCTTCCGCGACGGCTTCCTGCCGCACTGACCACACCCATTGATCACCCCCCGCCGATCACCCCCCGTCGATCACCCCTGAAGCGCCACACGGGCGGCCGCGAAGAGCGGTGGCCGGGGCTGACGCCCGCATGACCGCCTATCTGCTGCGCCGGACGGCGTTCCTCGTCGTCTCGCTGTTCCTGGCCGCCGTGGGCCTCGCGGGCGGCCTCGCCGCCGGTTTCGCGACCCGCTGGCTCGACGACACGCTCTCGGCCCTCCTGGACATCCTCATCGCCTTCCCGACCATGCTCCTGGCCATGCTGGTGACCGCCGCGCGCGAGGCGTCGCTCGGCTCGGCGATCATCGCGATCGGGCTGGCGATGTCGGCGGTCGTGGCCAGGCTCACCCGGGTGCTGGTCAAGCGCGTCCTGGCGCAGGACTTCATCACGGCCTCGCGCACCCCGGGGACGTCCTGGCCCCGGATCATCGTCGAACACGTGCTGCCGAACATCTGGCCGACGCTGTCGGTCAACCTGGCGCTGCAGTTCGGGCTGGCCGTCCCGGCGGAGGCGAGCCTGTCCTATCTCGGCCTGGGCGCGCCGCCCCCGAACGCCTCCTGGGGGCGGATGCTCCAGAAGGCCCAGGCGAGCGTGTTCATCGCCCCCGCGTGCGCATCGTCGACCTGCTGCGGGAGCTTCGGGAGACCCGCGCGCTGACGGTCGTGATGGTGTCGCACGACCTGGCCGTGGTGGCCGCCCTCTGCCAGGAGGCGGCCGTGCTGGAGCGCGGCCGGATCGTGAGCGGGGGGACGCCGCTCAGGTGCTGGGCGCCCCCCGGCACGCCTACACGCGACGGCTGATCGACAGCATCCCCCGGCTGCCCTCTCCCGCGTCCCAGACGAGCCCCTGGAGGGGTCCTAGACGGGCTCGGGGGCCAGGCCCCAGATCTGCTCCCGCCGCAGCCAGGCCCGCGAGGGCAGCGGATGGCCGAACAGCCGGGCGGCGTTGCCGTACGAGACCCTGGCGATGTCGGCCGGGGGCAGGCTGCCGAGGTTGCGGGCGACCGCGCGCTGGGTGTCGGGCCAGGTGGACTCCGCCCGCGGGTAGCCGGTCTCCAGCAGCACGCGCTCCATGCCGACCGCGAGCCGCACGGCGCTCAGCGCGCTGTCGTCGAGCGTGCCGAAGAAGAAGTTGCGCCGCAGCACCTCGCTCGGCTTCAGGCCGCCCTCCCAGCTCGGCTCGCCGGCCACCGGGTGGTCGAGCGCGTAGTCGGCCCGCTCGGCCAGCATGGGCAGCCACCCGACGCCGCCCTCCACGATGAGGATGCGCAGCTTGGGGAAGCGCAGCGCCACGCCCGACCACAGCCAGTCGGCGCAGGCGAACATCGCGCTGGCCGGGATCAGCGTGGTGATCGCCTCGACGGGGGTGTCGGGTGAGGGCACCGGCGCCCAGGAGGACGCGCCGGTGTGCAGGCACACGACGGTGCCGGTCTCCTCGCAGGCGGCGAAGAACGGGTCCCAGTGGCGGCTGTGGATGGACGGCAGTCGCAGCCGGGTGGGGAACTCGGGGAACACCACGGCCTTGAAACCGCGTGAGGCGTTGGCTCTGATCTCCTTGGCCGCGATCTCCGGGTCGGGGAGCCAGGGAAGCTGCAGCGCGATCATCCGCTCGGGGTAGGTGCCGGCCCACACGTCGACGTGCCAGTCGTTCCACGCCCGTACGAGCGCGAGGCCGAGCTCCTGGTCGCGGGTGCGGCCGAACGCCACCCCCGCCTGGCTCGCCAGCATGCCGGGGAAGCACAGGGCCGCCCAGATGCCGGCCCGGTCCATGTCGTTGATCCGGGCCTCGATGTCGTAGCAGCCCGGCCGCATGTCCTCGAACCGTACGGGGTCGAGCGTCCACTGCTCCTTGGGCAGGCCCGCGCCCACGTCGAGCCCCGCGCAGGGATAGGTGGCGCCGCCGTACCGCCACACCTGGTGGCCCGCGTCGGTCTCCACGACCTTGGGGGCGAGGTCCTTGTACTTCGCCGGGAGGCGGCCCTCGAAGAGGTCGGCCGGCTCGATCAGGTGATCATCGACCGAGATGATCACGAAGTCCCGCCGCCTCGGCTCTGGGTCGGGATGCAGCGGCGTAGTCACGGTAGTAAACGGTAGGGCCAAGGGATAACACGGTACAACCTGCAAGGTCTCCGGTTGGTATCCGTTCGCTCACCTTTCGGCGCGTACCGTCACGCCCTGTGATTCTCGCTCCGTACGGAGGTCGCGGGCCTCCCGGCGCACCAGCAGCACCCAGCCGCCCACGGCGATCCCGATGAACAGCCACCACTGCACGGCGTACGCCGCGTTGAGCCCTCCGCCGCCGCCCACGTCGGGGGGAGGCAGCAGCTCGGGCGCGTCGCCTCCCTGCGGCTGCTGGGCGGTGAGCTCCACGAACCCTCCGTACACCGCGTACGGCAGGCCCTTGGCGATGGCGGGCGTGTCGATCAGCAGGATCTGGCCGGCGGGCAGCCCGGACCGGTTCCTGATGCCCGTGTTGTCCTGCGTCTCGGCCGGGCGGAGCCGCCCGGTGATCGTCACCTCCCCGGTGGGCGGCGCGGGCACCCGCGGCGGGGTGTCCGCGGTGGCCCCGGCCGGGACCCAGCCCCGGTTCACCAGCACGGCGCCCTGCGGGGTGACGAGCGGGGTGATCACGTAGAACCCGACGCGGCTGTTGAGCGTGCGCCGGCGCACGGCCAGCTCGTGGGCGGGGTCGTACCGTCCGGTGACGGTGACGAGGCGATACTTGTCCCGCTCCGGCACCGGCGCGCCGGGCCGGTCGAGCCGGTCCAGCGGCACCGGCGAGGCCGCGAGGTTGGCGGTGATCCTGGCGCTTTCCGCCGATCGCTCCTCGAACCGCCCCCACTGCCACCTGCCCAGGAAGAAGAAGGCGGGGATCAGCGCGAGCACGAGCAGGTGCAGCCCGACCCAGCGCCGGGAGAGGAGGAACCGGTACACACGACCAGCCTAGGCAGCGGCGGGGGTGCTCCGGATTTCAGGCCGCGTCTCACGCGAGAGCGGTGAGGCGGGCGCCGGGGCCGGGATGGGAGGTCGCCTCGCGCGGGCCGCCCACTTCGTGGCCCTCCTCGCATATCAGGTGCAACGCGACGGGCGCGCCGCAGTCGCGGTGGGTGACCACGACCGGCGGCCCCTCGGGGTCGGCCAGGTAGCGGTCGCCCCAGTGCATGAGCGCGATCATGATCGGGTAGAGGTCGAGGCCCTTCTCGGTGAGCCGGTATTCGTCGCGCTGGCGCTGCCCCGGCTCCTGGTAGGGCACCTTGCGCAGCAGGCCCTCGTCGACGAGCCGGGACAGCCGCGCGCTCAGCACCTGGCGGGGCGCGCCGGTGCGCGTCTGCAGGTCGGCGAACCGCCGGACGCCGTTGAACGCCTCCCGGAGGACCAGGAACGTCCACTTCTCACCGAGCACGGCGAGGGTTCGCTCGATGGAGCAGTTTTCCACCCGATAACGCCGCATGTCGCGCATCGTAACCACAAGCTCCCTCCGGCATCTAAGTCTAGTTGACAGACTCAGATCCGGCGCGAGAGGCTGAGTTCATGTTGGGAACTCAGGTGAGGCCCCTGGTGGACATCCGCGCGGCGTGCCCGGGCGGCGACGAGGAGCGGGTGCGGCTCTTCGTCGAGGGCCTGTCGGAGGCGACGCTGGCGCACCGGTTCTTCGTCGGCCCAGGCCGGCCGAGCGCGAGCCTGATCCGCGCCATGATCGCCCGGGACGACCGGCGGGACGCGCTGCTCGCGTTGCGCGGCGACACCGTGATCGGGCACGCAATGAGTCACCTGGCGGAAGGCGAGGCGGAGATCGCGGTCGTGGTGGACGACCGGTGGCAGAACCTCGGCGTGGGGTCGCGGCTCGTGCACACCCTCCTGCGGCGGGCGTCCGTGCGCGGCGCGGCCGTCGTCCGGATGGACGTCCTGGCGGAGAACCGGAGGGTGCTGGCGATGGTGCGGAAGATCTGGCCCTCTGCCACAATCGCATCGGAAGGCGCATCCGTCGAGATCAAAGCACGCCTCGCGTTTGCAGAACAAGGTTCTGTTGGTTCACCATTGACTATGTGAAGAACGCGAAGAGCGGGCGAGACGGCAGGGCCAGGATCATCGAAGGCGCCCTGCGCAGGTTCAGCCAGAGCGGTGTGTCCGCCACCACGCTGGCCAGCCTGCGGCAGGAGAGCGGCGTCAGCGTCGGCAGCTTCTACCACCACTTCACAAGCAAAGAGCACGTCTTCGGCGTGCTGTACGCGGAGATCCTGGACATGTACCAGGAGGCGTTCCTCGGCGAGCTCGTCCGCCACGAGGACGCCCGCGGCGGCATCGAGGCCATCGTCGCCATGCACATGGCCTGGTGCGGGGAGCACCCCGAGCGCGCCCGCCTGCTGATCAGCGAGCGCCCGCCCCGGCGCAACGAGCCCGGCGGGCCGGAGGTCGCCGAGTCGAGGCGCGAGTTCTTCCGCCAGGTCGCCGACTGGTGGCGGCCGCACATGAAGGACGGCGTGCTCCGCCCCGTCCCCGCCACCATGTGCTACGTGCTGTGGCTCGGCCCGGCGCAGGAGATGTGCCGCCTGTGGTTCAGCGGCGCCCACCAGCCCACCCCCGAGGAGATCCGCGAGCTGGGCGAGGCCGCCTGGAACAGCCTCAAGATGCCCTGACATCGCGATAGATTCGAGCCGTGGACGCCCCTTCTGACCTGGTCCGACGGCTTCGCGACAGATTCGTGGAGACCGGATACACGATCGACGGCGTACGCGAACGGCTGGGCGACATGGCCGCCTCCGCGCTGGCGCGTGAGGAGATCGTGCCCGCGCTGCGCGCCACCAGGGACGCCGACCCCCTCGCCACGCTGATCCGCCTGTGGTGGCTGGGCGTCCCGGTCAGCACGGCCGCCGCCGACCTCCCGCTGCAGGACCTCATCGAGGCCGGGCTGCTGGTGCGCATGGGCGACTCCGTGCAGGCCACCGTGCACCTCCAGCCGTGGGACGCCGGCACGGGCGACCCGGCGTACGTCGTCTCCGACCGCAAGGTGCGGCCGGGCGACCCGTCCCTGCGGCCCGACCACGTCGTGGGCGCGGGCGGCGCCTCGGCGAACCTCGCGCAGCTCGGCTGGGCCGCGCCGGTCGAACGGGCCCTCGACCTCGGCACCGGCTGCGGCGTGCAGGTGCTGCACCTGGCGCCCAGGGCCGAGCACATCGTCGCCACCGACGTGAACCGCAGGGCGCTGCGGCTGGCCCGCCTCAGCTGGGGCCTGTCCGGGGTGACCGGCGTCGAGGCGCGCGAGGGCTCGATGTACGACCCTGTGGACGGCGAGCGGTTCGACCTCGTGGTCTCGAACCCGCCGTTCGTCATCGTGCCCGAGGCCAGATACACCTACCGGGAGACCGGGCGGAGCGGCGACGAGTTCTGCCGCGACCTCGTACGGCGCACGCCCCGGCACCTCGCCCAGGGCGGGCAGGCGCGCTTCCTCGCCAACTGGCTGCACGTCAAGGGCGAGGACTGGCAGGACCGGGTGGGCGGCTGGCTCGCGGAGACCGGCTGCGACGGCTGGGCCGTGCAGCGCGACGTGCAGGACCCGGCCGAGTACGTCGAGCTGTGGCTGCGCGACTCCGCCGAGCACGGCACGTCGGCCTACCGCGAGCGATACGACGAGTGGCTCGGCTGGTTCGAGTCGATGGACGTGACCGGTGTCGGCTTCGGCTGGATCGCCCTGCACAACTCCGGCTCGCTGAGCCCGCTCGTGCGGGTGGAGGAGCTGACGCAGCCGGTCGAGCCGCCGTCCGGCGCGCTGGTCGAGGAGGTCCTGCGCGCCGCCCACGCCGCTCAAGAGCTGTCCGACGAGGAGCTGCTCGACGCGCGGCTGCGGGTGGCCGAGGGCGTCGTGGAGGAGCGCGTCGGCCCGCCCGGCGCCGACGACCCCTCCCGCATAATCCTGCGGCAGACCCGTGGCGCGCGCCGTACGGCCGTCGTGGGGACGGTGGAGGCGGCCCTGGCGGGGGTGTGCGACGGCGACCTGCCCACGCGCCCGCTGCTCGCCGCGATCGCCGAGCTGACCGGACAGGACGCCGACGCGGTGCTCCGCGCCGCCCCCGCGGCGCTGCGCCCGCTGATCGCGGAGGGCTTCTTCACGGTTGCAAGCCTTCGTTGATCGGAGTTTGAACGGCCGGACCGACAGTGGTCCCGAGCGCGGGCTTCGGGGGGGTTCGGAGCCCGCGCGCACAGCCCGGCCGGTCGCGACGTGAGGCGGCGAGTCGTCACAGGGCGCACCGGTAAGGTTCCGGGCCCCCTGCGCGTCCCGGTGACGGCGGGCGGCCGGCCGGGCGTCCAGCCTCCGTACGCGAAGATGGGTGTCCACTGTGATCAACCACGTCCGCATGAGCCGGCTCGACGACGACTTACGACTGGATCTGTTCGCTCAGGACGGCGCGGATGTCGTCGGCCTCTGGAGAGCCCAGCCGGGTGAAGATGTCGAGGGCCCTGACCAGGGCCTGTCTGCTGCGGCCGGCCTCCCCGAGGCCCGCCAGGGCCTTGCCGAGGGCGGCCAGTGACTGCGCCTCGCCGTACGGATGGGTGATCTCCCGGCTCACGGTCAGCGCCTGCTCCGCGTGCCGTGCGGCCTCGGCGAAGCGCCCGGCGGCGATGAAGGTGGCGGCGAGCCGGTAGCAGACCCGCTGCTCCCAGACCCGCTGGTTGCTCGCGCGGAAGAAGGCCAGGCACTCGGCGTGGTGGACCACGGCCTCGTTGAGCCGCCCGACATGTGACAGGACGTTTCCGAGGTGGTAGCGGGCGCGGGCCATCCCCGCCCCGCTGCCGATCTCGGTGAAGACCGCGAGCCCGCGCTCGGCCGCCGCGATGGCGTCGTCGGGCCGCCCGAGGCCCAGGTGGTCGCGGGCCGAGTAACACGACGCCAGCGCCTCGCCCGCGGGTTTGCCCAGCTCCCGGTGGACCCGCGTCGCCAGCTCGAACCATTCGAGCGCCTCGGTGTGGCGGCGCCGCCGCCCGGCGACGACCGCCAGCGCGTTGTAGGTCTCGCCCAGCACGATGCGGTCGCCGGTCTCCTCGCTCAGCGCCCGTACGGCCAGGAAGTGCTCCTCGGCCTCGGCCAGCCGGTTCGCGCCGAACAACGCCCGGCCCAGGATGTAGTGGCAGCGCAGCTCCCCGCGCCGCTCGCCCGCCCGGCGGGTCGCCGTCAGCAGGGCCGAGGTGCGCTGCTCGAACTCGCGCTGGTTCGTGCCCGACTCCAGCAGCGGCTCCATCGCCAGCAGCAGGTCGGCCGCCGCGAGCAGGTCGTCACCGGCCGCGCACGCCTTGGCGACCGCCCCGAACATGTCCTCGGCCTCCGACGACAGCCAGGCCACGGCCTCGTCGGCGGAGGAGAAGGAATGCCCCCGCACGCCCAGGTCGGTGAGGGTGTCGGCGATCGCGCTGCCCTCGTACGCCAGCCGGTGGGCCGCGCCCGCCGAGGCCAGGTAGAAGCCGAGCAGCCGCCGCAGGGCGAGCGCGCGCGCCTCGGGCTCCTCCGCGTCCTCCGCCTGCCGCCTGGCGAACAGCTTGAGCAGGTCGTGGAAGCGGTAGCGGCCCGGCGCGGGCGCCTCCAGCAGGCTGGCGTCGACCAGCGACTCGATCACGTCCTCGGCCTCGGCCGGGGTGAGGTCGAGCACGGCCGCCGCGGCGAAGACCGAGATGCCCGATCCCTGCGGCAGCGACAGCAGCCGGAACGCCCGCGCCTGCCGGGCGTCGAGCTGGCCGTACCCGAGGGCGAACGTCGCCGAGACCGCCAGGTTGCCGATCTTCATCTCGTCGAGGCGGCGGCGCTCGTCGGCGAGCCGGGGCACGAGCGAGGCCACCGTCCACGACGGGCGGGAGGCGAGCCTGGCGGCGACGATCCGCACGGCCAGCGGCAGGAAACCGCAGGCGGCGACCACGTCCATCGCGGCGGCGCGTTCCGCCGCCACCCTTTCCGGCCCCGCCACCGCCGCAAGCAGCGACAGCGCCTCGTCGGGCTCCATCACGTCGAGGTCGATGAGCCGGGCCGCGGGCAGGTCGGCCAGCTTGCCGCGGCTGGTGATGATCGCGGCGCAGCCGGCCGAGCCGGGCAGCAGGTGCTCGACCTGCTCGGCGTCGCGGGCGTTGTCGAGCAGCACCAGCATCCTGCGGTCGGCGAGCAGCGAACGGAACAGCGCCGAGCGCTCGGCCAGGCCGTCGGGGATCACGTCCATGGGGATGCCGAGGGCGCGCAGGAACGCCACCAGCGCCGTCTCGGGCGCGGTCGGCTCCGCGCCGTATCCCCGCAGGTCGGCGTAGAGCTGGCCGTCGGGGAACAGGTCCTCGGCGAGATGGGCCACATGGACGGCCAGGGTCGTCTTGCCCACGCCGCCGATGCCCGACATCGCCGCGATCGGCACGCCCTCGCCCGCCTCTTCCCCGCGCAGCAGCGCGAGCAGCCGGTGCACCAGCTTGGTGCGTCCGGTGAAGTCGGAGACGGCCGCCGGAAGCTGCGCCGGTCTCGGCATCTCGATCACCGGGCCGGGCTCGGCCGCCGCCGGGTCATCGTGGCCGTCCTGATGCGAGAGCCGTACGGGAGGGGGCGCGGGGGCGAGCGAGGGGTCGGCGGCGAGGATGCGCCGGTGCAGGTCGGTCAGCTCGGCCCCCGGCTCGATGCCGAGCTCCTCGACCAGCGCCCGCCGGGTGTCGGTGAAGACCGACAGCGCCTCGGCCTGCCTGCCGCACCGGTAGTAGGCCAGCATGAGCTGGGCGCGCAACCGCTCGCGCAACGGGTGCTCCGCGGTGAGCGCGACCAGCTCGGAGACGATCTCCGCGTGCCGGCCCAGCTCCAGGTCGAGATCCATGAGCGTCTCGACCGCGCTCATCCGCCTCTCGGCCAGGCGGTCGCGCTGGTGCTCGGCGTACGGGCCGACCGCGCCGGCCAGCGGCTCGCCCGACCACAGGCGCAGGGCGTCGCGCAGCCGCCCGGCGGCCGCGCCGGCCCGGCCCTTGCGGCGGTCGGACTCGGCGGCGGCGCACTCCCGTTCGAAGACGGCGAGGTCGAACCGGCCGGGCTCCAGCCGCAGCGCGTACCCCCGGCCCACGGAGGTCAGCAGCCGCGGCGGGGTCCTCGGGGACCGGTCGGGCTCCAGGACGGTGCGCAGGCGGGAGACGTAGGTGCGCAGCGCGCCGAGCGCGCGTGGCGGGGCGTCCTCGCCCCACACGCCGGTGATCACCTCGTCCGGGGTGACCGCGTGCCCCTCCCGCAGCAGGAGCATGGCGAGAATGGAGCGTTGCAAGGGCGTGCCGAGGTCGAGCTCGACGCCGTCA
Organism: Microbispora rosea subsp. aerata; assembly: GCF_014647835.1. Classification (GTDB taxonomy): domain Bacteria; phylum Actinomycetota; class Actinomycetes; order Streptosporangiales; family Streptosporangiaceae; genus Microbispora; species Microbispora aerata. Next base: position 76,735 of record NZ_BMPY01000033.1, read on the forward strand.
CGCCATGCCAGGACGGGGCCCAGCACGGCGAAGCGCAGGCCGTCCGCGGCGTGATCAGGCATGTGACCTGTCTCCCACTGAAAGATTTCCGACACAAAATGATAGATCGTGTAATGCGGCGGCAGTAGGACCGGGCGGTGGGTTCAGCGTGCGTTCAGGTCCTTGTAAGCGGCCTGCAAACCACGATGGGAGCGATGAAAGCGGGCTGCAGGCGGGTCGGCCTATCACTGACGTGCACCCCGACAGCACCCCGCATCGGGGGATCGTCCTCGAACAGGAGAACCGAAATGCGACGCTCCATCACCCTCGGGCTCGCCGCGGCCACCGCTGTCGCCGCCCTCGGACTGCCGGCCCTCGCGACCGCCGCGAACGCCGCCCCCGCCTCCGCCGCCTCCCACCACTACGGCGACTGGGACTACGACGGGCGGTGGGGCACCTACTGGTCGTCCAACCGCCTCGCCAAGGCCAACGGCTACGTCGACGTCGACTACAAGGGCAAGAAGTCGAACCGGGTCCACATCACCGGCAAGCTGTACGACAACGACTACCGCACCTACCGTCGGGGTGGTAAGTGCGCGTTCGTCAAGTTCCGGGTGTCGTACTGGGACGGCGGCAAGAACCACTGGTCATCGAGCTACAAGACCTACAAGTACTGCGGCGCCGGCGGCTACAAGAAGATCGACTTCTGGCGCTACGACGTCGCCCAGGTGCAGGCGCAGGTCTGCCAGATCGGTCAGTTCAGCAACTACCCGGTCAAGTGCGGCCAGTGGCGCACCGTCTACAACGCCTACGACCACCACTACGGCTACCACGCCTGACGGTCGTCCCCCGTACATGATGCGGCCCGCCCCTTCCGGGACGGGCCGCTTCTCGCTTATGGACTGATCACGCTGCCGCTTCCGACGCCGCGTCCACCAGGCCGAGCCTCGCGAGCAGGCGTTCGCGTACGGCGGGCCACTCGGGACGCAGAATCGAGTAATAGGCGGTATCTCGGACCGTGTCGTCGGCGCCTCGGCTGTCCGCTCGTCGCACACCGTCGAGGTGCGCGCCGAGAGCCTCGATGGCGGCCCGGGATCGGGTGTTGCGTACGTCTGCCTTGAGGGTGATCCGGTGAACCTGCCAGGTCTCGAAGGCCAGGGAGAGCATCAGATACTTGCTCTCCCGGTTGACACCGGTGCCCTGGGCCGACGCGGCGAGCCAGGTGTATCCGATGTCGGCGACGGACGGGACCTCGCCCACCGCGCCCTTCGTACCGGGCGGCCAGGGCATCGGGCCCTGCCAGTACTCCAGGTTCATCAGACGGGTGGCACCGACCACGCGGTCGGTGTGCAGCCACCGGATGGCGAAGGGCAGCGTGCGGCCCTCCGCCTGCTCAGCCAATGCGGCCTCCACATAGGAGACCATCTCTTCCCGGCCAGCGGGAACGCGAGTGAAGGCGTACGTAGAACGGTCTTCACTCGCCGCGGCGACGAGGTCGTCGAGCACCGCGAGGCTGAGCGGTTCCAGGCGCACGGAGCGCCCGGACAGGGTGACAAAAGCGGGCATGAGCACATGATGGGGGCTCCTGACCACGTCTGATACCCACTGACACAAGACATCTTGGCGGGGCGCGGGTTAAGGGGTGTGACCCCATGGAAAACCGCAGGTCAGAGCCTTGATCGGCACCTCATGCGGCGGGCGGCCAGGGTAAAGATTTGGCCAAAGATCCACAGGGTCCGGCGGACGGTTCAGCAGAGGGTTCCTACGGTGCCCGCAGGCGCGCCCAAAGGGGCTTTCGGTCGCGTTCGCCAGCCCCTCGAATCGGCGGCGTCCCAGTCATCCATACGACGACGCAGCCCCTGCTTGCCGCCCCTGCCCCCGTCCGCGTCATCGGCGCCGTCCGCCCGTCCGCGCGATCCCCGCCGCCCCCTACCCTCGTCCGCGCTGGCCGTGCCGTCCCTGCTCTCCGTCCGCGCTGGCCGTGCCGTCCCTGCTCTCCGTCCGCGCTGGCCATGCCGTCCCTGCCCTCCGTCCGCGCTGGCCATGCCGTCCACGCCGCCGCGCTTGTCTCTGCCCTCGTCCACGCCGCCGTGCCGTCCCTGCTCCCCCGTGCGTCCACGCCGCCGCGCTTGTCTCTGCCCTCGTCCACGCCGCCGTGCCGTCCCTGCCCTCGTCCACGCGGGCGCGCTGCCCCTGCTCCCGTCCACGGGGGCCGCGTCGTCTCCCTTCGTCCGTGCGGTCTGCGCTGTCCCTGCTCCCTCATGCCGTTCCTGTTGTCGGTGCTGTCCGTGCGTCGATGCCGTCCGTGTGTACGCGCGGCGCGCCGGGAATGTGCGGGTTGCGCATCACCATCGTGAGGCGTCATGTGACGCGTCTTCGTGACGCGTCATTGTGACGGCGACGACCGGTCGCCGTACCGTACGCCGCCGTGCCATCGCGCCGGAATACGTTCTGTCGGACGAGCGGGCCGCGACCGTCATGAAGGTGATCGGCGCGCCAGAATCGCGAGCCGAGCGCTGCGGCCGTCCTCGAACTCGTCGTCGGTGGTCAGCGCACCGCAGAGTCGCGAGCCCCGAGGCGCCCTTGAGCTCGTCGTAGGTGACCGGCGCGCCGCAGAGCCGTTCTCGAGCTCGTTGTCGAGCGCACCGCGAGTGGTCCTCGAGCTTGTCATCGGGAGCACCGCCGGAGTCCGGTGCGGTCCTCCCGCAGCAGCCGGAAACGATTCGGCCGGCCCAGCCCCCGCGGCTCACGGTCGCCCTGCTGGTCGACACGATGCGCGTCCCCCGACCCAGCCGCGCCGCTCAGCTTGAACGCGCTGTCCGGCTCACCCGTGCGCCACCCCTCACCCGGCTCGGCCGCGTCGCCGAGTTTGACCGTTCCGCCCAGTGCGCCCGCGCCATCCGGCATGGCCGCGTTGTGAAGCTCGCCTGCGCTCTGCACCCCCGTCGCCGCTGTCCTTTGGGTGCGATTGCCGCATTCGGTGCTAGCGCCCCTTTTCTCGGGCCGGCCGCGCTGACCGCGTGCGGGCTGGCCGTCTCCCATAAGGGCGGACTCCGGCTACATCGACCCGGCTACACAACGCGTCACCGGCAGTCCCGGCCGCAGCCTCGACGCGCTCTCCGCTCTCGACACGCTCCTCGTCCGGGGAAGAGCGCGTCGCCCCGTTGTTCGCGCATGGCGCGCTTGGCGCGGGCTTGACCTGCTGCTCCAACTATTCGCTTCTGGCAGGTTGCCGACAGTGACGAGACCTTGCGACAATTAATACAAGCTTTCGAATCCAATCAAGGAGGTGCGATGAACCTGTTCGACTTCGATCCAGAGCACCTTCGTCGTTCGAATGATGATGTCGGTGAGTGGTGGGACCGGCTGATCGCCAATTCCCCACTGTGGTCGTCTGAGGGTTCTCTCGCCCGCGAGCCCTTTCCGATCGTCGGCATCAATCTGACGCGGCACGCGAGGTGGAACACAAGCACGGCCACCGGCGACGACACGACCGGTGCCGCAAGCACAAGCAGCCCGGGCATGAGCGCCGCCGACGCGGCCGCCAGTGCCGGTCGCACCCGCACCGACGGGGCTGCCGGTGATGACATGTGGGCCGGCACCCGCGCTGATACCGGCGAGCGGCATGCCGACGCGGCCGCCGATGCCGGCACGCGTGCTCGAACTCGCGCTGGTGCTGGTGCTGATACCGGCGAGCGGGATGCCGACGCGGGTGCTGCCGATGGTGGTTGTCCTCGGCCTGCCGGTGGCGCGGCTGCCGGTCCCGCGGATACCGGTACCGATGCTGCGGCTGCGGCTGCGGCTGCGGCTGCCGGAGCTGGTTTCGGTGACGCGGGTGGTGCCGGTGGTGGCGGCAATGGTTCTAATGGCGCGGGTGCTGCTGGTGGCGCTGACATCGGTTCCGATCGCGCGGGTGCTGGCGCGGCTGTCGGCAGCGACCATGCCGGTGGCAGCCGTGCCGGTGGTGCCGGTGCGGGTCATGCCGGTGCCGACGACGCGGGTGCCGGCGCTGGTGTGGGTGGTGCCCGGGGCCGGTCGTCGTGGGTGCTGGTGGAGTCGGCGTGGGAGGCCGCGGACGCGGTGGCGCTGGCCCCGGCCCCGGACGACGCGGGGATCTGCATGGCCGAGGCCGAGCGGTTGATGGCCGCCCGGGACCGCATCTCCTGTGCGTTGTCGGAGCGGGTGGGACGGGTGCACCGTGCGGGGGAAGCAAAGCAGCATGGGCACGCCTCCACCCGGTCCTGGCTGCGCACCAGTGCGGGGATGACCACAGCCGGGGCGGGCCGCCTGCTCACCCTGGCCGTAGAGCTGGCCCGCCTCCCGCAGGTGCGGGAGGCGTTCACGAAGGGGACCCTTGCGGCGGGGCTGGTGGAGGCCATCTGCACCGCCACCGCTCACCTGACCGACGAGCAAGCCGCTCTGGCTGAGCCGATCCTGCTGGAGCTGGCGTCCAAGGCGGGCCCGGCGGAGGTGGCCAAGGCCGGGCGCTATCTGCGGGCGGTGCTCGACCCCGACGGCGAGGAACGCGATGAGCAGGCCGACTATGGGCGGCGGTTTCTGCGGGTGCGGCCGGGTGC
>NZ_BMPY01000034.1 GCF_014647835.1 Microbispora rosea subsp. aerata
TACTCACCCGTTCGCCGCTCGAGTACCCCGAAGGGCCTTTCCGCTCGACTTGCATGTGTTAAGCACGCCGCCAGCGTTCGTCCTGAGCCAGGATCAAACTCTCCAAACAATGCCTAGAGAAAATGATTCCCTGGCCGGCATCCCCCGGCTACCAGGAGACACCGTCAAAGGAATTCCGCCACCAACACAAACGTGCTGGCAGACGGGGTAATGCATGATTCATGCACTGGCTTTTAGCACACTGTTGAGTTCTCAAGAAACGGACGCGACCACCATCACCCAGAACCCTCAACCGGGCTCCACGCTCCGGGGCGTTTCGTTTCGCTTTCTGGTCTTAATCCTTCCCGACTTGCCGTTTCGTGTCAAATCCGCCCCATCGGGACTCAATTTGACCCGAAACCCGCCAGCCGACAGGAATTCGGCCACCCCGTTTCCGGGGCAACCCCTCTAACTTACCCGAACCCCCAGCCCGGCGCAAAACCGAACCCGGAAGACCCAGGGAAGAACGAAGGGAGGCGCCGGCAACCGGCCCGCGCACACACAAGCCAACCACCAAAGTGATCGAAAAGGAGTGCGCCGAACCGCGCCGACACCACAAGATTACCAGGGTCCGGCACCGCCATGACCCAGTAAGCGAACAACGCCCTCACCGCGGGGCCTATTCCCGGGTCACCGCCGGAGGAGGCGGGCGCGACGCCCCGGCAGGTTGCGCCTGTTCCCGCAGGTCATGGATGAGGACACCCTTCGTGTCCGAGATGCCGCGAAACGTACGCGCGAGTGCGTCAACCAGATCAGGCTCTCAGGCATCTACTTAGCGCCGCAGGCGATCGCGCCGGCATGGCACGGACGATCGGGGAGGCATGGCGTGAGGGACGACCGCCGTCAGCAGGCGTCGTTCCCGCGCTTCACGACGGCGTCAATCGATTGCCGACTCCCCACGCAACCGAACGTCAAGCCGCTCGCAATCGCCTCGCGTTACGAAGACGATGCGGAAGTCCCCGTACGGCGCCAACCCGGCCGCCCGGACTTTCGTCGCTGGAGGTGGCCTTCATCATGCGGTCGGAGTTCGACGACATCCGTGCCCACATCACCGCCGAGCCGCCGCGCCCGAGCGAGCTGCTCGAGCTCGCGCACGCGCTGCTCGACGACTTGGAGCAACTGCGAAGCCGCGAGTCGGCCGTTCGCGCGCGTTACCTGGCCCTGCTGACCGCCGCTCACACCACGGTGGCCGCGGACACCGCAGGGCACCCGGCGCCGCTCACCTTCCTGCGGCGCGAGCTGGCCGAGCAGGGACAGCTTCCCGACGGTGAGCAGCGTGTCGTGCCGGACGCCGCGGCCGCGCAGGTCATGCGCGCCCCTTTTGACGAGCCCGCGGCGCCCCGGCGGTCGCGCGCCGTACGCGGCTCCTTCTGCGGCGGGGTCAGCCGGAGCCTGCGCGGCTGACCCCGCTCACCCGCCGGGGATGAGCTCGTGCACGAAGACGACGTTGGGGTAGGCCGGGTTGTCGGTGTACCCCTGGACGTTGCCCAGGTAGGCCCGCTGGTAGTTGGACACCCACGGCACCGCCACCACGGCCAGCTCCTCGATGAGCTTCCGCTGGAGCTCGGCGTACGCCCTCTCCGCGGCGGACCGGTCGTTCGTCAGCAGTGACGGCAGCCGGTCGATTCGCGCGTCGATGTCCTTGTTATTCAGATACGTGAGGTTGAAGGACACCGGCTCGGCGCTGTGGAAAACGTTGAGGAACCACGAGTACGCGTCGGCGTAGTCGGGCCACCAGTACATGACGAGGATGTCCTGGCGCTTGGCCGGATCGGCCGACTTGCCCTTGTCCCACTGCTCGTTCCACTGCATCGCCTCCGCGTCGAGCTGGACGTTCAGCTCGGCGAGTGCTCTTTTCAGCTTGCGTACGAGCAGTGCCTCGTCGTCGTCCCCCTGCGCGTAGGTCAGCGTCAGGCGCAGGGGTTTGCCGCCCGGGCCGTACCCCGCCTCGTTCAGCAGCGCGGCGGCTCCGGCGAGGTCCTGCTTCTGGACCAGGCCGGGGGTGTAGCCGAGCAGTCCCTCGGGCACCAGGCCCGAGGCGGGGGCCGCCGCCCCCTTGAGGTCGCGGATCAGGCCGTCGTAGTCGATGGCCTTCTGCACCGCCTTGCGCAGCCGTACGTCGGTCAGCGGGCCGGAGGCGGTGTTGAACAGGACGAGCATGTTCTGGAACGAGGGCACCTGCAGGGTGCGCATGCCCGCGGTCGCGCTGGCCCTGCGGTACAGGTCCTGGTTCAGCCGCTGCACGAAGCTCGCCTCGCCGCGCAGCAGCAGCCGGTACGCCCGCTCGGGGCCGGGGACCACGCGATATTCGATGTTCCGGTAGTGCGGGCCGTCCCAGCCGCCCCAGTAGCGGTCGAAGGCGCGCAGCACCAGCTCCTTCTCGCGGCCCTTCTGCCAGCTCGCCACGGTGTACGGCCCGGTGCCCGCGTCCCGGCCGGCCTGGAACCACTTCTTGAGGTCGCCCTTGCCCGCCGCCTGCGTGTCGTAGATGTACGCGGCGTAGTCGGCGGAGGCGATCAGGTCGAGCGGGGCGGCGTACTTGAGCCGGAACTCCACGGTCAGCGGATCTATGACCGTGATCTGCTGCACCGGGTCCCAGATGTAGGCCGCGCCCGCGCCCAGTTGCTTGGTGCGCTCGATGGACGCCTTGACCGCGTAGGCGTCCATCCGTCGCCCGGTGTGGAAGAATACGTCGGAACGCAGGGTGAAGGTCCAGACCTTGCCGTCGGACGAGCTCTGCCAGCGCTCGGCCAGGCGTGGCGCCGCCCGCCGCGTCCTGGGGTTGTACATCGTCAGCGAGTCGTAGATGTTCTCCATCGCGACGATTTCGTTGGAGTAGGAGCTCGCCGGGTCCCAGTCGGTGATGATGTCGAGGTGGTGCAGGTAGACGAAGGTCGAGTCCTTCGTCGAGGGCAGGTTCGCGGCAGTGACCTCCGGGACCTCACCTCCGCCGCAGGCCGTGAGGGCCAGCACGGCCATGACTCCCAGCACGAGTAAACGGCGCATGCGTGCGGGTCCTTTCCTGTCCACCATGATCGACGCTACTGCAAGATCACGATTGGACACGATATTTTCGCTTACCGATCACTGGTCCCTCATTCGACCCATGCCACTGCTAGTCTCTTCCTCTGTCACAAAGAGGTTTTATGTGAGGCTTGTCCCTCACTGGGCGAGGTGCCATGAGTCCGCGCAGGCGTGACCGGCCGATCAGGTTCCGGCTCATCGGCCTGCTGCTCATCCCCCTCTTCTCGCTGATCGTCCTGTGGGTGATCACCGCCGGCGTCACCATCGGCGACAGCCTGAGCCTGCGTACGTACAACACGCTGTGGTCCACGCTGCGGCGGCCCGCCGACTCCCTCATCGTCGACCTGCAGGCCGAGCGCCTGGCCACGGCCCGATACCTCGGCTCGCGCCGGACGGCCGACCGCGACGCGATGGTGGTGCAGCGTCAGCGGACGGACAAGACCAGGGAGAAGGTCCGCAAGCTCGCCCTGTCCAACGCCTCCCGCTCGGCCACCACCCCGGCCATGCGCACGCAGGTCGACGAGATGCTGTCCGGGCTCAGCCGGATCGACGAGATCAGGGCGGAGATCGACGAGGGGCTCTCCCCTCGGCTGCGCGCCATCGAGACCTACAACCTGGTCAGCGACTCGATCTACCAGATGCACTACAGCCTGGCCCTGATCGACGACATCCCGATCTACCAGCAGTCGCGTGTGGTGATCTCCCTCGGGTACGCCAAGGAGCTGCTGACCCGGGAGCAGGCGCTGGAGGCGGCGGCCGCCTCGTCCGGCCTCACCGACGAGGAGCGCAAGCTGTTCATCCAGCTTGTGGGCAACCGCCGGTTCCTCATCGACCAGGCGCTGCCCGAGCTGGACACCGGCCTGCGGCAGCTCCACGTCAACTTGATCACCACTCCGCTCTACCAGCGGCTGCGGCTGCAGGAAGAGCAGATCATCGAGGCGCCCAAGCTCTCGCCGCGGGCGCAGCGGGTGTGGCAGTCGACCTCCGACGACCTGGCCGAGATGTTCCAGAAGGCGCAGACGGAGGCGGCGGCCCTGCTCGCCCAGCGCGCCGCGCCGATCGCGGACGCGATCCTGCGGCGGGCCGTGCTGGCCGGCGGCTTCGGTCTGCTCGCGGTCGTCGCCTCGATCCTGATCTCGCTGCGGGTCGGCGGGCGCCTCGCCCGCGAGCTGGCCGACCTGCGGCAGGCCGCACTCGACCTGGCGAACAAGCGGCTGCCGGAGGTGCTGACCAAGCTCAAGCGGGGCGAGGACGTCGACGTGGCCACCGAGGCGCCGCCGCTGCAGACCACGGGCGGCACCGCCGAGATCCAGGACGTGGGGCGGGCGTTCTCCACCGTCCAGGAGACCGCGGTGGAGGCCGCCATCGGGCAGGCCCGCCTGCAGCGGGGCGTCAGCCAGGTCTTCCTCAACCTGGCGCGGCGCAGCCAGACGCTGCTGCACCGGCAGCGGAGCCAGCTCCACGGCATGCAGCGCCACACCACCGACCCGGACATGCTGGAGGAGCTGTTCCGGCTCGACCACCTGACGACCCGCATGCGCCGTCACGCCGAAGGTCTGATCATCCTGTCCGGCAACGCCCCCGGCCGCGCTTGGCGCAAGCCGATCCCGATGTACGACGTCGTACGCGGGGCCGCCGCCGAGGTGGAGGACTACGCCCGGGTGAACGTGCTGCCGATGGAGGACCACGGGCTCGACGGCTCCGCGGTGGCCGACGTCATCCACCTGATCGCCGAGCTGATCGAGAACGCCACGATATTCTCGCCGCCGCACACGACCGTGTCTGTGCGCGGCGAGCTCGTCGGCATGGGCTTCGCCGTCGAGATCGAAGACCGCGGGCTCGGCATGTCCAAGGAGCGGCTCGCCGAGCTGAACGAGCGGCTCGCCCACCCGCCCGAGTTCGACATCGCGGACACCGACCGCATGGGGTTGTTCGTCGTCGCGCGCCTGGCCGCGCGGCGGGACATCCGCGTGACCCTGCGGCCCTCGCCTTATGGAGGAACTACCGCCATCGTGCTGATCCCATCCGCGCTCATGGTTGGCCCCAAGGACCCCGATCTCGCCCGTCTCGCCGCGGGAGAGGTCACCCCGGAAGACATCATCCACGCCTCGTCGAGGGCGCAGGAGAAGGAAAACACCGGCGAGGAGGACCGAAAGTGACGGATCGCATGCAGGACCAGCAGTGGCTGGACGAGGAGGCCGGCCCGGTCGTGCCGGCCTACGCCCTGACCCGCGGTCGCGTGCGGCCCTCCAGCAAGGACATCGACCTCGTCGCCATCGTCACCGCGACCGGCGGGCCGACGCCGGTGAGCCTCGGCCCCGAGCAGTGGATGATCCTCAGCCTGTGCGCCCGTCCGGCGTCCCTGGCGGACATCGCCGCGGCGATCGACCTCCCGCTCGGCGTCGTACGCGTGCTGGTGGGCGACCTCCACGAGCAGGGGCTCGTGCAGGTGCGCCCGCCCGCCAACGTCGCGCGCTTCCCCACCGAGAAGATCCTCGGCGAGGTGATCAACGGCCTGCGCGCGCTGTGACCCGGTCCGTCACAGCGCGTGCGGGTAGTGCCGTGCGGCGTGCTCGCGGGTGATGTATCCCTCCCGCAGGTCCGCGCGCACGGCCTCGGGGTCGCGCTCCTCCGGCGGGCCGTACCCGCCGCCCGAGCCGGTGCGCAGGTGCACGACCGAGCCCTTGGGCAGGAAGATGCGCGTCTTGAGGGAGAAGTCCTCGGTGCGCCCGTCGGGATATTCGACGGTGAGCCGGTTGGGCCGCCCCGGCAGGCCGCCCTTCAGCCCCCAGGGCTCCAGCGCCGTCCTGGCCAGCCCGGACGTGAGGTACTGGTCTTCCAGGATGCGGAAGGACAGGTCGAGGCCCAGGCCGCCGCGGTGACGGCCGGGCCCGCCGGAGTCCTCGGCCAGGGCGAGCCGCTCGATGCGCCAGGGGTTGCGCGCCTCCCACACCTCCGCGGGGGTGAAACGGGTGGCCGACTCGGAGATGTACATGAGCGCGCTGGCGCCGTCGCCCAGCGGCGAGGCGCCCTGGCCCACCGGGTGGGGCGCGCCGTCCGCCCAGGGCTCGCCGGTCGCCTCGCGGTTGCCCCACCACACCAGCGCGTTGATGTCCCCGCCGCTGGCGGCCGGCGCCGATCCCGGCACGGCCTCGGCCAGCGCCCTGATGATCAGCTCGATGGCGTGGTCGGAGGGGATGCCGTACATGAAGCACGGCGCGGGCTTCACCGGGTGAAACAGCGAGCCGAGCCGGGTGACCAGCTCAAGCGGGCGGAAGTGGCCCTCGTTGGGCTGCTCGCCCGCGCCGGCGAGGAAGGCCACCGCGATCCTGACGGCCGCCACGGTGGACGGCAGCGGGCAGTTGACCGGCCCGCCGACCTGGTCGGGGCAGTCGGTCAGGTCGACGGTCACCGACGAGCCGTCCACGACGACCCGTACGCCGAACGGGATCGGCGTGCCGTTCACGCCGTCGGAGTCGATGACGCTGGACGCCTGGTAGACGCCGTCCGGCAGGCGCTCGAACCAGCCGCGCACCAGCGCCTCGCCGTGGGCGTACATGCGGGCGACGCAGCGGCGGAAGGTGTCCAGGCCGTGCCGCCGCACCAGCGCGCCGAGCGCCTCCGCCCCGGTCCGCGCCCCGGCCACCATCGCGTTGATGTCCCCGATGACCATCTCCGGCATCCGGCTGTTGGCCAGGATCATCCGGTAGACGTCGCTGACCAGCCGCCCGGCGTCGTACAGCTTGACCCCGGGGAAGATCGTGCCCTCCTGGTAGACGTCGACGGTGTCGGTGCAGTACGGGTCCTTGCCGCCGATGTCGAGCCAGTGGGCCTTGATCGCCGAGTAGGCGACGAGCTCGTCCTCGTGGAAGATCGGCACCACCATCGCCGCGTCCTGGGGGTGGGAGCCGGTGCCGTACGGGTCGTTGTAGAGGATCACGTCGCCGGGGCTGAGCGCGGCGGGGCCGCCGACGCCCTCGACGGCCTCCCGCACGCAGAAGCCGAGCGTGCCCATGAACGCCGGCAGCGTCGGGGCCTGCGCCAGCATGCACATGTCGGCGTCGTAGAAGGCGACGGCGAAGTCCAGCGCCTCGTAGATGATCGGCGAGAACGCCGTGCGGATCAGCGACTGCTTCATCTGGTCGGCCGCCGCGTTGAGGCCCTGCCGGATGATCTCCGTGGTGACCGGGTCTGCGCCGTCGCCCAGCCCCGGGTGGACCTCCGCGTAGCGGGTGCGGACGATGGTCATGGCCGGTCCTTCCGTGTGATCATGAGGCAGCCGCTCGCGTGCGCCTCCGCCGCGAATCCGGCGTCCACATAGGTGGTCGCGGTGGGCTCCACCACCAGCAGCGGGCCCTCGGCCACGCCGGTCAGGTCTTCCCGCCATACGACCGGGGCCTCGGTCCAGCCGCCCCGGCGGAACGACCACAGCCGGGTCGTCCCCGCCCCTCCCTCGCCCGACGGCGGGGCGGGCACCATCGGCCGGTCCGTGTCGAGGACGACCCTGCCGGTCGCCCGTACGGTGACGATCTCCAGCGGGTCGGGCAGCGTGTGGCCGAAGGCGCGGTGGTAGGCCTCGGAGAACCGGGCGGACACGGCCGCCACGTCGTCCTCGCCCAGCCGCACCGGGATCGTCAGCGTGTGCTCCTGCCCCCGGTGGCGCAGGTCGAGGTCCACCTCGCGTACGGCCCCGGGCTGCGCGAGCCGTTCGAACAGCTCCCGCGCCACCCGCTCGACCAGCGGCAGCGCCTCGTCGTCCAGGGGGCGCACCATCGTGCGCGCGGCCGACCGCACGATGTCGGCCTGCACCAGGCCGACGGCGGAGAAGTTGCCGGCGTTCGGCGGCACGACCACCGTGTCCACGTCGAGCTCGTCGGCGAGCAGGCAGCCGAACACCGGCCCCGCGCCGCCGAAGGCGACGACGGCCGCGCCGCGCGGGTCCACACCCCGCTCGACCGTCACGCCGCGCACGGCCTGGGCCATGTGCGCGGCGGCGATCTTGATCACGCCCACCGCGACCGCGTCCACGCCGTCGATGCCGGTCGGGCCGGCCAGCGGGGCCAGCGCGCGGGCCGCCGCCTCGGCGGACAGCTCGATGCCGCCGGAGATGTGCCCGCGGGGGATCATGCCGAGGTGCAGGGCCGCGTCGGTCACCGTGGGCTCGGCGCCGCCGCGCTGGTAGCAGGCGGGCCCGGGGTCGGCGCCCGCGCTGCGCGGTCCGACCCGCAGCAGGCCGCCCGCGTCGGCGTACGCCACCGAGCCGCCGCCCGCGCCCACCGACCGCACGTCCACCCAGGGGCTCTGCAGCGGCAGGCCGACGACCTCGCCCTGGTACAGCAGCGGGAGCCGCCCGTCCTCGATGAGCGCGGTGTCGAAGCTGGTGCCGCCCACGTCGGCGGCGACGGCCGTGCCGAGGCGGAGGGAGGCGGCCAGGCGGGCGGTGGCGGCGGCCCCGGCCACCGGGCCGGACAGGATCGTCTCGAACGGCCGGGCCGCGGCCTCCGCCAGCGTCAGCGCGCCGCCCCCGGACCTGGTCACGAGCAGCTCGCCCGCGAAGCCCCGCTCCCGCAGCTCGCGGTCGAGGTTGTGCAGGTAGGGGCCCATGCGGTGGCGGACGAAGGCGTCCACGACCGTCGTGCAGGTGCGCTCGTACTCCCGGTATTCCCCGGAGACCTCGTGCGACAGCGAGATCGGCCCGCCGAACCCGGCGGCGGTGAGCAGCTCCGCGGCCCTCTTCTCGTGCTCGGGGTTGGCGTAGGAGTTCACCAGCACGATCGCCACGGCGTCCACGCCCTCGGCCGCGAACACCTCCGCGGCCCGCCGCACGTCATCCGGCTCCAGGTCGCGTACGACCGAGCCGTCGGCGGCCACCCGCTCGGCCACCTCCAGGCGCAGGCGGCGGGGCACGAGCGGCGGCGGCGGGGTCCAGAACAGGTCGTAGGGGTCGTCGCGGTCGCCCCTGCGGATCTCCAGCACGTCGCGGAACCCGGCCGTGGTGATCAGGCCCACGGTCGCGCCGCGCCGTTCGAGCAGCGCGTTCAGGCCCACGGTGGTGCCGTGCACGAAGTGGCGGCAGCGGGCGAGCAGGTCACGCGGCACGGCCGCGTCGACCGCGGCGAGGACCCCGCGTTCCGGCGCGGACGGCGTGGTGGGCTGCTTGGCGACCCTGATCTCGCCGGTCGCGGCGTCGTGCAGGACGAGGTCGGTGAAGGTGCCGCCGACGTCCACTCCGATGACCGTTGTCATGCCTGGCAACGTAGAGGCGGCCGCACGCCGCGTCGATGTGTCCTCACGACGACGAGAGCGGCGTTGTTGTCCCCGGGAGACAGTCGTGGTCGAGCACGACGTGGCAGGCGAGCTGGAGCGCGAAGCGGGTCTGCGGGTCGGACAGGTCGGCGTCGAGCGCCTCGGCGATGCGCCTGATCCGGTGGGCCACCGCGTTGGGATGCAGGTTGAGCAGTTCGGCCGCCTTGGTGCGGGAGCCCCAGCTGTCGAGGTACGCCTTCAGGGTGGGCACCGCCTGGGCGCTGAGCGTCCCGAGGCGCTCCAGCGGGGCGAGCATGTCACGCGCGGCCACCAGCGCGCTCTCGCTGCCGCTCAGCTCCGCGAGGAGCGCGTGCACCCCGAGCTTGTCGAACCGCACGACCTCCCCTGCGGCGGCGCGGGCGGCGGCGGCACGGGCCTGCGACGCCGTACGGCGCAGCCCGTCCGGCCCCGCCTGGCAGGTGCCGACGCCCGCTCCCATGACGGCCCCCACGGCCGGCGGCCACAGACCTCGTGGAGGGTGGCCGAGGCCGGTCCGCTCGTCGGTGGTGAGAAGCACGAGCACGCCGTCCTGCCAGCGGACGACCAGCGGCGGCGCGGACAGGTCGGCCGTCCCGCCGGGCCCGGGATCGCCGTGCCCGGGGTCGCCGAGCTCGCTCCCCCCGAGATCCGCAGTCCCGGAACCCGCCGTCCCGGGGCCTGCCGCCCCGAAGCCCAGCGCGGCGGGCAGCGCCGCCGCGGTCCGGCGCACCTCGCGGAGCACCGGGTCGGCCACGGCGGCGCCGCGCGACGTCGCCTCGGACGAGGCCCGGAAGGTCTCGGGACGCCCGCCGGCGGAAGGGACGGCGAAGGGGGCGGCGACGCGGGCGGTAGAAGGGACGGCAACGCCGTCGGCGGCCCGGTCGGCGGAGGGGGTGGCGATGCGGTCTGTGGCGGGGACTGCTGCAACACGGTCGGCGGAGGGAGTGGCGATGCGAGCAGCGGCCCGGTCGGCGGCGGGGTCCCGCAGGAAGACCGCGACGTGCCAGCCGTCCACCGGCACGCCCTCGTGGCGGGCGCGGCGGGCGGCGGCCCGGGTGTCCTTCGCGCCGAGCAGGGCCAGCAGCGCGCGTTCGCGGGCCGCCTCCGCCTCCCGCGCCGCCGCCCGCACCCGGCCGAGCGTGGTCGCGACGACCTGGGCGACGATCGCCGCGGCCGGGTCCTCGCCCTCCCAGCACACGTAGCCGTCCGGCCTGCCGCCCACCCGGATCACGGTCGCGTTCGCCCCCGGGTCGGCGAGGTCGGCGACCACGTACGCGACCCCGACCGAGGCGGACGCGGCGCGCAGGATGTCGTCCTCGCCCGCGCCCTCCATCGCGCCGATGCCGTCGATCGCCTCGCGCGTACGGCGCAGCAGCAGCCCGGGGTCGGCGCGTACGGCGGCGCTGAGGCCGAGCACGGTGTCCGACAGCGAGTGGTCGGACGCGCCCGCGAGCAGCGCGACCCTCTCCCGCCTGGCCAGCTCCACCATCTCCGGCGAGGTGCCCGAGGGGCCGGGCAGCACGATCCCGGCCAGGCCGCCGCGCCCGGCCAGGCGCAGCGCGTCGAGCACGTCGCACGACCGCATGGCGTGGCGGGACAGGATCGCCAGCGCGCCGGGCGGGGCCGCGGCCAGCTCGCGCATCTCGTCGACGAGCACCACGCCGGCGACCTCCCGGGCGTCCCAGGGCCCGGCGACGAGCGTCAGCCGGCGGCCGGCCGGCGTCCTGAGCAGGTCACTGACGCGGCGCATCGGGGGTCTCACTTCCGTCGTGGGGGACGCGCGGAGCGGGAGAGGACGCGTCGGCGCGGGGGTGCGCCACCGGGGCGCGGTCGAGCACCTCCTCCGCCCGGTGACAGGCCACCTTACGCCCCTCGACGTCACGCGGTCGCGGGGCCTCCTCACGGCAGCGGTCCGCCGCGAGCGGGCAGCGCGGCAGGAACGGGCAGCCGGACGCCGCCGCGGCGGCCTCGGTCCGCCCGGCGGCCCGCGGAGGCTCGCCGCCGAGACGCGGCACGGCGTCGCGCAGCGCCCGGGTGTACGGGTGGGCCGGCCGGGTGAGCAGCTCCGCCGTGGGGCCCGACTCGACCACCCGCCCGGCGAACATCACCGACGACGTGCGGCACAGCCGCCCCACGACGCCGAGGTTGTGGGTGATGAGCAGGTAGCCGAGGCCGTGCTCGGCGGCCAGGCCCTCCAGCAGGTCGAGGATCTTGGCCTGCACGGTGACGTCGAGCGCGCTCGTGGGCTCGTCGAGCACCAGCAGCCGCGGCTCCACGGCCAGGGCGCGGGCGATGGCCACCCGCTGGCGCTGGCCGCCGGACATCTCGTGCGGCCTGCGGGCGGCGAGCGCGGGGTCGAGCCCCACGTCGGCGAGGAGCGCGGCGACCCGGTCCTTCCGCCCGGCCCTGGACATGCGGTGATGGGTGGTCAGCGCCTCGGTGATCGACGCGCCGGCCGTCATGCGGGGGTCGAGCGCCTCGCTGCCGTCCTGGAAGACCGGCTGCACGGCCCGGCGGAACTCCGCCCGGCCCGCCCTGTCGAGCGCGGCCAGGTCGCGCGAGCCGTACCGGACGACGCCGGAGCGCGGGCGCATGAGGCCGAGCAGGGCGCGGGCCAGCGTGGTCTTGCCCGAGCCGCTCTCGCCGATCAGGCCGACCCCGCCCCGGTCCACGGCGAGGCTCACGTCGTGGACCACCGCCGTCGCGCCGTAGGCGAGGGTGACCTCCTCGGCGGCGAGCACCGCGGCTGCGTCGGGCCCCGTCATCGCTCCTCCTCCGGCGCGGCGGCCGCGGATGCGGTCTCGTGTCCGTCCTCGCCGGGCAGGCGGGGGACGGCGGCGATCAGCTCCCTGGTGTAGGGGTCGCGCGGCCGGGCGAACACCTCGGCCGCGGGGCCGGTTTCCACCACGGCGCCGTCGCGCATCACCACGACCCGGTCGGCGATCGTGGAGACCAGCGCGAGGTCGTGGGAGACCAGCAGCACGGCCAGGCCGCGCTCGTCGCGCAGCCGGCGCAGCACCGCGACCACCTCGGCCTGCACGGTCACGTCGAGCGCGCTGGTCGGCTCGTCGGCGAGCACGACCTGCGCGCCGAGCGCCAGGGCCAGCGCGATGGCGAACCGCTGGGCCTGGCCGCCGGACACCTGGTGGGGATAGCGGCGCAGGATCTCCGGGTCGAGCAGCACGGCGCGGACCGCCTCCTCGGCCCGCTCCCGCGCGTCCGCGCCCTTGACGCCGTGCCGGGCGAGCGCGCGGCGCATGAGCGTGCCCAGGCGCATGGTGGGGTTGAGCGCGGCCTGCGGGCTCTGCATGACGAGGGCGGCGCGCGAGCCGCGGATCTCCCGCAGCCGGGCGGGGCTCGCCGTGAGCACGTCCACGCCGCCCACGGTGATCCGCCCGGAGACGTCCGCGCCGTGGACGAGGCCGAGCGTGCTGAGCAGGGTCGTGGTCTTGCCCGACCCGCTTTCGCCGACGACGGCCACGCACTCCCCCGCGGCCACGTCGAGCTCGGGCATCGACGCGATCACCCGGTCGCCGATCCGGACCACGAGGTCCCTGACGCTGATCAAGCTCATCGCGACAGCCTCGCCCTCAGCCCCTCACCGAGCACGTTGAACGCGAACGCGGTGACCAGGATGGCCAGGCCGGGGAAGGTCACCACCCACCAGTCGGTGGTGAACAGCGACTGGCCCCGGTGCACCATCAGGCCCCACTCCGGGGTCGGCTCGTGGGCGCCGAGCCCCAGGTAGGACAGCGTGGCGGCGGTGAGGATGACCCCGCCGCCGTCCAGCGACAACTGCACCAGCACCGGCGTGAGCGAGTTCGGCAGCACGTGCCGCAGCACGATGAGCGGGGCGGGCACGCCGAGGCAGCGCGCCGCGTCCACGAAGCCCCGGGCCGCCACCGACGCGGCGACCGACGCGGTGAGCCGGGCATACCAGGGCCACCAGGTGATCGCGATCGCCACGATCACGGTGGTCACGCTGGGCTGGAGCACCACGGCGAGCGCCAGGGACAGCAGCAGCGCGGGGAAGGCGAGGAAGACGTCGGTCACCCGCATGATCACGTCGCGGACCCAGCCCCCGGCGTACCCGGCGACCACTCCCAGCACGACGCCGACCGCGCCGGAGACGGCGAGCACCGCGACGGCGATCAGCAGCGAGGTGCGCGCGCCGAACAGGACCCGGCTGAACACGTCGCGGCCGACCTGGTCGGTGCCGAACCAGTGGGCGCCGCTCGGCGGGAGCAGCGACTCCGCGGGATGGGTGGCCGAGCCGCCGTCCTCGGGGTAGGGGGCGATCCACGGCGCGAGCAGCGCCGCCAGCACGATGATCCCCAGCAGCACGCCTCCCGCGACCGCGAGCCGGTCCACACCGGCCAGCCGTCGCAGCGGCGTACGGCGCAGCTCGGGCAGGGCGGGGGCCGTCATCGCGCCCTCACCCTGGGGTCGACCACGCCCTGGAGGAGGTCCACGGCGAGGTTGGCGACGACGTACAGCACGGCGACCAGCAGCGTGACCCCGGCGATGGCGGGCGTGTCGAGCGAGCGGATCGAGTCGGCGGCGTACCGCCCGAGGCCCGGCCAGTTGAACACGGCCTCCACGAGGAAGCCGTTCACGATCGAGTACGCGAAGACGAGCGCGATCAGCGACAGCACCGGGTTGAGCGCGGGCCGCAGGGCGAACCGGGTGAGCACCGCGGTCTCGCCGAAGCCGAGCGCGCGCTCCAGCCTGGCGTGGTCGCGGGACGCCTCCTCGATGAGGGCGGCCCTGGTCATCTGGGCCACGACCCCCGCAGGGTACGCCGCGATCACCAGGGCGGGCAGCACCAGGTGCCACAGCGTGCTGGTGAGGATCGGCCAGTTGCCGGTGATCAGCGCGTCCACGGCCGTGATGTTGGTGTAGAGGTGCAGGGGGCTGGTCCGGTCGAGCGACGTGTCGTACTCCCCCGCGACGGGAAACCAGCCGAGCCCGCTGGCGAAGACCGTCTGCAGGGCCAGCGCCAGCCAGAACACCGGCACCGACACGGCCAGCATCGACGACAGCCGCACCGACAGGTCGGGCAGGCGGCCCTTGTAGCGCGCGGCGGCGACGCCCAGCGGGACTCCGACGGCCAGCGCGATGATCAGCGCGGCGCCCACGAGTTCCAGCGAAGCGGGAAACGCCTGGAAGAGGTCGTCGCGCACGGGCTGCCGGGTGTGCAGGCTGGTCCCCCAGTCGCCGCGGAGCAGGTCGCTCAGGTAGTTCCACAACTGGACGGGCAGCGGGTCGTCCAGGCCGAACCGCCGCCGGGCCTCGGCGAGCTCGGCCGCCGTCGCCTTCGGCCCGGCGTACGCCACGGCCGGGTCGCCGGGGACCAGGCGCATGACGGCGAAGGTGAGGACGATCACGCCGGCCACGACCAGGACGGCCTGGCCGAGCCGGCGGATCAGATACCTCAGCATGATCAGGCGCCGGGCTTCAGGTCGTAGACGAACACCACGTTGGGGTAGGCGGGGTTGTCCACGTATCCCTGGACCGACTTGGCGAAGGCCCGCTGGTAGTTCTGCACGTACGGCACGGCCACCGCGGCCCGCTCATTGATGATCTTGTTCTGGAGTTCGGCGTACGTCTTCTCGGCGGCGGCCTGGTCGGTCGCGGTGAGCGCGGGCAGCTCGTCGATCAGCTTGTCGATCGCCTCGTCCTTCAGGTAGGAGAGGTTGAACTGCACGTCCTTCTCACTGCGGAAGACGTTGACGAACCACGAGTAGGCGTCGGCGTAGTCCGGGAACCAGTACATGACGAAGATGTCCTGCCGCTTGGACGGGTCCTTCGCCTTGCCCTGGTCCCACTGGGTGGTCCACTGCAGCGGCTTGGCCTGCAGCTTGACGTTGAGCTTGTCGAGCGCCGAGGACAGCAGCGTGACCAGCAGCTCCTGGTCGGCGTCGCCCTGGGCGTAGGTCAGCGACAGTTCGAGCGGCTTGCCGCCGGGGCCGTACCCGGCCTCCTTGAGCAGCGCCTCGGCGCCCGCGAGGTCCTGCTTGGGCGTCATGCCGGGGATGTTGCCGAGCAGGCCAGCGGGGACCAGGCCGCTGGCGGCCACGCCCGAGCCCTTCAGCGCCGCCACCAGGCCGTCGTAGTCGATCGCCTTCTGCAGGGCCTGGCGCAGCTTCACGTCCTTCAGCGGGCCGTCGGCCGTGTTGAACAGCACGAGCAGGTTCTGGAACGACGGCGTCTGCGAGGTCTGCACCGTGTCCGTGCCGCCCGCCTGGGCGAACAGCTGGGCGTTGAGCCGCTGGACGAACGACACCTCGCCGCGCTGCAGCAGCTGCCACGCGGTGGTCAGCTCGGGCGTGACCCGGTAGGCGATCTTCTTGTAGTGCGGCCCGTCCCAGCCGCCCCAGTAGTCGTCGAACGCCTTGAGCGTGAGCTCGGTCTCCTTGCCCTTCTGCCAGCTCTCGATCGTGTACGGCCCGGAGCCGGCGTCGTGGCCCTCGCCGAACCACTTCTTCAGGTCGCCGGAGACGGCCGTGGTGTCGTAGACGTACGACGCGTAGCCGGCGGAGGCGATCAGGTCGAGCGGCGCGGGATATTTGAGCGTGAACTCCAGCGTCGTGGCGTCCTTGGCCTCGATGTCCTTGACCGCGCCCCAGATGTAGGCCGCGCCCTGCCCCTCCTTGATCGTGCGCTCGATCGCGGCCTTGGCCGCCGCCGCGTCCACCGGCTTGCCGGTGTGGAACTTCACGCCCTCACGCAGCGTGAACGTCCACTTCTTGCCGTCGGGCGACACGGTCCACGAGGAGGCCAGCCGCGGCTCGGCCTTCTTCGTCTGCGGGTTGTAGCGGGTCAGCGACTCGTAGATGTTCTGCATGGCGATGATCTCGTTGGAATACGAGCTCGCCGGGTCCCAGTCGGTGACGACGTCCAGGTTGGGGACGTACACGAACGTGCTGTCGGCCGTTCCGCCGGCCGCGCCCTCGGAGGAGCCGGGCTGCGGGGTGGAGTCGGCGGCGCCGCGGACCTGCCCGCCCGCGCAGGCCGCGGCGGTGAGGGTCACGGCGGCCACGGCTCCCGCGGCGAGAAGACGCTTGTGCAGGCGCATGTGAGGGGGTTCCTTTCCTATCCGGCCTGCCGGGCGAGGGGACCGGCGGCCTTGACGTGCAGGCGCACCGCGGGCTCAGGAAGGTAGCTGAGAGGAATTTCGCTGAGCTCGACGATCTGGACGGTTGCGGGGTCGGCCCCGGCGGCGACGGCCCGGGCGGCCGCCTCCTCCTTGGCCTTGTCGATCAATCTAGCCCTGGGGTTCCCGGCCCCTGAAGCGGGCACGATCGTTTCGAGCCTGCCGCTGGCGAGCGCGATGGCCGCGCCCACCGCGTTGGCCACCTCCGCGTGCGCCGGGCGGATCACCTCGCGGGCTCCAGGCACCCGGTCGGCCAGCAGGAACGCCCCGCCGCCGACCGCCACGAGCGGCCGGTCGGCACGGCCGAGCGCCACCCGGTCCACCGCGTCCGCGACGGCCTCGTCCGCCGCCCGTACGGCTCGCGCCAGCCGCTCGCGCCACTCCTCGGGGACGGGACGGGTGCCGACCGTCCCCCGCCCGGCGGCCACGGCCGCGTCGGTCATCGTGGGGGTGGAGCCGCCGAACACGAGCGCCTCCGTGCCGATCCGGTAGCCCACCGAGCGCGGCTCGGCTCCGACGATCGTGCCGCCGCCCAGCGCGATGGACAGGATGTCGGGCATCCGGAAGTTGGTGGTGACCCCGCCGATCTCGACAGCCGCGGCCGACTCCCGGGGGAAGCCGCCCACGAGCACGCCGAGGTCGGTCGAGGTGCCGCCGACGTCGGCCACGATCGCGTCCGTCACGCCCGACAGGTACGCCGCGCCGCGCAGCGAGTTGGCCGGTCCCGAGCCGATGGTCAGCACCGGGTAGCGGGCCGCGTAGTCGACGGCCATCAGCGTGCCGTCGTTCTGCGCGAAGTACGTCTCGACCTCCAGGCCCCTGGACCGCAGGGCCTCGTGCAGCGCGGCGGTGACGTCGCGGGCCACGCCGTACAGCGCGGCGTTGAGCACGGTCGCGTTCTCGCGCTCCAGCAGGCCGAGCGAGCCGATCTCGTGGCTGAGGCTCACCGGCACATCGCCGATCTCGGCGCGGATGATCTCGGCGACCCGGTTCTCCTGGTCGGCGCCGGCCGGGCTGAACACGCCGGTGACGGCGATCGCGTCGGCGGGGGTGGTCGCCGCGAACTTCCTGACCGCGTCCTCGTCGAGCGGGGCGATCTCGCTCCCGTCGACGAAGTATCCGCCCCGCACGATCGCGGCGCCTGCCGCCACGGTGTCGCGCAGGTCGTCCGGCCACTCGCTGAGCGGCGGCACGGACGTGGTCGCCGGGGCGCCGAGCCGAAGCACCGCGACCCGGCCGAGCGCGCGCCGCTCCAGGATGGCGTTGGTCGCGTGGGTGGTGCCGAGCATAACCCGCTTCACCCGCTTTTCCATGCCGGGCTCGGGCAGCGCGGCGAGGACCGCGTCGAGCGCCGCGCGCAGGCCCTCGGTCACGTCGGGGCTGGTCGGCCGCTTGGCGGCGGCGACGACCCGGTCGTCGTCGTCGAGCACCACGGCGTCGGTGTTGGTGCCGCCGACGTCGATGCCGACCCGCAGCGTCGTGCTC
Organism: Microbispora rosea subsp. aerata; assembly: GCF_014647835.1. GTDB lineage: Bacteria > Actinomycetota > Actinomycetes > Streptosporangiales > Streptosporangiaceae > Microbispora > Microbispora aerata. The sequence continues at coordinate 17,990 of NZ_BMPY01000034.1, forward strand.
ATGCCGCCTCCCCGCTCGTCGGCCCGGAGCTCGATGCGATCTCCTCCACCGGCAGGTAGTCCATGTCGTAGCCGAACGCGCGCGGGCCCGCCGTCTCCAGGCCCTTCGGCGTACGCCACAGGGGGTCGCAGGGCCAGGCCAGGACGGTCACCCGCTGGCCGTACCGCAGCCCCTCGGTCTGGATCGCGGTCGCCGTCTGCGTGTCCACCACCGTGATCAGGTCGGGCACCATGGCCCGGACCCTGCCGTCCTCGACGGCCACGAGGTTCTCGTTCTGGATCTCCAGGGTCAACGTCCGGCCCCGGTCGTCGCCGGTGCCCTCGATCGTCGCCGTGCCCCGGGCGAACCCGCCGGTCGTCCTGCGCTCCAGGTCGGCCAGCTTGCCGGTGATCAGCCGTACCGCGCCCAGCTCGGCGGTCAGGGCGGCGAGCGGGTCGGCGGCGCCCTCGGTCGCCCGGCCGACCGCGATCGCCCGGCTCACCGTGCCCTCGATCACCGCGCCCGCGCACTCCCGCGCGGTCAGCACGTAGTCGGCCATCAGGGCGCTCGACCCCGCGGCCACGCAGACGGCCCGCGCGACCCGCTCCGACCACAGGCCGTCGATCGGCCGGATCGTCACGACGTTGCCGACGACGTCGGTCATGACCACGAGGTTGGCCGGGATGCCCGCCACGTACATCGAGACCATCTGGACCTCGGGGAACGCCCGGCCCATCGCGTCGGCGTCGAGCAGCGGCAGCCCGAGCCTGGCCGCCCAGGCGACCGGGGCCACGCCGTTGCCGCCGCCGATCTCCGAGGACATGACGGCGGCGGGCGGCCGGCCGAAGATCCGCTCGATCTCCTCGGCGATCCGGACCGCCTCGTCGGCGCCGTGGACCATCTCGTTGCTGACGGTCGGCGCGCCGATTCCCGACAGCGGCAGCACGAGGGCGTCGCCGGGCAGCTCGTTCAGGGTGACCAGCGGCACGTCGCCGTACTCGCGGATGGCGCGCCGGGCGGCGATGGCTCCGGGGCGGACGTCCCCGCCGCCTCCGGTGCCGAGCACGGCGCAGCCGCGTGCCAAGGCGGCGACGTCCTCCAGGGTGATGCGGGCCTGCATGCGGGGAGCCTTCACCACCGGACGCTCCTGCCTCAATGTCGCCCTGCGACATCAACGGGCGATTTGTTGTCGCGTAACGACAAGATCCCGATTTGCGCGTGCGGTCGGCCCGGAACCACTCGCGACCTCGCGCTTTCCGCCGGGCGGCCTTTTCTAGCCGCGAGGCCCGGGGCCGCGACGGGGACGGGGCCGTCCGCGTACTGCCCTTTCGACCACGGCCCCGCTTATGCGGCCCCGATAGATGGGCTCGGCTTACAGGGCTCGGCGCAGCGGGTCGAACTCCCGCAGAGCGGCGGGCTGCTTTCCGGTGGTGATCTGCTCGGCGAGCAGCCGCCCGGTGGCCGGGCCGTGGGCCAGGCCCCACATGCCGTGCCCGCCCGCGACGTAGATCCCCGGGGCGCCGGTCGCGCCGATCAGCGGCCGCCCGTCCGGGGTGACCGGCCGGGGGCCGACCCAGACGTCCGTACGCTCCTCCCAGCGCACGCCCCGCAGCAGGGGGCGGGCCGAGGCGATGATCGCCTGCAGCCGGGCCTCGACGGCCGGGGCGTCGGGGTCGCGAAACTCCATCGTGCCCGCGACCCGCAGCCCGCCCCGGTAGGGCGTGCACGCCACCCGCACCTCCGGCAGGTAGATCGGGCCGGGAACGGGGTGGTCCACCGGCACGGTGAACGAGTAGCCGCGGCCGGCCCGCACGGGCACGCGCACGCCCCAGCGGCCCGCCAGCCGGGACAGCCAGGCGCCGGTGGCCAGCACCACCGCGTCGGCGGACAGGACCGTGCCGTCCCGGGCCACCACATCGACCTTCCCCGCGCCGGTGCGCACGTCGGCCACCTCGCGGGTCTCGATCGCGGCGCCCCTGGCGGCGACGGACTCGCCCAGCGCGTGCACGAAACGGCCGGGGTCGATGTAGCGCTGCCCGTCGATCCGCACGCCCGCGGTCAGGGCCGGCGAGGCGAGCGGCACGGCCTCGGCCAGCCGCCGCGCGTCCAGTGCGACGTGCTCGACCGGCTGCCCCGCCTCGGCCATCCTGCGCAGCTCGTGGAGCAGGCCCGCGGCCTGGCGCGGCGTACGGAACCCGGCGGTGATGGGCGCGTCCTCAATGGGGGCGGCCACCCCGCCCGCGGCGAGCACCTCGTACGCCTCGATGCACTCGTCGTTGAGCGGCAGGTTGGCGCGCACGGCCCTGGTCCACGACGACCAGCGGCAGTTGGCGGCGAACCGGGTCAGGAACGCCCACAGTCCCGGGTCTGCGGTCGCGGGGATGTGCAGCGGCGCGGCCGGGTTCAGCAGCGAGCGCAGGCCGTAACGCAGCACGGAGGGCTCGTTCAGCGGAATGGCCAGACCGGGCGCGATCCAGCCCGCGTTGCCCCACGACGCGCCGGCCGCCACGCCCCGGCGGTCGACCACCGTGACCTCCACACCGCGCTCCTGCAGGAACCACGCGGTGGACAGACCCACGATCCCCGCGCCCACCACGACCACCGACCGCGGCCAGCCGTCGACGCGCTCGACGCCGGACATGTCCCACCTCCACACCAGGCGACTGTTTCCCGCGTCAGCATGACTCGCCCGGGGCCGCGGGCCGTTGTAGCGGCCGTACAATCGCGGCGGCCCGGTTGTGGAGTTCGGACAACCCTTTTATTCGTCCTCGGCGGCCAGCGTGATGACCATGGCGAGGCGCTTGCGCGGGTCGTCCAGGTTCAGCGAGGTCACCTCGCTCATCCGGCGCAGCCGGTTGCGCACCGTGTTGGCGTGCACGCCGAGCCGTTCCGCGGCGGCGGCGAGGTCGCCCTGGGCCTCCAGCCACGCCCGCAACGTCGCCACATAGCGGGTGTCGTGAAGGGCGTCGTGGCGGCGCAGCGCGCTCACCGGCCCGCGCTGGGGGACGCGGCCCGCGCGGGCCGCCGCGCGCAACCGCTGCAGCAGGATGTCGTCCCAGGACTCGTCGTACGCCGGGGGCTCGGCGCGGGAGGCGTCCCGCTCGTGCAGCGCCAGGCACTCCTCCGCCTCCCGGCGGCCGACCGGCAGCTCGGCGGCATGAGCCGCCGCGCCGATGCCGGCCGCGACGCGGACCCGAGGGGGCAGCCCGGCCGCGAGCGCGGCCACCCATTCCCGCGCCGCCGCGGGCCCCGCGTCCGGCAGGATCGTGTAGAGCGTGTCGCCGAGCAGCGCGCTCCTCCCGGGCCTGGACCAGCCGAACCCGGTGGTGGCCCGCTCGAAGGCCAGCAGGAGCATGGCGTGCGGCTCCTCCGAGGTCTGGGTGCGCACCGCGACGACCCGCATCTCCCGCGCGGTCAGCCCGAGCCGGCTGACCACGGTCGCGGCGTCGGCGGTGCCTTCGAGCAGCCGTACGACGAAGTCCGACTCCACCTGGCGTTCCAGGTCCGCGCTCGCCCTGGACCGCAGCAGGTGCAGCGCCACCGTGCGCGCGCCGTTCGCCAGCGCGGTGAACCGCGCGCCGGTCAGCGGGCTTGCGCACGTCACCCACACGGACCCGAGCAGCTCGCGGCCCGCCCGCACCGCCACCGCCATCCGCCCGGTCATGCCGTGCCGCGGGTCCGGCTCGACGAAGATCGGCTCGTCCGTCGCGGCCAGGCGGGCGAACACCCCGCGCTCGCGGAAAATCTCACGCAGCCGCTCGGGGACCTGCCGCACCAGGATCGTCTCCAGCCGGGCCGGGTCGCCCGCCTGCTGGGAGCGGGAGTACGCCAGCACCCGCGAGAGCGGGTCCTCGATGGTCACCGCGCCTCCGACGGCGTCGGCCAGGCTGTCGGCCAGGGCGAACAGGTCCGTGGGCCCGCGCCCCGACTGGGTCTCCCGCCCTTCGAGCACCAGCCCGTAGACCACCCCGACGAGGTGGCTCCAGGAGACCGCCGGGTCCACCAGCAGCACGGCCACGTCGAGGCTCTCGCCCACCGCGGCGGCCTCGCGCTCGGTCTCGGCCCCCGCCCGCACCAAGACGACCGCGGCCTGCGCCGCGACCGCCCACCGCACCGCCTCGGTCACCGATCCGGCGCCCACGGCCACGAGCACGTCGCCGGTGACCCGGCTGTCGGTGGCGTCCGGTATCGCCACGCTGCGCAGCCGCATCGAGCGCCGCTCGGGCCGGCCGCACAGCCGCACGCCGTACGCGCCCAGCACGTTCACCAGGCGATCCAGCGTGATCATGCGTCGCTCCTGTCCGAGGCCCGGCGGCCTGTCCCGTACGCGGCTCCTCCGGGTGCGCCGAAGGCCCGGTCTCCGTATCCGGAGGCCGGGCCTTCGTCACTTGGTAGCGGGGACAGGATTTGAACCTGCGACCTCTGGGTTATGAGCCCAGCGAGCTACCGAACTGCTCCACCCCGCGTCGTTGTGCTCAAAGCTTACCCGCCGCCAGGGACGAGTGCCAAATCGTTTCCGCCCACCGGCATTCGCGCCGATGCCGAGGCCACCGGCACGTCCCGCGCCCGGCGATCAGCGGAAGGGCGGCCGCGTCTTCACCCGGCCTGCCGCAGCGCCACGGGCACGCGGGCCTGCGTCATGGGTGCGCGGCCACCCGGAACCACACCGATCCCCCGGCGTCGTCCTGATGGGCGCCCCAGGCGGCGGCGAGCAGATCCACCAGCCACAGACCTCGCCCTCCGTCGTCGGCGGCGTCCGGCACGCGCATCACGGGTGCGCTGGTGGCCGAGCCGCCGTCGACCACCTCCACGTGGACGGCCGTGGGGGTGCGGACCATCCACACCACCACCCGCCCGTCCGTGGCACGACCCGAGTCCGTGTGCGCGACCGCGTTGGTGACCACCTCGCTCAGCAGGAGCAGCACATCGTCGAGGACCGGTGCCGCGACCTGCCCGGCCAGCAGTCCTCGCGCCCACTCGCGGGCCGCCGAGACGGACCTGCCCGTCCCGGGGAACTCCCGCCGCCACGTGCCGTACGGCGCATCGCTCCTGGTCCCGGCGCTGTGCCCACCGGTCCTCACAGGGACGCCTCCGCCAGGATGACGTCGGCGACGTTGCGCGCATGGGCGACGACCCATCCGTTCCGTCGCCACAGCCGTGCCCACCAGGGCCGCCAAGTGAAGACCCAGCCACAGCGGCGCCGGACGGCGAACACGCGGACCCGGCCGCCCGTCGCCCGGGGAATCTCCAGCACCGGTCGGCCATCCGGCGGCAGGATCAGCGAGGTGCGAACGCCAAGCCCACGCAGGTCCCAACTCAGCCGGACCAGGTGAACGAATCTTTCGTACTGTTCGCCGGCTGCCACCGATCTCCTCCCACCTGAAAATCAAGCCGTTCCGGCAGGCTTCCCGCCATCGCCGTCTTCCGCGGGCTTCCCTCTTCGCTCGAAAGCGAGAATCACCGCGTTCCCCCGCGACCGGCTCCCGGCTGCGAAGAATCGATCCCTGCTTTTCCTCGGTCTTTTCCGATTGGAAGACCCGCGCCTAGACTGCCTCTTCGATATCGAGTAGACGATCGGTTGGGCAGCCCGAAAAATCAAGAGTCATGACATTGCGTGGTCTGTTCCGGGCTGAGCATGGAATGGCAAGGCGAACAAAAGGTGGATTTTTCAGCAAAATCAGGAGGGAACGCGATGGATGTTGTGCCGTCACTCGATCCCGGATCCCCGAGAGTGCGCTTCGGCGTCGAGCTTCGGCGGCTCAGGGAGGCCGCGCAGCTCTCGCAGGCCGCGGTGGCCGCCCGCCTCGGCTGTACGCAGACTCAAGTGAGCCGCCTGGAGAAGGCCACACGTACTCCGTCGAAGTCCGACGCGGAACGGCTCGACCGGCTCTTCGGCATGCCGGGCGGCGTCTCCTTCACCCGGCTCTACCAGCGCATCGTCGCCCAGCCCGGCGGCCCGGTCTGGTTCCGCAGCTGGGTCGAGGAGATCGAGCCCACCGCCCGTATCCTCCGCTCCTGGGACCCCCTTCTGATCCCCGGCCTCCTCCAAACCGAGGCGTACGCCCGGCACTTGTTCCGCCAAGCACCACAAATCACCGCCGAGGAGGTGGAGGAACGCGTTCAGGCCCGCATGCGGCGAAAGCGCATTCTTGACCGAGACGCTCCTCCGCTCATCCTCGTGCTCATCGACCCGGGAGTGCTGCGTCGCAAGGTCGGTGGGGTCGCAGTGATGCGCGACCAGCTTGATCACCTGATGGAAGTCGCGCAGAGGCCGAACGTCTACATTCAGATCGTGGACCCGGATTGTCTTACGGGTCTGCTGGGCGCATTCATGATTGCCGAACTGCCTGACGGACAACCGGACGTCGTGCAGGTGGACTCTTCCGTAGCAGGACAGGTCACTACAGAGCAGGACACTGTGAGCGCTATCTGGTCGCGCTACGAGGCGATTCGGCGGTGGGCCTATCCTGAGCCCGTATCCGTCAGGATGATCGAGGAAGCGAGACGGGCATGGACCTGAGCGCTGCGCTCTGGCGAAAGTCATCGATATCCGGTGACAACGGTGGTCAGTGTGTGGAGGTGGCGACCAACCTGCCCGGCATGGTGGCGGTACGCGACAGCAAGGACCCGGACGGCCCCAAGCTGCTCTTCACCCCCGTCGAGTGGCAGGCCTTCATCGCCGGTGTGAAGGCCGGCGAGTTCGACTCCCCGGCCTGATCTCCGCCTTTCGTTTCAACGCGGCCCCGTCACGATCCCGCCGCCGATCACAAGGGGACCGCTTGGGAAAAGCACCCTGGCGAGAGTGGTTCGGCCCACAGGGCATAGATAGGCTGGACATCCTTTTGCAGGGACCACCAGATGGAGCCGCGTGAGGGAGGGTCATGGCTGCGTCGGCGGACCACGTCAAGGCTCTCGTCCGCGCCCATGCCGAGGGCGACGAGGACGCCTTTTACAGCATCGCGCTCCAGCTGGCGGCAAAGTCCGCCCGGCAGGGCCACAACCGGCTGGCCGCCGAACTACGCGAGCTTGTCGACCAGGCTCGCGCGCAGCCGATCAACAAGCGCGAGCCTATTCCCGTGGTCCAGCCCCGGGGGGAGTTGGCCGAGCTCGTCTCGGCCAGCTATCCGAACGTCCACCTCGCCGACATGACGCTCGCCGAGAGCGTACGAACCCAGCTCCAACGTGTTCTGCACGAGCAACGGCAGCGGGAGCGCCTGGAGAACCACGGCTTTGCCCCCATCTACAGGCTGCTGCTTGTCGGCCCGCCCGGGACCGGCAAGAGCATGAGCGCCGCGATGCTCGCCCGCGAGCTGAGCCTCCCGCTGTTCACCGTCCGCTTGGACGGATTGATCAGCAGATTCATGGGGCAGACCGCCTCCAAACTGCGGCTAGTCTTCGATGCCGCGGCCCGCAATCGAGCCGTTTACCTCTTTGACGAATTTGATGCAATCGGCGCGGAACGCCGCATTGAAGGAGATGTCGGCGAAGCACGGCGCATACTCAACAGTTTCCTGCTATTTCTGGACGAAGCGCCGTCGGAGAGCCTGGTAGTGGCGGCCACGAATCATGCGGTGATCTTGGATAGCGCACTATTCCGTAGATTCGACGCGGTCATTACCTATGATGTGCCGAGTGCGGAACAAGCCATTCAGGTGCTGCGCCGGAGGCTGACGTCGATGAACACAGCAGAGGTGGACTGGGACGATCTCATGGGTCATGTGAGCGGCCTCAGTCACGCTGAACTCGTGCGAGCAGCGGAGTTCGCCGCCAAGGACGCGATCCTCAGCGGTGATGACGTGCTCTCCACCTCGGCACTGAGGTCGGCACTCGACAGGCACCACACGACTCGGCACAGTTGATCGCTAAGGCGACAGCATTCCGCGGCCCACGGTGGTGATGACCGTGGTCTCCATCACTCTGACAAGCCGGTCCAGCATGGCCGGCGCGCGTATGCACCACCGCCCTCGATGCGTGACAGCGCGAGCTGAGTGATTCGCACCCGGCGAGCCAACTTCATATCTCCGGCAGTGGTTGAGCACCGGATGTCGAGGCGGTCCTGCTGGCCCGCCTACCCCCGATGTACGCCCTGCCAGTCCTCCTGCACGCCGAGGTCGTCGGCGGATATCTACACTCCCGGCCGCCAACAAGATCCAGCTGCTTGCCAAGATCGACACATAGGCTCCCGAGGATCAGAGCCTAGTCAAACGGCCGGTGGACCTGCCCGGCCATCAAGATCCAGTTTGTAAGTACTTCCAAGTATAGAAGCTGTTGCCCGCTGCCTCGCTGAGCCGTAGCATGCACCTACCGGATGACCTACGGAAGCGGGGGTGGCATTGACCGAGAAGCCCAATGTGTATCTGGACGAGGATGTTCTGAAGGCGCTTCACGCGCTGGCCAAGCCCTTCGTCGAGACCACACCGAACGCGGTTCTCCGGCGGCTGCTCGTCGAGGGCAGCCTGAGCGAGACGCCAGTCTCCGACGGCACGCCTGAGACCGGCATCGTGCCGGGCATCGGCGGAGAAGCGGAGAACGAGCGCGAAGGGGTGCTCAAGCACCTGATCGCCAAAGGGCTGCTCCGGGCGGGTGAGCGCCTTGAGTGGCGCAGGCCTCGTCTTGGTCAGGTTCACTTCGCGACGGTTCTTGCCGGCGGATGCCTCCGTCTCGACACGGGCGAGATCTTTGAGAAGCCCTCGCCCGCGTGCAAGGCGATCTCTGGCCAGGAGACCGACGGCTGGGCCGCCTGGCGCCGGGTCTCCGACGGGAAGAGCCTCAAGACGCTCCGAGAGCACTTGCTCTCGTAGTTCTCTCGGAACGGTTCCCCCGCACCTTCGAGTAGGAAGTCCCAACCGCCGTAAGACGGCCTTCCTGCCAGGAGTGGGCTCACCGCTGGGACCACTACGGCTCGTGTCGAGGTCAGCCAGCGGCATTTGGACGGAAAGGGAAAACCCCCGGACTTGAGGGTCCGGGGGTTTCGTTTAGTAGCGGGGACAGGATTTGAACCTGCGACCTCTGGGTTATGAGCCCAGCGAGCTACCGAACTGCTCCACCCCGCGTCGGCTCTTCGAGGTTAGCCCGGCATCGGGCGGGAGGCAAACCGAAAGCCCCGCGCCGTGTGGGGCGCGGGGCTTCGGCATGGGCTCAGCCGCTCGGTGTGGGGCTGGGAGTCGCACTGGCCGGCGGACTGCCGCCCGGACTCGGGCTCTCACTCGGGCTCCCGCTTGGGGCGGGAGACGCCGTCGGGGCGGGGGCCGTGTCCTTCAGCTTGGCCAGATCGTCCAGCGCCTTCTTCAGCGCGGCCTGCGCGTCGCCGTACGCCTTCCAGTCGGGCGGGTTCGCCGACAGCGCCTTCTGCGAGTCGTCGTACGCCTGCTGGGCCCGGTCGAGCGCCGAGGTGAGCGCCGAGGAGCTCTCCGGCGGGGTGACCTGGCCGGGCGGCTGGTTCGACGTCTGCTCGGGCGTCTGCTCCGGCGGTGTGGCGGCGGTGCCGCCGAACACCTGCTGCAGCGCCTCGCTCAGGTTGTCGCCGAAGCCGACCTTCTCGCCGTACAGCACGAGGATCTTGCGCAGCGTCGGATACTTGCCGGAGCTTTCCGCGCGGGGCTGGATGTAGACCGGCTCGACGTAGAGCAGTCCGTTGCCGAACGGCAGCGTGAGCAGGTTGCCGTACAGGACGTCGGTCGCGCCCGACGTGCCGCGCAGCAGGTTCAGATCCTTCGAGACTTCGGGGTTCGACTCGAACAGGTTCTGCGCCTGCGGCGGGCCCTGGATCGCGGTCGTGCTCGGCAGCTGGAGGATCTCCAGCGGCGGGTTCGGTGTGGTGGCCGTCGCGTCGACCGCCATGAACGCCGCCATGTTCTGCCGCTGGTTCGGCACGAACGTCGTGGTCAGCGAGAACCGCTCGGTGTCGCTGCCCGGCATCTTCATCGTCACGTAGTACGGCGGCTGCTTGCTCTTCTGGGTGGCCGGGTCCTCGGGGACCTTCCAGAAGTCCTGGCCGCTGAAGAACGCGTTGGCGTCGGTGACGTGGTAGGAGGTGAGGATCTCCCGCTGCGCCTTGAACAGGTCGGCCGGGTAGCGCAGGTGGCTGCGCAGCGCCTGGCTGATCTCCGAGGCCGGCTTGACGACCCCGCCGAAGGCCTTCTGCCAGGTCTTCAGCACCGGGTCGGTCTCGTCCCAGGCGTACAGGGTCACCGTGCCGTCGTAGGCGTCCACGGTCGCCTTGACCGAGTTGCGGATGTAGTTGATCTCGTCCCTGGGCACCTGCGGCACGCCGAGCCGGCTGGTCTGGACGTCGGTGGTCAGCGACTCCAGGCTCTTGCGCTCGGAGTAGGGGTAGGAGTCCGAGGTCGTGTACGCGTCCACGATCCACACGATCCGCCCGTCGACCACGGCCGGGTACGGATCGCGGTCCAGCGTGAGGAACGGCGCGACCTGCTGGATCCGGGCCGCAGGCTCACGGATGTACAAGATGCGGGACTCGGAGTTGATGTTCGAGTTCAGCAGCAGGTTGGTCTCGCCGTACTTCACCGCGTAGAGCAGGCGGCGGAAGAAGTTCCCGATCGGGACTCCGCCCTTGCCCTGGTAAGTGTTGTTGACCTGACCGGTGCTGTTCCCCTGGTCGGTGCCCGGCTGCCCCTGCTGGGGGTAGTCCAGCTCGATCGGCTTGGCCGTCTTGGGCCCGCCGACGATCGAGTAGTCGGGCGAGTTCTCGCCGAAGTAGATGCGGGGCTCGTACTTGCCGAGGTCGCCCACCGGCGGGATGTCGCGCTCGCTGAACTCCGGCAGGCCGCTGCTGTCCACCTTGTTGCCGGGCGCGGCGACGAAGCCGAAGCCGTGCGTGTAGACCAGGTGGTCGTTGATCCAGTTGCGCTGCCCCTCCGGCGGGCGGCCGATCTCGCGGACCGCCACCACGGTGTCGCGCAGCTTGCCGTCGACGGGATACCTGTCGATGTCCAGCTGGTCGGGGAACCGGTAGTAGCCGCGGATCTGCTGCTTCTGCTGGAACGTCGGCGACAGCAGGCTGGGGTCGAGCAGGCGCATGCCGGGAATGGCCGACGCCTCGCCCTGCAGCACGGAGGGGTCGGTGTCGGTCTTGGCGCTGTATTCCGTGACCTTCGCCGTATCGACTCCGTACGCTTTTCGAGTCGCGTCGATATTGCGCTGGATGTACGGCTGCTCCTTGCTCTGCTGGTTGGGCTTGACCTGGAACTGCTCAACCAGCGAGGGATACACGGTGCCGATCAGCACGGCCGACAGCACGAGCAGGCCGAACGCCACGCCGGGGAACATCCCGCCGGGCCGGATGACGCCGGCGAAGAAGATCAGCGCGCAGATGAGGGAGATGACCGCGAGGATCCCCTTGGCCGGGAGCACCGCGTGCACGTCCGTGTACGACGCGCCGAACGTCTTGCCGCGCTCGGAGAAGACCAGGCCGTACATGTCCAGCCAGTACGCCAAGGCCTTGAGCAGGACGAACGTGCCGAGCAGCACCGACAGGTGGGTCCGGGCGGCCCGGGTGGCGTGCACCCCGCCGGGCGTGGAGATCCGGAACCCGCCGTACACGTAATGCACGATCGTCGCCGCGACGATCGACAAGATCACAGCCGTGAACAGGAAGTTCAGCAGCAGCCGCAGGAACGGGTAGGTGAACATGAAGAACGACAGGTCGAGGCCGAACTGCGCGTCCTTCTGGCCGAACGGCGTGCGGTTCACGAACTGCAGCCAGATTTTCCACTGCCCGGCCGTGGACGAGCCCGTGAACAGGGCCAATACGCCCATGCCCACGAGGAAGACCAGCCGCCGGTGCGGATCGAGGGCCACCCGGTAACGATCGGCGCCCTGCGGCGCCCCGAACATTCCCGGCCCGAACATCGGGCGGGTGCGGTGCGCGAGCACCATGTTGCCGCCCACGATGGCGATCATCAGGGCGGCGCCCACGACGAACAGCAACACCTGCGTGAGCAGCATCGTGGAGAACACCGAGGAGAAGTTCACCGAGTCATACCAGAGGTAGTCGGTGTAGATCCCCGAAAAGAGGAGCAGTAAGACGACGAGCGCCACGACGGCGATCAGCACGGGTATCAGAAGGCGCGGCCGTCGGGGCAAGCGCACCGCCCGTCCGGCTCCGGGGCTCCGGAAGCTCAACGCTCAACCCCTTGTCTCGGATGGTCAGGGTCAGATGGTCACAGGCAACGGTCCGTGCTTGGAAACCTACACTGCGAGCGGCGTTGCCGTGGTAATGGATCTGATCGTTATCAGGACGCCGCCTGCGGCGGGACGGGCAGGTCACGGCCGCCGCGCCTCCTGCGTACGCTCAGCCACGCGGGCAGTCACCGCCCCCAGCCTCCCGCGTACGCTCGGCCGCCCGGGCAGTCACGGCCTCCGCACCCCGGCGTACGCTCAGCTCAGCCGCCGGGGCAGGCGGGCACCTCTCCTCTGCGGTCGCGCAGGGCGTCGATCGCCTTGATCGCGCTGTCGAGCGTCTCGACCCGCACCAGGCGCAGCCCCTCGGGGGCGGCCTTCACGGCGTCGGCGCAGTTGTCGGCCGGCGTGAGGAAGACCGTGGCTCCGGCCCGCCGCGCGCCGACCATCTTCTGCTCGATCCCGCCGATCGGGCCGACCTTGCCCGCCGGGTCGATCGTGCCGGTGCCGGCGATCGACATGCCTCCGGTGAGCGCTCCCGGCGTCAGCTTGTCGTAGATGCCCAGGGAGAACATCAGGCCCGCGCTCGGCCCGCCGACCTCGCCGACGCTGATGTCGACCTTGAACGGGAACCGGTAGCCCGTCCGCATCTGCACGCCGACCTTGGCCTTGCCGTCGTCGCCCGCCACGGTGCCGACCTGCACCTGCGTCGAGGCGTCGCCGCGCCTGACCGTGAACGTCACCTGCTCGCCCGGCTTGTGGCGCTGCACGGCAGCCGCGACCGACCCGAGCTCGCCCACGGCCGTGCCGTCCACCGCCGTGATCTCGTCGCCCGGCTTGAGCTTCCCCTCGGCGGGCGCGCCCTTGTCGGTCTCCACGACCGTGATCGCCTTCTCGATGGGGATCTTGAGCGCGTTCAGCGCGGCGGCGGTGGCCGACTGCTGCGAGTCGGTCATCTCCTGCGTATTCTGCTCCTCGACCTGCTTGGCCGAGGTGGACTTGGGAAACAGCGTCTCCTCCGGCACCACCGCGATCGTCGGGTCGAGCCAGCCGCGCAGCGCGGTGAGCAGGTCGAGACGGTTGTCCGGCCCGCCCTGGTACGCGACGGTCACCAGGCTCAGGCTGCCCTGCGTGGGGTACGTCTCGCGGCCCGAGATTGTGATGACCGGTTTGCCCTTGACGTCCCCGATCGTGTTCTCAGTGGGGCCTGGACTCAGCACGACGTACGGCACCGGGAGCATGGCACCGATCACGGCCAGCGCGAGCGCGAGGAAACCCGCGACAAGCAGGGTCAGAGCGCGTCGGGACATGGACGCACTCTATGCGCTCCGGGCTCCGCGTACTCCAACGGCGTTGATCAGCAGGCGCCCACCCATTCGGCGTCGCCGTCGGCGAACACCTGGTGCTTCCAGATGGGCACCTCGTGCTTGAGGTCGTCGATCAGCCTGCGGCAGGCCTCGAACGCCTCGGCGCGGTGGGGGCAGGCGGCCGCCACGACGACGGCGATCTCCCCCAGGCGCAGGTCGCCCACCCGGTGGACGGCCGCCAGGGCGGTGACCGGGAAGTCCGCCGCGACCTTCTCCGCGACCCTGCGCAGGTGCTCCTCGGCGGACGGGTGAGCCGAGTACGACAGAAGCGTCACCGGCCTGCCGCCGTCCTGCTCGCGCACGGTGCCGACGAAGACCGCCGTGCCGCCGGCGGCGTGGTCCTCCACCGCGCGCAGCACCTCGTCCACGGACAGCGGGGTGTCGCGAATGCCCAGCAATCGGATGACGTCCACGTTCCCGAGGGTAGTGCCTGAGCCCGATCAGGTGCGGCGCTTGCGGCGGGCGACGCGGACGATCGCGGCCGTGCCGATGACCGCGACGGTGGCGCCCGCGGCGGTGATCGTGGCCTCCTTGCCCGACAGGCGGCGGCCGACGACCGCGTGCCTGCCCTCGCACAGTTCGAGCAGCTCCCGCAGGGCCGCCTCGTTGGTCCAGGCCGGCTTCCAGCCCGCCTCACGCAGCGCCGCGCAGTCGACCACCCACGGGTAGACCACGTAGTGCAGGTCGGTCGCGGCGGTCGGCGTGATGCCGAGCCGGTGCAGCCGCTGGGCGGTGCCGAACGTCAGTCCGGCCGGGAGCTCGAACCGCTTCATGCCGGAGATCTCCTCCACCTGGTCCATCTCCAGCCAGCCCTCGGAGCCGACCGCGACGACCCCGCTCACCCTGCCCAGGGCGGCCGCCTCCAGGGCCGACACCAGGTCGTCGACGTGGCAGAACTGCCAGCGCGGCAGGCAGCCCTTCACCACCAGCAGCCGCGGCGCCTCGAAGTGGCGGGTGATCACGGTGTCGACACCCGGCCCGACCAGGGCCGCCGGGCGCAGCACGGTCACCTCCAGGCCGGGGTGCGCCCGCAGCGACCGCCTCACCAGGGCCTCGATCTCCAGGTGGTCGCCCACCATCCCGGTGTCGGGTTCGGCCGCGACCGGGGCGTCCTCCGGCAGGGGCACCGGGTTGTCGGCGGCGGCGCCGTACACCATCGCGCTCGTCACCAGCACGACCCGCCGCACCCGGGCCGCGGCGCAGGCCGTGAGCACGGTCTGCGCGGCGCGCAGGTTGTAGCGGCGGCGCTCGGCGGGATCGCTGTCGAGCGACTCGTCCGTGCCGAGATGCACCAAGACGTCCACATCGGAGATCCGGTTCGCCAAGAGCGGATCGCGAATGTCGAGGACCCGCCAGGTGACGTCCGGGATGTCGCCGCGCTGCTCGTCGATGGCCACCACCCGGCGGAAATCCGCAGACGAGGCCACCTTCGCGAGGAACGCCCGGCCGAGACCGGAGGCGGCGCCGGTGACGGCGACGACGGGGGGACGCAGGCGTTTCGAGGTAGGCACGAGGTCCTCACTTTGCACTGATCCGCCCCACGGCGGATAACGTGGCGGATGTGGACTCCTCCATCCTGCACGAGGTGGCGCGGTGACTGACCTGCCAGGTCGCGAAAACGACCCCAACGACAACCCGTTCGCCATGTTCGGCAGCCCGGAGCAGATCGCCGCGGCCATGCGGCAGTTCGCCGACATGCTGTCCGCCTCGCCGGAGGCCGGCCCAGTCAACTGGGACATGGCGAAGAACATCGCACGGCACGCGGTGGTCGCCGAGGGCGATCCGAGCGTCATGGAGGGCGAGCGACGCCAGATCGTCGAAGCCCTCAACCTGGCCGACCTGTGGCTGAACGAGGTGACGACGCTGCCCAGCGGCGTGACCGTCCCCCAGGCCTGGAGCCGGTCGGAGTGGATCGAGAAGACGATCCCGGTCTGGAAACAGCTGTGCGACCCCGTCGCCGCCCAGATGGTGCAGACGATGGGCGGCACGCTCGGCGGGTCGGGCCTGCCGCCCGAGGCGCAGGCGATGGCCGGGCCGCTCATGGGCATGTTGAAGCAGATGGGCAGCATGATGGTCGGCCAGCAGATCGGCCAGGCCCTCGGCTCGCTCGCCCGCGAAGTGATCGGCTCCTCCGACATCGGCCTGCCCCTGGCCGACACCGCCGCCCTGCTGCCCGGAGGCGTCGCCGCCTTCAGCAAGGGCCTGGAGACGCCCTCGGACGAGATCCGCCTCTACCTGGCGCTGCGCGAGGCGGCGCACCACCGGCTCTTCCAGCACGTCCCGTGGCTGCGGGCGCACCTGCTCGGCGCGGTCGAGGAGTACGCCCAGGGCATCACGGTGGACGTGTCCGCCCTGCAGGACAAGCTCCAAGGGCTCGACCTCAGCAACCCGGAGCGGATCCAGGAGATCCTGGGCGGCGGCGAGCTGCTCAAGCCCGAGGAGACCGAGCGGCAGAAGGCCGCGCTCACCCGCCTGGAGACCGCGCTCGCGCTGGTCGAGGGCTGGGTGGCCACGGTCGTCGACGCCGCCGCCGTGGGCAAGCTGCCGTCCGCCGCGGCGCTGGCCGAGACCGTACGACGCCGCCGCGCGACGGGCGGCCCGGCCGAGCGGACCTTCGCCACGCTGGTGGGCCTCGAACTGCGCCCGAGGCGGCTGCGTGAGGCTGCCGCGCTGTGGAAGGCGCTGGCCGACGAGCGCGGCATCGAGGGCAGGGACGCCGTCTGGAGTCACCCCGACCTGATGCCGACCGCCGACGACCTGGACAACCCCGAGTCGTTCGTGAAGGGCGAGGCCGAGTTCGACCTGTCGGCACTGGAAGAGCCCAAGGAGCCCGGCCCCGACCAAGAGCGCGGCGAGTAACGACTCACCCAGTCTCCTCGTCGCCGCGGTTCGTCTCCCCGGGCCCCGGCGGGTGCCTCGCCTCCGGCACCAGGCAGCCGGTGACGTCCCGCCCACGCCCGCAGTTTCGCGCCGCCGGGATCTGGCATGTAGACGGCCGCTCACGTCGCCGTGCATACGCGTGGGCGCCTCGCCCGCGTCGCCGGGCATGCACGCGTACGCCCCGCCCGCGTCCACCCGCGCTCGTGTGGCAGGGATGAGCCGTACCCGGCCACGTCCGCCGGTGACCCGAGCGGACGCCCCGCCCGCGCTCGTGTGGGAGGCATGAGCCGTAACGGGCAATCGCGACGGCGGGGGCGGCCGGTGGCTCCGGTTCAGGGCGGCCGATGTCGGCGCGGCGGGCCTATGATGGCGATCTGCCGATAGGCTGCGCCGGTGAGCCTGCACCGTGACGCGCAAGCCGTACTGGCCGGATGGGTCGCGCCCACCCCCGAGGAGGAGCGGCTCCGCCAGGAGTTCCTGACGCACCTGAGCAGCCATGAGGACGCGATGTGGCGCGAGTGCGTTCCCGGCCACCTCACGGCGACGACGGCCGTCCTGTCGCACGACGGCGAACGGGTGCTGCTGACCCTGCACCCGAAGGCCGGGATGTGGCTGCCCATGGGCGGGCACTGCGAGAGATCAGACGCCACGCTCGCGCAGGTCGCCCTCCGTGAGGCCACCGAGGAGTCGGGCATCCCCGGGCTGGTCCTGCTCGACGGCCCGCTAGCCCTCGACCGGCACAAGGTCTGGTGCCACCCGCCGCACAGCTGGCATCTCGACGTCGAGTACGGCGCGATCGCGCCGCCGGGAGCCGAGGCGGTGATCAGCGAAGAGTCCCTCGACCTGCGCTGGTTTCCGGTGGAGGACATTCCGGAGCTCAGCGACGAGGCCACCCGGCGGCTGGCCCGCCGCGCCCGCGCCCTGTGCGCCACCGCCTGACCCCGCCGTACGACCTCGCAACGCGCGCCTCGAACACGCGGAGCCTGCGCGCGGGAATCACGCGGCCTGCGCGGACACGCGGCCCGCGCGCCGTGCCCGCGCCCTGTGCGCCACCGCCTGACCCCGCCGTACGACCTGGCAACACGCGCCCCGATCACACGGGGCCCTGCGCGCGGGGATCGCGCGACCCCGCGCGGGGATCATGCGGCCCGCGCGGACACGCGGCCTGCGTGCGGGGATTGCGCGGCCGCGCGGGGCGGCCATGAGCGGCGTCACATGAGCAGGGCGCGGGTGTTGTCCCAGCCTTCCAGTCCGGGATCGAGGCGGGAGACGTCCTGCGGTTTCCTGAGCCGGTGCCAGCCGGGACCGGTGGCGACCATGCGGGGCCCCGGCGCCCGGCGGCGCATGGCCGCGACGATGTCGGGCTCGTCGAGGTCGGGCGCCGCCCACTCGGGGACCGGCAGGCGCGCCGCCACGGCGACCGCGCCGCCGCCCTCCGCAGGGCAGACCGCGAGATGCGCCCGGCCGAGCTCCCGGAAAAGCTTCCCGATCAGCAGGGGAGGCAGGTCGGGCGCGTCGGCGCTGACGACCACCGCCTCCTTCGCGGTCTCGTCGCCTGCGGGCAGCGCCGTGAAGGCGTCGGCGGGTGAGGCGATCGGCAGGACCGGCGTGCCCGGCCAGGCGATGTCCTCAAGCCCCGGCACGCCGGCCGACAGGATCACCGGACGCACCAGTTCGAGCCCGGCGACCATCTCGTAGGTGTCCTCGGCCATCGCCGTCAGGAACTCGGCCCGGTCGACGCCGGGCGGAGCCGCGTCCGCCATATCGGGCGTGACCAGCACCGCGGCGATCCGGGTCAACATTCCTCCGGGGCGCCGTTGGCCGCCATCGAGAAGCCCTCCAGGAACCCCCTGGCCCGCTCCGCCCGCGGGTAGCGCTCCACCAGGGCCCAAAAACGCGGGCCGTGGCTCGGCACGAGCAGGTGGACGAGCTCGTGCATGATGACGTAGTCGACGACCCAGGCCGGCATGCCCCGCAGCCGCGCCGACAACCTGATCGTGCGGTGGTCGGGCGTGCACGACCCCCACCGATGCTGCTGGTTTTCCACCCACCGCACGCTGGACGGCACGGCCTTGCCGTCGAGATAGCGCGCCGAAAGCTCGGTCGCCCGTTCCAGCAAGTCGTCGTCGCTCGGGCGTCTTCGCTGCTCCTTGGCCGCCAAGCGGTCGAGCATGCGGCGTACCCACTGCTCCTCGTCGGTCGTGCTCAGGCCAGCCGGAAGCAGCACGATGGTTTTGTCGCCATCGCGGTACGCGGAAACGGTTCGCCGCCGTCGTGTGCTCCGACGAACCTCGACTGTCTCGGGGGGCACATATGAAAGGTAGCCGACACGCGCCGAATTCCACAGGGGGTGGTACACGTTCTCCCTGGTCAATCGGGCGAACGTGACCTTGCGGGCGTGAAAACTACGGGGTTGCGGATATTCACCGGCCACGATCACCCCGGTAATTATCCACAGCCCCGCTCGTCACGACGCCGGGCCCGCGCGGCATATGGCAAGGTCTGGCGACTATGAGACCTCGCCTCAAGCCCGTCCTGCGCCGGGTCGAGCGGGACGCCCGCACGCTGCAGTTCGGCGTCCATCCGCTGCGGGCCGTCGTGCTCACCGGCGTCGAGCCGCCCGTACGCCGCCTGATCGACGGCCTGGACGGCACCCGCACCCTCCGGCAGGCGGTGGCCGCCAGCGGCCTCGACGAGGCGTCCGCGCACGAGGTCGTCGCCCGGCTCTCCGCGCACGGCCTGATCGAGGACGCCGCCGCCGGCCCGGAGCCCATCGCCGATCTGCCGCTCGCCGAGCGGGACCGCCTCCGTCCCGAGCTGGACCGGCTGTCGCTGACCTCCACCGACGGCGGCATGAGCGCGCTGGCGGCCCGGCGGGCGGCCCGGGTCCGCGTGTACGGCGCGGGCCGGGTCGGCGCCCGGGTCGTCACCCTGCTCGCCGCCGCGGGAGTGGGCCACATCTGCGTGGTCGATCCCGGCACGGCCACCGCGAGCGACGTGGTCCCCGGCGGGATCGACCGCTCCGAGGTCGGGATGACCCGGGAGGACGCCGCCGTGCTCGCGGCCCGGCGGGTCTCCCCCGCCGTCAACGCCTGGCCCGGCCGAGCCGCCTCCCGGCTGTCCGACGGCGGGGTGCGCCCCGACCTCGTCGTCCTCGCGCCCGCCGACCCGCTCGACGCCACACTGGTCCACGAGATCGTCGCCGAGGGCGTGCCGCACCTGCTCGTCTGCGCGTTCGAGGGACACGGCGCGGTGGGGCCCTTCGTCGTTCCCGGGCTCACCCCCTGCCTGCGCTGCCTCGACCTCACCCGCCGCGACCGGGACCCGTCCTGGCCGCTCGTGAGCGCCCTGCTCGGCGGTTATCCGGCGGGCGAGATCGCCTGCGACGCCGTGCTGTCCTGCCTGGTCGCCGCCCAAGCGGCCGGTCAGGCCCTGGCCTACCTCGACGAAGGGCGCGTGCTGGGCGGCCTGCTGGAGGTGTCGCCCGGATGGCGCTGGCGGCATCGCGCCTGCGAGCCGCACCCCGACTGCGGCTGCGTCCGGAGCGACCTGCTCGGCACCACGGCGACCACGCCCAGCGCCCCCGGCCGGGCGGCGTGAACCACATCCAGACGGGCACCCAAGCCGTTGCGACACCGGTCAACCGTCTCCAGGCATGCCCGCGCGGGCTCGGCAACCGACGCGTCGTCCGCGACCGATCGACGTCGAGGAAGCGGGGCGGAAGGACCGGCAGGGGCTCACGGCCTGGGGACGCCCCCCTGCCTCTCAACCCGTTCACCTGCGGAAACTTCCGTCACGACGGCGAGGGTGTGACCAACGTCATAGACGGTCTATTTCCCCGAGATGCTCGCGACCGCCGGAGTCACGACGGCCAGACGATCGGAAATTGTGGGCGAAAGCACTCGTCATCGCCGACAATGGTCGTGTGAGTGACCTTCCCCACCGTGCCGTGACCCGCTCGGCAAAGCTCGCGACGCTTCCCCTCGGGTTCGCCGGCCGCACCGCGCTCGGATTGGGCAAGCGGCTCGGTGGCGCCTCCGCGGAGATCATCTCGCAGGAGATCCAGCGGCGTACGGCCGACCAGATCTTCAAAGTGCTCGGCGAACTCAAGGGCGGAGCCATGAAGCTCGGCCAGGCCCTGTCGATCTTCGAGGCCGCGCTGCCGCCCGAGATCGCCGGGCCGTACCGGGCGACGCTGACGCGGCTGCAGGACGCCGCGCCCCCGCTTCCCGCCGCCACCGTCCACCGGGTCCTCGCCGAGCAGCTCGGCGAGGACTGGCGGGACAACTTCCTGGAGTTCGACGACCAGCCGAGCGCCGCGGCCTCCATCGGGCAGGTGCACCGCGCCGTGTGGCACGACGGCCGCCAGGTCGCCGTGAAGGTCCAGTATCCGGGGGCGGGCAAGGCCCTGATCTCCGACTTCAACCAGCTCGCGCGGCTCGGCAAGCTCTTCGGCGCGCTGCTGCCCGGCCTGGACATCAAACCGGTCCTCACCGAGCTGCGGGAACGGGTCGCGGAGGAGCTCGACTACCTCATGGAGGCCGAGGCCCAGCACGCGTTCGCCGAGGAGTTCCGCGACGATCCGGACTTCCACGTGCCCGCCGTGATCGCGGCCAACGAGCAGGTCATCGTCACCGAGTGGATGACCGGAACACCGCTCTCAAAGATCATCGCCGACGGCACGCAGGAGGAGCGCAACCGCGTCGGCCTGTTGTTCGTCCGCTTCCTGTTCTGCTCTCCGGCCCGGGTCGGGATGCTGCACGCCGACCCCCACCCCGGCAACTTCCGGTTGATGGAGGACGGACGGCTCGGCGTGCTGGACTTCGGCGCGGTCAACCGCATGCCCGACGGCTATCCCGTCGTCTTCGGCAGGCTCACGCGCATCTTCAACCAGGGCGACATGGACACGGTCGTGCGCGGGCTGCGCGCCGAGGGGTTCATCCGCCCGCACATCGAGGTCGACGTCGACGCCCTGCGGGCCTTCCTCGCGCCGTATGTCGAGCCGACCCGGGTCGAGGAGTTCACCTTCAGCAGGGAGTGGCTCAGGGAGCAGGCGGCGACCGTGGCCGATCTGCGGCCCAACAACGTGGTCCGGCAGCTCAACCTGCCCGCGTCGTACGTGCTGATCCACCGCGTGCACGCGGCCGGTGTCGGCGTGCTGTGCCAGCTCGGCGCCACCGCCCGCTTCCGCGACGAGGTCGTGCGCTGGGTCCCCGGCTTCGCCGACGAGACGGGCGAGTCCGAGGACAGCCCGCTCGCCCTGACCTGAACCGGAGCGCGGGCACACCGGTCCAGCACCCGCCGCGCCATCCGGCCGCCCCCGCCTCATCAGCCGCGCACCCGGCCGCCCCGGCGTGCAGGTCCGTCCGGCCTCCCGGGTCCACCAACCGCCGCGAATCCGCTCCGGCTGACGCGCACCCATCCACGCGTACCCAGGCTGCCCCGGCACCCCGGTCTGTCCGGCCTCCCGGGTCCATTAGCCACCACGTGTCCGGCCCCAGCCGATGCACACACACCGCGTGCCCGGCTGCGCTCACCGGTCCGCGTCCCGGCGTCGGCCCGCACGAAGGCTCGGCCCGCACGAAGGCTCGGCCCGCACGAAGGCTCGGCCCGCACGGGGGCTCGGCTCGCGCAGGGCGGTGCCGGCGGCTTGGGGTTATCCGCCGCCTCGGCTTTCGACGGACCGCAGGGTCTGGTTGATGACGCAGCGCTTGATCCCTCTCTTGCAGTTGCCGTTGAGGGTGTTGGTGAAGACGCTGACGCTCGACACCTGCTGAACGCCGGCGAACGTGGTGGCGGTGTTGGCCGCCGGCGCGTTCACGTTGCGACGACCCGTCGCCACCTGCCGCACCGGGCTTTTGATGGCGGGCGCGTTCGAGGTGTTGGTGCCCCCGGTGGTCTGGTGCGCCCCACCGCCGCCGTCGCCGTTGCCGTGGCGGGCCGCCCGCAGCGCTGCGGCGGCCGGCGCGGCCTCGGCCTCCGGCGCGACCGCGCCGAACACTCCGATGACGAGCACCGTGACGGCGAGCCGCCGCGCACCCGCCACGAGATCACGCGCGCCTGACGTCCGGTCGCCCATCCGAGTTTCACCCACCGCTCATGCATCATTACGCCCGCCCGCGGCCGTCCCCTGCGGTTCGTCCGTGCAGTCGTCCGGCCTCGGGGGCGCTCCGGCTCATACCCGGCGGCCCGCGCCGTCTCCCACCCCCGGGCGATCTTCTGTGCGTGCGGTGATGCCTTCTTTACGCGGGCCGAAGGCCCTCACGCAGGCCGAAGGCCCGGGCCGTCCACCCGGCCCGGGCCTTCGTCACACGACTCGAGGTGCGGTCCCTCTCAGACGCGCGTCAGATGCGCGCCAGCGCGGAACGCAGCCGCCGGGACGCGCGCTCGGCCTGCCGGCGTGCCTTCTGCACGCTCCTGATCCGGCTGGCGAGCCGCTCCTGCGCGGCCTCCTCCTGGAGGGTTCGTATTCGGTCGTGCGCCAGTTCTTCGTTCAGATACAACGTGGTGATCGGGGAGATGCTCATCTGGATCGGTTCCTTCCGAAAGATCGCTGTGGTTGCTGGTCAGGCGGCGACGGGAGACTTACGCGGGCGCCCACGGGGACGCTTGCGGGGCACGACTACTCCCCGCAGGATGAGCTCCCCGCCCCAGACGCCCCACGGCTCCTCGCGCTCCAGCGCGCGGGCCAGGCAGGCCTTCTGGATCGGGCAGCCGCCGCAGAGCGCCTTGGCGAACTCCACGTCCTCGGGAGACTCGGCGAACCACAGGTCGGGGTCGGTACGACAGGGGATTTCGGCTTCGATCAGGTCCATGACCGGGGCCGCCATCTGCGTCACCTCTTTGATGGTTTGGTCTGGTTGTCCTCGTTGTGGGGTGTGGATTCGTGGCCGACAAAACAAGAAGGCCGCGGATCCTGGTGCGGATCCGCGGCCCGGAGATGGAGACCGGTCAGGGTATGACTGGTCCTCTCCAGGCATCATGCGGACCCTGCGCACCGCCGCGAACGGCGGTGCGGATCTGCTCATCGCTCATCGGCCGGTTCACGTGAACCGGGCGGTGGGCGAGCTTGCCGTAGTTGGCCGGGCGGGCGAACGCGCCGAAGGCAGCCGAACCCGCGACTCCGCCGGTGGTCAGAGCCTGAGCAGGGGCGGCCTCGCCACGCCGCAGTTTCGGCATGACAATGGCGGCCGGGCATGCGGAGGCGAGCCACAGCGCGCGGGACATCGTCGTAATGTTCCTCACTGGACTCACCTCCCTTTCAGTGCGATCGCTGGACCGAAGCGTCCGGCTGACTTGTCCAAGACCCTAAACCGCCGCGGCAAGGCGGGCAACCTATTTTCTACCTGCGATTTTCACGACTTCGTGACATCGGGACGCGGCGTGGGCGACACCCGGATGAGGCATTCCTGAACCACGGAGACGGCCAGCTCCCCCGAGGCGGTGAACATCTGCCCGCGGGCGAGCCCGCGCGCCGCCCCCGACCACGGCGACTCCTGGGAGTACAGCAGCCAGTCGTCGGCGCGGAAGGGCCGGTGGAACCACATCGCGTGGTCCAGCGAGGCACCGGACACCGCCGAGGACCCCCAGGCCAGCCCGTGGGCCAGCAGCACGGTGTCGACCAGCGTGAAGTCGCTGGCGTAGGCCGCGAGCACGACGTGCAGCAGCGGGTCGTCGGGCAGGTCGGCGTCGTACCGGAACCAGACGTTGTTCTCGGGGGTGACCAGCGCGGGGTCGTGGGCGGCCTCCCAGGTCAGCGCGTTCACATACCGCGCGTCCACCGGGCGCGGCTTGGCCAGCAGCTCGCGCCAGCCCGGCTCGTCGCCCACGACCTTCAGCATCCGCTCCTGGAAGGTCGGCAGGGTCTCGGGGTCGGGCACCTCCGGCATGCGCGCGGCCTGGTGGCTCACGCCCGGCTCCTCGATGTGGAACGACGCCGACATCGAGAAGATCGCCTTGCCGTGCTGGATGGCCGTGATGCGCCGGGTGGTGAACGACCGGCCGTCGCGCACCCGCTCCACGTTGTAGACGATCGGGACGGCCGGGTCGCCGGGCCGGATGAAGTAGGCGTGCAGCGAGTGGACCATCCGGTCGGACGGCACCGTACGGCCGGCCGCCACGAGCGCCTGCGCCGCCACCTGGCCGCCGAAGACCCGCTGGATGCGCTCCTCGGGGCTGCGCCCGCGGAAGATGTCGAGCTCGATCGGTTCGAGGTCGAGCAGGTCCAGCAGCTCCTTCAGGGCCGAGTTCACGGCAGCCTCCAGCACACGCGGCTATTACTCGTCGGTAAAACTACCGGCGCCGCGGCAGAGCTCGAGAACCGCGTCGCCGTACCGCTCAAGTTTGACGCGTCCGATTCCGGCGATCGAGAGCAGGTCGCTTTCGGAGGTGGGCACCCGCTCGGCGATGGCCTGGAGGGTGACGTCCGTGAAGACGACGTACGCCGGCACCTTGGCCTCCTTGGCCGCCGCGCTGCGCCACGCCTTGAGCCGCTCGAGCAGGGCCTCGTCGTAGTCGGCCGGGCAGGTCGCGCAGCGGCCCAGCTTCTGCTCGGCGGCGGCCGACAGCGTCTTGCCGCAGATCCGGCAGTGCAGCGGCGCCGCCGCCCGCTTCGCCCGCCCGCCGGAGCCGCCCGGCCGCTCGGCCCGGGCCGGGCTCGCCGTACGCGGGGACAGCCCGTCGAGGAAGCGCGACGGCCTGCGGGACCGGCGGCCCCCCGGCGAGCGGGCGAGCGCCCACGACAGGTGGAGGTGCTCGCGGGCCCGGGTGATCCCCACGTACAGCAGGCGCCGTTCCTCCTCGATCTGTTCCGGCGTCTCCGCGTAGACGATCGGGACCATGCCGTCGGTGAGGCCGACGAGGAAGACCGCGTCCCACTCCAGGCCCTTGGCGGCGTGCAGCGAGGCGAGCGTCACGCCCTCGACCGGCGGCGCGTGCTGCTCCATCGCCCTGCGCTCCAGCTCGCCGACGAACCGGGGCAGGTCGGCCCCCTCGGCGGCCATGTCCTCGGCCAGGTCGGCGAGCGCCTTGAGCGACTCCCACTTCTCCCTGGCCTTGCCGCCGCCGGGCGGTTCGGCGGTCAGCCCGATGCCCGACAAGATCGCGTGCACGGCGGGCGCGAGCGGCTCGTCGCCCGCCGACCGGGCCGCGCCGCGCAGCAGCACCACGGCCTGACGCACCTCCGGGCGCTCGAAGAACCGCTCCGCCCCGCGCAGCACGTACGGCACGCGGGCGTCGGTGAACGCCTGCTCGTACGTCTCGGACTGGGCGTTGACCCGGAACAGCACGGCGATCTCGCGGGCCGGCACGCCGTCGGCCATCAGCTTCTTGACGGTGAGCGCGACGCCGAGCGCCTCGGCCTGCTCGTCGTCGTACTCGGTGAACACCGGCTCGGGGCCGTCCGGCCGCTGCGCGACCAGTTCCAGCCGGTGGGGCGAGCGCGCCATGACGCGGTTGGCCAGCGTGACCACCTGCGGGGTCGAGCGGTAGTCGCGCACCAGCCTGATCACCGTCGCGGACGGGTGCTCGACGGCGAAGTTGGTCAGGTAGTGGGGCGTCGCGCCGGTGAACGAGTAGATGGTCTGGTTGGGGTCGCCCACCACGCACAGGTCGTCGCGCCCGCCGAGCCAGGTGTCGAGCAGCAGCTTCTGCAGCGGGTTGACGTCCTGGAACTCGTCGACCACGAAGTAGCGGTACTGCTGGCGGATCTGCGCCGCGACCTCGCGGTGCTCGGTCATCACCGCCGCCGTCAGCTCCAGGATCGTCTCGAAGTCGATGAGGTTGCGCCGGCGGCGCAGGTTCTCGTACCCCTCGTACAGCCGCGCCACCTCCTCCGGCGGGATGGGCGGGGTGCGCCGCACCTTGGCGGCGGCGGCCGCGTAGTCCTCGGGGCCGATCTGGGTGACCTTCGCCCACTCGATCTCGCTCGCGACGTCGCGCAGCTCGCCGCGGTCGGGGTTCCTGCGCAGCCGCCTGGCCGCCTCCACGAGCAGCGGCAGCTTCGACTCGATCACCTGCGGCGGGTCGCCGCCGATCACCCTCGGCCAGAAGTAGCTGAGCTGGCGCAGGGCCGCCGCGTGGAAGGTCCGGGCCTGCACGCCGGGCGCGCCGAGGCCGCGCAGCCGCTGCTTCAGCTCCGCCGCCGCGCGGGTCGTGAAGGTCACGGCCAGCACGCTCTGCGGCTCGACGACCCCGGTGTGCACGGCGTACGCGATGCGATGCGTGATGGCGCGGGTCTTGCCGGTCCCCGCCCCGGCGAGCACGCACACCGGTCCGCGCACCGCCTGGGCGACCTCGCGCTGCTCGGGATCCAGACCGTCGAGGACGTCCAAGGAGCGGCTCCCAACATGCGTTGCGGACGTTGTTACTGGCATCATCCTTCCAGCAGCCGGCCGAGCGTGTCCCGGGGACCGGTCGGCGCATGATGTGACATCGGGGAGGAACAGCCGTGGCCACCGCGGTCCGAACTGCTTTAGGCATGGGCGCCGCCGCCCTCACCACCCTCATGCTCGCCGCGCCCGACGCCCGGGCGGCCGCCCCGGCGGGCGATCCCGTCCACCGCCACTCCGCCTCTCCGTCCCCGTCCGCCACGCCCTCCGCGCCCCCCGCGAGCCCGTCTCCCTCGCCGTCCCCGTCGGCCTCGGCCTCGCCGGCCGCCGCGCAGTCCGGCGTCCGGGTCCGCACCTACGCGTACGGCTCGCACGCGCGCCAGATCATGGACGTGTGGTGGCACACCACCGGCCCGCGGCGCCCCGCCGTGTTCGTGATCCACGGCGGCTGGTGGTCCGGGGGCGACAAGAAGTACATGACGTCGATCAGCCGCAGCTACTCCCAGCTCGGCTACACCGTCGTGAACCTCGACTACCGGCTGTCGGGCGACGCGGCCTGGCCGGCCCAGCGCACCGACGTGCTGACCGCCGTCAACGCGGTGCGCAGGCACGCGGCGCTGTTCAACACCGACCCCAACCGCTACGTGCTGCTCGGGTTCTCCGCCGGCGGCCACCTCGCCGCCGCCGCCGGCACGTACGGCGACGGCCGTCCCGGCCTGCGCGGCGTCGTCGGGATCTCCCCGCCCGTCTCGCCGCTGTCGGCGTTCGCGGACGGCACCGAGTTCGGCACCAAGGAGCAGCAGAAGCTGCGCAAGGCGGCCATCAAGCTGGCCGGCGGCTGCACCCCCGACAAGTGCCCGCGCGTCTGGTCGAGCATGGAGGTGCCGTTCCACGCCTCGCCCGGCGACCCGCCGATGCTCGCCTTCCACTCCTCGGAGGAGTTCGTCCCGCCGTACCAGAGCGAGATGCTCAAGGAGTCGCTGGCGAGCGTCGGGGTCCGGATGACCGTCAAGACGATGGCCGGCACCCAGCACAGCTCCCCGCTGTACCGGGAGCCCGGGGTCGCCGAGACCGTCCAGGCGTGGATCGCCGCCCGGCTGAGGGGCGCCGCCCGGTAGGCGGGAACACCCGGCGCGTCCGCGATGTTGCCATGACTGCTCTCGGCAACACCTATGCGCACGGAAGGGACGACAGATGGCGCTGACGGTTTACACCACGAGCTGGTGCGGCCCCTGCAAGCGGCTGAAGAGCCAGCTCACCCGGGAGGGCATCGCCTTCAGCGAGATCGACATCGAGCGCCACCCGGAGGCCGCCGAGTTCGTCGCGAGCGTGAACAACGGCAACCAGATCGTCCCCACGGTGGTGGCGGACTGCCACACCATGACCAACCCCTCGGTCGCCGAGGTGAAGCGGCACCTCGCGGGGGCCTGCTGACCTACCAGTCCGTGTCGGGAATCGGCGCGCCGTACCAGGTCTCGATCAGCCTGCGCGCGATCGAGACCTGGCCGGGCAGCACCAGGTCGCCCGACCGCACCTGAGCCTCCAGCTCCTCCCGCGTCAGCCAGCGGGCCTCGGCGATCTCCTCCCGGTCGGGGCGCAGGTCGGTGGTGACGGCGCGGGCGAAGAAGCCGAGCATCAGGCTGCGCGGGAACGGCCAGGGCTGGCTGCCGAGATAGCGGGGCGCGGTGACGGCGACGCCCACCTCTTCGAGGACCTCGCGGACCACGGCGTGCTCCAGCGACTCCCCCGGCTCGACGAACCCGGCGAGCACCGACATGCGGCCATCGGGCCATCCCCGGCCGCGGGCGAGCAGGGCACGGCCCTCGTCGTCGTGCACCAGCATGATCACCGCGGGGTCGACGCGCGGGAAGTGCTGGCTGCCGTCGCGCGGGCACACCCGCATGTGGCCCGACGCCGCGACGTCCGTACGGCTGCCGCACCTGGGGCAGTATTCGTGGCTCGCGTGCCACGCCTCCAGGGCCACCGCGTAGACGAACAGCCCGGCGTCGCGGTCGTCCAGCAGCACCGCTGCCTCCCTGAGCCCCGCCGCGTCGCCCTCGGGCAGCGGCGCGTTGACGGCGAAGTAGGGCACGCCGTCCTCGTCCACGCCCAGCAGGTAGCGGGTGCCCTCCGGCGCCTCGGCCGGCGAGGTGAGCACCAGGGCCACGCCGTCGCTGAAGCGGCGGACCAGCGTTCGGCCGTCGTGGACCAGGAGGACCCGGGTCTTCTCCGCCTCCCACGCACGCCGCAGCCATTCCTCGTCGCCGCGCAGGGCCGCCGATCGGTCTATGGCGCTGCGCGCCAGGAGCAGGGGTCCGAGCAGTCCGTCCGTGATTTCCACGCCGTCATCCTTCCACCGGGGCCGCCCCGGCAATCTCCCCGCCCTTTTCCGTTCGCCGGTCAAAAGATCATGATCCCGGCTAGGATGCAGTGCCTTAGGTTAGCCTTACCTATGGAGGGCCGGTGCGGCTGTATCTCACCACGCTCAACCCGACCGACTCGGTGACCGGGGGGTTCCTTCCCGCCGCGGTCGCGCTGGGCTGGGACGTGACGATACTCACCGACCAGCCCGATCGGTATCCGGACCACGAGGTCATGGCGGTCGACGTCCGCGATCCCCGGGCCGTGATCGACGTGGTGGCCGCCCATCACCGGCCCGATGTGATCTTCTCCAACTCCGACCACCTCCAGGCCGCCACCGCGCTCGCCGCCGAGTATTTCGGCCTGCCCGGCAAGGACTGGCGGGCCTGCGTCACCGCCAAGAACAAGGCGCTGACCCGCCGCGCCCTCGCCGCCGTCGAACCCGTCCGGTCCGTACGGATCCCTCCGGGCGCGGACCTGCCGGAGGGCCTGCCGTACCCGGTGGTGGTCAAGCCCGCGCAAGGCGTGGCCAGCGAGGACGTCGTGCTGGTGGACGGCCCGGACGCGCTGGCCGCCGCGGTCGCGGCGATCAGGGAGCGGCGGCCGCGGGACGTGCTGGTCGCGGAGGAGTTCCTGGAAGGGCCGTTGCGCACGCTGGAGACGCTCGGCGACGGCACCGCCCGGAGGGTCGTCGGCGGGTTCGCCACCACGCTCGGCCCGCTGCCCCACTTCGTGGAGGAGCGCCTCGACTGGCGGCCCCCGGACGCGGGCCACCTGACCCACCTCGCCGCGGCGCTCGACACGGCCGGAGTCGGCTTCGGGATGTGCCACACCGAGTATGTCGTCACCCGGGACGGCCCCCGCGTCATCGAGATCAACTATCGGCTGATCGGCGACAACTGCGACTTCCTGCTGGCCGACCTCCTCGGGGTGCCGCTGCACGAGTGGATCCTGCGCGTCCACGCGGGCGAACCGGCGCCCGCCGTCGACCCCGACGCCCTTCGCGCCGCGTACGGGTCCGTGGTGAGCCTCGTGGCCGAGCGCTCCGGCACGGTCACGGCCGCGCCGCCCGACCTGTCCATGCGGAAGGACGACGTGCGGCTGTGGCACCGCGCGCTGCGCGCGATCGGCGATCATGTCGAGGTGACGGGGACGAACCGCGACTACCTCGGCCTGCTCCGGGCCGTCGGCCCGGACCGCGCGAGCGTCGACGCCGCGATCGACGCCTTCGAAAAGGAGCACCCTTGGGTGCTCGCGTGATCCAAAAGGCCCGCGACCAGGCCACGGAGCGGGAGCACTACCTGGCCGCCCGGGTGCTGAACGCGCTGCTGCGGGAGGACTACGCGGGCATCTCCGCCAGGGTCACCCGCGACAAGGACGGGGTCGCCTTCGTCCTCGCCTCGGGGCGGCGGGTCGGCCTCGCCGCGGGCAGCCCGTTCCAGGACTTCGCCACGGCCCCGTACGAGCGCCTGCGCCTGGCCGAGGTGCTGGAGACGCTCCGGGCCGTCGCCGACCCGGCGGACGCCGGCGGGGTCGCCGCCTTCACCCGGGAGTGCGACGAGGCTCTGGCGGCCCTGGAGGCCCATCACAGGCGGCGCGGCGAGGTGGCCGGGCGGCTGCGCGGGCGGCGCGGCCTCATCCGCTACGAGTCGCTGGCGGCGACCGTGGACCACCCGCTCTATCCGACCGCCCGCTGCCGCCTCGGGCTCTCCCCCGCCGACCTGGCGGCGTACGCGCCCGAGTTCGCCCCGGAGTTCGCGATGCGGTGGGCGGCGGTGCCGCGTGAGCGGGTGACGCTCGCGCGGCCGGAGCTTCCCGCCTGGTGGCCGGCGCCGCGGGAGGTGGGGCTGCCGTCCGGCCTGGCCCGCACCCACGTGCTCTTCCCCGTCCACCCGCTGGCCGAGCGGCTGGTGTCCGCGCTGCCCGGGCTGGTGACCGCGCCCGAGCCCCACCTGGTCGTACGGCCGACCCTGTCGACCCGTACGGTCGAGGTGGCCGAGCGGGTCCACCTCAAGGTGCCGATCCCGGCCAGCACGCTGGGCCTGCGCAACCGCCGGACGATCAAACCGGCCACTCTGCGGGACGGCGCGCTGGCCGAGTCGCTGCTGCGCGCGATCCTCGCCCGCGAGCCCCGCCTGCGCGTCACGCTCGCCGACGAGCAGACCTACGGGCACGCCGGGCACGAATACCTGGGCTGGCTCGTCCGCGGCCTGCCCGAGGGGGAGATCGTGCCGGTCGCGGCCCTGCTCGCGCCGCTGCCCGAGTCCGAGGGACGGCTCGTCCTGCACGAGGTGGCCGAGCGCCGCTACGGCGGCGACGTGCGGGCGCTGCTGCGCGACTACCTCGCGGCGCTGATGGAGTGGAACGTCACGCTGTTCGTCCGGTACGGCGTCGCGCTCGAGGCCCACCAGCAGAACCTGGCGCTGCTGTTCGGCGACGGGCCCATGCGGCTGCTGGTCAAGGACGACGACGGGCTGCTGGTCTCGCCCCGGCGGCTGGAGGCGGCCGGGATCGGCGTGCCGGGCTTCGCCGACGAGCGCATGCTGACCGGCGACCCGTACGCGCTCGCCGACGTCTTCGTGACGATCACCCTGCACCTGGCCGCCATGGCCGTGGCCCACGGCGCGCTGCCGGGCTCCGCCGCCGCCCTCGTCGGCCGGGCCCTCGCGGCCGCGCTCGAGCCGTACGGGGACGACCCGATGGCCCGGCTGCTGCGGGCCCGCACGCTGGAGGCCGCGCGCCTCACCGGCAAGTCGATGGTCGTCGCCGGGACGCTCGTGGCCAAGGAACGCACCGGAGCCAGGGACGTCAACAAGTTCTACGGCACGACCGGCCCCAACTACCTGAGGGGTGCCTGAGCCATCATGGACCGGCTTGTCCTGGATCCCCACGCCGCCGCGGCCGAGGAGGCCGCGATCGGGGCGTTGCTGCGCTGCTGGCTGCGCGAGGTCGGCTGCCCCGGCGGCCGGGTGCACGCGAGCGGGCCGCACCTGACGCTCCGCGTGGCCGGGACGCCGGTCCGCGTCCGCGTGCGCGGCGGCATCGCGCTGCGCTTCGACGGCCCGCCCGAGCATCTGACGGAGGGACGCTGGCGGCCCCTGGACCTGTCCTCGCTCATCGGCCTGGTGGAACGCGAGCTGGAGGGGGGCAACGAGGAGTTCGCCGCGCAGGTGCGGGCCGGGCGGGAGGCGATCGCCGCGATCCTCGCCGCCCGCGCGCGGGCCGTGCCCCCCGCCGACCCGTGGCTCGCCTCCGAGCAGGCCCTCGTGACCGGGCATCCGTTCCATCCCGCGCCGAAGGCACGCGCGGGCGACGGCTGGCTGGACTACGCGCCCGAGGCGCACGCGCGGTTCGCGCCGCGGCTGCTCGGGGTGCGCGCCGACCTGGTCGCGCAGGAGGGCGAGACGGCGGCGCTGGACGCGTTCGGCGGCGCGCCGGCCGGATACGTCCCGCTGCCCGCGCATCCCTGGCAGCTCGGCCTGCTCGCCGCCGAACTGCGCGGCCCGCTCGCGGACGGGCGGCTGGTCGACCTCGGCCCCGGCCCCCGCGCGGTCGTGCCCACGTCCTCGGTCCGCACCGCGTACGACCCCGGCACCGGCATGTGCCTGAAGTTCAGCCTGGACGTGCGGATCACCAACTGCGTGCGGAAGAACGCGTGGTATGAGCTGTCCGGCGCGGTCGAGCTGACCCGGCGGCTCGCTCCCGTCTTCGAGCGGATGGCCCGGCGCTTCCCCGGCACGCGGTGGCTGCCCGAGCCCGGCTACCGGTCGGCCGCGCTCGGCACCCGGCTGCTCGAAGGGCTCGGGGTGATCGTCCGTACCGGTCCGTGGGCGGTGTGCGGGGCGGGGACCACGCCGGTCCTCGCGGGCGCGCTGGCCGCCGGCGCGGACGGGGTGCCGAAGACCGTCCTGGCCCGCCGGGCGGCCGACCCCGTCGCGTGGTGGGGGGCGTACGTCGAGCGCGTGGCGTTCCCGGTGCTCGACGCCTTCTTCCGGCACGGCGTCGTGCTGGAGCCGCACGTGCAGAACGTGCTCGTCGGGTTCGACGCCGACGGGTGGCCGGTCGAGGCGGTCTTCCGCGACCTGGAGGGCACCAAGCTGGTCACCGGCCGGCACGACCTGACCGGCCTGCCGGTGGAGGTGGCGGGCCCTTTGACGTACGACGCCGGGCGCGGCTGGAACCGGGTCGCCTACTGCCTGTTCGTCAACCACCTGGCGGAGGTCGCCGCGGCGGTGGCCGGCCCGGCCGACGACGTCCTGCCCGCGCTGTGGGCGGTCGTCCGGGAGGCGCTGGAGCGCTACGTCGCGGGCCACGCGACCGGCCTCGACGCGCTCGCGCCGCTGACGCGGCTGCTGGCCGGGGCGCCGCTGCCGGCCAAGGCGAACCTCGGCGTGCGCTGGGCGAGGGCGGCCGACCGCGCCGCCGGATATGTGCCCGTCCCGAACCCGCTCGCGCCGCCCGGCGCGCACGCGGGCGGCGGGGAGACGGGCGTGCGGACGCTGACCGAGGCGTGAGGGGAGCGCGGATGACCATCGAGGTTCCCGGCGGAGTGCGCAAGGTCGCCGAGTCGCTGGACGACGTCCCGGCCTACGTGTACGACCTGGACGGGCTCGCCCGCCACGCGGCCGCCGTACGGGCCGCGCTGGCGGACACGGAGATCTGCTACGCCGTCAAGGCCAACCCCGACGCCGAGGTGCTGCGCGTGCTCGCGCCGCACGTGGACGGCTTCGAGGTCTCCTCCGGCGGCGAGTTCGCACACGTCAGGGCGGTGCTGCCGGATGCCCCGCTGAGCTTCGGCGGGCCGGGGAAGACCGACGGGGAGCTGGCCCTCGCCCCCTCGGCGTACCGCTGGCACGTCGAGAGCCCGGCCGAGCTGCGGCGGATGCGCGCACCGGCGGACGTGCTGCTGCGGGTCAACCTCGACGTGCCCGTCACCGGCGCGGCGCTCGCGATGGGCGGCGGCGCCACGCCGTTCGGCATGGACCCCGGCGGGATCGACGAGTGCCTGGCCCTGCTCGAGTCCTCGCCGGTGCGGCTGCGCGGCCTGCACGCTCACCTCGCCAGCGGCCTTGCCGCCCCCGGCCTGCTCACGCTCGCCGAGGCCGTCCTCGCGTACGGCAGGGGCCTCGGGCTGCGCGAGTTCAACCTGGGCGGCGGCATGGCGGTCTCCTACACCCGCCCGCACGAGCGGTTCGACTGGGCGGCGTACGGCGCGGGCCTGCGGGCGCTCGCCCGGCCGGGCGAGACGCTGCGCGTGGAGCCGGGACGCGCCCTGACGGCCTACTGCGGGTGGTATCTCACCACCGTGCTCGACGTGAAGCGCGTCCACGGGGAGCGCTTCGCCGTCCTGTCCGGCGGCACGCACCACCTGCGGACCCCGGTGACGAAGGGCCACGACCAGCCTTTCGTGGTGCTGCCCAGGGGCGGCGACGGCGAGGACGGCCCGGTGACCCTGGTGGGGCGGCTCTGCACGCCCAAGGACGTCTTCGCCCGCCGGGTCACCGCCTCACTCGCCGTCGGCGACGTCGTGGCCTTCGCCATGGCCGGTGCGTACGCGTGGAACATCTCGCACCACGATTTCCTCATGCACCCGAAGCCGGCGTTCCACTACCTGCCGCCTGCCGATTAGGCCGCCACCGGCGCCGATGCGCACGGGGCCCTCGGCTCGTGCCGGCACACCGGCGGCGCGGGATCACCAGGACAGGGTCAGCGTGCCGTCGAGGACCTTGGCGGAGTTGGCGAGGCGGGCCTGGTTGAGAGACTTGACGACGCCGAGCCGGGCCCGGTTCTGGGCTTCGACGAAGACCTCGCGGCGCACGTCGGAGTAGCCGGTCTCGACCCGGCACCGCGCGTCCGCGACCGCGGTGTCGGACGGCACACCGGTCGCCTCATCGGAGTTCCGCCCGGGCCGCGCGTATCCGGATTCGGCGGCCTGGCCGGGATCGAGCCACCCGAGGAAATCGACATTGCGCAGGTTGGCCACCGGTTCGACGGCGGGAGCCCGGAAATCGATCCCCATATGACGCATGCATTCCTCGACAAGCATGAACCGGGCTCGCAGCACCCGGGCGCGATCCTCCACGCCGAGACTGTAGGCGTCGAGAGGGATTTCCCTCCCGACATCCCGCTGTTACTTTGCGTGGCGTTCCGAAAACGTTTCGTGTCCTGGATGGATGGCCGCTCGACTACGCGCGGGCGGGCATACCGCTCTACCTGATCGTGGACCCACTCGTGACTCCACGCACGGTGACTCTGATCAGCGACCCACTCCCCGACCTGGAACCGTTCGACGACCGGCAGCCGTACCAGCGGATCCTCACCGTCGAGGAGGGCGGGGTCCTGGAGCTGCCCGAACCGTTCGGCATCAAGCTCGAGACGAGCGCGCTCTTCGAATGAGTGGTCAGTCCTCCGGAACCCGCTGAATGAGCGCGGTGAGGCCGTCCGCGTCGAGGAGGTCCACGGGGCGGACGGTCTCGTTCGAGCGGACGTAGTGGAAGGCCGCCCCGACCTTCTCCAGCGGCACCCCCGCCAGCGCGGCCCAGGCCACCCGGTAAGCGGCGAGCTGCACCGACGCGGTCTCGGCGGCCCTGCCCTGCGGCCGCTCTCCGGTCTTCCAGTCGACCACCACGTAGCCGTCGCCCTCGCGGAACACCGCGTCCATCCGTCCGCGCACCAGGCGATCGCCGATCATCGTCTCGAACGGAACCTCCAGGTCGACCGGCTCACGCGAGGCCCACTCGCTGTCTTCGAACCGTTCCTGCAGCTCCGCGAGCTGCACGTCGGTCTCCGACATCTCGTCGGCGGCGCCCGGCAGCTCCAGGTCATCGATCAGGCGCTGCTGGCCCCAGCGCGACTCCAGCCACCGGTGGAAGGTGGTGCCCCGGCGGGCCAGCGGAGCGGGCTTGCGCGGCACCGGCCGGCGCACCTGCCGGGCGAACGCCGCCGGGTCCTGGGCCAGGGTGACCAGCGACGACACCGACAGCCGCGACGGCAGCTCCACGACCGCCCCGGTCCGGCGGCGGTTCGTCTCGCGCTCACGCAGCAGCAGGTCGGTGTCGCGGGCCCAGGCCCGCATGCGTTCCCGTTCCCAGTCCCGCAGGAGCGCGTGACCGTCGGCGGCGGGCGGGGCGTCGCCCATCATCGCCTCCTCCACGAGGCGGGCGCCGTCGAGGATCGCGTCGCGCACCGTGACGGACGGCCACTCGGCCGCCGGCGGCTCGGCGAGCAGCGGATTTTCCGTGCTCTCCGACTCCTCGGCCCAGTGGGCGACCCGCGCGCCCGCCTCGCGGATCTCCAGCAGGAACTGTGACGGCTCAAGCGGCCGGGAGGAGGTGCCCCAGCGGTAGCCGGAGGCGATCAGCAGGTAGTGCGCCCTGGTGACGGCGACGTACGCCAGCCGCCGCTCCTCCATCAGGTCGCGGTCGCGGCAGCGCTCCTCGAACGCGCCCAGCGCCTCCCGGTCCAGCCCGGCCAGCTCGGGCAGGTCCGCGCTGTCTCCCCGCAACGGGTACGGCAGTTTGCGCGGGTTCTCCGTCCACCGCGAGTTGGCGACCGGGGTCGCGGGGAAGATGCTGCCCTTGATCAGCCCGCCCTTCTGCGAGGTGAGCTGCGACAGGCCCGGCACCACCACAACCGGCCACTCCAGGCCCTTGGACGCGTGGACCGTCATCAGCTTGACCGTGTTGCTGTCGCCGACCCGCCCGGCCTCCAGTCCGAACTCCTCGCTTTCGGCCGCCTTCAGGTACGCCAGGAACGCGCCGAGCGTCGGGTCTTCCGAGTCGCCGGCGAACCGGGAGGCGGCGTCGAGGAACGCGTCGAGGTCGGCGCGGGCGGCCAGCGGACTGCCGCCCCGGGCGGCGACCTCCACGTCGAGGCCGAGCCGGCGTTCGATCTCGCTGATCAGGTCGGGCAGCGGCTGCCCCGCGTGGGCGCGGAGCTGGCGCAGCTCGCGGGCGACGGCGGGCAGCCGCACTCGCGCCAGCGGGGAGAACCGTTCGAGCCAGTCGGGCCGGTCGGGCAGCTCGTCGAGCGCGTCGATCAGGCTGCCGCGTTCCTCTGCGAGGTCGGCCACGACCTGGTCGAGCGGGTCTTCCGGGCGCGGCCCTCCCCTGGCGTCCCTGATCTCCTTGTTGAGCTCGCGGGCCAGGTCGCCGAGCACCTTGAGGTCGGCCGGGCCGATCCGCCAGCGGGGCCCGGCGAGCAGCCGGACCAGCGCGTCCCCGGCGGTCGGGTCGTACAGCGCCCGCAGCGTCGCGACGATGTCGGCCACCTCGGGCACGGTGAGCAGCCCGCCGAGGCCCACGACCTCCACCGGGATGCCGCGCGCTTCGAGGGCCTTGCGCAAGACCGGGAACTGCGACCGCTTGCGGGCGAGGATCGCGATGTCCTGCGGCTGCAGGGCGGGGCCGCGCTTGGCCCGCTCGCCCTCGCCCCACGGCAGGCCGTCCGGGGCGCCCTCGCCGTGCAGCATCGCGGCCAGGCCCGTGGCGATCCACTCCGCCTCGTCCTCGGCCGTCTCGTGGAAGGCGCACAGCACCCGTCCCCGGCCCACCCGGTTGCCGCCCGGCACCAGCACCGGCACCTCGCGGGCCTCTTGCCGCAGGGGCGCCTGGACGCGGGCCGCGACGGCGAGCACGTGCTCGCCGTTGCGGAAGCTGACCGACAGCCGCCGCACCTGGGCCGGGTCTCCCGACCGCGTCGGGAAGTCCCGGGGAAACCGGGACAGGTTGCCGGCCGACGCGCCGCGCCAGCCGTAGATCGACTGGCAGGGGTCGCCGACCGCCGTGACCGGGTGGCCCCCGCCGTACAGCGACCGCAGCAGCACGAGCTGGGCGTGGCTGGTGTCCTGATATTCGTCCAGCAGCACGACCGAGAACCGGGACCGCTCGATCGCGCCGACCTCCGGATGCCGTGAGGCGATCCGCGCGGCCAGCGCCATCTGGTCGCCGTAGTCGATGACCTCCCTGGACCGCTTGAGCCGTTCGTACGCCTCGACCATCGGCAGCAACTGCTCACGGACGGCCTGGGTGTCGACCGGCTTGCGCTGGTCCTTGACGATCCGCCCGGTGAGCGAGGCCAGCCGTTCGCGCAGCCAGTCGCCGATCTCGCGTACGTCCGCCGGGTCGCGCAGATGCTCGGCCAGCTCTCCGGCCAGCTCCAGCACTGCGGCGGTGACGCTGGGCGGGGACAGGTCCACACGGTCCATCGGCCCGTCGTACTGGCCGACCACCCGGGCCGCCATCTGCCAGGCGACGGCCGGGGTGACCAGCCGCATGGTGGGCTCGAGCCCCTCCCGCAGCGCGTGGTCGGTCACCAGCCGCGCGGCGTACGCGTGATAGGTGGAGACCGTCGGCTCGGAGTCGAGCAGCTCGGGCGCGACCAGCCCGGCCGCCGCAAGCCCGGCCAGCCGCTTGCGTACCCGCTCGGCCAGCTCGGCGGCGGCCTTGCGGGTGAAGGTGAGGCCGAGGATCTGCTCGGGCCTGACCAGGCCGCCCGCGACCAGCCAGACCACGCGCCCGGCCATGGTCTCGCTCTTGCCCGACCCCGCCCCCGCGACCACCACCATCGGCTCCAGGGGCGCCTCGATGACGGCCGCCTGCTCGGGGGTGGGCGGGAGGATCCCGAGCCGGCCGGCCAGCTCGCCCGGCGTCAGCACACCTGTCCTCCGTTGTCGTTCACAGGGCAGGCGAGTTTGGCGGCGCAGGTGCGGCAGCCGTCGTTGACCGTGGCGACGAACACGTTGGCGGACATGCCGGTCGCGACGGTCTTGACCAGGTTCTCCGCCCAGTCGGGCTCGGGGTCGTCGGCGAGCGCCCGCTGCGCCTGCTCCTTGGCGTCCGCCGACTGGCCCGCCGCCTTGCCCAGGTGCAGGAGGGACGCGCCGCCCGGCTGGGTGAGGCCGTGCCGCTCGAACGCGCCGAGCGTGGTGGCGAGCTGATACACCCCGAGCTGCGGATGCCGGTCGATCTCGGTGTCCTTGGGCTTGCCGCTGCCGGTCTTGATGTCGATGATCACCGCCCGGCCGGCCTCGTCCCGCTCGACCCGGTCCACCCGGCCGGTGATCTGGATGTCGTGACCGGGCACCCGTACGGTGAACGCCTCCTCCACCGCGACCAGGTCGCGGGGTTTGTCCTTCTGCCAGCGGACGAACCTGTCGACCATCTGCTCGGCGACGCGGCGCTGCTTGCGGTTGAACCACAGCCCGCCGAAGTCGAACTGGTCCCAGATGTCGTCGAGCCGCTTGACGTAGTCGGCGCCGTCCTCGGTGGCCATCGCGGCGATCGCGTGCACGACCGTGCCGAGGCTCTGGGTGACGTTCGCGGACCCCGCCCCCACCGCCGTCTCCAGCATCCAGCGCAGCCCGCACTTGGTGAAGCTCTCCACCGACGACGGCGAGATCTGGACGACGCCGTCGGGCCAGCCGAGCGGCCGGTCGTCGGAGATCGGGGTCAGCGCGTACCACTCGCCGGGGTTGGCGCCGGGCACACCCGCCTGGGCGAGCCTGGCGAGATGCGCGGCGGCCTCGCGGCGCATCGCCTCCGGCCTTGTCGTGTCGCACACGGCCGCCCGCAGGTCCGCGACCAGCGCGGGCATGCTGAGCCAGCGCGCCCGGTCGTCCACGGTCGCCGCCTCCACCCCGCCGGGCAGCAGCTCGGTGAGGAACCGGGAGGGCCGTTCGTCGGTGTCCTCACCGCCGACGGCGGTGACGACGAGCTTTTTGCGGGCGCGGGTGACCGCGACGTAGAACAGCCGCCGCTCCTCGGCGAGCAGCTTGGACGCCAGCGCGGCCGTCGCTGCCCCCGTGGCGTCCGGCGCCGAGCCGCCCGCGAACTCCACCCCGCCCGCCAGATCCACCAGTGTCTCTGTGCCGAGCAGCGAGCCGCGCAGGCGCAG
This sequence comes from Microbispora rosea subsp. aerata, assembly GCF_014647835.1. Taxonomy (GTDB): domain Bacteria; phylum Actinomycetota; class Actinomycetes; order Streptosporangiales; family Streptosporangiaceae; genus Microbispora; species Microbispora aerata. The sequence goes on from NZ_BMPY01000034.1 coordinate 57,939, forward strand.
GTCGGGCCACAGGCCCTCCTGGACGCCGGCGACCACCACCACATCCCACTCCAGGCCCTTGGACCGGTGCGCGGTCAGGATCCGTACGGCGTCGCCCTCGGGGGCGGACTCGGCCAGCGTGTCACCGGCGATCTCCCGGGAGGTCAGGTCGTCGAGGAACACCGCGACTCCGGCCTTCGGCAGCCGGTCGGTGAAGCGGGCCACGTGGTCGAACAGCGCGACGACGGCGTCGAGGTCCCGGTCGGCCTGGGCGCCCCGCGCCCCGCCCGCGAGGCTGGCCTCCGTCCAGCGCTCGGCGAGCCCGCTGGCCTGCCAGATCTCCCACAGCGTCTCCTCCGCGCCCCGGCCGTGCCGTACGGCCTGCCGGGCGATCGCGAGGAGCCGCGCGACGCGCTCCGCGGGCGCCGCGACGTGCGGCTCGACGCCGTTCAGCTCCCGGGGGTCGCGCAGCGCCGCGACCAGCAGCTCGTCCGACGACCTCGGCGCGAACGGCAGGGCCTGCTGCCCCTCCCCCTGTTTCTCAGCCTCCGCGGCGAGCGCCTCCTGCTCGGCGATGCGCAGGGCGCGGCGCAGCCGGCGTACGCCGATCATGTCGGTGCCGCCGAGCGGGCCGGTCAGCAGCTCCTCGGCGGTCGCGACGTCGAGCGCGGCGTCGGGCGCGGGCTTGGCGTCGGGCGCGGCGTCACCGGTCTCGAGCGCCGCGGCCACCCGCAGCAGCGTGATCAACGGCCGGACGCCGGGCTCCTGCACGAGCGGCAGCTCGTCGCCCGCGACCACCACGGGCACCCCGGCGCTGACCAGCGCCCGCCGCAGCAGCGGCACGTGCCGGACGGCGCTGCGCACCAGCACCGCCATGCGCGACCACGGCACTCCGTCGAGCAGGTGCGCCCGGCGCAGCGTGTCGGCCACCACCGCGGCCTCCTGGCTGGCGCTGTCGGCCAGCAGGACCTTCACCTCCCCCGGATCGGCGTCCTGGAGCGGGATCAGGTCGCGGTGGCCGCCGGTCCGGATGTCCTGCCCCGGCACGGCCGGCAGGCGCTGGGCGACGCGGCGGGACGCCTCGAGCAGGGCCGGGCCGCTGCGCCGGCACACCCGCAACGCGATCACCGGAGCCGGGTCTCCGCTCCGCGTCCTGAACCGGTCGGGGAACCGCAGGATGCCCTGCACGTCGGCGCCGCGGAAGCCGTAGATGGACTGGTCGGGGTCGCCCACGGCGATCAGGTCGCGGCCGTCCCCCGCGAGCTGCGCGAGCAGCGACTCCTGCGCCGGGTCGGTGTCCTGATACTCGTCGACCAGCACCAGGTCGTACGCGTTGCGCTCGCGCCGCCGCACCTCGCCGTCGGCCAGCAGACCGGCCGCCTCGCGGATCAGCTCCGAGTAGTCCAGCGCGGGCACCGGGTCGAGGTCGAAGCGGTCCTGGTAGCGGAAGGAGAACAGCCCCGCGGCCTCCCAGTCGGGCCTGCCGTGCTCGCGGCCCAGCCGCACCAGCGCGTCGCCGTACAGGCCGCGCTCGGCCGCCCGGGACAAAAAGTCACGCAGCTCCTCGGCGAACCCCCGGGTCTTGAGCAGCTCGCGCATGTCCGGCGGCCAGTGCCGCGCGCCGTCCTCGAGCTCGCCGTGCAGCAGCCGCCGGATCTCCAGCAACTGCTCGGGGCCGGTGAGCAGGCGCGGTGGAGGCTCGTTGGCCAGCACCGCCTCCCGGCGCAGCAGCGCGTACGCGTAGCTGTGGAAAGTGAGGGCCAGCGGAGTCCTCGTGGTCCTGCGCATCCGGGCGGTGATCCGCTCGCGCAGCTCGCCGGCCGCCTTGCGGCTGAAGGTGAGGACGAGCACGCGCTCGGGGTCCACGCCGCGGCGCTCGACCCGGTCGACGACCGTCTCCACGATCGTGGTGGTCTTGCCGGTGCCCGGCCCGGCGAGCACGAGCAGCGGCCCGCTCTCGTGCTCGACGACGGCGCGCTGATGTTCGTCCAGCACGGGGGCCGCACGCCGCCCCATCCCGCCACGCCGTACCAGACGATAGTTTTGACCACTCACAGCACAGCATTCCACCAGATCACCGGCGCAGATCGTGCCCGAATGCCCAGTACGGCTGCCGCACTACCTCGGAACGTGAGTACACGCACCCAACCGGAAAGCCTTGTTCACAGTTCTCTGTACTGCCATACAGACTGCGTACCGGAAGTCATGCGGGTAGATTAACGATCACAGCACAGACCTCACGAAGGTGACGTCGCAACGACGGGGAGGTCTCCGGGGAAACGGGTGCCCAAAAAGCCGTGCCCCGGGCGGCATGCGAAGCAGAGGCGGACCCGGGGCGTACGCCAAGTACTGTACCCCATGGCTCCGCCCCCTACCAGGCTATGCTCAAGGGGTACGTCATGACATTCCAGCTCCCCGAATGGGTAGCGCAACTTCTATCAGTTCCTCGTTTCCAGGCGTACCTTGACGCTGCGGACGGAGACCCTGAGCGGGCCTGGGAGCTGTACCGCTGGAATGTGGAAATATCCGAGGCCTTCTACGGTCCTCTGCACTGTGTCGAGGTCGGTCTGCGGAACGCCGAACATCATCTTCTGATGGTTAGATACCGCCAGGGGGACTGGTGGAACGTTGCACCACTGAAGAAGCGCGATGTCCGCAGAGTCGAGAAGGCTTATGCCGATTTGAATCGCAAAGGCACCACCAACCCTACACCTGACGACGTCGTGGCGGAGTTGGGCTTCGGCTTCTGGGTCTCACTGCTCAACCGTACCTACGACCGGTATTTCTGGGTTCCTGCGCTCCATAAGGCGTTTCCGCACTATCACGGGCCCAGGAGGTCGCTGCACGACGCCCTGCAGTCCATGGTGCTATTCCGTAATAGGGTCATGCACCACGAACCTATTCACCATCGCGATCTCGCGGCCGATCATCGGAAGATCTACCGCGTTCTCAACTATATGGAGCCTGCGTTCGCAAGTTGGTTGCGCGGTTTCGACCGGGTGCCAAATGTGCTCACCCGGCGGCCGAAAAAGGGACGACGATGACGTCGGCACCAGGGGAGTTCGTCTCCCGCTCTGAGATTGCTCGCCTCGCTGGCGTGGGGCGTGCGGCTGTCAGCAATTGGGAACGCCGCCATCCGGATTTCCCCCGACCTACCCTGATCGAGGGTGACGAGCTCTTCGACACGCAGGCCGTCGCGGCGTGGCTGGATGGCCGGAGAATCCCCAAAAATGCGCTCAGGGATGGGGAGGCTCCCGGCCTGACCTATGGGGCACGTTTCCGGGAGAGTCAGCAGGCTCCTCAGGAGCATCCGCCGCCCCCTCCTCACGCCGTGAGCGTCTCGCGCTGGGAGCCGGAAAAGCGCCTGTGGGCAGCGTTCGACGAACTGCGAGGCGTTATAGCACCGGATCGTCACAACCTGCTCGTTCTCACCTTGCTTTATGCCCGCGCCCGCGACGAGGAGGGCTGGGCCGCAGTAGAAGGCGAGCAGATAGACGCATGGCGATGGGTGGATCACGCGCTTCACACGTTGGCAGAGCCCGCCCTGGCGTCGATGTGGTGGGAACTTCCTGCGAACGTGCGGGAAGGCCGCGCGCTCGCCGAGATCGCAAGAGTGGTGGATCACTGGGTGCGGAAGTTGGGCGCGGCGGAGGCCTTCCAGCTATTTCTGGGCCGACATGCCGAGACACAGGGGAAGAAGGCCGACGAGTTCTACACGCCTACCTCTGTCACCCGCACTCTGGTCGACCTGATGGCACCCGACGCACCCCTCGATGTCTACGACCCCGCATGCGGAGCGGGCGAACTGCTGACCGCGACCGTCTCCCGTGTCCGTGAGAGGAGCACCGCGACTCCTGTACGAGTCGAAGGAAACGCGCTGAGCCCCGAATCGCTCTCGCTGGCGCGCATGAACCTACGTCTGCACGGAGTGGACGCGCGACTCGACAGCCGCGCGATCGAGGTACTGCGCGCCCCGAATTCTGCGCGGCGGTTCCGGTATGTCGTCTGCAATCCGCCCTTCAATATGCGCAACTGGTGTGATGACCCAGACATGTATTGCTGGCGGTATGCACCACCGCCTCGACATAATGCGAACTTCGCCTGGCTGCAACGCACAATCGACCTGTTGACCCCCGAGGGCCGCGCCGCCGTGGTGATGCCCAACGGCGCCGCCTTCTCCGAGAACCCGCGCGAGCGTGCGATACGGGCCGGTCTTGTGGAGGATGGCTGCGTTGAAGGGCTGGTGTCCCTCCCGCCCAATCTTTTCCACAGCACAGCGATCGGGGTGACGATCTGGCTCCTCAGGCATCCCCTCCGGCGACCCCGTGAAATCCTTCTCGTCGACGCTACAGGCATGGGGCAGATGACGACCCGTACCCGTAGAGTCCTCACCCAGGAGGAGCATCGTACTCTTGCCGAGATCATCGAAGGATGGCGAAAGGGCCGAGGGATAACAGGTCACGACGGCCTTGCCACGATCGTCGAGCCCAAAGAGGTGCGGCGTCAAAACTACAATCTGAACCCCCTCCGGTACGTGATGCGAGCAGCCGGTAGTCTCGCGGCCGGCGGCCAATCGGTCGCTGCCCTCCGGCAGGAACTCGACCGTCTTCATGCTGTGGCGTCGGCGGCGGATGCGCACGTAACCGAACTGCTGCGCAGGCTGAGATGGTGACCGTGCTTATTGATCAGATGCCGCCCGACTGGAGGGAGGTCCCGCTGAGGGATGTCTGCGAACTCAAGGCCGGAGCTTCCGTCCCGTCGAGCATGACAGGCTCTGTGCCCCTGCTCAAGCCGCGCAACGTCGCCGACGGCTGGTTGACGGACAATCCGGACCGCATCAGTGAGGCAGCCGCCGCCAATCTGTCGGGCTATCGACTGGTGGCAGGAGACATCGTCTGCGTGCGTACCGGCGGAATCGGCCGCCACGCCATGGTCAGCAGCGAGCAAGACGGCTGGATTTTCGGAAACGGAATCATCAGGCTACGTCCCGGCGACGCCGTCGACTCCTCATATCTGAACCATTATCTGGGCCATGCCGCGGTCCGCGGTTGGATGGAGCGGAATGCCTCGGGCACTGCTATACCCAACATCAGCCTGAACATGTTGGCTGCTATGCCCGTCGCGCTGCCGCCACTTGAGGTTCAACGATCGATAGGCCAAGTACTCGACGCCCTCAACGAGAAGATTCGGATACACGAGCAGATTCAGCGGGCCACCGTGCAGCTTCGTGACACCCTACTCCCGCTGCTGATGTCCGGCACAGCGACCCTGACCGAACAGTAGCGACACCGACGGCGCCCAGGAGACCGAAAGCCCATCACATCGCGGCACGTCAACGTCATGGCTCGCTGGGACAAACGACGTCGGCTGGGCTGGTCAGCCCGGGCCGTGGCCGCCTACACCAGCTCGCCGCAGTGGATCCGCCAGGGCCTGGCAGATCCGGAATCCTGGCCGATCAGGGCGTGCGCGGGCGGGCGGCACGGGTGCGGACGAGGTCGATCAGGGAAGGGCCACCCCGCAGGCACCACAGGGCGATGACGGGGTCGCAGACGGCGCAGCCGAAGGACGAGTCGTGCGCGAAGGGGATGATCGGGCTGCCCTTGAGGTGGTGGAGGATGTCCCATCCGGTGTGCAGCAGCCAGGCGATCCCGATGAACGTCCACGATTCCAGGCCGCGATAGGCGCAGTATGTGACGAGGGCGGTGAAGGGGAACTCCCAGCCGCCGAGGCCCCCGCCGCTCAGGTAGGCGGCCCCCGCCCCGGCCACCATGACGGCGTTGAAACGGCGGCGGTGCGGTTCGGGGATCAGCGACATCAGCGCGGCATAGGTGAGGCCGATCAGGATCGGCAGGACAAAGCTCATGATCGTGCGGCTTTCTCAGACGCTCTCTCGGACGGCTGTCGTGACGGCGCGGACAACCGGCACCGCGGGCGGCGGCGAACCCGCGGTGGAAAGCCAACCAGCCGGCCGCATGCCGTCCCAGGGGCATTCGCGACAGATGCCAACGGGATCTCGCCAGGCGTCCAGCCGGGTGCGCAGGTCCAGGGCCACGCGGCCGCATGCGGCGGGGCCGCTCGCCGCCGTCGCGGCGGGTGCGCCGGATCGTGGTGTCGGCCATGCCGGTGGCCGAGGCCGAGCCGGAAGAAAGGTTGGAAAGTGCTGATACCGCATGGGTTGTACTGCGCGCGCCGATCTCGTCGAGGTCGGCCGGGACTGCGGTGAAACACAACTCCCTGGCGGCGGGCCGGGGATCGCGATGAAACACAACGCCCCCGGGCCGTGTGGAGACGGGCCCGGGGGCGTGAGGAGCCGGAAGGTCAGGACGTGAAGACGTGGTCGATGACGCGGGCGGTGGCCTTGCCGTTGTCGTGCGGCGCGTAGGTCCGCACGAAGGCCGCGTAACGGTCGGCCAGCTTGGCGGTCATGGCGTCGATGTTCCGCAGGGCCTCCACGACCTCGGCCGAGGTCTCCAGGCGCAGCCCCGGACGCTGGGACTCCAGGTCGAGGTACAGCCCACGGGAGGAGCGATACTTGGCCAGGTCCGGCGTGAACAGCACGACCGGCCGCCCGGTTGCCACGAAGTCGAACATGACCGAGGAGTAGTCGGTCACGAGCACGTCGGCGATCAGCAGCAGGTCGGCGGTGTCGGGGTAGGTCGTCACGTCGATGGCGAAGCCGTCGTGCGAGTGCACGTGCGGGAACGCCTGCATCATGTGCCCGCGCACCAGCACGACGTGGTCGGCGCCGAGGGCCCGCTTCGCGTCGGCCAGGTCGAGCTTGACCGCGGCGTTCCTGCGGTCGTAGTCGCGGTAGGTCGGCGCGTACAGGACGACCCGCTTGCCCTCGGGGATGCCGATGCGGCGCCGGATGTCCGCCGCGAGCGCGTCGCGGTCGCCCGCGACGAGGACGTCGTTGCGTGGGTAGCCGCACTCCAGGATCTCGCCCTCGTAGCCGAAGGCCTTGCGCAGCACACCCGACGCCCACGGACTCTGCGACAGCAGCACGTCCCAGCCGCGCACCTCCACGGCCTGGCGGTGCCACACCGGAGGCCGCGGCTCGCGCTTCATGTGGGCCTGGTCGCGGCCGATGTGCTTGACCGGCGTGCCGTGCCACGTCTGCAGGACCACCTGGTCTTCGCGGGCGCGGAACCACTGCGGCAGGAAGCCGTTGGAGACGATGTAGCGGGCGCGGGCCAGCACCTCGTAGTGCTCCCGGCTGCCCTCGCGGACGACCGTGGGGGTCACGCCGTCGCCGAGACCCAGCTCACGCGAGCCCGGCGGCACGAACGCGCCGTCCCTGACGACCCAGATGTGCTCGCTCTCGTCGCCGCGCCGCAGCCGCTCCTCGTAGATGGCGCGCGGGTTGTCCGAGTACGCACGGCCATCGAAGGAGACGTAGACGGTGGCGTTCCGCAGGGGCCTGGCGCGCTCGGCGGGGTAGAAGGTGCGGCTGAGCGCCCACACGCCCGCCGCGCTCCGCTCGTCGCCCGGCCGGTCCTCGGCCGCCACCAGCACCGGCACGTCGTAGCGGGTGGCGACGAACCGGTAGACCCGGCCGCCGATGGTCCGGGGTCCCTCGTCCAGCGTGTCGAGACCCGCGTGGTCGAACCGGGTGGGCACCATGGCGGGGCCGTACTTGCCGGGCGGCGCCACAGACATGTTCCAGGTGCCCTCGGCGAGCGGCACGGCCGACCCGAAGCGCGGCATCGCGTTGGGCGACAGCCGTACGGTGAACCGCTCGCCGTCGCGCTCGATCGGCACGCGGATCGTGAGCCCGCCCCGGTGCCGCAGCACGAGGTCGCGCGGGCCCGGGTCGGGGTCGGGGTAGCGGCCGGTCAGCGTGATCGACTCGTCGTGCCACTCGGCCGAGGTGATGACGGGCAGGATCTTGTGGCCGGAGATGACGACCCGGTCGCGCCGGTCGCCCTGCACCGTGATCTCGCGGTCGCCGACGAGGAGACGGGTCTCCTCCGCGCCCTCCAGCATGACGGCCGCGGCCGGGTCGCCCTTGGGCTCGACCCACAGCCGCCGGGACTCGGCGTTCAGCAACGTGCCGACCATGAGCGACAGCGAGAAACGGCTGCCGCCCTCGACCGGGGTGAAGTCGGCCGACATGCGGTGCCCGCCGACCCGGGCCTTGCCCTTGGTGATGGGCCGGCCCGGCAGGAAGCCGGTGAGCTCGACGCTGTCGCCGTTCAGCCTGACGCCGGTGAGCTGGGCGCGGGTCGGCTGGTAGACGACCTGCAGCGCCTTGTCGGAGGTCCACACGGGACGCACCCACCAGCGGGGGCGCACCTGCAGCCCGCTCGGACGCTCGGTGCGGCCGATCACGGGACCGCGCAGCACGCCCTTGGCGCGGGCGGCGCGGCTCCAGATCACGATCTCGGCCCGCCAGGTGGTGGTGTCCTGGACGAGGTGACGGCGGCGCAGCAGCCGCTTCGTGCCGCGCACCACGGCCCGCACCGCGGCGCGCCAGCGCAGGGCGAACGGATGCAGCTCGGCCGTGAAGCCCGCCCAGTCGTAGTTGCACCCGGGCTCGCGGGCGGCGTGGGTGGCCTCGGGACGGTAGGTCCTGCGGGTCTTCATCTTGACCCGGGGCAGCCACCGGGGGCCGCGCAGCACGACGGTGGCGCGGTTGAACCGCCCGCTGCGGACCGACAGGCCCGCGATGTAGGCGTGCCCGGTCACCCGCAGGCGGTTGCCCACCCAGGTGATGTCGTCGATCTGCGTGACCGGCACGAGGTCGGCCGCCCGCAGGCGCAGCAGCGAGGGATCGCTGACCTCGACCGGCAGCTCGGCGTACCATCGCAGGCCGCGCCGCACCCGGCGGGAGGGCTCGGCCGCGGCGGCGGCGAGCTTGGCCAGCGCGTCGCTCTCGGCGAGCTCGGCCGGGTCGCGGGTCTCGATCAGGTGGCAGGCCACCCGGCGCCCGACCGGCAGCTCCCGCTTGACCTTCGGGTCGACCTCCGCCAGGTACGGCCGGAGGGCGTCGATAGTCTGACGGCGGCGGGCCGGGCCGCGTTTGGCCGCGGCGTCGAGGCGCAGACCCAGGGGACCGGTGATCGCCTCGCGGTCGACCTCCCGGCGCTGTGCGGGAGTCAGCCCCTCGGCGCGCACGAGCGCGACCAGTGCGTCGATCGGCTCGCCCCGGTCGTAAAGCTCCTGGACAGCCCGCAGTCGTTCGAGGACGACGTCGCTCGCGGGTGCGGGTGTCATAAGGGAGGCACCACCCTTCGCCAGACCAGTGTTCAGAAAATGGTAATGCCCTCAGAACACTGCCGAACCTGACTCGCGCAAGCCTGTGGATTTCCTGTGAATCATGAAGTGATGCCCCTGTGGCACAAGGTGACAAGCGCCAGCATGCCGGGGGGATGATCACGATCGGACCGATCTCGGCGCAGCTTGTCAGCCCCCGTGTCAAGACCTCGGCACGCGTCCGGCGTGAGCCGCCGACGGCGGGCACGGACCGGCTCAGGCCGGCAAGCGCAGGCCGACACAGACCCACTCAAACCGGCGAGCACAAGCCGATGGGCACGGGCCGGCTCAGGCCGGGGGACGCAGACGACACAGGCCGACACACACGGATCGCCTCAAGCCGACGGGCACAGACTGGCGGGCACGGACGGCACAGGCCGGCTCAAAGCAGCAGCGGGCACAGACCGGCGCACGCCGGCGTCGCCGCACGGGCCGGGGTCTCGGCGGCGACGACGCCCAAGGCTCTGCACAACCGGGACGAGGCCGCCGCGGCGCTCAGGCGCGGCCGTCCCAGCGCGCCGCGCGCATGTCCGCCCGGTCGCCGCCCCGCAGGGGCGTGCCCTCCTCACGCCACCGGGCCAGGCACTCGGCCTCATGACCAGGCGGGGGTGTGCCGTTCGAGTGGGTCACCCGCCACCACGGCACGCCTCCGCCCCACAGCGACATCACGCGGCCGACCTGCCGGGGGCCTCCCTCGCCGAGATACTCGGCGACGTCCCCGTACGACATGACCTTGCCGGGCGGGATCCGCTCGACCAGGTCGAGCACCCGCTCCGCGAACGGCGGCGGCTGGCCGCGGCCGTCTTTCACGCGCTCCACTCGGTCGGCCCAGCCGCGAGGATCTCTTCGAGCTTGCCGAACTCGTAGGTCGACGATCCGTTGATCTGCTCGACGACGCCGTTCCTGATGCCGTACGCCTCGCCGTCCTCGCCCACGAGCCGGGCCCCCATGAGGTCGGTGAGACGGGCCAGCTGGGCGACCTGCCAGTCCGACGCCGGCTCACCGTAGAGCCGGCCGGACCAGATGGCCACCGGATGCACCGAGTCGCCGTGGCGCGCGACGACCTCGCCCGCCTCCTGTGACCCGCGCAACTCGAATCCGGCCTGTGCCGAGACGCTCGCGAGTTCGGCGTAGGCGAGTGGTGCATCCCGCTCTACGCGCAGCTCGTACCCCATGAGCCGCGACCTTAGCGAATCTTGACCCGGCTTTGTCACCGGAAACGCGAAGATCGGGAAGACCGCGTCCGAAATGCTGCAGAACGGCGGCCAATATGTGATCACCGGCGGCGCAGCGCGACGGCGGCGGCGCAGAAACCGCCGATTCCGAGCAGCACGACGATGCCGTAAATCCAGAGCCTAACCGGATCCGGTCCCGGTCGCGTGGGAGCCTGCGAGACCGGGCCCTTGCCGAAATGCGCGTCGTCCCGAACCGCCGAGGCGGGGCCGTATGCGGTCAGTTCTCCGGCCTTCCGCAGGGCCGCCGCCGCGTCCACCACGCCGAACCCGACTTTGTCGTCGTATCCCGCGGGCGGGTGTGGACGGGAGGTCGATGTCAGCGCGCGCGACACCAATTCCGGCGGCAAATCCGGATATTTCGCTTTGATCAGCGCGATGGTTCCCGCGACGATCGCGCTGGCCACTCCGGTCCCCGACGCCGTCCCGCGGCGGCCGCCGGCGAGCGTGACGGGCACCCGATCCCCCGGCGCCGCGACCAGGACCGAGAGGTTGTCGCTGCTGCCGGCGGTCTTCGCGCCCTGCCGGTCGACGGCGGCGACGCCCACCACCCCGGGGTAGCCCGCCGGGAACGCCCAGTAGGAGGTGCCGTTCTGCCGGGCGTACGGCGACTGGCCCGCGTCCCCCACCGCGGCCACGAGCACCGCGCCCCTCGTCAACGCGAACGCGACGGCCTCCCGCTCCTCGCGGTTCACGCCGTACGCGGGGACGGGCAGGCAGATGACCTTGGCCCCTCGGCTGATCGCGTAGCGGATGCCGCGCGCGATCGGGCTGCTCCGCGCCTCCCGCGCGGGGCTCTCGGGCTCCACGGAGCCGCCCTCGGGACGGCCGCGCACCACGGAGAGGGAGAGCACCCGCGCCCGCGGCGCGACCCCGGTGATCCCCCCGCCGCCGTCCCCGGCGATCACCGAGGCCAGCGCGGTCGGGTCGCCGCCCGCCTCGGCCGCCTCGTCGCCGGCCGCCGTGCCGGTCAGGTCCGGGCCGCGCTCGATCCGGTCCCGCAGCCCGGGCACGCCGGCGTCGGCCTGCCCGGCGCCGAGCAGGGCGACGGTCACGCCCGCGCCCTTGCTGACCTTCCACGCGGCGGAGGCGTTGACCGCGTCGAGCGCCCACCGGTCCTCGGCGCCCGCGCGCAGGGCGTCCGGCGGCGGCGCCGCCGCGGACACCGCCGGCCCGGTCCCCAGGAGGATCGCCGTCAGCGCCGCGCAGAGGGCCGCCGGCCTCAGCACACGTTCCCCTGGGTGCACCGGGGAACGTCCGGGGGCTCGCCGAGGGCGCGCGCGATGCGCCCGGCCACGGTCTCGGCCATGGGCCACATCTCGCTGTTCACCTGTTCCTCCAGGGGCACGGAGGCACGCGTCCTCCCGTCGGTGTACCCCGCCGCGGAGAAGACGATGTACGGCCCCGCGCCCACCCATCCGGTGCGCTGGCGCTGGGCGGCGCCGAAGGTGTCGGTGATCGTGCCGGGGAAGGCCACCGGCCGCACGCCCACCCGGTCGTCCACGGGCAGCTCGCCCGCCGCGTCGGTGCGGGCCTGTTCGCTCGGCAGCACGGCGACGCCCACGGTGACGGCGAACGTCGAGGTCTGGTCGACATAGGTGGCGCGCAGCATGGTCTGGCAGCCGTACTTGCCCAGCACCGACGCCACCGGCGAGTCGACCGCCGCCGCGCACGCCGCCTCGGGGGCGATGCCCACCCTGCGCGCGTACTGCTGGGCGTGGCCGAGCCCGATGTACGGCAGCTCTTCGGGGAAGACCATCCCGGCGGGCCACGCGCGCCAGCGCCGGGCCACGTCCTCGGCGACGTAGCGGGCGCGCTCGGCGTCGGTGAGCGGGCGGGACCTGTTCTCCTGGATCAGCCCGACCGACCCGAGCAGCACGTTGACCGCGGCCACGCCGAGGACGATGCCCATGATCGTCAGATAGAGCGCGCGGAAGCGGATGCCGCGCTCCAGCTCGGCCCGCTCCCTGGCCGCCTGCGCGGCGGCGGCCCGCCCCTTCGAGCCCGTCCAGGGCCGCGCCCGGGCGCGGCGGGCGGACGCGCCGAGCGGCAGCGCCCCCTTGGCCTCCCTCCGGAGCCCGGCCCGCCTGGGCCCGGCCCGCCCGAGGCCGGACGGCATCGGTGCCGTCCGCGGGGTGCGGGACTGCTCTGGCGGCATACTTCGATGCTACGTCGGCAGGCTCGTCGGCCAAGGTGCCGGCGGCAGCGCGTCGTCTCTCTCTTGCCGTCTGCGCGCCCGCCGGGCGAGCACCAGCAGGACCGCCAGGCCCGCGCCGGAACCGGCGAAGCCGGCGAGGGCGATGCCGCCGTAGAGAAGGATCATTCCGGTGTCCCGGCGTACGACCACGATCGGGTCGTGGACGTCGGTGGTCGAGCGGACCGGACGCGAGGGGTTCTGCACCCCCGCCCCCGACGCCGTGGCGCGGTGGCGGGAGAGGGTGTCCGCGACGTTCAGCGCGCGGTACGCGTTGACCACCCCGAACCCGGTCCCGGTGTTGTAGCGGCCCCGATGGGTCGGCGACGACGTGAGGGCCTGCGCGACCAGGGCGGGCGACATGCGGGGGTGCCGCGACTTGATCAGCGCGGCGATGCCGGAGACCAGCGCGGTCGCCTGGGAGGTCCCCCGGCCGACCCAGTATTCGTCGCCCGGGCCCGCCCCGAGGACGTCGACGCCCGGCGCGGCCACCATCACCGAGGAGTTGCGGTTGGAGAACGAGGCCCGCCGCAGCGTGGAGGTGACCGCGGCCACCGAGATCACGCCGGGGATCGAGGCGGGGTAGGAGTAGGGCGCGGTCCGCTTGCCCGCGCCGTCGTTGCCCGCCGCGGCGACGAGGACGACGCCCTTGGAGATGGCGTATCTGATCGCCGCGCGCTCCTCCTTCGTCGGCATGTCCTTCGACAGCGACAGGTTGATGACGTCGGCGCCGTGGTCCACGGCGTACCTGATGCCCTTGGCGACCACGCCCTCGTACCGCTCGTCGGAGTTGAACGTGCGGAAGCCCGGCTCCTCGTCCTCCAGGATCACCCGCACGGACAGCACCTTCGCCTCCGGCGCGACGCCGATGATGCCGTCGGCGCCGCCGGGGCCGTGCCCGTGCCCGGCGATGAGCGAGGCCATGTAGGTGCCGTGCAGGCGCACCGGCTGCACCCCGCGCGGGTTGGCCCCGATGGTGAAGTCCCGTCCGGTGATGACCGATCCGACGAGATCGCGGTGGTTGGGATCGACCCCGGAGTCCAGGACCGCGACGGTGACGCCCCTGCCCCTCGTCAGCCGCCAGGCGTCGTCGACGTCGAGGGTGCGCAGCACCTCCTGCTGGCTGAGCCGTACGTCGTCCGCCCCGGCCGGGGCGGGAGCGAGGAACGCGCCCGCGTTGAGGGCGAGCACGGCGGCGAAGGCGGCCACGACCCTGCGGCGAAGCGAGGTCAGCACTGCCACTCCTTGGCGGTGCAGTCGGGGGACGCCGGGGCGGTGAGGATCTTGCCGACCGCCTCGGCCAGGTCACCGGTGAACGCGAACATGGTCTCCCGCTGCTCCCCGAGCGCGCGGGCCGGCCGCCCGTCGACCTGCCCCGCCGTCGTCATCACCAGGTACGGCCCGGCCTGCCGCAGGGTCATCGACTGGCGCCCGCTCGCGGTGAAGCGCTCGGTCACGGTGCCGGGGAACGCCAGGGCGCGCAGCCCGGGGGTGGCCGACCCGTCGCGGGGGAAGATGGGGACGGCCGAGCGCGCCGCGCGCTCGTCGGGGAAGGCCGCCACGCCGATCGTCACCACGATGCCCTGCAGGGCGTCGAGGTAGGTGGCCCGCAGGACCGCCCGGCACCCGGCGGCTTTCAGCTTGGCGGCGATGGCGGTGTCGACGGCGCCGCGGCAGTCGGTGCGTGAGGAGATGCCCACGCGCCGCGCCGACTCGCGCCCGCCCTGCTCGCTCGTGTAGGCCAGGCCGGCGGGGAAGATCCGTCCGGCCGGCCAGCGCTGCCACCGCAGCGCCGTCTCGGCCGCCTGGGCCTCGCGCAGCTCCGCGACGCTCGGACCTCTGGTCAGCTCGGCGACGGCCGCGCTGGCCGCGAGTCCGCCGACGATCGCGCAGACCAGGGTGATCGCGGAGGCCACGGCCACGGCCGGCCAGGTCCGCGTCTCGCCCACTCCGCCTCCGTTCCCGTCGCGGCCTCCCTCCCTCAGTGACCTTAACGCGACCTACCGCCCGTCTTCCCCACAAATGTGGCGGGAAAGTACGTGACGCTTCGGAAAGCGGTGGGCAGCCGGCCGGCCTCCCGAGCCATCGCGCGCCGGACGGCCCGCAGGTTCGAAGAGAACGTCCGATGGAGCTCGACCCGGTCATCCACGCGCCGGCCCGGCTGCGGATCGTCTCGCTGCTCGCGGCGGTCGAGGAGGCGGAGTTCGGGTTCGTCCGCGACACCGCCGGCGTCAGCGACTCCGTCCCGTCCAAGCACGGCAGCGCGCTGGAGAGCGCCGGATATGTCGCCGTACGCAAGGGATATGTGGGCAAGCGGCTCAAGACGTGGTTCAAGCCGACCGGCAAGGGATGGTCGGCGTTCACGGCGTACGTCGAGAACCCGCAGCGGATCGTCGCGCCCGGCGGTCTCAGCGTGGTGCCGGACAAACAGGGGTGAACGGCGACGGCCGCCGCCTCGCGAGGAGGCGGCGGCCGTTTCCGCGGTCGTGCGTCTTCCGGTGGCCGTGCGTCAGTAGGTCGGCAGGCTGGGGTCGACCGTCTTGACCCAGCTCAGCACGCCGCCGCCGACGTGGACGGCGTCGGAGAATCCCGCGTTCTTCAGCACCGCGAGCACCTCGGCCGAGCGGGCGCCCGACTTGCAGTGCAGCACGATCTTCTTGTCCTGCGGGAGCCTCTCCAGGGCCGAGCCGTTGAGGAACTCGCCCTTGGGGATCAGCACCGCGCCGGGGATGTTGACGATCTCGTACTCGTTCGGCTCGCGGACGTCGATCAGGAAGATGTCGTCGCCCCGGTCCTGCATGGCCTTGAGCTCGGTCGCGGTGATCGTGCTGCCCGCGACGGCCTGCTGCGCCTCGTCCGAGAGCGTGCCGCAGAACGCCTCGTAGTCGATCAGCTCGGTGATCGAGGGGTTCTTGCCGCACAGCGGGCACTCGGGGTCCTTGCGGACCTTGACGTCGCGATACTTCATCTCCAGCGCGTCGTAGATCATCAGGCGGCCGACGAGCGGCTCGCCGACGCCGGTGATCAGCTTGATGGCCTCGTTCACCTGGATCGAGCCGATCGACGCGCACAGCACGCCGAGGACGCCGCCCTCGGCGCAGCTCGGGACCATGCCCGGCGGCGGCGGCTCGGGGTAGAGGCAGCGGTAGCACGGGCCGTGCTCGGCCCAGAAGACGCTCGCCTGCCCGTCGAAGCGGTAGATGGACCCCCACACGTACGGCTTGCCCAGCAGGACGGCCGCGTCGTTGACCATGTAGCGGGTGGCGAAGTTGTCCGTGCCGTCCACGATCAGGTCGTAGCCGGAGAAGATGTCCATCACGTTGTCGGTCGTGAGAGCGACGTTGTGAATGACGACGTTGACCAGCGGGTTGATCTCGCGGACGCTCGCCGCCGCCGACTCGGCCTTGAGGCGGCCCACGTCCGACTGCCCGTGGATCACCTGGCGCTGCAGGTTCGACTCGTCAACGACGTCGAAGTCGATGATGCCGAGCGTTCCGACTCCGGCCGCGGCCAGGTACAGCAGCGCCGGAGAGCCCAGGCCGCCCGCGCCCACACACAGCACCTTGGCGTTCTTCAGGCGCTTCTGACCAGCCATGCCCACATCGGGGATGATCAGGTGGCGCGAGTAGCGGCGCACCTCGTCGACCGTCAGCTCTGCTGCCGGTTCTACCAGCGGTGGCAACGACACAGTTCCACTCCCGTTTTCGTGCCAATGTCGCGCTCGGCTCCATGGGCCCATCACAAGCTCTTCTCACAACTTAACCGGGGTACCCCCGCATTCCCCAATCACGCTGTTCGGCGCAGCGATCCCCTCACGTGGACCAGCAGGCGGCGCGCCTCCCGGGCCACCAGCTCGGGATATTCCATCTGCGCCACGTGACCGGCGTGCGGGAGTGTGACCAGGCGCACGTCGCGGAAGACCCGTCCGGCCCGGCGCGCCATGCGGGCGTGGACCAGCCGGTCGCGCAGGCCGTACACGACGAGAGTGGGCGCGGCGACCCGCTCGGCCTGCCGCCAGAGGTTGTCGGGGCCGAGGCGGAAATACTCGCGCACGATCGCGCGGGCGTAGCCGACCATGGCCGCCCCCGCGTGGGGCAGCATGTCGCGGCGGCGCAGCTCCTCGATCGCCTCGCGCAGCCGCTCGGGGTGGACCCGGCCGACGTCGGCGTAGCACATGGCGAGCGTCGCCTGGATGCGCCGCTCGGGCGGCAGCGCGCTGAGCCAGCGCATGGCCAGCTCGCCCAGGCGCGGGGCGGCGGACACGGCGACCCTGGCCGGCCCGTACCTCGGCAGCAGGTCGGGCAGCGCCGGTGAGATCAGCGTCAGCGATCCGATGAGGTCGGGCCGGCTCGCCGCGACCCTGACCGAGACGGCGCCGCCCATGGAATTGCCGAAAAGGTGGACCGGCCCCTCCCCCAGTGCCTCGATGAGCCGGATCACGGTCCTGGCGTGAGCGGGGACGGAATAGTCGCCGTCCGCCGGTTCGGGGGAGTATCCGGCCCCCGGCAGGTCGACGGCGACCCCCCGGACCTCGTCGGCGAGCTCGCCCATCAGGTCGGTCCAGTTGGTCGCCGAGCCCGCCAGGCCGTGCACGTACACGGCGGTCTCCGGCGGCCCCTCCGGGGTCGTCCGCACATGGATGCGCGCGTCTCCCACGTCGACAAACCGGCCGGGCCACGCCGGAATCGGCTCGACACCCACGCGTCCTCCCTTGCTCGCCTCGCGTTTCTCGACGATAACCCCGCCGTACGCCGCCTCGACAGGCACTCGTGCTATCCGCGCGACGCGGGATCATCCGGGTTCGCCCCGATCGGTGAGCACGACATAGGGCCAATATCACCCTTATTCGGACATTTCGAAATGCGGATATGAATGACAATCCGGACCAAAGCGATCCTATCGGTGCCAACGATGCCAATAAAGCGATAAGTGAATGGCAAAAGCCGCCGATCGCCGTTTGTCGCTCGGACGCCGAGGAAAACAAGACAATGCAGGGATGATCCACCAAGGATCATCAGTAAGGGCATTTTCCGAACGACTTGGAAAACGCCGGAGTGTCGGGGCAACAATCCTTCAAGGAGGACATGAAATGCCCAAGTTCAACAACCTGGTCGGGATCCTCGCGATCAGCGCCGCGCTGACCGGCGGTGCCGTCACCCTGGGCACCGCGGTCGCCACCAGCGCGAACGCGGCCACCGTGATGGGCGGCTACGTGGGCGGCGGCGGCTACCCGTACCCCTACAACGCCAACTACAACCGGAACCGCAACAAGCAGGGCCAGAAGCACCGGGCCGCCAACAAGAACAAGAATAAGAACAAGAACAAGACGAAGCAGTGGCAGCACGAGCGGCAGAACCAGAACCAGCACCAGTTCCTGCTGCGTGACTTCACGCTCGTTCTCACGCCGTTCCAGAAGACGGACACCGACGCGCGGGCGCTTCCGTACAACTGGCAGTACGGCAGCACGCAGGCGTACCCGTACACCCGCACGGACAACTTCAGCGACCAGTACAACCGTCCGCACCAGGACCAGGAGTCCGCGGTCCGGCCGAAGTCGAACCAGGCCACCGAGGTGAACCCCGAGGTGGAGGAGAAGACCATCAAGGAGGCCGAGAAGGCGCCGAAGAAGAAGCACCACGCTCCGATTCCCGAGGACGACAACGTCGTCTTCGTGCCCTGACCGTAGCCCGCACGAGCGGCCTCCGGCGAGCGGCCCCGTCCTGGACGGGTGACACGAGGCCGGAAGGCTGATCTCCCCGCCCTCATGACCGGCCCGTACGGGAGCCGGAACCGGCGAGGAACGGGGACACCGCGCACAGGCGGCTGAGCAGCGGATCCGCTTGCGAGCGGGACGGGTGGCGACCGGAAGACCGACCGCGTCCGGCGCCACCCGCACCGCTGCTCCCCGCCCGTCTTCGACGGGCGCGATTCGGAAGCGGTCGGAAAAAGCAGCGCACCGGCGGCGTGTTCGAGGAGAGGACCGCCGGTGCCGGGCGAACGCATGGCGCCGCGTGACGACACCCGGCGCCGAACCACTACCACCCGCCCTGGTCCCGCACAGGACTGGGCTGGGGTCGCGATATTCAGAGGAGAAACAACCAGATGTCCGCGTTGAAGAACATCGCCGGGCTTCTCGCCCTCGGCACCGCGCTGAGCGGAGCGGCCGTCGTGATCGGCGGGGTAACCGCCGGCGCCGCCGGCGCAGCGACCGTCATGGGCGGGTACGTGCCCGCTCCTTCCGCAGGCGCCGTCCGGTACTACCCCCGGAACTACAACTACAACGCCAACACCAACCGGCAGCGCCAGGGGCACAAGGCCGCCAACCGGAACAAGAACAAGAATAAGAACAAGAACAAGCAGTGGCAGCACCTTCGGCAGTCGGAGAGCCAGGACCAGTTCCTGATGCGTGACTTCACGCTCGTTCTCACGCCGTTCCAGAAGTCCTCGAACGGCTCCGCCGCGGTGCCGTGGAACTCCCAGTGGTCGCAGAACTCCACGATTCCGTACACCTACTCGCGTGACTGGAGCCACCTGTACAACCGGCCCACGCAGGACCAGGAGTCGCAGACCCTGCCGAAGGAGAACCAGGCGACCCAGGTGAACCCCGACATCGAGGAGAAGAAGGTCGTCAAGGACGAGGAGAAGGGCAAGAAGAAGCACTACAGGGCGCCGGTCTTCGAGACGGATCTCCCGCCCATTCCCTGATCTCGGACGTCGTCCGAGCACTGCCGTCTGACCGGCGGCGGTGACACCCCGGCGGCAGGGCCGGGGATCAGATGAAGGGCGCCCGTGCTCGCCGGTCGTGGATCGTCTCCGCGGCCACCGCGAGCACGGGCGCTCTGCGCGTTTCCGGGTTTCGCCGCCCGCGCACCGGATCCCCCCGTTCCCACCCCGGCCCGGCATGAACGCGAGCCGACCCGGCCGGGCTGGTGGGGTCTGTGGGGCGCAGGCCGCACCGCGGGCCGGACGCCGCTCACCGCTCTCCTCAACGGCGGTCGGCGCCATGCACGGCGGGCCCGCCGTGCCGTCCCCCGGGCGCTCCACGACCCGAGCGTGGCCGCCATCCTCGAGTCGCCGCGCCCCGGCCCTCGCACGCCCTCCCCGGCATGCCGCTTTCACCACGGCGTTCCCCCGGCCTCCTCGTGGCCTGCCGGTTTGTTCCGCTTGTTCCGCGGGCTCATGTTCCGGCGTTCACCGCGGGCGCGGGTCCGTACGTGGCCCCATCCGTCCTCGGGCCGAGGCCGCCTCGCGCCGAGCGGTCCGCTTCATCGCGACACGCGAATGAGAATCGGACATTCAGGGACAAGTCGCCCTTTATTACTCTAATTCACGCCATAAAGTCCCAATAGCTGATCAAAAGCCACATAGGGGCGTTTGTTAGGCGCGTACTTCGGACATCAACCTAGCGCAGGAACCCGGCCCACCAGGGGCCACAAAGATATTTCTCTCGAATCTCCGATGAGAAATGTCGAAGGATGCGGGGGAATTCCAATCCTTTCAAGGGGGACAGCATGCCCAAGTTCACGAAGGTTCTCGCCGGACTCGCACTCGGCACCGCGATCGCCGGTGGCGCGATCGCCATGACCGCCACGGCGGCGAGCGCCTACTGCGGAAACGGCTTCAACGGCGGACCCTGCTTCAACACCGGCTTCGCTCCGGTCGGCCTGGGCAACGACAACTTCGCCAACTTCAACGACAACAACTGGTTCAACCAGAACAACAACCAGAACTTCTGGACGAACCAGAACTTCTTCAACAACAGCGCTTTCTCGAGCGACCTCGACAGCGACTCGCACTTCGCCATCGTCGGCCCCTGCGCCACGATCGCGTTCAGCGACAGCACCAACCGCGACAAGAACTGGTTCAGCAACGGCTGGTTCCAGAACAACAACTGGTTCAACAATAACAACAACAACTGGTTCAATAACAACAACAACACGCTGTTCAACTGACGAAGGCGAGGGCCCGCAACGGCCCCCGAAACGACCGCGCCGCTCGGAATCCTGCCAGGTGAGGGATGACTGAAACGGCCGGCCACACGGTCATCCACCACCACGACAGGAGAACGGCGCCCTGAGGCGCAGTCACGTTCCCACGACGTCGGAAGGCTCCCCGAGCACTCCACGTTCCGGGAACGGCCGTTCGATCAATACAGACAGAGACAAGGGCTCCGGTGAGACTCTCACCGGAGCCCTGACCTTTTCCCGTACGATGGTTTCCCCCTCCCCGTACGATGGTTTCCCCCTCCCCGTACGGCGGTTTCCCCCTCCCCGCACGAC